>NZMJ01000046.1 GCA_002692855.1 Maricaulis sp.
GAAGGCCTGCAGAGCGATGCCGGAAGCCGGCACGCCGAGACGGACCATCTCGTCGCGGACCGCGCGGGCGCGGCGCTCGGAGAGACCGACGTTGTAGGCCGCGGCGCCAGAACGGTCAGCGTGACCGTCGATCTGGACCGAAGCAACACCGCACGAACGAGCCTGNTCGATCGCCTGGTTGATGACCGCACGGGCCTGATCGGTGAGGTTCGAACGATCCCACTCGAAGTAGACCACGAAGCCAACGTCGTCACACGCCGGAGGCGGCGGGGGCGGCGGAGGCGGAGGCGGCGGCGGAGGCGGCGGGGGCGGAGGCGGCGGCGGGGGCGGCGGCGGAGGCGGCGGAGCCGCGAACACGTACCGCAGGCCGAGCCACACTTCGTGACCACCCAGCGCGTCTACGTCGACGCCCGGATCGAAGTCGAGATCCAGCGTGGAGAAATAGCGATACTGGGTATCGAAATACCAGTTGTCGCCCAGACCCCAGCCAACGCCGGCGATCAGCTGCCACATGAAGCCGATATCGTCATCGCGCGAAATCACGTAGCGCGAGTCAGCCGTACCGGTGTTCGGAACCGGGCGCGAACCCGTGGTCCAACCCGCGAGGGAACCGTTGACCTGACCGAAGCCGGCACCGGCACCCAGGTACGGGTGATACCAACCGTCCGGATTGAAGTCCCGGTACAGGTTGAGCATCGCCGACCAGATGTGGAAATCGCTGGACGAATCTTCGAACGCACCGATCGCGCCGGTGTCGTTGTAGCGGTGCGCGGTCTCGGCTTCGAGACGCCAACCATTGGCGTAGTCGTAACCGAAGGCCAGTGCCTGACGCCAGTCCGACTCGCCGTTGATTTCGCGCGCGCCAGTTCCTTGCAGGTCAACATCTGAATTGCCGGGTGCGCCGTAGCCCACCGAAGCGCTGACATACCAGCCCTCGTCAGCACCAGCCGACGTCCAGGCCGGAACCGACAGCGCGAGTCCGATGGCAGCCGCTGTCAGAAACCGTTTTTTCATCATTCCCCCTCTGAGAGCAGAGCTCCCATCGCGTGAGTGTTTTTGGCTGCCGTGACCCTGCGCCACGGCACGTTGACCACCCGCTTGAACGGGTGCTCTGCCGAAATGGTTACAGGAAATTCGATAGTTGCGCCACCCAAAAGGCGACGTTTATGCGTGACGGCGCACCGCTGTGGCGCGGTTGCAATGGCGCGGGCGGCAGCGATCAGGGCGACGTGCGCCCAAAACCGGAGCGAGCGAAGTACCGCATTGATATTACTATCATATTCGCCCCGGTTGCGTTCTGGAAGCAAAATGTCTCCGGCAGAAATTCGATCCCGTCCGGGGTGAATTGCCCGGAAAACCGTCCCGAAATGCAATCGAATGGCGGTTGAACTTCGCCCCGCTCGCGCACGATGGATGTCGTGCGTGTCCGAATCGCAACACCTGTGTGACGCCCCGGATTCATTTGCCTTTACAACATGTTCAACGTGTCACCTTCCCTTCCTTGCCGGGGGCGGGCTCGCACCGCTAGTTTGCGCCCCGGAACGAGGACAAGACCGGGAACAGGGCGTCCCGGCGGGGGAGTGGTGATGACCAGATGGTGGATGATCGGCGGAGCCGCCGTGGTGGCGGTCGTCGCAGCAGCAGCGTTCTTTTTCTATCTGCCGCTGCGGGCCGATGACCAGATGAATGTCGTCCGGGATCACCCGCCCTTCGCCATCTCCCAGGAGGCGCTGGCCCTGCACGAAACGCTGCGCGTCGCCGACCTGCACGCCGACACGCTGCTCTGGATGCGAAACCCGGCCGAGCGCCACCGGCGCGGCCACACCGACCTGCCCCGCCTTCAGGACGGCGGCATCTTCCTCCAGGTTTTTGCTTCGGTCACGAAGTCCCCTTCAGACCTGAATTACAACGAGAATGACGCCTCTTCGGACGACATCACCCTTCTTGCCTTCGCCCAGCGCTGGCCGGTCGACACCTGGACATCGCTGTTTGCCCGCGCGCGCTTCCACGCGCGCCGCCTGCATCGCCTGGAACGTGATTCCGGCGGCGATCTTCGGGTCATCCGGACAACGGGCGACCTTCAGGCCGCAATGTCCGCCCGCGAGGCCAACCGCAATGTTGTGGCCGGCATTCTTGCAACGGAAGGCGCCCACCCCCTTGAGGGAGACCTCGACAATATCCAGCGCCTTTATGACGAGGGCTACAGGGTCATCGGCCTGCAGCACTTCTTCGACAACGAGCTGGGCGGCTCCTTGCACGGCCTGTCCGACGCGGGGCTGACCGAGTTCGGCCGGGAAGCGGTCCTGGCACTCGCCGAACGCGGCATGATCCTCGATCTCGCACACTCCTCCGAACAGGTCGTGCGCGACGTTCTGGAACTGACCGATGCCCCGGTCATGGTCTCCCACACCGGGATCCGCAGCCTGTGCGAGTCGCCGCGCAATATCTCCGATGACCTGATGGCGCAGATTGCCGAACGCGGCGGGCTGATCGGGATCGGCTTCTGGGCGGACGTGATCTGCTACGACACGCCGTCCGGCATCGCACGGGCCATCGCCTATGCGGCCGAGCAATTCGGCGTCGAGGCAATTGCCTTGGGATCGGACTTTGATGGCACCGTCACCACCCGGTTTGACGCGTCCGAGCTCGCAGCGCTGACCGATGCGTTGATCGGCACCGGCATGGCCGAAGAGGACATCCGCGCCGTGATGGGAGAGAACGCGGTTCGCTTCTTCTTGCGAAATTTGCCTGGCGAATAGCCAGAACCGCGGCGGGTTAGTGACCGCTTGGCGTCTGCGCCTGCGCTGGATTGATCGGCGTGTCGCCCACGCTGATTTCGAGTGAACAGGTCGAATCGCAACCATTCGGACCCGACGTTTGCTGACAGGTCAGGCTCTGGTCTTCGGGTTCATAGCTGGCGACCGGGCAACGCCCCTCCCCCTGGCACACACAGGCCCAGCTGCCCTGTATATTGGTTCGCGCCTGGACAGTTATATGGCCGTCGCGAACCCGCGTCCGGAATGATGCGGGCGTCATCTGCGTCCGCCCGGCCTGAGCCTGCGCCGTGCCACCGGCGTCTTGTCCATCGTCGCCGTCCGCGAACGCAACGCTGCTTGCAGCAAACATCAAAAATACTGCGAATAGAATTCTCAACGCCATCCCCTCCCTGAGGCCCGTCGTGAGGATAACACGCGCGATGCCGCACGCCGAATTCAAGCCGGCCCGGCACTATGATCGACCTAGGAAATAAGCGGGAAATGGTGAGCCCACAGGGATTCGAACCCTGGACCTACTGATTAAAAGTCAGTTGCTCTACCAGCTGAGCTATGGGCTCCCGAGGGAGACGGGGAGGCCTATAGCGAAGCGCCTGCCCGGTCAACCGACTGGCGCGTCAAAGCCCAGCCTGCGCCGCAGCCGCGCCGGAAATCCGCCCGAATGTCGCGTCAGCATTCCGGTATGAGAACGCCCGCCCTCGCCATCGTCCTGTGCTCCGCTCTGGCGGCGTGCGCCTCGCGCGTTGACCCCTATGAGGCGACTGAAGTGGGGTTCGTGGAAACCCGTTCAGCGGTGTCCGACGCCATCGGACTGCCGCGTGACCGTCCCGGTCCGATCATGGTCGATCCGGGCGACGAGACCGTTCCCACGCCTTATGGCGGAAACGGCGCGCGCCGGGTTTGCGGCGCCATCGCCAAGGATATTGCGCGCCTGACCGTCGTGCTGGGTCCCGATGCCATGATCGAGCCGGAACCTGCGGACACTGAAACAGATGAGGACCGCAGTTGGGCGGAACGCAGTGCCATGTGGCGTGAACGTGGCGGCGGCGCGCTCTCTTCGGGTGCGCGGGACCTCTACCGCTCGACCATTGTGGGTCTCAATCCCGCCCGGCCTGTCGTGCGCTTCATCGGCCGCGCCGGCGAGATCGAACGCGCCGCCGAGGCGCGCCGTGAAATGGCCGACAGCCGCCGCGCCTATCTGCGCGGCCTGTATGACGGATTTGAATGCGACGAGATGTACTTGACCCGCGCCTTTGACGAATACGGTCTGAACACCGCTACGGCGCGTTAGAAAGTCCGACCGTTATCTTCCCGAGTAATCTCGGAAAGATGACAGGCCTCACTCGAACGCCCCGCTGTCCCAGCGCGCGTTGAATTCGCGCCGGAAGTCCTCGAACCGCCCGTCGGCGATGGCCGCACGCATGCGCGCCATCAGCGACTGGTAGTAGGCGATGTTGTGCCAGCTCAGAAGCATGGCGGCGAGGTATTCCCCTGCCCGCACAAGGTGGTGGATATAGGCGCGCGAATAGTCCCGGCTCGCCGGGCAATCGAGGCTTGCATCCAGAGGCGCAGCATCTTCGGCAAAGCGCGCCGCCTTCAGATTGACCGGGCCATAATCGCTCCACGCCTGGCCGTGCCGGCCAGACCGGGTCGGCATCACGCAATCGAACATGTCGATTCCGCGCGCCACGGCTTCGACCAGGTCAATCGGTTTGCCGACTCCCATCAGGTAACGCGGACGGTCCGCCGGCAAATGCGGCACCACGGACTCAAGGACGCTGCACATCATCTCGAACCCCTCACCTACGGCGAGGCCGCCCACGGCATAGCCGTCAAACCCGGTCTCGATCAGGCGCTCGGCGCTTTCTCGGCGCAAATCCGGATAGACACTGCCCTGGACGATGCCGAACAGGTTTTGTGTCTCGCGCTCACCGAAAGCCTCCTTCGAACGCTTTCCCCAGCGCAGCGACAGCTCCATCGAGGCGCGGGCCGCCTCCTTCTCGCACGGGAAGGGCGTGCATTCGTCAAGCTGCATCGAAATGTCGGCGCCCAGCAGGTCCGCCTGGATCTCGATCGAGCGTTCCGGCGACAACATGTGCCGCGAGCCGTCGATATGGCTGGCGAACTGGACGCCCTCCTCGGTCATCTTGCGCAATCCGGCCAGCGACCAGACCTGGAAACCGCCGCTGTCGGTCAGCATCGGCCCGGACCAGCGGGAAAAGGCATGCAGTCCGCCCAGCTTTTTCACGCGCTCCGCGCCCGGGCGCAGCATCAGGTGATAGGTATTTCCCAGAATGATATCGGCGCCCGCCTCGCGCACCTGGTCCATGTAGAGCGCCTTGACGGTACCGGCCGTACCAACGGGCATGAAGGCGGGCGTGCGAATGTCGCCGCGTGTCGTGCGCAGCGCGCCGGTGCGGGCCGCGCCATCGGTGGCGGCGATATCAAACGAAAAAGCGGTCATGGCGCGGGGTCAAACTCCATCCGGCGCGATTACGCAAGCCGTCTATCTGTCCGCGCGTTCGATCAGACAGGCATCGCCATAGGAAAAGAAGCGATATTCGACCTTCACGGCGTGGGCGTAGGCGCGCTTGATCACGTCCGTTCCCGCCATCGCGCTGACCAGCATCAGCAGGGTCGATTTCGGAAGGTGGAAATTGGTCAGCAACGCATCGGCGGCGCGGAAGCGATAACCGGGGGTGATGAATATCTCGGTCTCGCCGACGCACGCTTCCAGTTCGCCGTCCTCGCTGGCGGCGCTTTCCAGCGTCCGCAAGGCCGTCGTCCCCACCGGTATGATCCGCCGCCCGTCGGCGCGGGCCCGATTGATCGTTTCTGCCGCTGCCTCTGAGACCTCATACCATTCCGAATGCATCTGGTGCTCGGCGATATTCTCGGACTTCACCGGCAGGAAAGTCCCCGCGCCGACATGCAGCGTGACCGCGGTGAATTCCACGCCCGCCCGGCGCAGCGCTGCCATCAGGTCGTCCGTGAAGTGTAGCCCCGCTGTCGGGGCGGCCACGGAGCCGGTCTTGTCAGGATCTGCAAACACCGTCTGGTAGTCATCTGCGTCCTGGGCATCGGGGGCGCGCTTGGACGCGATATAGGGCGGCAAAGGCGGTTGCCCGGCAATCGCGATCGCCCGGTCCAGCGCTTCGCCCTCGCAGTCGAATTCGAGCACAACTTCGCCGCCCGGCCGCTTGGCCTCGATACTCGCCTTCAGCGAGCCAAAGCGGATCTCGTCCCCGACCTTCAATCGCTTGGCCGGCTTCACGAAAGCCCGCCAGCAGCGCGCATTGTCCCGGGTATGCAGATTGACCGAAATCTTCGCCGCACCGCCTCCGCCGACCGCGCGCGCCGCCCGCTCGCCGGTCAACGCGGCGCGCAGGACATGCGTGTCATTGCTGACCAGCAGGTCACCGGGGCGCAGCAGGCTCGCGAGATCCTTCACGCCATGATCGCCCAGCGATCCGTCCGCGCGTATATGCAGCAGCCGCGCACTGTCGCGCGGCCGTGCCGGGCGCAGGGCAATCCGCTCGTCGGGCAGGTCATAGTCGAAATCTGAAAGTCGCACGTTTGCGGCCTGTAAATTGCCTCGGTGTCAGTGTCCTGTTCATAGGACGCCGCTATTTTCCTACGCCACCGGTTTTGTCTGCAAGGGTCTTCGTGTGCGCCGCTTTTTTGCTTTTACCGTGACCCTTGGCCTTGGCGTTCTTGCCGTCCTGATCTGGCTGGCCCCAGTCTGGAATGTCGCCGACCTCTTCCGCCAGTTCTGGGCGCCGTTGACGCTGGCTGCAATTCTCGCGGCCCTCACCGTGGTGATCTTCGGCAAGAAGCGCCTGCGCTGGATCGCACCGGTGCTGGCGATAATGGTCGCGCTGCCTGGTCTGGGCGAGGTGTGGCGAAGCGTGGCTGCGGCCCCGCCAACCTCTGGAGGCGGACCTGACATCACCATCGTCACCCACAATCTGTGGGGCCGGAACACCTCACCTGTATCGGCCGCAACCCGTCTTACCGCACTGGATGCGGACATCGTCGCCTTGCAGGAAGCCTTTGGTACGGCATGGACCGTCCCGGACTTGCTGTCGGAGGACTACCCGTACCGCGCCGACTGCGAGAACTACGCATCAACCATCGTCAGCCGGCTTGAGATCACCGATTCGGGCTGCCTCGACTGGTGGTGGTGGCGGACGCTGGACGGTCACCGCGACGCGGACTTCTTCCACGCCCCGCCCGCAGCCTGGGCGACGATCCGGCTCGCCGATGGCGGTTTCATCACGGTCGTCTCGGTCCACATGACCTGGCCCGATCCGCTCCGGCACCAGAACGATCAGCGGCGGGGTCTTGCCCGATTGCTGAGCGCGTTTCCGCAAGACCGTCTGATCGTCATGGGCGATTTCAACGCCTCGTCGCCGTCGTCCGCCTTGTCGCGTTTCGACCGGGACCTGGGACTGCGCCGGATCACCCGGGGCATCGCAACATGGCCGTCGCAAAGCCTTTGGAACAACCGGTTCGGTGTCACGCCGCCCGTTCCGACCATGATGACCGGCATCGACCACATCTTCGTTGGCGAGGATGTCCTGGGATGGGAGGTTCAGCGCGGTCCTGATACCGGCAGTGATCACCGCCCCATCTGGGCGCGAATATTCCTGACGCCTCTGGGGATGCAGGAAGCCGGTCCCGTTCCGCAGGAATTGCGTGACTGATCAGCCCAATCGGGTAGCCCGCGACAACCGCACCGGTCAGCAAATCGGCCGGCGAGGCGCCGGCCGACTGCATCAGGCTCACGGTCACACGACCGGTATTCGGTGTTTCGTCAGGCTGCGACCGTGCGGGCCTTGACGATCTTGCCGGGATTGCGCGGCGGCTCGCCCTTCGGCAGGGCATCGACATGCTCCATGCCGTCAATCACCTCGCCCCAATAGGTGTACTGGTTGTCGAGATAGGGCACGGCATCCAGGCAGATGAAGAACTGGCTGTCGGCAGAATTCGGGTCGCTCGTACGCGCCATCGAACACGCGCCGCGCACATGCTTGGCCGAGTTGAACTCCGCGGGAATGTGCTGGCCAGAACCGCCCGTGCCGTTGCCGTCAGGGCAACCACCCTGGGCGACAAAGCCGTCGATGACGCGGTGGAAGGTCAGCCCGTCGTAAAAGCCCGAATTGGCCAGTTCGGCGATACGCGCCGCATGCTTGGGCGCCAGGTCGGGCCGCAGCCGGATGGTCACGTCGCCGTCTTCCAGCGTGAAGATCAGATTTTCAGAAGCCATTCGGCCTACTCCTCGATACGGACAGGAATGTCGATTTCACAAATGTCGGGCAGTTCGCCCGACGCGTTTCTCTGGCTGTCGAGCCATGCCGCGAAGGCCGGCGAATTGGTATCTGCGACCTGCGCATTGACGCGCTCGTCTTCCGGCAGGTCGGCGGCAATCCGCATCGAGCGGATACCGTCCGGCGTGAAGCCCGGATTTTCGCCCATCGTTCCAACGGCAATGTCATCGATCGCCGACTGGCCGACACGCACCCGGCCCCAGACCGTGTACTGCGCGTTCAGATGTTCGGCGTGTCCGCGCGTGATGTAGAACTGGCTGCCGGCGCTATCGGGATTGGACGTGCGCGCCATCGCGGCAGCCCCTTCGCAATGCAGCAGCCAGCTTGAAACCCGGCCATCGCCGGTGATCGCGGCCTGAACGGACGGATCGGTGCCGATCGGGAAACCGTTCCAGAAACCGGCGCGGGCCGTGCGCGTATCCCCGCGAGGATTGACCACCCGGTCCTGGATTTCTGCCACCGGCATCGCATTGGGATCGCGGCGGACGGTGAATTCGGCAGTCATGTCCGGCAGGTCGGTGGACAGGCCCGGATTGGTCCGAGCGCCGCCGCCCTGCGCCATGAAACCGTCGATGACCCGGTGCCAGACAAGCCCGTCATAGAAGCGTGCCCGGGCCAGTTCGCGCATGCGCGCGACATGGTTGGGCGTGAATTCCGGAGCCATTTCAACGACGACACGGCCGTGGTCCGTGTCGATATAGAGGGTGTTTTCCGGGTCGAGCGTGCGCCACGCATCGTCCGGCAGGTCATAGTCCGGCAGCGTCTCCGTAATGGGCGCCGCGGTCGGGGCGGTCTGCAGCAAGGCTGACATCTGCGCCCCCGCACCGCCGTCGGATTGCGCGCCGGAGGCGGCCGCGTTCTCGGTTTCGGCTTCGTTCGCGGTTTCCGAACCGCACGCGGTTGCTGTCATGGTCAGCGCCAGCAGACTGACCGGCCAAAGGGTCTTGATCACGCGAATTTCTCCATCAGTTTCTTGTGCACGGCAGGCGGCACGAAGGCTTTCGCATCGCCGCCCAGCCGGGCGATTTCCTTCACGAGGCGCGACGCCACCGCCTGATGGCGGGGGTCGGCCATTAGAAAAACGGTTTCGATGTCGGGATTGAGGCGTTGGTTCATCCCGACCATCTGGAATTCATATTCGAAGTCCGACACGGCGCGCAGTCCGCGCACGATGCTTTGCGCACCGATCTCCTCGGCGAAATGCATCAGCAACGATGAGAAGGGCCGCACCTCGATGGTGGTTTCACCGGCGATCCGTGCCGCTTCGGCTTCCGCCATCGCCACACGTTCCTCGAGCGAAAAGAGCGGCCCCTTGTCCTCGTTGATCGCGACGCCGATCACCAGGTGGTCGACCAGTTTCACGGCGCGCCGGATGATGTCGACATGACCATTGGTCAACGGGTCGAACGTCCCGGGATAAAGGGCGACGCGTTTCATCGACCGTCCCCCTTATTTGATGTGACAAGCCCGCCGGTCCAATGCGGCAGCGGCGCATGGCCGGCGGCAACCGCGAATGCGGCGCGAGCCAGAAGGCGCGTGGAGTCCAGCGTCGGCAAGGGAGAGACATCCTCCGTCACGAGAAGGGGAATTTCGGTGCACACGAGAGCGACCGCATCACAGCCGCGCGACTTCAGCCTTTCAATCACGGCAACATAGACCGACCGGGATACGTCGGTGAACACGCCGTTGCAAAGTTCGTCGAAAATGATGCGGTTGATCGCGGCCTGTTCATCGCGATCTGGAACTTCGTGGTCGATCCCCAGCGCCGACAAGGCACGCGGATAGACCGGTCCGTTCATCGTGTAGCGTGTGCCGAGAATACCGACCTTTCGGTATCCATTTGCTGCAGCTTCGCCAGCGACGACATCGCCGATATTGAGACCGGGTAGAGCGAATTCGGGTCCCGCCGTTTCCAGTGCAATATGGCTCGTATTGTCAGGACAGACAAAAAAATCCGCCCCCGCCTTTGCGAGACGAGCAGCGGATCGTGCATGAATTGCGCGGATCGCCGCGTAGTCGCCCGCATCCCAAGCCGGCATGCTTTGACCCATTGCAATGCAGTCGATCGAAATGTCGGGGTGCATGTGCGTCCCCATGTGGCGGGCACCCTCATGACAAAAGGTCAGGAAACACAGTGCAGCGCCTTCGGCGCTATGCGCGAGTATCCCGCAATGCTTCATTCGCTGCCACCCTCGGTCGCCTCGGGGGTTTCCTCGCCGTCGGCCTCGTCCTCGCTCTCGCCAATCCGCACCACCGAGACGACATTCTCGTCCTTGTTGAGCCGGATCAGACGGACACCGCGGCTGCCGCGCGAGGCGGTCCGCACAGTGTCGACCGGGAAGCGGATCAACTGGCCGCCATCGGTCACAGCCATGATCTGGTCGCTGTCCTCGACCGGGAAGCTGGCCGCCAGGGAGGTTCCGCGCTTGTGGTCATGTGCCCACACGCCCTGCCCGCCGCGATTCATCACCCGGAAGCTGTAGGCCGAGGACCGCTTTCCAAAACCGTCATCGCCAACAATCAGGACAAATTCCTCGGCAGCACCCAGTTCGGCGATCCGCTCGGTCGACAGGGCCGCATCCTCGACGATTTCCTCGTCGACCGCCGCCGTATCCTCGTCCTCGCCGGTCGCAGCCTGGCGCATCGCGGCTGCATGTTTCAGATAGGCGCTCGCTTCGGGGGGCTCGACCTCGACATGGCGCAGGATCGCCATCGAGATCAGGCGATTGTCCGCGTCCATCTTCACGCCGCGCACGCCGACTGAATTGCGGCCCGCAAAGACGCGCACATCCGTCACACGGAAGCGGATTGCCCGGCCGGTCAGCGTCGTCAGCAGGACGTCATCATTCTCGGTGCACAGGCGCACATCGACGATCTTGTCCTCGCCATCGAGCTTCATCGCGATCTTGCCGTTGCGATTCACCTGGACGAAGTCGGACAGCTTGTTGCGCCGCACCGTGCCCGCCGTGGTGGCGAACATGACGTCCAGCGTATTCCACTCGTCCTCGTCCTCCGGCAGCGCCATCACCGAGGTGATGATCTCGCCCTCGTCGAGCGGGAAGAGGTTGACCAGTGCCTTGCCGCGCGTGTTCGGCGCGCCTTGCGGCAGACGCCAGGTCTTCGTCTTGTAGACCATGCCGTTTGACGAGAAGAACAATAGCGGCGCATGCGTGGACGCCACGAACAGGGTCGCGACGAAATCCTCGTCCTTCATCGACATGCCGCTGCGGCCCTTGCCGCCCCGGCGCTGTGCCCGGTATTCCGTCAACGGCGTGCGCTTGACGTAGCCGCCGTGCGTGACCGTCACGACCATGTCTTCGCGGGCGATCAGATCCTCGTCTTCGACTTCCAGTTCGACATCGAGGATTTCGGTCCGACGCGGAACAGCAAAACTATCCCGCGCTTCGATCAGCTCGTTGCGGATGATCTCGATAACGCGCGGCCGCGAGCGCAGGATGTCCAGGAGGTCCCGGATTTGGTCGGCCAATGCCTGGGCTTCGTCGCCAAGTTCGTCGCGGCCAAGCGCCGTCAGTCGTGCCAGACGCAGGTCCAGGATGGCCTTGGCCTGTTCCTCGGTCAGTTTCAACGTCTGCCCGTCGGTCAGCACCGAACGCGGGTCGGCTACCAGCCGGACCAGCGAAGCCACGTCGGCAGCCGGCCAGTCGCGCTCGATCAGCTGGGCGCGCGCCGTTGCCGGATTGGGCGCGGCGCGGATCAACGCGATCACCTCGTCGATATTCGCAACCGCCAGCGCCAGGCCGACAATCACGTGCGCGCGGTCGCGGGCCTTCGCCAGTTCGAACTTCGCGCGGCGAGCCACGACCTGCTCGCGGAAATTCAGGAAGGTTTCCAGGTAGCCGCGCAGCCCCATCAACTGAGGGCGGCCGCCGACCAGCGACAGCATGTTGGCGCTGAAGCTTTGCTGCATGGGCGACCAGCGGTAGAGCTGGTTCAGTATCACTTCGGCGTTGGCGTCGCGCTTCAGTTCGATCACGACGCGCATGCCGGACCGGTCGGATTCGTCGCGCAGATCGGCAATGCCCTCGATCCGTTTCTCGCGGACCAGGTCGGCGATCTTCTCGATCATCGACGCCTTGTTCACCTGGTACGGGATCGCGTGAACGATGACCGCCTCGCGCTCCTTGCGGACTGTTTCCACGGACGTTTTCGCCCGCATGATGATCGAACCGCGTCCGGTGGTCAGGGCGTTGCGCGCGCCGGACCGGCCCACAATCTGTGCCCCGGTCGGGAAATCCGGCGCCGGGACGATGTCCAGCAGCGCACCGTCGGAAATCTCCGGATCGTCCAGCAGGGCCAGCGTCGCATTCACGACCTCGCCCAGATTGTGCGGCGGGATGTTCGTCGCCATGCCGACCGCGATACCGCCGCCGCCATTGACCAGAAGGTTGGGATAACGCGCCGGGAGCACGACCGGCTCCCTTTCGGAGCCGTCATAGTTCTCGGCGAAATCGACGGTGGCCTTGTCGATATCGGCCAGCAGCGCTTCGGCCGGCTTGTCCATGCGCACTTCGGTGTAACGCATGGCCGCCGGGGGATCGCCGTCGACCGAGCCGAAATTGCCCTGGCCATCGAGCAGGGTCAGCCCCATCGAGAAGTCCTGCGCCATGCGGGCCAGGGCGTCATAGACTGCCTGGTCACCGTGCGGGTGGTATTTACCGATCACGTCACCGACGACGCGCGCCGATTTGCGGTATTGCTTGTCGTGGGTGTAGCCCTGCTCGTGCATCGACCACAGGATCCGCCGGTGCACGGGCTTCAACCCGTCGCGCGCATCGGGGATGGCCCGGCTGACGATCACGCTCATCGCGTAGTCGAGATAGGACCGGCGCATCTCCTCTTCGATGGCGATGCTGGAGCCACTGTCGCCAGGAGGCGTGAGCCCTTCATTCAGGTCATTGTTATCGTCGCTCAAGGAAGCCCTCGTTTCCCGGTGGCACCGGCATCAAAACCGGTCCCGTCTTGGAAGGCGCCAGCGGCAGAATCGCGCGGCGCAAATCTGGCTTCAATCCTAGCAATTCGGCACAGGGGGAGCAAACGCGCCGGACCGCTGCAATGCAGGGGCTCGGGCCCGGAAAATCAGTCCCCGGAACCCAGCGTCAGACCGGTCACGTGTTCAAGCGCCGCGCGCGCCAGCGGTTCGCGCAAATGCCGGTCGTGCTCCGGGGTCGCCATGTCGATATTGAGGGCGAAAACATAAACGTCGTCAGGTGTTTCCAGCCATCCGACGAACCAGCCGAGATCGGCCCCGTCGCGCAAGGCCCATCCCGATTTGCCGCGCAGCACCCAGCCCGCGCCGCGATCCCGCTCCATCAGGTCGATGACCGTCTCCATGACTTCGGCGCGGAACGGAAGGTCACGGCGGTGCAGCCGGGTCAGGAAATCCACCTCCTCGCGGGCCGAAATCTCCAGCGGGCCGGTCAGCCAGAACTGGTCAACCTGCGCAGCGGGGCCGATGTCACCGTTGCCGTACCCGATGGCCGCGACGTGGTTCGTCATGCGCTCATGGCCCACGCGGCGTGCCCATTCCTGATACGCCCAGACCGCGGAGCGCGCGAAGCCGAGCCGCAAATTCTGGTCCTGGTCCCAGTTGCCGCCGCGAGCGGTGCCGTCCCAGGTCAGGAATTCGGTATCGGGGTCCGCCACGACGCCCGTTTCCAGGATGATCAGGGAATTGGGAATCTTGAAGGTCGAAGCCGGTACGAAACGTTCTTCCGCGCGTTCGCGATTGGCGGTCCAGCGACGGCCGTCCGACAGGCGCTCGACAACAAGCGTGCCGGTCAAACCGCGTTCGGTCAGCAAGTCACCAACGTCTTGCGCGTGCACAGCCGGGGTCCAGATCAGGGCAGCGGCCAGAAGAAGAACTGGAAGGCGCATCGAAAACCTTTCTTCGTGTCCGCGCACCTTCCAGCAGAATTCAGGTCTAAAATCGGAACCGTCAGCTCTCGCTGCCGGAAAATTCAACGAACGACAAAAGCCCGTCATTGTCGCCGTCATGGGCGGAGAACAACTCACTCACATCCCCGCCCGCCAGCGCCAGCCGCGCGCTGAGCTCTACCGGGCTGATTTGGCCGTCACCATTGGCGTCTATGGTCAGAAATGTGGCGGCAATGACGGTGCCGAACCGGCCGGTAAACTCGCCATAGGTCATTTCGCCGTCGCGATTCCGGTCATACTGGGCGAACTCCCGGCGCACCTCTCCGATCAGCTCGTTCTCGCCAATCGTGCGCGATACATGCTCGGTCCGCACTACGGCATACTGCGAGAATCCCAGGAATTCCTCGACGGTCACGACACCATCACGATCCACATCGAGCGTATCGAAGGTCGAGCGATGATCGGAGGCCGTCGAGGGAGCCGCGACCAGCAAGGCAAGCGACCCGGAAAGCGCAAACGCAGCTGTACCGGCGGCAGCGGGAGAAAGTCGTTTCAGAAAAGACATGGCATGCATTCCTTTGTTGGTGAGGAAACGGCGCCACGCCGGACGTTCGAGCTTTCGAGCGATCAGATCCCGGAGCAATGCACTCGCGCTGATACCGTTCGCCCGGCAATGCGCAACCAATTCCCGCTTCTCCGACCAGCTAAGCCGGACTTCGAGCGTTTCGCTCTTCTTTTCGGGGCGTATAGGTTTTTTGCGCATGCCTCGCTCCTCTCCGAACATCCGGAAATGGCGTACCGCTGCACGCTGGTTCGGATGTCACGAAAATATAAGCGAAAGCCTGTCCGGGACCGAACGAAAACCTGTCCGGACACGCCTTTGTGCGTGTTATTGCTCGGCGATTGCCGTGGCAAAGGCCTGGATATTGGCCAGCATGTTCTGGTTCATCGCGTCGCGAATGGCGGGCCACTGGCTTTCCAGCTTCAGCCATTCATTGCGGGTCAGCGATGCATCGTTCTGGGCCGCATAGAAGGCAGAATCGCCCGAGGAACAGATCCACCAGGGTGAGGTCGTGCTGGTGAAGGCGTCGCCGGAGGAATACACCGCTGACAATTGCGCATGCACCATTTCCGCATCCGCCATCAGGGGCGCGATATCGGCCTGGGCCAGCTGGTCGACCAGTTCGACAGTCTGCAGGGCCGAGGAATCCACGCAGCGCCGCGCATCATAGATGATCCGCATCCGCGCCAGAAAATACGTGTAGAGCGCCTGTTCGGGAGCAATCGTTGCATAGCGCCGTGCCGCTTCCAGCAGGAAAAGCGGCGGCGTGTTGTCGCGTTCTTCCCAGATCCGGGCCGCGACTTCCGCATCGCGCTCGCGCTCCAGCCCGTGAAGCAGCGAGACTTCCTGGAACATGTCCCCGAAAGCGTCCTGACCGACCACGAAGATGTTCACACCGCCATCCGGAAGGGGGGCGTGGATCAGCTGGGGCGTGCGCGTGCCGTCGTCGGATTGCGCCAGGGCGCCGGCCGAAACCGTGGCAGCAGCTAGGCCGGCAAGGATGTATGTACGCAGCATGGAATGATCTCCGGTCTTCCGTGTGATCGGCAGTCTAGCAAGTCACGGGCCGGTTGCCCGGCCCGTGTGCAGTATCCCCCGCGCGTCCGGATCAGAACGGGATTTCGTCGTCCAGGTCGTCATTGCGGAAGCTCTCGCGCTGGCCGCCGCCACCGCCGCCGCCCGACTGGCTTCCGCCGCCGCTGCCGCCGCCATAGCTGTCGTCGGAATCATATCCGCCGCCGCCACCGCCGCCGCCCCGGCTGTCGAGCATGTGCAGTTCGCCGCGGAAACGTTGCAGCACCACTTCCGTTGTATAGCGGTCATTGCCATCCCGGTCCTGCCACTTGCGGGTCTGGATCTGGCCTTCCACGTAAACCTTGGAGCCCTTCTTCAGATAGTTCTCCGCAACCTTCACGATGTTCTGGTCAAAGATGACGACGTTATGCCACTCGGTCTTCTCGCGGCGTTCGCCTGAACCCTTGTCCCGCCACGATTCCGAGGTGGCGATGCGGATATTGGCAACCCGGTCGCCCGAGTTGAGCGAGCGGATTTCCGGGTCCGCGCCCAGATTACCCACCAGGATGACTTTGTTGACGCTTCCGGCCATAACCCCATCTTCTCCCTGCTTGCATGCGCGACATCGCTGGACGCGCAATATTTGTTCACATAATGTTCCGCAGGTCAAACGCCCGCGAGTCGGGCGGAGTTGAGCGCACCAAGGTAACGAAGTCCACATGGCCGAACCGCTGAAAACCATTCGCGTGCAGGGCGCGCGCGAACACAATCTGAAGAATGTCTCGATCGAGCTGCCGCGCGACGAGCTGATCGTCTTCACCGGCCTGTCGGGCTCGGGCAAATCCTCCTTGGCCTTCGACACCATCTATGCCGAGGGCCAGCGCCGCTATGTCGAGAGTCTTTCGGCCTATGCGCGCCAGTTTCTCGAATTGATGTCGAAGCCCGATGTCGACTCGATCGAGGGCCTGTCGCCGGCCATCTCCATCGAGCAGAAGACGACATCGAAGAACCCGCGCTCCACCGTCGCCACGGTCACCGAGATCTACGACTACATGCGCCTTTTGTGGGCGCGCGTGGGCATCCCCTACTCGCCGGCGACCGGTCTGCCGATCGAGAGCCAGACGGTCAGCCAGATGGTCGACCGCCTGATGGCCCTGCCCGAAGGCACGCGGCTCTACCTGCTGGCGCCGGTCGTGCGTGGCCGCAAGGGCGAATACCGCAAGGAATTCGCCGAGTGGCTGAAGGCCGGGTTCCAGCGCGTCAAGGTGGACGGCGAATTCTACCCGCTCGAGGAAGCCCCCAAGCTCGACAAGAAGTTCAAGCATGACATCGACGTGGTCGTGGACCGGGTCGTGGTGCGCGAGGGAATGGAACAGCGCTTCGCCGAATCCATCGAGACCGCGCTGCGCCTTGCCGAAGGCCTCTCGGTTGCCGAATTTGCCGACGCCGTCGACCTGCCGGACGCCGAAGCCGACGGTATGCGGGAGGCGCCGGCCGCCTTCCTGACGCCGGATGCAGAGGCGGAACCCGCTGCCGCACCGTCAGACGTCCAGTGGGGCCAGAAATCGCGCTACGAAAAGGGCGACCGGCTGATCTTCTCCGAGAATTTCGCCTGCCCGGTGTCCGGTTTCACGATTTCGGAGATCGAGCCGCGCCTGTTCTCCTTCAACAACCCGTTCGGCGCCTGCCCGGCCTGCGACGGTCTGGGCCAGTCGCTGAAATTCGACGAGGACCTCGTCGTCCCGGACCGCGAAAAGAGCCTCTATGACGGCGCCATCGCGCCGTGGAATCGTGCCACATCGAAACTCTACCAGCAGACGCTCGACGCACTGGCAAAACACTGCGGCGCGGACATGTTCAAACCCTGGCGCGAGCTTCCGGACGGTTTCCGTCAGAGCGTGCTCCAGGGCACGTCCGACAAGATCAAGTTCCGCTACGAGGACGGGCTGCGCACCTTCGAGACCACCAAGAGCTTCGAAGGCGTCATCCCCAATCTGGAACGCCGCTGGCGCGAGACCGATTCCAACTGGGTGCGCGAGGATCTCGGCCGCTTCCAGTCGGCCCAGCCCTGCGAAACCTGCGGCGGCAAGCGCCTCAGGCCCGAAGCGCTCGCCGTGAAGGTGGCAGGCCATGACATTTCACAGACCAGCGAGCTGGCGATCCGCAACGCCGCCGACTGGTTCGCCTCGATTGAAAAGGGCTTCACTCCCAAGCAGAAGGCCATCGCCGAGCGTATCCTGAAGGAGATACGCGAGCGCCTGCGTTTCCTCGTCGATGTCGGCCTCGACTATCTCACGCTCGACCGCGCGTCGGGCACGCTGTCCGGCGGCGAGAGCCAGCGTATCCGCCTGGCCAGCCAGATCGGCTCGGGCCTGACCGGCGTGCTCTACGTGCTCGACGAGCCGTCAATCGGCCTGCACCAGCGTGACAATTCGCGCCTTCTGGAATCGCTGCGCGGCCTGCGCGATCTCGGCAATACCGTCATCGTCGTCGAGCATGACGAGGAAGCCATCGAGACCGCCGACTATGTCGTCGATCTCGGCCCCGCTGCCGGCATTCATGGCGGCGAGATCGTCGCCCACGGCAATCCGGCGGAAATCGCCGCCAATCCGAACAGCCTGACCGGTCAATACCTGTCCGGCGCGAAGATGATCGACGTACCGAAGGCCCGCCGCCCGGTTGACGGCAAGCGGACGATCAGGGTCTCGGGCGCGACCGGCAACAATTTGCAGGACGTGACGGCGGAATTTCCGCTCGGCGTCTTCACCTGCGTGACCGGCGTGTCGGGTGGTGGCAAGTCCACCCTGACCATCGAAACGCTCTACAAGGCCGCCACGCGCCAGCTCAACGGCACCCAGACCGTTCCGGCCCATTACGACCGGATCGAAGGGCTCGAACAACTCGACAAGATCATCGACATCGACCAGTCGCCCATCGGACGCACGCCGCGTTCCAACCCCGCGACCTATACTGGTGCCTTCACCCCGATCCGTGAATGGTTTGCCGGCCTGCCGGAATCGAAGGCGCGCGGCTACAAGCCGGGGCGCTTCAGCTTCAATGTGAAGGGCGGGCGCTGCGAGGCGTGCCAGGGCGACGGCGTCGTGAAGATCGAGATGCACTTCCTGCCGGACGTCTTCGTCCCGTGCGATGTGTGCCACGGCAAGCGCTTCAACCGCGAGACGCTGGACATCACCTTCAAGGGCAAGTCCATCGCGGACGTGCTCGACATGACGGTCGAGGAAGGCGCGGACTTCTTCAAGGCCGTGCCGTCCATCCGCGACAAGATGGTCACGCTTGAACGCGTCGGTCTCGGTTATGTGAAGATCGGCCAGCCCGCGACCCAGCTTTCGGGCGGCGAGGCGCAGCGCGTGAAGCTCTCCAAGGAGCTGTCGAAACGCGCCACCGGCAAGACGCTCTACATCCTCGACGAGCCCACGACGGGCCTGCACTTCGAAGACGTGAAGAAGCTCCTGGAAGTGCTCCACGAACTGGTCGAGCAAGGCAATTCGGTCGTGGTGATCGAGCACAATCTCGACGTCATCAAGACCGCCGACTGGCTGATCGACCTCGGCCCCGAAGGCGGCGATGGCGGCGGCGAGATCGTCGCGGTCGGCACGCCTGAAGACGTCGCCAAGGTCAAGCGCAGCTGGACCGGCCGTTATCTTGCCCCGCTGCTGGAACGCGACAAGGCACGCCGGATCAAAAAGCGGGCTTAGGCGACCTCGTTCTCTTCTCCCTCCATCGGCATGGAGGGCGCAGGCGGGCGGCCCTCAATGTACAGCGCAGCATAGGCGGCCACGC
This sequence comes from Maricaulis sp., assembly GCA_002692855.1. Classification (GTDB taxonomy): domain Bacteria; phylum Pseudomonadota; class Alphaproteobacteria; order Caulobacterales; family Maricaulaceae; genus Hyphobacterium. The sequence continues at coordinate 19,377 of NZMJ01000046.1, forward strand.
CGCGCCCCATTCCGTAGAGAATGAAATTGATCGCAATAACGACGATCTGGACCAGAATGAAAAGTGCAAGCGTTACCGGCTGGTCAACCAGAACGGCGTAGATACTCCAACCGTCCAGCGACGCCGGTACGCCGCCGTTGGAGGCGCTCATCTGCAATTGCATTGCCCTCATCAAGATGGGCGCGGCCAGAGCACCGAGGATGATCGCCGTGCCGATCGAAACGAGGAAAAGGCCGATCAGGCCGCGGACACAACCCCAGAACACGCGAGCGGTCGATTTCAACTGCCGCACAAGGCGGAACTCACGCTGCGCGATGATCAACCCGCTCAATGGCAGGAGCCGCGCCGCAACCGCGCCACAGATCGGTATGGCGACAAGCCAGACGGGGACATAAGCAGCGATCGCAGTTGGTCCCATAGCGGTAAAAAGGCCATAGGCGGCCGCAATGAAGACGAGGTTGAACAACAGCACGGCGCCGAAGAGCAAAGCCAGATAGCGGAACATGTTTGCTTCATCGCCGGACAGGCGGAGCGGCATCAGCGTCGCCTGCTCGTCGCGCACCAGCGTGCGGTGCCACGCCGCTTCGACGAATACCAGCACGGCAAAGTAAAAGACCCCGGAAGCGACGATGTAGGGTAAAATGTTACTCGGGACGAGCCACGACGGCATGCCCGCAATCGACGACGGCTGCGACGACATCGTCAAACCCGCAATCGTATTCTGTCCGATCGTATAGAGCACGACCTCAATCACACCCAGCCAGATCAGGCCGGGATGTTTCTCCAGCGTTGTGAAGAAATAGGTCAGCGCCGTNCGAGCCGAAAAGCGCGCGTTACTGTCAGTCATACGGACCCCCTCCCGGGATCAGACGGCCCAGACTCGGCACAAAAATCCTTCACCCGCCCCCGAACCAGCAGGGCCACGGTTCCGATTACCAGAACGCCGGTGCAGACCACACTGGCTTCGGGACCAAACTCCCCGCCCGTCACCCACCAGGGCAGCGCCCCGGTGTCGATCAGGTCGACGGCGAGCGGCGGCACGTCGATCTGCTGGCCCGAGACCGGCAGACCGAAGCCGACACCCAGCAGCCAGTTCCACGCCGCATGCCAGGCGCACACCCCCCACAACGTCCCTTCCTTGGCCGCATAGAGGCTCAGGAACACGCCGACGAGCACGATATTCGCGAGGCCCAGGACGAGCGCCGGTCCGAAGGGGATGTTCAGCCCATGCATCAGGCCGAACAACGCCGAATTGACCACCACGCCCAGCATGATGCCGTGACGCGAGGCGAGGACTTGCATCAGCCAGCCCCGGAAGAAGATCTCCTCGGTCGAGCCTTGCACGACAAAACCCAGCAGCAGGATCACCAGGGGTGCCAGCGTGGCCGTGGTCAACACGCCGGGCGCTTCGACCGCATAGCCGCCGATCAGGAAAATGATCCCGACCGTCGCGGCGATGAAGATCAGTCCCAGCGCATAGCCGCGCACGAAGGGCATGAGAAAATGCCCGTTGAGGCCGATTGGCGCCGGTCCGCGCCGTTCGAACAGCCAGACCCAGAGCATGAGCAAGGCGGCCCCGGCCGCGAACAGCACAAAGAGCGTATAGGCCGTCTCGGTCCAGCCGCCGCTGCCATCCATGCTGACATAACCCAGCATCATGCCGGGGATGATGCCGATGAACTGGCCCGCGATCAGGAAGACCAGCGCCAGCGGGATCGCGGCCAGCGACCATGTCCGGCGATGACGCGCCGTGCGAGGAGCGTAAAGCTCCTGCCCGGCCAACTCAGGCATCCCCGCCATTGACCGTCGCCGTCATTGCCGGCGGCGGTGTCGCGTTGGCCTCTTCAATGGTCAGCGCCGCCTTGCAGGCGATGCCGCGCATCATCGACAGGGGAATTAATATCGAGCTGTAGAGCACCAGGAAGGGCACGATGAGCATGCGCCAGTTCTCGACTGGTTCGGCCATCGTCATCGCCGCCATCCCGCCAGGCAAGAACAGCATGACGATCGCCGCCACCATATACAGGACAAGTCCGATGATGACCGCGAGCAGGTAGCAACCGAAAAGCGGCCAGAACATCTTTCTGGTACCGTTCCAGGCGCGCGCGAAGACAAATTTCCGCTGATTCACCGCCATCGCGAGGGCCGGCGAAACACGCACCAGAAAAGCGAGCAGGAAGAACACGAAGGCGATGGCGCCCAGCACCAACGCGGCGACGGACAGCGCCTCGCCGCCAATCGCGCCAAGTCCGAAGACGATAGCGAATATCAAACCACCGCCAATCACATAGGCAAATATGTAGGCGACCGCGAGGACGAGCATCGTCAACAGATAATATCCCTCTTCAGCCCCAAGTCGGAACGGGAATACGGGATTGCCACGCCCCTGCATGAACAGGCGCAGCCAGGCTGTTTCAAGAAATACAGAGATGACCATGCTGGCCGACGAGAACAGCAGAATCTTTAGTAAGTAGGGCCCCATGGCCTGAAACACGGCAGCGTCGTCGCCAGAAGCCTCTGCAGCAGCCAGAAGCGCGACCTCTTCTGATGTCATGACCACCTGGGTGACACCGAGAACGAGAAAGACCGCGACCCACCATACCGACAGGCTGATGAAAACCAGCGGTCTTGCCCGGAAGACCTCCCAGAAGAATCCGAGCGCGGCGCCGGAATCGAGTTTCGGTGCAATCATGTCCCCTGCCCCCTGACCATTCCTCAGGTTGCAGAAGACCCTGAATCGTTGCCCGCGTCACCTGTTTGTGGTGCAGGAACCGGCGAAGGCTGGACGGTTTCCGGTTCGCTCTCCAGCCCGCGGTGGCGGCGCGCGAGATACGCCCCGACCGAATGCCACGCGCCCTCATAGAAGACCTGGAGCATCAGCGTCGCGGCCGTCCCCAGGACGATGAAGACAATCGCCGCGGGATGGGTCAGCCCCGACCACAGGAGGTCGAAGGCTTCCTGGGGGGCGAGCTCGCCCGAATGGGTCTGCGAATGCTCGACGAATTCAGCCAGCACGGGGAAGACGGCGGGCAGGTAAAGCAATTGCGCCATCGATCCCAGCACCGCCGCAGCCGAGAAAACCATGATCCCCATGACGATATAGGTCAGCAGCGCCCACCAGAAGATGCCGCGCGTGACCGGCCAGGCATCGAAGAAGCGCATCTTGCGATCGAGCACGCTGAGCGCCGGCGCAGGGGCAAAGCGGATTGCCACGAAAGCCGTCGCGGCGATGAGCGCGAGGACGAAGACGAAGGCGACGAGACCGCCGGCAATGCCCGCGCCCAGCTCGCTGCCTGCCGCACCGATCCCGGCAATGATCAGCCCCACGACAACCACACCAACGGCCATGACGACATAGGCGGCGCCCGCCAGCAGCAGGAAAAGCGCGTTGACGCCCAGAAGCCGCAATTCATCGCTGCCGAACCGCAAGGGGATCAGCGGTGCGACCTCATCGCGCGCCAGCAGGCGCAGCCAGGCGCCCTGCGCCATCAGCGCCATCAATATCCCGCCGAAGAAGGCCGCCACCATGAAGCCCGACATCGCCGCCATCATGGCGAATATGTCCGCCGCTTCGGGGTCCTGGTCGGACAGGGCCAGCGCGATCATCTGCTCGTAGAACGGCCAGAGCGTGATCACGATCAGCGCACCGACGGTCAGATAGAGCAAGCCGTTCCACAACCCGACCCAGAGCGTGGCGCCGGGGCGGCGGCCAAGCACCTTGAAGAAATAGAGAACGGCATCCGAAAACGAATAGGCCTGCGGCGTGGACATGAAAACCTCCCTGACCCTTCCCACCGGTGACAATGCACCCGATTGCCGATGGGGTCAGGAGGGAACAGGGGATGCCGGGTCCCGTTCGAGATCAGCCGACATGCTCGATCAGGCGGTTGACCAGCCAGCCCGTCGCGCTGACCGCTGCACTGCCCGTGATCGCTCCGGCCACGATGAAGAAGCCGTCATGCGTGGTCAGCCCGATCGCGATCAGGATCAGGGCCGCTGCCGGGATCACCACTCCGCCCGGAACCAGCGAGAACACGAACATCGCCAGCGACAAGGCCACGCACAAAAGCGCGATGAACAGGGGCGCTGGCGGATGCAGCATCAGCCGCAGGCGTGGATGGGTGAACCCGTCCATCCGCCTCAGCCAGGGTTTCGCCTTGGCGACACCCTTCTCAAAGGCAGACTGGGAAAAGTGCAGGTTTCTCAATGCGCCCGGTAGCCAAAGAGAATTGCGCTGCAACAGGAACTGGATCGAGACGAGCAGGCACAGGGCGGATGTGGTCCACGTCACGCCCGGAAGCGCCCCGATCACCGGCATGACCGAGATCAGGGCCGGGACGAGCAGGAGCGGTCCGTACGACCGGTGGGCCAGCGCATCCATGACGTCACCGAGTTCAACCCGGTCGTCATGGCCGACCTTCCCCGCGAAGTCGAACAGGTCTGCCAGCCGGCACGGCCGGTCGTCGCGTGTGGAGGAGGATGCGGTTGCGGCCATTTCCCTGAAAGAATTGCTGTCAGGGACTAAACACGTCGCTGAATGCTTACGTTCCACCGGTGTTGGAATCGGCACGAACAAGGGCTGCGTCGAGTGACGTCAGAAATCCGGCGATCAGCGCCAGTGCGGTCGCGAGTCCGGCGAGGCTGATCGCGAAAACGGTGACGAGCCCTGCCACCCCTTCGACGGGGGTCACCAGCCGCAACGCCCACACGAGGCCGCCGATCAGGCCGGTCAGAACCATTCCGCTCAGCGTGACGGAGAACATCCGGCCGCGCGACAGGCCCAGCGCGGCCATCGCCTGCACCTTTTTCAGACGGATCGTCTCTGGAAAGGCCAGCGACAGTCGCGTCACGAACCAGATCGAAAACAGCGCAAAGGCGGTCCCGGTCACGATGGCCGCCACCCACTCTCCGGTTCCGAAATAGGCTTCAATCTGGGGCGCATGTTCGGCCGCTTCGACCGCCAGTTCGGGCGCATTGGCTGCCGCGCGGGACGCGAGCGCAAGGGCCGACAGGAAGGCAACGAACAGGATGAAGGCGACCCCGACCACCGTCAGGGCCAAAACGCCGGTCAGGCCGATCACGATCAGGATCCGCCGCTCGTCCGCGCCGATGCGGGCGTAGGGGAAGGTGGCGCCCGCTTCACCTGCGCCGCGGCGCAGCAGCGCGCTCAGCGCCGGAACCAGGGCCAGGGTCAACAAAACCAGCCAACCGAGCCATACCAGCCACGGATTCTCCGCCTCGGGGCCGAAACTGTGCCCTGTCAGGGTGAAGGGGATGGCGACCACGGCGGCAGGAAGACACAGCAGAAACGCCGTGGGCAAGCCGCGCAACGCCGTGACCAGCGACTCGCGCCAGACCGAAGCGGCAAACAGGATCGAATTCATCATGCGCGCCGGGATATATCGCCGCGCACGGGGGGGCAATGCCCCCGTGTTTTCCGATGACCCGGCAGCAGGCTTCCCCGCTACTCCTGGACCACCGTCACGACGAGCGCGTAGGTCACGCCGGTTTGCGCGACCGACATGTCTGCCCGTCCCGCGCGCACACCGGACAGGACGGCATCGTCGAACACGTCCCCGGGATAGCTCGACATGATTTCCAGATTGCTCGGCCGGCCATTGTCCTGGAACTGCAGGCGCAACACGACAAAGCCATCGATCTCGCGTGCGTGCGCGGTAAAGGGGATGCCGATCGTCATCATCTCGGCCCAGCCCTCAAGCGGCAGCCACTCGCCCAGCGCCCCGTCCTCGACCTCGGTCAGGTTGAGGAAGCGGTAGTTGTTGAGCTGCTGGGCGTCTTCATTGACGTCGCCGCGATAGAGAATGATCGCCGACTGGGCGAGTTCCAGCCAGCCATTGGCGCGCCAGCGCCGCGCTGAATCCGCCGGGACCGCGTCGGCATAGCGCTCAACGGCGGCATTGAAGGCGTTCGCGGCCAACCGGTTCTGCCCGGCGCGGTAGGCGACATAGCCCAAATCATAGGCGGCATTGGCCACAGCCACATCATCGCCGCCGCCCGATCGTGTCAGTTCCAGCGCGCGGGAGGCATGATCGACGGCATCGTCCCAGTGTTCCCGGTCGCGATAATAGTCCGACCAGCCAGTCTCGATCCGTGCCTGGATCAGGGGGTAGTCCCCGCCGAGCGCGAAATAGGTTGTGTTGGCAGCTTCCAGCTGCTCTTCGGCCTGCCGCCAGCGGCGGCGGTCGGCCAGGGCATCGGCCTCGGCTATCGCCGCATCAATCGACGCGACCTGTCCACTGTCCTGAATGGCCTGCGCATGTCCCGCGAACGCAGCAGCACTCACAGCTGCAATGATCAGCCAACGCATCATTTCACCCCTCCCGCATGTCGGTATCGGCGATCATGCGTTGCAACCTTTGGGGGATGCAAGGAAATCTGTGTCCGGCATCAGCGCTGGTGGCGCTGTACGGCCCAGACGAAGGTGACCGCGATGTCGGTGCGCCGGGCGTCCGGATCGCTCAAGTCCAGCCGCCAGGTGCGCAGCGCATAGCGCAGCTCCAGATCCCACAGATCGCCGGGGTGGCTTTCCAGCACGCGCAGATTCACCGGTTCGCCATCTGGTCCTGCGTCCACCAGCGCCACGACGAACCCGTCCATGCGGCCATGCCACGCCGTGACATCAAATCCCGGGGATTCGGTATGCGCCCACACGGGCCCGATGGCTTGCAGCGCACCGTCTTCCGGGCGCGCGTGCTGGGCAATCACGAATACGCCGCTGCCGTCCTCGCGCTCGTCGCGCTCCAGCCGGTCGGCAAGCTCGCGCGTCATCGTGGCCCAGCCATTTGCGCGTAATCGCCGTCCGTCGAGCAAGTCGCGCTCGGCGGCATAGATGGCGAGCGCGCTCGCAAAGGCTTCGTGCGCTTCGCGTATGTCGTTGGCACGATAGAAGGCATACCCGGCCTGGTAGCGGGCCTCGGCAACGAGATCGGGAGCGGAACCGGCAGCACCCAAAAGTTCGTCCGCGGTGACGGCATGTTCCGCGGCGCGGTCCCAACTCCGGCGCCAGCGCCAATATCGGGCCCAACCCAGCGCCAGCCGTCCGCGTAGTTCAGGGTCGCTTGAATCGCTCAGTTCGTTGTCGGCACGCTCAAGATTGCGGCGGGCTCGGGACTCCTGGCCAGCGTCGAGCTGCTGGAAGGCTTCGGCGACAAAATCTTCGGGGGATTGTGCCGACGCCGCGGGAATTGAAGCCGCCAGCAACAGGGTCAGCCCAAGAGTCAGCAGAATCTTTGTGAACGCCATCAATCACCCCCCAGTCCGCCCGAAGGCTGTACCCGTTCCGCAGGCGCGGCAACATCGTCCTCTTCACGCTTTCGTGTAGGACGCGTATATCGCCCGCCATGACACACCCCATCCATATCATCGGGGGCGGCATGGCCGGCTCCGAAGCCGCTTGGCAAATCGCCGAGTCCGGCCTCCCGGTCGTCCTGCACGAGATGCGCCCGGTGCGCGGCACCGAAGCGCACCAGACCGACGGTCTGGCCGAACTCGTCTGTTCGAACTCTTTCCGGTCGGATGATGCCGAAACCAATGCGGTGGGCCTGCTGCATGAGGAGATGCGGCGCTGCAACTCCATCATCATGGCGATGGGCGACAAGCACCAGGTCCCGGCTGGCGGGGCGCTGGCTGTCGACCGCGTGGCATTCTCCGACGCCGTGACGGCCACGCTGAACGCGCACCCGAACATCACGATCGAGCGCGGCGAGATCGTGGGACTGCCGCCGTCCGACTGGCAAAGCGTGATCATCGCCACGGGTCCGCTCACTTCGCCGGCCCTGTCGAAGGCCGTGCTGGAGATGACCGGCGAAGACTCGCTGGCTTTCTTCGACGCCATCGCGCCGATCGTGTACCGCGACAGCGTCAACATGGACGTCGCCTGGATGCAGTCGCGCTACGACAAGGGCGATACCGAGGCTGACAAGGCCGCCTACATCAACTGCCCGATGAACCGCGACCAGTACGAGGCCTTCCTCGACGCGCTGATCGCCGCGCCGAAGACCGAGTTCAAGGACTGGGAAAAGGACACGCCCTATTTCGAGGCGTGCCTGCCGATCGAGGTGATGTGCGAACGCGGCCGTGAGACCCTGCGTCACGGTCCGATGAAGCCGCGCGGCCTGACCAATGCCCATGACCCGTCGGTCAAACCCTGGGCCGTGGTCCAGCTGCGCCAGGACAATGCGCTCGGCAGCCTGTTCAACATGGTCGGCTTCCAGACCAAGCTGAAATACGGCGCGCAAACCGAGATCTTCCGGATGATCCCGGGGCTGGAGAATGCCGAGTTCGCCCGCCTGGGCGGCATTCACCGCAACACCTTTCTCAACTCACCGCGTCTGCTGGATGCCCAGCTGCGCCTGAAGCAGAACCCGGCCTGGCGCTTCGCCGGCCAGGTCACAGGCGTGGAAGGATATGTGGAATCCGCCGCGATGGGGTTGATGGCAGGCCGTTTCGCGGCTGCCGAGGCGCGTGGACACCCCATCGATCCGCCTCCCCCCACGACGGCGTTCGGGGCGCTGATCGCCCATGTCACCGGCGGGCATCTGTCCGGCAAGGCAACCTTCCAGCCCATGAATGTCAATTTCGGGCTTTTCCCGGATATCGACACGCCGCTTCAATCGCCGGAGGGAAAGCGCTTGCGGGGCAAGGAAAAGTCGGTGGCGCGCAAGCGGGCCATGTCAGCCCGGGCGCTCACNCATATCGATGAATGGCTGAACCCTCAGCCGCGCGCGGCGGAATAACCTTCGCGCATCGGCGGCTCGATCTCGGGGCGGCCGACACCCGGATTGGGCAGGTCAGGCCGCTCGATGCCCGGCTCGCGCTCGGGATTTTCCGGGATGGTAGGCGGATTCACGCCGGGCTCCGGCTTGGGCGGTTGGCCCGGATAGGGGGGCGGGTCCGGCTCGCCGGCCTCCCCGAACAGGGGACCGGCATAGAACAGATCGCAAGGATTGGGGATGTCCATGGCGAGCTCCGTGTCGTGCCTGTGACGACTGATTAACGGTTCGGGCCCCGGTGCAGTTCCCTGCGCCTGTCATCCCCAGGGGTCACATTGAAAAACCCCGCACCTTTCGGCGCGGGGTTCATCAGTTTCGGTAAAACTGCCGGTGATCAGCGCGGCGGCTCCTGCGTCCGGTTCCGCTCGCCGTCCGGCTGCTCGATGTCGCGTCGCGACTGGTCGCCCTGACGGATGGTGGTGGGGTCCTGCTGGATACCACCTTGAGCGCGCGTCTGGTTCTGGTCCTGTTGGGCCTGACCCGTCGTCTGGCGATTCTGGTTTTCCGAACGGGTCTGGTGGTTCTGGTCCGGCTGCTGATTGCGCCCCGGATTCTGGGTCTGGTTCTGGGTCATTTCGAGCAACTCCTTTGACAAAGCTACCCTCCGCCCAGAGACAACACCGTGGCGCCCCGTCAGTTCCCGGATCGTGGCGTAAACCGCTGTAATATATGCGCTTTTCAAAGTTTTCCTGAAAACGAACTGAAAATCAGCCGGATTTGCCGCTGGATCAGCGGCGGCTGCGTCCAGGCGCGGTAGGGATCGCGCGCCGCCTCAAGCCGTTTGAGGTAGGACGGACACAAGGCCGCGTGGCCGATGGCCGGGAAGACAAGCGCTGACACACGCTGCTGGCGCAAGTCATCGTGTGCCGTGCGCGCTGCGGCGAGGACAGGGACGAACGCGGCCCGCGCCTTGTCCGGCTCGCGCCCGGTCGCCAGGCGCGCTGGCGTCAGCCCCGCATCATCCAGCGCCGTGTCAGGAAGGGCGGCCAGCCCGCGTCCCGCTCGGACCGGAAAGGCAAGCGCCAGATTGACCAGTCCGCGGCACCGGCCCGCCAGATCAATGGCCCGGCTGTCGCTATCGGAGATACCCTCCCCTCCGGACAGCAGTCGCGCCGCGATCCGCATCACGGCCCCATCAGTCGCATCCGCCCGTGCGCTCATGGCCTCGATGGTCTCAAACCGGTTGCCTTCGAAGTCCGCCGCGTGGGCGTCGAGAATGGCCTGGATCTCGGCCAGCTCCGGTCCGCCTTGTGCCGCGACCGCAGTGGCAAGGCCCTCGATGACCGGATTGCGGCGCACCACCGCCGGATCGGCGAACAGGGCCTCTGCGGCTTCCCGGTGCCACGCCAGCCGCATCGCCCCGATCATCGGTTCCTTGATCCGCGCAGGCAGCCCGGCCATCTCCTCGTGCCAGCGCACGAGACCGACCAAGGCGTCGCGCACACCCTCGGCAGCGAACATCGCGGCCAGTTCGGCGTCGCTCACTGACTTCGGCGGCAACTCATTGGCGTTTATTGCGTTCATTTCACTGGCAACCCGGTCCGGCATCCCCATATCGCAAACAAGCACGCGGGCGATCCGGTCCGCGTACATCGCATCCCGCTCACCGGACTATGGAGATCGTTCGACATGGCTTTCAAACTTCCCGACCTGCCCTACGCAAAAGACGCCCTTGAGCCGCATATGTCGGCCCGGACGCTGGAATTCCACCACGGAAAGCATCATGCAGGCTATGTCGACAAGCTGAACGCGGCGATTGAAGGCACCGATCTCGCCGACAAGTCGCTCGAAGACATCATCCGCGCCACCGAGAACGACGCTTCGAAGTCAGGCGTGTTCAACAACGCGGCGCAAGTCTGGAACCACACCTTTTTCTGGAACTCGATGTCCCCGAACGGGGGCGGCAAGCCGTCCGGCGATATCGCCGACCGGATCGGCCAAAGCTTCGAGGGCGGCTATGACGGTTTCCGCACCGCCTTCGCCGACGCCGCCAAGGGCCAGTTCGGTTCAGGTTGGGCCTGGCTGGTGGCCAAGGGCGGCAAGCTGGAAATCCGCAAGACCCCGAACGCGCATACACCGGTCACCGAAAGCGGTGTGACGCCGCTGCTGACGCTCGATGTCTGGGAGCACGCCTACTACCTGGACTACCAGAACAAGCGCCCCGATTTCATCGAGGCCTACCTCGACCATCTGGTGAACTGGGACTTCGCGGCGGAAAACCTCGCGAAGATCTNATCTCGTTCAACCCGGATATGAAAACCCCTCGGCGTCACCGCCGAGGGGTTTTTCTTTGTCGCAGAACAATCGATTCAGCCGAACAGGGTTTGCGCCCCGGCCATCGTCACCAGCATCGGGAACGACAGCAGCGTGTTGGTGCGCGAAAACAGCATCGCCGTGCGTGCTGCCTTGGGCTTGGCATCGGCCTCGGCCTCGACAAGGCCCAGGGCGATCTTCTGGTTCGGCCAGATGATGAACCAGACATTGAACGCCATGATCAGCGCCATCCAGACCCCGATCCCCAGGAAGGAATAGTAAGGCGTATAGACCTCGGCCAGGATGCCGAAGCTGATCACGTCAAGGAAACCGTAGGAGCCTGCCATCTGGCGAAGGCCGATCACGATCAGACCCGTCAGCACGGTCGCCGCTGCACCCCAGCGGAACCAGAACAGCGCTTGTGGCGCGATGTGTTTGCCGATCGCAGGCTTCAGCTCGTCGGGAATCTTCGGCATCGTCGGAATCTGGACGAAGTTGAAATACCAGAGCAGGCCGATCCACATCACACCGGCCACGACATGGCTCCAGCGTGCCACGGCCTGCCAGTAGGCCAGACCGAAATCATACGCCCCGGTGAACCCGTAGGCGATGAAGAAGATCGCCGCGAGCAGCAGCGCGACGATCACTGTATTGCGTAAATTTGAAAGAAGCCCAGCCATGTCATCCCTCCCCGACTCAGCAAGCAGGGAGGGATATTAGCAGCCTTCTTGAACCGTCACACTCAATCGTCGGAGGTTTCGCGATTGACCTTGGTGATCATCAGGATCGGCGCGGCCACGAAGATCGACGAATAGGTGCCGATGGCGATACCGAAGATCATCGCCGCGGAGAAGCCCTGCAGCGTCGGTCCGCCGATGGTGAACAGCGCGAACAGCGCCACCAGCGTCGTGAACGAGGTCAGGATGGTGCGCGACAGCGTGTCGTTGATCGACAGGTTCAGGACCTCGCCGATCTCCTTCTTCTTGTACTTGCGCAGATTCTCGCGGATCCGGTCATAGACGACGACGGTGTCGTTCATCGAGTAGCCGACAATCGTCAGGATGGCCGCGACGGTCGACAGGTTGAACTCCATCTGCGTCACCGCGAACAGACCGATCGTGATGATCACGTCGTGGACCAGCGCCAGCACGGCGCCGACCGAATACTGCCATTCGAACCGGAACCAGATGTAGATCAGCATCAGGACCAGCGCGACGGTGACCGAAAGGAAACCCGCAACCTGCAGCTCGCCGGACACTTTCGCGCCCAGCACATCGGCAGCCAGCACTTCAACGCCGGGGAGCTGTTCTTCGAGTGCCAGTTGCAGGGTCTGCCGGGCGTTTTGCTGGGCCGCCTCGACATCGAGGCCTTCGCCTTCCAGCGCTTGCAGACGGATCAGCGCCTGATTGGACTGACCGAAGCCCTGCACGTCGGCAGAGCCCAGGTCCACACTGTCGGCAATGGCCCGGATCTGTGACAGGTCCGCGTCACCTTCAGTCTGGATCTCCATCTGGATGCCGCCAGTGAAGTCGATGCCGAAATTGATCCCGTTGACGAAATAGGCGCCAATCGAACCGACGATCAGGAAAATCGAAACCGCGAATGCAATCAGGCGTCCCTTGACGAAGGGAATGCCGGCATCGTTCGGGATGAGGCTGACGAGTCCGAATGCCATGTCCCGCTCCTAAAATCCGAGTGTCTTGGGCTTCGACAGCTTGAACCAGATCGCGACCAGAAGTCGCGACAGGGTGTAGGCGGTGAAGACCGAAGTGATGATGCCGATGCCGAGCGTCACGGCGAAGCCGCGCACCGGACCCGCACCGAGCATGAACAGCACGGCGGCGGCGATGAAGGTGGTGATGTTGGCGTCGAGAATCGCGCTCAAGGCTCGCGAATACCCGGTTTCGATGGCGTCCGCCGGTCTGCGCCCGGCCCGCGACTCCTCGCGTATCCGTTCAAAGATCAGCACGTTGGCGTCGACCGCCATACCAATCGTCAGGATGATGCCCGCAATGCCCGGCAGGGTCAGGGACGCCTGCAAACCGGACAGCGCGCCGAGGATCAGTGTCACGTTCGCGAGCAGCGCGAGGTTCGAGAAAATCCCGAACACGCCGTAGGCGATCAGCATGAACACGATCACCGCCACGAAGCCGACGATCACGGCGAGCGTGCCCGCCTCGATCTGGTCCTGACCAAGACCCGCGGTCACCGTGCGCTGTTCAACGGGCGTCAGTCGGGCCGGAAGGGCACCGGCATTGAGCAGGATCGACAGGTCGTTGGCGCTTTCAAAGGTGAACCCGCCCTCGATGATACCCGAGCCACCCAGGATGGGGCTGCGGATACGCGGCGCCGAGATGATCACGTCGTCGAGCACGATGGCAAAGCGGCGGCCTACATTCTGGCTGGTTGCGCGGCCAAAGGCTTGCGCGCCTGCCGTATCGAACTGGAATTGCACCACGGCCTGGCCGTTCTGCTGCGCCGACGAGGCACTGGTCAGGTTCTCGCCCGACACCATTGCCCGGCGCTGAACCGCGAGAAACGGCTCGCCCGGATTCTCTGTCGGCAGGATTTCGACACCCGGAGGCGTGCGTCCATTGCCGCTGGCGTCGATCGACACCGTCGAATCGACGAGGTGGAAGGACATGCTGGCCGTCGTGTTGACCAGTTCGATGATGCGTTGGGGGTCACCCTCACCCGGCACCTGGACGAGGACGCGCGCATCGCCCTGGCGGGCAATGGTCGGCTCGGTCAGGCCGGTTTCGTCAATCCGGCGGCGGATGACTTCGATCGACTGCGTCACCGTCCGCGTCTGGATTTCCGCCAGCGCCTCCGGCGTGATCGTCATGCGGATGGTGCGTTCGGCATCGTCGCGTGTGAACGACACCGTCTGCGCTCCGAAGCCGCCGCCCTGCCCGGGAACCGAGGCATTGCCAACCGGCTGGGCCAGGTCCTGGACCCGGTCCCAGGCGGCGTCCATCTGGTCGTCGCGGGCAATCTGCACGACGACTTCCTCGCCGATGACGGTGGGACGGCGCGTGTTGATGACAGGTTCGCGGCGCAGGATCACGCTGGCCTCTTCGGCCAGGTTTTCCAGCCGGCGTTCCTTCACTTCCTGTAGGTCGACCTCGAAGACGAGGTGCGCACCGCCACGAAGGTCGAGGCCGAGATTGACGCTGTTGCGCGGCAGATACCGCCAGACGCCCCGGGCTTCCTCGGTGATCTCGCCATTGCGCGTTTCAAAACGCTGCTCGGCGGGAACGAGGTTCGGAATCGAGAACAGCACTCCGAGGAGGACAACCCCCAGAATGACCAGAACTTTCCAAGGCGAAAAATACAGCATGACGGCCCCCGCCCCTGATCAGTCTTCCGAGACGGTCGAGCTCTTGGCCTTGCGGCGCGGCTTCGGTGCCGGCTTGTCGGTGTCGTTGGCAGGCTTGGGTGCCGTGCGGCCGCGGACTTCGGCGATGGTCGACTTGACCACCTGGACCTGAACATCCTTGGAGAATTCGACCGTCACTTCGGTCTCGTCCACCTTCGTCACCTTGCCGATCAGGCCACCGGCCGTGACCACCTGGTCCCCGCGCTTCACGCTGGCGATCAGTTCGCGATGTTCCTTCATCCGCTTCTGCTGCGGGCGGATCATCACGAAATACAGCACACCGAATAGCAGGATGAACGGGAAAATCTGCATCAGCAGATAGCTCATTCCACCTTCGCTTCCGGCACCGGCGGCGCTCGCAGCGTAAGCAATTCCTTCAAACATGGATGTCCCTCGCGTAAATGGCGGGTCTTCGGAAAGGTCGGGGACTATATCGGGGCGCGCCCGGCTTGCAACAAGGCCAAGCGGTCAGTTTCGCGGCAGATGACGCAGCGGGTCTTCGGGAGTGACGCCGTGACGGATCTCGAAATGCAGTTGCGGCGAGTCGACCGAGCCTGTTGATCCGGCTTCAGCAATGATCTGCCCGGCCTGGACCTGCTCGCCTTCACGCACGCGAAGCCGTGAATTGTTGGCATAGGCGGTGACAAAGCCGCCGTCATGCCGGACGAGGATCAGCTCGCCATATCCAGCCAGCTCATTGCCGGCATAAACCACCGTTCCCGCAGCGGCAGCGCGAACCGAATCGCCTTCTGCAGCACGGATATTGATGCCATCATTGCGGCGGCCGCCATCCTGTTCGCCAAAGCGCGCGATGATCTCCCCCTCCAGCGGCCACTGGAAACTCGCCGGAGCCGTCGCGGCGGGGGGAGACGTCGTCTGGGCCGGCGGCGGCGTGGTCGCGGTTTGTGCCGGAGGACGGCTGGGTGTCTGGCGCGGGGTCGGTGTCGTCACCGTCGTCGCGGGCGGCGGTGTGACCGCTGCGGTCCGCGATCCAGCCGCGTCGGGCAGAAGGATTTCCTGGCCGATCTCGATCTCGAACGGCGGATAGAGATTGTTGATCGACGCCAGCTCCCGGTAGTCGATGCCGTAGCGCAGCCCGATCCGGTAGAGATTCTCGCCGCGTGCCACGACGTGGACCCGCGCGCGCGGCATCACCAATTCCTGACCCGGAACGATGTGATAGGGCGCGTTCAGCCCGTTCGCGTCGGCGAGCGACCGGGTCTCGACCCGGCACCGTTCGGCGATCTGGGACAGTGTGTCCCCGCTGCGCACGGTATAGCGTTCGCCGGGGCTGCAGCTGGACGGCCTCGATGGTGTCTGGGCGACCCCGCCGCTCGGCGTCCGGTATTCGACGCGGGCCGGATCACGCGGAGAACGATTCGCGCAGGCCGACAGGCTCGCCGCAAGGGCGATCAGGACGATCCATTGCGCGGATGCGCGCACCACCGTGACAGGCCTCCAGATCTCACTTGCGCGACAGCAAAGCGCGCAAGCCTTAACCGGCGGTTAGTGATAACGCGCTTGGCGGCGATTTCTGGGCGCGGCGCTGAGATTCCCCGGCCCGGATCGCGGCGTCACAGCGCCCGCGCGACCCCCTTGATCAGGGGCACGAAGCGCACGTCGAACAGCGCTTCCTCGGAGATCGACATCGGGGTGCGCTCGTACCGCATCAGCGACTGGACCCCCTCGCCCTTGTCGACCGGTGCGACGGCATATCCCCCGACCTTGAGCTGGTCGAGCAGCGCGTCAGGCCGCCCGGGGGCCGCAGCCGTCACGATGATCCGGTCGAACGGCGCCTGTTCCGGCCAGCCATCATTGCCGTCGGAAATCTTGGTGACGATATTGGTCAGCTTCAGTTCGGAGAACCGCGCCTCGGCCTGCTTCGACAGCGTGCGATAGCGCTCGACCGAATAGACCCGCCGCGCCAGTCGCGCCAGGACGGCGGCCTGATAGCCCGAGCCGGTTCCGATCTCCAGGACCTTGCAGCGGTCATCGACCTTCAGCGCCTGCGTCATTGCGGCGACCACATAGGGCTGGCTGATCGTTTGCCCGCAGTCGATCGGCAGGGCGCGGTTATCGTAGGCGTGATCGGAAAAGCCTGAAGGGACGAACCGGTCGCGCGGTGTTCGCTCAATCGCCGACAGGACCCGCGAATCGGAAATGCCCGCGCCGCGAAGCGTCATCACCAGTTGAATCACGCGGGGGTCGGGCAGCACGCGCTACTCCTTGGGCGGGGCGCCGCCGAGGATACCCTTCAGGCGGTGGTGAGTTTCCATGTGGGTCAGGTCGACATGCAGCGGCGTGACCGAAATCCGGCCCTTCATCACGGCGTGCAGGTCATCCCCGTCCTCGGGCTCCTGCGGCAGACCGCGAAACCCGATCCAGTAATAATCGACGCCGCGCGGATCGGTCCGCTTGTCGGCGTGCACGACTTCCTGGTTGCGGCGTCCCTGGCGCGTGACCTCGACCTGGCGAACCTCGTCCGGCGCGCGATCCGGGAAATTGACGTTCAGCAACACGTCTTTCGGCCATTCTTGCTCCAGCAGCTTTTTCAGGATCGGCGCACCATAGGTCTCGGCCGTGTCCCAGCGGATCGGGGCATCGCTGGTCCAGGCATAGGCCTGCGAAAAGGCGATCGACTTGATCCCCAGCTGCATGCCCTGCATCGCCCCGGCCACCGTGCCGGAAAAGGTCACGTCCTCGGCGATGTTCGCGCCGCGATTGACGCCCGACAGGACCAGGTCAGGCTTCTTGCCGGTGATCAGGTCCTGCACGCCCATCAGCACGCAGTCGGTCGGCGTCCCGGTGATCGAAAAGCGGCGGTCGTCATGCCGGCGCACGCGCAGCGGCTGGTGCAGCGTCAGCGCACGGCTGGCCCCGGACTGTTCCTCCGCAGGGGCAACGATCCACACGTCATCGGAAATTGTGCGGGCGATGGCCTCGAGCGATTCCAGCCCCCGCGCGCGGATGCCATCGTCATTCGTCAGAAGGATGCGGGGGTTCGCGCTCATCGGGCCGTCGTCCTGTCACTGGCTGGACTGGGCTTCTAGAACAATTCGCCGCCTCGTCCATCCCCGCAGTCGCTTTCGTGTCCATCATGATATATCATGATGTGAGAAGAGGTGACCGTGATGAACAAGCCACTCGAGAAATTCGCCACGCAACTGGACAGTGGTCTGCTCGCCGACCTGCGGGGTCTGGCGAAAGCGGAAGGCCGCCAGATCCAGTCCCTTGTCGAGGAAGCGGTCTCCAAGCTCATCGCGGAGCGGCGCGGTGCGCCCAAGCGTGACCGCGTGATGGCGCTCCACGAAGAGTCGATCACGAAATACGAAGCGCTGTACAAAAAGCTCGCTGAATGAGCCGCGATTATCTCGAAGCCGAACTCGTCCTTGAAATTCATGCCGTCCAGATCGCTCGTTTCGGTGGATCTCCTGGATTGCGCGATCCCGGACAACTCGACGCTGCGCTTCACCGTCCACAGAGCGGATATTATAGCGACCTGATCGAAGAAGCGGCGGCCCTATGGGAAAGCCTTTCCCAGAACCATCCCTTCATCGACGGCAACAAGCGAACCGCCTTCGCGTCAATGTTCGTCTTTTTCGGACTGAACGGACTGACGCTGACAGCAGGCCTGCCGGACACGCTGCAATTCGTGACCAGCCTTTACGACACGGGTCAGTTCCGTTTCGAAAAACTCGAACCCTGGCTCCGCGCGAACACCGCGCCGCGCTAGCTCCGCTCCAGCTTGGTCATGCCGCCCAGATAGGGCTGCAGCGCAGCCGGGATGTTGATCGATCCGTCCGCATTCTGGTGGTTTTCCATGACCGCCAGCATTGCCCGGCCGACCGCGACCCCTGAACCGTTCAGCGTGTGCAGGAAATCGGGCTTCTTCTCGCCTTCGCGGCGGAAGCGGGCATTCATGCGGCGCGCCTGGAAGTCCCCGCAATTCGAGCAGGACGAAATCTCGCGATAGCCCTTCTGGCTCGGCAGCCAGACTTCAAGGTCATAGGTCCGCTTGGCGCCGAAGCCCATATCGCCCGACGACAGCAGCATCACCCGGTAGGGCAGTTCTAGGCGGCGCAGCACCTCCTCGGCGCAGCCCGTCATCCGCTCCAGCTCGTCGGCGGATTGCTCGGGCGTCGTCACCGTGACCATTTCCACCTTGTGGAACTGGTGCTGGCGGATCAGGCCGCGCGTATCGCGCCCCGCGGATCCGGCCTCGGCGCGGAAGCACGGCGTGTGCGCGGTCATCCGCATCGGGAAAGCGCCTTCGTCATGGATCGCGTCGCGCACCAGATTGGTCAGCGGCACTTCCGCGGTCGGGATCAGCCAGCGCTCATCGGTGGTCCGGAACAGGTCCTCGGCGAATTTCGGCAATTGCCCGGTTCCGAACATCGCCTCGTCGCGCACCATGTAGGGCGGGCTGACTTCCAGGTAACCGTGTTCGCTCGTGTGCAGGTCGAGCATGAAGGCCGCCAGCGCCCGCTCCAGCCGCGCAAGACCGCCCGTCAGGACCGAGAAGCGCGCGCCGGACATCTTCGCCGCCGCATCGAAATCCAGCATGCCCAGGGCTTCGCCCAGATCGCTGTGATCCTTTGGCTCGAAGTCGAAGTCGCGCGGCTCGCCCCAGCCACGCACTTCCTCGTTCGCCGCCTCGTCCTCGCCCACAGGGACATCGTCCTCGGGCAGGTTCGGCAGGCCGGCGAGATACTGGTTCAGCGCCTCGTCGAATTTCGCCGCGTCCTGACCGGCCTCGTCCAGCACGGTTTTCAGGCGCTCGACCTCGCTGCGCAGGCGCTGGAATTCGTCTTCGTCGCCCTTGGCTTTGGCCTGACCGATCTGCTTCGACAGCGCATTGCGGCTTTGCTCGGCTTCCTGCTGGCGCGTGATCGCATCACGGCGCTTGGCATCGAGCGCGAGGATGTCCGCCGATTGCGGCTCCAGGAAGCGGGCCTTCAGCCCGGCGTCAAAGGCGTCCGGATTGTCGCGGATGAAGCGGATGTCGTGCATGGGTCTGGCTCTGTCTGGGACGAATGAGGAGCCGTGCATATCCCCGTGCCGTGTCAGGGGCAACAGGAGGCCGCTAGCCCTTCGGCTCCACGAGCTTCACGGCCAGGATCGAGAACCCGTAGAGCGACATCAGCACGCTGCCGAGAATGATCTGGCTGATCGGATCGGGCGGCGTCACGAAGGCGGCAAAGCCGAAAATGCCGACCAGCGCGAATTTCCAGAACCCGACCAGCTGACGCGAACTGACAATCCCGGCCATCCCGAGCAGCATCAGCAGGATCGGCAGCTGGAAGCTGATCCCGAACGCCAGGATCAGCGTCGTGACAAGATCGAGATAGTCCGACACCCGCGTCAGCAGCTGAATGCTGGGGCCTACGTCATTGGCCGTCTGCTCCTGCTGCAGCGCAAATCGCATCACGAAGGGCAGGACGAAGAAATAGACCAGCGCGGCTCCGGCCGCGAACAGGGCCGGCGCACCGATCAGGAAAGGCGCGAACGCCCCCTTTTCATTCTTGTAGAGGCCGGGCGCGACGAAGGCATAGACTTCATAGGCCAGTACAGGGATCGCCAGGATGATGCCGCCGAACAGGGCCAGCTTCACCTTCGCGAAGAAGAATTCCAGAGGCGCCGTGAAGATCAGCTCCAGCTGCAGGTCATCCCCGCGCACCCGCTCCGCCGCGTCCTGGAAGGGGACCAGCAGCACGTTGTAGATATTCTCCGCGAAGATGAAGCAGACGATGAAACCGATGATGATCGCCGCGACAATCCGGATCAGCCGGGTGCGCAGTTCGATCAGGTGATCCATCAGCGGCGCGCGCGAGGCTTCGACCTCGTCGTCGTCATGCTCCAGGTGCGGCGCGTCCTTCGCCTTACTCATCTTCGGGCGCACCTGTCTTGATCGGCTTGGCCGGGGTCGGTGCCGCACGCGGCGGCGCGATCTGATTGCCGTCATCGGGCGTCAGGCCAGCGGGCGTCTTCACCGCTTTTTCCTTCGCCTCCAGCTTTTCAGCCCGGCGCAAGTCTTCCTTGGCCGCCCGCAATTCGTCGGTGATCTCACTGGCCGGATTGGCGCTTTTCAGTTTCTCGATTTCCTTGCGCAACTCGCCCAGTTCGGACTCGCGGCCCATTTCGTCGAAGCTGCGCTGGAATTCCTTGGCCATGCCGCGCGCCTGGTTCACCAGACGGCCGATCGTCCGCATCATGCGCGGCAATTCCGCCGGTCCCACGACGATGAGGGCCAGCAGCAACAGCACAGCAATTTCGGGCATCCCGATGCCGGGATTCATGGCGAAACCCTATCGGCGCGTGGCGGCGTCTTCTTCTTGCACCGTCGGTTCGACGGGGCGGTCAGGGCTTTGCGGGATCGAGTCCGTCCGCGTGTCGCCATCGGCATCATCGCTGGTGTCCTCATCCTTCAGCCCCTTGCGGAAGCTGGTGATCCCCTTGGCGAAATCACCCATCAGCGCGGAAATTTTTCCTCGACCGCCGAAAAGGACGAGTGCCAGGAGCACGACGAGAATGATCTGCCACATGCCGGGAGCCATGCTCACCTCCGTAAATTCGGTTGGGTCAAAGGCTTAAACCATGCGCCCTTCCCCGTCCAACGCCTTGCGGCAGTTGGCAGGGTGTTTTCCCCTCCCCCTCTTGGGAAAGGCGTTCCGGGTGCCGGGTAGCGTGCGGGAGTGATCAGTCTTCGCCGTCTTCCCCATCGAGGAAATCGACATGGAAGTCGGGCTGATCGGAATCGTCGTCGATGTCCTCATCGCCCTCGCCGGGGGTCGACAGACCCGGATCAGGGACGTCAAAGCCTGGCGGCAGGCGTGAATCGAGCAGCCCGGCCGCTTTCAGGTCCGCCACGCCTGGCAGATCACCGATGGCGGACAGACCGAAATAATCGAGGAAGGCATCGGTCGTCCCATAGGTCACGGGGCGGCCCGGCGAACGGCGGCGTCCGCGAAGGCGGATCCAGCCGATCTCGAACAGCAGGTCGATAGTGCCTTTCGACACCGCAACCCCGCGAATTTCCTCGATCTCGGCGCGCGTGACGGGCTGGTGGTAGGCGATGATGGACAAGGTCTCGAGCCCCGCATCGGAGAGCCGGCGCGGCTCTTCCTTCACCTCTTCAAGAAGCGCGGCAAGATCGGGCGCGGTTTCAAACCGCCAGCGGCCTCCCACCTCGACCAGGCGCACGCCGCGCTCGGCATAGTCCTCGGCCAGCGTTGCCAGCAACTTCTCGATTTCGGCTTCGGCCGGCAGGCGCGCCTGCAGGGTCTCGATATCCAGTGGCTCGGCAGCAGCAAACAGCAAGGCTTCCAGTTGTCTCAGGCGCTGGCGCTCGGCATCGACGGCCAGGCGCGGACCGGCCTCGCCCGACCCGGTTTCTGCCGCACCCTGCCGTTCGGCGCGTTCACGCAGCCGGGCAATGGCGTCGGTGATGGGGTCGGTTTCGGTGGTCACTGCGGCTTGTCCTCCGGGCGGCCCCGCACACGGATCGGCGAAAAGGCTTCGTCCTGGCGCAGCTCGGCCATCCCGTCCTTCGTCACCTCCAGGATGGCGAGCGTCGAACTGGCGAGCACCGAATTGCGCGGCGGCGGATCAAAGCCCAGCTCGCCCGTATCCGGCAAGATGTCTTCCAGATTGCGCCAGTCCTTCAATTCAGGAACGACCCGCTCCATCCGCTGGCGCGCGCTGTCCAGCCCGTAAACCTTCGGCAGGCTGGGCTGGTAATTGGCCCGATAGCGCGCCTGCCGCCGCGTGGCGTATGCCTTCAGAAGGTCGTGCAGGCTGGCTTCGTATTTGTGGGCGCGCAGCGTGCGCACGCCTTCAGGCGCGCCCCGGTCAAACACGTCGCGCTTCAGCAGCGGGCGATTGAACAGCGCGCGCGAGGCCAGCCGCATCGCTTCAAGCCGGCGCAGCCGGAAGGCCAGCGCAGCAGCCATCGCCTCGGGCTCGGGCTCGTCGTCATTCTTTGCGGGCTTGGGCAGCAGCAGGCGGGACTTCAGATAGGCCAGCCAGCTCGCCATCACCAGATAGTCGGCCGCCAAGTCGAAACGGCGCTTACGGGCCTCGGCCACGAAACCGAGATATTGCTCGGCCAGCTCCAGGATGGATATCCGCGCGAGGTCGACCTTCTTCTTGCGCGCCAGCGCCAGAAGCAGGTGCAGCGGGCCTTCAAAACCGTCGACATCGACGATCAGGGCGTCAGCTTCCGCATCCTCTGCGGCCTCAAATTTCAGGTCTTCCTGAAATTCTTCGCTCACGCCGCCCCCTCCCCGTCCAGAAGGTCGTCCAGGCGCTTCAGCCCGGCCTCGGCATCGAAGGCGTCCGCAGGCTTCCGGCAGGCTGCCGCCGCATCGGCGCGCGCCCGCGGCTTGCCGGTCAGGTCCGGCATGGCATGGGCGATGGCGATCATTTCCTTCATCTCGCCATTGCAGTGCAGGACCAGGTCACACCCCGCCGACAGCGCGCGCTCGCCGCGCTGTGCCAGCGTGCCGGACAGGGCCTGCATCGACAGGTCGTCGCTCATCAACAGGCCGTCAAATCCGATGAAGCCGCGAATGACATCGCCGATCATGGCTTCGGAATGGGTCGCCGGATCGTCGCTGTCTATGTCGGAATAGACGATATGCGCCGTCATCGCCATCGGCGCATCGGCCAGGTCGCGGAACGGCGCGAAATCGGTCGCTTCGAGCGTGTCGCGGACCGTATCGACACGCGGCAGGGCCAGGTGACTGTCGGCGTCGGCGCGGCCATGCCCGGGAATATGCTTGATGACCGGCGCAACTCCGCCCGCAAGCAGGCCTTCCATCGCGGCGCGGCCCAGTGCCGCAACGATCCCTGCGTCGGTTGAATAGGACCGGTCGCCGATGATCGCGTCGGCGCCTTCGATCTGAAGGTCGATGCACGGCGCACAATCGGCATCGACGCCAACGGCCGTCAATTCGTCCGCCAGAAGGCGGTGATTCAATCGCACGGCTTCTAGTGCGGCCGCTTCGTCGCGGCGATAGAGTTTCCCGAACACATCAGCCGGCGGGGCCGCACGCCAGGTCGGCGGTTTCAGGCGCTGAACACGTCCGCCTTCCTGGTCGATGAAGATCGGTGCGTCCCGGCCCACCGCATCACGCAGCGCAACGCACAGCTTCGACACCTGCCTGGGGCGGTCCACATTGCGCGCGAAAAGGATGAAGCCCCACGGATTCGCATCGCGGATGAAGGCTTTCTCGTCCGCCGTCAGTTCAAGACCGGACAGGCCGTAGATCGCGGCGCTGCTCATCGGCGCGTGACGTAACAGTCCTGGCCGCGCGATTGCAGCTGGCTGCAATAGTCGCTGGCCGTGTCACGGCTGGAAAAGGCGGCGATGCGCAGCCGGTGATAGGTGCCGCGCCCTTCGATCTCGGTTGATTGGATATCGGGCGCAAAACCACTGCCAATGCCCGAATGGCGCGTCGCAAAGTTCAGCCAGGCCTCTTCGGCTTCCTGCTCGGTGCGGAAGGATCCGATCTGGACCACCCAGTCCCCGCCCGGCGTTGCCACCGCAGCCGTGCGAACCAGCTCGGGGTCGGGCTCCGCGGGCGTCTCGGCGACCGGATCGCGTGCGGGCGGATCATCCTGCGGCACGATCTGGGCGGGGCCGCCCGTCGTCGTGTCCGGTGGCGTGTCCACGACCGGGTCTTCGATCGCCTCGCGCAAGGGCGGGGTGTCGGCGACACGTTCGCCGCCGGCGGCATCGGGATCGACGCTCTCGATCTGCAAAGAGGGCCGCTCGCCATTGTCGATCGGCTCTTCAGGGCCGGGCCGGACATTGGCTTCATCGCCATCGCCGGGACGGGTCTCGCCCGACAGGCGGTCATAAACGGTCAAATTCTGGTCGGGGGCTTCCACGCCGCCCGGATCGGCCGGGCGTTCACGATAGGGCTCGCTGTCCGCGACAATCACCGGCGGCGCATCGCGCCCGCCCTCACGGATGCCCTGCCTGTAGGCGCTCCACACCACGCCGATGAACAACACGAAGACCGCAAAGGCCGCGGTCAGCAATAACGGGCCGCGGCGCGAATCCTCGCGCGCGTCGAACGTGTCGTCCTCGTCGGTCGGCGGCGCATAGGCCCCGACCCGGCGGTCGGTATCGCGATCGGTCATGCGTCCTCGTCCATCCCCGAATCGGGAAATCCGCTGAAACGATACCACCCATTGGCGATGCAATCGGCGGTCAGAAATACCCTTGCACAGTGAAGAGCCGCTTGTGCTCCTCCACCGCATACCGGTCCGTCATCCCGGCGATGTAGTCGCTGACCAGCCGCGCCTGTTGCTTGGAGCCCGCCTCGCCCGCCTGCTGACGATAATGCGTCGGCAACAAGCCGGGATCTTCCAGGAACAGCGAGAACAGCTCGTGCACCACGCGTTCGGCCTGTGCCATCGCCCGGTTGACCTTGTAATGCCTGTACATATTGGCGAACAGATGGCGCCGCAGCCCGGCCAGCGCATCCAGCATGGACGGCGAGAACGCGACCATTTCCCGGTCAGCCTTGCGCACGGCCTCGGCGCTGTCCGGCTGGGCCGCATCCAGGCGCGACCGGGTCTCCGTCAGAACGTCATCGACCATCAGACCGATCAGGTCGCGCACCGCCTCCAGGATCACCAACCGCTCACTGGCCTGTGGAAAACGCCGCCGGCAGTCGCGCAGAACGTCCCCGACCAGCGGCAATTCCGCCAGCGCGTCGAGATGCAGCAGCCCGGCGCGCAGGCCATCATCGATGTCGTGGTTGTTGTAGGCGATGTCATCGGCCAGGGCGGCGATCTGGGCTTCCACTCCGGCAAAACTGTCGAGTTCAAGTCCGCGCCAGTCGGGATAGTCCCGGATCGCCCAGGGCAGTGCGTCTTCGCTCTGCCCGGGCGAGATCAGCGGGCCATTGTGCTTGACCACGCCTTCGATCGTCTCCCACGTCAGGTTCAGCCCTTCGAACTCGGCGTAGCGGGTTTCGATCTTGGTGATGACCCGCAGGGTGTGGGCATTGTGGTCGAAGCCGCCAAACTCGGTCATGCATTCGGCCAGCGCCCTCTCCCCGGCATGACCAAAGGGCGGGTGACCCAGATCGTGCGCCAGCGCCAGGGCCTCGGTCAGATCCTCGTCGACATTCAGCACCCGCGCGATCGTGCGCGCGATTTGCGCCACCTCCAGCGAATGGGTCAGGCGTGTGCGGTAATGGTCACCCTCGTGGGCGACGAAGACCTGCGTCTTTTCCTTCAAACGCCGGAATGCGGTTGCATGCACGATGCGGTCCCGGTCGCGCTGGAACGCATTGCGGCTGGCGCTGTCGTTTTGCGGGTGAAACCGTCCGCGCGACTGGGCTGGGTGGTTCGAATAGGGTGCGCGATTGCGGTCCGTGGCACCGATACTCATGCGAAGGGGCTTTGCGGCTGGGTCATGTGCCTCCATATATCGTGCAACAGGCCAATGCGGAACCAGTGATGAGCGACCCGAATATCCAGCTGACCGAATCCGCCGCGAAGCGGATCAATGCCATCATCGCCAGGCAGGCGGGCGCGGACCTGCTGCGCATCTCCGTGATCGGGGGCGGTTGTTCCGGCTTTTCCTACAAGTTCGACCTCGAGACCGAGACCACGGATGATGACCTCGTGATCGAGCGCGACGGCGCGCGCGTCGCCATCGACAGCGCCTCCATCCCATTCCTCGAAAACTCGAAGATCGACTTTGCCGATGAGCTGATCGGCGCCGCCTTCAGGATCGACAATCCGAACGCCACGGCCGCCTGCGGCTGCGGCACCAGCTTCTCGGTCTGATGCAGGTCTCCGACGCGCTTCGGTCCCGGATCTCCACCCGCGCCTTCCTGGACCGCCAGGTCGACGAAGCGGCAATCCGCGGCATCCTCGACACCGCCCGTTGGGCGCCCTCGGGCGGCAATCTCCAGCCGTGGAAAGTTCATGTCGTCACCGGCGATGCCCGTCAGCGCGTGATCGACGCGGTCAAGTCGAAACTCGAGTCCGACCCGTTCGGTGACGAAAATGCCTTCCCGGTCTATCCCGAGAAGCTATGGGAGCCTTATCGCTCTCGCCGTTTCGAGATGGGCGAACAGATGTATGCCCTTCTCGGCATTCCGCGCGAGGACAAGGGCGCGCGCCTCGAACACCTGCTTCGCAACTTCGACTTCTTCGGCGCGCCGGTCGGGCTGTTCTTCGTCATCGAAAAGGCCATGAACCCGAACCAGTGGGCGCATCTTGGCATGTTCATGCTGGCGGTTTCGCTCGCCGCCGAGGAGGCCGGCCTTGCCACCTGCATGCAGGAGGCCTGGACCCGCTTTTCCGGGACAATCGGCACCGCACTCGGCCTCCCCGAAACCGAACAGGTCTATTGCGGCATGGCACTCGGCTATGCCGATCCCGCCGCGCCGGTGAACCAATTGCGGTCGCAACGCGCTGATCTTTCAGCTATTTCAGTTTTCCATTAAATTTTTTTTAGAATACCACTGGAAATTGTCCCTGAGCGCTTCATATCGCCTGCTTAGCGACGACGGGACTTGGACATGCTGACGACCAATTCGGCCGATGTGCTTCACCGGCTGGAGCGCAAGCTCCAGGGCCGGTCGAACGTGGATCTCGGCCAGTTTCAGCTGATCAATCTCGATGTCGTCCGCGAGGGTGCGGGCGCTCAGTGGGACAAGCTGAGAAACAAGATCGTCGATGTCAGCGCGCACTTCATCGAGAAGCGCATTTCGGCGGACGACATTCTCCTGCGATATGGTGACGGCTTCCTCGTGGTGTTCGACGCCCTTGATGCGGAAGCCTCGGTGGCGCGCACCGAGGCCATATCCACCGAGCTCAACATCTTTTTTCTCGGCGACGAATTGCTGCGTTCGCTGAATGTCCAGTCGACCGCCCACCGCCTCGACGCGAAGCAGTTCTCGCAAATGCTGGGGGGCAGTCCACCTGCCGAAGTCCCGGCAAATGACGCGAAGGAAGCGTCAGATGGCGATGAGGACGACAATCCCGCACTGGGCAAACGCCTCGACAGGCCCGGGACCGGCGGCCGCGAACCGCCTTACCGCTTCCTCTACCGTCCGGTCTGGGACAGCGCACATAACGCGGTGACCGCGCAGATTTGCGTGCCTCGTCTCGAAGAGAAGCGAACCGGCCGGGTCTTCGAAGGCAGAGATGTCCTGCGCGGTCATGACTCGCCGAAAGAGCATCTCGAACTGGATCTCGCGATCGCCCACAAGGCGATGGAAGATTTCCTTGAGGCACACAACGACAATCGGCGCCTCGCCTTGTGCCTGACGGTCGGCGTCCCGGCCATGATCACGCTCTCGACCCGGGTGAAGTATTTTGAAGCCCTCTCGGCCATTCCGGAAGAACTGCGGCGCTATTTCGTTTTGATCCTGGAAGGCGTCACGGCAGGAACGCCGGCCGGTGCGATTCAGGAAATCATGCGCACGCTGCGCAGCTTCTGCCCGAATATCGCTGTTCACCTGCCGATCCGCACGGGCGGGCTTGACCGCTTCTCCGGGTGCCGGACGATGATGTTCGCGGCGATCGCCACCGATTCGGCCATGGTCTCTGCGGCTGTCCGGTCGCCCAATGCGCCCTTGTCGCTTTACCTCGACGGCGTGAAAAAACTGCACAGCGCGTCCTGTCTTGGCGGATTGTCCAGTGGCGAAGCGGTGGAGGATGCCATCGCACTCGGCGCACGCTTCCTCACCGGCACAGCAATCGCCGACGACATCGACCACCCTGTCCCGCCCTACGTCCTGACGCTCGACGATGTTCGCGAGCGCAGTGCAGGCACTCACCTGGTCTAGCGCTTCCAATTCCGCCGGGCCGTGCTAACCCTGCCGTCACGCGCCGCAGGGAATTACGGATGCAAGTCGCCACCTGGAATGTGAACTCGGTCAAGGCACGCCTTGAGAACGTCATCGACTGGCTGCGCGAGGCCGCACCGGACGTGGTCTGCCTTCAGGAGATCAAGTGTCTCGACGAGAACTTCCCGCGCGAGGCCATCGAAGACCTCGGCTACAATGTCGAAACGCATGGCCAGAAGACCTATAACGGCGTCGCCATCCTCTCGAAATTCCCGGTCGAGGAAACGCGCCGCGGCCTGCCCGGCAACGAGGATGACGATCAGGCACGCTACATCGAGTGCGTGATTTCGCACGACAGTGGCCCCGTCCGCGTCGCCTCGATCTACTTGCCGAACGGAAATCCCGCGCCCGGCCCGAAACATG
This sequence comes from Maricaulis sp., assembly GCA_002692855.1. Taxonomy (GTDB): domain Bacteria; phylum Pseudomonadota; class Alphaproteobacteria; order Caulobacterales; family Maricaulaceae; genus Hyphobacterium. The sequence goes on from NZMJ01000046.1 coordinate 48,044, forward strand.
GTTACAAACTTGGCTGGATGCGGCATCTCAAACGCCACGCCGAAGCGTTGCTGGCCTTTGAGGAGCGTCTGGTCCTCGCCGGCGACTACAACATCATCCCGCGCGACAGCGATGTGCATGATCCCGCCGCCTGGGAGGGTGATGCGTTGATCCGCCCCGAGAGCCGCGCCGCATTCCGCGAAATCCTCAATCTGGGCTTCACCGAGGCCTTCATGCAGGCCGACGGGCGCGGCCACCAGTACAGCTTCTGGGACTACCAGCGCGGCGCCTGGCAGAAGGATCACGGCATCCGGATCGACCACTTGTTGCTCTCGCCGCAGGCCGCCGACCACCTCAAGGGCGTCGAAATCTGCAAGTCCGTGCGCGGCAAGGAAAAGGCCTCAGACCACGTTCCGGTCGTGGGGACATTTGAGTTTTAGGCGTCATTCCCGCGAAGGCGGGAATCCAGAAAGATCGTGAAACTGGACTCCCACCTTCGTGGGAGTGACGGAGTCCCGGACCGGCTCCGCCGACGAGGGGCCGTCGAAACAAATTCTACTCAATGACACTCCCCGGTTTCGCGGAGCGAAGACCGGGGCCAGCATCACGAAACCGCGCCGTCCTCCACACCCAGATCGTCCGCGTCCCGCTCATAGCCCAGAATGTCGGCCGGACTGCACTCCAGCACGTAGCAGAGCTTGGCGAGCGTCTCGAAGCGCACCCCCTTCACTTTGCCGGTCCGCAGAAGGCTCAGCTGGGTTTCCGACAGGCCGATCTCCTCGGCAACTTCGCGCGCCTTGCGCTTGCGCATAGCGAGGAGCACGTCGAGCGTCACCGTGACCGGCATCAGACGAATTCCTCGAGCCGGGCCTTTATCTGTTCAGCGCGTCTGGCGATGAAGAACATTGAGCCGCCAAGCACCGCAATCACGTAATTCGAGAATGAAGTGTCAAACCTGAGCCCGCGCATCTCAGAAAATCCATTCTCGGTCAGGTAGGCCAAACTCGGAACAAGTAGAATTTGTGCCCAGGCGCCAATCAGTAGCAAACCGCCGCTCCATTTCAGCGCGCGCAGAAGTTTCGGCCCAAACACGTCCCCTTCTGTCTCGTACGACAGCAATGCGCTGAGATAAAAAATGGCGGCGATATAGAACGCGCCGGGGAGGATGCTCACCGTTGAGGCAATGCCAAGGCGCTCCGGCAAATTGTCCACGATGAACACGACCGCAATCGCGAGCGTGATGATGCGCTGAAGATTTGACGGGCTTGCGAGTCGAAAAGCAGCCATTGAGAGCTCCACATATAAGGCTAATTTCTTTTTCTTAAAAACCTATTATTTTAATTCTTATATAAAGTCAATAGGCGTGCGGCGTCATCCCGACGAAAATCGGGATCCAGACAGTCGGTCGACTTGGATTCCGGCGTACGCCGGAATGACGGTTTCTAGGAAACCGCGTCCCCTTCGCCCAGCGTGGCGGGACGGACCATCAGGTCGACGATCTCGGTGATGAGATCGATCTCGTTAATGAGGTTGTCGAAACGCGCCCGGTCGTTGAGTGGTTTGAACAGCGAACCCGGCTCGAACAGGTTTCCGGTCTCCGTCGCGATCAGCAATTCACCGCCGCCCTGGCGCTCGTCGAATGCGGCGCGCACGCGCTTGCCCTTCAGCGAACTTTCCAGCGACAACAGCCGCTCCATGAAGGACGGGGTCAACAGGTAGCGGCTCATCACCTGGTCGGTCGAGAAGACCTCGAAAATCTTCTCGAATTTCGGGTCGACGAGGCCGACGCGCTCCAGCTTCTGGCCATTGATCCGCGCCTGGGACATCGCTGACAGGCCATTGAACCAGCCTGCATCGCGGGTCAGCACGGTGACGCCTTCAACGGTCCTCGGGAATTCGATCCGGATCAGCACGCCCTGGAACACGGTCACATAGGTGGTGTTCTTGCCCGACTGGCGGCGCTGGACCAGCTTGGCCTCGTAAAGTTCGAATGCCGAGCCATGCCGGTCACCGGAGAAATGGTCCTCGAAGCTGCGCTGGTTGTGGTTCGGAACCAGGCCCAGTTCGCAGAATTCGCCGAACCGCGCTGGTTGCTGCGGCTTCTTCGCATACCCAAGTCCGGCCGCCGACGCGATCTCGGTCAGAAGACCTTCCTTGATCTCGCCGTGCAGCTTCACCAGGGGATTGGCGCACAGATAGACGAAGAGCACGAACAGGGTAAATCCGCCGAACAGTGCCACCGGGTTGCCGTCCGTCATCGCCGTACCGGCGACGGTGCCGATCAGCGCCAGGATGGCGAGCGGCAGGAAGATGGCAAAGCGCGTGACCGCCTTCTTGCGGTCGTCTTCCCGCACATCGAGGAAAGGCAACAGCCGGTCATTCCACAGCGCGTCTGTATCGATCCCGAGCCGGTCTGCCGCTTGAGTCATGACGAATCCTCCCGTTGTCAGGGGGACTTCACCCTACCGGTGACTTCGCGGCAATCCTCTGGTCAGGGGAGGCGCGATCGTGCGGCTTCAAGCGCATCTTTCTCGGCGGCGTATCCGGCGCGCTTGTCTTTCTCGCCTTCGACGACTTCGGGCGGCGCATTGGCGACGAATTTCTGGTTTCCGAGCTTGCGGTCGAGACGTTCGATTTCACCGGCCACGCGCGCGATTTCCTTATCGAGACGGGACTTCTCAGCACCAAAATCGATCACGCCTTCCAGCGGCAGGGCGACGGTGGCTTCCTCCACGACCGTCTGCGCCGAACCTTCGGGGATCGCGTCGCCCGCCGTGATGGACTCCAGCCGTGCGAGACGCACCAGCAGCGGACGCTGGCGTTCGATCCGCGCGCGTGTCTGCTCGGATGCGCCGGCCACGATGGCGTTCAGCTTGGCTTTCGGCGGGATGTTCATCTCCGCGCGCAGCTTCCGGATCTCGGTGATCATGGTGATCACCCAGTTCATCTCGCCCTGCTCGGATCCGTCTGACACACGGACCGGCCGCGGCCATTCGGCGGTGATCAACAATCCGCCGCGTCCGCCCTCGCCCGCCGTTTCCGCCCACAGCTCTTCGGTGACGAAAGGCATGAAGGGGTGCAGGATTTTCAGTGCGATCTCGAGCACATGCGCGGTCGTCGCCTGGGTTTCGGCTTTCGCCGCGGCGTCGTCGCCCGACAGGAGCGGCTTGGCGAATTCCAGGTGCCAGTCGCAGAACACATTCCACACGAAGCGATAGGCCGCGCCCGCCGCCTCGTTGAAGCGATAGGTTTCAAGCCCCTTCGCGACAGCCTCGGACGCCGCATAGGCCTCCTGAAGGATCCAGCGATTGCCGGTTTCCTTCACGTCAGCGGGATCGAAATCCGCGACCGGGCGGCAGTCATTCATCAGGCAGAAGCGTGCGGCATTCCACAGCTTCGTCCCGAAATTGCGATAGCCCTCGACCCGGTCCTTCGACATGCGGATGTCGCGCCCCTGCGCCGCCAGCGCGGTCAGGGTGAAGCGGACGGCATCGGCACCGAACTCGTCGACCAGTTCCAGCGGGTCGATCACATTGCCCTTGGATTTTGACATCTTCGCGCCGTGCTCGTCGCGCACCAGGGCGTGGATGTAGATGTCGTGGAACGGGATTTCGTCCATGAATTTCAGGCCCTGCATCATCATCCGGGCAACCCAGAAGAAGATGATGTCGAAGGCCGTGATCAGGACGCTGGTCGGGTAGAACCGCTTCAGCTCATTGGTGTCATCCGGCCAGCCAAGCGTGGAGAACGGCCACAGCGCCGAAGAGAACCAGGTGTCGAGGACGTCCTCGTCCTGCACCAGTGTCTTGTCGCCTGCCTGGGCCTGCGCTTCGGCTTCGCTTTCGGCGACATAGATATTGCCGTCCGCGTCATACCACGCCGGAATCCGGTGGCCCCACCACAGCTGGCGCGAGATGCACCAGGGCTGGATGTTGCGCATCCATTCAAAATAGGTCTTTTCCCAATTCTTCGGATGGAAACTCGTACGCCCGTCCTCGACCGCCGCGATGGCGTCCTTGGCCAGCACATCGGCCTTCACGAACCACTGGTCCGTCATCCACGGTTCGACCACCACGTTGGAGCGGTCCCCGAAGGGCTGATTGATCGTCTTGTCTTCGACGGCGGCGAGCAGACCCAGAGCCTCCATGCGCCGGACAATCTCCTCGCGCGCCTCGAAGCGCTCCATGCCGCGCATGTCGTCCGGAATGCGCTTCAGACCGCCGGTGCCGTCGTCCTTGCTCAGCAGGTGTGCCCGGCGATCAAGGATATTCACCTTGGGCAGGTCATTGCGCTCGCCGACCATGAAGTCGTTGAAGTCATGCGCAGGGGTGATCTTCACCGCGCCCGATCCCTGCTCGGGATCGGCATGTTCGTCGGCAACAATCGGAATCGCGACATTCGCGATCGGCAGACGGATTTTCTTCCCGATCAGCCCCTTGTAGCGTTCGTCATCGGGATGCACCGCCACGGCGGTATCGCCCAGCATGGTTTCCGGGCGCGTCGTCGCAACGACGATATGATCGCGGTCTTCCCATTCGGTCGGATGGCCATCCTCGTCGTGGGCAACCGGGAAGCGGAAGGTCGAGCCATCGGCCAACGGATAGCGGAAATGCCAGAAATGCCCCGGCACCTCACGGTTCTCGACCTCCAGGTCCGAGATCGCCGTCTCGAAATGAGGGTCCCAGTTCACCAGCCGCTTGTCGCGGTAGATCAGGCCCTGCTTGTGGAGCTCCACGAAGACTTTCAGGACCGCCTTCGACAGCCCCTCGTCCATGGTGAAGCGTTCGCGTGACCAGTCGCACGATGCGCCCAGGCGGCGCAGCTGCCCCAGGATCATGCCCCCGGATTCGTCCTTCCACTCCCAGACCTTGTCGATAAAGGCGTCGCGGCCCATCTCGCGGCGCGACATGTTGCCCGCTTCGGCCAGCTGGCGCTCGACCACCATCTGCGTGGCGATGCCCGCATGGTCGGTGCCCGGCTGCCACAGCACGGCCTTGCCCAGCATGCGGTTATAGCGGACCAGCACATCCTGCAGCGTGTTGTTCAGCGCGTGGCCGATATGCAGCCGTCCCGTGACGTTGGGTGGCGGAATGACGATGGAGAACGTCTCGGCGTTCGAATCATCTTTCGGCTGGAAAGCCCCGGCATCCTCCCACGCCTGGTACAGGCGCGGTTCGGCATCTTGCGGATTGAAATTCTTCTCGAGCATGGCGCGCATACGTAAAGGGCGCCGACCATTCCGTCGACGCCCGATTTCTCTTGATTGCAGGGTCGACGATCAGCGTCTGCGGGAGACGCGGGCGATTTCGGCTTCGACCTTTTCCTCGACGATGCGAGGCAGGTTCGTGTCGAGCCATTGCTTAAGCATCGGGCGCATCAGTTCGCGCACGATCGTTTCCAGCGTCGTGCCGTCACCCGACCCGATGCGCAGGTTTTCATTGAGCGCGCTGAATGCACCGGCCGCAGCAGTCGCTGCTGACTGGTCGAGCAAGGCATCTTCATCGATGACCGGTTCGGGTGCCCGCGCGGGCTCGGGTGCCGCAGCAACCGGTTCAGGTTCGGGTTCGGGCTCGGGCGCGCTTGCGACAGGCTCGGGTTCCGGCTCGGGTTCCGGTTCGGGCGCCGGCATCTCGTCTTCTTCCCGGTCGACAATCATCAGATCGTCTTCAACCGACAGCGGCTCGGTGCCGGCTTCCGGCTCCTCGACCATGTCGGTCAGCTCGAGGACGTCATCCTCGGCTTCCGGTTCGGGTTCAGCTTCCGGCTCGGCCGCCGCCGCGGGAGCCTCTTCAGCAGCCGCCTCTTCAGCGGGCTGTTCATCCTCGTCGATGATCCGGCGGATGGACGCCAGGATTTCTTCCATCGTCGGTTCGGATTCGGTCGCTTCTTGAGCCATGAAACCGCGAGTCCCCGCTGTGTCGCTTCGCCTGATACGCGAATAAATCCGCGTCGCGCCCGTCTGTCCAGCGCTAGAGCCTGATTCGTGACGCTAATTCCACGGCGTTAAGTCAAAGTTATCTTCCGGCACGTCGTTCAAGGGGTCGGAAGTTTCCACCGCCAGGTCGAGCGTATCCGCCGTGAGAAGGCCCATCGCCTGAAGCAGCGCAAGCCCTGCCACATAGGCGTCCCGCTCGGCCGAGACCAGGGTCAGGCGGGCGTTCAAAAGCTCCTGCTCGGCGTTCAGGACGTCGAGCGTGGTGCGCAATCCGACCTGGGCTTCCTGCTGCACACCGTCGAGTGCAATTTCATTGGCCCGCACGGCCTGGCGGCCTGATTCGATGACCGACTGCGCGGCCAGAAGCGCGTTATAGGCGTTTGAGACGTTTTCCAGCGTCAGCCGCCGCGCGACATAGACCTGCTGCCGGGCCGCGTCCGCATTATAGTTGGCAGCCCGCACGCGGGACCGGTTCAGCCCACCGGTAAACAGTGGCATCGTGACCTGCGCCCCGATCGAGTAACGAGTCGATTCGTCACCAGTGAACGTGTTGTCATGGCTGCGCGATGCATTGCCGTTGAGTCCGATCGACGGCCCCATCGCGCCACGCGCCACGCGTACGGCAGCATCGGCTGCTTCTTCGGAAAACGCCGCTGCGCGCAATGTCGGGCTGAAATCAAGCGCGATCGATTCGGCGTCTTGTACCGTTTCAGGCAGCGACGGAAGCGACGGCGGCTCGCTCAGCGTCGCCGGTGCCTGGCCGACGATGCGCGCATAGGCGTTGCGGCTGGTCGCGAGCTGGGCCTGGGCCGCAGTCAGCTGCGAGCGCGCAGCCGAAAGCCGGGCTTCCGCCTGGGCAACGTCCGTGCGGGTGATCTCCCCGACTTCGAACCGGTCTTCTGCGGCGCGCAACTGGGCGTTCAGCACGTCGACATTGTTGCGGCGGATTTCCACGATGGTCGCATCCCGGCGAACATTCATGAAGGACGAGGCCGCGTCCAGCAGCACGGATTGTTCGATCGCGCGCAGGTTTTCCAGCGAGGCAAGCGCGGCGGCCTGGGCCTGGTCGATGCCGCCGGAAATCTGGCCGCTGCGCCAGATCGCCTGCGTACCCGTGATGGAATAGGATTTTGGCGTCACATTGTTCGACTGATTGAAAAAGCCGCCTGACGAATCATTGGTCGTGTTGGCGATGCTGGCGCTCGCAGAGATCGACGGCAGCCATGCAGCCCGTGCCTGAACCACCGCCTCGCCAGAAGCGCGCACCCGCGCGCGCTCGGCCAGAAGGGTCGGATTGGTGCGGTAGGCCAGCGCCAGGGATTCCTCGAGCGTCTGCGCTCCCGCCAGACCGGTCATGCCACCGGCCATTGTCAGGGCCATCGCCCCGGCCATGAAAAATGTCTTGAACGCCATCACTTGTGTCCGCCCGCTTGTCCATCCTGATCGCCGTTATCGCAGATTGCGCACGGCGACACACATTAAACGTCGGTGATATAGGGTTCCGTCGGTACGGAGTGAACACTGTTCACATAGAAACATGCTGGCAGGGATGTTTGCCGGCAAGCGCTAGAAGACGAATCCGGCTTCCCGTTCGAATCCCGGCAGGATGTGCGGCGTGCAATCGAAGATCACGCGCTCGCCGATCCCCAGACCCGAGCGATGGTAGAGCGTCGCCTTGCCGATCGGTCCTCGCCGCACGACCACGGCGAGGCGTCCGCCATCAGCCAGCTGGTCCAGCCACGCCCGCGGCACGTCCTCGACGGCACCGTTGACGAAAATGACGTTGAACGGCCCTTGCGACTGGGATCCGGTTTTCAGGTCGCCCTGGATTACGGCCACATTGTCAGAACCGGTTTTCGACAGCGCGGTTTCCGATTTTTCGACCAGCCGGGCTTCCGATTCCATCGCCACCACGGTTTCGGCCATCCGGCCGAGAATCGCCGACGAGTAGCCCCGCCCGCAGGCCAGGTCGAGCACGAGGTCGCTCGGCTGCACGTCGGCGGCATGAACCAGCTTTGCGAAATCGCGCGGCCGCATCATCCAGCGGCCCGGCGCGAATTCCACTTCGACGTCGGCATAGGCCTGGGCGCGCTTGGCGCGGGGCATGAACAGCTCGCGCGGAACGCTTAGCAAGGCTTGCTGCAGCCGCCGGTTGGTCACATCCGCAATCCGGATTTGACCGTCGACCATCATGCGGCGTTCCTGCTCGAATTGGCTCACGTGCGTTGCCCTCCGCGAAGTGTGTTGCTGGCGCTTGTATACCCTGCGGGAAGCGGCCCGCAACCTTCACGGCCTGCTCTGTGCGGGGGCGGATTGCCCCGGCGCACGCTGTCCGTTAGATATCGCGTCCCGCATCGGTGGCTCCGTGGCGGAGTGGTTACGCAGAGGATTGCAAATCCTTGCACCCCGGTTCGATTCCGGGCGGAGCCTCCAACCTTCCCTCTCAGGAAAATCCGCCTTTACGGCGCCGGCGATTCCCCGGCTTCGGCCGGTGTGACACCCGCCTTGCGAAGCTCGCCCGGCAGCTTGCCGGTAATCGCGCTCCACAGCATGCGGTAGTCGCTGATCAGCGACCACAACGGGTGCGTGAAGGTCGCCGGCTTGTTGCGCTCCATGAAGGCATGGCTGATCCAGGCAAAGAAATATCCCGAGACCGGAACCAGGATCAGCGCCCACCAGGTTTGCGTCACCAGTGCCCAGATCAGCACGCCGATTGCCAGGATCGAGCCGATATAGTGGGAAATCCGGGTTTCCGGACGCGCGTGCTCGCGCAGGTAATGCGGCCAGAATTCAGCGTAATTCGCGAGTCTTGCCATGGCTTTAGCCTCCCCTTCGGTAACCTTGCGTCAATCCGGGATGAATCCTTTTCGTGATTTCCCGATCGTCGTTAACGCCATGTTTACCCTTAACGGGCAATTTACACCTGTCTTCTCGTGAAGACACCCCACCATCCACCCAATGCCTTTCCGGGGGCCCTTTTCAGGGTCCCCGTTTTTCTTTGGGGTCTACCCTGCACACCAAGTGCGATTTGTGGCTTGCGAGCCCGAAACGGGGTCTGCTATAGCCCCCGCTCCCGTGCAGGCTTGCTTGCACAGGGAGACAGTGTTCCCCGGTAGCTCAGTTGGTAGAGCAATCGGCTGTTAACCGATTTGTCGCTGGTTCGAGTCCGGCCCGGGGAGCCATTTTTACCAGCATCACCGAACGCTTCGATGCAGCGCGCCATGTCGCGGCGCATGCGTCCTCAGCCCGTGCGTCGAAACGCCTCCGGGCGATCTCCTGAAATCTGGCCGTCCCGCGCTGGCGCTGACCGGCATGTGGGCGGCGTCCGCAGCGAGAAAAAGAAATCGGTATCGCCGGGTCCGGGGCACCATGTGCGCAATGCCGGCGACCGCAGGTCACCGTGACAGGGGATGTGGGCGCAGTGGCGTTCGAGATGCCAGCCCGCAGCCTTGAGCGCATCAGGATGGACCGCGTCCGGGTAATGCAGCCTCAACTTGGCGGCACGAGAGTCTCGTGTCAGTCGCAGGCAGTCATGCAACAGGGCAATTTGCGCGGCTCGTCCTGCTTCGCCGTCTGCCGCCATCCAGTCGATGACTTCGACCAGGTCGAGCCGGTCCGGTGCGGGCTTGGTCAGGGACAGCCCGGCCAGCGCCATGACCCGCCCGTCGCTCAGGCACACGCGGTAACCGATCCCGCCTGTCCGGTCAGGATCGCTCACCCGGTACTGCAACTGGTCGGATGAAACGGCGCGGGTCATTCTGCCGCTCCCGGTCAGCGCAGCAAAATCCGCACCGGCGGCCGCTGACAGCGGCACGATTTCGAAGGCCCTGGCTCGCCCGGTTGATTCGAAGTCCAGAAGTAGCGGACGTTCAAACCGCTCCGCTGCAGGATGACCGCCCGGCAGCTTTCCCAGCATCAGGCGCAAGGGATTCGTGATCCACTCGGTCCATCGGCACGCCGAACGCCCGAGCCAGGGTTCAAGTCCGATCCGCGGCAGAAGCGGTGCGGAGATCTTGTTGTTGTTGAGGGTCAGATAGGCGGCGACGCCGGGCTGCTCCCGCGCGTGGCGCATCAGCTTCATCCCGGCATGCCGCCTCGGGCCGTGCAGGTCCGTGACCAGTGTATGCCCGGTGGCAAGGCGCAGGGTCTGCCCCTCGAACCGGTAGGGCATGATGAAATTGCCGACAAAGGCCAGAACACGGCCCTCGTGGAGATAGACCCAGCCGGGCGGTGTTTCGCCCTGGTCCGGATTGGCGAACAGCACCCACGCCCACCCTTGCTCCGTACGGTCAGGGAAACCGCACTGCCTCACCAGGCGCGAGACGTCCGGCAGGTCGCCTGCGTCAACGATCCGGATCTCGTCTCGAGACATCGCGCACTCCTCAACGGAGCGCGACGCTATCTTTGATTGTATTAAATTCTGATTACACGCTTGGCTTCAATCAGGACCCGCTCGGCCAGTTGCTCGATCGCGTCTGCATCCAGCCGATCCGCATCAACGTTCGCCGCAAGCGGTTGATCGTGGCGCGCCCTCGCCCGGTCATAGGCCGGGTCATAGTGAGAGCGGATCAGCGCGACCGCCAGCGGCTCGAACGCACCCGCCTCGGCCCACATGCGCCACTGGTCGACATCTGCGCGCGGATGAAACTGTGCCAATCCGTCTATGGCCGCCTGCAGGCGGGGACCATTGGCCGCGATATCGGGATAGGTGGCGAGCAGATGCCGGGCCCGCACCTCGGCCGGCAGACTCAAAGCAATGGTCGGCGCGGCCTTCATCGAATTCCACACCCGGACGGGGATCGTCCGATTGCCGAGCCGGGAGGATTCTGCCTCGACAAAAACGGGGACAGACGGGTCAAAATTTCGGAGCGACTCCCACAACAGCGACTCGAATCGTTTCTGGCTGGGTTGAAGAAGATCGGGATGATCACCGAAGATCGAACCGCGATGCGCGGCCAGATCCTCCAGATCGAGCACTTGCGCGCCCTTTTTCTCGATCGCCTGAAGCACTTGTGTTTTCGCGCTGCCCGTCTGGCCGTCCAGCACGATCATCTGGAAAAGATCGTGATCATCGTTCGATAATGCGGCTGTCACTTCCTTGCGCCACAGGCGATATCCCCCTTTGACGACGCTCGACTGCCAGCCGACATCCTGGAGGACAAGCGCCATCGATCGCGAGCGCATGCCCCCGCGCCAGCAATAGATCAGCGGGCGGACATCACGGGGATAGTCCTTCAGCGCCCCGTCAAGGTGCCGGGCGATGTTTCGCGATACTTTCGCCGCTCCCAGGCGGCGTGCCTCAAAGGTTGAAACCTGCTTGTAGATCGTGCCGATTTCGGCTCTTTCCGCATCGTCGAGCACCGGCAGATTGATCGCTCCGGGCAGATGGTCTTCGGCGTATTCGCCCGGCGAGCGCACATCTATGATGACGCTGAATTGCGCAAGTGCTTGCGGTGACAGGTTTTCGGTGTGCTGGTAAGCCCCCATGCGGGCCTTGTATCAAACCCCGCCTTCCTCGTCGCGCCCGGCCAACGGTGATCCCATGACTGATGCCCTGTCCCCGCCCCGACTGACCTCGCTCGCCCGCGGCGGCGGCTGCGGGTGCAAGCTCGATCCGGCGGTTCTCGACGGTTTGCTGGCGGGTTCACCCGCGGCTGGACTTGTCCCCGCAAATCTCGTCGTGGACGCCGCGACCCGTGATGACGCCGCAGTCTGGATTATCAACGCCGAAACCGCCCTGGTTGCCACCACGGACTTCTTCGCACCGGTCGTCGATGACCCGTTCGAGTTTGGCCGGATCGCCGCAACCAATGCGCTCTCGGACGTCTATGCGATGGGCGCGTCGCCGATCTTCTGCCTCGCCCTGCTCGGCATGCCGGTCGATCAAATCCCCGCCGACCAGATCCGGCGTATTCTCGAAGGCGGAAAAAGCGTGGCGGAAAACGCCGGCGCACCGATTGCCGGTGGTCATTCCATCGACAGCGCCGAACCCTTCTACGGGCTCGTCGCACTGGGTCTGGCCCACCCGGACCGGATCCGGACCAATGCGATGGCGAAACCGGGAGATATCCTCGTCCTGGGCAAGCCGCTCGGCATCGGTGTCTATTCCGCCGCCATGAAGCGCGAAATGCTTTGCGATAGCGATTACAAGGAGATGATCGCTTCCACGACCCGGCTGAACACGCCGGGTCCGGACCTCGCCGCGCTGGACGGCGTACGCGCTATCACCGATGTCACCGGCTTTGGCTTGCTGGGGCACCTGAAGGAAATCTGCGCGGCCAGCGGCGTTAGCGCCGAAATCGATGCGCGCAACCTGCCGGTCTTCGACGGGGCGCGGAAGCTGGCAGAAAAGGGCGTGAAAACAGGCGCTTCGGGCCGAAACTGGAAGGCGGTGTCGGGCTTCGTCACCCTTCCCGATGGCCTGTCTGATCCCGACCGCGACCTGCTGACCGACCCGCAAACCAGCGGCGGGCTGCTGGTGTCAGTTCGCCCCGATGCCGTCGACGTAGTCCTCGAAATCTTCAACCGCCACGGCCATGACCAGGCATGCGCAATTGGAACCGTCGCAAGCGGGACACCCGGAATTGCCGTTCGCTAGCTTACAATTTCCGGCCATCGGACGACGACGATCCGGCCACCGTCAGATCGGATGCGCTGACCACAGACGGGCTGGAATACCGGTCCCCGGCCTCGATCTGGCGCTTCCACATGCCGGCATAGAGCCCGCCTTGCCCCAGCAATTCGCCGTGAGTGCCCGCCTCGGCGATGCGCCCCTTGTCCATGACAAGGATGCGATCTGCTCCGGCAATCGTCGAAAGGCGGTGGGCAACGGCAATCGTGGTCCGGCCCTTCGCCGCTTCATTGAGGGCGAGCTGAACCTCGCGCTCGGTTTCGGAATCGAGTGCGGACGTGGCTTCATCAAGGACCAGTATCGCCGGGTTTTTCAGCACGGCCCGCGCGACGCCGACGCGTTGCTTCTCGCCGCCTGACAGCTTCAGGCCGCGCTCGCCCACCATCGTGTCGAGCCCGTCGGGAAGCTCGCGCACGAAGGCGCCCAGATGCGCCCGGTCGAGCGCGTCCCACACATCGGCCTCGCTGGCGTCAGGGTGCCCGTAGAGCACGTTCATGCGCAGCGTGTCGTTGAACAGGACCACTTCCTGCGGGACGAGGCCCAACACCTCGCGAAGCGAGTCCTGGGCAACCGAGCGCAGGTCCTGGTGGTCGATCCGGATCGCGCCCCGGGACGGGTCGTAGAAGCGGAACAGCAGTTTCAGGATCGTCGACTTCCCGGCCCCTGAAGGCCCGCAAATACCCACGAAGCTGCCCGCAAGGATCTCGAAGCTGACACCATCGACCGACCGGTCGCGTCCGGCGTGACTGAAATGGACGTTGTCGAAGCTGACCGCACCCCCTGAAACGTCCAGCGGCTTCGCATCCCCGGCATCCGCGACCTCGGGCTGCAGCGCCAGCGTGTCGTAGAGCCGCTCCATGTCGACCGCGGACTGTTTGATCTCGCGGTAGGCCCAGCCCAGTATGTTCAGCGGCTGGTAGATATTCATCAGGATCAGCGTGACCGCCGCGACATCGCCGGCACCCAGAACGCCGTTCCACGCCTTCCAGCCCGCCATCAATGCCATCGCAAGAAGGCCCAGATTCATCACCAGAGCCTGCAAGCCGTTCAGCAGCGCCAGCGAACTCTGCGACTTCGCTGCGGCATTGGCATAGCGCTGCATCGACGCGTTGTAGCGCCCGGTTTCGCGTGCCTCGGCACCGAAACTTTTCACCGTCTCGAAATTCATCAACGCATCGACGGCGCGCGCGCTGGCCTCGTTGTCGGCATCGTTCATTTCACGGCGCAGCCGCACTCGCCACTCCGTAACCGAGAAGGTCGCGCCGGCATAGGCCGCCACCGTGAACACCGCGATGACCGGGAATTCCCAGCCATAGGCGACACCCATCACCGCCGCAGCGAGCAGCAGCTCGATGAGCGTCGGGCCGATGTTGAAGACCAGGAATCTCAGCAGGAAATCGACGGCCCGGGCACCGCGTTCGATGATGCGGTTCAGCGCACCGGTACGTTTGGTCTGGTGAAAATTGAGCGACAGCCGCTGGACATGGCCGAAGGTCTGCACCGCGACTAGGCGCTGCGCGTCCTGGCTGACGGGCGCGAAGATCGCATCGCGCCATTGCGGCGCGCCAACGCTGGCAAAGCGCGCGCCGGCATAGAGCAGGAATGCAAGGATGAACGCCCCTGCGGTCACACCCGCGGCGCGCTCGGTAATCGCGTTCACGCCCGCCCCGAACGCAACCGGCGCGCCGACCGCGAAGAATTTCGATGCGATGGTCAGGACAAGGGCGACTGCCATGCGCGGTCGCCATCGCGCCATTTCCGGCGAGGCGAGCAGTGACAGGAGTCGGGACATGGCGGACCCCAGCCCGCCATTGGCGCTCGGCGCCGCTTCGATATCAGACATTGTCGGTCAGATAGGGCGCGCGGACGCCGCTTGCCAGATCACTCTTCGATTTCACCGTCACCTTGCGGCGGCGTACGGAACACCTGGCCGGGATAGATCACGTCGGGATCACGGATCTGGTCGGCATTGGCAGAATAGATCACCGTGTACTGGATGCCCTCGCCATAGATGCGCCGAGCGATCCGCCAAAGGCTGTTGCCCGGCTGGACGATGATGCTGTCCCCCCCGAGGTCCAGCGCCTCGGGCGCGACCCGCTCGAACGGCAGCACGATGACCGCCGCGACCCGCCCGTCCGGGCTGATCATGTCGACCTGAAGGTCGTAGATGCCGGGTGCCAGCGTTTCGCCTGCACGAACGGTCCACCGCCCGTCGGCGCCGACAGCCGTATCCCCGATAGTCGCGCCATTGGCGAGCACCCGGACGCGCGAGCCGGGTTCGGCACGGCCCGCGAAAATCACGCCGCCGGCTTCGTCATAGTCGACGGTTTCAAGCGACAGGGGGCCGGTTTCCAGTCCTTCGAACGGACCTTGCAGCACGCGGCTGGCCTCTCCGGGGCGGCCCAGAACCACCAGCGGCGTTTCGGCCCGCGATTCGGGGATCGACACGACGACGATCTGTTCGGAGCGGATTTCCTGTCCGGACGGCGTCTGCATCAACAAGCCAAGCTCGACCGATCCGGCCGGTAGCGGGTCGTCGACGATCAGCACCCACTCACCGCGCTCATCGACTTCGAGCTCGGCGATGGAGTTGCCATCGACCAGGACCGACACGGTCGCTCCGGGCTCGCCGCGTCCGGCAATCACGGCCGTACCCCGCGGATCGACCCGCACCACGTCGAAGCTGGGCGGCGCGATGACGGCGACCTCGTCCCCTGCATTGGCCGAGGTCTGCGACGGGTTGGCCTCGCCATTGCGCGCCGGATCATCGGACGGAACCCGCGTCAGAACGAATACCGTCGCCACACCAGCGGCCAATGTGCCAAGGGCGGCTGCAATGATGATCGACCGTGTGGCAGACATTCGGGCCTCCTTCCGGGCATCGCCGGAGACGCAACTGATGAAGCGTATTTTCCATCGGGAAGCTTCACCCGATAGAGTGATGACGCAACACAATATGTAAGAGCAGGGTGAAATGGCGAAAATTTGGTCCATCGGTGTGTTTTGCGGGTCCGCCTCCGGCGTCAGTCCCGCCTATGCCGCGAATGCGCGTGAAGCCGGCAGCGCGATTGCTGCCAAGGGCGCGAGGCTTGTCTATGGCGGCGGCGATGTCGGCCTGATGGCGGCGTCAGCGATGGCGGCGCTGGATGCCGGCGGCCCCGTGCTCGGGGTGATTCCCGAATTCATGATTTCCCGCGAAGGCCTGCTCGAAAAGGCCGAGACCCGGATCGTGACGACCATGTCGTCGCGCAAGAACATCCTGATCGCGGAATCCGATGGCTTCCTGATTCTCCCGGGCGGTGTCGGCACGCTGGAAGAAATCTTCGACGTCCTGTCGCGCAATCGGCTGGGCCTGCAGAAAAAGCCGGTCGCCTTCCTGAACATCGATGGATTCTGGGATCCGCTTTTCAAGCTGATGCGCAAGACAGAGGACGAGGGTTTCACGCCGCAAGGCTTCTCGGACGGTGTCCTGGTCGAAAGCGACCCGAAGACGGCTGTTGCCCACCTGCTTGAAGCGCTTGAAGCCAACCGGGACGAGTCCCAAGGGGCGGAGCAGTTGAATTTCTGATTCCGCTTTCAACTGCAAGCTGATGAAATGGCAGAATATTTCGGATTTCGTTGTGACAGCTGCCGGTCGGCAAGTTGAATCAAACTGTGAGGCAAACTGCGCCCTTGAATCGAAATCTCAAGAGCACAGTTGATTCAAAATCTGAAGTCGACCGAAACGCTTGAATCAGTGCCTGAAGGCAGCGATTCACGATCTCGCTGGCAAGTGCCAACTGATTCACGGGATTCAGGAATTTCGGATCGCTGACTCGCTGCACGAAGCAGCAAGGCCGGTCAGGTCAGCCGTTCAGACGGCTCAAGGCCCGTTCGCGGCCGATCAGCACCAGGAGCTTGTCCATTTCCGGGCCGTGGCTTTCGCCGGTCAGGGCGAGGCGAAGCGGCATGAACAGCCCCCGGCCCTTGCGCCCGGTTTGCGCCTTGAGCTCCGACGTCCAGGCAGACCAGGATCCGGCATCCAGCGTTCCGGCAGGAAGGGCCTCGGCAGCGGTGGCGATGAAGTCCCGGTCTTCGTCCGCGACGACGGGCGTCACCGGACCTTCGATCAGATTGCGCAGGGTCACGGCGTCTTCGAGGCGATCCAGGTTCGGGCGCGCGGCTTCCCAGAATTCCGGGGTCACATCGACACCCATAGCTGACAGCCGGGACCGGACGCTCTCAAGCGGCGTTTCGTGCAGCAGGCGCGCATTCAGGCGCGTCAATTCCTCGGGGTCGAACCGGGCCGGAGCACGGGAAAATTTCGACAGGTCGAAATCGGCCGCCAGCGCTTCGATGGACAGGCGCGGCTCGACCGGATCGGACGTGCCGATCTTGGCGAGCAACGACAGGATCGTCATCGCCTCGATGCCTTCTTCGGCGAGACCAGAGATCGAGAGTGTCCCCAGCCGCTTGGACAGCTTCTCGCCGTCCGGCCCGACCAGAAGCGGGTGATGGCCCATATCGGGGGCCTTGCCGGCAATCGCCTCGAAAATCTCGATCTGGGCGCCCGAATTCGTCACATGGTCTTCGCCGCGAATGATTGCGGTGATGCCCGTGTCGATATCATCGATGACGCTCGGCAGCGTGTAGAGATAGCTGCCATCTTCGCGGATCAGGATCGGATCGGACAAGGACGCCGTGTCGATCGGCGTGTCGCCGCGCACGAGGTCGGTCCAGGTCACGGTCTTGCCGGACAATTTGAAGCGCCAATGCGGCTTGCGGCCTTCGGCCTCATAGGCCGCTTTCTGCGCATCCGTGAGCGTCAGGGCGGCGCGGTCATAAACCGGCGGCTTGCCCTGCGCGCGCTGAAGCTTGCGTTTGCGATCAAGCTCGTCGCCGGTCTCGTAGCACGGGTACAGCAGGCCGCGCTGGCGCAGGTCGTCCGCCACGGCGTCGTATCGCTCAAAGCGCTCGGACTGGCGGAAGGTCTCGTCCCAGTTCAGGCCCAGCCATTCCAGATCGGCCTTGATACCGTCCTCGAATGCCTTGGTGGACCGTTCCAGGTCCGTGTCGTCGATCCGCAGCACGAATTGCCCGCCCTGCCCCTTGGCATAGAGAAAGTTGGTCAGGGCGGTGCGGATATTCCCGACATGAAGCTTGCCGGTCGGGCTGGGGGCGAAACGAACTTTGGCGGACATGGGGATCAGGACTTTGTCTTGCTGGCGCGGAACTTGTTGGTGATGGGATAACGCCGGTCGCGGCCGAAATTCTTCGGCCCGATCTTCACGCCCGGCGGCGCCTGGCGGCGCTTGTACTCGGCGCGATAGAGCATGTTTTCGATGCGCGCGACAGTGGCCGCGTCATGTCCCGCGGCGACCAGCGCCGCCGGATCGCCTTCCTGTTCGACCAGACATTCAAGGATCGCGTCGAGCGCGTCATAGTCCGGCAGCGTGTCCTGATCGGTCTGGTCGGGTTTCAGCTCAGCGCTCGGTGCCTTGGTGATGATCCGCTCCGGGATCACCTCGCCGACTGGTCCGAGCCCCACCGGGGCATTGAGGCCGTTGCGCCAGCGGGCCAGCGCATAAACCTCGGTCTTGTAGACGTCCTTCAGGGCGTTGTAGCCGCCATTCATGTCGCCATAGAGCGTGGCGTATCCGACCGCCATTTCCGACTTGTTGCCCGTCGAAAGCACCATCGGACCAAACTTGTTCGACAGTGCCATCAGCGTGACGCCGCGCACGCGCGACTGGATATTCTCCTCGCTGGCGTCAGGTTCGCGCCCGGTGAACACCGGCGCGAGCATGTCACCGAATGCGGCAATGGCCGGTTCGACATCGATGATGTCGTAGCGTACGCCCAGCGCCTCGGCGCAGGCCTTCGCGTCTTCGAGGCTGGCCTGCGAGGTGTATTTCGACGGCATCATCACCGCCCACACGCGGTCCGGGCCCAGAGCGTCAGCGGCAATCGCCGCGGAAATCGCAGAGTCGATCCCGCCCGACATGCCCAGCACCACGCCGGGAAAGCCGTTCTTGTTCACATAGTCGGCCAGCGCGAGCGTCATGGCGCGCCAGTCGGCATCCAGTCCGGCGACCGTGTCGGCGCGTTCAGCCCGGACGCAGTGCCAGACTCCGTCTTGCCGCTCCCAGTCCGCGATCCCGAGATCCGTGCCGAACCCATTCAGGCGCTGGACCTCGCGCCCTGTGGCGTCCCAGCTGAAGGACGCCCCGTCAAAGACCAATTCGTCCTGCCCGCCGACCTGATTGACGAAGATCAGCGGGATGGCGAGATCGGCCCAGCGCGTGAAGGCAGCCCGGCGGTCCGCCTCGATTGTCCGGCGCCACGGTGAGCCATTGATCGAGATGAACAGGTCTGCCCCCTGCCCCGCCAGATAGCGCGGCGAAGTCTCAAACCAGATGTCCTCGCAGATCGGCAGCCCCAACCGCACGCCGCGCCATTCGACCGGGGCCGGTAAAGGCCCGGCGTCAAACACCCGCTTTTCGTCGAACACGGCATAGTTCGGCAGTTCGTGCTTGAAACGCAGCGCCTGGACGGCCCCCTCATCGATCAGGGCAACCGCATTGTAGAGGCGTCCGTCATCGCGCCAGGGCAGCCCGACGAGCATGGCCGGTCCGGGCTCTGCGCACAGCGATTCCAGCGCCTCTGCGCAGGCCGCAACAGCAGCGGGTTTGAGGACCAGGTCCTCGGGCGGGTAGCCGATCAGGGTAAGCTCGGGGAAGACAACGAGGTCCGCGCGCGCATCAGCGGCCTGGCGGCGGCATGCGCGCACGAGGTCCAGATTGCCGGCCACATCGCCGACAATGGGATTGATCTGGGCTGAGGCAATACGGAGCGTCGAAGTCATGGGCGCGCCTTTAGACCCGGTGGCACGTTCAGGCAACCGCGAGGCGATCAATATCCCGCGCCACCTGAAGCGCGGCGAGCCCGGCCTCCGCGGGCACCGCAACCGGTGCGCCATCGAGAACCGACGCCAGGAAGGCATTCACATTCGCACCGAGCGAATCTTTGGCCTGCGGATTGTCGCCGAAATCAGGATCGAGCAGGAAGCCGGTGGTATTCTTGAAGGTCTTCTTCACGAAGTCGATTTCCAGTGCACCCGAGCGGTATTCGATCCGCATCGTGCGATCGAGCGCTTCGGCAACCCGGCTGGAGGTCAGGTCGGCCACATAGCCGTTGGCAAAGGTCAAAACGGTGTGCGCAACGTCTGCAGACGTGTTGGACACGAGCCGGGCTTCCGCCTCCATCCGGTCCAGCGGCGCCTGTGCGAGCGCAATGGCCAGGTCGAGATCATGGATCATCAAGTCGACCGTCACGGAGACGTCGAGATTGCGCGTTGACGGAACGCCCATCCTCCGCGCGGTCACACGCAGCGGCACTTCCGCGATATCGAACAATCCCATGGCACGAAACACGAAGCGTTCCTGGTGTCCGACCTGGATCACCCGCCGCCCCGCTTCGGCCAGCGCGATCAGCTCACGGCCCCGTATCGCGGTGTCGGCCAGCGGCTTTTCGCACAGGATGTGGCAGCCGGCCTCGAGCGCCAGCCTGGCAGTGTCGTAGTGGGCGATGGCGGGATTGGCGATGGTCACCGCTTCGCACGCCTCTGCCAGTGCCAGCGGGCTGTCAAACGCCTTCACGCCCAGATCGGCGGCGAGTGCCTCGGCGCGTCCCGCATGGATATCGTAGACGCCGACGAGCTCGGCGCGATCCGATGCCGCGTATTTGCGCGCATGGTGACCGCCGAACACGCCGGCACCAAAAACGCCGGTTTTCAGGGATGTGGTTTTCGTAGCCATCGTGTCGGCGCACCTCGCATGAGCGCAGTCTTGGCACAATAACGGCCTGCATCAATCATTGTTGCGCTTTCTGGCAGGCTTGCCCCCGCGCCACACAGCCCTAGGATCACCTGCTGACGAGGGAAACGATGGCGGATTCGAACAAGCCAGACGATACGCGGCCGACGCGCGCCGATGCCGATGATGTCGCCGACGCGATGATCGGCGTTGATACGCGCATTTTCCGGACCATCTGGGACACGCTGGTCCATACGCCGCGCGTTCTGCAAGCCGCCTATGAGGGTGACCGCGACCGCTACATACCCATTATCCGGTTATTCCTGGTCCTGTTTGGCCTGCAATTCGCGATCATGGCCTTTGTGGGCGTCCCCACTGCGATGACCACCGAGATGTTCGTGGGCCAAAGCCAGTCGGGCGGTCAGGACGTGGCACTGTGGCTGGAGACCGAGGGTCTGGACCAGGACGAGGTCGATCAGGACCTGGAGCGCGCCGCCAGCCTGACCATCACGCTGCTGACCGTCTTGTCGGCTCTGCCCTATCTCCTGATCTTCAAGGCCTATCGCCCGAAACGATCATTCTACGGGCATTTGCTGACCTATCTTCTGACCACGAATGTTTCCTATATCGTCATGCTACCGCTATCGGCCTTCGCCGTCTTCGGCGACTTCATGACGTGGTATGTGATCTCGATGGTCGTCGGGATTATCGCCTACTTCGTGGCGACCGCGCGCGTATTCTCGTCCCACTACGCCCACACGACACTCGGCGTCATTTTCAAGACGCTCGGCGTCATCGTACTGTTGCCGATCACCTTCCTGATTGTCGGGCTGGGGCAATTCGCGGTTGCCGAATTGACGCTGCGAATCTTCCACGATGCGTCCTTCATCGATTTGTTCAGAACCAGTTTGGAGCTTCAGAGCCAATGAAATCCCGTGAAATCCACCTGACCGCCTACCCCAAGGGAGAACCCGGCCCTGACAATTTCGAACTGGCGGAGGTCGACATCGTAGCGCCGGGCAATGGCGAAGTCCTCGTTCAGAACCGCTGGCTCTCGGTTGACCCCTACATGCGCGGCCGCATGAGCGGCATGCGGACCTATGTTGATCCGTTCCAGATCGGGCAGGCGATGGAAGGTGGCGCAGTCGGGGAAGTGATCGAAAGCAACAACCCGAAATTCGCCAAGGGCGACTGGGTGATGTCGATGCAGGGCTGGCGCGAGGCCTATCTCAGCGACGGCAAGGGACTGCAGAAGATCGACACCAGCCTCCTGCCACCCCAGGCCTATCTGCACATCGCCGGACTGACGGGCATGACAGCCTATGTCGGTCTGAAGCGGATGATCGACCTTAAGGAAGGCGAGACCTTGTGGATGTCTGCCGGCGCAGGTGCGGTCGGCTCGGCCGGCATCCAGTTCGCCAAGGCGATGGGCGCGAAGGTTGTCGCCACCGCGGGCGGCAAGGAAAAGTGCGACTTCTGTCTCGAACTCGGTGCGGACGCGGTCGTCGACTACAAACAGACCGACTATCTGGCCAAGTCCGTTCGCGAAGCTGCTGGTGGCGGCGTTGACGCCTATTTCGAGAATGTGGGCGGCACGCACTGGACCGCCGCCCTCGAAGTGCTCAAGCCCAAGGGGCGGATCGCCGTCTGCGGCATGATCCAGCGTTATAATGACGCCAGCGCCCAGCCGATGCCGGACAACCTGACGAATATCATCGCAAAATCGCTCCGCGTGCAGGGCTTCATCGTCAGCGATCACATGGACCTGCTGGGTGACTTCATGACCGACCTGTCCAGCTGGATGATGGCCGGAAAGATCCAGACCCGTGAGACGGTCAAGGACGGGATCGAATCCACGCCGGACGCCTTCCTGGGACTGTTCCGGGGCGAGAACTTCGGAAAGATGCTGGTCAAGCTGTGAGTCAGCCCGACGCACGAAAGGACGAAACCGAGGACTTCCTGGAGGACATCCTCGGTTTCAACTTTCGTTCGCTTCGGACCTTGCGCGACCTGCTCATCCGGCCACGCCGGGTGTTCGAGACTTATGCCGTTCGCGACCGCGAGACCTATACGCCCTCATTGCGCCTGTGGCTGGGCATCATCAGTATCCAGGTCCTGTTTTCAGTGATCTGGGGCGGCTATGGCGGGATCCTGCTGTCCCAATGGCAAAGCCAGCCCGAATCCACCATCGCCTCCATCGAGACCGCGATGGGCGGTTCGATCGAAGCAATCGCCGGTTATTACGGTGATGTCGCCACATTGCTGCATGCCATTGTCGTCGGAGGCAGCACCGCGTTTTCGGCTTTCCTGATCGGGGTCTTCAACAAGTCACTGAGCTGGGCGGCGCGGATCAACATCACATTTGGAATCCTTACGGCCGCGTCCGTGATCGGGCTTCTGATGTTGATTGTCGCGGCCATCACCGGAACGATGGCGTTTCTCAACTGGTCGATCGCACTGATCGCGCTGATCTACTGGATCACATTTGCCCGCGGGGCGCCGGGCATCCTTGCACGGTCGCGAACCGGAGCGGTGCTGAAAGGTGCGTTGTTCTCATTCGTCACGATGTTGCTGGTGCTGCTCGGCGGTGCCGTTATGGCGATTATCGGTTTCGTTTACGCCGCCATCCGCATCAACGGCGGGTAACCCGGCCCAGCACGAATCCGCCAGCGATTGCGCCCGCCAGTTCAGGCCAGGGCGCAGCACTCCCGACATAGCTCAGGAAGAAATAGACCGTCACGGCGGCGAGAATCGCAGCCGGAACGCCGCGAATCGCTCCGCCAGCAGAAGGCTTCAAAGGTCGTGGTTCAGGGCGGTACACCATTCATAAACCATCGCAAGACCCGCGCCGGAGCGCCTATTATGCGTTTTTTCACCGAAAAAGCATGGATTCATGCGGTTGAGCGGCCCAAATCCCTTGCCAACAAAGGCTGCCCCGTCCTCAATGCCTCTCGTAAACAAGGAACCGTTTCTACCGCCGGGACACTTCCGGTTGCAGAACGACCATCAATCATTTGGGGGAGTCCCTGACCATGAACAAATCCGATCTCGCGAAAGCGGTTGCCGACGCCACTGGCCTGTCCAAGTCGCAAGCGTCTGACGCCGTCGATGCGACCGTCAACGCCATCGTTGGTTCGGTGAAGAAGAAGGACAGCGTCCAGCTGGCCGGCTTCGGCACCTTCTACGCCAAGCACCGCGATGCCCGTCAGGTCCGCAACCCGCGTACGGGTGAGACGATGATGTCGAAAGCCAAGACGTCGGCGGCCTTCCGTCCGGCAGCTTCGCTGAAGGACATCTGATCCGGACTACCGGTCACGTGTTTGGAAAACGCCGCTCCCATCGGGGGCGGCGTTTTTCTTTGCTCTGCATCGCAGGGTGTGGCGGATCAGGCGGCGTTTTCTGAACGAGCCTGACGCGCGCGCTTGATCGATTCCGAAATCCGGAACGCCATGTCGAGCGCCTGGTCGGCGTTCAGACGCGGATCGCAATGCGTGTGATAGCGCGACGACAGGTCCGCCTCGGTGACAGCCCTGGCCCCGCCCACGCATTCCGTGACATTGCGGCCGGTCAGTTCGAAGTGAACGCCGCCGGGATAGCCGCCTTCCCCGCTGACCGCTTCCATGAAGCCTTCCAGCTCCATGACGATCCGGTCGAAATCACGGGTCTTGTATCCGCTATTGGTCTTGACCGTGTTGCCGTGCATCGGGTCACACGACCACACGACGCTGCGG
Source organism: Maricaulis sp. (assembly GCA_002692855.1). GTDB lineage: Bacteria > Pseudomonadota > Alphaproteobacteria > Caulobacterales > Maricaulaceae > Hyphobacterium. Next base: position 72,113 of record NZMJ01000046.1, read on the forward strand.
CCTTCGCGTTCGACCGCTCGCACCAGCACAGGCAGCCGGTCGCGAACCTTGTCCGCCCCCATCCGGGTGATCAGCACCAGGCGTCCGGCCTCATTGTCCGGGTTCAGGCGGTCGATCAGCGTCAGCAATTCATCGGGCGTGATCGTCGGACCGCATTTCAGGCCGATCGGGTTGGAAATGCCGCGCATGTATTCGACATGGGCCCCGTCAGGCTGCCGGGTCCGCTCGCCGATCCACAACATGTGCGCGGACGAGGCGAGCCATTGACCGGTCGCCGAGTCGCGGCGCGTCAGCGCCTCCTCGAACGGCAGGTGCAGCGCTTCGTGGCTGGTGTAGAAATCCACGCCTTCCAGGCTGCGCGCGGAATCGCCTGAGACGCCGCAGGCCCGCATGAAATTGAGTGCTTCGGAAATGCGCTCGGCCATCTCCGCATATCGTTCACTGGCTGGCAGATCCTTGACGAATTCCAGCGTCCATTGGTGAACGTTGTTGAGGTCGGCATAGCCGCCCGAAGCGAACGCACGCAGCAGGTTCAGGGTCGATGCCGACTGGTCATAGGCTTTCAGCAAGCGCGACGGATCGGGGATCCGGGCACCGGACTCGAACGCCATGTCGTTGACACTGTCGCCGCGATAGCTTGGCAACGACTGGCCGTCCTTTTCCTCAAAGCCGCTGGAGCGCGGCTTGGTGAACTGGCCTGCAATACGGCCCACCTTCACGACCGGGCGTGAAGCCGCGAAGGTCAGCACCACAGCCATCTGCAACAATACGCGAAACGTGTCGCGTACACCGTCGGCAGAGAATTCCTTGAAGCTTTCGGCGCAGTCCCCGCCCTGGAGCAGGAAGGCTCGGCCCGCAGCAACCTCGGCCAGCTGGCGTTTCAGCCGCCGGGCTTCACCGCCGAACACCAGGGGCGGCCGCCCGGACAGCTCCGCTTCGACCCGCGTCAGCGCATCGGCATCGGGATAATCCGGCAATTGCTGCGCCGGGCGCGAACGCCACGAAGACGGAATCCAGGCTGACACGTCAGTTCGCTCCAAGCTCGGGTTCTACCCACTTTTCGCGCAAGGTTACCATTTCTTCCGCGACTGTGGGGTGCACCGCGCAGGTTGCGTCGAATTGTCCCTTCGTCAGTCCCGCCTTCACGGCAATTGCCGCTGCCTGGATGATTTCCGGAGCATCATCGCCTGCCATGTGGACGCCAACGACGCGTTCGTCATCGGCCTTGACCACGAGCTTGATGAGCATGCGCGAGTCGCTGTTCGCGAGCACGTTCTTCATCGGCCGGAACACCGACTTGTAGATATCGACCTTGCCGTATTTCTGGCGCGCATCGGCTTCGGACAATCCCACCGATCCGACTGGCGGCTGTGTAAAGACGGCGCTGGCCACGTCGGAATGGTCGAACGCGGTCGGGTTGTTGCCGAACACGGTTTCGGCGAACGCCGCGCCTTCGCGAATTGCGACCGGTGTCAGCTGGATCCGGTCGGTCACGTCACCGACGGCATAGACATGATCCGTGCTGGTCTTCGAGAACTTGTCGACCATGATCGAACCGTTCTCGGCCAGTTCGACCCCGGCGGCCTCCAGGTTCAACCCTTCGGTTTTCGCCTTGCGGCCGACGGCATGCATCACGACATCGGCGTCAATCACGTCGCCGGTGTCGAGATGGACCTTCTTCCAGTCGCCCTTGCCGGTCTTCTCGATCTTCACCGTGTTCGCATGGGTGATCACGCGCACGCCGGACTTTTTCAGCTCTTCGTGCATGTGGGCGCGGATGTCGTCGTCAAACCCGCGAAGGACCGTGTCACCGCGATAGGCGAGGCACACTTCCGAACCGAGGCCGGCGAAGATCTGGGCGAACTCGCACGCGATATAGCCGCCGCCATTGATGACAACGTGCTCGGGAAGCTTGTCCAGATGAAAGGCTTCATTCGACGTGATGGCGAGATCGTCGCCGGGAATGTCGAGGCGCGCAGGCGTGCCGCCCACCGCGATCAGGATATGTTTCGCCGTAACCGTCTTGTCGGAATTGACCAGCCGGATTGTATGCTGGTCCTCGAACTCGGCCCGGTCGTCGATCACCTCGACGCCGCTGTTGTGCAGATTCTTGCCGTAGATTCCCGACAGGCGGTCGACCTCGTCATGAACGGCGTTGCACAGGGTCCGCCAGTCGAAGGACACGCCCTTCGTCGTCCAGCCATAGCCTTCCGCTTGCTTGAACGCCTTGCCGTATGCGCTGGCGTAAACCAGGAATTTCTTCGGCACGCAGCCACGGATCACGCAGGTTCCGCCGACCCGGTATTCCTCGGCGATGGCGACCTTGGCCCCCTTCATCGCGGACATGCGCGCCGCGCGCACCCCGCCTGAACCGGCCCCGATAACGAATAGGTCGTAGTCGTAAACAGGCAAAACAGTCTCCTAAACTTCCTTCACACAGTCGCCGGAAAATCAACTTCCATCAACTAGGCTTAGCCTTCCGCCAAGAATGTTTCTTACCTGGAACTTTCGGTGATTGCTCTAGTTCCCCACGATCGCGCAACCGATAGAAAACATTCTTCATTGTATTTTCGGACTTAATACCAGTAAGTTCACGCGCAATTTGATTTGTGATTTCATCGCTTTCTTTAAGATACTCCATAACTATTTGTTCCGGAGATGCCAAACTTTCATGGCTTAACGTAACCAATACAGAACCATCCAATTCATCAAAAATTGGTTTTTTAAGTCGCAATTTCTCCATAGCTTCAAATGCTGTGTTGATACCTTCACCAACATCTTTGTTTGGCGGATTCTTAAATTTGTTAACAATACGAACAATTTTCGGGTTGCGTGCAAATTGTGTTTTAACTATATTTTCTACCGTTACATGTCCCGGGAGTTTTCCGGGACTCTCTATTTCTACTCGGTTATCAAAAATACGCACCTGAACATCTGCCGCTATGCTATAGTCTCTGTGAAGAACGGCATTTGTCAGCAGCTCGTGCAGAGCCTCTTGTGGGTACCTCACTCGTTCCATTCCAGAGGGGCCTATTTTCTCAATTCCTTCGATAATTTCTCTAACTCGATCTACAGAATTATAAATCAGGTGATAGATCGGTCCCTCGATTGTCTCGGGGTCTCCAACAAGAAAATCACGCTCTGCATCAGCTTTTGTCTGATAACGCAAAATTTTAACTGCTGATCTTTTCGGCAAAATTGCTTGAGGGTTATCCGAAAATAGTAAAATTCCGGCCACGGTAGGTTTTGAACTGGATACAAGGAATTGCTTTTTAAGCCAATCCTCCGGCTCCGCCGTAGGTATCGCATCTAATAAAAATTCAATTGTTGTTTCTGAATTAGAGATTACATCGAAACTCAAATTTAATACTTCATCTTCATATGAATTTATCCCTTTATCGAGTTTTAATCGTGTAATCTGCTCGTCGTTAACAGGCAAACTTTGTGCGTTTTTCCTGATGTAAGTTCTTCCGTCACTTGATTTTATTATAGATTGCGTTTTATTAACTACTAAATGAAGAAGCAATCCGGGATTGGAGTCTGAATGAAGAAATTCATAGAAGAAGCTATTTCCCAGAGGGTCTAGTTTTTCAAATACCTGAAAGAATCCGTTCGCTGATTCTTCATTACTGAATCCGCGCCAAGACCTAGCCGGAAGTTCGTGTTTTTTATTTTCATCAATTCCAATAAACAACTCCCCACCGCCCGCATTGGCGAATGCGGAGATTGCTTTACTTGTTTTTGCCGGGGTCACATCTATACTTTTTACATCTAGAAAATGATTTTCGCTCAGCTGCAGTATTCGCTCAGCGTCATCGGACGAAATTGTTCTTCGAGTTATCAAGTCAGCCTCCAATTTTTTGTGTCTCAAAGTTCCATGACGCGCGCGCCACTGTCCTCACCCACGATCACCACCCGGGCGAGGCCGAGAAACAGCCCGTGCTCGACAACGCCGGGGATGGTTTTCAGCGCCTGGTCGGTTGCCGAGGCGTTCGGAATGGTGCGGCAGGCACAATCGAGAATGTAGTTGCCGCCATCGGTTATGTAAGGCGCGAGACCGTCGCCCTTGCGCCGCAGCTGCACATCCGGGCGCTCAATGCCCGAACGGGTCAGGGCGTCATAGACCTTCTTGGCGGTCAGGGTGAACGCAAACGGATCGACTTCGACCGGCAACGGAAACTCGCCGAGGGCGCCGACCAGCTTGGTTTCGTCGATGATCACGACCATCAAGTCCGACGCATGCGCGATGATCTTTTCGCGCAGCAAGCAACCGCCGCCGCCCTTGATCAGCTGGAAATGGCCGTCGACCTCGTCGGCACCATCGATCGTGACATGCAGACAGTCTGCCTGGTCGACCGGGATCAACGGGATACCCGCTTCGCGCGCCACATCCGCAGTCCGTTCCGACGTCGGCACACCCTTGATCGAAAGCCCTTCGGCGACATATTCGCCGAGCTTCCTGACGAAGACTTCGGCGGTCGATCCGGATCCGAGCCCCAGCACCATGCCATCCTGGACATAGTCGAGCGCGGCAATCGCGGCGCTGGTTTTCTGGTGCGATGTGCTCATGACTCCACTCCTGCCAGGAGGACGTATTTGAGTTCGGTGAACTCCTCCACGCCCCACTTGCCGCCCTCGCGGCCGATCCCTGATTGCTTCATGCCCCCGAACGGGGTGGAGGCTGCGCCGACGGTTGGGGCATTGATGCCAATCATCCCGAAATCGAGTCCCTCGGAAATCCGGTGAACCCGGCCGACATCATTCGTATAGAGATAAGCAGCGAGCCCGTAGGGCGTGTCATTCGCGGCGCGGATCATTTCCGCCTCGTCCTTGGCCCGGTAGACCGTGGCGATCGGGCCGAAAATCTCGTTGCAGGCCAGATCAAGGCCGAACGAGTCGCCCTCGATCAGGGTGGGCGCATAGAAGGACCCGCCGAGGTCCACACGCGATTGTCCGCCGACCACGATCCGCGCACCGGCATCGCGCGCCGAGCGCACCAGTCCGTCGACCCGCTCCACCGCGTCGTCATGGATAAGCGGTCCGACATCGATCCCGGTCTCGAAGCCGTCACCGATGCGCACCGCGGCGACCTTCGCCTCGAGTGCTTCGATCAGCGCGTCCGCCACACCGTCCTGCACGATGATCCTGTTGGGCGACACACAGGTCTGGCCGGCCGCGCGGAACTTGCCCCGCACAATGCCGGACGCCGCTTCTTCCGGGTCTGCATCGTCCATCACCAGGAAAGGAGCGTTGCCGCCCAATTCGAGTGCGACGCGCTTGATGCCCTTGGCCGCCTCGCCCATCAGGATCTTGCCGACCTCGGTGGACCCGGTGAAGCCGATCATGCGCACTTCCGGCGACCCGGTCAGTACCGGGCCGATCGCCTGCGCATCGCCGCACACGACATTGAACACGCCCTTCGGGATACCCGCACGTTCCGCCAACACCGCCAATGCGAGCGCCGACAACGGCGTCTCCGGTGCGGGCTTCAGCACGACCGTACAGCCCGCCGCCATCGCGGGTGCGCATTTGCGCGTCACCATCGCAGAAGGGAAGTTCCAGGGCGTGATGCACGACACCACGCCGACCGGCTGGCGCACAGTCCAGCCGCGCGAGCCGGGGATCGGCACGGGAATGGTTTCGCCGTGAATCCGCTTGGCCTCTTCGATCGACCAGTCGACGAAGGCCGCGCCGTAAATCACCTCGCCCTTGGCCTCTGCGAAGGGCTTGCCCATTTCTGCCGTGATCAGGACGCCCAGATCGCTGGCATGTTCCAGGATCAGGTCATTCCATCGCCGCAGGATACGGCCGCGTTCGAACACGCTTGTCTTGCGCCAGGTCTTGAGGGCTTGCGAGGCGGCCGCAATTGCGGCCTTTGCACCGTCCTCGCCCACATCGTCGACTTGCGCCAGTTCTTCGCGGTTGGCCGGATTATGAACGGCAAACCGGGTGCGGCCGGACTGCCACTGGCCGTCGATGAAGGACAAGGTGCGCAGCAGCGACGCGTCATTCAGGCGATCAAGCGCTGTCATTGGGATTTCCCCTTGCGCTTGGCCATCGCGGCGCGAAAACGGCTCGCCCATCCCTCCTTGTTGGATTGCCGGGACCGGCTCAGTGCCAGCGCGTCATCGGGCACGTCGTCCGTCACGACACTGCCCGATCCGGTATAGGCACCCTTTCCGATGCGAACCGGGGCAACCAGGGACGAGTTCGACCCGATAAAGGCTCCCTCGCCGATCACCGTCCGGCTCTTGTTGTAACCGTCGTAATTGCAGGTGATCGTTCCGGCTCCGATATTCGCGTGAGCGCCGACCTCTGCGTCACCGATATAGGACAGGTGGCTGACCTTGGCGTCCTGACCCAGCGTCGATTTCTTCACCTCGACGAAATTGCCCACCTTGGCATTCGCGCCGATGTCGGCAGCTGGGCGCAACCGCACGAAGGGTCCCACCTGAGCGCCCTGTCTGACAATGCAGCCCTCGAGATGTGAAAAGCCGCGCACGACCACATTGTCTTCCAGCGTCACTCCGGGACCGAAAAACACGTTCGGTTCGATCACGACATCGCGGCCGACGACGGTGTCATGGCCGAACCAGACCGTGTTCGGCGCGATAAGCGTGGCGCCTTCCGCCATTACCGCTTCCCGCTTACGCGCCTGCCAGCACGCCTCGGCCTCGGCCAGGTCAGCGCGCGAATTGACGCCCAGAACTTCGCCGGCATCCCCGCGAACCGCAGCCGCCTTCAGCCCCCGGGCGCGCGCCAGGCCGACCACGTCGGTCAGGTAATATTCCTTGTTGGCATTGTCGTTCGTGACCTCGCCCAGAAGTTCGAACATCAGCTTGGCATTGCCTGCCATCACGCCCGAATTGACCAGTCGCACGGCCCGTTCGGCTTCGTTCGCATCCTTGTACTCGACGATTCGTTCAAGTTCGCCGGACTCGTTTGTGATCAGGCGTCCGTAGGCGCCCGGCGCGTCCGGCTCAAAGCCCAGCACCGCAATCGCCGCACCGCCCTCCAGCGCATCGAAGACGCGCGACACCGTCCCGGCAGTGATCAGCGGCGTGTCGCCATAAAGGACGATTACATCGCCATCGAAGCCTTTGAGCGCATCCTCGGCGGCACGGACGGCATGGCCTGTCCCGAGCGGCGGATCCTGCATCGCGGTTTCGGTGCCGGCCGCCTGTCCCAAGGCATCGATCTGCGGGGATTTTCGTCCGTACACCGTGACGATGCGATCCGCCCCCGACTGCCGCGCCAGGTCGATGGCCCACTGGACCATCGGGCGGCCGGCAATCGAATGGGCGCATTTCGGCAGATCGGATTTCATCCGCGTACCGAGACCGGCGGCGAGGATGACGGCTGCGCGCGGCTGAGGCATAAGCGGGGCTCCCGGATTCGACGAATATGCGACGGGCTATAGCCCATCACGATACGGGATGCGACAGCGGCGCATGAGCCGATTGCGAGGCGAGGGATCAGAATTGTTTTCAGATCATGTCAAAGGCGCGTCGATCGCGTTCGATCTCGACGGAACTCTGGTCGATACGGCGCCGGATCTCGTGCGCGCCCTCAATGAAGTCGTCGAACCTGAAGGCCTGGAACCGGTTCCGGTGGCCGAGGTGCGGGCCATGGTCGGGCGGGGTGCGCGCGTTCTGATCGAGCGCGCCTATGCGGCGCAGGGCCGCGCCCTGATCGGCGACGAGGTCGACGCCCACGTGCGCCGCTTCATCGACGTTTACCGCGCCGGCATTGCCGACCGCAGCCAGCCATTTCCCGGATGCATCGAAGCGCTCGATGGGTTGAAAGCCGCAGGTGCGCACTTGTCAGTCTGCACCAACAAGCCGTCGGAGCTCGCCGACTTGCTGCTTCAGACGCTCGATATGGACAGGTATTTCGACCGGGTGATCGGTCCGGACCGGACGCCGGCGAAGAAACCGGACGCAGCGCATCTGTTTGCGTCCGTGTCACCGGGCGCAAAGCGAATCGTCCTGGTCGGCGACAGCGAGCCTGATGCGACCTGCGCAAAGGCGGCTGGCGTTCCCTTGATTCTGATGACCCACGGCTACAGCGAAGTACCGGTCAGCACGCTTGGCGCTGACCGGTTACTCGATTCATTCGTGGAGTTGGCGGACGCCCTTGAGGTCGTCCTGCCGGTCAGCCCTTAGGCCGAGCGGCGTTCCAGCTCGGAATCATTCGCCGAGCTGGGACCATGGTCATTGGCCGCGACAGTGCGGCGCGGCATGCCATTCACCATGTCCGAACGGACATCGGTACGAGCCGAACGCATTGCGGGCATGAAGCCGGCATCCACCAGATCGACCGAAACGTTGTAACCACGTTCAGACCAATAGGTTTCGATCCGTTGCTTCAGGCGACGCGCGCCTTCGGGCGTGCAATAGTCATTTGTCATTTCAAAATACCTCCGTAACGGCGGGACCACCTGGCCCGGCCAGCGTTACGTGCACTCCCCTTAGAAGAAAGCCGTGACACCGCCTCATGCGGTGCGACTGCTGCGCCTCATATAAGGACTGCAGCTTCGTGACGATAGTATGACCGTGCGTCAAGTCGCCGCAGGATGAATTTCTCGTCACTTACTCCTGTGCTTGACCGGCTATCTGGCGCTTCGTATAGCACCCGCCTTCCGGTTGGGGGCGATTAGCTCAGCGGGAGAGCACCTCGTTCACACCGAGGGGGTCAGTGGTTCGATCCCACTATCGCCCACCATTCCCCTGACATCCCGGTTTATCCTGCCCGATTGAGCCATTCTTCTGCGCTCAAAAGCGCAATTCGCACGATCAAGTGTTGCGAACCATTCTCATTTTTGCCAGAAGTGTTGCAACACGAAGGAGATTGAAGTCATGCGTCTGGAAATTTCATTCACCGCACTCGTTGCGGCGGGGGCCGTTCTGGCCAGCTGCGGGGGTTCGGGCAACTCCGATCAGGCTGCGGCTCCGGACGAGGCGGCAAACACGCCTCCGGCCCAGGAAGCCCGGGTCGTGAACGTCTATTCGGCGCGTCACTACGATTCCGACCGGATCATCTACGAGCGCTTCACCGAGGAAACCGGTATCGAGATCAATCTCGTCGAGGCCGGCGGTGACTTGCTGATCGAGCGCGTTCGCGCCGATGGCGAGCGCAGCCCCGCCGACGTGATCGTCACCGTTGACGCTGCGCGCCTGCACCGCGCCGAGCAGGCTGGCCTGTTCCAGCCGATCCAGGACCAGGAAATCCTGGGCATGGTGCCGGCCGAACTGCGCGACCCGCAAGGATACTGGCTGGGCTTCACGGCCCGCGCCCGCGTGATCGCCTACTCGACCGAGCGCGTCGACCCGTCCACCCTGACCAGCTACGAGGCGCTGGCCGGCGACGACTGGGATGGCCGCCTCTGCATGCGCACGTCGGACAACGCCTATAACCAGTCCCTGCTGGCTTCGCGCATCATCCACAACGGGGAAGCCTCGGCTGAGGAGTGGGCCAACGGCATCGCCGCCAATCTCGCCGTCCCGCCCAGCGGCGGCGACACCGACCAGATCCGCGCCATCGCAGCGGGAACATGCGACGCGTCATTTGTGAACCATTATTACTATGTACGCATCGCCACGTCCGAAGCGCCCGAGGACCAGGCCGTGACCAGCGCTGTGGCGCTCTATGCCCCCGGCGAAGCCTATGGCGGCGCGCACATCAATGTTTCCGGTGTCGGCATCGCCGCAGGCGCACCGCACCCCGATGAAGCGCGCGAATTCATCCGCTTCCTCCTGAGCGAGGACAGCCAGCGCGTTTTCGCCGAAGTCACCAACGAGATCCCGGCCCGCACCGGCGTGACCTATGACAATCCGCGCGTTGCGGAGATCTCGGACTGGGATCGCGATACCGTCAATCTGGGCGAATTGGGCGATCACACCGAAACGGCGGTCCGGATCTTCGATCGCGCTGAATGGCCGTGATGACCTTGCGGAGGCGCGCGCTCGCTTCGCCTCCGCTTACAGTAGTACTGGCTGTTGCAGCAGCGGGAGTGGCCACACTCCCGCTGCTCGCGGTTTTCGTGCTGGCGCTAACGGGCACGGGCGCGGACGGGTATCTGCGCCACCTCGCCTCGACCCGCCTGCCGGACTATCTGGCGAACACCGCGCTCGTCCTTGCCGCCTCTGCGATGGGTGCCGCCCTGATCGGCACCGGGCTCGGCTGGCTGATTGCTCGGACCCAGTTTCCCGGTCGCGGATTGTTTGAATGGGCGCTGGCCTTGCCGCTCGCGATACCCGCCTACATCGCCGCCTATGGCTGGCTGGATCTGACACTGGCCGCCGGACCGCTCGGCGCTTTACCCGCCGTTCGCGGCTGGTGGGGGGCGGGTCTGATCTTCTCCATCACGCTCTATCCTTACGTTTACCTGCTCGCGAGAGACGCTTTCCTGCGCCAGCCCCCTCACCTGGAGGAAGCCGCGCTGGCCCTTGGACGGTCGCGCCGATCCGTTTTCCTGACCATAGCCCTTCCCGCAGCGCGCCCGGCGATTGCAGCCGGACTGGCCCTCGTCGCAATGGAAGCATTGGCGGATTACGGCGCCGTGATCCATCTCGGCGCACCGACCCTGACCGTTGGTGTCCTGCGGGCCTGGTCTGGGGCCGGATCACTGGCAGACGCGGCGCGCCTTGCCGTGATGATCATTGCAATTGCCCTGTTGTTGACGTCGCTGGAGCGCGCGGGGCGGTCCCGCGCGCGCGCAGGCACCCAGCGCGGCACGCATCCGCGCTACGCTCTCGGATGGTTTCACGCCGTGCTGGCCCTGCTGGCCTGTCTGACTCCGCTGGTGCTGGCACTTGGCGCACCGCTGGCGCGACTGGCCTGGCATGCGCTGCATTCCGAACCCGCTCAAAATGTATGGCAGTCCGCCCTCAATTCCGTATCGCTTGCCAGCGTGACGGCGTGCCTCGCGGCCCTGTTCGGTCTGGCGAGTGCCTATGCCCTGCGCTCCGGCGGCCGATTGTCCGCCCTGCCTGTTCGCGCTGCGATGCTCGGATATGCCGCGCCGGGCGCTGTTGCGGCGGTCGGCGTCTTGGTCGTCCTGGGAGTGGCACAGTCTTGGCTCGATTCAGCCGCTGGGGGCCTTTTCCCGGTCCTGCTGACCGGCACGCTGGTGGCGGTCATTTTCGCTTATCTGTCCCGCTTTGCCGCCGCCGCGATCGGGCCTTGCGAAGCCGCCCTTGGCCGTATTGCCCCGTCTCTCGATGAAGCATCACGGCTGGCCGGGGCTGGCGGTTTGCGCCGCTTCGTGCAAATCCATTGGCCGCTGGCGTCGGGCGGCATACTGGCCGCAGCGCTGATCGTGTTTGTCGAGGTCCTGAAGGAACTGCCCGCCACCATGATTCTGCGGCCATTCAACTTCGATACCCTGGCAGTCGTCGCCCACAATTACGCGTCGGACGAACGCTTGGGGCAAAGCGCGCTTCCCGCGCTCGCCCTCGTCGCACTTGCCCTGCCCGCCATGGCCGTTGTCGCCCGGCAGGCCGTCTCACCGCGCCGGATCGAGTTGCGATGACCCAGCCCGTACTGACGGTTCGCGGCGCGCGATTCTTCCGGGGTCAGCGCGAAATCCTGCAAGGCATCGACCTGAAGCTGGCCGAAGGCGGGATCGCCGCCCTGCTCGGCCCGTCGGGCAGCGGAAAGACCACGCTGCTGCGCGCCATCGCCGGGCTGGAGCGTCTCGATGGCGGCGAGATCAGCGGTCCAGCCGGTCAACTCGACGCCCGGAACATCTGGACGCCCCCCAATCGCCGCGGCTTTGGCCTCGTCTTCCAGGATGGCGCCCTCTTTCCGCACATGACGGCGCTGAGGAATGTCGCCTTCGGTCTCGACGGCCTGAAGCCGCCCCAGCGCCACAACGAAGCGATGATCTGGCTCGACCGGGTCGGCCTGGCAGATCGCGCTGCGGCCTTTCCGCACGAATTGTCCGGCGGTGAGCAACAACGCGTTGCGCTCGCCCGCGCCCTGGCTCCCCGTCCAAAACTGATCCTGCTGGATGAACCCTTCTCCAGCCTCGACCGGGCGCTGCGCGACGAGTTGCGCCAGAGCACGGCCCAGCTTCTGGCCGCGTCCGGCACGTCGGCCCTTCTGGTGACGCATGATGCGGAAGAGGCGATGGACATGGCGTCCCACATCGTCCTGATGCAGGACGGACAGATTCTGCAGGCGGGCACGCCGGAAACACTCTATGCCCGCCCTTCATCGCGCGCTGCTGCCCGCCTCCTGGGTCCGGCCAATGTCTGGACCGGCCAGGTCAAGGCCGCGACGCTCGACACCCCTGTCGGCCGGTTTGACGCCCCGGGTTTCGCGGACGGTGACACCGCGCACCTTGTCCTTCGCCCCCAACATGCCCGTGTGACCGCTGAAGACACCTTCGTCGTCGTCCGTCACACATTCCGGGGCAATGCCGCCGACCTGGTCATGATCGCGCCTGACGGCAGCGAGTGGCGCGCAACGATGGCGCCCGGAAGCCTCCCGGAAAGCAAAAGGGCCGGCCTGACGGCCAGCCCTTCAGATGCGGTGATTGTCGCGAGCTGACCGTCAGGCGGCCTTGGCAGCCTGAGCGTCCTCGATACGGGCGCGTGCCATCTCGTCGGCGATGACGTTGGACGGACGGCCCTCGGATTCGGCGCGGTCGAGAATCTCTCCCAGCGTGCTTTCCAGACCGTCGAGCTTGCCCTGCACCCAGGCCGGATTGAAGTCGCCCTGGATCTCGCCCATTACGTTGATGATACCGCCCGCATTGATGACATAGTCGGGGGCGTACAGGATGCCGCGCTGTTGCAGCTGGCCGCCCATGTCGCGGGTCGCGAGCTGGTTGTTGGCGGCGCCGGCCACGATACGAACCTTCAGGCGTTCAATCGTGTCGGCATTGATCACCGAGCCCAGCGCGCACGGCGCGAACACGTCGGCTTCCTGATCGTAGATCGCGTCCTTGTCGACGACCTTGGCTCCGTACTTTTCCGCCAGCTCGGCAAGCACTTGCTCGTTGATGTCGGTGATGACGAGTTCGGCGCCCGCCTTGGCGAGGTGACCGATCAGGTACTGGCCGACGTGGCCGCAGGCGCCCTGAACGGCGACGCGCACGCCCTGGAGGTCGCTCATGCCTGCGCGCTTCACGCACGCCCGGATGCCACGGAACACGCCTTCAGCCGTCACCGGCGAAGGGTCGCCGGAGGCCGCCTTGCCTTCGGGAAGACCGGTAACCCACTCGGTCTCCTTGCGGACGAACACCATGTCGGACGGGCTGACGCCGACATCTTCGGCCGTGATGTAGTTGCCGTTGAGCGCCTGGATGGCACGGCCGAAGGCACGGAACAGCGCCTCGCGGTCAAAGTCGCCATCGGGCTTCATGATCACGCTCTTGCCACCGCCGATCGGCAGGTCGGCCATCACGTTCTTGTAGCTCATGCCTTGCGACAGGCGCAGCGCGTCATTGAGCGCCGCTGCCGAGTCTTCGTAGCGCCACATGCGGCATCCGCCGACAGCCGGGCCGCGTGCGGTCGAGTGCACGCCGATGATGGCTTTCAGGCCGGTCTTCTCGTCGGTCGCGAAAAGGACCTTCTCGTGATTGTCAAAGGACGGATGTTCGAAAACGCTCATGTGGCGATCCTTGAATGGGACGCAAATAATTCCGCCCCGTACAGGAGGCGGCGTTGGCGGCGCGGGGATAGACCGTCAAGCCGCTTTGCACAAGAACACCGCACCTAGCGTTGAAGCAGTTTCTGCATGCGGCACCGCAGCATGGGAAGTACCTCGTTTTCGAACCAGGGATGTTTCTTCAGCCATACATTGTTGCGCCATGACGGATGCGGCAGCGGCAGCATGTCCGGCAGGTAGTCGCGCCAGTGCCGTACGGTCTCGGTCAGTGTCGGGTAAGCTCGCTTGCCGAGATGAAATTGCTGCGCATGCCGGCCGACCAGCAGGGTCAGTTCGACATTGGGAAACCTGGCTGTCACCTCGTTCTGCCACAGGGGTGCACAACGGCGATCCGGCGGCTTGTCGCCCCCCTTGGCATCGAGTCCGGGAAAGCAGAAACCCATCGGCGTGATGGCGATGCGGTGCTCGTCGTAGAATGTCGCTTCATCGACGCCCAGCCAGTCGCGCAAGCGGTCGCCCGAGGGATCGGTGAACGGCATACCCGACGCATGAACGCGCGTTCCGGGCGCCTGGCCGACAATGCGCACCTTCGCACTTGCAGCACCACGAATGACGGGGCGCGGCTCCAGCCGGTCGGCGCAAACCCGGCAGGCACGGATTCGCGCGAAGAGATCTTCGAGCGGGTCCGCGCCGGCCGTCATCCCGCTTTTACAGGCAGGGTCAGCCGATAAACGCCCTTGAAATCCTCCGGGTCGACGGGCTTTCCCTTGCGCAGGATCGTGATCTTGCCGGCAGCGGCCATGCGGATCGCGACGGCCCGCACGGGGCGCAGGTGCTGGTTCCAGTTGTCCGGCTCGAGGTCTTTGGCGACTTCCGCAGGATCAACTGATTTTCCCGCACCGCGTTTTTCAACGAGGCGCAGAATCGAGGCTTCGATGGTTTCTGGGCTCATGCTACCCGTCTAGCGCGGGAGGACGGAAATGCGAAGAGACCATCGCCCTTACTGGATGCACCAGGCTTGGGAGCGTTACGAGAATGCATGGGCGCGCCACTTCCTGCATCCGCATTTCGAGCGCATTGGGCCGGCCGCCAAGATTGTCCGCCCCTGGCATGTCGAAGTGTTCGGGCCAAACATCTCGGCCGGGACATCGCTCCACGTCATTGCCAGCCGGGATTCGGTCGTCCGCTTGACGGTCTGGGCCCCGCACGACCGCGAAGCGGCCATCGAGATCGGTGATGCCTGCCTGTTCTCCGGGGGCACGCGCATTCTGGCGGCCAAGCGGGTGACGATTGGCCACGCCTGCATGTTCGCTGCAAATACCACGGTTACCGACAGCGACTGGCACAGCCTCTACGACCGTATCGATCCGGCTCCGGAAGGCCGGCCGATCACCATCGGCAACAATGTCTGGGTCGGCGATGGCGCCTTCATCGGCAAGGGCGTGACCATCGGCGATCACGCGGTCATCGGCGCGCGTGCTGTCGTCACGAAGGATGTGCCAGCCCATGCGGTGGTCGCGGGCGTCCCGGCCCAGATCGTCAAGACTCTCGATCCCGGCGCGCCGATGCGGACGCGCCTCGATCAGCTTGGCGATGTGCGCTCGCTCACCCGCTTCATGGACGCGGCCTACCGGGAGTCTCTGAAACGTAATTCGACGCTTGGCTGGCTGCGCTCGCGCTTTTTCCCGCGTCGGGGCGACTGACGATGTGGAGCCCCTGCATCAAGGTGTGCTTCGTCGATCCCGACCGGCAGCTATGCGTGGGTTGTTTCCGCACGCTTGAGGAACTTGCGCGCTGGACCCATTATTCGGATGCCGAGCGCGAAGCCATCGGCACGAAACTGTCGAAGCGGCGCGATACCTATCGCGCGGCCAAGGAGGGGCGGCGGTGATGCGGAGCTATTTGCTGATCGCGGCAGCGGGCGCACTGACCGCGTTGATTGTTATCATTCTCATTCCCGCTGCGGGAAACCTCCTGCCCGCTCAGGTCCAGCCGGAACGCGCGCTTTACCTGGGCTTGCTGCTGGCTTTCTTGCTGACCGCGAACATGGACATCGTCCGGCGCAATATCGGCCAGTCGATCGGCTACATCGCTATTTGGGTAGCCCTGATCTTGGCAGGCATGTTCGTCCTGCGGATGTTCGGCTTCAGCTAGCCGACGATCGCCTCGCGGATCAGCGAAATCGCAGTGAGGGCCAGCCCGACGGCAAACATCCGCTTGAGCGTCGCCGCCGGTAATTTGTGCGCCAGACCGGCTCCGACCGGCGCGAGGAAGAATGCCGAAACGGCGAGAATGGCAAAGCCCAGCATGTTCACGTAACCGAGCGAGAGCGGCGGTCGTCCAGCTTCGCTCCATCCCCACACGATGAAGCCCAGCGCTCCCGGCAGTCCGATGGCAATCCCAAAGCCGGCCGCGGTGCCTACGGCCTTGTGAATGCTGCGTCCGCAGAGCGTCATCAGTGTCACGCCGAACACACCGCCGCCAATGCCCATCAGCGAAGACAGCAAACCGATCAGACCGCCGAGACCGGCATGCGCCGCGCCTCCCGGCATCTCGTCCGCCAGTTTCCAGTCCGGGCGTCCGAAGACGAACTGCGCCGAGAGAAGCAATGCGGTGACACCGAACAGGGCTGTCAGCGCGCGGCCCGGTACAAGGTCGGCAATCAGGCTGCCGGTCAGGGCACCCGCAACGATCCACGGTATCCAGGTTCGAAGGACCTGACCGTCCACTGCGCCGCGCTTGGCGTGTGACGTCACGGACCGCAGCGAGGTCGCGACGATCACGGCGAGTGAGGTGCCAACGGCTACCTGCATGCGGGGGCCGTCGTCATAGCCCAGCAGGCCAAAGGCGAAGTAGAGCGCGGGAACCATCACCACCCCGCCGCCAATCCCGAACAGACCGGCAATCAGCCCGGCGAACGCCCCCGTCACGGCCAGTCCGGCAGCGAGCCAAATGAGGTCGGGGGTCAGCGTCACGCCGCTTCCCGTCCGCGATCCACGGCATCAAGCGCTTCGTCGATCACGTCGAGCCCCGCGCCATCGCGGTTGGCCTTTTCCGAAAGGATGCGCCGCCACTGGCGCGCACCCTTCTCGCCATGAAACAGGCCGAGCATGTGACGGGTAATCGCGTGCAACCGCGTCCCCTCACCCAGCGCGCGCTCGATATAGCCCCGATACTGCTGCACTGCGTCGAACCGGTCTGTGACGGGGCCAGCCTCGCCGAAGAAGACGCGGTCGACCTGCGCGAGTTCCCACGGCGTGTGATAGGCCGCCCGGCCCAGCATCACACCATCAAGACCGGCCATCTCGGACTTTGCATGTGCAACATTTGCCAGCCCGCCATTGAGGACGATTTCAAGTTCCGGCCGCTCGGCCTTGAGGCGTCGTACGAGCGGGTAGTCGAGCGGCGGCACGTCCCGGTTCTCCTTCGGGCTCAGCCCCTTCAGCCACGCCTTCCGGGCGTGAACCGTGAAGCTCCGGCAACCGGCTGCCGCGACCGTTTCGACAAAGCCGGGCAGGCTGTGCTGCGGATCCTGGTCATCGACACCGATCCGGCATTTGACGGTCACATCGACGTCGACAGCCTCCCTCATCGCCGACACGCATTCGGCGACGAGTTCAGGCTCCCGCATCAGACAAGCGCCGAACCGTCCCGACTGGACCCGGTCGGACGGGCAGCCGACATTCAGATTGATCTCGGCATAGCCCATCGCCGCCCCGGTTCTGGCAGCTTCGGCCAGCTCGGCCGGGTCCGAGCCGCCCAGTTGCAGGGCGACGGGCTGTTCTGCCGGATCGAACCGCAAAAGCCGCACATGGTCGCCCCGCACCACGGCGGGCGCGGTGGCCATTTCGGTATAGAGCAAGGCGCGCCTCGTCAGCACACGGTGAAACGCCCGGCAGTGCCGATCGGTCCAGTCCATCATTGGCGCGACGGAAAATGTGCGGTCAATCCGGGTCATTGCGGCCTCTTTACCCCGTCAGGCGGTTGATTGCGACACCGCCGCGAAGCGGCACATTGACGGGCCGACCCGGGGCCGCTTGCATGCCCGAAAGGGGAGGCGCAATGACCACCACGCGATTCGATGTTCGCCAGAAAGCCGCCGAAGCGGGTGCGGCCTTGAACCGCGGCGACGGCGTATCGGCGCTCGCCATTTTCCGCACGATCATTGAGGCAGGCGGCGGTGACGCCAGCATCTGGTACGGAACCGCACTGGCCGCGACGCTGGCGGGAGACCGCGCGACGCGGCACGATGCCATCACAAAAGGGCTTGAAATAGAGCCGTCCAATCCGCGCCTGCTGATCCTGAAAGCCGACGACTACGCTGAGCAGGGCAATGATCGCGCTGCGGCTTCGCACTACAACATCGTGCTGCGCATGATCCCGGAGGGTGCGCAATTGCCGCCCGACCTGGCGGCAGGCGTCGACCGGGCCCGTGAACGCTGCGCGGGATTTGCCGACGGGTATGCGAAGAAGCTGACAGACCGGCTTGCGCAAAAAGGGGCCGCGCCCTCACACGGAGATGGCCGTTTCGCGCGTTCGCTCGACGTGATGACGGGCAAGCGGCAGCTCTATTTCCAGGAACCGAAAGTCTACCATTTCCCCGAACTTCCCCAGATCCAGTTCTACGATCGGGAGATGTTTCCCTGGATGGACCGGGTCGAAGCGGCGACGGACAATATTCGCGAGGAATTGCTGGGTGTTCTGGCCGATGACGCGGCGTTCACACCATACATCGAGGGCAGCAAGGACCGCCCCCAGCACGACGTCCACAACCTCCTGAACAACCCCGCTTGGAGCGCCTTTTACCTCTGGAAGAATGGCGAACCGGTCGCCGACCACATCGCGCGCTGCCCGAAAACCATGGCGGCTCTTGAAGGCGCACCGATCCCGAACATCCGGCATCGCTCGCCGTCCATCCTGTTCTCGCTGATGAAGCCCGGCATGCATATCCCGCCCCATAACGGCCTGGTGAACACACGGCTGATCTGCCATCTGCCGATCATCCTGCCGGATGCTTGCGAGTTTCGCGTCGGCAACGAGATCCGCAAATGGGAGCTCGGCAAGGCGTGGGCATTCGATGACACGATCAACCACGAAGCCTGGAACCGCTCGAACGAGACGCGGGTGATCCTGCTGTGGGAAATCTGGCGCCCGGAACTGACACAGCGCGAGCGTGAACAGGTCACCGCATTGTTCGAAGCCATTGAGGACGAAGACGGAAAGCGCCCGGACTGGGATATTTGACGCGGCGCTTTACGGCGTCCTAACCCGTTTGCGCTATAGGCCTTGTGCAATCGGGAGGCGAAGATGGCCAAGGCGATCTATCACAAGCACCAGCGCGTCTATGTGAAGCCGGTGGGAACCTGGGCGTTGATCGAGCAGGTCAAACCCCAATGGGTCAAGGACGTCGAGGAGCCGGTCCGCATCTATTACGATTGCGGCCTGGGCCGTGATTTCGTCACCAGCGAACTCGCCGCCGAGCAGATCGAGGCCCATGATCCTGATGGTTGGCGCATCCTGCGGGCGCGCAACAAGTGGCAGTCCGAAGCAGAGTGTGCCCACCATCCGCACCCGGGCACCTACCCCGTCGTCGTCACTGACAAGCAGAACTGGGGTGGCTGGCGCGTTCCCGGCGCGGAATATGACCGTGACCCGAACAATATCGAATTCCAGGCGCGCCTGATTGAAAGCGCCCCCGCACTGCTGCGCCTTGCCGAGAGGTTTTCGGAATTGCCCGGCGCATCGTCCGATCTGCCCGAGGACATCCTGGCCCTGTGTTTGAAGGCGCGCGACCGCGTGATCGCAGTCCGGGCCAACGCTGACGACCCGGTTGTGCTCGACCGCCGCGCGGATTCAGCGGCTTAATCGGGTTCTAACCATTCGCCCGTAATTTGACCTTTCCCTGTGCTTGAATAGCTCGAGAGAGCCTGTCCATGGCTGACCTGCGCCCGCTTCGTTTTCTGGTTGTCGATGACAATCCGCACATGTTGAAGATCGTCCGCACCATCCTGAACGGCTTTGGTGTGGTGCATATCCACGAGGTCTCGAGCGCACTCGAGGCCCTGGAAACTGCACGCAACGAATCCATCGATATCGTCATCACCGACTACCAGATGGAAGGCATGAACGGTGTCGAGCTGGTGAAGACGCTGCGCGACCAGAACAAGGTCGCCAATCCGCTGGTGCCGATCATCATGCTGACGGCCTATTCCGAGCGGTCGCGGGTGTTCGAGGCGCGAGACGCCGGAGCCACGGAATTCTGCTGCAAGCCGATCACTGCGCGTGACCTGTTCCTGAAGATCTCGATCATCATCGATCGGCCGCGCCCCTATGTGCGCACAAAGGTCTATTTCGGCCCGGATCGGCGCCGTCACGATCCTTCGAAATACCGCGGTCCGCAGCGCCGGTCAGACGACGAGTCGCGTCCAAACGTCGCCTAGACCTGAAAGGGTGACAGGCACAGGCCAGTCACCGTAACTTGGACACCATGATTCGAGGGGACAATGCGGCCCGGCCTTCCGGGCGGAATCGTCCCGTGCCCGCCAAGCGTCGGGCGCGATTGAAACCCGCTGCCTCATCGACAGGTAATGGCAACGTCGCCTGGATCGTCATTGCGGTCTTCGTCTTCATCGTCATGTTCGCTGCCGTCATCGGCTACAAGCTCTACCAGGAGCGGTCGTCGATGCTGGCCGAGGCCGGCCAGTCCTATGCGCGGGAAGCCGCCTTCCTGGCCGAGCGGACGACGTCGCGGCTGTCAGCAATCGATTCGAGCGTTCGCAATGCCGTCATGGCCGTCGGCGCGCTGCCTGACGAAACCCGAAACGCGCAAAGCCGCGCATTTCTGGACGCACTCGCCGCCGCGCCGGCCGTCACCGATGCCGCCTTCCTGACGGCGACAGGTCAGGTCCCGTCACGCGGTGGGGATGTCGCCGCCCTGATGCAGGCGGCGGATGATGCACTGGCGAGCGGCACCGGTCTGGCGTCATCTTCGCAAACCGGCAGCATGGCAATCGCGCGCCCTGTGGCGCTCCCGGATGGCAGCGTGGGCGCCATCGTTGTACGAATTGATCCGTTCGCACTCCTGCCCGAGCAGGTCGACGGGCGCGTTGCCATTCTCGCTGATTCCGCCGGTCACCCGCTCTCGATCCGCCCGCTTCCAGCAGCCGGCCTCTTTACGGAAAGCCTTTTCGACCGCTTCCCCCTGACCGATGATCAGACCGCGCGCCTGCGCAATCGGGGCGGCGCCGTAACCGGCGTTCCGATCGGCGAAGGTCAGGCCACGGTAGCGGCAGCGACTTTGCCGGGTCAGGACTTGCGCGTTGTCCTGATCGGTCCGATGCGTTTCGACAATTCAACCTGGCTGCGTACGCAGATTCTCTACGCGCTTTTGTTCATCGCACCGGTGATTTTCGCCGTTGGCCTCGGCGCAGCCTTGTCGATGCAGATGTCGAACTTGCGTGAAGCCCGTGTTGCCCTGATCGACAGCGAACGGCGCTTTCGCGTCGCCATTGAAGGGGCACGATGCGGCGTCTGGGATTGGGATCGCAAGTCGGATGCGGTCTATGTCACGGATTCGATGGCGCGCATCCTCGGCCGCGACCAGGGCGAAGTAATCTCCAGTGCCGAATTCCTCGCCCTGTTCTCGAAGCGCGACCGCGAACGCCTGTCCGCTGCCGTGCGCGGTTCGGCGCGCGCCGGTGACATCGACGTCGAGGTCCAGGCCGCAAACCTGCCGATCTGGCTGCAACTTCGCGGCCGCCCATGGAATGCCGGCGAATCCGTCACGACCGAGCGCATCGTCGGCGTCGCGATCGATGTAACCGAGCGCAAGGGCGCACAGGCGCGGGTCGCGGCTGCCGAGAACAGGCTGCGGGCCGCATTGGAATCGATGAGCGAATCCTTCGTGTTGTGGGATTCCCGTCGCCGCCTGGTGCTCTGGAACCGGAAGTTCCGCGATTTCTTCGACTTCACCGACAGTGGCCTGCGCCCAGGCCTGACCTATCCTGATGTCGAAACCGAAGCGGCCCGTGCCATCTCAGCCGTTCACGGCGCAGAAAATGGCAGCGAGATCTACGAAATCGAACTGCGCGATGGCCGCTGGCTGCACTATTCCGAACGCCCGACCGCCGATGGCGGGCTGGTCTCGGTCGGCGCCGACATCACCGATCTGAAGCGGCAGGAATCCGCGCTCAAGAACTCCGAAACCGCGCTCAAACGCACGGTCGAGGACGTGAAACGCAACGAGAGCCGCATCGCGGAACTGGCAAAGAAATACGAGGAAGAAAAGATCCGCGCCGAGGAAGCCAACCGCTCGAAGAGCGAATTCCTCGCCAATATGAGCCACGAACTTCGCACCCCGCTCAACGCGATCAACGGTTTCTCCGAGATCATGCTGCGCGAGATGTTCGGGCCTCTCGGCGATGCGCGATACGCCGATTACGTCAAGGATATCCACACGTCGGGCGAACACCTTCTGGCCCTCATCAACGACATTCTCGACATGTCGAAGATCGAGGCGGGCAAGATGCAGCTCCAGACCGAGCCGGTGATTCCGCGTGAAGCGATCGAACAATGCCTGCGCCTGGTACGTGGCCGTGCGGAGGAAAAATCGATCCGGTTGACCGCCGACATGATCGACGCACCCGAGGTCGAAGCCGATCCGCGCGCCTTGAAACAGGTGTTGCTGAACCTGTGCTCCAACGCTGTGAAATTCACCCCTGAAGGCGGACAGGTGACTGTGCGCACCTTCGCCGTGGACCGGGCCGTGGCAATTCAGGTCTGTGACAGTGGCATCGGCATCGCACAGGAGGATATCCCCCGCCTGGCGCGCCCCTTCGAGCAGATTGAGAGCCAGCATTCGAAGAGCCATCAGGGCTCGGGGCTTGGCCTTGCCCTGTCGAAGTCACTGGTCGAGATGCATGGCGGCAAGCTGGCCATCGAGAGCACGCTCGGCGAAGGCACCACCGTGACCTTCACCCTGCCACTGGCTTCGGACATTCCCATCGCCGGCGATACGGAATCCTTTGACGAAGACTTCCAGTCGCGTTCTGACGACGCCGCCTGAACCCTTGATTCTATGATGGGCGTCGTTAGCCGGGCCGGGGACCGCGGCGCTGGCTTTCGTGGTGGGGCGGGCGGCGATGCCGCATCCGGTCGGACTGCAGACCGGCTTGCAGCGCCTGAAGTCGGCCTTCAGGTGGCAAGTCCGCAATGATGTCCAGCACAGCGTCTTCGACTTCGACTTCCATCTCGCCGCGCGCCTGACGCAACTCGGCCAGCGCCTGCCGGACCGCATCGGCGTCGAACGGCTCACGCTGCAGCACGGCTTCGACATTGGCTTGCGCTGCGTGGACTGTTTCAACGCGCGCAATCACGTCATCGCGGCTTTCGCGCATGCGTTCCATCGCGTCGTCGCGGTATTCCGGCGGCAAGCCGGCAAGAAACCCGCGCAGGCTGAACCCGTCACCGCGCACACCGGCGGGCTGACGGTGTTCGGCAGGCTGGAAACGCGGCCCGTCGGACACGCGGTGCAGCGTCAGGCCGAGCATCGCACCATTGGCGAGCACCGAGATCAGGAGTGCGATAATCCAGGGGGTGGCACGGGTCATCATACGCCGCTCTCCCAGTCAAAATCGATACCGCTGTCCAGACCGTCAAAGGCGATGTCATAAGCAGCGTCATTGGTTGCATCCGGCAGGAAACCACCACCGAAATAACCGCCCCCAATGCCCAGGAACAATGTCAGGGCCGCCGCGGCGGCTACCCTGTGCCAATTGTCGAGCACGGCGCGCGCTGGTGCCGCCCGCAGCAGACGGGCGGTCAACATTTCACTGGGTTGGTGCGTGACGGCGGCGACCTGGATCAGGCCGTCGAGTTCCGCTGCCGCGTCCAGCGCGGCGCGCGCGTCCGGGTGTGTCTCCAGATAGGTGATCGCGGCTTCGCGCTCCGCTTCGGGCCAACGGTCCGTGCGGGCGCCATAAGCATCCAGAATGGTTTCGAAGCGTTCGCGGTTCATCTTGTAATCCCCTCATGGACCGGCATTTCGCCCCCGAAACCGGCCAGTAATTCGTCTTCCTGTCCTGTCAGTATCTCACGCAGCTTGCGCCGTCCGCGTGCCAGCAGGGATTCCAGTGCATCGACGCTGATCTCCATTGCCGCCGCCGCGTCGATATTGGTGGCATCCTGAAAGTGGCACAATTCCAGCGCCAGTCTTTGACGGTCCGGCAATTGCGCAACCGCGTCCTTGATCGTCCGCGCGGCCTCGCCCATCGTCAAAATCGTGTCGGCACCCGGTGTGCCGTCGGCGCGGTCCGGCACGGTATCGGTCAGCACTTCGCGGCGGCGGCGCAGCCGGTCGTAGCAAAGATTGATCGCGATCCGGCTCATCCAGGTCTCGACCTTGGCTTCGCCGCTGCGCCAGCGGCCGGCTGCCTTCCAGACCCGGATGAAGGTCTCCTGCGCGACATCTTCGGCTTCAACCGGATCAGACAGCAGGCGCTGCGCAATGGCGAGCAGCCGGGGAAGGCGCCGCTGCATCAGTTCGCGGGCAGCGTCGCGGTCACCTTCCCCGATTGCAGCCAGCAAGGGCGCATCGGGATCGTTCGTGAGGGTGGAATGAGCAGGCGAACCGCCTGCGGTGTCCGTCATGCTTTGGGAAACCTTCCACCACCACGCCCGAAATCTGGCATGCTCAGATCAGTCGCGCCACCAGAAGACACGATCTTCGCGGCGCTCACGGCCCTGCTCAATCGCCGCATCGAGCTCGTCGGGCGTGACCGAACCGTCGGAATTCGCATCAAGGCGTTCGAAGCCCGGGGCACCGCGCGCCATGAATTCCTCACGCGTGACCTGACCGTCATCATTGGCGTCCATGCGGGCGTGATCGTCACCGCCATGTCCACGGCCGCCGCGTCGTCCACCGCGACCCCGGAGGCGTTCGCCGTCGTCGTCGTTGTCGGCACGCGCTTCGCGCATCGCCATCATCCGCTGATGCATCGGCGAACGATCGGCAGATGACAGGACGCCATCGCCATTGCGATCCATCCAGGTGAACATCTCGCCTTGAAGCTGGTCGACTTCGGCGCGTGTAACGGTGTTGTCGCCATTCGCGTCGGCCGCGCGCAGCATCATCAGGCCACGCATGGCGTGACCGCCGCCGTCATGGCCGCGCGATCCACCGCGATGTTGGGCATCGGCAACGGCGGTCAGGCTCATCGCAAGGCCTGCGGCGCCGGCAATCAAAAGGAATGGCTTTTTCATTTCGGGTATCTCCTGTTTCCACCCTCGCAGTTCTTTCAACGGGGCAGAAACCGGAATCCGTCGCGCCTATGACAGGGGATGGATCAGCGCCTCGAATTGCTGCCTGACCTGCACCGACGCGGTATCAAGCCGTTCGGCCAGGCCTTCGATGGACTCGGCGCCCGCCGTACGGACAAGCCGGTCGGAAAATCCCTTGGCTGCCTGTGACGGGTCGAAGCCCGATCCGTGCGCCGTCCGCACCAGTTGCAGCAGGTCGAGATAAAGGCGCGCGGCTGACGTCAATGTCCCGGCAGCCTCATCATCCAGCGCACCGTCACGCTGCAAGCGCTCGAGCGCGGCCACGGTCGAGGTTTCCCGGGGACCATTGCCGTTCGCCAGTTCGATCAGTTGCAGGGTCTGCGCGATGAATTCGATATCCACCAGCCCGCCCGGCTTGCGCTTGATATCCCAGCGCCCCCGTCCCGGCTTTTCCTGCTCGAGACGCGCCCGCATGGCGGCGGCGTCCTCGCGGACAATGTCGGAGTTGCGCGCCTGGGACAGGGCCCCCTCAATGCCGTCTTCGATCTGTGCGCTCAGTTCGGCGTCGCCGCACACGATCCGCGCCCGCGTCAACGCCATCCGCTCCCACGTCCAGGCTTCACTGGCATAGTAGGACAGGAAGCTCGGCAGCGAGACGGCGACCGGACCGGCCTTTCCAGAGGGGCGCAATTGCAGATCGACCTCGAACAGCTCGCCTTCCTCGGTCGGTGCCGACAAGGCGCTGACGAAGCGCTGTGTGAAGCGCGTGAACCAAGTCTCCGCGCCCTCGCCCGTGCTTTCGTAGACGAGCATCAGGTCGAGGTCTGAATCGGATGCCAGTTCACGGCCGCCCAGCTTGCCGAGCCCCAGGATGACATAATGCCCGGGCATCGGCCCGTGGCGTTCCTCCATCCGGACGTGGGCGGCACGCGCCATGGCATGGATCGACGCTTCGGCCAGTTCAGCAAAGGTCGCCCCCGCAGCACGGGCATCGGCGCGGCCCACGAGGATTTGCGAACCGATCCGGAACCGCTCCTCCCGCGCCAGTCGGCGCGCCCGGTTCATCGCGTCCTCGACATTCTCCGAAACCGCCATCTGCTCCAGGAAACGGGTCCGCAGGTCATCGACCGGATCCTGCGACAAGGGCCGGGAAAAGCGCGCATCCAGCATCACGTCCAGGATCGCGGGCCGCTGTGCCAGTGTCGCGGCGATCCGCGGCGCGAGGCCCAGAATGGCCACGAGTTCGCGCGACAATTCAGGCTCATTGCGCAGCAATGACAAAGGCTGCACGCCCATTGGGAGGTTCTCGTAGAAGGCTGCAAAGCGCGAAAAGGCCGCGTCCGGCTCGCCCGTCTCGGCCATCGCGTCGAGCAGGCTGGGTGCGAGGCGGGTCAGAAGCTCGCGGGCGCGCTGCGTGCGTGTCGCGCGTGTCCGCCCGCCCAGCCACGCATTGACCCGGTTCCAGATGCTGGCGGGTTCGGAGAAGCCCAGCGTCGCAAGCGTGGTCAGCGTGTCAGGCGTCGGCTCGACGCCGGAAAACACTAGGCTTCCGGAATCGGACGCCAGGGATTCGTCATCTGAAAACTGTTCCGAAAACGTTGCGTGCACGCGGGTCAGGACGGCGCGAACGGTGTCGTCGAACCGGTCGAGGGATTCAAATCCGCATAAAATTCCGACCCGGTGCCGCAGGGTGTCGTCTTCCGGCAGGGTCTGGGTTGCCTCGTCCTCCAGCATCTGGATGCGGTGCTCGACTCGGCGAAGAAAGGCGTAGTCTGCAGCCAATGCCTCGGCGTGCGCGGCGGGCACCTTCCCCTCGCCTGCCAGCTTTTCCAGCGCCTTGACCGGGGAACGGACACGGAGTGCCGGCTGCCGTCCGCCGAACACCAGTTGAGGCACCTGGGCAAAGAATTCGATCTCCCGGATGCCGCCGCGCCCCAGCTTCACATTGTGTCCTGCCGCGCGCACCTGCGCCCGGTCGCCGACCGACTGGATCTGCCGCGCCAGCGCCCGGATGTCGTCGACCGCCGCGTAGTCGAGCGAACGCCGCCAGATGAAGGGGGTCATGGCCGTCAGGAACGCCTGTCCGGCCGCCACATCGCCCGCGCAGACGCGTGCCTTGATGTAGGCCGCCCGCTCCCAGTTCTGCCCGATGGATTCGTAATAGCGCAGCGCGGCTTCGCTCTGCATCGCCGTCGGCGTCGCCCCGGGGTCCGGACGCAGGCGCAAGTCGGTGCGGAACACATATCCTTCGGAGGTGGGGTCCTGCAGCAGGCGAACCAGACGCTGGACCAGCCGGGGCAGGACGCGCTCAGCATCGACACCCTCGGGCATCTCCAGCATGTCGCGGTCGTAAAAAATGACGAGATCGATATCGCTGGAATAGTTGAGCTCGTCCGCGCCCATCTTGCCCATCGCCAGCACGAACAGGCCGGGCAACGGGTTCGCGGCATCGCCGGGCGGATTCAGTCGACCCCGGCCGGCCGCTTCGCGGACCAGGCCGTGCAGTCCCGCCTGGACTGCCGCGTCGGCAAATGCCGACAGGCGCGACGTTGCTTCATCGAGGGACCACACACCGGCGAGGTCGGCGAGCGCTGTCACAAGGTGCATGTCTGCCTTGGCGCGCCTCAGCCGGTCTCCGAGCGACGCAATGTCAGGCGCGTCCGCCCCCGCTTCAGGCAGTGCGGTGATCAGGGCATCCGCAACGTCTCCGGCATCCTCTGTGAAGAGCCGGGCCAGGGTGTCGACTCTCCGCATTGCGAGGCGCGCCAGATAGGGAGCCGCAGAGAAAACCGTTTCGAGGAAGTCGCGGTCCTCGCCCTCGACCTCGACCCCTGCCTGAGTGAGCGCTTCGAACACGCGCTCGCACCGCGCATCCTTCAGCGGCGGCAGGGTGTCGCGTCGGAGCGAGAACAGGGAAGCAGGCTGCGTCATGGTCCCGAACCTGACGCGGAGCGCCCGCTTGGGGAAGTCCTGCCGGTTATTTCACCGGGGGAAAGATCAGCGCGGCACGCAGGCCCGGGCCGTGAGGCCCGGTTCCCGGGCCGTCGCCAAGCTCGAGGCGCGCTCCGTGATACTCGGCGATGGCCTTGACGAGGCTGAGCCCCAGACCGGAGCCCGGCTTCGACCGCGAATTGTCCAGCCGCACGAAGCGCTGCACGACGCGGATACGATCCATGTCGGGAATGCCCGGCCCGGTATCGGTGATGGAGAATTCAACCTCGCCGCTCGCCCGGCAACGCAGGCGCAGGGCGATGGCACCACCTTCCGGCGTATATTTGACGGCGTTGTCGAGCAGATTGGCGATCGCCTGGGAAATCAGGTCCCGCTCGCCGGCAATGCGGCAGCCTTGGGCAATTTCAGCTGTGAAGCCGATGCCGGCGTCCTCGCACACCGGATCATAAAGTTCGGCGAGGTCATCGGCGATCGGTTGCGGATCGAGCGGTTCGAGACGCTGGCGCCGATCACCCGCCTCAAGGCGCGAGATCGACAGGATGGCATTGAAGACGCGCAGCAATTCATCCGCGTCGGTAATGGCTTGCGAGACCGATGCATCGCGGTCCGCGCCCTCGTCCCGGAGTGCTTCATCGAGCCGGTTTCGCATCCGGGTCAAAGGCGAGCGCAGGTCATGCGCGATGGAGTCGCCGACATTTTTCATCCGGTGCATCAATTCCTCGATGCGGTCCAGCATGGCGTTGAAGTTCGCCGACAATTCATCGAGCTCGTCGCCCGTCATCGTGCGCGGCGTACGTTGTTTGAGGTCGCCGGAGCGAACCTTTCGCGCGACCTGGTTGATCGCGTCCAGACGTCGGGAAAAACGCCGGCTGATGAAAATGCCGGACGCCATGCCCAGCGCCAGCGCGAGGGCGGATGCCGCCAGCACTGCGCGCAGCAATCCTCCGACCAGCCGGTCCTCGTCCTCGACATCAAGTCCGACGAAGACCGCATAGCCGCCCGTGAGCGGTGCAAGTCGGCCGCGCGCCAGCCTTTCGTCTTTCTCGCTTTCTTCCTCGCCCGCTGGCGGCCGGCGATAAGCAAACTGCAGCCGTCCGTTCTCGTCGGCTTCCTCGTCAGGCAGGCCCGACAGGTTTCCCGAAACACGCCGCCCGGTGGGGTGGACCAGCAGATAGAGAAAATCACTTCCGCCGACACTGCGCTGTAGGATGTAGCGATTGACCGCGTCGATCCCGCCATTGCGCACGCGGTTCTCGATCACCGCGATTTCTTCCTCGACGGTCGCATCGGTCCGGCTGAGGGATGCCCCGACCGAAGCGAAATAGACAAAGGCCAGAATGACGAGACTCGACAGCGCCAGAAGCGCTGCCGAGAGCATCGTCACCCGAAAGGCAGTGGTGTTGAGAAAGGCCGGAAGCCGGCGGGACATCGTGTCAGGCCTGCAGGCGGTAACCGGCACCCCTTACGGTGTGCAAAATCGGCTGATCGAACGGCTTGTCGATCTTCGACCGCAGGCGCGAGATGTGGACATCGATCACATTGGTCTGGGGATCAAAGTGATAGTCCCAGACTTTTTCCAGCAGCATGGTCCGTGTCACGACCTGCCCGGCATGCTTCATGAGAAATTCCAGCAGCCGGAATTCACGCGGCTGCAGGATGATCTCCTCTTCGCCCCGGACGACCGTGCGGGCCAGGAGGTCCATCTCCAGGTCGCCGACCACCAGCTTTGTCTTCACCGTTTCCGGATCGCGGCGACGGGCCAGGGCCTCGACCCGGGCCAGGAGCTCGGCGAAGGCGTAGGGCTTGACCAGATAGTCATCGCCCCCCGCCTTCAGGCCCTCGACGCGGTGATCAACCTCGCCCAGCGCAGACAGGATGAGGGCCGGGGTCCGGTCATCTTCCGACCGGAGTGTCTCGATGACGCTCAACCCGTCGAGCTTGGGCAGCATCCGGTCGACAACCAGGATGTCGTATTCCGACGCCCGCGCCATCTCCAGGGCTTCCTCGCCATCGGCAGCATGGTCCACGACGTGTCCCGACTCCCGCAAACCCTTGCGGATATAGCCGGCGGCGTCGCGGTCGTCCTCGATGATCAGAATGCGCATAACCGTCCCCAATCCTGTTCAGCGGCGATCAAAAACCGTCGAGTTGAAGCGCGATGTAACGCTGTGTTGCGCCGTTCTGGACCAGCAGCAGGATCGCCGGGCGTCCTTCCGTACGGTTGGCATTCACCGCGTCGGTAAAGGCCTCGACCGTCGCAACGGCTTCGCCGCCCGCTTCGACAATGATGTCACCGGGGCGCAGGCCCTTCTGGGCCGCTTCGCTGCTGCGTTCGACATTCTCGACCAGTAGGCCAGCGACGTCCGCGCCTTCCTCGAGGCTCGGCGTCAGCGACATGCCGAAATAGGTCTCGGCCGGTTCCGGTTCGCCAATCGAAGGTGTGGAATTGAGCGTTTGCTCGTCCGGGCGCTCGCCCAGGCGCACGCGGACCGTTTCCTCGCGGCCGTCGCGCAGCACGGTAAAGCGCACCGTCTCGCCCGTACGCGCCGAACCCACCCGGCGCGTCAGCGCGCTGGCGCCATCGATCGGGTCATCATTCATCGCCAGAACCACGTCGCCGCGGCGCAGACCGGCGTCAGCGGCAGGCCCGCCGGCAACCAGTGAACTGACGATCGCACCGCGCCGGCCTTCCAGCCCCACGCTGTCGGCGATGTCTTCGGTCACGTCCTGGATCTGGACGCCGAGCCAACCTCGCGACACGCGTCCGGTCTCGATCAGCTGATCGACAATCGACGCTGCAACGTCGGAAGGTATGGCAAAGCCGATCCCGATATTGCCTCCGGTCGGCGACAGGATCTGCGAGTTCACACCGATCACATTGCCGTTCAGGTCAAAGGTCGGACCGCCGGAATTGCCGCGGTTGATCGACGCATCGGTCTGGATGAATTCATTGTAGTTCGCCAGGCGGCTTTCGCGGCCCGTCGCGGAAACAATACCCGCCGTTGCGGTGCCGCCGAGACCGAAGGGATTGCCCACGGCCACGACCCAGTCACCCACCCGGACGTGCGGCTCGCGGTCAAGCCGGACGAAGGGAAAGGACCGGTCGTCTGCGTTTTGAACCTGCAGCAGCGCAATGTCGGTCAGCGGATCTGAACCGACAATCGTCGCGTCAAGCTCGGTGCCGTCAGACAGCACGACGGTGATTTCCGTGCCGTCTTCGATGACGTGATTGTTGGTGACCACGTACCCGTCTTCAGAAATGAAGAAGCCCGAACCAAGCGAGATGCCTTCGCGCATCTGGGGCTGGCCCTGCTCGCCGAACTGGCGCTCGAACCATTCGCGCATCTGGGGCGGCAATTGGTCCAGGTCGGGAATGCCCTGCCCGCCCTGCATGCTGGGAAGCTGGGACTGGACCCGGACATTGATCGAAACGACCGCCGGGCTGACCCGCTCGATGAGGTCTGCGAACGACATCGGCGCACCTTCCGGTACGGCGGCCGTCATCGGCGTGCGAACTTCCTGGGCGTCGGCGGACGAGTAACCGCCCGTCATCACTGCTCCGGCGGCGAGCGCCGTCAGTGCGAAAAGCGAAACGCCTACAAGTCGGTTGATACGTGACGTAGCAATCATGTGTCGATCATTCCCTGTGTCTGGACAGACCCTGTCACTCGCACAATCCATGCCGCGTGCGACGTAACGCGAGCGTGGCGCGAGTCTTACGAAAACATTACATGATGAGACTTTGGGGCGAGTTCAAGACGCCCGCGTGGTTCGAACGACGACGGGTTCGTGAAGCGTGCGGTGAACCGGGCACCGGTCAGCGATCTCCATCAGGCGATCCAGCTGTTCGGCGTCGAGGTCGCCTTCAAGGCGGATAGTCCGTTCGAAAATGTCGACCTTGCGCTTTTCCTCGCCGCAATGAGCGCAGTCGTCTGCGTGATCCTTGTTGTGCTTGACCGTCACCGTGACGCGCTCAAGCGGCCATGACTTGCGATCAGCATACATCCGGATCGTCATCGAAGTGCACGCACCCAGCGCTGCGCTCAACTGCCCGTAGGGGGTCGGTCCGGATCCCAGCCCGCCATAGGATTCCGGCTCGTCGGTCAGCCCGATGTCATCGCCGTCCACGACCCAGTTCTGGAACTTCCCTTGCCGGGTCTCCTGGACAACCACGCCCTGCGGCACGGCACGTGGCGGTTCAGGGAGCCTGTCTTCGGCAGCATAGCGTTCGGCCCAGGCCGCGATCACGTCCGCGACATGCCGGGCATCATCCTTGCCGCTCAGCAAATGGTCGGAATGGTCAAGGCTGAGAAAGCTCTTGGGGTGCTTCGCGGCCACGAACAGCCGCGTCGCGTTCTCGATGTTGACGGTCTCGTCGACGGGCGAGTGAGCGATCAGGATCGGCTTTTTCAGGGTCGCTGCCGCATCTTCAAGCGAGCGGCCCTCGATGTCGCGCAGGAACTGGCGGGTGATGCGGAAGGGCCGGCCGGCGAGCGACACATTGGCCGACCCGGTTTCCTCGATCTCGTCGAGCTGCGCGTTGAATTGCTTGCGAACGTGATCCGCGTCGGCGGGCGCGCCGATTGTGACCACCGCCTGGACGGAGGCGATGCGGTGCGCGGCAGCGATCACGGCTGCGCCGCCCAGCGAATGGCCGATCAAAAGGCGCGGTGCTTCGTGATGCTCCGCCAGGAAGGCGGCGGCCTGGACGAGGTCCTCGATATTGGACGAGAAATTGGTGTTCGAGAACTCGCCGTCGGAATGACCAAGTCCGGTGAAATCAAACCGCAATACCGCAATGCCCTGCCGCGCCAGACGCTGTGACACGCGGGTCGCGGCGAGAATGTCTTTCGAACTGGAAAAGCAGTGCGCGAAAAGCGCGAAAGCCCTGGGAACCCCGGAGGGGCGTTCCAGCCGTGCTGCCAGCCGGTCGCCGAATGCACCGTCGAATTCAACCCGTTCTGATCTGGCCATTCCTGCCTCCCTTGGGAGGAAAGACATGGGGCAGATCAACGCCGTGTGCAAACCACCCGGCGCAAGGGATGCGCCGAGCTCAGCTCGGGCTCGGCTGTTTTCGCGACGCGCGCACCAGCATCATCCCGCCACCGGCGAGCAAAAAGAGCGGGAAAAGCCAAAGTCCCAGCGTGTGCCAGCCAAAGGGCGGTCGCAGCAAAACTTCGTCGCCATAACGTGCCGCCAGCGCGGCGCGGACTTCGCGCGACGTTTCTCCGGCCGCCACGCGTTCGATCACGAATCCGCGCATGTCTTCGGCGAGCGCAGCGTCGCTGTCTGCGATCGACTGTCCTGCGCACACAACGCAGCGAATTTCCTGCATCAGGGCGCGCGCCTGGTCTTCCTGGGCCGGAGTGAGGGATGCCTGCATCGACACCAGGAGGGCGATGAGCACGTTCATGGGAGGGACTCCCTGCGGCGTCCGGCCACCATCCCGGAGAGGGCCGACAGGCCGCCGAGCGCGATCATCATGGCCCCGAGACCGAGCAGCCAGGTGAAGGGGTTGAAGGACATGCGCACTTCAAAGGCCATTTCACCATCGTCGCGCGGTCGCGGTTCGCCGAGCACGGCATAGAGGTCACCCGTCAGGGTCGAGCGAATATCAACCTCGCGCGTATTCTGCCCTGCCGCGGTGTAGAAACGGCGCTCCGGGTTGAGCACGCCAATCCGGCGTCCGTTTTCGGTCACGATCAGTTCGGCCTGATCGGCCAGATAGTTCGAACCATCCGCGCGGCGCACGGAAGCCAGCGCCACACTTCGCCCGCCCAGCGTCATGACTTCGCCGGGAGCCAGCGCCCGCACCTGTTCGGCCTGCCCCGTGGAGTCGGCAGCCGCACCGAGCGCGATCAGTCCGACACCGGCATGTGCCAGACCTCGCCCGAAAGCTGACAGCCGGGGAGCCAGCCCGGCCAGGGCGCGGCTTTCGAAAATGTCCGTCACCGCGCCGCCCAGCGCCCAGCCGCCTACTGCGGCACCTGCAACCGCCAGCAGACTGCCACCAGCCAACAATACGCCCAGTCCGGCCGCAGCGCCCGGTACCAGCCACACCAAGGGACGCCACGAAATGGCTGTTCGCTTCAGGCCGCCCCCCCGCCACGGAAGATAGGGCGCGAACGGGATCAGGATCAGGAGCACCGCCATCAGCGGGGTCGCGGCGCGGTTGAAATAGGGTGCACCGACCGACACCGCCCGCCACCCAAGCGCGTCAGCCAGCAGCGGGTAGATCGTGCCGCACAATACCACGCCAGCGGTTACTGCGAGAAAGAGGTTGTTGAGACCGATGAAGGCTTCACGGCTTGTCGGTTCGAACCCTTCGCCCTCGCCCAGCTTTGCCGCGCGACATCCGAAGATTGCGAGCCCGCCCCCAGCCAGGACCGCCAAGATGGCCAGTATCCACAAGCCGCGCTCCGGATCGAGCGCGAAGGTATGGACCGAGGTCAGGACACCGGACCGGACCAGGAAGGCACCGAGCGCAGACATCGAAAAGGCGAGCAAGGCGAGAAGGGCCGTCCATCCGGGAAAGGCGCCGGTGCGCTGCGTCGCGATGGCGGAATGGATCAGGGCTGCCGTCACGAGCCAGGGCATGAAGCTGGCATTCTCCACCGGGTCCCAGAACCACCAGCCGCCCCAGCCGAGCTCGTAATAAGCCCACCAGGCGCCCAGCGAGATACCTGCGGTCAGCGCAACCCACGCACCGACGGCCCAGGGCCGCAGCGCCCGCGCCACGACCTGTCCGCCGCGCCCCTCGATCAGCCCTGCCAGTGCCAGGGAATAGGCGGCAGAGATGCCGACATAGCCTAGGTAGAGCATGGGCGGGTGCAAGGCGAGCGCCGGATCCTGGAGGATCGGATTGAGATCAGCGCCTTGCAGCGGAACGTCTGCGAGGCGGTCGAACGGGTTGGACGTGAAAACCAGAAAACCGAGGAACAGGAGTTGCAATCCACCCTGTATCGAAACGGCGCGCAGCCTCAGCCCTTCATCGGACCGGGGGCCGAACCGGGCCAGTCCCGCTCCCACTGCAGTCAGCAGCAGGCACCACAGCAGCATCGAGCCCTCATGACCGCCCCACGCCGCCGCCACCTTGTAGAGAAGCGGTTTGTCGACATGGCTGTGCCCGGCGACATAAGCGACCGAAAAATCGGACACCAGAAACAGGTGGATCAGTAACGCAAAGGCCAGCATCAGTGCCGTCATCGAGGCCTGGGCCGCCCGGCCTGCGACTTGGCAAGCGATCGGAGAGGATGTGCCGGCTGCCCGCCACCCCGCGGCGAGCTGCAGGGCCGAAAGGATCAGCGCAAGGGCGACCAGAAACCGGCCGACCTCGGCGATCATTCGCCTTCTCCCTGCCACATGCCCTGCTCGCGGAGCGCATCGGCCACTTCGCGCGGCATGTACGTCTCGTCGTGCTTTGCGAGCACGTTGGACGCGTCGAACACGCCGTCAGTCATCAGATGGCCTTCGGCGACGATGCCCTGCCCCTCGCGGAACAGGTCCGGCAAGGCCCCGGCATAAGCGACGCGAATCGTGGCGGCATTGTCCGTCAGGGTAAATTCAGCACCGCCCGATCGGGGGCGCACCACGCTGCCGGCCTCGACCAGCCCGCCCACCCGGATCCGTTCGCCCGCAGGCGGAGGATCGGCCGCGATCTCGGACGGGCTGTAGAACAACACCAGCGCATCACCGAAGGCGAGCAGCATCAAGCCCAGCGCTGCGGCCAGAACCACGCCGGCCCCGCCGACCATCCACAATCTCTGGCGACTCTTGCGCATCAATTCTCTCCACCGCGCGCAGCCAGCGCGGCGTCTGCAACGCTCACGATCGCGAGGGCGCCCTCATCCCCGGCGAACCGGGTACGGGCAGACTCCACGGCCTCGCGGGCCAATTCGGTTTCGCCCATCATGGCGCGAACCCGCATCAGGACCAGATAGTCCGACAGCGACCCTTCGCCGCGCGCCACCCGGTCGGACAATCGCGCGACCATTCCCGCGATGCGCTCCTGCGGCGTCACTTCCATGTCGCCGTCCTGCTGCGCGGCGGTCACCGCGATCGAGTCGACATCTGGCCTCGACAGCAGGTCGGCCGCTTGCCTCGCAATGATCTCTCTGAAGGGATTGCCGGCTTCAAGACGCGCCAGGACGGCGGTCCAGTGCTGAACCGCCCGGGCGCGGTCACCGTCCTGATATGCGCCAAGTCCGAGGAAGAATCCGGCCTCGGGCAGGTCGGGATTGCGGGCCAGGGCCGCTTCAAACGCCGAGCGTGCGTCGGCGGTGACTTCACCCTCATTGAGATTGATCAGGGTCTGCCCCAGATCCGAGAAAGTCCGCGCCTGCGGATCCAGCGTCAGCGCGCGCTGAAACGCGCGGATTGCCTCGATTTCTTGTTCGCTGCGCGCCAGCTCCCGGCCCAGGAGGCCCCACGCTTCAGCATCGGTATCATTCTCTCGCAGGATGTCGCGAAGCCGCTCGATCCGCGCGGCCGGCTCCAGTTCGGCCGGGTCGCTCTCGCGGCGCTCTGCAGCGGCCTGCTGGTAAGGCGCTCCAGCCTGATTGGGCGATCCCCCGATCCAGTAGACGCCCCCGGTTATGAGCAAGAGACACGCAGCCCCCACGGGTCCGGCCCACTTGGGAATACCGGCGCCACGTATCGGCGCCAGCACGAAGATTGCCGCGAAAGCGCCGATCAGTGCTGCTGCCATCCCCAGGACAATCATGCCGACCTCCGGAAGATGAGAGACAGGTTGTTGGCGGGCATGCCGATCCGGCGTTCGAGCGCGAAGCCGCCTTCGGCGAGCAGGGAGACGACTGCGTCCAGATCGCGCACCCCCCAGTCAGGATTGCGCATCCGCAGGCTTGCGTCGAAGTCGAGATTCGACGGCGCCGTTTGCGCACCGTCCTTGAATGGACCGTAGAGAAAGAGGAACCCGCCCTCGCGCACGAGTTTTGATGCGCTTGCGACCAGCCCTTCCGCCACGCGCCACGGCGCAATGTGGATGACATTCATGCAGACGAGCGCATCCACCATGTCCAGCCCGTCATGCCAGTCAGGCACCGAGGCATCGATCGCCAAGGGGGCGAGCAGGCCGGGCAGATCGTTAGCGCGTGCCGCACAGCTGCCCCGGGAGTCGGGGTCGAGTTCGGATGTTTGCCAGTGGATGTCCCAGCGGGCCTGACAGCAGGCCTCGCCGTGCTGACCCGTTCCGGAGCCGATTTCCATAACGCGTGCGTCGGCCGGCAGAAGCGCGGTGAGCACGTCGCGAATTGGAACGGCGTTACGCGTGGCGCTCGGCGAATAAAGCCGGGCGTCCCGGCGTGCGCGGTCTTCCAGCGCGACGAGACGGGAATTGGGGTCAGTGGTCATGGCAGGCGGGAGTAAGCGTTGCCCGCCGCATGCGCAAGCGTCAGAACGTCACGCCGCCAGGGCCGCAGCATTGCGGCGGCGTGTCAGACTGGCGCTTTCATCCTGTCCCAGCGCTTCTTGCAGCCGGGCAATGACGTCCAGCCCCGCAGAAGCAAGTAATTGAGTCTCGCCCTCCGAGTGCTGCAGGATATTGATGATGTGGCCAAAGCAGTCTTCGAGCGCACAGATCGCGCCGTCCTCGGCCTTTTTCTGAACGCTTCCGATCGCGGCCTGGGATGCCCAATCTCCCGCAGCGCCCAGAAAGCGCAATTGCGCTTCGGCTCGCGCGATAATTGCTTCGTCGGCAGGCTCGACAGGTTGCATAGTCCGGTCAGCGCCCTTACGCGGAACGGGCAGCGCAGCCTCGAGGACCTTCGGGGTGTTCGAGAAGAGCTTTTCCAGGTCTCCGGACGTCTGAGCGCGCAGCGCAAACAGCGTCTTGCCCCAGCGGCCGTCTTTCCGGATACCAAACTCGCGTGTCATGCCGACCGTGACCGTGACGAAGGAGGCCAGTCCGGCAATGGCGTCTTCGGCCTCGGCCAGGTTTTGCGGAGCGCGGCGGAACCGGGTGGCGTAGAACTCGGCGTCTTTCAGGACCGCATCGCCGACCGAAGCCAGGTCCGTCTTCGAGATGAGCTGGTCGTCTTCGCGCCGGCCGATCTTGGCGATAGCCCGGAAAATCTGGGCGGTTTTTTTCAACCGCGTCATCAGGATGATTAGCAACCAGACCCCGGCCTCCGGGTGGGTGTCGATCACAGTCTCGTACGCGTCACGCATCTGCGTACACATGTCCGGATCGAAGTCGGTGATCTCTTCAGGAATGCCGGCCATCGCCTGGTCAAGGACGCTGTGGTGGACGAGCAAGGTCGCCGCCTGCCGGGCCGTCTCGGCGCCCCCCGCACCCCAAAGGGAAACAAGCCGGCTTTCGAGTTTCCGGTCCCCTTCCGCAGCGTCGAGACACGCGCAAATGCGGGCTCCGGTCTCGGCGCGGATCGCCGCCCAGTCTTCGGCAGGAGCGTCCGGCTCGGGCAGACTGCCCGCCACGCCGCCCTCCATGCTCGTGTCCAGCCACGACCACAGGGCGTTCAGAAAAGTGGGCGAGAAATAAGCGCGCGAAGGCGGATCATTTTCAGGGTCGCCGGTCAGGGAAACCAGCGGCGCAAAGAGCCGCTTCTTCTTCAGTTCAGCAGGATCGGGCTGTGCCTTCTGTTCAAGCAGCGTCAGCAAACTGCTCAGCCCGGCCTGACCGGCATCATGCTCGGCGGCACGGGCTGCAGCGCCCAGCACCCGCTTGCGGATTTCGGGCGGCAGGCTGCCCCAGAACAGGGTCAGTTTTTCAAGATTGTCCGCACTGAGCGACTTCATCGCATTGAACCGGAAAGCGTCATGACACGGACGAGTTTGCGTCGGTTACGGTTAACGGCGCTTTAGCGCGCTCTGGCTGGCAGGGTGACACGTGCGAGCAGTCCTCCGAGCCCGGATGCATCAAGTGACAAGGCACCGCCATAGACTTGGGCCAGGTCAGCCACGATCGACAGGCCAAGCCCGCTGCCCGGCGTGCTTTCATCGAGGCGGACCCCCCTCTGCAAGGCCTGCTCCCGGCGTTCGGCGTCCATTCCCGGTCCGTCATCCTCGACGACGACTTCCAGGCGCCCGTCCTCGATCAGATTGACAGTCGCCCGCACTTCGCCGCCCGACCACTTGCAGGCATTGTCCAGCAGGTTGCCGACCATCTCCTCCAGGTCCTGGCGTTCGCCCCGAAAGATGGCGCCCTCCTCGCAAGTGTGGGAGATCGCGATCCCTGTCCGCCCGTAGATGCGTTGCAGGGTGCGCGTGAGATCGTCGAGCGTCGAGCAGACATCTGTCCGTGCCCCGACAGCCTTGGCATGCGCCGCAGCCCGGGCGCGGCGCAGATGGTGGTCAACCTGCCGCGACATCGTCTCGGCCTGACGCGTGACAAGTTCGGCAAAGCCGCCTTGTTCGTTGCGACTTTCATTGAGCAGGACAGCGATCGGAGTTTTTAGGGCGTGCGCCAGATTGCCCACATGGGTTCGGGCGCGGTCGACGACTTCGCGCGAATGGTCGATCAGCGAGTTGAGTTCTTCGCCCAGTGGTTGAAGCTCGCTGGGGAATTGGCCCTCGACCTTCTCGGCCTGTCCCTCACGCACGGCAGCGACCGCGTCGCGCATGCGGAAGACGGGCGCAAGGCCGATCCTGACCTGGAAGATCAGACCGGCCAG
This sequence comes from Maricaulis sp., assembly GCA_002692855.1. Lineage (GTDB taxonomy): Bacteria > Pseudomonadota > Alphaproteobacteria > Caulobacterales > Maricaulaceae > Hyphobacterium. Next base: position 111,607 of record NZMJ01000046.1, read on the forward strand.
CAACGCAACCGAGAAGACAAAAATCAGGCTGAGCGCGACGACAACGAAACGCCGGACTTCCCGGTCGGCAGGACGTTGGTCCTCGGCCGCTGAAATCACGACCATGTCGGGACGGCCCGACAGTATGACCGCCTGAGCAACGATGCGCAGGGGCTCGGAGTCCGGGCCGACAATCTTGCTGGTCACTGGTGTCCCGGGCTGCGCGGCCGCGCGCTCAAGCAGCGAGTCCGGCGGCCTCAGCCTTTCGTCCCACAGCGAGCGGGAACGTGCGATCACACGCAGGCGTTCGTCGGTTCGCCAGTCAGCGATCTGCCAGTAGCGGCCCGAGAAAACCAGATTGTATTCGGGGTCCGTAGGCTCGCGCGCCAGCGACACCTCGCCCGTGTCACCGGTTTCGGCGGCGGCGACGAGCGCGTTGACGGTGGATTGCAACCGGTCCTCGAGCGCGCCCAGAACGGATCGCTGGTAAAGCTGGGTCAGTGCGATACCGCCGGCAATCAGCAACACCACGGCCCAGATTGCACCAGTAGCAATCAGGCGAAGAACAAGCGAATGGCGCTTGGGCGTCACGCGGAGGGTGAACCGGGATCGGTCAGGCGATACCCGAGTCCGCGGACCGTCTCGATACGGTCCTGGCCGATTTTCTTGCGCAAGCGTCCGACGAACACTTCGATCGTGTTGGAGTCACGGTCAAAATCCTGATCGTAGATGTGCTCGACCAGTTCCGATCGGGAGATCACACGGTCCTGATGGTGGGCCAGATAGCTCAGCATCCGGAATTCGTGCGACGTCAGCTTCACCGGCGCGCCGTCAATGAAAACGCGGGCACCACGCGTATCGACCGACAGGTCGCCGCAATCGATCGTCGACGTGGCATGACCGGCAGCCCTGCGCGTCAGCGCCCGCATCCGCGCCAGCAATTCCTCGGTGTGGAACGGCTTGGTCAGGTAGTCGTCCGCCCCCGCATCGAAACCTGCAACCTTTTCGCTCCACCGGTCGCGTGCTGTCAGGATCAGGACGGGTGTATCCTTGCCATCGCGCCGCCAGCGCTCCAGCACGGTCACTCCGTCGAGCTTCGGCAAACCCAGGTCGAGCACGATGACATCATAGGGCTCGGTATCGCCCATGAAGTGACCTTCCTCGCCATCCGTTGCGGAATCGACCGCATAGCCGGCATCGCCCAGCGCACGCGAAAGCTGCCGGTTCAGATCGGGATCGTCTTCAATGACCAGAACACGCATGCAATCGGCTCCTAGCGTTCGTAGAGAATATTACCGGTCTGGGCGTCGACAACGACATCCACGCGGCGGCCGTCTTCGGTCAGTATCTTGATGATATAGCGCGGACGCGGACCCTGCTCGAGTTCCGCATCGATCACATCGGCACGGCTGTAGCGCTGGCGCACGGTCCGGATGACCTGCAGCGCCGGCAAAACCTGTCCCGACTGGACAGCCGTGCGCGCTTCGTCAGCCGAATACCGGTTACGCATCTCGCTCGGCGCTTGCTGGTACTGCAGCGCATCGGCGCCCGCGCCAATGGCGAGGCCAACAACGAGCACGGTGGAGGTGATCAGGGACTTCATCATGCCGGCATATTGGTTCAACCTCGCTGAACCGCTTCTGAACGGCAAGACTAGCGCAGCTTCATCCGCGGGTCATAGCCCTTCGGGGCATTCCAGGTCTCGGCGAAGCGTTTGAGCGCGGCATCATCCGGCGGCAAATCGACCATCAACCGGATGATCTGGTCACCGCGTTTGCCGGAACGGGACGCGAATCCCTTGCCGCGCAGCCGCAGCAAGGTTCCCGATGTCGAGCCGGGTGGCACCCGCACTTCAACCGGGCCGTCAATGGTCGGGGCGCGCACTTTCGCCCCGGTGACCGCCTCTGCAAAGGAGACCGGCAGATCCAGGCGGACATCGTCTGCGTCGCGGGAGAAGAATTTGTGCGGCGTCACATGCAGCTCGACGAGTGCATCGCCCGCCGGCCCGCCTGCGGCGCCCGGTTCGCCCTGCCCCGCCAGACGCAGGGTCTGACCATCGGTGACACCCGGAGGTGTGCGAACATCGAGCGTGCGCCCGGCGGGCAAAGTGACCCGTTTGGTTGCCCCCTTGGCCGCGTCCAGAAAATCGAGATCGAGCCGGAATCGCAGGTCCGCACCTTTTCTTGCGCGCGACCGGGGGCGGAAGTCGGTGAACAGGTCCGAGAAGATATCGCTGACATCCTCGAACCCGCCCGCGCGCGCTCGTCCGTGCGCGCCGCCGGGGTGGAAGGTCGCGCGCTCATTGCCCTGGGCGTCGATTTCTCCGCGATCGTACTTCGCGCGACTTTCCGCGTTGGACAGAAGTTTGAACGCTGCGCTGACCTGCTTGAACCGGTCCTCCGCCTTGGCGTCTCCCGGATTGGCATCAGGATGCAACGCCTTGGCCAGCTTGCGATAAGCCGCGCGGATCTCATCTGCGCTTGCAGATTTCGATACGCCGAGAATGGAATAGGGATCGGTCATACGGTCATGCGTTCGCGAAATGGATCGCCGAGATGTAGGGGGCTTTTGCCAGAAACGCCAACTCGCCTGTTACAGTGTGAACACCCCCGTCGCGGCGCGCCCCGGTCCGAACCGTTCGGAGACCTGACGAACCTCCACCTCCAGCGTGCTGATCAGCCCTCCGAAAATCGCCAATTCCTGCGCGGAATCGACAACCCAGAACGGCGAGTCGACGACGACAGTCTTGAGGGTCTCGCCGGCGGGGCCGACTTTGAGCTCGTAATGTTCGGCCACTTCACCCAAGGGTACATCCCCCGGCGTCCACAAATCTCCGCCAATCCGCGTGCGCCGCACCCAGCTCACGGTCAGATTTCCGTCCGCGCGTCGCCCACGGACATGCACCGGCGACAAGGGACGCAGGTCCGCGCGTTCAACCAGGATCGTCGCGCTCGCATAGGAATCGTGGTCCGGCGCCATGCGCGCCGGTCCGGCCCTGAACACGAGGTTTTGTCCCGTTTCGTGATCGAATACCGGAACAGGGCTGATCTCGGAATCGAGTATCGCGAAGCGCGCGCCCGGAGCGACAACGCTCGCGGTTTCGCTGCCGAACTGCCCGCGCAGCAGGCCGAAGACCCGCCATTCGCCTTCGTTGATCAGCACGGCATCGCGGAACTGGATCACGTCCCAGCCGTCTCCGGTTTCCACCGCCAGTCGATTGGCGCCACTGAGCAAGGATGCATGCGTGACGCTCGCAAGTTCGCCCCGGTCGAGCTGAAGGCGCACAGACTGCTCGACGATCCGCCCGGACGGTGCCGGGTACAATGCGTCGAGCATCACCCCCATCGCGGTCGGAAGGCGGGACAGGCTCCGGCGCGTCAGCGACTGTGCGCTGGCCCCTGCATGAAGGCCCGCAACGCCGTACCAGGGCGTCGCCGTGACCGCGGCCAACGGCCCGGAACGCTCAGCCTCGCCATCGATCAGCGGCAGGTCGAGGACCAGTAATTCAGCCTTCGACGGTGGCCGGACGTCACCGCCGGGATGGCGGGGCGCGGGTCCCGTCAGTCCTGTGTGCGCCTCGGTAAATGCCGTTGCGACGGCGCGGCGCTGAACATCACCGGACAATTCCGTCAGCACCCTGTCGGCAGTGCCAGCAGCATGGACGATCCGGACCGTGTCACCGGGCTCAACAGCGAGCGCCGACGGCGGAAGGATAAAGTTGAAAGTCTCGCCTTCGGCGTTGAGGCGCTGAAGCGCTGACACGGCCCAGTCTTCGGCCTGCCCGGCATCCGCCAGCAGCGCGATTGCCAGATCGGCCCCGCCGCGGCCACTGCCCAGCCGGTTGCGCGCGAACACGGCTCCGCGTGAGTACTCCCCGTCATCGTCGATGAAATGGACCCGCAAATCCGCGGGCAGTCCGGTCATGTCGTCGCGCGTCGTCTGGATGGCCGATCCGGACTCCGACAGCACAAGCTCGGTTTCATTCCATTCAGTATCCGGCGGCGCAGGACGTGCAAAGCGGACCCCGGCGTCCGTGTCGACAGCATTGAACCCGAACAGGCTGGAGAGCGGAGACAATGCATCACGCGCCGGCATCGGACGGTCGATGAGATAGCCTGACACGAGGCCGTCGAGCGCCGAAACGTCCGCGTCCACGCCCGACGACTGCGCGAGGTCGCGCACCACATCGCCCAGCGGTGCCAGACCCATGCGGCCGGTCAGCCAATGGCCGAGGCGCCAGTTGTCTCCATCCCCCCAGACATCCCCGCGTGCCGGGAAATCCGGGAATGGCCGCGCATCCCACGTCCAGACATGGATGTCCGCCGGGTCGATCATGGCGCCGCCATAGACGCCCGAAACCGTGTCGTCCGTTGTCCAGTGACCGATCATCGTTTCGATATAGCGGCGCTGGATCAGGTCGTCGCGCGAACCGCGAGAATAGTATGGAAGCGAACTTTCAGCACTCTTGGGATCGACGAACACATTGGGCTGGTTCGCACCCTTGTCCACCGCCGGGCAACCGGTTTCCGTCAGCCAGATCGGCTTGGACTGGGGCAGCCAGGCCGTCGAAGTCGCGGCGCGAACCCCGCCCGGGCGATTATGGTGCGCATTGGCCCACCAACCGCGCAAATCCTTGTAGCGAAACACCCAGTCTTCGCCGTGCGCGGTGTCGACGATTGGGGTGCGCGACTGGGACAGGCGGTCCGCATCACTCGCGTAATACCAGTCATACCCCTCCCCGCCCTCGGCCTGCGAAGCCAGGTAGGACAGGTCGTGGCCGCTGCGCGACAGCGCGGCGTCGCGGTGCGCGGTCCCGTCCCGCCAGTCCGACAGCGGCACATACCAGTCGATCGCGACGGCATCGATGGCCGGGTGGGACCACAATGGATCGAGGTGAAAGAACACATCGCCCGAGCCATCAGCGGGACGATGCCCGGAATACTCGCTCCAGTCGGCAGCATAGGACAGGCGCACATCCGGCCCCAGAAGGGCGCGCGCTTCGCCGGCAAGGCTGCACAGCGCATCGACTGCCGGATAATGATCGGCGCTGTCCCGGACCGTGGTGAGCGCGACCACTTCCGATCCGATCAGGAACCCGTCTGCGCCGGCAATCTTCGCCAGAGCCGCGTGATGCAGGATGAAGCGGCGAAACCGCCACTCTTCAGGTCCAGAATAGCTGACGGCATCCCCGTTCACGCTGAATTGCGCGGCCTGCGCGGTCCCGAAGAAATCTGCGACCTGCATAGCCGCGCCCGCAGACTTGTCGACCGTCCCAGCCTGTCCGGCTGCCGGGTAACAGGTGATGCGCCCGCGCCAGGGAAAGGCAGGTTGCTCGTCTGCGCCGTAGGGGTCGGGCAAGCCGTTCCCTGCCGTAATGTCCATCAGGATGAAGGGATAAAGCGATACCGTGAACCCACGCGCTTTCAATTCGCGGATCGCGGCGATCACCGATGCATCGTCAGGCGTGCCGCCATAGACCGGACGGTCGTCGTTCTGTGAGACCAGCACGGCAGTCGTCCGGTCGAGACCGGCAACCGCCCAACTGACCGGGCGTGTGACCTTCTCGCGCGTTTCCACGCCCGGACGGATCTCGCAGGCGCCGCATCGCAGGTCGGAACCGAACCAGGACGACACCAGAAGCACCGAACGGCAGTGGGGCAGACGCGCCTCGAGATCGTCGATTGCCGCGATGAAATCGGTGACGCCGCGACCATTGTGGACGTTCTCCGGCTCATCCTTGCCCGGTCCAGTCCGGCGCATCACGGCCTCGGTGGCGTAGGCGAATTCCCCTGACGCAGGGATCAGGTCGACACCGCCGATCATGTCTTCCAGACGCGGCGCATCGGGATCAGCCGGAGGCGCCGGGCGGAACACCTCGAAATCGAGATTGGGTATCCGCGCACTGAAGTCGTCGAGCGGAAAGTCCTCGAACACGACGTAAGCCAGGCCACGAAAGGCGGGCGCATTGTCCGCGCGCTCGATCGCCTGGATCAGCGCATCCGGCAGCTGGTCCTCTCGACCCTGATAGACCCGCATGTCCGTTGTCGACTGGTCGAGCAACGCGCCATTCGCCCAGACGCGGCCGATACCGTCGATGCGGCCTTCGCACAGGCCCACCGCGAAACTGACCGTATAGGTGTAGGAGGTCTGGGTCGGTCCGCCGCCCTTGCTCCCGGCACGTTCCCGGCTTCCGGTTTCCGTAAACCGTGCCGCCCAGATGACCTGTCCGGCAATCCTCGCCCGGCCATAGAGCCGCGGTATCGGCGCGCCTTCGGTCGAACCCTGCAACCGCAGGTCCGGCAGGCGAGGTCCTTCACGGTGGGCGGTGTTGAGCGAGGCCAGCAACGCCCGGTCTGCGACCGCGCCGATTTGCGCCCCGATGAAGCCGCCAATGGCGGCACCCGAAATCGTGCTGCCGAGAAGCGAAATACCGCCCGGCACCAACGCCCCGCCAATCGCAGATCCGGCGGACCCTAGTAGAAGCTCTGCCATATCATTTCACTTGTGAAGGAAATTGGAACGCCGCCGCACTCCTGCGGCGCCACCACGGCGTCATCGCGGTTTCATTCACCGCCCGCCCCCAATAGGCATGGATCAGCGTGTGCGGACCCGAGATGACACCGCAATGACGCGCTGGCGCGCCGGGTTTGAGCCGAAACAGGATGACGTCGCCGGGCTGCGCCTCGGTGACATCGACCGGGATAAGCCACCGTTGCCCGGCCTCGGTCAGCAGATCGCGGCCGCCGTTATCCCAGCGCGCCGGATAGGGCGGAAAGGCTTCCGGCTCCTGCCCGTAAAGCGCTCGCCAGATACCCCGGACCAGTCCCAGGCAGTCGCTGCCGACGCCCTTCACGCTCGCCTGGTGGCAATAGGGCGTGCCGATCCACGTGCGGGCCTCGGCCAGTGCCGCATGCCGCATTGTCATCGGGTACGGCCCCGGCTGCCGCCGTCGTGAACGGTTTCGCTGGCCGGCCCGGCGACGAGAACATCATTGCCCGGCATGAAGGGGTGACCGCGGAAGTTCACGATGTTGGCGAACCGGTCCCGGCAGGTGGCATGGCGCTTGTCGCACCCGGCCCGCACTTGAAAGGCATCACCTGCTTCAATCGGGACAAAGGGCGGCGACATCACCCGGATTTGAACCGCGGTGCCTGACAGGCGGTGCTCTCGAACCTCGCTGACGGCACCCGCATTGGCACCGCTGGTCCAGGTCAGCAGACCACGCGTGAAGAGACCAGTGTCGAATCCGCCAAGGCCGATTGCCGCAAACACATCGTCTCCAGCGACAGATCCGACGCTGCCGGCCGCTTTGAAGGCCGGGCTGTCCAGGTCAATGCCGCAACGCGCGTCGCCGATCTCGGCATCGCAGAGTCGCGAGTAAATTCGGCCCGTCACCCGTTCCAGACGGGCCGACAGGCCACGCAGTTCGGCCTCGAAAGCGGTGTTTCCGCGTCGGGTTTCGCCGATCTCTCCGGCCCATGTCTGCACAAAGATCGAAGGCTGGGTCCAGTCGACGCGGAGCACGTCGACCTGTGCGCCGTCCCACAGACCATTTGCGAGGTCGGTTTCGGTGATCGCGGCGGCGTTCAATGCGCCGAACAGGCTCGCCTGGTCAGGGGTCAGGCCGCCCTTCCCGTCGCGCTCACCGGGCGAAAACCCCGTGGCTGCGCGACAGGTGACGCCGTCCACCGTCAGGTCGCGGTCATGCTCGGTAAAGCCGAACACCGCACCATCTCGGCGTGTCACGCGCCAGCACCAGCACAGGGTCGTCACGCCGCTGTCGAGTTGGGTTTGCAAGGCTTCGGGCAAGGTCAGCATGGCCTAGAGCCTCAATTCGATCAGCGGCACAGCGCCGGCCTCGCCCGCGCCGAAGGCATCGAGCGAGATATCCAGCGCATCGGTGTCGAACCGGACCGGGCAATCGAACAGGAAACCGGCCGTGATCACCCCGCCGCCCGGCGGCGGTGCCGCGAAGCTCACGACCCCTGTCGCCGGATCGACAACAAAGTCAGGGGCGCCAAGCTCGACGCCGTCGAGCGCCACTCGGACACTTCCCTCGACCGGTTTGGCGATCGTCCGGACATGGTTGTGATCACCGCTCACATAATGCTTCACAAGCGAATATTCTGTTGTGCTGCCATCGCCGGTCCCCAGGACCTGGTCAGTCGCCGAGAGGGCCGCCGACGGCGCGCAAGACTTGTGATCCAGCGGGTCCCGGAACCGGAAGCCGTGCAGACGCCCGCGCCGCGCCTCGAAGAAGGCGATGAGCGTATGCAGGTCATCGAGCGACTTGACCCCGGGACCGGCATTCCACTCGCGGCGCGACTGCGCCCACGGGGAATTGCGCTCTTCCCGGCCAGAGCCGAGCGTAACGATCTCGGTGCGCCGCCGGGGTCCGCCGCGCGCGCCAAGCGCGACGGCGAATGGGAATTGAACCTCGTGAAATCCGGTCATATCCGTCCCGCCCCCTTGCGAACCGCGCGTGCCAGACTTGCCGCAATCTGGGTTTCAGAGCGGCGGATCGCAGAGACGTCGGCACCCGCCGGAAGATTGAGATGGACCGTGACCGGAGGCGCCCCCGCCGTTTGCGGCTTGGCTGTGTTCAGGTCCGGCAATGCGCCGGTCAGCCCTGCGAGCAGGGATTCGACCGGCCCGGCCACGAACCGGTCGGACGCCAGCCGCGACAGGTCGCGCAGGATCGCTTCCGCGATGCTGGAGAAACTCAGCTCGCCAGTGCGCGCAGCCCGGACCAGTGCGGCTTCGATGCTCGTTCCTGCGCGTTCGAAGGCAGCGGCAATCGCTTCTGCGGCTTCGGTGCCGGGTCCGTCGGCCAATGCGCGCAGCGCCTCGCCCGCCCGCTCCGCCTCTTCGGCGATGGGGTTGGTATCTGTGGTCATGAAGGAATGGTCCTTTCTGTCCCGGTCTCCTGCCGGGACCTACCGTCGGTCGTTCGCACGCCAGGTAGGCCCCGGAATAAGTCCGGGGATGCGCTCAATCGGGGAATTGATGTCGAAGCGCCTCCAGCTCCGCCCGGCCCAGCGGCGCAGGCCCGGAAGGTGCCGTCAGCGCCCGCCACTCCTTCAGGGACAGCGCCCAGAAATCACGCGGCGGGATGCCGATCCGCGCGGCCAGCCGCAGCCAGGCGTCGAACGGAAGACCGGTCACAAGCTGCGCTCGAAGCAGTCGGCGACGGCCTTCGCGGCCCGCACCGGGTCGATCGCGGTCAGGTCCGCCACCGCCCCGCCCCCGCGCATCAGCGCGCTCAGCACCAGGGCCAGATCCGCCGCCGACAGCGTCTTCAGCCGCTCGGCCATGCCGGCAAAGCCGGCTACGCTTAAGGCAGCCTCGATCTCGGCGAGTGCGCCCAGCGTCAGGCAGAGCGTGTGAGTCTCGCCCCCGGCTTCCAGCGTCACCTCGCCGCGCGCGGGATTGCTCATGCGGCGGCGAAGCTCAGCGCCCCGGCCGAGGCGAGTGACAGCGCATAGGCGGCCTCGCCGTCATGCCGGCCGGAATATTCGAGAGAGGTGACGACGAACGCCCCTTCGATCGTGCCGAAATCCGGCACAACGATGCGCCATGTGTCGGCGCTCTGGGCAAAGAAGGCGGCGCGCACCGTCTCGTCGGCGGCGGCATCGACGAAGATGCCGCTGCCTGAAATCGCGCAGGACTTCATGCCCGCACCGGACAGCAATTCTCGCCACGCCCCCGGACTGTCGGCATTCGTGGCGTCCACCGTGCGGGCGTTCAGCGTGATCGACTTGGCGCGCAGCCCCGCGACGCTCGCGAAGCTTTCAGGGCTCCCCCCGTCGCCGATTTTCAACAGCAGGTCTTTTCCGCTTTGGGCGGTCATGATCGTTCCTTTCAGTTGATCTGTTCCAGCATCGCCCGGAAGCGGATCACGCCGTGGGCGATGCGGCTGTCGCGGGTGCGGAAGGCATCGGCATAGACCGAGCGGCAGAAGACGCAGCGCCATCCTCCGGCGAGCGATAGCGCCGCCTCATGTCCCGCCGCGCGTACGGCATCGACGACGGTTTTTGCCTCGCGCCGCCCGCCATATCGCACCCAGACATGCAGGGTCAGCCGGTGCTCGATCACCCGCGCGCCAGACGCATCCGCGTCCTCGCTCACCCCTCGGCCGATGGTGACATAGGGGTACGCCGCCCCGTCAGGTTCCTCGTCGAACACGCGCGGCGGATCACCCAGCAGCGCCACCACGCCCGCATCGGCAGACAGGTGTGCAATCAGCGCGTCCTGAAACGCGGCTTCCGCGCTCATACCCGCACCCGGCGGTAGGGCGCGAGCAGCGCCTGGACCGAAAGCGGCAGCGGCGAATTGCCGACCGCCTCGCGCCGCGCATACCCCTCTGCCGTCAGGCGCAGTACCGCATCGCGCAGCGCCGAGGGCACATCCTCGGGCTCCGTGCCATAGCCGGCATCAAAGGTGATACGGATCCCCGCGACCGCGCGCGGCGGGCGGGGAAAGGTCGACCGTCCGCGCACCGCGATCCGTCCCGGATCAGCGTCGATATCGACGACATACCGGTCCGCTGGCCATTCGGTTTCGGCGTCATCTGCGTCGAGGAACACGATGCCGCTGACCGCGATCAGCGGCGGCATGGGCAGGCGCAGCTGGCCCGGGGGCGCGAACCGCCCCGGCACCGCCCAGTCGTCCAGCACCTCCCGGTAGGTGCGCGTGATCAGCGCGCGGCCGGTTTCGGCCTCGACCCGCTCGCGCGCGGCGCGGACAAGTTGTAGGATCAGATCATCTTCGGCGTCGTATCCGGCGCGCACATAGGCTTTCGCCTGGGCGAGCGTCACCGGCTCGACCGCCGGCGGCGTGACGAGTTGGAGGGTCATGTCGATTCCTCGTAAAGTTCCGTGGTGTCAGTGAAACCCGGAGCGAATGAATGAAGACCGAGGCAGTTGAGGCAGCACGACGTCGGCTTCAGCGTGCAACTCGAGCAGCGACAGAATTGAAAAGCGCGAAATCATTCGACGAAGCGGAGGACGCGTGGATCGATTTTCTCGTCGCGTCGGCAGCTGTCTTTTCGAAGCTCGAACAAGGTTCCAAAGAAAGTGAGCTTTCCCGCGACTGGTTCGCCACCGTGAAACACGAACGCAAAACTGATTTGCTTCTGAATTACCTGCATCGGGCTCGAAACACGGATCAGCACGGCATTACGCCAGTTTCAGTTCGAAAATCTGATAACCGGCATTTGCCGTTTGGCAGCAGGGACGTTGGGCAAGTTCAGCGGGTCGACAAGGAAACTGGAAAGCCAACAGGCGAACCGATCGCCGCCGCGATTATCGGTCCCCATCTTGCCGTTGGACCAGTCTTCGATGGGCGGGCAAAAGCATGGGTTGAGGTTCCGGGTGAGCACGATGGTGACAAGCTCGAACACTTTTTCTGTGCCGACATTCTTGCTGATACCGCGCTTCGTTACTTGGAGCGGCTAGTCGAGCGTGCTGCTGAGCTCGATGAAGGGTAGCCACCCGGCCGGGTGGAGGGGCGCACCCGGCCGGGCAACCTCCGGCAGGCCTTACGACACGCCGAACTTCAAGAGCTTGATGGCGTCGAAATTCTGCACCCCGCCGCCGACGCGCTTGGTGGTGTAGAAAAGGACGTAGGGCTTGGCCGAATACGGGTCGCGCAGCACCTGGATGCCCTGCCGGTCGACAATCAGATAGCCTTTCTCGAAGTCGCCGAACGCGATGGCGAATTCGTCCGAGCCGATGTCCGGCATGTCTTCCGCTTCGGTGACCGCATAGCCGAGCAGCGTCGCTTCGCCCCCGGCACTGAGCGAGGGCTGCCAGATGTAATCGCCATTGGAGTCCTTGAACTTGCGCACCGCGGACACCGTGCGGCGGTTCATCACGAAGCGGCCATTGGCGCGATAGGCGGCCTTGGGCGCATAGATCAGGTCGATCAGATCGTCGGCCGGATCGGTGGCGGCGAAATCACCGTCCACACCGGTGGCGAGATAGCCGATCGTGTCCCAGGTGTGGCTCGCCTCGGCGGCCATCGTATAGCTGAGGAAGCCCTTCGGCTTGTTCGTGCCATTGCCCGAGATGAAGGCCGCGCCTTCCTGCGCCGCGAACACGTCGCGCACTTCTTCCGCCAGCCACAGATCGAGATCGGTCAGCGCATCATCGAGCAGCGCCGTCGTTGCCGCCGGCATGGCGTAAAGCTCGGCGACCGGGAAATCCAGGAGGTCCAGCGTCGGCGTATCCGTCTCCGGACGGCCCGCGGTTTCCGCAACCCAGCCCGTCGCCGCCCCGCCCAGCGAAACCGGCTTCTTGAATACGTTCGACGTGGTCTGGCGCACGCTGGCAATGGCACGGATCGGCGAAACATCGGCCATCAGCCGGTCGATCAGCGCCTGCGTCTCCGCCGGGGCGACATAGCCGCCATCCGGGTTCGATCCCGCCGACAGCGCCTTACCCTCGATGCCCGCGCTCAGCTGGCCCGAGCGCATATAGCCATCCCAGGCCGCCTTGCGTTCGCTGGAGGGACGCCCGGCCTCAAGGCCCGGACGTGCCGCATCCAGCGACAGCCGGTCGAGCCGTGATTTCGCCTCGGTCAGCGCATGGTCGATCCGCGCCACCTTTTCGGTCAACAGCGGGTCGGCGGAGGACTTCGCCTCGATCTCGCCGAGACGCCGGTCATTGGCGTCCTTGAAGGCTTCAAAGGCGCACAGCACTTCCGACAGCGCCGCGCGCGTTTCCGCCGACGGCGCCGCCATCTTGGTTTCTTTGCTCATGGTGTTTCCTGCTTGGTTGAGACGGGGGCCGGTCACGCCGCGACGGCGGCCGGTTCCGCGACGCGAAGGCGCGCCTGCGGCAGCATCGGGAAGGTCACGACCGACACTTCCCAGAGATCGAGTTCAATCAGCTCGCGCCCGCCGGCTTTCAGCGGCGCGAAACGGAGGGTGCGGAAGCCGATGGACAGGCCGTCGACCGCGCCCTGCGAAATCAGGCTCGCCGTCGCCCGGCCGCGCGGTGCGGTTCTCAGAACGCGCCCCCTCACATAGAGCCCGGTCGCGTCCTCGCGCATCTCGTCCCACACGCCGACGGGTTCGCCCGCCTCGTGCTGGAACAGCATGCGGACGCCGCGCGCGCCCTGGCGTTTCAGGCTCCGCGCGAACGCGCCGGGGCGCACCACATCGCCATTGAGATCCGGTATGTTGAACAGGCTGGCATAGCCAGAGATGGACAAGGCTTCGCCATCCGGCGCGAAAGCGTCGGGATCCATGGGCTTCTCCGTTTTCAGAGGGTTATTCGTCGAGCCGCCGCTCGATACGGTTCAGGCTCTCGCGCGCCTGCCCGATCTGTTCTTCCAGGCGCGCCAAACGCTCGCCGGTCGTCGTCAGGGCCGAGGTCTGGCGCTCCAGCCTGTCGAGGCGCTCGCCCGCCGCGCCGGCCCAGATCAGCGCGCCGCCGGTCTGGAGCGCAAGCGCCACGATCACGCCCAGCGTGACACTTCGCTCGATCCGCCAGCTCATGTTCGGGTCGTTCATGCCCCGCCCCCGATACCCAGGAGGGCGCGCTTTTCGTCGCCCGTCAGGAAATCCGCCGCGCTCACCTGGGTCCAGCGCGCCGCGCGTTCCTCGGCCAGCGACGGCAGCCTGTCCTCCTCCACCGTCACGCTCAGATCGGCTCCGAACCAGGGTCGCAGCCATCCCGTCAGGCTCGCGGCCGTTTTCCGCGTCAGGGGCAGAATGGTGTGCCGCCAGAATGCCAGATTGGCCTCGCGGTAGTTCGCATACGTATTATCACCCGGAAGACCCAACAGCATGGGGGGCACGCCGAAAGCAAGTGCGATCTCCCGCGCCGCCTCGCGCCGCGCTCCGGTGAAATCCATGTCGGCGGGCGTCAATGCCATCGGCTTCCAGTCGAGCCCGCCTTCCAGCAGCATCGGGCGTCCCGCATTGGCGGGCCCGGCATGGGCCTCGCTCAGCTCGGCCTTCAGCCGTTCATACTGATCGTCGGTCAGCCGGCCTTCGCCCTCCTTCGCCGTCACGACCAGCGCCCCGGAGGGCCGCGCCGCATTGTCCAGCAGGGCTTTAGCCCACGCGCCGCCCGCATTGTGAACATCGACGGCAGCGGCGGCCGCTTCCAGCGGCGACAGGCCGTAATGGTCGTCTGACGGGTGAAACAGGCGTGAATGCAGGACCGGGCTCTGCCCGCTCGCCCGGTCGCGGGCAAAACGCACGCTGCGGCCACCCACCGTGTATTCCCAGCCATCCGGCCAGCCACGCGGACCGGGCAGGACCCGCATCCGGTCGGGCCGCAGAGCGAAGAGTTCTCGCGGCGCTCCATCGAGTGCAGCGAGTTCCAGATAGGCATTCCCGGCGACCTGCAGGTAGCCGTAATGATCCTCCAGCAATTCGGCACCGGACTGGTCGGGATTGGGCTGGGCCAGCATCGCCGCAGCCGGATCGCCCTCGCGCACCTGCCCGCCACGCAGAACCTGCAAGGGGGCCGCAGCCGCTGCCTCGGCGATCATCCGGACACAGCGATGCGCCACCGGATTGCGCGTGAAGCCTTCGCGCGCCAGCGCCGCATAGTCGCGCGGCGTCCAGGCGGCCCGGCTGCCCAGCGACAGTGCGATCAGCCGTTTCGCGGCACTCGTCTTCGTTTCGCGCCCCAGGACGCGATCGATGAAGCTCATGGTTTTCTCCTCAGAGCGCCCGGAGGCGCGGTGTTCCGGCGGATTTCAACAGCAGCGCCGATACTGCCCAGACGAGGGCATCGACCCGGTCGGGGCTGGATCGCGGCCCATCGGGCGCACCGAAACTGCACATCTGGTCTTCCAGCGCCGGGAACCGCCCGGCATGACGCACCCGGCCTGCCGCATAAAGCGCCGCCACAGGTTCCGCCCGCGTCCGCTTGCCCCGGCTGGCGCGCACCAGCGTGACGGGCAGGTCCGGCGCAGCGGCCCTCAGCACGCTCGCCACCATCTCCCCGCCCTGGTTGGCCTCGGCGATCACCGCATCGGCCTCGAAACATTCAAACGCTTCGGCGACCTGCCCTGCCCAGGCTGAAGGGCTCGCAGGTCCGAAACTCTTGTCGGCGAGCACGAATGCAATGCGGCTATTGCCCTCGCCGGCGACGCCGGCCACCACGATCCCGCATTCGTCCGACCGGGCATTCGATGTCGCAGGCGGATCGACCGCGACCAAGATCCGGTCGAGATCCCCCGGAATGGACGCAAACGCCTGTTCGATCTGGTCGCGCGTCCAGAGAGCGCCTGGCGGATCCTCGATCAGTTCGCCGTCCAGCTCCTGCCGCCCCAGCCGTGACGCGCCATAGGCTGCCTGCATCGCGGCAATGAAGCCGGGCGCCAGGTGGGCAATATTCTCGGCACTGCCCGAATTGGTCATCACCGTATCCGGTGCCGCGATCAGGCGTTTCAGCGCCGGGATCGGGCGCGGTGTCGTCGTCACCATCAGCCGCGGGTCATCGCCCAGCCGCAATGCGGGCCGCAGCGTGTCGAGCACGCCTTGCGGGTCCGGCCAGGCGGCAAATTCATCGGCCCAGGCAGTGTCGAATTGCGGACCGCGCAGCGAGTCGCAATCCTCCGCCGAGAACACGTAGGCCACTGCCCCGCACGGCCAGACGAGCCGCCGCCGCGACGATTCATAGGCCGGGCGGTCGTCAGCCGGCCCCAGGCGGGAAAGACCGGACGCGCCATCGATCATCACTTCGCGGGCATCGTTCAGCGCCGGCGCGATCAGCGCGATCCGGCGCGCGCCTGCCGCAATGCGCGAGCGTATCCATTCTGCCCCGGCGCGGGTTTTCCCCGCGCCGCGCCCGCCCATGAACAACCAGACCCGCCAGTCACCTTCGGGGGGCAGCTGCGCGGGACGCGCCGTGGAGTCCCATTCGTCTTCGGCGATCCGCTTGGCCTCGGCGATCCCGATGGCTTGGATGAAGGCGTCAACTCCCCCCTCGTTCCCCACCTGATCCGCGAGCGCGACGCTCTTTAGCCATTCGGTCCGTGAGGATGCGCCGGGCTTCTTCAAGCGTCAGCCCTTTCCTTCCGCCGGCTTTGCCCGCCGGTCTGTTGTTCTGTGTCACCATGCCCGTCTCCTTGCGCAGCTTCGCGATGGCGGCAGCGGCGCGAATATCCTTCATCGCGTCATCATGGCGCCCGTCGTCCAGCGCGATCTCTGCCCGTGCCAATGCCCGCAGCACCGGGTCGATATATCCTGCCGGCGCATCGGCGCCGCGGTCGCGCTTGAGGGCCTCAAGCTTCGTCGTGACCCAGTTTTCGGTCAGGCCACACGCCGCCGCGATCCGGGCGGCGCTTTCGCCAGCCAGGTGCCGCCGCAACAGCGCCGTCCACATCTCGGGGGTTCGGTGGGTCTGACCCTTCTTTCCGGCCATGACACATATTGGTCCGCAAACCGGGTCGGCCGGATAAATCCGTGCATTTTTCCGCGACGTGCGCGTGGCAACCGGTGAAACATTTCCGGGCGTGCGGGATAGGGGCGAACTAGTCCCCGTATTCGCCCGGCCAGGTACGGATATGGTCTTCCAGTTCGCGTTCCGGCACGTCGATTTCAGAGACCACCTTGCCGGCGACGCTCATGCCTGCGCGGTGCACGCTCCCGGCATCCCCGCTGACGAGCGGATGCCAGTCCGGCAAGGGCTTGCCTTCATGGATCAGCCGGTACGCACAGGTCATGGGCATGAAATCCAGGGCGCCGATATTACCCGGCGTCAGGCGGACACAATCGGGCACCTTTTCGCTGCGGCGGGCATAGTCCCGGCAACCGCCCGCGCAGACGTCATAGAGTCGGCACGCGATATCGGTGAAATCGCGTTGCCCGTCCTCGTCCTGCAACTGGACCAGACAGCACTTGCCGCAGTGGTCGCACAGCGATTCCCACTCGGAAGCCGACATTTGTTGCAGCGATTTCAGTTTCCAGAATGGTTTTTCCAACCGCTTCGCCCGAATGTTGCCCTGTTCGACGCGTGATAAGGCGTCCGGGGAAGGAAACCAATGCCGCCATTTCGCGCAGACCTGATGCAGCATGATGCTGACCGCGACAACCGGCGCGCCTGGATCATCACCGGGGCCGTCGCGGCATCGATCATCCTGATCGGTGTCCTCACCGGTCTGTTCTGGCGTTGGGCCTTTCATGACCTGCCGGCCCTTCCGGACGATCCTGCCGACCTGTGGTCGGCGCGCCGCGAAGCCTCGGTGACGCTGCTGGACCGCAATGGCGAGATCATCGACATCCGCGGGCCGCGCTATGCTCCGCCGGTGCGCGCCGACGAATTGCCGCCGCATGTCATCCAGGCCTTTCTGGCCATCGAGGACCGGCGCTTTTTCCGCCATCACGGCGTCGACTTTCGCGCCACGGCCCGCGCTGTCCTTGCGAACATGCGCGCAGGGGGTTCGGTTCAGGGCGGCTCGACCATCACCATGCAGCTGGTCAAGAACCTCCTCCTGACGCCGGAACGCTCGATCCGGCGCAAGGTGCAGGAAATGCGTCTGGCCTGGGCGCTCGAACGCCAGATCCCGAAGACCGAGATTCTCGAACTTTATCTCAACCGCATCTATCTGGGCGCGGGTGCCTATGGCCTCGAGGCCGCTGCGCGGCGTTACTTCGACAAGCCGGCCTCCGAACTGACGCTCGCAGAAGCGGCACTCATCGCTGGTCTGCCGCAGGCGCCCAGCCGTCTTGATCCGCTGCGCAACCTGCCTGACGCCCGCGACCGCGCCACCGAGGTCCTGTTCGCGATGGAGGCGGCGGGTTTCATCACAGAAAGCCAGCGGCACGCTGCCGTTCTGGAACCCGCGACGCCCGTGCGAACCATCGCCGAGGACGCGCCCAGCCCCGAAATCTTCGGCTACACCTTTGATTATGCCCTGCAACTGGCGAACGACCTGTTGCCGGACGCGCCCACGGACCTCGTGATCCGCACCACGATCGACCCCGCCTTGCAGGCAGGTGCCCACAACGCGATCCATGACCTGCTGGCGGCCGAAGGCGAAGCCGAGCGCGCCGGTCAGGCCGCACTGGTCGCACTGGATTCAGACGGATCTGTGCGCGCAATGGTGGGCGGCCGTGATTACGGCGACAGCCAGTTCAACCGCGCCGTTCAGGCGCGCAGGCAGCCGGGTTCTGCATTCAAGCCCATCGTCTTTGCAGCCGCCATCGAGGCCGGCCTGTCACCCTTCACCACCTATATGGACGAACCGATCGACATCGATGGCTGGTCGCCGCGCAATTTCGGCGGCACCTATCGCGGGCGGGTCACGATGCGCGAGGCGCTGCGTCGGTCCATCAATACCGTCGCCGCACAGATCGCCGCCGAGATTGGTATCGAAGCGGTGGTCGACATGGGTCGCCGTTTGGGGATCGAGAGCGAATTGCCGCCCCTGCCCGCGCTGTCGCTCGGCACGGCCGAGGTCAACCTGCTGGAACTGACCGGGGCCTATTCGACCATCGCCCATGACGGCGAGCGACGGCGTCCCTTCCTGATCACCGGGATCACCGACACGCGCGGCCACACGCTTTACGAACACGAGGCGCGTCCCGGCGTCCGCGAAGTCGACCCGGACGTCGCGCAAACTGTCTCCACCCTGCTCCAGGACGTCGTCCAGAACGGCACCGGCCAGGCGGCGCGCATGGGCAATCGCCCCGTAGCGGGGAAGACAGGCACCAGCCAGTCTTACCGCGACGCCTGGTTTGTGGGGTTCAGCGCCGACTACACCGCCGGTGTCTGGGTGGGAAATGACGATGATACGCCGACTGCCGACGTCACTGGCGGCAGCCTGCCGGCGCGCATCTGGCAACGCTTCATGACGGTGGCGCACGAGGATCTGCCGGTTCGCCCGCTCAGCGCTCCGGCGCCGCGTGACCGGACCGAGCGCGAGGAACGCCAGATTGCCTACTACTCGTCCTTGTCGCGGGCTTTCGCCGCGGAAGCGTCCCGCATTCCCTGACCGACTTCGCTGCGCAGCGCACTGATGTCGGCCCGGATTGCCGCCAGTTCAGCGCGTAACGCGTCCCGGTCGGCACGGGCCTCGACCTCCTGGCGGTTCTCGCGCTCTTCTTCCTCATCGAAATGCTTCGCCTGCAACGAATCCACGATGACCGCGATGAACAGGTTCAGGATTGCGAAGCTGGTCAGCACAATGAAGACCAGGAAGAATATCCAGGCAAAGCTGACCTCGGCCATGACGGGCCGCGCCACTTCCATCGCCCAGCCCTCGAGCGTCATCACCTGGAACAGGGTGAAGGCCGATCCGCCCAGGCTGCCGAACAGGTCCGGGTTGGAGATCCCGAACAGCTTGGTTGCCATCACGGCCGAGACGTAAAACATCAGGCCCAGCACCATGATGATGGCGCCCATGCCCGGAATGGCGCGCATCAGCGCCTCGACCACCTTGCGCATCTCCGGCATGACCGAGAACAGGCGGAAGACGCGCAGGATGCGCAGCGCCCGAAGAACGGTGAAGGCGCCCGCATCGGGGAAGAGCGAAACGCCGACCACGATCACGTCAAACCAGTTCCACCCCGACTTGAAGAAGCGCGGGCCGTAAGCGACCATTTTCAGGAACAATTCCGCCACGAAGATCGACACGATCACCATGTCGATGACGGGCAAGGCCCGGTCGAACCATTCCGCTTCCAGCGGATAGGTCTCCAGCCCCAGCGTGACGGCGTTGAACAGGATCAGCGCGGTGATGAAATTCAGGAATGCCGGTCGCTCGACGAACGTGACCAGCCTGCCTCGCCAGCCTGATTGCGATTCTTCCTGCATCGTCCGCTCCCCTGCACCGCGCCTCTGGTATCGAACCACCGGGCGGATCGCAACGGTTTCAGCACTGCATTAACCGCGTCCGGGTACAGTTTTTTTACATGTGACACCTAGACCGGACGGGCGGACAATGAGGGGCGACCGGTCATGGCGGTAATTTCCAGGCTCAACAATCTCGTCGACCTCGCCAGGGAAAAGTCGAGCGACCGCCGCCGCGACCTGCTCCGCGAGGTCGCCGACCTGTTCTTTGAAGAACCGCCCGTCGAGGGCAGCGGCGAGCAATCCGAGTTCGACACGGTGTTGTCGCGCCTTGCCGCCCAGACGGCCACCGAAGCACGCGCCGAGCTGTCGCGCCGCTTTGCCGATGCCCCCCTAGCACCGCGAAATCTCGTCATGCAGCTGGCCCGGGACGCCATCGAGGTCGCTGCACCCATCTTGCAAAAATCGAACGCCCTGAATGAAAACGACCTCGTTGCGCTCGCCGAGGAACTGGGTCAGGATCATCTGAACCAGATGTCGGTCCGTGAAACCGTTCCGGAACGTGTTTCGGCAGCCATCGTGCGCCGCGGCGACGACCGCACGGTCGCGCGCCTGATCAGCAACGAAGGCGCCCGTCTGTCGCGTCAGACCTATGAGGAAGTGACCGAGCGTGCGGAGACCAACGCCGAGCTGGCCGCCCCTCTGATCCAGCGCAAGGAAACACCGGTCGACCTGTTGAACGACCTCGTGGCCGTCGTCGAAACGCAATTGCGCGAGCGCATCCTGAAACGCTTCGAGAGCGTTGATCCGGAGGTGCTTGAAGAAGCCATGCAGGCCTCCCACAACCGCCTGGAAGCGCGGATGGCCGCCGATGCCGAGATCCAGGAAGCCACCCGCTACATCAACAGCATGAAAGTGCGCAAACAGTTCGACGGCGCATTGCTGGCCAAGCTGATGCGCGAGCGTCAGTTCGCAAAGCTGGCGGTGGGCCTCGCCGACATGTCCGGGCTCGACTACCGCTCGGCACGCATGGCGATCGAACACGAATCCGTCGATCCGTTGTGCCTGATCTGCAAGGCAGGCGGTCTCGACCGCTCCCTGTTCGTCACAATGGCAGTCCTGCGCAATGCCGGTCGCACCGCAGATGCGCTGCGCGATGCCAAGGAGTACGGCCAGATCTTCGACTCGATCACGGATCGCGACGCCCAGCGCGCCATGCGCTTCATGATGCTGCGCCGCGACGCCGCCTAGCTTGAACTGCCGCCATCCTCGCCACGCGCGCCCGGCAGCAGGGTTTGCTGAACGGGGCGGCCATCTCTCGCCTTTTGCTGCGGCGGCATGAAGGCCTCGGCGCCATCGTCGAAATAGATGGTCTGGGACGGGAAGGCGAAGCCGGTTCCGGCCCCTTCGACGATATCCTTGATGCGGAAGGCCAGGTCTTCCTTGATCCGCAGCCACTCGCCCCAGTCCCGCGTGATCGTGAAACAGTAGAGCATGATGTCGATCGAGGACGGCCCAAAGCTGTCGACCCGCACGAATTGCGGCACATCGGGCGGCCCGGCGAACTCTTCATTGCCGCTCACATAGTCGCTGATCTGCTGGCAGATATGCCGCAGCTGGTCGGCGGTCGTTTTATACTCGACGCCGATCATCCAGTAGATCCGGCGGTGCGACATGCGAGAGAAATTGATCACCGCATTGTCGGACAATTCGGCATTCGGGACATAGACCGGTCCCTTGTCGAAGCGGCGCACGACCGTCGACCGGAAATTGATCCGCTCGACCGTGCCCTCGACCACCCCGTCGACCTTGATCCAGTCACCCGGCAGGAAGCGGCGCTCCGTCAGGATCAGGATTCCGGCGATCAAATTGCGGAACAGGTCCTGCGCGCCCAGCCCGACCGCCACCCCGAACAGGCCGAGACCGGCAATGATCGGTCCGACCGGGATATCCCAGATCTGGAGGACGGCCGCCGCCCCGACGACGACGAAAATCACGCGCAACGACTTTTCGATCCAGTCGAGCATCACCGTGCTGAGGACACGGCGCAGCCCGGCCATCGATCGGAGGACGGGTTTCACGGCATTGTGCAGCGCCCAGAAGATCACGACGGCGATCAGCGACTGGATCAGCCGCGTTCCGGCCATGAACGGCCCTTCAAACCCGAGAATCTGGATGGCGACGAACAGACCGATGATGACCGGGATCAGCTTCAGCGGACCCGACAGGGCATCGAGAACGGCGTTGTCCATCGTCGTCTGGGTCTTGTCGGCTATGCCCTTCAGGGCGCCGATGATCCAGCGCGAGATCAGGCCGCGCAGTGCCAGTCCCAACATGAGGACCAGCATCGCCAGGATGCCGTCACCGATGCTCGCGCCGAGAAAACTCGTCTGCCAGACTTCCGTGACATTGGCCCACAGCGCTGTGGCACCGTCTTCGACCGTTTGCAGGGGTTCCGTCGTCAACTTGCTTGCCCTCTCTCCTTCGTGCGGTGAAATTTCAGCTTCGGCCACTTCTCTTCCGAATAGCTCACTTCCCAAGTGCTCTTGGCCAGGAAGACGGGGTCACCGTCGATGTCTTCCGCGATGGCGCTCTTGTGGCGTTCGCCGAAGCTCTCGATGTCGCTGTCGCTGCCGGATATCCAGCGAGCAGTTTCGTAGGGCGCGGGTTCGAAGGTGACGTCGAGATTGTATTCCGCAGAGACCCGCTCGCTCATCACTTCGAACTGGAGCTGGCCAACCGCGCCGACGATAAAGTCCCCGCCGATGACGGGACGGAACAGCTGGGTGACGCCTTCTTCGGCGAGCGATTCCAGCGCCTTCTTCAGATGCTTCGCTTTCAGCGGGTCTTTCAGGCGCGCGCGGCGGAGCATTTCCGGCGCGAAATTCGGGAAGCCCGAGAAACGCAGCGCTCCGCTCTCGCTCAGCGAGTCGCCGACACGCAGGACACCGTGGTTCGGCACCCCGATCACATCGCCCGCATACGCCTCATCAGCAATCTCGCGGTCTTGCGCGAAGAACATCACCGGGGACGAAATCGTGATCGCCTTGCCGGTCTCCGCCTTCAGCTTCATGCCGCGTTTGAACTCGCCGGATGCCAGGCGCAGGAAGGCGATCCGGTCCCGGTGATTGGGGTCCATGTTGGCCTGCACCTTGAAGATGAAGCCGGATACTTCGCTCGCCGATGGCTCGATCACGGACGAATTGCCTTTGACGACGACCTTCTCCGGCTGCGGGCCCGGGGCGACTTCGGCCAGCGCGTCAATCAGTTCGCGGACGCCATAGCGGCGAAGGGCAGAGCCGAAATAGACCGGCGTCAGATGACCCTCGCGGTAGGACTGGTCGTTGAAGGGCGGGCACACCTCGCGCGCCATTTCTGCGCCTTCACGCAGCTCGGCCAGTTCGTCGTCGGGCAGTACGTACGAGATGGCGGGGTCGTCCAGGGAGACCCGCTTGGCCCCCTTGCCCGGTTCGACACCCTCGGCGCCGGGAAAGATCAGGAAGTCATTCTTGCGAACATCCATGACACCCTTGAAGCGCCGCCCCGACCCGGACGGCCACTGCATGGGCGCCACGTCGAGCGCCAGCTTGTCCTGGATGTCGTCTAGCAGCGCCTCGGGCTCCATCGCCTCCCGGTCCATCTTGTTGATGAAGGTCAGGATCGGGATGTCACGCAGGCGGCAGACCTCGACGAGCTTCAGCGTGCGCGGCTCCACGCCGCGCGCCGCGTCGAGCACCATCACGGCGCTGTCTGCGGCCGTCAGCGTGCGATAGGTGTCTTCCGAGAAGTCTTCGTGGCCCGGCGTGTCGAGCAGGTTGAAGCGCAGACCCTGGTGCTCGAACGTCATCACCGAAGCCGACACCGAAATGCCCCGGTCGCGCTCGATCTTCATCCAGTCGGACCGCGTGCGCCGGTTCTCGCCGCGCGCGCGCACCTGTCCGGCCAGGTGAATGGCGCCGGATGCTAGCAGCACGTTTTCCGTCAGCGTGGTCTTGCCGGCATCAGGGTGGGAGATGATTGCGAATGTACGGCGGCGGGCCCACTCGCCCGTGTTTTCGGTCGACATGTGATTATGGTCCGGTCTGATCTTGCCGCGCGGGGTAAACGCTCCGGCGCGGGCGTGCAAGCGGGCTAGCCCTCTTCGACCGGTTCCGTGAGGAAGTGGCGCCCGTGCCGGTCCTCGATTTCGACAACCCACAGATCAGGGTCCCGGTCCATGGCCCGGCGGATATGCGCATCGGCCTGGGCTTCAGGAACGATCCCGTTGGGCCGCGTCCAGATACGCTCCCCTTCGAAATTCCGGGCCGGAACAAAGGTCTCGCAGCTGCCGTCCAGCCGCATCACCTTGACCCACACGGCACCGGCATCCCGATCACCACGGGCCACGACCATGCCCATCGCCCCGCCCGACTGTGCGCGGCGCAGCAAGGCCTGCACCCAGATTTCTGCTTTCAGCTCGCTCATAACCGTTGATGGCCGCCCAATTGCTTAATAAAGTGTAAAGGCGGTGGGGAGCGCATCATGTTTGTAAGGGTATTGAGTGGGGGCTTCGGCCTCATAGTGTTGTTTTTCTTGGCGTTTGTTGCAAACGCGCAGGAGACGGCAACCAGCGGATCTGAAATCCGGACACTGTCCGATCTTGATCCATCTGCCAATTCCCGGCTCATTTCGGCCGGATCATCAAGCCAGATTCTCGATTTCCGGCTTCCTCCCAATATTTCTGCACAATCGGCACGGTTGGCACTCGCCGTGCGCGGCACTGCCGCCAGTCAGGGCGAGTTGTCTGTGACCGTCAACGGTCAACCTGCCGGGCAAATCATCGTTCGGGCCACCGAAAATTCGGTCATCGACATTCCGGGCGACATGCTTCAATCCGGCGCCAACACGGTCTCGCTCACGGCCAATGCTGCCGACGGCGACTGGCTGGTCGATGGGCGCCGCTCCCGGCTTCAGGTCAATTTTATCCGCGCCCGCCGCCCCGCTACGCTGGGCGAAGTCGAAGAGGCCCTGGCGGCTGATTTCGGCGCCATTCGCCGCGTCGCGATTGAAGACACGCGCGGCCCGCGCGCGGTCGAAGCCCTTGCGGCGCAGGCCATAGCCCTGCGCGCCGGACGGGTGCCGTTGTTTACGCATGACCGCTCCGGCGCAGACCTTTACCTGGTATTCGAAAGCGGCGGTGATCTGGGCCTGACCGGACCGGAAGTCGTCCTCGACGTCACGGACGGGGTCGGCATCCATGTTCGCGGCCGGAATGCGACCGAGACCGAGGCCGCGGCCCGCCTGTTCGCGGCGCGCTCCTTTCAGGGTCTGGGAACGCGCTTCACCATCGCCGAGGCGCTGGCGGCTCCGCGCCTGCAATCCGATGCTGCGCCTGCCCTGACGGATGACGGAACGGAATTGTCCCGTTTTGCGCGCCGGTCTTTCCCGTTCGGCGCTGATCACGGTGCGCGCACGGCGGTTGTCCTCGACCAGTTTGAAGGCGATTCCCGCCTTGCGGCCTTCTCCCTCCTCTCGCGCGTCGTCCTCACCACGGGCGAAGCCTGGCTCTATGCCTCCTATGGCGAGACCACTGCGGGCGTGTCGAGCGACAGCCACCTGGTGGTGATCGGGCCGGACATCACGGAAGACCGGGCCTTCATGGCGCGGGTGCCTGAGGAAATGCGCGCCGCGCTTCGCGCCGCGGACCGCGCGGTCGGACGCCGGTCGGGCTTCCGCCTTGCCGCCTCGGCCTATGCCGAAAGCGAAGACGGATCAGCCCCCGAGGGAGATCCGTCAGGCGTCGTGGCCGTGTTCGAGGATCCCTCGGTCGAGGGCCGCTGGATCGCCGCCTTTACCGCCCCGGACAACACCTCCTTTGCCGATGCCGCCGCAACGCTGGCACGGTCGGACTTGTGGCTGGCACTCCAGGGACGTGCGGCGCTCTGGACGGCATCGGGGATCACCCCGTTCGACTTCACTCCCGCGCCCGCACCCTCGCTCGGCCAGCGGGCGAGCAACCTGAATTTCTATCCGCGCGAATTCGCGATGGCGTTCTTCACGCTGGCCCTCCTCTTCGTGATGCGCGGCATGTGGCTGCGCCGCCGCCGCGTTCACGCGATGTCAAAGGGTTCACGCTAGCCTCCCGCTCCTTATTGTCGGAGTCGGGGCAGCTCACATGCGTATCGCAGCGGCACTTGCCGCAATGGCCATCACTGCGGCACACGCGCAGGCGCAAGATGCCGAAACGGCATTCGATGGCCGTTCGCTGGCAATGGCACTTGATGATCGCTGCGAGCTTTATGCGGTGTCCGAGCGCAGCGCGCTCGACGCATCCTGGCTTCAGGCGCGCGGCGTCCTGATCCGGTCGGGCTACGAACCGTCTGTCTTGACGACACGCTATGCGGCCTTGTCGCGCCGCGCCCAGACCATGCCCTGTGACAGTTCCGACGCGCAGGCAATCGCCGCCGATGTCGCGTTCGCCTTTCGTACGCTGGGCCGCGTGCGCGAGATGGACTTTCCCGGTATCGAGCGGGTGTGGCGGGCCGAACGGCCCTATCCCGAATTTCCCGCCTGGACTCTGGCGCAATACCCTGTCGCAGGGGATGCCGGACACGTTTTCGGATTCTTCCACGCAGAGGGTGTTCGCAGTCTGGCGCTCGGCCTGCCGGCCACTTCGGTCGCAACGACGGCGCGCATCGTGATGCGCGATGCAGAGCTGTCACCAGCGCTGACCGACGCAAGCCTTGGTGGACTGCTGGTGGTGCCGGGGCGTCCCGGCTGGGTGCGCTATGCGCCGCCCGCTCACGCCGAAGCGGTGATCTGGGCGTCAGCCCGGCAATCCGGCGGCGGGATGCTTCGCTTTGAGTTCCCGCGGCGCGCCGTCGAGGCCCTGATCGCCCTCGACCCGCGCGAAACCGTCAGGATCGAAACGCTCGACGCCCGCGGACGGGTGACCGACATCCTGTTTATCGAAATCGGGGATTTCGCGGCCGGGGAGGCTTTCCTGTCCGCCGGTCCGGGCGCGGACTCAGGCGCTGCCGGAGGCTGACATCAGCGACCCGCTCGCTTCCTGCGCGCGGCGGATGCGGTCATGCACTTCCAGCGGCAGCGGTTCGACTTCCGGTATGGCGAGATCAATCACGGGCATCCGCACCGTGACGGTCGTTCCCTCATTGACCCGGCTTTCGATTTCCATCGTGCCGCCATGCAGTTCGGCCAGCGACCGGACCAGCGACAGCCCCAGCCCGGAGCCGCGCTCACCGCTCTCGTCCGTGTTGGACGCCTGCTGGAAACGAGCACCCAGTTCGCGCACTTCGTCCTCGGGAATGCCGACACCACTGTCGCCGACGGCGATGATCAGGTCGTCGCCTTCCCGGCGGGTCATGGCCACCACGGCACCGGAAGGCGGCGTGAACTTGATGGCATTGGACAGGAGGTTCAGCAGGATCTGACGCAGCGCCTTGCGGTCAGCCTGCACATTGACGGATGTGTCGGGCAGGTCAGTGTCCAGCGACACACCTTTTTCTTCGGCCCGCTGGCGCAGCAACTTGGTGCAGATATCCACCACGTCACGGGCATCGAAACCTTCAGGATCAAGCTCGTAACGCTCGGCCTCGATCTTCGACATGTCCAGGACGTCGCCGATCAGGTCGAGCAGGTGGCGTCCGCTTTCGTGGATCAGGTCGGCATATTCCGCGTAGCGCGCCGGCAGCGGTCCGAACAGGCGCGCCTTCATCACCTCGGAAAAACCGATGATCGCATTCAGCGGCGTGCGGATCTCGTGACTGACCGAGGCAAGATACTCGCTCTTGGCGGCGGAATCCGACAGGGCCTCGTCGCGCTCGCGGCGCAGCAGATCGGTATCGGCCGTCTCACGAGTAAAGGCGGCGATTGTCGTGTCATCGCGCGTCGGCGCACCGGTGACCGTGACCTGTTCAGGAGCGCCTCCGGCGCCTCGAACCCGCGTACGGGTCGCCTCGCCACCGAGGCGGTTGACGGCCTGCGCCAGCAATTGCCGTTCTTCCTCGTCGTGTGCCAGCGCGGCGAACGGCAGGCCCTCCAGCGTCTTGGGCAGACCCGGGATCAGGTCCCGCAACCCGGCTGACCCGGCGAGGATCTGGCCCTCGTCCAGAACGGCCATCGGCACCGGCGATGCGTCAAAGGCATGACTGCGGACGCGGAAACGCGACGCATCGTTCTGCGCCTGGTCGAGCGAGCGCACGGCACGCAGCGACGAGATCGCGAAACCCGCCGCGATGAAGGCGGCAGCAACCGGGAATACCGGTGCGAAGATCAGCGAGGCTCCGGGCGGGGTCACCAGGAATCCGCCCAGTTGCAGCCCGCCGATCGCGATGGCGCTGAAACCCGACAGGGCAGCGGCCTCGACGATATGCCCGCGATTGCCGCAGGCTGCAGCAGCCGCCGGCGGCAACAGGAAGGCAATCGCGGCCAGACCCGTCACACCGCCACACGCTGCGGCGACCGAGGCCGCCAGCGCGGTCCACAGCAAGGCCAGCGTCAGGCGCGGCAATTCGCGGCGCGTTTCCTTGCGGAGGATGATCAGGGCGAGGGCCGGGATGGCAGCAATGCCGATGCAGATTCCCGCGATCAGCGGCGCAAACGACGTCGTGTCGATCACCGAGCGGGCTGTCGCCGCCAGTCCGGCAAGCCAGATCAGCCCGGCAATCAGGGCACCGGCACGCTGGGAAGGAATGGGCAACCGCTCAATCACGGATATTCCGGTTCTTCGTTCCGACTCGGAGAGTGAGCCAAGGGGACTCTTTGCTCGGTTTCTTAACAAGGTATGAATCGCCTAGGTTGAGCTTTAACGAATCAGGCAGTTTTCTTCCTTCCGGCTGTAATGCCCCTCTGGTGAAGACTTCGTTCTCACGCCAAGATAGGGTCAGTCGAGCTGCCGACGGGAGAGTTTCCGTGATCCTCGCTTCCTTGATTGCCGCCGTGCTTTTCGTTCAGGACGCCGAGCCTGAAACCACCGAGCCCCCTGCGACCGGTACGCCGGTGCTGCGTCTGGATGCGGTGCCCCAGCCTGCCGGACAGAACGACATCGTTCTTCAGTCGGCTGGTCAGTACGTTGGATATCACCGGGTGATCGGGGATCTGCGGGATTCAACCATCGACTCGGGCGACGACCTCGATGTCGCGATGGACAGCCTGTCTTCCTATCTCGCGGACGAACGCCTTGCGCGCGCCTGGCTCGCCTATGCGTCCCTGGTGGCCGAGCAGAACCCGCAATATCTCGATGATGTGCGCGAAGTCGCCGACTATTACGGTGCCGCCGCCGCGATATCGGGTCTCATGAATGACCCGGCCTACGCCACTGCCTTCCGTCACTCCGACGACGCCAGTGCAACCGTGCTCGGCGTGATCGACGAGGACTCCGACGAAATCCGCATGTTGGGCGAACAATATCGCCAGGCGGCCTACGACCTTCAACATGCCGCCTGGGCCCAGCGCGTCGCCCGCGACCGCGAAACCCGGCTTTCGGCCCTGTCTGCATCGGGCGACCGCCCTCTTGCCCTGTCGATGGACGTGTTCGCCACCTCCTTTGTCGGCGGTGAAGACGGGCTGGGCGCCGCATCATCCGAGATTGCGAGCCTGGCGGCCGTCAGCGGCCCGCCGCGCATGCCCTCGACCTCGACCAATCTGGCGATCACGGCAGACCTGCCCTACGAGCCGGACCGCGTCCGCGTCGGCCGCATCCTGTCGATTGCAGCGCTTCGGGCGATTGGCGACGACAGCACGTATACAGACCAGGCTGTTTCCCAGCTCCTGTCTGACCCGCTCGCGCGGCGCTGCCTGTCCTGGGCCCGGATCAACATGGCCCAGTGCGTCGCCGCCGGCCATTTCAAGTATGAAGACTCCTTCTGCATCGCCCAGCATTTGCTGATCGACGTCAGCGATTGCTTGCAGGCATCGCAATCCCAGCGCTGACAGCGAACGGCTGGCAAGCGTTAACAAAGTATGTATCGCTTTGAGACGTGGTTAGCCGTTCCTTAATCGCACAGTAAAAATTTTATTTATTAGAATTCACGTCAATTGCTTTTAACTTCATTTCGTATCAACTAGCGTTTTTCTGGAATTGATGGAACGCATCGCATAGCTTGAGACTTGCAGGGATGGTCATATCTCGCAAGGAAGGCTGATCGACGATGTTGTTTCTGTTTCGCGCCGCATTCTGGATTGCAGTGGTTGCCGCTTTCGCGCCTGCCGGGCTTGCCGGTTTCCAGGTGACCGAACGCGACGATGCCTCGATCGAAAGCGTGCTCGCAGCGGGTCAGGACATCATGGCCTTCTGTGCCGACATGCCGGCAATCTGCGATGCGGGTCGTGAAGCCACGGTCCTGCTGGGTGGCATGGCCGACGCCACGACCGAAGGCGTCAATCACTGGCTTGAAACCCGCGAAGAAGCCGAGCCGCGTCAGACTGTCCTCGCCGACTCCGGCGCATAAGGCTTGCCAGCCTCGCCTGCCCTGCCTAGGTGCAGGGCATGAGCCTTCAAACCGACATCGACACCCTCATCGACGAATTCGACCTGCTGGACGATTGGGAACAGCGCTACCGCTATCTCATCGACATGGGCAAGGACTTGCCGCCCTTCCCCGAGGATGCCCGCAATGAAGCCCACCGTGTGAAGGGCTGCGTCAGTCAGGTCTGGCTGATCGCGCGGCGCGATGAGACCAATCGCGGCATACATGTCTTCGAAGCCGATTCCGACGCCCACATCGTGCGTGGTCTCGCGGCATTGCTGATCCGGATTTATTCGGGGCGGACATCGGCCGAGATCCGCTCCGTCGACGCGCGCGAGGTGCTTTCCAGGATCGGCCTGGCCGAACACCTGTCGCCCCAGCGATCAAACGGCCTCAACTCGATGATTGCGCGGATTCAGAGCGAAGCCGCCGAGGGCTGAGCCCGCTTCATTCCGTAATGCACCGCAAGCCGGGTCAGTCCCAGCTTCAGCGCGATCTTCGCAGACCGCTTCGGCCAGCATTCCTCGCGCTCGATCCGGGTCAGGCCGGTCTCGCGGATGCACGCTGCGAACACGACCCTGTCGAGACCCGGACCCAGGGCGGCCAGCGCGTCCATGACCCGGTCCTTGGCCGCCAGTACCGCGAGCGGCGAATCTTCCGGTCCGGCGGGGCCCCGGCCGCTACCGCTGCGTGGCGGCGCCGTCCAGTCCGCGGTCAGGCGCTGGCTCATGGTCGAACGCGCATGGTCAGCCCTCAGCTTTTCCCCGGCCTCATATTCGGCGCGATCAAGCAGCGGCGCGCTGCCATCCGGTCCCGGCCGAATCCAGCGCGCCAGGGGTGACGCCTCGCTGCGGCGGACCACGGGCATGTCCTTGCCCGCCTCATCGAGCAGGACAGCACGCTCCAGCCCGCCATGCTGCGCCAGAAAGCCCGCCTCCCCGGCCTGCTCGCGTGCGCTTCGATGCGCCACATCGTGCGACAGCGCAAAACCGTCCTCCACCTCAGACAGCCATCCATCGGCGCGCGCGGTCAGCACGTCCTTGCGCGGCACGCGCGCCAGCGGCCGGCGGCGTCGATCACCCTTAGGGAAGACGGCAAAGCCGCCCTGGCCGCCGTCGGGCAACAACAGGGCTCCCGGCGTCTCCAGGCGCCTCAGCCAGCGCGGCATCAATTGCGGCATCCGGAAATCTCGGTCGGCAGCGGCGCAGACCGCAGGAAAGCCTCAAGCCGGTCGAGCCGGGCATCAAAGTCGGGGTCGTCCCGCCGATCTTCGACCACGTGACAGGCGTGCGACGCCGTGGTCCGGTCGCGGCGGAAAGCCAACGCGACGCGTGACAGGCTCAGCTCGAACGAGATGTGAGCGAGATACATCGCGACCTGGCGGGCCAGCGCGATGTGGCTCGCACCGCGCGTCGGCTGGTCAATATCCTCGGGTTCAATGCCGAACGCGTACGCGACAGCCTCCCGCGTCAGCCGGGCGCGAGCCGCATCCATCCGGTCCGGTTCGATCATTCTCATCTGCAAACTCCTTTCGGTCTCGGACGATAGGAACAAAAGCAGATCAGAGGATAACTTTCCTATACGCCTGCGTCACCAAATTCCACAGCTTGGAATTGCAGTGCGCAAATGCGGGGATTGCGGGTCGGCCGGGCGGCAGACTCAGGCGAGGTAGGCGATCAGCAGGACAATGCCGAGGAGCACGCTGGTCCAGATCGCCAGCAGGCCGCTCGGTATGTCACGGCTGAACGCGCCGGCCGGACTGAACACATTGAACAGGCGCTGTCCCACACGGCTGCGGAACCGCGCCCGCACATGATCAAGGGATCCCATCATCCGGTCGAACATCGACCAGCTCCAGCGCACGAAGCTGTCCCCGACCCGGCGATAGAGCCAGTCCGTGTCAAGATTCACACTCGGAATCTCGGCTGGATAGAGCTTGAACCGGACGAGGAAGGTGAAAGCGAACAGCGCCGCAAGCAACAGCTGCATCTGCCCGACCACGTGATCGAATGTGTACGGGCTGTACTCCACCGGGAAGGGCAGAAGGTTATAGAGATCGCCGTAATTGACCCCCAGATAGATGCACAGGAAGGAGGCCAGCCCCATCGCCAGCAGCATGTTGGGCGGCGCTTCCTTCACCCGCTTGCCGCTATCGTGCGCGAAGAAGGCGAAATACGGGATCTTGATGCCCGAATGCTCGAGCACGCCGGCCGAGGCGAAGACCAGGATCAGCCACGGAATGATCGAGCCATGCTCGAGGACTGCGGCAAGGGTCAACGCCTTGGCGACAAATCCCGAGAAGAGCGGGAAGGCCGAGATCGACATTGCCCCGATGATGCAGAACACCGATGTCAGTGGCATCGACTTGAACAAGCCGCCAAGCTCGGTCGCCTTCACCGTTCCGGTGCGCAGCAACACCGCGCCCATCGTCATGAACAGCAGCGCCTTGTAGATGATGTGCACGAAGGCGTGCGCGGCGGCGCCGTTGAGTGCGAGCTCGGACCCGACACCGATCGCGGCGACCATGAAGCCCAGCTGGTTGTTCAGCGAATAGGCCAGCACCTTGCGCAAATCGTTCTCGATCACGGCATAGAAGACCGGGAAGGCGGTCATGATTGCCCCGACCCAGATCAGCGGTTCGAGACCGGCAAAGCCGCGCGCCAGCGCATAGATCGCCAGCTTGGTGGTGAAGGCCGACAGGATGACCGCACCGGTCGCCGTCGCCTTCGGATAGGAATCCTGCAGCCAGTTGTGCATCAGCGGGAATGCGGCCTTGATGCCGAACGCCATCAGGATCATCAGCCCGCCCGGCGCATTCACATCGACCTGGTTGAAGGCCCAACTGCCTGAATGGTTGGCGTAAAGGATCGCCCCGGTCAGCAGCAGGACGCCTGACAGGACGTGAATCGCCAGATAGCGGTGCCCGGCGCGGAAGGCAGCCGGATTGCGGCCCGCCCAGACCAGGAAGACCGACGTGATCGCGGTCAATTCCCAGAAGAAGAACAGGGTCAGGAAGTCGCCGGCAAACACCGCGCCGATACCGGCGCCGGTATAGAGCAGTGCCGCCACGTCCGACATCCGGTCGCGTTCGTGCAGCGCGTAGATACCGTTCAGCAACGAGGCCAGGATGAAGACCAGGCCCCAGATACGGGACAGCGGGTCAAACCGGTAGGTTTCAAAGCTGAAGCCCGCCGCTTCGAACACGCCGAACACGCCCGTATGCGGGGTCAGGAACCACAGCGCTCCCGCCATGAGCGGCGCGAGGATCATCAGGACCTTGCGCGCATAATGCCAGGGCAGCAGAGCGCACAGGACACCGGCGGCCAGGATTGGCCAGGCGGGCGACATGCCGGCGAACATCTCACTCATCGCGCGCGCCCTTCTCGTAATAATCCTCGTCGCGGCCCAGCAGCGCTCGCAGCGGCCAGCCCATCAGGACGGCGAGGCAGAATCCGAAAAAGCCCATCGCGGCATAGAAGCCGAAGAATTGGTATTCGAACTCGGCGTGGAAATGGTGGAAATACTCGCCCACCAGCGTGGCGGCGAGCAGCACCAGGAAAATCCAGAACGGCAGCGTCCGGCCAAGTTTGGAATCGAGAAACAGGAAAGGACGCGCCAGCGGATGGATCTGGCGCTTCGGGTCTGGCGTCGCTGCACGTTTCGCGCGCGTCGTCTTCGGCTTTGGCGTTTCGTCGGTCATGGCAGATCCGCTCCCGTCTCGAACACGGGTGACAGGAATTCGGTCAGGGGACCGATCAGGAAGAACAGTACAAGCGTGCCTGCGGCCGTGATTACCGGCGGAAGAATCGCCAGCACGGGCGGCTTCTTCTTCAGCGGCGCATCGGGCTCATACCCGAAGAAGGCGCGCCCCGGGATCGGCATCAGATAGGCGATGTTCAGGATGGAGGAGGCAATCAACGCGCCGATCAGCGCCACATGTCCCGCTTCGAGCGACCCCTGCATCAGGAAAAATTTCGGCCAGGTTCCGCCGAAGGGCGGCAGGCCGATGATCGAGAACGCACCGACCGCAAACGCGCCAAACGTCCATGGCATCAGCTTGCCAAGGCCGCGCATATCGGAAATCTCGGTCTTCTTGGTCGCGGTGTAGATGGCACCGGCACACATGAAGAGCGTGATCTTGCCCCAGGCGTGCATCACGATCTGCAAGGCCGCGCCCATCAAGGCCAGCGGCGAGGCCAGCATCGCGCCCAGCGTCACATAGGACAGCTGCGACACTGTCGAGAAGGCCAGCCGGGCCTTGAGGTTGTCCTTGGTCAACGCGATGACCGACGCCAGGACGATGGAAATCGCGGCAATCCAGGCCAGCGGCTCGGATGTCGGCGCCGCTGCGATCACCGCCGGCCCGAAAATGTAGGTCGCGACCTTCAGCACAGCGAACACACCGGCCTTCACGACGGCCACGGCATGCAGAAGCGCACTGACCGGCGTCGGTGCGACCATCGCATTCGGGAGCCAGGGGTGAACCGGCATCAGCGCAGCCTTGCCGATGCCGAATGTGAACATCACCAGCAGAATGCCCGAGATCAGCGGCGCGACATCGCCCAGGATGCCGCCGCGCGTGAACTCGTTCGTTCCGGCGAAATACTGCGTCGCAATGATTGCCGGCAACAGAAGGCCGATCGACGTGCCCAGCAGGATGCCCAGATAGATGGCCGCGCCCTTGCGGGCCTTGGCATCGCCCTTGTGCGCAACAAGCGGATAGGTCGACAGGGTCAGCGCCTCGTAGAAGAGGAACATCGTCACCAGGTTAGCCGACAGCGCGACACCCATGGCACTGGCAAGCGCAATGGCGAAACAGACATAGAAGCGTGTCTGGTTCTTCTCCTCATTACCGCGCATATAGCCGATGGAATAGAGCGAGTTGACGATCCACAGACCGCTCGCAACGGCGGCGAACAGGGCTCCGAGCGGTTCCAGGCGGAAGCTTAGCGACAGCCCGTCAGTCACCGGCAGCAGGACGAGTTCCGCGCCCTCACCGGCCACCGAAATCAGGTAGCCGACATTGACCGCCAGCAGGACGGCCGTGATCAGGGTCGCGCCCTCTCGGATATTCGGCCAGCGACCGAGCAGGCC
Organism: Maricaulis sp.; assembly: GCA_002692855.1. Taxonomy (GTDB): domain Bacteria; phylum Pseudomonadota; class Alphaproteobacteria; order Caulobacterales; family Maricaulaceae; genus Hyphobacterium. The sequence continues at coordinate 146,903 of NZMJ01000046.1, forward strand.
GATCATCACGGCACCGATCGCCGGCAGCGCGATGGCAATCGCCAGAGCGAGTTCGGGGGTCATCGCACACCTCCCGCAATCGCGGCATCGGCTGCCGCGCGGGCGAGCTCATAGACCGGCGACAGGTCGAAGAAGAAGAACACGTTGGCGAAGGCCAGCACCCACATCGGTATGGCCATCAGCCAGGGCGCGCGGCTGGAGGCCACCTCGCCATGATGGGCACGTGGCTGGCCGACCCAGATGGCTGCCAGCAGACGCGCGACATAAGCCAGCGCCAGCAGGGACGAGATGATCACCGCCGCAGCGGCCCACCACCAGCCCTGCTCCAGGGCAGCACTGATCAGATACCATTTCGACCAGAAGCCGACCGTCATCGGGACACCGATCAGGCTGAGCGAGGCGACTGTGAAGGCGACAGCGGTCGCGGGCATGGATCGCGCCATGCCGGACAAGTCGCTGATCTGGCGCACGCCGAAACGCAGAGCGAAAATGCCGAGCGCCATGAATAGCGCGCCCTTCATCATCGCATGGTTCAACAGGTGCAGCACACCCGCCGAGATGCCGGCCGCGGTCCCGATGCCCAGGCCCAGCATCATGTAGCCGACCTGCGCCACCGACGAGAAGGCCAGCAGCCGCCGGGCGTCATTCTGGAAGATGGCCTGGATCGAACCGACGATCATGCCGACCACGCCCAGCATCGCGAACACCCACAGGAAGGACACCTGGACGAAGGGGGCGTCGGACGGGAATATGTCGAAGACGAACCGGATCAGCGTGTAGAACGCCATCTTTGTGGCGGTCGACGCCAGGAAGACCGTCACGAAATTGGGCGCAAACGCATAGGCGTTCGGCAGCCACAAATGCAGCGGGAACATTGCGGCCTTCAGGCCCAGCCCCACGATGATGAAGGCGAACGCCGCCTGGACCACCCGGCTGTCCTGCAGCGCGGGCAGGCGGTCGGCGATATCGGCCATGTTCAGTGTTCCGGTCGCCATGTAGAGGAAGCCGACGCCGATCACGAAGAAGGTCGCGCCGATCGTGCCGAGGATCAGGTAATTGTACGCCGCAGTCAGCGCCCGGCGGTCCCGCCCGGCACCCATACCGACCAGCGCATAGGTCGAGATCGAGGAAATCTCGAGGAAGACGAACAGGTTGAAGGCATCGCCCGTGCTCGTCGCGCCCATGAGGCCGGCAAAGCAGACGAGGAAGGCCGAGTAGAACAGCGACTGCTTGTTGGGTGCAATTTCGTCGGCGACGCTTGGCAAGGCATAGACCACGCCCAGCACGCCAAGGAAGGACACCAGCAGCAGCACTGCGGCATTCAGCGCGTCGACCCGGAATTCGATGCCGTGCGGCGGCTCCCAGCCGCCCATCGCATAGCTGACGACGCCGTTCTGGGCGACATCACCCGCCACAGACAGGGACAGGATGGCGGCAGCCAGCGTACCGAGCAGCGCCACGATCCAGCCCAGCCGGCCCTGGGGCAGGATGGCGGCGACGGGCGCGAGTGTCAGCGGAATCGCCACGGCGAGCATGACGGCATGGTCCGCCAGAAGCGGCGGAAGGAATGAGTTCACGAAGTCGATCACCGGCCGGCCTCCCCGGTGTCCATGGCATAGTCGGCGCGGTTGATGGCCTCGTCCTCGATCGTGCCGTAGCTTTCGCGGATCCGGACAACCAGCGCCAGGCCGACGGCAAGCGTTGCCACGCCGACCACGATCGCGGTCAGGATCAGGACGTGCGGAAGCGGATTGGAATAGATCACCTCGCCGAGCGCATCGGCACCATCGAGGACGGCGTGGTCCTGCGTGGTCATCACCGGCTGCGTCGCCGCATCAGCGGCCTGCTCCAGCACGCTTTCAATGCCGTGCGCGGCGTCTTCAGCGCCGTGGGCTGCTTCCTCGGCACCATGCCCGGCCTGGACTGCGCCATGCGCCACGTCCCCGGCGGCGTGCGACCCCGGCTCGCTGCCATGCGCACCGTCATCTTCAGGAAGGATAGGCGGTTGGCCGCCGAAAACCTTGCCCATCGTGATGTAGAGCAGGAAGACCGACGTCTGGAACAATGACAGGCCGACCAGCCGCTTGACCAGGTTTCCGGTCGCGATCACGGCATAAAGGCCGGTCATCATCAGCACGATGACGACGATGAAATTGAAGCGTTCGGCGAGCAGTTCGATCATCACCATTCCTCTTCCGGAATGTCCGGTGCCCGGCCCGCAAAAGCATAAAAAATCACGACCATGACGGAGAACACCGTGGTCAGAACACCCAGCTCGACGAGCAGAATTCCCAGGTGCTGGCCGGCGTGGTGCGTCGATTCCGGGTCGAGAATATCGTAGTCGAGGAAGTTCGCGCCCAGCATCCAGGTCGCAAATCCGGTCCCGGCATACAAAAGGACGCCGACCGCAGCGCCTGTGCGCACGAACCAGATCGGCACCGCTTCGCGCGCCGCATCCATCCCAAAGATCAAGGCATAAAGCACCACGGCCGCAGCAATGATCACACCAGCCTGGAAGCCGCCGCCCGGGCTATAATCCCCGTGGAAGTGTACGTAGAAACCGAAAATCACGATGATCGGGATCAGCAGCTTTGAAACGACGCGCAGAACGAGATGCGGGTTCATTCCTCGCCCTCCTTCTTCGGCTTGCGGCGGCCAAAACCAAGCAGCAGCATGACCCCCAGACCGGCTGCGAAGATCACGACGGTCTCACCCAGCGTGTCGAAGCCCCGATAGCTTGCCAGGACAGCCGTCACGACGTTCGGCACGGCGATTTCCTGTGGCGTTCGGATCAGGTAGTCGAAGCCGACATAGGCATTGGCGGGCGCACTCGCGTCGCCATAGCTCGGCATGTCCCCGATCGCGAAAAACAACGCAGCGCCAGTGGCCGCCACCACGATCAGCGCCGCCCAGTGCCGGCCGGCTTTCACCGGCTCGGCCTCGCGCGCCGTCAGCAGCATCGCAGCCAGCATCAGGACGGTGGAAATACCGGCGCCGACGGCCGCCTCGGTAAACGCCACATCGACTGCGTCGAGCGACACGAACCAGGCCGCGGACACGAGGCTGTACACGCCCATCAGCATGACGGCAGCAAACAGATTGCGCAGGCGGACGATGGCAAATCCCACCGCCAGCAGCATCGCCATCAGCGCGTAATCAAGCAGTTGGGTCCAGTCGAAACCGTCCATCAGACCTCTCCCTCACGCTCGCGCGGGTGCTTGGGATGATGGCGCGACAGGAGCGGCTTCTCGCCAGCGCGGTGCGCCGCGTTCGCCACGGCATGCGTTGCAGTGGGGCTGGTCAGGAACAGGAGGAAACCGACAAGCAGGAGCTTGGCCGCCAGCAGCGTGAAACCCGCCTGCAGGATCAGGGAAAACACGATAAGTTCGGCGCCCAGCGTGTCGGTCACGCCCGCGGCGTGCATGCGCGTGAAAAAGTCGGGCAGGCGCAGGACGCCCAGCGCCCCGGCCAGAACAAAGACAAGACCGGTCGCCATCAGGGCGATGCTGGCAATGTCGCGCACGAGGATGAGGCCGTCGGTCAGGGTCATTCGTCGTCTCCCCCGATGGCGCGGCGCAGGGACATTTGCGCCAGGGCGATTTCCAGCGACCGGTAGCGGAAGAATTTGAGGATCGCGATCGTCGCGATGAAGTTGATCAGCGCATAAAGCAGCGCGATATCGACGCCATCGCTTCGCCCGACCATCAGGCTGAAAATCAGCAGCAGGAGCACGGTCTTCGTGCCGAAGCTGTTCGCCGCGAGCACGCGGTCATAGAGTGTCGGCCCGACGAAGAGGCGCGCCAGCATTAACGCCATCGCGCCGGCCATGCAAAGAGCGGCCGCCAGATTGATCCAGACCATCATGATTTCGCTCTCCGCCCGTCAGTGGCCCGGTCGGCGCGTGCATTCATTTCGGCGAATCCGTCCGCGCCGGTGAAGTCGGGGGTCAGGGCATGAACGAGGAAAGCGTCTTCCTCGACCTCCACCGTCACCGTGCCCGGTGTCAGCGTGATCGAATTGGCGAACACACAGCGGCTGAGATCGGATTCGGCATCGACGGGCACCCGGACCAGGCGCGGCGTGATGTCGATGGAGGGATTCAGCGCTGCCTTCAGCACGGCGACATTGGACTTGGCGATCTCTCCGCCGAGCCAGCCATAGAAGGGAATCAGCATCGGCAGACGGAAGAAGGGAACGGTCTCGCGGTCGATGATCCGCATCCGGATCGACAAGAGGAGCGTCACCACCACGCTCGCGCCGCCCAGGGCGAGCAGCAGGGTCTTGTCATAGCCCGATAACACCCACCAGATGACGGCGAGAATGACGGCCAGTCCGGCGCCGTAAATCATGCGGTCTCCCCTCAACGATCCCGTCCGGAAACCGGAACGATTGAGGCGGTATTTAACGGTGGGGGCCGCGCTTGACCAGCATTGGAGCAACAAAACCCGTGGACAGCTGCAGTTCGTCAGACCCGAGCGTCAGCCCTGCTGGTTCCGCTTGCCCAGATTGGCCCAGTCCCAATAGCGCAAAATGGTCTGGGCACGTTCGACCGACAGGCTGTCGTGTACGATCATGCCTTCGGCAAATGCCGGCGCTGTTTCGGGCCTTCCCAGGGCACGCCACAGCTGGACGAGGCACTCACGGTCCGCACCGGTTGCCTTGACCAGAACAGCCAGCGGCTCGCCGCCCGGATCGTCGAACATGCGCGCCAGCAAGGGCCGGCTGATGCTGGCAATCTGGCTCGCGGCTTCGATGAGATCCGGCGTCGCGCCCTCACGGGCCATCGTTTCGAACACCTTCTCCAGCGTCCCGTAGGCGCTTTTCGCCATCGCGTTTCGATCACGCTGGCGCCGGTCGACGAAGACCAGGGCACGCGACACCAGCGGATCGGGTTCTGCCTCATGGGCCGCCATCGCGAAGACATCATCGACCGCCTCGATCATCAACGTCCGGTCAACGCCGAAGCGCTCCAGGATCGACAGGCGGTCCTTGTGCGGGGCGGACCAGAACAGCCGCATGGCCGCGCGCGGACGCAGTTCGGCGCGCTTCATGATGAGAGGAACGAAACTCGCCTCGTCTGACGCGGTAGTAACCAGATGATCGAGCGTCGGCGGTGCGATATGCGCCCCTGCATTGCGCAGGACCGCCGTCACCACGTTGAATTCGCCGTCCTTGATCAGTGACGCTGTGACGACTTCGGAAACGCGATCCCGCTTGGCTATGGCGATTCGATGTTCCAGCTGACCCGCGCGGATCACCTCCAGCAGGTCGAAATCCGTCAGCGTTTGAGAGCGTTCCAGGATCGGCTCCGCGACCTCGAACGTGTCGATCGCCAGCGACCGGACCAGTCCCGACGGTGCGTCGAGGATATCCGCCAGCCGCAACGCGACCCGGCGGCGCAGGCTGACATCGCTGAACCGCAGGATCTCGTGCAGCAGATCGCCGACGATCCAGCGCTCCTGCGGACCGATCCGGCTCGATGGCAGGCATACGATATCGGCCAGACGCCGCGCCAGGATGGTGCGGGTGCGTCCGGGAAGCGCCTGCTGCGGCTGAAGGTCGAGCGGTTCTACATAAGCCATGTTGAGTCCGAAAATCCGGTCTGTGATTGTCGCGCCCGTGCGTTAATGAAGCGTGGCGTTCGCACGCGCCGCGTCACCGCCTTGCGATACGCCCCTGCTCGCCGCAGTCTGCGACTTCCGCCGTGACGTGCCGGGGCACAATGATCACCTCATCCAATGCCAGACCCTTTGCGGCTTATCTGCTGATCGTCATCGGCTGGTTTTTCAGCTTTGGCCTGCAAACCACGCTCTACCCCGGCGTTGTCTATTTCACCCTGGGGGAAAGCCCTGAACGTCTCGGGCTAGCCCAGATGGCGTTGACCCTGCCGATGCTGATCCTCCTGCCGGCAGCGGGGGTGCTGGCTGAACGGCGCGGACGACGGAAATTGCTGCTAATTTTTTATGCGCTTGCCACCGCCGCAGCGCTGGCTTTGTCGCTGCTGCTGGCGACCGGCTCGCTGTCCTATCCGATCCTGATCATCTACGCCCTCAGCGTGGGATCGTTCGGCGCATTCGTGCTTCCGGCGCGCGATTCATCCATCAATCCTGTGGTCGAGATGGCCAATCGCACCGGTCACCCGATCACACTCCAGAAAGCAGTCATCCTGACTACAATCGCCCAGTTCGGCGCCCAGATTGCCGGCATGGCGGCTGGCTATGCCACCCGCTGGACCGGGCCGGCGATCATGTTCGCGGTGCAGGCGGGCGGCTTTGCGCTCGGGACCACCGCAGCGCTCTGGCTTCCGCGTCTGCGGACGCTGCGCCATGACAAGCCGCATGCGGTTCAGGATCTGGTCGACGGCATGCGCACCGTTTTCACGTCGCCGATACTGGGGCCGATGACATGGCTGATGATCGCGGTCGGCTTTTTTGTGGTCGGCGGCGGCTTCTTTGTCATCATTCCGGTGCTTGTCCGCGACATCTATGGCGGTGGCTATTCGGAATTGTCGAGCTTGCTAGTCGTCTTCTGGATCGGAGCGCTTCTGGCCAATCTGGTGCTGGCGCGGTTCGGTTCGATCGAACGGCCGGGACGGGTGATCATCTTCGCCCAGGTTGTCACAGTGCTCAGCCTGGGCCTGTTGGCCCTGCCCATCCCATTCCCCGGCCTCTACCTGCTGGACCTCGGCTGGGGTCTCGGCGCCGGAGTCGCGATCTCTCTGAGCCGCGCCGTCGTGCAGGAAAACGCCCCGTCGGACATGGTTGCGCGCGTCATGTCCGTCTATCAGCTGGGGCTGTTTGGCGGCATGCCACTGGGCGCCGCCTTGATGGGGTTCATCGTCGCCGCGCTCGGACCGCGCGAGTCGGCTCTGATCCCGATGGCCGGTCTCGGACTTTTCCTGATCTGGCTGGCTGTCGCCACCCCCATGTTGAAAGTTCGAAGGGATGCAAAAGCGCGCTCCTGACCCTATCTGGTCAATGGACACCTAGCCCCGGAGACACGCCATGCCCCGTTTGACCGAAGACGAAATCAGGACGCTGCGCGCCCGGCTGAACCCCGACGAGGACCGGATCGCATTCGGCGAAGGCACCGAGCCGCCCCATTCGCACCCGTTGAACGTGGAAAAGCGCGACGGCGAGTTTCAGTGCCGGGTCTGCGGCAACGGCCTGTTCAAGTCCGGCACGAAATACGATTCCGGATCGGGTTGGCCGTCCTTCTACGAGGCGCTCGACCCCGCCGCGGTCGAGACCAAGATGGACTTCAAGCTGTTCGCCCCGCGCAAGGAGATTCATTGCGCCAATTGCGGCGCCCATCTCGGCCATGTTTTCGACGACGGCCCCCAGCCCACCGGCCAGCGCTTTTGCGTCAATGGTACGGTGCTGGACTTCAAGCCCGCAGGCGGCGACAACTGACCGCGAATCTGCTTGGGGAGACACAGATACATGACCAATTACCGCGTTGCGGCCCGCCGCCTTGGCATTCTTGCCTCGGCCGTCGCCGCCGCTCTGACTGTTGCCGCGTGCGGCGAGGAGACCACGATGAGTCAGCAACAGGCCGCCACGGCCGACACCGGGGCGGACACCGCCTCGACCGACCTGATTGCACGGGCCCGCGAGATCGAGGCGCCGGTCGCCGAGCAGCGCCCTGTCGAGATCGAACAACTCGGCCGCACCCGTACCGACGAGTATAGCTGGCTGCGCGACGACAACTGGCAGGAGGTGATGCGCGACCCGTCCGTACTGCGTCAGGACATCCGCGACCATCTCGACGCCGAGAACGACTATTTTAACGCCGTGATGGAGCCGACCGAAGCGCTTCAGGAACGCCTCTATCAGGAGATGCGCGGCCGTATCCGCGAGGATGATTCCTCGGTTCCCGATGCCGATGGTGACTATGAATACTTCACCCGCTACCGCGAAGGCGGCCAATACCCCGTCTATGCCCGCCGTCCGATCGATCCCGAAACGCGCGAGCCGCTGGGCGAGGAAGAAATCGTCCTCGATGGCGACGCCCTCGCTGAAGGCATCGAGTATCTCGACTTCGGCGATGTCGAGCATTCGCCCGACCATCGCTGGCTCGCCTACGGTGTCGATACGCGCGGTTCGGAATTCTACGAGGTGCGCATCGTTGACCTCGCCTCGGGCGAGATCGTCGCCACGCTGACCGACGAAAGCACCGGCGACTTCGTCTGGGCCAATGATTCACAAACGCTGTTCTGGGTCTGGCGGGACGACAACGGCCGCTCCAAGCGCGTCTACCGCCAGATTCGCGGCGAGGACGCCTCGACGCTCGTTTATGAGGAGCCGGATGACGGCTTCTTCGTGAATGTCGGCAAGACAGATGGCGACAGCTTCGTGGTCATCAACACGTCAGGCCACACCACGTCCGAAGTGCGCCTGATCGACGCCAATGCGCCGACGGCAGACGCCATCCTGGTTTCCGAACGCGAAGTCGATGTCCAGTATTCCCTGACCGAAGCCGGCGGGCAGTTCTTCATCCTGACGAATGCCAACGGCGCGGTTGACTTCAAGGTCATGGCCGCCCCGCTCGACGCACCTCAGCGCGCCAACTGGGAAGAAGTGATCGCCCACCGTCCCGGCGTTCTCGTCACCGGCCTGATGGGTTTCCGCAACTGGCTGGTCCGGATCGAGCGTGAAAACGCCCTGCCCCGGATCGTCGTGCGCAACCTTGAGTCCGGCGAGGAACACGACATTGCCTTCGAGGAAGAGGCCTATTCGCTCGGCATCGACAGTGGCTACGAATACGTCACCGACATGATGCGCTTCTCCTACGAGTCGCCCACGACGCCGGAAGAGACCTACGACTACGACATGTCGACGCGCGAGCGCACGCTACGCAAGCGTCAGGACATCCCCTCCGGTCACGATCCGTCGGCCTATGTCGTGCGGCGCATCATGGCGACCGGCCATGACGGGGTGCAGATCCCGGTGACGGTCCTTTACCGCGAGGGTACGCCGCTCGACGGCTCCGCGCCGCTGATGCTCTATGGCTATGGCAGCTACGGGATCACCATTCCCGCAGCCTTCCGCGTCACACCGCTGTCGCTGGTGGATCGGGGCATGATCTATGCGGTCGCGCACATCCGGGGCGGCATGGCCAACGGGTATCAGTGGTATCTCGACGGCAAGCTGGAAGGAAAGATCAACACCTTCCGCGACTTCCTGTCGGCGGGTAACGCGCTGGTCGAGGACGGCTTCACCACGCGCGGCAATATCGTCGCCTATGGCGGTTCTGCGGGCGGCTTGCTCGTGGGCGCGGCCATCAACATGGAGCCCGACCTGTTCGCTGGTGCGATCGCGGCAGTGCCCTTCGTCGACGTGCTCAACACCATGAGCGACGAATCCCTGCCGCTGACGCCGCCGGAATGGCCCGAATGGGGCAATCCGCTAACCAGCGAAACCGACTACGACACCATCCTGGCCTACAGCCCCTACGATCAGGTAACGGCCCAGGATTATCCCCATCTGCTGGCAACGGCCGGTCTGACCGACCCGCGCGTGACGTATTGGGAGCCGGCCAAGTGGACGGCACGCCTGCGCGCCACCCGCACCGATGACGGCCTGACCCTGATGCGCACCAATATGGGCGCGGGTCATGGCGGCGCGTCGGGTCGTTTCGACAGCCTGCGTGAAACGGCGATGAACTACGCCTTCGCGCTGATGGTCACTGGCCTGGCCGACGAGGAAGTCCACCAGCTGGAACTCGTCGAACAGGAATAGGCTGAAACTCAGCCTGGACGACAAGGGGCGGCTCCCACGGGGGCCGCCCCTTTTTCGTGCGCCCTAGCCTTCGATACGGAAGTTCAGCGTGGTCTGGCGTCCGCTTCGCGCGACATTCACGCCGTCAACGCGCCGCGGATTGAACCGCCACCGCTCTACGGCACGCTCCGCCGCCCGGACAAAGCCGCTATTGGTGCAGTTCGCGGCTACATCGAACGGCGTTCCATCCGCCGCGATCCCGTAGGTGACGACGCAATCGCCCTCCACGCCCTGATTGAGCAGGCGCGGCGGATAGGTCGGCTCGATCCGCACCACCGGTGTCTCGTCCCGGTTGTCCGGCATGGTGAACGTCGTTGCCCCGAGTTCGAGCCCGCCAATGTTTGGCAGGGAGGCGATGGATACGGCGACAGGGGCCGCATCGACCGCCGCGGGACTGCTGTCGAGCCTGACCGGAGGAGGAGGCGGCTCGACTGGTTCTACCGAGTCAAGTTCGTATCCCGGCGGATCAAAGTCGATCTCCGGGACCTGCGGGAAAATGTCGATTTCAACATCGGGCAGAACCGGTTCGGGCAGATGTTCGACGCGGATCAGCATCATCATCCCGAGAAACAGAAAGAATGTAATCGTTGCTGCGACAGGCATGCCGCTCGCCATGCGTAATATACGGCTCATGTGAACCTCCCCAGTCTTACCGGGAACGGCTCCGCAGCCCCTGCTGCTGGATTGCAACCGTTACACGGTAACGGTTACACTATCACATTACGAATGTGTCATTGTCTGGGCGATTTCGCCGTCACGGGACCTGCCAAGAAAAAAGGCCCCGGTTTCACCGGGGCCTTTCCAATTCACGGATCAAACCTGAAAGCGTCAGCCTTCCTGGTTCTCGCGATCTTCTTCCGCCGCAGCAGCAGAGGCCGCAGCGGGATCCTGTTCGGCCTGGTCGCCGAGCGGGTCACCGAAGCGGTTGTAGTAAGGCGAGCATTCTTCCGGCAGATCCAGGATCAGACGGCCCGTTTCCGGATCGACATTGCCCAGGAGGACGGAGGTTTCGCGCTGGTCCTCGACCGAGAAACGGCACGAGTCACGGCGCAGCTGCTCGAGGATACGCGGGCGTTCCTGCTCGAAGCGGATTTCCTCGCGCACGAAGCGGGCCCAGCCCTCGGCGGTGCGGCGCGATTCACCGAATTGCGCCCCCCGGTCAAAGGCTTCGATCGCCGACTGGCGCTCGCCCAGCTCGTAGCGGATATTGCCAAGCAGAACCCAGGCATTGCCGGTCTGGCGCAGACCGCCGCGATTGAGTGCGGACTCGATGGCACTGGTCGCCGCCTGCAATTCACCCTGCTGATAGAGCGCCTCACCCAGCTTCAGATAGTTTTCGCCGGCATTGGTCATTTCCGCGAGCGTCCGCAGCACCGGAATGGCCCGGTCCCATTCACGGGCCTGGCGCCACATGTTGGCGAGCAGTTCGACATTCGACTGCGTACGCTCGACCCGGCCCGCATTCATCTCGCGCTCCAGGATGCTGGCACCGCGATAGGGCAGATCATAGAAGCTGTAATACTGGGCCAGGCGCTCGATCTCGCGCCCTTCCGTTAGCATCCCGTTGATATACATGATCTTGTTGACTTCGAACGCATCTTCTTCGCGATCGTTCTGGGCCAGCAGGGACGCGTAGGATGTCCAGATATTCTTCTCGGTCGGCCAGCGCGCAGCCATCTCACCGATGATCCGCATCTGGTCGGCAGTGCGGTCCAGCGACTGGTAGTAGTACAGCACCAGGTTGAAGTGACGGCGCTCTTTCGGGTTGGCACCATTATACGCCTGCTCGGCATACCGCAGCCCTTCCGGGAAACGGTCAGCCTGGGCATAGGCCTGGGCCAGCATCATCGCGAGGCGTTCGTTGATCTCGCCGCCGGCACGGGCCGCCGCCTGGATCTCGTCAATGCCCTCATTGTAGCGCTCATTGGCGATCAGGAGCTGACCGATATTGATGCGCAGTCCGACGGTTTCGTCCGTGTTCAGGATGCCGGTCGCGATCGCATCACGCCAGTCACGGATCGCCGAGTCGAGACGCTCGGTCTCGTAATAGGCCCGGCCGCGCAGCTGCAGGGCAATGGCACGCTCGTAGTTGTTGATCCCGGAACGGCCGAGCGCCCGGTCCAGCTGGGTGATCGACTCGCCCCACTGGTCGTTCGACTGGAGTTCCTGGGCGCGAAGAACGATTTCACCGATTTCCGCCGAGAAGGTGCGGTCGGCGGCAGCCTCCTCTTCGGACTGGGCATCGTTCTGATTGCGCCGCTGCGCGTCGGCATCGGGCGTCATCAGGCCCAACAGACCGGCGCTGCATGCCGCCGCCATGAGAAGACGGAGGGGGAAACGGCCCGGTGCGTTCGTTGACAGCATCATTCACGCTCTCCTGCGCGCCCGTTAAGGCGTCTTGATGAGGCATTCCGCCTTACTGTGACTGCCACGCGAGCGCGGCAGCATCTTCCTGCGATCAGTCAGCCAGCTGGAAGATGAACTGGGTTTCAACGCCGGCACGCGAGACCGGAACACCGTCGACCACCTTCGGATTGTAGCGCCAGCGTTCGACGGCGCGGCGGGCCGCACTCTCGAACAGCGAGCTCGAACAACGAAGGATCTGGATATTCGTCGGTGTGCCATCCGGCGTCACGTCGAAGCGCACATTGCAGGTGCCTTCAACGCCCCGCTCGGCCGCGCGCGGCGGATATTGCGGCTCGATCCGCACCAGAGGCTGGGCGTCACGGTCCGAAACCGAGAAATTGACGTTCTGCGAGTTCAGCTGGGGGGCTTCGAACCGCGGGATTTCACCCACGATTGTCGACAGGCCCTCGGTCGGCTGCGACGCGCGCTGACGCTCGATTTGCGGCGGCGGCGGCGGCGGCGTGACCTGATCCACGTCGCGAATATCGACATTTCGCTGACGCGCCAGTTCCTCGACTTCCGGACGGATGTCGATCTGGACCTCGGCGATTTCGTCGTCCTCGATTTCGCTGTCGGTGAAGATCAGCGCCTGCATCAACATGAACAGGCCGAAGGTGACGATGGCCGCAATCGGAATGCCGATGATCAGTCTGAGAATGCCTGGCATGTCGACCTCCCTAGTCGTTCCGCGTCGAAATATTCACCCGGATGCCCATATTGCCAACGATCTGCTGGACTTCGAGCACGAGGCCGATACTGGCGTCCTGGTCACCCTGGATCATCGCTTCAGCGCGGGGATTTTCCTCGACGAGCTGTTCCACGGCACCGCGGACACCATTGATGTCGTAGATACGGCGGTTGATCCAGACTTCGTCCTCACCGGTGATCGCGATCAGGATGGAGGGGCGCTGCCGCTCCGTCGTGGCCGCATCGGGACGCTCGACCTGAACGCCCGGCTCCTTGATGAAGACCGAGGTCACGATGAAGAAGATCAGAAGGATGAACACCACGTCCAGCATGGGCGTCATGTTCAGTTCGACTTCTTCTTCCTCAGTGTTTACGCGGCTAGCTCTGCGAGCCATGGCCTAAACTCCATTGCATCAGGCTTGCGCCGATTATTGGTCTGGACGCTGTGCACCCTGGATCGAAACCGGGATACCGTTCGCCCGCATGTCGTCCCAGATCAGCACCACGATGCCGTGATCGGCTTCGTATTGCGGCGCGATCAGAACGGCACTGCGCGGGTTCTCGGCCCGGAAACGCGACACCGCAGCCAGCACACGTTCCGGATCGGTCTGTGTCTGGTTCACGAACACCCGGTTCTGGTCATTGACGTCGACCAGGATGACGGGCGCCGGGTTTTGCGGCGTATCTTCCGACGAGGGCGGAGGCTGCATGTTCAGGCCCTCTTCCTGGAGGAAGGTTGCCGTCACGATGAAGAAGATCAGAAGGATGAAGACGATATCCAGCATCGGGGTCATGTTGACCTCGGCCTGATCGGCTTTCCTGTTGTGTCTGCGTCTCATCCGATTACAGCCCCAGCTCGAGATCGTCGGCCAGTGCAGCGGTACGGTGCTGCGCCATGCGTTCGATCTGGTTTGAGAACAGAAGTCCGGAAAGTGCTGCCACCATGCCGGCCATCGTCGGGATCGTCGCGCGTGACACACCGGCCGACATGGCGCGGGCGTCGGACGATCCCAGGATCGCCATCACGTCGAACACCGAGACCATCCCCGTCACCGTACCCAGCAGCCCCAGCAGGGGTGCAATGGCGACGAGCGTCTTGATCAGCTCGACATTCTGGTAGTTGCGTTGCTTCACCTCCGAGATCAGCTGATCGCGGATCGCATGAGCATGCCAGGACTTGTGGTCCTCGCGTGCCGACCATTGGCGGACGGCGCGCTTGGCATGCCCTTGTTCTGCGAGTCCGAAATAGACCAGCCGCTCGAGGATGAAGGCCCACATGACGAACGTAGCGATCATGATCACCACGAGCACGGGGCCTCCCCGCTCGAGAAATTCCCGGAGGCCGTTGATTGCCGCATCCATATGCGTGCCTCCTTCAGCTGGCCCTTAGGCCGGACGACGTTCTTCAGCGGACCGCGCAACCATGCCGGCAGCCTGTTCTTCGAGCACCTGCTGGACACCGCGAGCGAAGCTGGCAGCGAAGCTGTGGACGAAGAGCAGCGGAATGGCCGAGACGAGACCGAGAACCGTGGTCACGAGGGCTTCGGAAATACCGCCCGCCATGATCTTCGGATCGCCGGTGCCGAACAGCGTGATCTGGGTAAAGGTCCGGATCATGCCCGTAACGGTACCCAGAAGGCCGAGCAGCGGAGCAATACCGGCTGCGAGCTTGAGGAAGTTCAGGCCAAACTCGAGCTTCGGCGTCTCCCGCAGGATGGCCTCGTCGAGCTTCAGCTCGATCGTCTCGATATCGCGGTCCTTGTATTCCTCATACACACCCATGACACGGCCGAGCGAGTTGCCACGCGACGGCGTGGAACGGCGCTTCTGGGCCGAGACCGCGGCCGATTCCAGCATCAGCTGGACCAGGCGCAGCAGGCCGAAGGCCAGCGAGACCGCCAGCAGGCCGAGGATGATGTAACCCACGGTACGGCCCTGCTGGATACGCTCGGTCAGGTTCGGGACGTCCTTGTAGATGGCCAGAAGACCGCCACGGGACGGATCGACCGGACCCATCACGATTTCATCGCTGCTGGCATTATAGACCGCATCGGCAGCCGCCGTGATGTTCGACGGGGGCTGGCGCTCAAGCGGAGTGAGGTTGTAACCGGCTTCGCCTTCGTTCCACTGGACGAAGACAACGCCGCCATCCTGGGCCCAGGCGACAAACGGACCGACGCGGGTCACCGGAACCGGCTGACCGTTGCCAAGACCATTCACCTGGCGCTCCCAGGTCACGACCTGACCCTGGGCAATCATTTCTTCCAGCATCCGGCGCCAGATCTGGTTCAGCTGCTGAACGCCCGGCAGCGCGCGGCTGTCGGCCAGTTCGGCCAGCTGGGCCGTCCGGTTCGGGAACTGGGCGGACGTGACCGAGCCATCGATGATGGCTGCGAACTCGCCGGCGGACTGACGTGCAGCACCGAACAGTTCGCCAAACTCGCCCTGGGCTTCGCGGAGCTGGGCATCCAGCTCGTCGATGCGGGCTTCGTTGGTGTCATACTGCGTCCGGATTCCGGCCGCCTGACCTTCCAGGGCAGCCAGCTGCGAGCGGGCCTGGGCCAGAAGGGCAGCCTGCTGGCCGCGGGACTCGCGGAATTCCTGCAGGCGGCGCTGGTTTTCTGCGCTCATCTCACGGGCGTCGGAACGCACGCGGTTGAGCAGTTCGTTGATGGAGGAAGCCGGCTCCTGAGCCATGGCACTTCCTGCGAGCGCTGCGCCGAGCGAGACGGCAGCAGCGAGAATCTTGAATGACTTTTTCATCGCGTTGATCTCCTCAGCCTATCGAGCGTCTTCCGAGCCCGGCATCGGCGCGGTGAACAGGTCCGGGGTGGTGACTTCCTGAGCAATACGGAATGCGCCGGTAACGGCGGAATTGCTGGCTCCGGAAACACGTTCCCACTCGGTGTTGTAACGGTGGCGGATGAACAGGTCGCCGTTCGGCATGTCGCGGATCAGGGCGACCCGGCCAATGCGAAGCGTCGGCACATCCGTCGGAACGCCATCGATGTCGACCGTCTCGTCATACGAGTCGATCTGGCGGCCATAGGAGGCCTCGATGTCATAGGCGTTCAGGATCAGGCGGTAACGTTCGGCCGCGGAAATTTCCGGATTGTCCAGGTCTTCATAGAGCTGGGCGATGCGGGTTTCGCGGGCATCGACGTTGAACGGCAGGTCCAGAGCGACGAAGTTTTCGAGGTTCTCGACCATTTCGCGCATCATCGGAAGGATGTCGACGCCGACATTGCCCACCCGTTCGATCTGCGTCTCCAGGGACGTGATCTCGTTCTGCTGTGCCTGGAGGAAGACGCGCTGCTGCTCGATATAGAGCCGCTGGCTTTCCACCTGCTGCTGGAGCGCGCGGTACTGCAGCTCCATGTCCGTTGCGTCATCGTCCAGCTCGTCGATCTGCCGCTGGGCCGCCGCGCCATCCTGGGTGGATTGCTGGGCGGTGCGCAGCACATCGTTGATCTGAGCCTGCGCCACACCACCGACCGTTCCGGTCAGAAGAGCCGCCGCTACGGACGCGCTGAGCCAATACCTCATCTTCGCCATGTCTCGCCTCACAATGATCCGGGCGGGGCTGGCTGCCTCCACCCTGGAATTTCCCCTCGGTGACTTCCCGGCGACAATCGCCAGAAGAGCCCCAGTTAGAACGGCCGCTGGAATCAGCGGACCTGAGCCCGAACGGAAGTCCGGTTACGCGATTCTCTAAACGAAACTGGAGATAGTGCTGTGAACCCCTTCCCCTGCGGCAGTTGTTCTGCCGACGTATCGTTCAGAGACGCTTCGCGCCACTCATTGGCGGGCACGCTAGCGTCCCGTTGCCCGCCGATCAATACACCCTGCCCATATCCTGCTGTGTTGAACATGGAAATCGTACCGACTTTCTCCTGAGAGGTCTCTGCGCGCCATCCGCGTTCGCCCTGAAGGCGAAACGCAGCGCAATTCATCCGGTTCCGTTACGATATTACATTTCTGAAATATTTTCCAGCTCACTTTTTCGTGTTGTCTGGAAAGACACGCGGAATCCGCCCGTGGGCCGGCGCGGAAAGGCTGCAATTCAGTGATGTGAAGGAAGGATGGCTGGGGCGCCAGGATTCGAACCTGGGAATGGCGGTACCAAAAACCGCTGCCTTACCACTTGGCCACGCCCCAATTCGCGACCGTTTCGACCGCGTGAGCGGGGTAGATAGCGGCAAGCTGCGAAGGATGCAACGGGGCTGCGCGGTATGCGTTGCACACCCCCAATTCAGTCGCTATAAGCCGCGCCTCTGGTTCGGAGTATAGCTCAGCCTGGTAGAGCACCGTCTTCGGGAGGCGGGGGTCGCAAGTTCGAATCTTGCTACTCCGACCATTCAATTCCCGGCCCTGTCATTCAATCGAATCCCACCTGACGCGAATCGCCGTCTGCCGGGACTCCTGTGCTGCGCGTCCCCTCGACCCGCAGACAGGCCCTCTCTATAGATTCAGTGTCGAAACCCGTTCGCTGGGGACGGGCCGGGAGGGTATGGCCGCCATGAAACAGTTCTGGATCACCGTCTTCGGTTCCGTCATCGGAGTGATCATCGGTTCGGTGCTGACCATCGTGCTCGGCATTTTCCTGATTGCCGGCCTGATCGCATCAGCGGCCCAGTCTTCTGATCCTGCCCCTGTCATCCCGAGCGCCAACGTCGTGCTGGCGCTGGACCTGCGCGAAGCGCGCAACGACCAGCCCAGCCGCTCTCCCTTCGCCTTTGCCGACCCCCTGTCGACGGTCGACCTGGTGCGCGCGCTGGAACGCGCCGAGGGCGATTCGCGAGTCGCAGGTGTGTTCATCCGGGCCAATGAATACGGACTGCCGGCGGCCCAGGCCGAGGAAATCCACCGCGCCATCGCCGCCTTCCGGGAATCCGGGAAATTCGTCCTGGTCCACGCCCAGGGTTTCGAAGGCACTTCGGCGACGAATTATTTCGCCGTTTCCGGGGCAGACGAAATCTGGCTGCAGGACACGGCCACCTTCTCCGCGTCGGGCCTTTATGGCGAAGTGCCCTTCTTCGGCGGCGCACTGGAGCGGTTCGAGGGCGAAGCGGAATTCATCCGGTTCGAGGACTACAAGAACGCCCCCAATTCCTACACCGAAGACGGGTTCACGCCCGAGCACCGCGAAGCCACCCTGTCCTACTTCAACGGCATCTACGACACGATCATCGCGGCGACAGCCACGGATCGCGGGCAAACCCAAGCGGCCATGCGCGCCCTGATCGAGGATGCGCCCTACTCCGCCGAGGAAGCCATGGAGGCTGGCCTCGTGGATCGCCTCGGCCACCTGGTCGAAGCGCGCCAGGCCGCACTTGATCGTGCCGGCGCCCGCCAGCTCACCGACATCGCGGACTACGCGGAATCGGCGCTGATGCATCAGTCCGGCCCGGTCATCGCACTGATCGAAGGCCAGGGCGCCATTGTCACGGGACTTGCCCCGCCCGCCCTGTTTGGCGGCGAGGAAATGATCGGCAGCGACCACATGGCCGAATCGATCCTGATGGCGGCGCGCGATGCCAATGTCCGCGCCATCGTGCTGCGCATCGATTCGCCAGGCGGTTCGTCGATTGCCTCCGACCAGGTCTGGGACGCGGTGCGCCGTGCCCGCGACGCCGGCAAGCCGGTCATCGTGTCGATGGGCGGGGCCGCGGCGTCAGGCGGCTATTACATCGCCGCGCCGGCCGACTACATCGTCGCCAACGCCACGACGCTCACCGGGTCGATCGGCGTCTATGGCGGCAAGGTGAACCTCCACGACACCTTCGGGCTGATCGGAATCAATATCGAGCCGGTCTCGGTGGGTGGCGAGTTTGCCTCGGCCTATTCGGGACAGGCGAACTGGACGGATGAACAGCGCGCCGAGCTCGAATCGCTGCTGGGTGACATCTATGCCGACTTTACCGAGCGCGTGGCCGAAGGCCGCGAGATCGACATCGACCGCGTGCTCGAAATCGCCCGCGGCCGTGTCTGGACCGGCGCGCAGGCAGTGGAACTGGGCCTGGTCGACGAAATCGGGGGTCTGCGCGAAGCCATCGCGGCAGCACGGGCACTCGCTGACATCGAGGCCGGCACGCGCATCAATCTTCGCCGCTTCCCGGCTCGTCCGTCGCCGTTTGAGGCGTTCCAGCAGATGTTCGGGGCGACCGCCGAGTCAGCCGAGACGCTGGCCCGGATCAACGCGCTGATGGAACTGCCCGAAGTGCGTGCCGCCATCGAAGCGCGCAATGCCGCTTCGCGCGGCAATGAATTGCGCGCCGCTCCGGCGTCGCCGCAATAAGCGTCAGGCGAGCAGCACTCCCATCGCGAACAGGATCAGCATCGCGAAGAGCAGAACAACGAAGTAGAGGATGT
Source organism: Maricaulis sp. (assembly GCA_002692855.1). Lineage (GTDB taxonomy): Bacteria > Pseudomonadota > Alphaproteobacteria > Caulobacterales > Maricaulaceae > Hyphobacterium. Next base: position 166,147 of record NZMJ01000046.1, read on the forward strand.
CGATCACCACGACGCGCATCAGGGCGAAGAATCGCCCGTGCCCGTAGATCTTCCGGTGCAGCTTGTAGAGATAGAAATTGCTCCACACGAAGAAGACCAGAATCCCCCCCGCACCGATCAGCGGGCTCAGCAGGACCAGCGTGGTCATCAGCAGAAACAGGAAAGAGTGGAAGTGCAGCGATACGACCAGGTGGTCGTAATAGAAGATGCCCCGCCGCCAGAAATGCATCAGCGCCAGCAATAGCGCATAGATCGGGACCAGTGCGAAGATGATGCGCGGTGTCCACTCGGCGACCGAGCGCCGCCAGCTTTCCGGTTCCTGGATCACATGCCCGATCCGCTCGGCAAGATAGACGCGCACGGGATAGGGCAATCCATCCAGCCCGCTGACATCCATACCCTCGGTCGGTTCCGCGTCCGGATAATCCTCCGGCAGCAAGGACTGACGCATGGACAATTCCATTGCGTCACGGCCTTCCTGGCGCCTTTGCTCGCGCGTTCTTGAATCCTCGACGTCCTCGCCGTTTTCGGCCGCGTCCTGGTCTGCTTCGACCTGGTTCAGCTGCGCCCGGACCTGCCCGATTGCGGCTGCGGCTTCGGGATTGTCGACCTGTGCCTCGGCGAGCGCCCGATCCGCCTCAGCCAGCTCTTCGGACCCTGAGCCTGCGCCGTCCATGAAGCCGCGGGTGAAGTCGTTTGAATCGAGCGAGAAGACGAGAAAGAAGACCAGACTCGCGACGATGAACAGCCGGAAGGGCTGGACATAGCGCGCACGAACACCGGTCAGGTAATGGCGGGTAACGTGACCGGGGCGAAAGATCAGCGCCGGCAGGGTGCGCCAGAACCGGCCATCGAACGAGAATAGCCCGTCGAGCACTTCGAGCACCAGCGACCAGACCGGGCGATGGAAGGTGTCAGCCTCTTGCCCGCAGCTGTGGCAGACCGGGCCTTTCAGCGCCGTCTGGCAGTTCGAGCAATGGCTGGAATCGCCAGCAGGCGGGAAAGCGGAACGCCGCCGCTGATTGCCGGACACCACCGCGTCTGCGGCAATGGCGTCAGTGACTGCGCTGTCGAGCAGATCATTTCCGGACATTGGTCCCTCCCCCCGCTCACGCTAACGCGGGTCGGGGGGAGGGAACAAGCGAGTTCACGCGGCAGGTTTAGTGCGACGCTCCATCGGCGCCTGCCGGATCGACATCGGCGGAATTCACATCCGCAAAGCACAGCCAGCGCGTCCGGTTGATGCGCAGGATGTTGTCGGTCCAGCCCGTGACATTCGGATTCACCAGCGCCTTGTTGACGTAGAAGACGATCGGGATCAGCGGCATGTCGTCGAGCAGCATCTGCTCGGCTTCCGCCAGGATGCCCGCGCGCACTTCCATGTCCTGCTCGCGGTTTCCGGCTGCGACGAGCGCGTCATATTCCGGATTGCGGTAGCGCGAATAATTCATCGGGATGGACTGCGTCTCACCCAGATAAAGGAAGCTGTAGGGATCGTTGAAATCCGCGATCCAGCCGCCATCGCCGACCTGGAAGTCAGCCGCGCGAAGGTTTTCATAGTGAATTTGCAGCTCGATCTGCGTAATCGAGACATTCACCCAATCGGCGATGCTCTCCCAGTCCTGCTGCACGACCGGCGCGATGCGCGGATTATCGGCAGACGAACGGTAGGTGTATTCAAACTCGAGCGGGTTGTCCGGGCCATATCCCGCTTCCATGAGCAGTTCACGGGCACGCGCACGGCGCGCCTCGATCGGCTCGTCAGCCCAGCGCACACGCGCGTCATTGGTGTAATTTGCGACGCCCGGCGGCACCAGGGAATAGGCCGGCTCCTGACCCGCGCGATAGATCTCGTCCGCGAGGAAGCGGCGGTCGATCGCCATGCCCAACGCATTGCGCACGCGCACGTCGGCGAAGGTCTCGTCTTCCAGGTTCAACGCGTAATAGACCGTGCCCATATAGGGAGAGACACGCACATAATCGGGCGCTTCCTGGCGCAGCCGGTCGATGTGCTGACCCGCGAACTCGTTGTTCAGGTCGATCTCGTTGTTCAGGACGCGGCGGCCTGCGGCAACGCTGTCGATGGTCGGGTAGTAGAAGATCTCGTCGATGCACACATCCTCATTCGCGTAGAAGCTCTCATTGCGCTCCAGGTGAATGAAGTTGTTCGTCGACCACTGGACGAGTCTGTAGGGCCCGTTGACGACAAGGTTGCGCGGCTGGATCCACTGATCGCCATACTCTTCCACAACGTGCCTCGGCACGGGGAAGGTGGTGTAGTGGGTCAGCAGGCCCGGCAGATAGGGCGCCGGATAATTCAGCTGGATTTCCAGCGTCCGGTCATCGACCGCGCGCACGCCGACATTCTCGGGCGACAGCTGGCCTGTATTCACTTCTTCCGCATTGACGATCGGGTACAGCAACGACGCGTATTGCGACAGCGTTTCGGGATTGAGAATGCGCTGGAAGGCGTATTCGAAATCACCTGCCGTGACCGGCGTGCCGTCAGACCAGCTCGCATCACGCAGATGGAAGGTCCAGGTCAGACCATCGTCGCTGAACTCGTAGGTCTCCGCCATTCCGGGGATCGGCTCGGCATTGATGTCCTCGGTGAACAGACCGATGAACATGTCACCGATGATGTTGTTCTCCCAGGTGCCGCTCGCCTTGTGCGGGTCAAGCGTCAGGGGCTCGCCGGAATTGCCGCGGTGAATGACGACAGAGTCGGACGCCGCCTCATTCCCGCCGCCGCCGCCACAAGCAGCCAGTACCAACGCGGAAGCCCCGATGGTCAGGGCGGCAATCATCGAACGTTTGCGGATCATCTTCTAAGGTCTCCCCTTGAATTTCAGTGCCGGCCTGGTTTCGACCGGACGCAGTTAACGGCGCGAAGCGGTCGACAGCCCCCAACCACTCACGCATAGTTCTTTCTCTGGGGCAGATCATGAACGAGTTTCTATGAACACGCGATTACCAATTGCTGCTCTCCTGTTGCTCACGCCTGCTGCAGGCGCACAGGACATCAACGAATCCCCGCTGCAATCCCTGTTTGCCTGCCAGGCCATCACCGAATCGGTTGAACGGCTGGCCTGCCTGGATCGGGAAGTGGCTGCACTACGGACTGCGGAGACCGAAGGTGGACTCGTCGCGGTCTCGCGGCGCGAAATCGAGGCGGCCGAGGAAGCGTCCTACGGCCTGTCGATCCCGAACTTCTCCCTTCCCAGCTTGCCCAGGCTTGGCTTTGGCCGCGGAGACGGCGCTGAAACGACCGTGACGCGCACATCGACGGGCGGCGAAATCCGCCGTGACTCGCAAGGCCGGATCGAAGAAGTCACCGGCGAGCCGATCGTGGCCGTGCGCCGTGATGCCCAGCGCCGTTATGTCTTCGAACTCGCCAACGGCCAGCACTGGCGCCAGAACGATGCCACCCGCGTCTTCGTCCCGAACAATATCGAGGGGCATACCGCCGACATTCAAAGCGGCACGCTTGGTTCTCACCTCATGCGTATCGACGACTCGAACCGCTGGTTCCGCGCCGTCCGCATCCAGTAATCCCGATCCGGAGCCCGTACATGACTCGACTGATCTCCATTCGCACGCTTCTGATCGCCGGGACGGCCCTCACCGGCCTGACCTCTGCGGCGCACGCCCAGAACGCTGATCCCGTGGACGCCGTGATTGCCTGCCGGTCGATTGCCGATCCGTCCGCTCGCCTGGCGTGTTTCGACAATTCCGCGACCGATCTGGCCGACGCGCGCATCGCGGGCGATCTCGTGACGGTCAGCCGCGCCGACGTGGTCGCGGTCGAACGCGACGGCTTCGGTTTCGACCTGCCCAGCATGCCCCGCATCTCGATGTCGCTCTTCGGCAGCCGTGAGCCCAATGCGCTCGACCCGAGCGCCATCGCCGCTGCGACCGGTGATCAGCCCGCCGCCATCCCGGCACCCGAGCCCGGTTCACCCGCAGCAACCCGTCCCGCCGCTCCGCGGCCTGCACCGGCTGCCGCTCCGGCCGACGAAGAGGTGACCATTGTGCGCCGCGACGACGACGGCTCCATCGAGGAAATCTCGATGGTGATCGAGCGGGTCCGTGAGTACAATTACAACCAGCACCGCTTCTACATGGAGAACGGTCAGGTCTGGCGCCAGCTCGATACCGAGCGCGTTCGCCTCAACCGCAACAGCGAAAACACCGCCGTCATCCGCCGCGCGACCATGGGCAGCTACCTGATGCTCATCAATGACCGCGGCACCGCGATCCGCGTTATCCGCGAGGAATAGCGGCACCTTCACCGCAAACGAAAAAGCCGCCGGGCGACCGGCGGCTTTTTTGTACTTGGTGCTTGGACGCGGTTACCGGTCTTTCGGGTCGATCGCGTCGCGCAGGCCGTCGCCGATGAAGTTGAAGCAGAAGAGCGTCAGCATCATCGTCGCGCCCGGGAAGATCAGCGTCCACCAGGCCACTTCCATGTCCTGCGCCCCATAGGCGATCAGGCGGCCGAGCGAAGTTAGCGGCTCCTGCACACCGAGGCCGAGGAAGCTCAGGAAGCTTTCCGCCAGGATCACGACCGGGATGGTCAGCGTGGCATAGACCACGACCGGACCCAGCACGTTCGGCACGATGTGCCGGCGGATGATCGACAGGCGGGACACGCCCGCCGCTTCGGCCGCTTCGACGAATTCCATGCCCCGGAGCGCGATCGTCTGGCCGCGAACGATCCGCGCCATGGTCAGCCATTCGACCGCGCCGATGGCGACGAAGATCAGGATGATATTCCGCCCGAACACCACCATCAGGATGATGACGAAGAAGATGAAGGGCAGCGAATAGAGGATATCGACGATCCGCATCATGAACTGGTCGAGGCGACCGCCGACAAAGCCGGCCGTTGCGCCCCACATGACGCCGATTGCCAGCGACACGCTCGTCGCCACCACGCCCACGGCAAGCGACATGCGCAGACCGATCAGCACCCGCGCGAACAAATCGCGGCCCTGCGCGTCGGTCCCGAAGATGTGCAGGTTGTCGAAGGTCGGCGCGAGCCAGACAGCTTCGCGGTAGATCGTTTCGTGGCTGTGCGGCCAGACCCACGGTCCGACAATTGCCAGGAGCACCATGAGCCCCAGAATCACCATCGAGGTGACGGCGGCGCGGTTGCGCATCAAGCGCGCGCGCGCATCGTCCCATAGCGAGCGGCCCTTGATGGCGCTCTGTTCGAGAAGCTCGGCGTTGGGATGGGCGTTGGTCGGTGCCATCACTCATACCTCACTTTGGGATTGAGAACGCCGTAGAGCAGGTCTGCCAGCAGGTTCAGTGTGATGATCAGCGTGGCATAGAGAATCACCACACCCATCACGACCGTGTAGTCGCGCTGCAAGGCCGCGGTCACGAACTGGCGGCCGATACCGGGAAGCTGAAACACCTGTTCGATCACGATCGAACCCGTCACCAGCGCGGCCGAGGCCGGCCCGAGATAGCTGATCAGCGGCAGGATGGCGGCACGCAGGGCGTGACGCGTGATCACCACCCGCGAAGGCAGGCCCTTGGCATGGGCGGTGCGGATATAGTTTGAACGCAGCACTTCGATCATGCTGGCACGCATCAGGCGCGAGATGATCGCGATCTGCGGCAGGGCCAGTGTGAAGACCGGGAGGATGAGACGGTCAGGCGTCATGCCCAGGCGCGGATCCAGACCGCCCGTCGGCAGCCAGCCCAGATAGAGGCCCAGCGTCAACGCCAGCACCGGGCCCATCACAAAGGGCGGGATGGTTATCCCGACCATTGCGAATCCCATCACTCCGAAGTCGGTTGGCCTGTTTTGCCTGAGCGCGGCAATTGAGCCGAGGATCGAACCCACGAACAACGCCAGCAGGATGGATAACCCGCCAATCGTCGCACTCACCGGAAAGCCTTCGGTGATGATCTGCGCGACCGTCTTGTCGCGGAATTTCAGCGACGGCCCGAAATCGAACCGCGCCAGATCGGCCATGTAATTGAAATACTGCTCGTGCAGGGGGCGGTCGATCCCGAAATGGGCCTCGACATTGCGGCGCACCTCTTCGGGCATCGGCCGCTCGGTATCGAACGGACTGCCCGGCGCCGCGCGCATCATGAAGAATGCGACGGTGATGATAATCAGTATGGTCGGTATGGCGACCAAAAGCCGCCGAATGATGTAGCCGAACATGCCGGGGGGGTTCCTGCCCTGTTTTGCTACAGTTTCATGCTGGTGCCGGACTCGTCAATCAAGGGCGGGTTGCAGCACATTTGCACCGGCGGCATTCGGAATTGCACCGCGGACTGTCGTAAATCGGGGCTCTTCCGGCGCGGATAAGGCTTGCAGGACAGCCACACACAGCAATAGCCAGACCGCCCGGCGAACGCGCGCCGACGCGAAGTTCAGCAATTTAATCCATGCCGGCATGACACGTCCTTCACGGTCTCGGGGCTTCCCTAGCAAGCACCGGACCGGTAAAGGGTCGGGTGACCGCGACGTGGGGACGTCTGGTAATCAGACTGGCGAGGACGGAAGCCTTTCATGAATTCGAGCACCTTGTGGTGGACCGATTGGCAATATCGGGACGGCATCGTCTCGGTTCGCAGCACCGGTCAGAAGCTTCCCGTGAAGGGCAAGTTTTTGTGGGTCTGCTTCAACTGGTTCGTCTATTATCTCTGCATGGAAGCTTGGCGGACCGCGTCCATCGCCCGAAAGGGACCGCGCGTCGCCTTCCTGCCTCATCGACCCCGCCCCTGGTATTTCATCTGGCCGGCCTTGCATGCTGCCGGGGGCCGGATCGTCTCGGATCCCGAACACGCCGACATCGTCGTCTATTTCGAGGATGCCACCCGCGCCGACGGCCGCGTGGCGCCGACCGGTCGCGCCACGTTGAATTTCGGCTGCACCGACGTCACCAAGACCCGCGTCAACACGGTGTTCGAGCAGGTATTTGGCTATCCTCTCCGCGCAGATCCGGAAACCGGGACCGATCCCGTGGTGGAAAAGTCCGAGATCAATGGCGCGCATGACGGCCGCGTTCGCAATGCGCCCTTCACGCCGGTTGCCGGATCCGTCTACCAGCGCCTCATCGACAACCGCATCGATGCTGACCGGGTCGAGGATTTCCGCTGCCTCGTCATCGGCGGGAAGATCCCGTTCGGCTTCCTGAAACGCCGTCCGGTCGAACGCCGCTTCATGAACTTCAACTGCGAAGTCAAACTGACTGAAACCGATGACTGGCTGCTGCCGGGCGAACTCGAAAAGCTCGAGACCTTTGCTTCGTCGATGAATCTCGATTGGGGGGCGCTCGACGTTCTTCGGGATCGCAATGACGGGCGCATCTATGTCGTGGACGTCAACAAGACCAACATTGACCCGCCCATCGCACTGTCGCTGCGTGACAAGCTGTCGGCCACACGGCGCGCGGCCAAGCTGATTCGCGCCATCGCTGACGGCTAATCCCGCTCGAGCCGGACGCGTATCTCGCGTTCCAGCCGGGCCAGGCGGCGTGCATTCCGCCCCCCGTCTCGGACACCCGCACGGGCCGAGGCTCGGTAATCAAGGCGGGAACCGCCCGCCTGAGTTTCCCGGATTGCGATGACCACGTCATCGGTCTGGGCGTACCAGAAACTTTCGATCGTCAGTTCGACCATCAACCGGTTTCTCGCCACCGTCCCGACCCGCCAGCGCGCATCGCGTGCGATGCCCAGAACAGCGTCGAACACGGCCTCCGGCGGCGCGTCGAATTGCACGGCCTCGATCATCATGTCCGGGTGAAAATCACCCTCCGAAACGCGGTGGGCATGAACGCCGCGCCGCAGGATCAGCGCAGATGTGAAGCCAGGCGGCTGTTCGGCGTCGGTCGTGACTTCCGTGACGGCAGGATGGGCCGACTGCCGGACCCCGCCGAGCAGGGTCAAGGCAAAAGCCAGAAGCGCAACGACCAGGCTGGCCGCCACGACCCAGCTGCCTTGCGGCCATTCCCGGTCGTATCGGCGGGCCAGGATCAGCAGGACGCCGCTTCCCGCCGCGATTGCCAGAACCAGGATCGACAAGGCCAGCCCCCAGCTCAGGGTCAGGGTGTCGAGCGCGTAATGCCCTTCCAGCAGGCCCATCTTGGGCCCGATGGCGCATACGGCGAACCAGACGGGCAAGGCGATCAGCCCGGCGAAACTCGCCATCGCGCCGATGTCCAAAAGCAGGTGTCGATGTCGTCCCATCGTCGGCAACCCCCCGGCCTGCCGCTTCGGTCTGGTCCGTCAAGGATACAGTCTTGTGCGCCTCCAAGGCGAATCCGCGTCTTCGCGTACGAATTTCAGCCGGTCGTGCAGACGAAACGGGCGGTCGCGCCAGAATTCGATCTGGATCGGCACCACACGGTATCCGGACCAGTTGGGTGGACGCGGAACTGCGCCCAGGCCGAAACGGGCGGCTTCCCGCGCCACAGCCTTTTCCAGTGCAAACCGACTTTCGAGCGGCTGCGATTGTTTCGAGGCCCAGGCGCCGATGCGGCTGTCGCGCGCCCGGCTCGCGAAATAGGCGTCTGCCTCGGCCGCACTGACCGCTTCGACCGCTCCGCGAACACGTACCTGCCGCCGCAATGACTTCCAGTGAAAGCACAAGGCCGCCTGCCCGTTCACCGCCAGTTGAGAGCCCTTGGCGCTGTCGGTGTTTGTGTAGAAAACGAAGCCGGACGGATCGACGTCCTTCAGAAGCACCATACGCAAATCCGGCAGGCCATTTTCGTCGGCCGTTGCCAGCGCCATGGCGTTGGGGTCATTTGCTTCCTTTGACCGCGCATCGTTCAGCCATTCGGCAAACAGGTCGAACGGCTCGTCGCGATCAAAGATCTCGGAGGCGTTCGCTGCACTCGTCTCGGCATAGTCCTGCGCAGACGGGCTTGGCGGGATCAGCGGCTTGTCGGCCAAGGGCGGGCTCCTGTCGGTTTGATGTCAGCGAATCTAGCACGGATGCGATTTCGTCAACCATTCCGGAAGGGTCGTCGTTCTAGCGTTCCGGAATGCACGCGAAAACGGATCGCATAGAGGCCGCGTATCGAACGCTGGGCCTGCCACCCGGAGCCACTCTCAGGGCGGCCAAGGACGCCTTTCGCGAACGTGTAAAATCCCTGCATCCGGATTGCACCCCGCCCACCGACACAACGTTGAGTGCGTTGTCCGACGCAATTGCCGCGATGCGCTGCCTTGAAAGCCTGTCGCCTCTGACAATTGACCTTGAAGTGACCGCCTCCGCTGCGCTCCGGGGGGCAACACGGCTCGTATCGCACGGCCTGCGGCGCGATTTTGTCCGCATTCCTCCCGGCACACAGGATGGCTGTGTGCTCGACGCCGTGGGCGATCGCTCGGCGCGAATCACCATCCGTGTGCGCGAAGCTGAGGCCCTGCCGATCGCGAATGGTGAAGCGCCTGTCTCGATCGAAACCTTCGTCCGTGACTTTGCAGCGCCCTCTCCGGCCGCCCGGTTTGCGCGCTGGATCCGTGGACCGCGTTCAGCCGCGTGACGGGCCGCGCCCCGCCGTCTAGGTTCCTTGCGCCTGCCTTCGATCGGATCTGAACGATGTCACACAACACCTTTGGTCATCTTTTTCGCATCACGACCTGGGGCGAAAGCCACGGCCCGGCTCTGGGAGTCGTGATCGACGGCTGCCCGTCCGGAATTGCCTTGTCGGAAGCCGACATTCAGCCCTGGCTGGACCGCAGGCGTCCCGGGACAAGCCGCCATGTCACACCGCGCAACGAAGCCGACCAGGTTCGTATCCTCTCGGGTGTATTCGAGGACGACCGCACCGGAGGCCCCGTCACCACCGGCGCTCCGATCTCGATGATCATCGAGAACACGGACGCCCACTCGAAAGACTATGACGCGATCCGCGATCTCTGGCGGCCCGGACATGCTGATTACACCTACGACGCCAAATATGGCCTGCGCGATTACCGCGGCGGCGGGCGATCGTCAGCGCGGGAGACTGCCGCACGCGTCGCTGCCGGCGCTGTCGCCCGCAAGATGCTCGGCGATTCCATCACCATTCGCGGTGCGCTGGTCCAGATTGGCGATCAGGCCATCGACCGGGGAAACTGGCGCTGGGAGGACACGCTGGACAATCCCTTCTTCTCGCCGGATGCCGCCATCGTCGAGCAGTGGGAAACCCGGCTGGATGATTTGCGCCGCGCGGGGTCATCGACCGGTGCCATCGTCGAACTCCATGTCAGCGGCCTGCCCGCCGGGCTCGGTGCCCCGGTCTACGGCAAGCTCGATGCGGATATGGCCGGAGCGATGATGTCGATCCCGGCGGTCAAGGGCGTCGAAATTGGGTCGGGCTTTGCCAGCGCTGCGATGCGCGGCGAGGACGCCGCTGACGAAATGCGCATGGGCGAGAATGGTCCGGTCTTCCTGACAAACCACAATGGCGGCGTGCTCGGCGGCATTTCGACGGGGCAGGACCTCGTCATCCGGTTCGCCGTGAAGCCCACCTCCTCCATCCGGATCGAGCGCCGGACCCTTGACCGGGATTTCGAGGAAACCACGATTTCCACACGGGGTCGCCACGACCCGTGCGTCGGCATACGCGCAGTCCCGGTTGGCGAAGCGATGGCCGCGCTGGTCATCGCAGACCACTGGTTGCGGCATGCCGGACAGTCCGCTTTTTAGGCGAACCTGACTGAACCGTTCATCTTGCGCTCATGGCAAGTGCGTTAACCCTTTCGCAAGCTCGCCCGGACTGTGGCGGGACAACGAAGGAGACCAACGCCATGAAGCAGTCCCCACGGACATTGCTGGCCGCTCTATCGTCAGCCATTCTGGCTTCGGGTTTCGGCGCAATGGTTGCGCCGTCCGCGCTTGCAGCACCCGTTCTCGACGAAGAAATTTCAACCATCGTCTTCATTCAGGAAGACGGCCGGGGAGGTCGCGGTGGACGCGGCGATCGCGATGCCCGCACACCCGATGAACGACCGGGCATGACCCGGCATCCGGGGATCGACGACCGGGGCGGCCGCGGCGGGCGTGACGGACGCGGCGATGGCCGCGGTGGTCGTGACGGGCGCGGCGGCAATGACGGTCGCGGTGACCATTGGCGTGACGGACGTGGCGGCAATGACGGTCGTGGTGACAATTGGCGCGACAACCGCGGTGGACGCGGCGACCACTGGCGTGACAATCGCGGTGGCCGTGGCGATCACTGGCGCGACAATCGCGGTGGACGCGATCCGCGTTACAACAACAACCATCGTCCGGACCCGCGCTTCAACAACCGGGGCAGCCGCGACTGGCGCAATCGGCATTACACGCCGCCGCGTTACCGAAATCACACCCCGCCGCGTTATCGCAACTACAACCCGCCGCGCTACCGGAACTACTCGCCGCCGCGCCGCACGTATTACAATACGCCGCGCAACAACTGGCGCTATCACACGACGTACTACAATCGTGGGTATGACCGTCACAATTACCGCTATTACGACGCAGGTTGCGGCGCGAGCGGCGGTGATGTCTTCGCCGGTGCGATTCTCGGCGCCTTGTTCGGTGTCGCCGTGGCCGACGATGACGGAGCCGGCGCGCTGTTCGGTGGCCTGGTCGGTGCCGGCCTGTCGGCCAGCCTGAACTCGTGCGATCGTGGCCAGTACTACTATGCGGCCAGCTATTCGTTCGATCACAACCAGCCCTATTACTGGCACAACCCGCATTCGGGTGTCCGCGGCGTGGTCCATGCCCGTGATTACTACAATTACGGTGGGCGCCGTTGCCGTTGGGGTGATGCCGAGATCTTCATGCCCAACGGGGACTACACGACCGACCGCATCCTGATGTGTCAGGACCGCTATGGTCGCTGGGAAGTCGCGCGCCGCCAGTAGGTTCGCCAATCCAGCATGAATATTGCGAAGCCGGCGGAAACGCCGGCTTCGTTCATTCTGGGCTCATCGCGGTCTGCTATGGTCCTTGCAACGATCCGGCCAGAAGTGCCGGCGGACCTGAAAGGAGTTCGACCATGAAAATGATCAAGATTGCTCTGCTCGCCGCAGCGTCCGCAGCCGTGCTCACGCCGGCCGCTACTGCGCAGGCCCAGACCTATCGCAGCGTTCAGGAGTGCGAAGCCGCTCGCCAGAACCGCCAGGTGGCCGGTGCCGTGATCGGTGCCATCATCGGTGGCGTGATCGCTGCTCAGGTTGAAGATGACATCGACGACCGCGACAATCGCCATTGGCGGGGTCGTGGCCGGGGTCACAACGACTATTACGGACGAGGCCGGGGTCGCGGATATGATCGCGGCAATGAGAACGACGTCGCCGTTGCAGCGGGCGCCGGCATCGGCGGTCTGCTGGGCTACGGGGTCGCCAGCGGCCAGCCTTGCGGTCCGGTCTATCGTGACGATCGCAACGCCAACTATGGCGGCTACGACAATGGCGGATACTACGACAATCGCGCCTATGATGACGGCCGCTACGACAACACCGGCTATTACGACGATCAGGGCCGGTATTACGAAGACAACCGCTACACGACGGGCAGCGGCGGCTACACCGGTGACCAGCGCTATTACAACTCGGGTTCGAACTCGCTCGCAGGCGCCCCGGACAGCTATGTCTATTCGCAGCCGTCGGCAGATGCCCGCGTTTACACAGCCACGTCGAACACGGCGTGCCGCTGGATGGAGACCCGCCGCGCTGATGGCTATGGCTCGGTGACAACCCAAAGTGTCTACATGTGCCAGGGATCCGATGGCATCTGGCGTCCCGCCAACTAGCCTGACGATTTCATGGGGATGGGAAGAGGCTGCCTTTCGGGGCAGCCTTTTTTCTTATGAAGTGCGCTTTGCCGCGACGAGGAATTCGCGATTTCCGTCGCTTCCGGTAATGGGGCTGTCAGTCACGCCGCTGACCCGAAAGTCCGTGCGGGTGTTGAGCCAGATCCGGAAGCGTTCCAGAGCCGCGTGGACGGCCTCGTCATCCTTGACCACACCGCCCTTGCCGATATGGGCGCGGCCGACCTCGAACTGGGGCTTGAAGAGTAGCAGGGCTTCCGCGCCGGAAGCTGCCATCGACAAGGGCCGTTCGATGACCTTGGCCAGTCCAATAAAGCTCGCATCGCACACGACCAGGCCAGGCGCGAGGGTGACCTGCTCCGGCGTCAGGGTACGGGCGTCCTGCCCTTCCAGTGCGGTGACGCGCGGATCGTTCCGCAGTCGGGAGTGCAGCTGCTGACGGCCGACATCGACGGCAAAAACGCGCGCCGCGCCGCGCGACAGCAACACCTCGGTAAAGCCCCCGGTCGACGAACCGATATCGAGCGCCACCCTGCCCGCCGGGTCGATCCCGAAATGATCCAGGCCTGCCACCAGCTTCAGCGCGGCCCGGCCGACCCAAGGGTGTGCGGGCTCCGCGTCGACGGGGGCGCCGGGCTGAACTTTCTGCGACGCCTTGGCAATCACCACGCCGCCGATCCTGACCCGTCCCGCAGCAATGGCCGCCTGGGCCTGCGCCCGGGTCTCAAATCGCCCCTGTTCGAGAAGGTAAAGGTCCGCCCGCATGCCGCTGGGCATAGTCTCTCCCGTGGCGCGAGCGCAAGTCGCCTCTGGCGCGAACCTTGCTGCGAAGTCGGTCAAACGGGTCTGGGCCCGGCAAATCGTACCGATGAGGCACAGGCATGTCCGTTTCTGCGACCACCAAGAACCGTGATCTCAGCATTGATACACTTCGCGGGGTCGCCTGCATCCTGTTGGTTGCGTTGCATGTCATCGGCGAAAACCCTGCCCAGGGACTCCGCATTCCCGAAGAACATCCGCTCGCACTTTTCACCCAGCTTGCTTTCCACCTGCGCATGCCGCTCTTCGCGATGCTGTCGGGCTTTGTCTATGCGTGGCGTCCTGCCGAGCGCGGGCGGCTGGGCAAGTTCTGGCAGGGTAAGGCCCGCCGCCTGATCCTTCCATTCCTGTTCGCAGCGACCGCTTTTGCCGGAATCAACACGGTTCTCGGCGGCGGGTTTGCCATGCCGATCGAAGATTTCTGGCAGGTCTATGTTTTCGCCTACGCGCACTTCTGGTTCATCCAGGCGGTCCTGTTGATCTTCGCCGCCTTCGCGGTCGCGGACTGGCTGTTTCCAAACCGACCGCACGAAGTGGCGCTTGGCATGATGATCCTGTCGATTGTCTTGTTCGTTGCGCCGGTCGCGCGGGACATCGAATTCCTGTCCATCACGCGCGCCCTCTATCTCTTCCCCTTCTTTGCACTGGGCGTGTTCATGAACCGCTTCGACCCCAAGCGGTTCGGACCCGCAGCGCAAATCTGGCTGGGCGTCGCAATTCTGCTGTTCTTCCTGCATACGCTGGCGTCATTGGACGATCCGCACCGGACGATCGAGCGCCGCGCTGTCTTCTCGCTCATGGCGGGGCTGGCTTTCGCTGGTGCGCTCCTGGCGAACCGCTTCTCATTCAAGCCGCTCGCCTGGATCGGTCAGTACAGCTATTCGATCTACCTCTATCACCTGTTCGCCGTGATGGGCTTGCAGATGATCTACAACTTCACAGGCGAACCGGCCCCGTGGCCGGGCATCGTGATCGGACTGTCCATCGGAACGCTGGCCCCGATCGCCGTCGAAGTCGTGACACTGCGGTATTTCGGTTGGGCCGCCCCCTTTGTGGTCGGCATGAAGGGCAGGCCGCGTCAGCGCGGTGAAACCACCAAGATCGCTCCGGCAAACGCGGCCGTGTGAGACGCAAATCTCCCCGAGCAGCACGAAGCAATCACACCGGGATGACGGGACATTCCTTGCCAGTAGACTGACTTCGCCCCGGCTCCTGTCAGGCCAGGAGCGCGGCGGCGGCTTCTTCCTCGCGGCCCAGCGCGTCCAGCACGGCGGCGGCAATGTGCGGCGCATTGAGACCTGCTTCCGCGTACATCACTTCGGGCTTGTCGTGGTCCTGGAACAGGTCCGGTAAGGTCAGGGTGCGAATCTTCAGACCGGCATCCAGCGCGCCGCGTTCAGCCAGCAGGTGCAGGACGAAGGCACCAAAACCACCGCGCGCGCCCTCTTCGACCGTGATCAGTACCTCATGCTCTCGCGCGAGCCTCAGGATCAGGTCTTCGTCGAGTGGCTTGGCGAAACGGGCATCGGCAACAGTCGCCGTCAGGCCCCGCGCGCCCAGCAAGTCAGCCGCCTTGAGCGATTCTTCGAGACGCGTTCCCAGTGACAGGATCGCCACCGAATTGCCCTCGCGGACAATCCGCCCCTTGCCGATTTCCAGCGGTTCGATGACGTCCGGCAGGTCCAGTCCAAGTCCGTTTCCGCGCGGATAACGGAAGGCGGACGGGCCGTCATCGATCAGGCGGGAGGTCGCGACCATGCGCGCCAGTTCCACTTCGTCCGAAGCCGCCATGATCGTCATGCCGGGCAACTGACCAAGATAGCCCAGGTCAAAAGAACCCGCGTGCGTGGCACCATCGGCACCGACCAGTCCGGCACGGTCAATGGCAAACCGGACCGGCAGGCCTTGGATCGCAACATCGTGCACGACGCTGTCATATCCGCGCTGCAGGAAGGTGGAGTAGAGCGCCGCATAGGGCCGCATTCCCGCCGCTGCGAGACCCGCCGCGAAGGTTACGGCGTGCTGCTCGGCGATACCGACATCAAAGCAGCGGTCGGGGAAACGCTCGGCGAACAGATCGAGGCCGGTTCCCCCCGGCATCGCGGCCGTGATCGCGACAACGCGATCGTCCTTCTCGGCCTCGGCAATCAACGCATTGGCGAAGACCTTGGTATAGCTCGGCGGTCCGGCCTTCGACTTGGCCTGTTCGCCGGTCACCACGTTGAACTTCGACACGCCGTGATACTTGTCGTCTGCGGCCTCGGCGGGCGCATAGCCCTTGCCCTTCTTGGTCACGACGTGGACGAGCACCGGGCCCTTTTCGAAATCACGAACATTGCGCAGGACCGGAACGAGCTGATCGAGGTCATGCCCGTCGATGGGGCCGACATAATAGAATCCCAGTTCCTCGAACAGTGTGCCGCCGACCGCCCAGCCGAGCATGTATTCCTCGGCCTTGCGGGCCGTCTTCTCCAGGCCGACCGCCTTGGCCACGCCCTTGGCGACCTTGCGGAAATTCCGGTAGCCGCGTGAGGAGACGAGCCGGGCCAGGTAATGGCTCATCGCGCCGACAGGCGGCGCAATCGACATGTCATTGTCGTTGAGAATGACGACGAGTTTCTTCTTCAGCGCGCCGGCGTTGTTCATGGCCTCATAGGCCATGCCGGCACTCATCGACCCATCGCCGATCACGGCCACGATATTGTCGTCACGTCCTTCGAGGTCGCGCGCCACGGCAAAGCCGAGCGCTGCAGAGATCGAGGTCGAGGCGTGCGCCGCACCGAAGGGGTCAAATTCGCTTTCGGAACGCTTGGTAAAACCGCTGAGCCCGCCGCCCTGGCGCAGCGTGCGGATCCGGTCGCGCCGACCGGTCAGGATCTTGTGCGGGTAGCATTGGTGACCGACATCCCAGATGAGCTTGTCGGTCGGCGTATCGAAAACGTGATGGATCGCAACAGACAGCTCGACGACGCCCAGGCCTGCCCCCAGGTGACCGCCCGTGACCGATACGGCGTCAATTGTCTCGGCGCGCAATTCGTCGGCGACACGTCGCAGCGCCTCGATATCAAGATTCTTCAGATCGGCCGGGGTCTGGATGCGATCGAGATGGGGCGTGTCAGCCTTCATGGTCTTGCTTTCCTTGCTCACGCCCGCCGTGTCAGGACATAGTCCGCTGCCTGACGAAGGGTTTCGGCTCTCTCCCCGAACGGGTCAAGGTGATCCTTGGCTTGCGCGACAAGGCGCCGCGCCTGATCCTTTGCTCCGTCCACCCCCAGAATGCCGACGAACGTGGCCTTTCCTTGACCACGGTCCTTGCCGGTCCGCTTTCCGGTTTCCTCGCTGGATCCTTCTGCATCCAGCAGGTCGTCGGTGATCTGGAAGGCCAGACCCAGATCGTGCGCAAAGCCCTCAAATGACCGCCGGACCGAGGCGTCGCAGTCCGACAGGATCGGCCCGACTTCAGCCGCGAAAGAAATCAGAGCGCCTGTCTTCATCCGCTGCATGCGGGTGATCGTGGCAATGTCCCAGCCGCTCTTGTCTGCGGCCATGTCGATCATCTGCCCGCCGACCATGCCACGCGCACCGGCCGCCGCCGCAATCCGGGCGATCAGCTCGCAGCGGCGCGCCGAATGCCCGTGAGTATCGGGATGCGCGAGGATTTCGAACGCCAGCGTCAGCAACGCATCGCCCGCCAGGACGGCGGTCGCTTCGTCATATTCCTTGTGGACGGTCGGACGCCCGCGCCGCACGTCGTCATCGTCCATGCACGGCAGGTCGTCATGAATCAGCGAGTAGGCGTGAACGCACTCCAGCGCCGCAGCACAGCGCAGCAAGCTGCGCTCCTCGGCATGGACGAGGCGTCCGCACTCGATTGCCAGGAATGGCCGGATCCGCTTTCCGGGCCCCAGCGCGGCGTAGCGCATGGCTTCAAGCACCTTGGCCTCGGGGCCATCGGAACGGGGCAATAGCGCATCGAGCGCGACTGTCACGCGGTCGGCGGCCTCTTCGAGCTGAACAAGAAATTCGGTCATCAGCTCATCCGTGCTCCGTCCGGGACCGGCCGGTCGGTGGTCAACAGCGAGACCCGGCCCTGCTCGTCGGTGACGCCGAGCGTCAGGACTTCGGACCGGAAGGGACCAATCTGGCGCGGCGGAAAATTCACCACGGCGAGGACGCGGCGCCCCATCAGGTCTTCGAGTGTGTAATGGTCGGTCACCTGGGCCGACGTCTTGCGCTGGCCAAGCGGTCCGAAGTCGATCCACAGCTTGAAGGCGGGCTTGCGCGCCTCCGGAAAGGGTTCGGCCCGAACCACCGTGCCCATCCGGACATCGGCCTTGAAGAAGTCATCGACGCTGATGTCAGGCAGAACAGGGTCGCCGGGCTGCATCATGTCAGTCCAGATCGGCCGGCTCGGTGGACACGGCTCCGCCGCTTCCGACCACAATCTTCTCGACCTTCAATTCGGCCTCGCGCAGCTTCTTCTCGCAATGCGCCTTCAGGGCAGCTCCGCGCTCGTAGATCGCGATCGACTGCTCCAGCTCCACGTCACCCTTTTCGAGTTTGCCGACAATCGATTCCAGTTCGGCCAGGGCCGCTTCGAAGCTCATCGATTCGATATCAGGCTGGCTCATGGATTCTCCTGTGGGTGCCGGATTGCGCCTGCACCATAGAAACGCCGGGACGCGGCGGCAACGCGTGTACCTGTATTAGCGGTCAGCCCGGAATTCGTAGCGGCGATGGGTCCAGTAAAAGTCACCGCCGTCCCGCACGCAGCGCCAGCCCAGATTGCGCAGCACCGGACGCATCATGCGGTTGAACCAGCCGTGTGCGCACAGAAGGACCGGACCCGATTGCGCCGCCTCGATCAGACGCGCCGCGGCCGCCTCGGCGCGCAGTTCGGCCTGGCGTCGGCTTTCCTGTCCGCGCGCCATGCCGCACCACCATGCGGTGCGAGCAAAGACATTCCAGGTATGGGCCGGATAGAGGCCCGGCAGGGTCGGTGGCGGCAGGGGCGCCTCGACAAAAACAGGGTCGGTAATGATGTCACGGCCCGGCGCAGCAGCGCGGGCGGTTTCGATCGCGCGCGGCAAGGTGCTCGCGAACACGACATGGGCTTCCTGTGCCGCAGCGAGAAGCTCGGGCGGTGGCGCCTGTTCGGCTGCCAGACCGGCACGGTCATACCCCGCCCACCAGTCTTCATAACCCCGCCAGTCGACGCGCGCCTTCCGGTCCGCTTCGGGGCGGCCGTGTCGGGCGATCGTAATGGCGCCCGGCAAATCGGTCGTCTGGATTTTGCGTGTCATGACCGGATCTGTACGGGTGCGGAAATGACGCCGGTAGTGGCGCCCGTCACGCCTCGACCAGCGCTTGCGTAAACACGGCGGCGGACCGCCCAAGCGCACCCAAGTCGTAGCCGCCCTCCATCATGCAGACAAGCCGCGCTGCACCGCTTTTCCCCCGGATTTGCGCAAGTTTGCGTGCCACCCAGTCATAGTCGGCCTCGTCCAGCAACAGGCCGCCCAGCGGATCGGCGGCATGCGCATCAAACCCGGCAGACACGAAGATCATTTCTGGCCCGAAAGCTGTCAGTGCAGGGATAATATCGCGTTCGAAGGCCTCTCGCCATTCAGCGCCCGTCGTGCCGGCTGGAACCGGTGCATTGACCACATTGCCGTTGAGCCCCGTTTCCTCCGCGCGTCCCGTTCCGGGGTAGAGCGAGGATTGATGGATCGAGGCAAAGAACAGCCGGGGCTCCCGCTCGGCCAGTTCCTGCCCGCCATTGCCGTGATGCACGTCGATATCGACGATGGCGACACGCTTAAGTCCGCGCATGTCGAGCGCATACATTGCCGCCACGGCGATATTGTTGAAGAGGCAGAACCCCATCGGACGGTCGCGCTCGGCATGATGCCCCGGGGGTCGCACGGCACAGAAAACAGCGTCGGCCTGATCATCGAGAACCGCATCGACTGCGGTCAGCCCGGCACCGGACGCATGCACGGCCGCAGCCCACGAGCCCCGCGACATATAGGTGTCCCAGTCCAGCCCGCTCAGCGAATCGTCATCCGGCTCGCACGCCGCGACCCGGTCGACATGGTCCGCCGAATGAACCCGTAACAGGTCGGCGCGGTCGGCGGCGCGTGCCTCTAGGCGTTTCAGCTGGTGCAGCGGCGGCTCACCGAGTGCATCCTGCACGGCGCGCAGCCTTTGTGGCTGCTCGGCATGGGCGGGCGGGATCCGGTGTTCATGGCCAGTGTCGGACGTCACGATCAAGGTGCGCATGGCACAAGCTTAGCGGCTTGGCACGCGCTTTCCAGCCGCCCGCGGCAGCCGGTCAGTACAACTCGAACCCGGGGCAGAACGTGCTGTAGTCGCATGTGATTTCTTCGCCGACTGCGATGTCGCGAAGGGCGACGGCCACCGGCCACCCGGAAAAGTCCGTGTTGGGCTTGGAGGTATGGTTGAGATACCGGCCTTCATCACCTTCCAGCACCAGCACGCTGTCATCACCCGGTTTGAAGTAGGAATAGCGGTCGAGATACTCGCGCAGCCGGCCCGTCGCCGCCTCGTAGAATTCGCGGCTGATTTCCTTGTCGAAGTCGGGATTGAATTCCCAGACCACCTGCCCGGCCTTGACCGGTTCTGCCGCGAAAACGCCGATTCCCTCGATCGGGGACTCCTTCAGCTGGGCACGAACGGTCATCATTTCGAAGCATCCTTCGGCTTGGCAGATCCGAACTTCTCGGTCAGCGACGGCAGGAATTCATGGCTTGAATAGAACTGGCCATAGTCGCACGTCAGTTCCTCGCCTGCCGCGATGTCGCGCACCGCGAAGCCCGCATAACCTTGCGCATAGTCGGTGTTCGGATCGTCGGCGTGGTTCATGAACCGGCCGTGATCCCCGTCGAGCATGTAGATGGTCCGGTCATCAGGATGCACATAGGCATACCGGTCGAGAAACGCCCGCGCAGCAGGCGGCAGCGCCTGCACTTCTCCGGCGCGCAAGGCCCGGTCGAGAGTCGGTTCGAACCGCCAGACCTGCGTCCCCTTGGCGACAGGCTGGGCGGCAAAGACGCCGACGCCTTCAATGGCGCTGGCGTCCACATAGGTCTCGACGAGCAACATGACGTTCAAGCTCCGGTGCAGATACGGCGCGGGCCTATGCGCGCGGTTGAAATGCTGCGCAAGTCACATTTTCGATGCGTTTGAAATGAACGCCTCAGTGAGACAGCGATATCTTCATGATGTTGACGCCCTGCGGCGCTTCGGGCTCCTCGGGAACGAAGAAGTCCGGCAACAATTCCTGTGTCGGGTCAACGGCATACTGGTCGAGATCGGTGACCCCTTCCGACACCAGGAAGCTGTCGTCGATCAGGAAGTTTCCTGTGAAGTCCTTGGACTTGTTCAGGACAAGATAAGCCGTGTCGGCGAGGATTTCGGGCTTGCGGCAATTGCGGAACGCATCTTCCCCGGCGAGCACATTCGCGATCGCCGCTGTGGCGACTGCCGTTCGTGGCCAGATGGCATTCGCAGCAATCTTGCCGCGGAATTCGCCGGCCCAGCCCAGGATGCACAGGCTCATTCCGTATTTCGCGCTCGTATAGGCAACATGCGGTTCGAACCACATCTCGCGCATGTCGAGCGGCGGCGACAACGCCAGAATGTGCGGGTTCTCGGCCTTCTCAAGATACGGCAGGCATTTCTGGGTCACCAGAAACGTTCCGCGCGCATTGACCTGGTGCATCAGGTCGTAGCGCTTCATTGGCGTGTCCGCTGTACCGCGCGGATAGATGGCCGAAGCGTTGTTGACGACGATGTCGATACCGCCAAAGCGGTCGACGGCAGCCTGCACTGCGGCTTCGACCGACGCTTCGTCGCGGATGTCGCAAACGACCGGCAGCGCCCGTCCGCCAGCTTTCTCGATAGCCTCCGCTGCCGAGTGAATGGTTCCGGCAAGCTTTGGATTGGGCGAATCGGTCTTGGCCGCCACCACGATGTTCGCGCCGTCGCGCGCGCAGCGTTCGGCGATGGCGAGGCCGATACCCCGGCTCGCACCGGTGATGAAGATGGTTTTGTCTTTCAGTGACATGGCGTCCTCCCGATTCCGGGAGGAAACCTAGCCCGCCCTTAGAGCCCGCGCCACACCCGTCCGGTCGGGCAGTAAAGCCCGTCGGAGTCTCGGCAACGATGGAAGGTGAACATCACCGTCTCGGCGCGGCCCACCACTTCGTCGAGGCGGATATATCCGGGGCCACGGTAAGGCGGAATGCGGCTGTCGGTCGACCGGTCGCGATTGTCACCCATCACGAAGACATGGCCTTCGGGCACCTGGAACGGACCGGCATTGTCGAGATCAAGCCCGTCGCCGATTTCATAGATCGGGTGGCTCACGCCATTGGGCAGGATTTCGTTGTAGAAGGCGACTTCGACCATCGGGCCGTCATGCATGCCCTGTCCCTGGGTGCGGTATTCGCGGGTCTCGACTTCTTCGCGCTCGACGATGTCGCCATTGATGTAGAGACGTCCCTCGCGGACCATGATCGTATCGCCCGGCAAGCCGATCACGCGCTTGATCAGATTGCGTCGTTGTTCCGGATTGCGAAACACGACCACATCGCCGCGATCGGGCGTCCGCGCCAGGATGCGCGCGTCCCAGCTGTCAGGCAGCCAGTAACCGATGCCGAGCGGGAGCGAGTGGCGCGAATAGCCATAGGCCCATTTGGAAACCAGCACGCGATCACCCACCTCGAGCGAGGGCTGCATGCTTTCCGACGGGATGTGAAAAGGTGCGAAAAGAAAGGTGACGATGACGAACCAGACACCGACGACACCACCGATAAACCGGATTGTTTCAGACACTTCGCCCGCGGCGTTTTTCGCCATTCTCTCTACGATAGACTTCATTTCAATTTGACCGCGGTCCCATAGGCGAGGATTTCAGCTGTCCCCTCCATAATGGTGGAGGTGGTAAACCGGAAGCTTACGATTGCATCTGCACCGAGATTTCCGGCATCTGTGACCATTCGGTCAAACGCGGCTTCCCGGGACTGTTCAAGCAGTTCGGAATATTCGGTGACTTCACCGCCGACGAGGTTGCGCAGTCCTGCCACGAAATCACGTCCGAAAAAGCGTGCGCGGACAATATTCCCGCGGGCAATTCCGAGGACGTCTCCCACTTCGCGCCCGGGAACCTCCGGGCTCATGGTCACGATCATTGGCTCGTCTCCTCGTCACGGTTGGCGGTGGCAATCAGGAACAGGAGCGCGACACCCGTGGCCGGCAGCGCCGCCGCGAGCACCCAGAGAGCGCTGTAGGGATAGGCAATGTTCACGCCGAACAGCATTGTGGCAGCGATCATTCCGGCCCAGAGCAACAGCCCGGAAAATGTCAGGCCATAGGCCAGACGTGCCAACCACTCGTCGTTCAAGCTGATGCCCCCTGTTAAGACCGGACAGGCGTCCGACCGCAGTATCGTGGGGGTCGAAGGCCGCAAATACAAGCTGCACCCGCACGGACGGGGAGGGAAACGAAACCCGCTGATCCGCGTTGCTGAACCACGCCAATCGGGGGATAACCCTCGGTGAGCCTCAAGGACAGGAGCCCCCAGGATGACCGATTCACCGACTCAGATCCAAACGGCGGACGACCGCGACGACCGCCTGCTGTGCGGGCTCGTCTACGTCCTCTACCTGCTCGGTCCGGCCAATGGCGTCACGGTCCTGGTCGGGGCATTGATCGCATTCCTTCGCAAGGACAAGGCGTCGCCCTGGCTGGCGGGACATTACGAATTCCAGATCCGGACCCTGATCTACATGGTTGCCCTGGTGGTGATCGCGATCATCTGCGCGATCACGATCATCCTCCTGCCGATTGCCCTGCTGATCTGGCTGCTGCTCGGACTGTGGCTGCTGGTGCGGGTCGTCGTCGGACTGGTGCGACTGGTCGACGGTCGCCCGCATCCCGACCCGAAAACCTTCCTCGTCTAGTTGATCCCCAGCGCGAGGTCGTCCGGCAGGCGTTCATAGCCCAGCCGGATCGAGTCGAGCTGGCCGGGGACTGCCGTCAGGACGGTTTCGGCGAAGTAGCGCGCGATCTCGATACGGCTCTCGGCGAAGTCGGTATCGCCTTCGCCTTCCTTCAAGCGCCGTTGCGCAGCAACTGCGCCGATACACAACAGCCAGCCGCCGATCACGTCGCCTGCCAGCGTCTGGAACGCCGTTGCGCCGGTCAGCGCATCGGTCCGGTCCTCGCGTGAGGTCAACCAGTCCGCCGCGTCCTTCATGGCCCGGGCAGCCGGTTTCAATCGCTTCGCCAGTTCGGGCAGTTCGGGATTGGAGGAAGTCGAACAGTCCTCGACCGTGCGCTGGATGTCTTCGAGAATCTCTTCAAACGCCTTGCCGCCGTGCAGGCCCAGCTTGCGGCCGACCAGGTCGATCGCCTGAATCCCGTTCGTGCCTTCATAGATCGGGGCGATCCGCGCATCGCGGTAATGCTGCGCCGCGCCGGTCTCCTCGATGAAGCCCATACCGCCATGCACCTGGATGCCGAGCGACGAGACTTCGACGCCCACATCGGTTGACCAGGCCTTGGCGATCGGAGTCAGGAATTCCTCGCGGCGTCTGGAGAAGGCGCGATCTTCCTCGCTCTCCTCGTGCTCGGCCTCGTCAGCCGAGACCGCGCACAGATAGCAGATCGCCCGCGCCGCCTCGATCTTGGCCTTCATGGTCGCCAGCATGCGGCGCACGTCGGGATGTTCGATAATGGCGTGGGGGGCGGGACCTTCGGCATCCGGGGCGCGCCCCTGCCGGCGCTCCTGCGCATACGCCAGAGCATGCTGGTAGGCGCGCTCGGCGATACCGACCCCCTGGACACCGACAGCGAGGCGCGCCGAATTCATCATGATGAACATCGCAGCCATGCCGCCCATTTCGGGACCAATCAGCCAGCCCTTGGCCTTGTCCATCTCCATCACGCAGGTCGGACTGCCGTGAATGCCCATCTTGTGTTCAAGGCCGATGGCATGAATCGCGTTGCGCTCACCCGGATTGCCGTTCTCGTCAGGCAGGTATTTCGGGATCAGGAACAGGGAAATGCCCTTCGTGCCCTCGGGCGCGTCGGGCGTCCGGGCCAGCACCGGGTGAATGATGTTCTCGGCGCAGTCATGCTCGCCCCAGGTGATGAAGATTTTCTGGCCGGAAATCGACCAGCTGCCATCGCCATTCGGCTCGGCCTTCGACTTCAGCAAGCCGACATCGGACCCGGCCTGCGGCTCGGTCAGCTGCATCGTCGATGACCATTCGCCGGTGATGATACGCGGCAGGTAGAGCGACTTCTGCTCGTCGGTGCCGTTGACCAAAAGCGCTTCAATCGCCGAATTGGTCAGCATCGGTCCCAGGCTGAAGGCCATGTTGGCGGACTGCATCATCTCCATGACCGCCATGCCCAGCACCCGCGGAAGTCCCATGCCGCCAGCTTCGGCCGGGAATTGCAGCCCCTGCCAGCCGCCCTCGACGTACTTTGCGTAGGCATCGCAAAATCCCTTGGGCGTCGTGACCTTCCCGTCCTCGAGCGTGCAGCCCTCCATGTCACCCGAGCGATTGAGCGGCGCGAGCACCTCATTGGCGAATTTCGCGGCCTCTTCGAGGATCGCGGTGGTCAGGTCCCCCGACATTTCGGGAAACGCGCCGGAGGCCTTCAGCCCGTCCATCGCGGCGATCTCGTCAAGCGCGAAGCGGATGTCGGATACGGGCGCGCGATACGTCATGGGGGCTATTCCACTTGGGTCAGAAAGGATCGGAGGGGGAAAATAGCGGTTTCGCGCCGCGCGTCGAGCCATCATCCCGCCACGCCCGCCGCAGCGTTGCTGCGCTGCAACGACGGATTCCGCTCCCCCGCACCGTTTCCTGCCTGGAAACGGCGATATTCCCGTCCGCCCCGTAGGCGGACGCTACAATCATCGCGATGTTGCAAATTGCCGCTGCGTGACGGCACAGTCTGCCAACATTCAAGGACGGGGAGACAACAGGTCATGGCCGAAACCAACCGCTACACCAGCGTTGCGATCCTGCTTCACTGGACGATCGCCATCCTGATCGTGATGCTGATCTTTGTCGGCTGGCGCGCCGGCGACATGGCCGAGGCCCTGCGTGCCGGAAGTACGGAATTCACGATCGACGACGTTCGGCTGGTCTTCAACTGGCACAAGACGTTCGGCTTGCTGGTGCTTGCGCTCAGCCTGTTCCGGCTGGTCTGGCGGTTCATGAACCCGGTACCTGCCATGCCCGAAGGCATGAAGCCGTGGGAAAAAACGGTCGCGCGCCTGACCCATTTTGCCTTCTACGTGTTGATCATCGGCATGCCGATCCTGGGATGGCTGACTGCATCCGCCTCGACCGCGCCCAGCTTCCTGTTCAACAATCCCGACCTGCCGATCCCGGAAATCGCGCCCGACAACCAGACCCTGCACGAAGTCACCGAATTCCTGCACGGCCGCGGAGCCTGGGTGATCATCGTACTGCTGGTGCTGCATGCAGGCGCGGCCATCAAGCACCATGTAATCGACAAGGACGACGTGCTCGCCCGCATGCTGCCCTTCCTTCGCCGCAAGAACCCCCAGGACTGACATGAAGATTGCCCTCCTCCCCCTCGCCCTCCTCGTCACCGCCCCGGCAACTGCGTCGGACTGGACGCTGGACCGGGACGCCAGCAGCGTCACGTTCGAAACGACGGTGCTCGACGCCCCCGTGACCGGGCAGTTTGAAGACTTTGAAGCCGCCATCCGGCTCGATCCCGAAAATTTGAGCGAAGCCCACATCGATGCGTCGGTGACGATTGCATCGGGCGGCACCTCGAACCCGTCCTACACCGGCGAGATGCTCGGCGAGCCGGGATTGGCGCCGCAGGCCCACCCGACCGCGAGTTTCATGTCGCATTCGGTGGCGGCGTCCGAGGAATGCGACACCTGCTATGTCGCCAGCGGCGATCTGTCGATCCGCGGCGAAACCCGGCCCATCGACCTGCCTTTCACGCTGACGATCGACGCCGACCGCGCCGTGGCGGAGGGGCAGTTCGTTGTGCGCCGCGCCGATTTTGGGATCGGCGGCTCCAGCTGGGGCAGTTCGGCCCGTGAGGTGACGGTCATCCTGCATATCGAGGCAGACCGGGCGCAGTAGGCTTGCAGCCCCATATTGACTGGGGCTAGGTGCCGGCATGACCGCGCCCCTCCGTCCTGCCGGCGATCCGGCTGCCATCAATGACGCCGCAGACATCCTGCGGCNGGGTGGGCTCGTCGCCATGCCGACCGAGACTGTCTACGGGCTGGCGGCCGATGCCGCCGACGCGGAGGCGGTGGCGCGCCTTTATGCCGCCAAGGGGCGTCCGCAATTCAATCCCCTGATCGTTCATGTCTCTGGTCCCGAGATGGCCGGGCAATGCGTCGAGATCCCGCCTCTGGCGCGCCAATTGATGACCGCGTTCTGGCCGGGGCCGCTCACACTCGTGCTGCCGAAGAGGTCCGATGCACCGGTCAGCGACCTGGCGAGCGCAGGTCTCGATACACTGGGGGTCCGGATGCCGGCGCAGCCGGCCGCGCAAGCCCTGATCGCGGCGTTTGGACGTCCCCTTGTCGCGCCCAGCGCCAACCCGTCAGGTGCGGTAAGCCCGACGACGGCAGCCCACGTTTCTGAAGCCCTGGGCGGCCGGATCGACATGATCCTGGACGCTGGCCCCTGCTCCGTCGGCGTGGAATCCACCGTGCTGGCCATCGACGGCGATACTGCGATCCTGCTGCGGCCCGGCGGTCTGCCCCGCGCCGAGATCGAAGCGGTGACGGGCCCCCTCCTGCGCGCCGGAACGGACGCGCCCCTGGCCTCGCCCGGCATGCTGAAAAGCCATTATGCGCCGGCGGCGACGCTGCGTCTCAATGCCGCCGCGCCAGAACCCGGCGAGGCCTGGCTGGCGTTCGGTCCGGAAGCGGACGGCTGCACCGCGAATCTCTCCCGGACAGGAGACCTGACAGAAGCGGCCGCGAACCTGTTTGCGATGCTTCGCCAACTCGACGCGGAAGGCCATGATTGCATCGCGGTCGCGCCCATTCCCATGGACGGGCTCGGCGAAGCCATCAATGATCGCCTGACACGCGCCGCCGCACCACGGGAATGAATGATGACCGCCTTTGAACGCATCAAGTCTGCCCTGGGCCCGAAAGGCTGGAGCGAGGATGCAGGCGAGCTTGCGGCCCTGACCGCAGACTGGCGCGGGCGCTATCGCGGCAACACACCCTTGCTGGTCAAACCGGCCACGACCGAAGAGGTCTCGTCCGTTGTATCGATCTGCCACGAGGCGGGAATCGCCATCACCCCGCAGGGCGGCAATACCGGGCTGGTCGGCGGCGGAACACCGCAAGGGGAAATCCTGCTGTCGCTCCGGCGGATGAACCGGGTGCGCGAGATTGATGCCGCCAACGATTCCCTCACGGTCGAGGCCGGCTGTGTGCTCGAAACCATCCAGGAAACGGCCGCCGATGCGGGCAGGCTTTTCCCGCTCAGCCTCGGCAGCCAGGGGTCCGCGACCATCGGCGGATTGATTTCGACCAATGCGGGCGGTGTCCATGTGCTTCGGTACGGCATGATGCGCGAACTGGTGCTGGGCCTCGAAGCGGTGCTGCCGGACGGACGTGTCTGGAACGGCCTGCGCGGGCTCAGGAAGGACAATACCGGTTACGATCTGAAGCAACTTCTGATCGGCGGCGAAGGCACGCTGGGTGTCATAACCGCTGCGACCTTGAAGCTCTTTCCGCGCCCCGGCGAGATTTCGGTCGCGTTCACAGCGATCGAGGACCCGCAGAAGGCCGTGGATCTGCTCGGTCACATGAAAGCGGCCACGGGCGGCGCCCTGTCGGCACTGGAACTGGTGCCGCGCAACGCACTGGAGCTGGTAGTCGAACACATTCCAGGCGCGCGCGACCCGTTTGCCGAGCCCCATCCCTGGTACGCCCTGCTCGAAGTCGGTGCAGCCCGCCGCGGCGAAGGCCGCGAAATGATGGAAGCATCCCTTGCCGACGCCTTCGAGGCCGGTCTGATCCGCGACGCGGTGATTGCCGAGAACGAACAGCAGTCGAGGGATTTCTGGAATCTGCGCGAGCCCATCGCCGAGGCGGAAAAGGCGCACGGCCGCGCCGCCAAGCACGACGTGTCGATCCCGGTCTCACAAATGCCGGCCTTCATGGCGGAGGCAACCGCCGAGGCCGAAGCAATGATGCCAGACGCGATGATCATCGCCTTCGGCCATGTCGGTGACGGCAATGTCCATTTCAATGTCTCCAGGCGCGAGCCCGGCGCGGGACAGGACTTTGCCGACTCCACGGCGCCGGTCACCGCGATGATCTATGAGAAGGTCGCAAAATACGCCGGGTCGATTTCGGCCGAACACGGGATCGGTGTCCTCAAGCGCAATGAACTGGCCGACAAGCGGCCCCTCGATGTCGAGCTTATGCGGGCCATCAAGACCGCGATCGATCCCAAGGGGATCATGAATCCGCGCGTCCTCTTCGCGAACTGAATTCCGTCCCCGACTCGACCGCAGCCGCCGGCCTGCCTAAATCCGGTATCCAAGCGACCGGAGACCGATTCCCATGCTCGTCCTGCTTTCGCCGGCGAAACGTCTTAACTTCGACCCGAGCGCACACACGCTCGGCACCACCCGCCCCGCCCTGATCGACCGGACAGCCGACCTGTCCAGGGCAACGGCCAAGCTGTCGAAGCGCAAGATCAAGACGATGATGGACCTGTCCGATGATCTGGCCGAGTTGAACTGGCAGCGCTTTCAGGCGCTTGATCCAGATTCGACGGACGGCAAGCCGGCCGCGCTCGCCTTTGCTGGCGAGGTCTATCGCGGGCTGAATGCCGAAGGTCTGACGGACGCCGACCTGACGTGGGCACAGGATCACCTGCGGATCCTGTCGGGTCTGTACGGCGTGCTGCGACCGCTCGACGTGATACAGCCCTATCGCCTGGAAATGGGCCGCAAGATCAAGACGAAGAAGGGCGAAAGCCTCTACGATTTCTGGGGTAGCGACATCGCGGCTGAACTCAACGAAGCCCTCAACGGGCAGAAGAGCCGCGCCATCGTGAACCTCGCCTCGAACGAGTATTTCAGGGCCGTCGACCGCAAGACGCTCGATGCCGAGATCGTCGATGTCGACTTCAAGGAAGAGAAGGACGGCAAGGCCCGTATCCTCTTCATGTTTGCAAAGGTCGCGCGCGGCCTGATGGCGCGCTGGATCATCGAAAACCGCGTGACGGATCCGGGCAAGCTGAAGGATTTCGATATCGAGGGGTACCGGTTCGACGAACCGGCATCTGAAACCGGCCCCCTCACCTTTGTCCGTCCGCAGCCGCCGAAGAAGCGCGCGGCTTGACGCCCGCTCCGGTCCGGCGCATTTCGCGCCTGCACAATTTCACTGACGAGAGGACATGATGAGCGCGCTCAAAACCGACCTGTCCGGCCAGGTGGCCGTCATCACCGGATCCACGAGCGGCATCGGCGCAGCGTTGGCCGAAGGACTGGCAGCCTGCGGCGCCGACATTCTCCTGAATGGTCTCGGCCGTCAGGACGAGATCGAACGGCTGCGCAAGCAGATCGAGGCCGACCACGGCGTCAAGGCACGCTATCACCCGGCCAACATGATGGAGGCCGACGAAATCGGTGGGCTGATCCGCTACGCGGAGAGCGAATTCGGCCGCCTCGACATTCTCGTCAACAATGCCGGCATTCAGCACGTCTCGCCGGTCGACGAGTTTCCCGCCGCCAAGTGGGAAGCGATCCTGAAGATCAACCTCACGTCCAACTTCCATACGATCAAGCACGCCTTGCCGATCATGAAACGGCAGGGATCGGGCCGGATCGTCAATCTCGCCTCGGCCCACGCGCTTGTCGCGTCGCCCTTCAAGTCCGCCTATGTCGCGGCCAAGCACGGCGTGCTGGGGCTGACCAAGACCGTTGCGCTCGAAGTGGCCGAAACCGGCATCACCGTGAACGCGATCTGCCCGGGCTATGTGAAGACGCCGTTGGTGGAAAACCAGATTGCCGACACCGCCAAGGCGCGCGGCATTTCCGAGGAAGAGGTCGTCCGCGACGTGATGCTGGCCGCCCAGCCGACCAAGCGCTTCGTCGAGTATGACCAGCTTGTCGGTGCGCTGATCTTCCTCGTCTCCGAAGCCGGCGCCTCGTGCAATGGCACGCACATCGCCGTCGATGGCGGCTGGACCGCGAAGTAGTGAGCGAGCCGGATCGCCCCCACGCCTGTGTCGGCGTCGTTTGCCGCAAGGGGGACGAGGTTCTGCTGGTCAAGCGCGGGCGCGAGCCGCTGAAAGGCAAATGGTCCATTCCCGGCGGCAAGCTCGATCGCGGTGAAACCGTCCGCGAGGGCGCGCTGCGAGAACTGATGGAAGAGACCGGCGTGACGGCCCGCATCACCGGACTGATCGATGTTGTCGATTCCATCATGGCCGACGCCCATTACGTTCTGATCGATTTCGAAGCCGAATGGATTTCGGGCGAACCCGTCGCCGGGGATGATGCCGTGGAAGCCGCCTTCTTCCCGCTGGCCGAAGCCCTGAAGATGGTCAGCTGGGACGAAACGCGCCGGGTGATCACGCCGCGCGACAGCGCGATTGCATCGCCCGCCCCGGCTTTGCCCCATTCCCTCGATTAGACTGCGCGGCGATGCGTGTACTGGCTCTCATCCTGATGCTGGCACTGGCCGCCCCGGCCCTGGCCCAGAACAAGCCCGGCGGCGGCCCCGACCCGATTCCGGTATCACCGGGCGTCAGCCGGGACCGGGTCCTGCCCGAACTCGCCTACACGCTGGGCGAGCTGCACTATCTGGCCTTTGCCTGTGAGGGAAACCATTCCCAGGGCTGGCGCACGCGGATGACGGAATTGCTGGACCTGGAAGCGCCGGCCGCCGGCTATTGGCGTGAACGGATGATCGACCAGTTCAACAACGGTTTTCGCGACCAGCAGCGTTACGCGATGCGCTGCGGCGCCGAGGCCGAAGCCGAGCGCCGTGAACTCGCCAGCCGGGGGCAACGCCTGTCGGACGCGCTGCTCGCTCCTCTGGTGGCCGAGGCCGAATAGGCACGCAGCGATCCTTCCCTCGACTGCAGGGGGAGGAAATTCGCACCGCCCTATCCGTAATAATCCTCTTCCGCCGCGCGCAGCTTGGATTCTTCCTTGTGCGGCGACAGCACTTCCAGCTTCACATGCCGGCGGCGGTTGGTGGAGATGACGAAGAAGCGCTTGTCGGGATAGTCGAGTTTGCATTCGAGCATCGCCGACGTGATCAGGTCGACATTCTTGGGGTCGTCATCCGACATGCCGAAACTGTGCGGCAAGTCGCGGCCAAAGCGTTCAAGGCCGGTTTCCACACAGGCCCGGATCGCAGCACGCTTCAATCCGGCCGTGGTGAGATGCGCGCCAAGTTCCTTCTTCACCGACAGGTTCGACACGCCGTAAATCGCTACGTAATCAGGCTCTTCGGGAATTTCGCCCGCCGCCTTCAGCTCGCGGATACCGGCGCGGATCACCTCGGCGGAATGCTGGCGCGCCGTGATGACGGCAATCGGCCGGTGCTTCAGCACGGCATATTTGAAGATGTCCCAGCTGGGGCCTTTCCAGCCGCCTTCGGCAAGGCCCCGCCGGATGTCGCGGATCAGGTATTCCTCGCCATTGCGATCCTTGCCGTCCGCAAATTCGCGAAAAGCGCGCTCGGGCGGCGCGGCCCAGTCTTCCCACTCGCCCGCGATACCCAGATAGCCGCGAATGCCGTCGAACTCGGCCTGGGTGAGCGTTTTCTCCTCACCCGTCATGGTGTTGAGCAAATGGATCCGCGTCGGCAGGTGCAGGACGTTTTCGTCGATATCGAAGAAATAGAAACTCTGGCGTTCTGGCATGTCGTACCTTTACTGCCTCTCCCCCCCCAAGGGAGAGGGTGGACTTCTGATCCTCTACACCCCCTCCGGCAGGGTTTCCATGAAATGGACGGGCTTGCCGAAGGACGGCGTCACGACCTCGTCGTCGCGCATCACCTGTGTGCCGCGAATGATCGTTGCGACGGGCCAGCCGGTCACGTCCATGCCGTCAAACGGTGTCCAGCCGCACTTCGATGCGATCCAGTCCGCCGTGATCGCGCGCCGCGCTTTGAGATCAACGATCGTGAAGTCCGCGTCCCAGCCAACCGCCATGCGGCCTTTGCCGGCAATCCCGAAGACGCGTTGCGCCCCGTGGCTGGTCAGGTCGACAAAGCGTTCCAGCGACAGACGGCCTTCGGCGACATGGTTCAGCATCACCGGAACCAGGGTCTGCACGCCGGGCATGCCCGACGGGCTTTGCGGATAGGGCCGGGCCTTCTCTTCCTTGGTGTGCGGCGCGTGATCGGAGCCGAGAACGTCGAACAGGCCCTGGTCCAGTCCGCGCCACAAGGCTTCGCGGTGGCGAGCCCCGCGTACGGGCGGGTTCATCTGGGCGTAGGCTTTCAGCCGCTCATAGGCTGCAGGCGCTTCCAGCGTCAGGTGCTGGGGCGTGACCTCGCAGCTCGCGATGTCGCGGTGATCGCCCAGGAATTCGACCTCTTCGGCCGTGGAAATGTGCAGCACGTGAATGCGCTTGCCCGTCTGGCGCGCAAGGCGCACCAGGCGTTTTGTCGACATGATCGCCGCTTCGGCGTCCCGCACAATCTCATGACTGGTCCAGTCGCCGTCCACCGCCAGCTTGCGGCGTTCTTCCAGGCGGTATTCGTCCTCGCTGTGGAAGGCCGCGCGGCGCTTGATTGCCTTGAGGACGCGCTCGACACCGGCATCATCCTTGACGAGCAGCGATCCGGTTGACGCGCCCATGAACACCTTCACGCCGCAGCACCCGGTCATGCGCTCCATCACCGGAAGGATATCGGCATTCTCGTTGGTCGCTCCGGCATAGAAGGCGTGATCGCAATGCATGCGCTCGGCGCGCTTCAGCTTGTCGAGCAGGGCGTCGGGATCAGATGTAGTGGGTTCCGTGTTCGGCATTTCGAAGACGGCTGTCACACCGCCCAGGACCGCCGCGCGCGAACCGCTTTCCAGATCCTCTTTCCATTCGAGCCCGGGTTCACGGAAATGTACCTGGCTGTCGATGACGCCCGGAAGCACGTGCAGGCCCGAGGCATCGAAAACCTCGCCTGCGCTGGCCTTCGACAAGTCTCCGATCTTGGCGATCCTGCCACCGGTCACGCCGATATCGGTGTGACCGCGTCCGGCGTGGTTGACCACCTCGCCGCCCTTGATGATGAGGTCGAATGTCTGGGTCATTGGCTCGTCCGCTCCAGCAGCCGGCATGCCGCTTCATAAACTGCATCGGTCGACAGATCGAGCAGCAGGCTTTCAGGGTGGCTCTTGAAATCGCGCGATTGCGCCAGCTCGCGGCATTCCTCGAAGCCGCGCGGACCGCGCACAGAGGCACAGTTTTCGCCCCAGGGACCATAGCGCCGCTCGTCTGACGGACCAAACAGGCCCAGCGTCGGCGCGCCCATCGCGGCAGCAATGTGCATGACACCGGAATCATTACCGACGAACAGACGCGCCCGCTTCAACAGGGCGGCGACGTCCATCAGGTGCAGCTTTCCCGTGAAATCCACGATTCCGGCATCGGGCAGGACCCGCAGGATGGGGGCGGCATGTTCCTCGTCGCCGGGACCGCCGAAAATGTGGACTGCAGCACCCGCCATTGGTCCGCCCTTGCCCGCGAGCCGCCTGACCAGTTCGGCAAACCGGTCTGCCGGCCACATCTTGAACGGCCAGCTGGCCGACGGGCAGATCGCCAGCATCTGGCGTTCTGCCGGCAGATGTCCCAGGGCCCGCGCATAGGCATCGGCAGGCACATGGATTTTCGGCGAAGGCGGCGGTTCGGCGCGAATGACATTCGCGGCTTCGCGCACCTTGTTGTCCGGATAGGGGTAACGCCCGGCGACATTGCGTTCGTTTGCGCGAAGCAAATACGCAACCGCCGAGCCGCGCATGTCCACGACCCGGTCCCACTGCGTGGCCACAACCTGACGCCAGAGCCCCGGCCAGTGCAGACCCAGCGGCTTCTTGTGCAGGACGATCAGGCGTTCCAGTTGCGGTGTATTCTCCAGGATCGGAACCGCCAACGGTCCGCAGGCTATTGTGAATTTCGCGTCCGGATAGATCCGGCCCAGATGGTCCAGAACGCCGGAGTTGATCACGGCATCACCGATGCGGGTCGATGTGATGAAGAGGATGCGCTGCATGCATGCGGAATAGCCGAGCCGGGGAGTCTTGGCTAGCACGGGCGGTATCGCCATATGCTGTCTCCATGAGCATCGAATCCCCTGCCCGCCTGACCCGCCGCGCCGTGATTTCAGTCACCGGTGAGGACGCGCGTGATTTCCTCCAGCGCGTCGTGACCTGCGGCGTGGTGGACCTGGCCGATGGCGATATCCGGCCGGGCGCCCTGTTGACCCCGCAAGGCAAGATCATCGCCGACTTCCTCATTCATGGCCGCGCGGACGGTGTGTGGATTGAACTGCCAACCGATTCTGCCCCTGCGCTGGTCAAACGCCTGTCCATGTACAAGCTGCGCGCCCGCGCTGCGGTCACGCTTGAGGACGGCCTCGCGGTTGTGACCGGCGACGGGGCGTCAGATCCCCGGTCTCCCCGTCTCCCGCGCCGTGCGATTGTTGCGGCATCGGATGCCAGCGGCCTGATGGTCGGCGACGAGGCGCAATCGGAAGCGGAGATCAGCGCCGGAATCCCCGCCTTCGGGCGCGATTATGGCGAAGCGGAGGTCTTTCCGACGGACGTCAATCTCGACCTTTTTGGCGGGATCGGCTGGAAGAAGGGCTGCTTCATCGGCCAGGAAGTCGTGTCGCGAATGAAGCGGCGCGGCACGATTCGCAAACGTACTGTCCGCCTGCACTGTGAGGGGCAGGCCCTTGTGGCGGGAACGGACATCATGCTGGACGATGTGCGCATCGGCGCCGTCACGTCATCGGCAGGCTCGACCGCGCTCGCCGTGATGCGTCTCGACCGCCTGGAAGATGCCCGCGTGGTGCAGGTTGCCGGGCACGATGCTCAGGTGGACTTGCCGGACGGTTCGTAACCAAGAGTACGACCCGACCTGCAAAATCGGGACCGGACAAACTCCGGGTCGCGTCCCCACCCCCGCCGCGCTAAACCGTCGGTCGAGGAGACTTCGCCATGCTGACGCGCTGCCCCTGGGCCCCCGATGACGACCCGCTCTACGCGGCTTATCACGACACCGAGTGGGGCGTACCCGAATACGAATCGCGCGCGCTGTGGGAAAAGCTGATGCTCGATGGATTTCAGGCCGGGCTCGCCTGGATCACCATTTTGCGAAAGCGCGAGACCCTGCGCGAGGCGTTCGACGGTTTCGATCCGGAGGCGATCGCGCGGTATGGCGAGGCCGACATCGAACGACTGTTGGCCAATCCGGGCATTATCCGCAGCCGGTTGAAGGTCCAGGCCGCCATCGGCAATGCGCGGGCCTATCTCGACATGCGCGAACGCGGCGAAGACTTCGCGGAATATTTGTGGGGGTTCGTGGACGGTGCGCCTTTGCAAAACCGCTTCGAGACCATGAGGGATGTGCCGCCTTCGACCCCGTTGAGCGAAACCGTGTCAAAAGATCTCAAGAAGCGGGGTTTTCGCTTTTGCGGACCGGTCATCGTCTATGCTTTCATGGAGGCGACCGGGCTGGTGAACGATCACCTCGTCGGCTGCCCGCGCCATGAACCCGTTCGAGCCCTCGCGAGGTAACGCCGTGAAAGCCCTTGTCCTGATTACGCTGCCTGTCGCCTTGTCAGCCTGCTCTACCCTCGATTTCGAACCGGCCGAGCCCGGCGAGGCGCGCCGCATGTCACGTGAAGATTGCCGCATGGCCAATTCGCACGATCCCGCCGGCCCGGGTGACTGGGTTTGCGAGGATCAGGACGGCCGCGCCGAACGTGTCATTTCCAACCCGAATTGACCTGCGCTACAGCGTGGAACTGACAAACCGCGCCGCAAGGCCCATAACGCGCGGCAACAAAGTCTTCACACTGTTGCGCGAGGCGATGGCTGTATGAGCGAAGTGATTATCCGGTCCACTGGTTTGTGGACTCCGCCCCATTCGATTTCCAATGAGCAGCTTGTCGCGAGCTACAACGCCTATGCGGCGCGCTGGAACAGCGAGCATGCGAGCGAAATCGCCTCGGGTGCGGTCGAGGCCAAGTCTCCATCCTCCGCCGAATTCATCGAGAAGGCGTCCGGCATCAAGTCGCGCTATTCGATTGACCCCGAAGGCATTCTGGACACGGACCGCCTGAAGCCGAAAGTCACACCCCGCCCCGACGATGAAATTTGCCTGATGGCAGAAGCGGGCGTCGCCGCCGCGAAGAACGCGCTGGACCGGGCTGGTCTGGATGGCAGCGATGTTGACGGCATCATCTGCTCGGCGACCTCGATGCAACGCACCTATCCGTGTGTGGGCATCGAGATCCAGGACGCAATCGGGGCCAAGGGTTTCGCCTTCGACATGAGTGTTGCCTGCTCATCGGCGACCTTTGCGCTGCAAAATGCCGTCGACATGATCCGGGCCGGCCATGCCAACCGGATGATCGTGGTCACGCCCGAAATCACCACGCCGCAGCTGAACTACACCGATCGCGACAGCCACTTCATCTTCGGCGATGTGGCCGTGGCCGTCATTCTGGAAAGCGCGGAGTGGGGCAATGACGGCTGGAAGGTTTTGTCGACCCGGCTGAAGACCCAATACTCCAACAATATCCGGTCAAACCAGGGCTTCCTCAATCGCTGCGAGGTTCCGCCGCGCGACGAAGACGAGATGCTGTTCGTCCAGAATGGCCGCCGCGTGTTCAAGGAAGTGTGCCCGATGGTCGCCGACATGATCCTGGGCCACATGGCCGACTGCAACCTGAAGCCCGACGACATGAAGCGCCTCTGGCTGCACCAGGCCAATTCGAACATGAATCGCGTCATCGCCTCCAAGGTCTTCGGGCGCGACTATGCCGACATCGAGGCCCCGACCATTCTCGATGAATTTGCCAACACGGCCGGTGCGGGGTCAGTTGTCTGCTTCCACCGGCATTCCGATGACTTCCAGCCGGGCGAGAAGGGATTGATCTGCTCGTTTGGCGCCGGATACTCCGTAGGGTCAATATTTGTGGAAAGGTGCGAGGCGTGAGGGATTGCATCATCCGTTCCGTGGGCTGGTACGCCCCGGAAGAAAGCATCTCCAACACCGAGCTGGTGGAGGTGTTCAACACGTGGGCCGAGAGCTTCAACACCGAGAACGCCGATGCGATTGCGCGCGGCGATGTGGCGGCCAAGCCCCTGTCCAGTGAAGAGTTTATCGTCAGCGC
This sequence comes from Maricaulis sp., assembly GCA_002692855.1. Classification (GTDB taxonomy): domain Bacteria; phylum Pseudomonadota; class Alphaproteobacteria; order Caulobacterales; family Maricaulaceae; genus Hyphobacterium. The sequence continues at coordinate 204,178 of NZMJ01000046.1, forward strand.
TTCGGGCATCGAGAACCGCCATGTGATCGACAAGCCGGGCCTGATGGATCTTGAGCGGATGCGCCCCCGCCTGCCCCACCGCCCGAAGGAAGACCTGTCGGTCCAGGCCGAATTCGCGCTGAAATCGGCGCGCCAGGCACTGGAGAAGGCCAACCGCACCGCCGCCGATATCGATGGCGTCATCGTCGCTTCCTCGGCGCAGCAGCGCAACTTCCCCGCCGTGTCCACTGAAATCCAGGCAGCCCTTGGCATGGAGAAGGGGTGGTCGTTCGACATGACGATGGCCTGCGCCTCCGCCGTTTACGCCATGCAGCTGGCCCGCGACATGATCCGCGCCGGCACCGCCGACGCCATCCTGATCTGCTGCCCTGAAATCATGAGCGCGATCAATCATTACCGTCGGCGCGAAGTGCATTTCATCTTCGGCGATGCCTCGGGCGCCGTTCTGCTGGAGCGCGGAGACCGCGAGCCCGGCGGCTGGGAAATCCTCGGCACACGCCTGGAGAACAGTTTTTCCAACGCCCTGCGATCGGATTTCGGCTTCCTCAATCACACCGAGTTCGAGGACGGCGACAATTTCGAACCCTTCGTCGACCAGGATGGCCACCGCGTCTTCCGCGACGTCATCCCGATGGCATCAGGCGTGGGCTCCACACTGATCGCTGATCTGGGGCTGAAACCGTCCGACGTGCGCCGCGCCTGGCTGCACCAGGCCAATATCCGGATCGTCCAGATGGTCGCCAAGCGGGTGCTGGAGCGGGAACCCGATGCCGATGCTGCCCCGATTATCCTGAACAAATACGGCAACACGTCCTCGTCGAGCGTCCTGATGACCTTCGACATGCACAGCGCGGACATGAAGGCCGGAGAGCGTGGACTGCTGTGCGCCTTCGGTGCAGGCTATGGCTGCGGCGCAGCCGTGATCCAGAAACGCTGACCTTTCGGAGACCTGAAATGACGCGCACACTCACCCTGATGCTTTCGGCGGCGAGTGCCGCGCTTCTGGCCGCCTGCTCGCCCGAGAACCAGGTGCCGGTTGACGAGGAACTGACCGACTCGGCAAACGCCGCGACGGGCGAGGTCGCAACCCAGCTGCCGGACATGATCCCGGTCGAGGATGATGTCGACGCCACCAGCGACGACGATGATGAAGACGGTGCCGATCAGGCAGCACTGCCCACCACCGACATCTATCTGGGCGATCTGGGGTGGACCGGAAACGTCCCTGCGATCACGAATGTGCGCAACGTCACCCACCATCCAGGCTACGACAATCAGCCCGCCTTCCTGCCCGGCGGGCAGGACTTCTTCTACTCGGCTGAATCCCCGTCCGGATTGACCGACGTCTATCTGTACCAGACCGGGTTCGGTTCGGCGGCGCAGATCACCGACACCCCGGACACCGGCGAGTATTCGCCTCGCAACTACTCGGACACGTCCGGCATCTATTTCGTGCGTCAGCTGGCCGACGGCAGCACGCAGCACCTGGTCCACGCCAATGCCAATGGCTCGAATCCCGAACCCGTCCTCGATCTGACGACGGTGGGCTATTACGCCTTCAACGCAGACCGCTCGAAGGTCGCGATGTTCATCCTGGGCGACACCTTCTCGCTGCAGGTCGCCGATCTGGAAAGCGGCGACATTGTCGTGGCCAATGAAAACATCGGCCGTTCGCTTTATGCGACACCCGACGGGGGCGGCGTCGTTTTCACCACCGGGCGCGAAGACGGCGGTTTCCAGGCGATGCTCTATGATTTCGAGTTCGGGGAGTCTGAATACCTGTTCGATCTTCCCGGGCAGTCGCAGGATTTCGCGCTCGTGACGGCACCCGATGGATTGTCAGCCGCCTTCGCGTCCGACGCCGGGACGCTCTACTTCCGGGACGCCAACAGCGCCGACTGGACAGCCGTGGCAGACCTTTCCAGCTTCGGCCTTGAGGGCGTCACCCGGATGGCCGTCAGCGACGATGGCGAACTGATTGCGATGGTTGCCGCCGATCGCAGCTACTAGACCGGCGTCACTTCGGTGATCTTGTAAGTCAGATCGTCGCCATCGGCTTCGTGGATGGTCAGGTATTCGCCAAGCTTCAACGTGTGGTCGCCAAGCTTGTAGATCGGCTCGTCCGGGCCTTCCTCGTCTTCGTCATAGCGGAAGAACCACTTCTCGCCGCGATGGCTCAGCCAGCCATCGGCCCGCTCGTCGGGATCGGGATCGAAGCGCAACACGGTGCATTTTTGCTTGTTGGCCCGCCAAAGCGCGACATCAAGATGCCCGTCCGGACCCAATGGCGCGACGATGACATAGCCTTGATGGTCATCACCGTCGGGAAATCCGGCGTGCGGGTTGCGGCCCAGCCGTAGTGTGACACGCATCAGTCCCATGACAGTCTCCTGATCGCTTTTGCTGTGCCTCTCAGTGAGCGGTCAGAAGGGACGAGGCGTCAACTGCATGAAAGAGCGACCGTGTGACGCCGCCAAAGACGAATTCGCGCAATCGCGAATGTCCGTATGCGCCTGCGACGATCAGGTCAGCCCCCTTGGAGGCCTCCAGTATGGCATTGCCGACATGGTCATGGTCATCGATGTCGATCGTGCCTGCGCGGCATCCCAGGTCCGAGAGCCAGTCAATCAGCCGATCCGGCGGCGCGGACCGGCGATCCGAGAAGTCGAGCCCGCGATCCGATTGCAGGACCATCACGCGCTTTGCGATCGTCAACAGCGGTGCGGCGCCCGCCGCGGCACGCGCGGCTTCCTTCGAGCCATCCCAGGCAATGTGGATGGTTTCCGGGGGCATCATGCCGGCACGCGGCGCGATGACCGGGATCTGTTCGTCGATCAGGACCGCCGTGACGAATTCCGCCAGCGGACCGTGACCGGCCAGCGCTTCCGCAGGCACGACCACATAGCGCGACAGGCGGACCTCGACGGCCACCTCCGGCACGCTGCCGGACACCCGGTAGAACCGTCCGCCGGCCGACAGCCGGTCGAAGCCGGTCAGCACATCAGAGAAAACTTCCTTGGCCACCTCGGCGCAGCGGTCGCTTTCCTCGCGGATCGAATCCACAGCGCCCGCCATGACCGTGGCAGCGGCAACACCCGGCCCGGTCCACATCAGATAGGCGCTGGCGTCGGGCTCGACGAACAGGCCGTCGAGCGTGGCATTGATGCCGATGGCGAGGCGTGCGGCCGCCTCGACAAGAGGCCGGTCCTTTTCGTCGCCCTGCAAAGTGACCATGATGCGTTCGCGGGCCATCGGGGTGATCCTTCTTTCGGCTACGCGCTTGATCTTCGCCGCGCGGGACTTAGGAAAGGCCGCCCGCCGATGAGTCGAGCCACAGGATAAGACCGAGATGCCACGAACGCGACCCACAACCGACAAGACACCGCGCGCCTGGCAAAGGATGCTGTCGGGCCGCAGGCTGGACTTGTTGAATCCGTCGCCTTTCGACATCGAGATTGATGACATCGCCCACGGGCTGGCCCGGGTCGCGCGCTGGAACGGCCAGACGCGCGGCGATCACGCCTTCTCGGTCGCTGAACACAGCCTGGTTGTCGAGCATATTGTCGGATTTCTCTATCCGGCGCTCGAGACCAAGTGGCGGCTGGCCGCATTGCTGCACGATTCCTCCGAATACGTGATCGGCGACATGATCAGCCCGTTCAAGGCCGCGCTCGGGATCGACTACAAGCTGTTCGAGGAAAAGCTGGAGCACGCCGTTCATGCCCGCTTCGGACTGCCCGCGAAAACGCCGCAGGAAGTGAAGCGCAAGATCAAGCGCGCCGACCATATCTGCGCCTGGTTCGAAGCCACCCAGATCGCCGGCTTCTCGAAAGCCGAATCCGATTCCTTCTTCGGCAAGCCGCCCGCCGGCCTCGATATCACGATCGACCCGGTGCCCCCGAAGACCGCCCAGAAGAAATTCGTCGAGCGCTTCGATGTGCTGCTGGCCGAGCTGGAGGCCGAGGCAAAGCCCCGTCGCAAGCGCGCATGAGCGAGTCCGGGGCGCTGATCGTTGGTCTCAATGCCGTCATCGTGGCGGTGACCGATGATGCGCCCCAATTGCTGGTCGTCCCCAGCGCCGAAGGCACACCGGCCCTGCCCTTCGGTCCGTTTGACCCGAAGACCCACCGCACCTTCGAAATCGGCCTGCGTGAATGGGTCAGCGCACAGGCCCAGTTCCAGCTCGGTTTTGTCGAACAGCTTTACACCTTCGGAGATCAGGGCCGCGAAGCGCCGCTGGCCGAACTGTCCGGCACGGGCGAAGCGCGGGTCATCTCCATTGGTTACCTCGCCCTGACGCCGGATTCCTCGCCGCCGCCCGAAGGCGGGGGTGTCTGGAGGGACTGGTATCGCTTTTTCCCGTGGGAGGACTGGCGCGCAGGCGAGCCCGCCGTGATCCGTGCGGTCATCGCACCGGCCCTGCGCCGCTGGGCGGATGAGGCAGCAACACCCGGCAAGCGCGAGGCGCGCCGTGACCGGATCCGCATCGCCTTCGGACTCGATGGCATGACCTGGAATGAGGAACGCGTCCTCGACCGCTATGAGTTGCTTTACGAGACGGGCCTGGTACCCGAGGCCAGCCGCGATCAGGGCAGCGACCGCCCCGCGCCGGACGGCATGGGCGAAGTCATGGCATCAGACCATCGCCGCATCCTGGCCACCGCAATCAGCCGCCTGCGCGCCAAGGTTAAATACCGCCCCGTAGTCTTCGAGATGATGCCGGAACGCTTCACACTGTCCCATCTCCAGCGGGTCATGGAAGCCATCGTCGGCTTCCCCCTGCACAAGCAGAACTTCCGCCGCGCGCTCGACCGGTCGGGCTTTGTCGATGGAACGGGGCGTATGGAATCTGCGACCGGTGGACGACCGGCGGAGTTGTTCACCTTCCGCCGCGAAGCCCTGCGCGAAGGCCCGGCCTCGGGTCTGGCGACGCCAAGGCTCAATCAGTCGTAACACCTATGTTGCATCGCAGCGACGAAAGCGCATTGACCCGGGGCACGCGCCACCCTACTTAGGCTCTGAAAGAGCAAAAGGCGGTTGACCCTCATCAGCCGCCGATAATCGGGCCCTATAAATGCTCATATTGAGCATAAGGAGGCAAAGATGGATCGCATTCTCACGGGCAAGGGCAATGGCTACGGCTTTGACACCCCCACCACGGCCTTCAACGACAATGAAGACCTGCCCTATACCGACGAGGTCAAGCGCGAGACCGACGCGATCTATGACCGCGTCAAGGACGTCATCCTGCCCGAGGAATGGCCCGTCCATGCGCCGCTGGTCCACGCGATCAACACGCTGAAGCGACAGAAGAATGCGGTGATCCTCGCCCACAACTACATGACGCCGGAAATCTTCCACGGTGTCGGCGATCTGATGGGCGACAGCCTGGCTCTGGCGCAGATGGCCGCGAAAACCGATGCCGACATCATCGTCCAGGCGGGCGTTCACTTCATGGCCGAGACGGCCAAGATCCTCGCGCCGAACAAGACCGTGCTGATCCCCGACATGCGCGCGGGCTGCTCGCTGGCCGCGTCGATCACGGGCCGCGATGTCGCCCTCATCAAGCAGAAATACCCCGGCGTTCCGGTGGTTACCTATGTGAACACGTCTGCCGACGTGAAAGCCGAATCCGATGTTTGCTGCACGTCATCGAACGCGGTGCAGGTGGTCGAATGGGCGGCGAAGGAATGGGGCTCCGACACAGTCATCATGATCCCGGACGAGTACCTGGCGCGCAATGTCGCAGCCAATACCGATGTCCGGATCCTGTCCTGGAAAGGCGCGTGCGAAGTGCATGAGCGCTTCACCGCGGAAGATGTCGAGGCGCTGCGCGAAGCCCATCCCGGCGCCATCATCCTGACCCACCCGGAAAGCCCGTCCGCCGTCGTGAAGGCCGCGGATTTCGCCGGCTCGACCGCCGCGATGGCCGACTTCGTCAAGACGCACAAGCCCGCGACGGCCGTGCTGCTGACCGAGTGTTCGATGAGCGACAATGTCGCCGTCGACGCCACGGCAACGAAATTCGTCCGCCCCTGCAATCTGTGCCCGCACATGAAGCGCATCACGCTGCGCAACATCTACGAGGCATTGAAGCACGAGCGTCACGCCGTTGAGGTCGATCCCGGTGTTGCCGAACGCGCCCGGCAATCGGTTCAGCGCATGCTCGACCTGCCCAAGCCCGACAAGCCCGCCCGCTTCGATCCGGCCCGCGAGGCCGGTCCGATCGAGCTGGTGACGGTCTGAGCCACGCCGGCATGAACCGCCCCGTCCTCATCCTCGGTGCCGGGATTGCCGGCCTGTGGACGGCGCTGAAGCTGGCGCCGCGCCCCGTCATCCTCGTGACGGGATCGCCGCTCGGCACAGGCGCCGCGACCGGCTGGGCGCAAGGCGGCATCGCAGCAGCACTGGGCGAGGGAGACAGCCCGGCCCTTCACGCGAGCGACACGCTGGCGGCCGGTGACGGCCTGTCCGACCCGCACGCAGCCCGACTGCTCGCATCGGGCATCGCGTCAGAGGTGAAAGCCTTGCGCGCCCTAGGCGTGCCGTTCGATATCGATGACGAAGGCCGTATCACTCAGGGCCTCGAAGCTGCGCATTCGCGCGCCCGCATCGCCCATGTCACCGGTGATCGCGCCGGCGCGGCCATCCTCGCAGCCCTGATCGAGACCGTTCGCACTGCCGATCACGTCACGCTTCTGGAGGGCTGGCGCGCGGTCGCGCTGGTCCCGTCGCGCATCGGCGGCTGTGCGGGCGCACACCTGCGCGGCCCTGCTGGCGAGACACGGATCATCGCGGCACGCGACACGGTCCTCGCCATGGGCGGTGCAGGCGGCTTGTGGCAGGTCTCGACCAGCCCGTCCGGCGCACTGGGCCAGGCAATGGCGATGGCAGCGCGTATCGGCGCGGAGATCGCCGATCCGGAATTTGTCCAGTCCCACCCCACCGCAATCGACATCGGTCTCGACCCCGCCCCGCTGGCAACCGAGGCGTTGCGCGGTGAAGGGGCGAAACTGATTGATGGTCAGGGCCGCCGGCTGATGGAGAGTATCAGCGACGCGCTCGATCTCGCCCCGCGCGACATCGTGGCGCGAGCGGTTCATGCGGCCCGCCAGAGCGGGCGCGGCGCCTTCCTCGATGCGCGCGAGGCGGTCGGCGATCACTTCCCGAACCGCTTCCCGACCGTCTTTGCGGCCTGCATGGCGGCGGGTCTCGATCCGCGCATCACGCCCATCCCGATTGCTCCGGCCGCGCATTACCACATGGGCGGCGTCGCCACGGACACCGAAGGGCGAACAACCCTGCCCGGCCTGTGGGCGGTCGGCGAATGCGCCGCGAACGGCCTTCACGGTGCCAATCGGCTGGCCTCGAACTCGCTGGCCGAAGGCCTCGTTTTCGGCGCCCGGACCGCAAATGCGCTGCAATCCACGTCCGGAAAGCCTCAGGTCGCACTGAATGTCGATCTGCCGCCCGCCCTCCCGGCGCTCGCCCTCACGCGCCTCAGACAGGCGATGAGCGCCGAATGCGGTGTCGAACGGACCGGAGCGGGCCTGGAGCGCCTTCTGGGCATTCTGGACGCGCTGACGGCGCGCTATGGCGATACCGACCCGGTGCTCGCCGCGCGCTTCATCGTCAACGCCGCCGCAAACCGGCAGGAGAGCCGGGGTGCCCACTGGCGTCTCGACCACCCGGCCCGGTCGGAAACCCCGCGGCACACGCGCCTTGCGCTGGAAGACATCGAAGCTGACGTGCTCGCAACACAGGCCCGCCCCGCATGACACTCCCCCCTCTGCCCCGCCACATCGTTGAAGACGCCGTCCGGCGCGCGCTCGCGGAAGACCTCGGCGGCGCGGGAGACATCACCTCCCTGGCCACTCTGCCCGGCGATGCCGAAGGGCAGTTCGAGCTGCGTGCCCGGCGTGACGGAGTCCTGTGCGGTCTGGAGCCCGCGCTTGAAGCGTTCAGGCAGTGCGGTCCTGGCCTGACGCTGGAGGCCCACCTGCGCGATGGCGCGCGGCTGGAAAAAGGCGCGACCGTGCTTTCGGTCTCGGGCCGGGTCCAGCCGATCCTGACAGCAGAACGCACCGCCCTGAACTTCCTCGGCCGCATGAGCGGCATTGCCACAATGACAGCGCAATACGTGAAGGCCGTCGAGGGGAGTGGCGCGCGCATCGTCCACACACGCAAGACCACGCCCGGTCTTCGCGCCTTCGAGATTCAGGCCGTTCGCGCAGGCGGCGGCGGCGCGCACCGTTTCAATCTCGCCGACGCCATACTTATCAAGGACAATCACGTGGCCGCTGCGGGCGGTGTCGGCAAAGCGGTTCGCGCGGCGCGCGCCCATGCCGGACACATGGTCAGGATCTCGACCGAGATCGACCGGCTGGACCAGCTCGATGAAGCCATTGAGGCCGGGGCCGACGTCGTCCTGCTCGACAATTTCAGCCTGGAGGACATGCGCGCCGCCGTATCCCGCGCCAAGGGAAAACTGATCCTGGAAGCCTCGGGCGGCGTCGACCTGACGACCGTTCGGACCATCGCGGAAACCGGCGTCGACATCATCTCCGTGGGCGCCCTCACCCATTCGGCTCCCAATTTCGATCTGGGACTGGACGCGGCCTGACCTAAATCTCCCTCCCCTTGAAGGGGAGGGACGCGAGCGGCTTTCGTGAGGAAGACGGGAGCGGGGTGGGGTGATCGTTCCTGCAAGGCACCCCCACCCCGGTCGGCTGGCTGACGCGCAGCCTCCCGGCCCTCCCCTCAAGGGGGAGGGCGAAACACGCAGTGAAGCGACCTCGAAGGGCGAGGAAAACACCGCTACCCTCCGGCTCGAACACGCGAGGAGATGACGATGACGAAGCGCCACACGCACCCTGAAGGACAGGTGAAGACGATCTGGGTCGACAGCGAAGCCGTCGCCAACAATGTCCTGGGCGACCCGGCGCGGCGGCGCATCGATATCTATCTGCCTGCCGGGCATGATCTGAAGGGCCTGCCCCTCCTGGTCGACCTCGTGGGCTTCACGGGAGGCGGACCGGCCCATACCAACTGGAAAAGCTTCGGCGAGAATGCGCCCGAACGCCTCGACCGGCTGATCGGATCCGGCGCGATGAAGCCCTGTGTCGTGGCTTTCCCGGACTGCTTCACCCGCCTTGGCGGCAACCAGTACATCAACTCCGCGGCCATGGGGAATTGGGACGATTTCCTGCTGACCGAAGCCATCCCCGCCATTGAGCGCGAATTCGGCTGCGGCGGTGAAGGCCGGCGCGGCGTGTTCGGCAAGTCCTCCGGCGGCTATGGCGCAATCGTACACGCTCTGCTGCATCCCGATTTCTGGTCGGCGGCCGCCTGCATGTCAGGGGATATGGGTTTTGAACTGATGTTCGCGACCGATTTCGCGGCCACCCTGCGCGCCCTCGCCAAGCATGACGGGTCGATCAAGGGCTTTCTCGACAAGCTGGAGTCAAACCCCAAGCCGTCGGGTGACGACATCCATGTCCTGATGACGCTGGCGATGGCAGCGACCTATGACCCGGCCCCGGACGAGTATCTTGGTATCCGCCTGCCGGTCACGATGGACACCTGCGAGCGCATCCCGGAACGCTGGGCAAACTTCATGAAATGGGACCCGATTGAAATGCTCGGCGAGCACGGCGAGGGGCTGAAAAAGCTGAAGGGGCTGTGGATCGAGTGCGGCGATGTCGACCAGTACAACCTGCTCTATGGCGCCCGCATCATGACCCGGCGCCTGACCGGCATGGGGATTGATCACGAATACCGCGAATTCCCGGATAACCACTCGTCGATCGACTACCGCCTGGACGAGGTACTGCCCTTCCTCGCAGACCGTCTCAGCTAGGTCGGCGCGTTCGCGGTCGTCACCGCGACCGAAGTTGCCCCACGAACAACGCCGCCAGCATCCACGAATTCAAGCGCGACGCGGTTGCGGGCCGGGTCATTGGTCACTGGCTGCCCGGTGCCCCGGATCAGCACTGTGAAGGTTCGCACGGCATTCTGGTCGTGGGTGAAATCGAGCGTCGCCGTTGGAGCCGACTGGCAGGCGCCGTTCGCATTGCCGGTCGTCTCGCACATCGTGGCCGTCACGCCGGACGCTGCGGATCGCAGCGTCACCGGGCCGCTCGCGCCGATATTGATGGCCGCCATGCCGATTGCACCGCGGCCTTCATTCCCTCCCAGGAACAGGATGCCGTCATTGCTGGTCGTTGCGGCAATCGCGATGATGTCGGCTGTGGCGGTCGTTCCCGACGACATGGTCAGTTGATTGACCCCGGAAATCTGCGCGGCTTGGCCCGACGCGCAGGAAAACTGGAATTCCAGGGGCTCGGTCGTAAACGGAATGGCGCTGTTGAAGAACTCCTGCACCGGTGTGAAGGCGATCACAAAGCTCTGGCTTTGCCCCGCGGGAATATCGACCGGCGTGTTGATTGTGCCTGTCAGGGCATTCGTGTTCGGATCGGTCGTCTGATAACTGAACCCGCCCTTGATCACATTCAGCAGCGAAACCGAGCACGTTTCCGCCGCACTCGTGCCCCCGTTGACAAGGGTGGCGAAGGCTGTGGCCTGAGTTCCGAATGTCACAGAGCGGCTGGTGGGCAGAACCGCTGCCGACAACTGGGTCGCCGCGATGGTCGCATTCTCGTTGATCGCGAACGTTTCCGGCGCAGAGCCGGCATTATCGTTCGCGTCACCTGAATCCGGATCCACGGACGTGAAATTCAACGCAATCGGATATGCGCCGCCCGCGGCCGGATTCGTGAATATCCCCGTCCGCAGGAACGCCATGACGTCCGAACTGAAGCTGGCCTCGTTGAATGAGGTGCTCCCGTCACCACCGCGCGGCAGTGTTATCGTCAGTATATGGTTCTGGCCGCCGTCCTGGGTGTATTCGATTTGGGGTTTCAGCGGATTGGGCGTGCCGTCGAGGTTGGAGTCGACCCACGCGCTGTCGGCGTCGGATGAATAGATCGGAAACAGGCGGTCCGGCCCGTCGGACGCTGGATTGAATTCGAACCCGTAGGCACCAATCCTCGTGCCCGCTTCACCCAGCGCCAGAAAGCCGTTGAACTGGTAGGTGGCCGGCAGTGTGATCACGACCTGATAGGTTTGTCGTTCTCCGGACGTTATGGCTGAATCGATCCGAAACCCCATCAGCCGACCGGGGCTGAGATCGCTGATGGCGACACGCTGGGTTGCGGGCGCATTATAGGTCGCAGGACCGCTGAGCTCGTCCCCCGCCGTTTCGGGTTGATCCGAGCCAAGCTCCGCGCAACTCACAGCACCAATCGCTGCCGCAATCGCCAACAAGCGCTTCATGCCACCCTCCTCGATTTTCAAGATAGAAAAAGGTTAGCATTTTTCCTGTCAGACGCGAAATTTTGCCGCGACTGCAATGCAAAACGCCGCCGGGGGAACCGGCGGCGCTTGTGTTCGTTTATGGTGTGACGCGGCTTAAAGGTCGCGTTCCCGTTCGGCCCGCTCGCGGCGGCTCGGGAAGCGATAGAAAATATGCTCGCCAATCGTGCCGGTGCGCACCAGCGAACCGGACCAGTGCGGGTCAATGGCAACCGTGTGGTAATGCGTGGCATTGCGCGTCACCGCCGGTGCAAAGCCGAGCATGACATGCTCGGAGACCAGCTGCGCGCGGCGCCAGGCGCGACCGCGCGGAGAGCGGTTGATCGAACCGTCACAGGTAAAGCTGAACTGACAGCCGGTCCGGCGCTCCGAACCCTGGAACACCACACCGCAAACCGTATCGGGATACGCCGAGTGGGCCACGCGGTTCATGATGACTTCTGCCACGGCCACCTGGCCGGAGAAACCCTCACCCCGTGCTTCGTAGTAAACTGCGGTCGCCAGGCAATCGAGCTGGCTCGCCTCGGCCCGTGCACGATCAATGTGCGTACGGTCGAAGGTGCGCAGCTCGGCCAGCGGACGCGCAGCGACGCGAACGGCGTCGGCTTCGTCCGTGCTGACCCGCAGGGCGGCCATCTGAAGAGAGGCCGGTGCGGACCAGTTCAGCGCGTCGTCCTCGGACTCCAGGTAACGCGTCGCCAGCTGCTGCCAGTGAGCGGCATCTTCCTGCTGGTGAATGCGTGCGCCCGCGAGGGGGAACATCGCTGCCATGCCTGCAGCCAGCACACAGACCGCTAGGGTCTTGGCGGCCGCGACAAGGCGCGGTCGGTATTTCAAGGTCGGCGTGGCGGTCATGTGACTCCGTCCCGTCGATTAGCCTGTCAGAACCTACCCGGCTGTTTACCAAGAGACGCTGAACAGATCATGAAATTAGCGCGCCCGTCTAAAGGACCCCCAATCCAAGGTCAAGCGGGACTGCCGCCCGCATATGGGTAACTGGTATGCAATTGGCAAGCCGGCCTAGTCAAGCGCAAGTCGATTCAAGACTTTACGATCTATTCTTGAGCGCAGATTGGGCAGCCGCCAAACGGGCGATCGGCACCCGGTAAGGCGAACACGATACGTAATCCAGCCCCACCGAATCACAGAAATGTATCGAGGCCGGGTCTCCCCCGTGCTCGCCGCAAATGCCCAGCTTGATGTCCTGGCGGGTCGTGCGTCCGCGTTCGGCGGCAATCCGCACCAAATCACCCACGCCCGACTGATCAAGCGTCACGAAGGGGTCTTTCTCGAAAATGCCCGCGTCGATGTACTCGCCCAGGAACTTGCCGGCGTCATCGCGTGACAGGCCGAACGTCGTCTGGGTCAGGTCGTTGGTTCCAAAGGAGAAGAACTCGGCATGGACCGCGATCTCGTCCGCGCGCAGCGCGGCGCGCGGCAATTCGATCATCGTCCCGATCGTGTAAACGGGCGCGGCGCCGGATTCCGCTTCGACTTCGCGCGCGACACCCTCGATACGGGCCTTCAGAATTTCCAGTTCCTTCGCCATGGCGACAAGCGGGATCATCACTTCGGCAACCGGGCGCACGCCCGTGGCCTTCTGGACATTGACCTGCGCTTCAAAGATGGCGCGGGCCTGCATCTCGTAGATTTCCGGGAAGGTGATCCCCAGGCGGCATCCGCGATGGCCGAGCATCGGGTTGGTTTCGCCCAGCGCCACGGCCCGTTCCATCAGCGCCGCTGCCGACAGACCGGTCGCTTTCGCGACAGCGTCGACGTCTTCTTCCGTGTGCGGCAGGAATTCGTGCAATGGCGGATCGAGAAGGCGGATCGTGCAGGGACGCTCCTCCATGATCGTGAAGATTTCCTCGAAATCCTTGCGCTGCATCGGCAGGATTTTCGCCAGCGCGGCAACCCGCCCGGCCCGGTCTTCCGACAGGATCATCTCACGCACCGCCGCAATGCGGTCGGCGTCAAAGAACATGTGCTCGGTCCGGCACAGGCCGATGCCCTCGGCGCCGAATTCCTTGGCGGTCTGCGCGTCCAGCGGGGTTTCCGCATTGGTGCGCACCTTCATCCGGCGTGCGGCGTCGGCCCACACCATCAGGGCCTCGAAATCACCCGTCATTTCCGGCTTGATCATCGGCACGGCGCCGTTTAGCACCTCGCCCGTCGCGCCATCAATCGTGATGAAGTCACCCTGCTTCACCGTGCGGCCGTTCGCGGTAAAGGACTTCGCCGCGTAGTCGATCTTGATCGACCCCGCGCCGGACACGCAGGGACGGCCCATGCCGCGCGCCACGACGGCGGCGTGGCTGGTCATCCCGCCGCGCGCAGTGACGATGCCCTGCGCCGCGTGCATGCCGTGAATGTCCTCGGGGCTGGTCTCGATACGGACCAGGATCACCTTCTCGCCGTGACCGGACATGATCTCGGCCTCGTCGCTGTCGAACACGACAATGCCCGCTGCCGCGCCGGGAGACGCCGGCAGGCCGGTGGCCAGCACGTCGCGCTTCGCGGCTTCGTCGATCATCGGGTGCAGCAGCTGGTCGAGCTGCGCCGGGTCAACGCGCAGGATCGCCTCGTCCTGCGTGATCAGGTTTTCCTTCGCCATGTCGACAGCGATCTTCAACGCCGCCTTGGCAGTGCGCTTGCCGTTCCGGGTCTGCAGCATCCACAGGCGACCGCGCTCGACCGTGAACTCGATGTCCTGCATGTCCCGGTAGTGACGCTCAAGACGCGCAAAGACGTCCGCCAGTTCCTTGTAGCTGTCGGGCAGAGCCTCTTCCATCGAGGGGGCGGTGTCGCCCATCTTCTCGCGCATCTCGCGGGTCAGGCATTGCGGCGTGCGGATTCCGGCAACGACATCCTCGCCCTGGGCATTGACCAGGAATTCGCCGTAGAAGGTGTTCTCGCCGGTCGACGGATCGCGGGTGAAAGCCACGCCGGTCGCGCTCGTCTCGCCCATGTTTCCGAACACCATCGCCTGGACGTTGACCGCCGTGCCCCAGCTGGCCGGGATGTCATGCAAACGGCGATAGGTGTTGGCGCGGTCATTCATCCAGCTGGCGAAAACGGCGCCGATGGCACCCCACAGCTGTTCGCGCGGATCGGTCGGAAAGTCGCGCCCCAGTGCGCGGGCTGCGGCATCCTTGTACTGGCTGACAATGTCTTCCCAGTCTTCTGCCGACAATTCGGTGTCGAGCGTGAAGTCATTCTCTTCCTTGAAGGTCTCGAGGATCTCTTCAAAGATCGAGTGGTCGACGCCCAGAACGACGTCTGAATACATCTGGATGAAGCGGCGATAGCTGTCATAGGCAAAGCGGCGGTCGCCTGACAGCTTGGCCAGACCTTCGGCCGTTTCGTCGTTCAGGCCGAGATTGAGCACCGTATCCATCATGCCCGGCATCGAGGCGCGCGCACCCGAGCGCACCGAGACCAGCAGCGGATTGTCCGGATCGCCGAACTTTTTGTCCGTCACGCTTTCCAGCTTGGCGAGCGCGGCCTCGGCCTGGTCGTTCAACCCGTCAGGCCAGCGCTTCCCGGCATCGTAATAAGCGTTGCAGGCATCGGTGGTGATGGTGAAACCCGGCGGAACCGGCAGGCCCAGCTTGGCCATCTCGGCCAGATTCGCGCCCTTGCCGCCGAGCAGGTTGCGCATCGAGGAATCGCCCTCGCTGTCGCCGCCGCCAAACCCGTAGACCCACTTGGTGCCACTCATTCCGTTTCTTCCTTTTGTCCCCCTTACCCGGCGCTTCGCGCCACCCTCTCCCTCAAGGGAGAGGGAAAGAAACGCCGAACCGGGCTCCCTCTCCCGCCGGGGAGAGGGCTGGGGTGAGGGGTCTAACCCTCGATTTTCGACAGATCGGCCACGACATGCGCGTCCGATCTTATGCGCGCCAGCAGACGGAGTCTGTTGCGCCGCAACATGGCGTTATCGGCATTGACCGTGACCTTGTCAAAGAAGGCATCGACCGGCCCGCGCAGCACGGCGAGCGAGCGCATCGCGCCCTCGAAATCCTCGGTCCCGACCGCAGCGTTCAGATCCTTCGATGCCGACTCCAGCGCCGCTATCAGGGCCGCTTCCTCGGCTTGCAGATCACCGTTCAGATATTCGGCCTCCAGCGCGCCATCGCCGAGATCGGCGGTGAAGGCATCTGCGTCTTTCTTCTCTTCGGCTTTCAGGATGTTCGCCGCACGGCGGTAACCGGCGAGCAGCGCCGCCCCATCCTCGCTGTCGAGGAAGGCCTGCAGCGCGCGGGCGCGGTTTGTGACGCGGACGAGATCATCATCGCCCAGGGCGAACACGGCATCGATCACGTCGAAGCGCACGCCTTCGTCCTTAAGGTGGACTTTCAGCCGCTCAGCGAAGAAGGCGAGGAGGTCGGTAAGAATATAGTTCTTAAACTTATCGAGCTCGGGGCATTCAGCTGCAATTTGATCGTAATAATCCCATCGATTCCTGCCCCCGCGGCGGGGCATTTCGCCTTCGACGAGCGCAGCCTCTGAAATACGCCTCAAGACTTTAAACGCTTGCGAATAGCTTTTCTCAGCTCGACTATCGTTCTCAGATGAACGAAATTTTTTCCGTGCCGCGTTAAAAAATTCTTCTTTTGTGATACCCCCCAAATACCTCGGACGGTTGGAAAACTCCGCCAACACTTCCAACATCAAATGGCCGAATTTGGTGTACAAATCATCGTAATCGATAAAATTACGAAGCTTGCGATATGGGCCACGCCAATAACTGTCTGAAAAGAAACGCTCATCGATCGCTGGGAATTCAAGTTCAGCGATATCGTCATGCGCCGTCATTCCACCTTCCAATGGAAGGTGTTCGATCAAACCTGCTAAAATCAAGTTCTGGAGCGACGCTTTAATTCTCCGATCTAGTAGAATCCTAATGACACCGATCGCATCCCTTCGAAGTCCGAAGGGGTCTTTGCTACCAGTCGGCCTCTCATTTATAGTCCAAAACCCAATAAGATTATCTAACTTGTCAATAATCGAAATCGCAGAACCGGTTGAAGTTCTGGGTATATCCCCACCTTTACCTACAGGGAAATAGTGCTCTTCAATTGATTTTACTACCTCTTTGTGCCTACCTTCAAATTCAGCATAATATCGGCCCATCACGCCTTGCAGCTCTGGGAATTCATAGACCATCTGGCTGACCAAGTCGGCTTTACACAATTCTGCCGCGGCGAACGTCAACTCAGCGTCAGCCCCTAGCCACACCGAATAGTTCAAGCTCGTACGGCAAATTCGCCAAACCTTCTGACGCATACTGCCGAGCTTCTCGTGGAAGGTGACCTTGGAGAGGTCCTTCGCCATGTCTTCAAGGCCGCGGGCGATGTCCTTGTCCCAAAAGTGGCGCGCATCGGACAGGCGCGCGGACAGGACGCGGGCATTGCCCGCCGCGATGGCCTTGCCGCCATCAGGCGCGTCCTGATTGGCGACCACCACGAAGTTCGCCGAGAGCGAACCGTCGGGGCGCGCCACCGCGAAATACTTCTGGTGCGTCTTCATCGTCAGCTGGATGACTTCGGGCGGCAGGTCGAGGAAGTCGGGGTCCATCTGCCCCAGAATGGCGATCGGCCATTCGGCCAGACCGGCCACCTCGTTCAGCAGCCCCTCGTCCTCGACGAGTTTCAGCCCTGCATCGGCGCAGACCTTCGCCGCCTGTTCGGCGATCATCGCCATGCGGTCAGCGCGTTTCAGGACCACATGACCCTTGTCGCGCAGCGTCGTCTCGTAATCGGCAAAATCCTTCACCGCGAACGGCCCCGGCCCCATGCGGCGGTGGCCTTCGGTTTCGTTGCCCGTGGCAATGCCGAACACCTCGAACGGCACGACTTCGCCCTCGAGCAGGCAGAGCACTCGTTGCAGCGGGCGGACCCAGCGCTGGGTCTTCTCGCCCTCACCGAACTTCATCGACTTCGGCCAGGGGAAGTCCCTGGCGATCTGCGGGATGGCGGCGGCGATCACATCGGCCGTCTTGCGGCCCGGCGTCTCAATCAGGGCAACGTAGAAACTGCCCTTCTTGTCCTCGCGCACTTCGCACTGGTCGAGGCTGGAAACACCTGCCCCGCGCATGAAGCCTTCGAGCGCCTTCTCCGGCGCATCGGTGCGCGGCCCCTTGCGCTCTTCGCGCACGGCCTCGGTCTGAAGCGGCAGCCCCTCGATCACACAGCCCAGACGGCGCGGCCCGGAGAAGGTTTCAAACCGCTCCCAGCCCAGCCCCGCCTCTTTCAGCGCAGCCGACAACAGGCGTTCGAGATCGGCTTCCGCACGCGCCTGCATGCGCGCCGGAATTTCCTCGGAGAAGAATTCGAGAAGCAGTTGAGCCACGTTCACTCAGGTCCTAACCGGCAAAGACTTTCTGGAAGGCCGGGCGCGACCGGACGCGCTCGACATAGGCCTTGATGCCCGGCTTTTCCGGGAACATGCCGAACTGCGTGGCCCAGCCGAGCGCCCCGCCGATCAGAATGTCGGCGGCCGTAAACCACCCGCCGAACAGGTACGGACTGGCCTTCGACACACGCTGTTCCATCACGTCGACGACCAGTTCGACATTGCCCCAGCTGGCGGCCTGGCGCGGGATCTCGACCTTGGTGCTGGCCTGCATCATCGCGGGGTCGATTGCACCGGCCTGATAGCAGATCCAGCGCAGATATTCGCCGCGGCGGGGGTCGTCGATGCCGGGCGCCAGGTCGTTGGGCGTCTTGTACTTGTCGCACAGATAGATCGCGATGGCGGTCGTCTCGGTGACGATGGTGTCGCCGTCGACAATCGCCGGGATCTTGCCCATCGGGTTGATGGCGAGGAATTCCGGCGTCCGCATCGACCCGTCTTCATAAGCGACCGGCTTGATGTCGTAGTCGATGCCGAGCTCTTCGAGCAGCCAGTGCGTCAAAGCCGCCCGCGATTGCGGGTTGTGGTAAAACTGGATCGTCATGCGGCATTCCCCTTCTCAAGTCTGACCCACGCATCGGCGCAGCCCTTGGCCAGTTCGCGCACCCGCGCGATCCAGCTGGCGCGTTCGGCGACCGAGATCGCGCCGCGCGCATCGACCAGGTTGAACAGGTGCGAGGCTTTCAGACAGTAATCATAGGCCGGCAGCGGCAGCGGCGGATCGAGCGCCAGCAGCGCCCGGCACTGGTTCTCCGCGTCGGTGAACTGGCGCATCAGCATGTCGACATCGGCGTGTTCGAAATTGAAGGCCGAATACTGCCGCTCGGCTTCCTGGAAAACGTCGCCGTATTTCAGACCCTTCCCGTTGAAGTCGAGGTCGTAGACGTTCTCCACGCCCTGCACATACATGGCGAGGCGTTCGAGCCCGTAGGTCAGCTCGCCGGAGACCAGCTCCACATCAAGCCCGCCGACCTGCTGGAAATAGGTGAACTGGCTGACTTCCATGCCGTCGCACCAGACCTCCCATCCGAGCCCCCATGCCCCGACGGTCGGGTTTTCCCAATCATCCTCGGCAAAGCGCACGTCATGAAGATCGCGGTCGATCCCGATGGCGTCGAGCGAGCCGAGATAGAGGTCCTGCAGGTTTGCCGGGGACGGCTTCAGGAGCACCTGGAACTGGTAATAGTGCTGCAGCCGGTTCGGGTTCTCGCCATAGCGCCCGTCAGACGGCCGCCGCGAAGGCTGCACATAGGCGGCGCGCCACGGCTGGCCGCCGAGCGACCGCAGCGTCGTCGCCGGGTGCAGCGTTCCCGCCCCGACCTCGACGTCATAAGGCTGGAGAATCGCACAGCCCTGCTCGCCCCAATAGCGTTGCAAGGTGAGGATGAGGTC
Source organism: Maricaulis sp. (assembly GCA_002692855.1). Classification (GTDB taxonomy): domain Bacteria; phylum Pseudomonadota; class Alphaproteobacteria; order Caulobacterales; family Maricaulaceae; genus Hyphobacterium. The sequence continues at coordinate 223,357 of NZMJ01000046.1, forward strand.
CTGGAAAGAGGGCGCGGCCATGGTGTCCGGTCATGTCAGTGATTTGGGCAACGGGCAAGCCCGCCGCGAAAGCGCGCGGACCCTAGGCAGGAAGGCGGTTTCGATCAAGCAGACGAGTCGTCACGCGTCTCAGGCGCAATGCGGTGCTCCACCGCGCGCCGCGCCGCCTCGGCAGCCTTGTTGTGCCGCCGCCGTGCAGGCGCGCGAAAAACGCCCCAGAGGAAGGCGGCGGTGACAATCAGGAGAAGCGTTATCCCGAGCATGAAAGTGGAGTAGCGATTTTATCGGCGCCCGTCATCCCGGCCGGTTACATTACGATTCCCGCCCGGCCGCGCAGGATCGCCTCGGCCTCGGCCGAATACTGCCCGCCCGCATCGTCATGCAGGACCAGCGGCGGATGGAGATGGAGCGCGCCCTTCGTATCGCGCCGCGCCGAGACCAGAACCCGCTTGGCCGCAGAATCGGCTCGAGGATGGATCGGCCGGATCGCCACATCGCCCCAACCGCTTTGCAGCAGGGTCAGGATATCCCCCAGCCGGTCAGCCCGGTGGATGAGCGTGACCCTGCCTTTCGGCTTCAGCAGACGCCTCGCTGCGCCCACCCAGTCAGCCAGGCTTGTGTCACCCGTCAGATAGGCGCGCGTCTTGCCCGGCTTTGGCGGACGCAGCGCCGACGGGTCATCGAAGAAAGGCGGATTGAAGAAGACCTGGTCGACCGGCCCGGCCATGTGGCCCAACGCGACATCTCCGGTTTCAAAGGCCGCGCGCTCCGCCAGGCCGTTGGCCGCAGCGTTGGCCTGGGCCAGCGCAATCATGTCGGGGTCGATGTCGATCCCCCGGAAACGCCCCTCGGGCGAACGGGCCGCCGCGCACAAGGTCGCCGTGCCCGCTCCGCATCCAAGCTCGACCAGTGTTTCGCCGGACCGGACCACGAGGGACGCGGCCAGCAGCACGGCGTCAATCCCGGCACGAAAGCCGCCATCGGGCTGGGTGACGCGGATCCGTCCGTCGAGAAAACGATCCTCGCTCACGCGCCTTCGCTTTTTGCGATCTCGGCGAAGGCTTCCTTCAACAGACGCTTGGCCTCTTCGGCATCGTCGTCTGCGACCATCAGGCGCGGCCGCAATTGCTTCAGACTGCCGCCATAGAGGCTCGACGTCTGGTCATCGGTCACGAACGTCTTGATCCCGGCTTCTTTCAACACCGCCTGTACAAACGACATTTCGACCGGGTCATTCGTTCTGTGGACTTCAATCATCAGTGAACCTCCGAGGTTTGACCGCATTATAGAGCGTGTCGCGCCAACGTGCGACGATCAGGCGCCGCACCGGGCGCTTGCCGCCGGACGGGGCCATTCCTATTGTCGGCCCGAAATCGCGGGGCACCGCAGGGGTATGAAATTGGACATCAGCGTGAAAGCGGGCAAGGCGCCCTCCAGCGATCTGAACGCGGCTGAACGCCTCGCTGATCTGGCGAGTGCGGACATGCGCCGTGTCGACGCGCTGATCCTCGATCGCATGGGCAGCCCGGTTCCCCTCATCCCCAAGCTGGCAAATTACCTTGTCGAAGCTGGTGGCAAACGCATCCGCCCCCTGATCACGCTCGCAACCGCCCGCATGCTCGGCTACGAGGGCGATGCCCAGCTGAAGCTCGCCGCCGCCGTCGAGTTCATTCACACCGCGACCCTGCTGCACGATGACGTGGTCGACGAAAGTGACCTGCGCCGCGGACGCAAGTCCGCCAATGTCGTCTGGGGCAATGCCCCCAGCGTGCTGGTCGGCGACTTCCTGTTTGCGCGCGCCTTCATGCTGATGGTCGACGCCGAATCCCTGCCGGCACTGCACTCGCTGTCGCGCGCCGCCAGCGTCATCGCAGAGGGCGAGGTTCGCCAGCTTGCCGCTGCGGGCGACGTCAATGTCTCCGAAGAGTCCTATCGCGCCATCATCGAGGCAAAAACAGCCGCGCTGTTCGCCGCAGCCGCCGAAGTGTCCGGCATCGTGTCCGATTGCACACCGGACGAGATCGCAGCGCTCGATCGCTATGGCCGCGAAATTGGCCTCGCGTTTCAGCTGGTCGATGACATGCTCGACTATGGCGGTCTGTCGGCCACGCTCGGCAAGAAAACCGGCGACGATTTCCGTGAAGGCAAGGTCACCTTGCCCGTGGCGCTCGCCATCGCCCGCGCTGATGACGGGGAACGAGCCTTCTGGACGCGTGTCATCGCCGACAACGAACAGACCGATACGGATTTCGCGCGCGCGCTTGAACTGATCCGCAAGCACGGTGCGCTCGAGGCCACGCTGGACGCTGCCCGCACGCACGCGGCCAATGCGTGCGACGCCTTGGCCCGCTTCCCGGACAATGTCTGGAAGACCGCGTTGACCAACCTCGCCGAATTCGTGGTCGAACGCGCGCACTAGGCGCGCGCCTACTCTCCCATGTCGAGGCCCTTGGCGCGCGCGCTGGCGCGCAGTCGCGAATGGGCCAGGCTGAGGACCAGCGTCATCACCACCAGCCCGGTCAGCGGCCATGCACCGCCCAGCGCATGGGCGACCAGCGCCACGATCACGCACCATCCCGAAAGTGCCGCATAAAGGACCGCCACGCGCCAGTGCGGCAGTCCCATCCGCACGAGCAGCTGGTAGGCGTGACTGCGATGGGGATGCGTCATCTTGAAACCGGCGCGGACGCGGCCAAGCATCGTCAGAAGAATGTCGACCAGCAGCGGCAGCATCAAAAGCGGCACGAGGAAAACGCTGACGGCGCTGCCCCCCATCACAGCATTGAGCCCGGCCACCGCGAACCATCCCCCGACAGCCAGTGACCCGACATCGCCCAGAAACAGGCGCGCCGATGGGAAGTTCCACGGCAGGAATCCGAGCAGCGCGACACTCAGGAACACGCCTTCGGGTTCGCCGGAAACCAGTGTCAGCCCCAGTCCGGCCATCGCCATCGACAGCGCCACAAGCCCGTTGGACCCGTCCGCAAAATTGACCGTGTTGATCGCCACGAACACCCATAGAGCCGTCCCGGCCAGTCCGATCGCGAAGGGCAGGGCCAGCGCGAATGCACCGGTCTCGATGACACCGATCGGCCCGGCGGCAAAAGCGGCCGCGAGCGAAATGGCCAGCAGGGAAAGAAACTTCTCCGAGGGTCCCGGGGCGATCAGGTCATCGATCAGGCCCAGCAACCCGGCCGCAGCCATCACCGCCAGCGGAACAGCCGCATGGGGCGGAACACTGCCCACGACCGTCCAGACGGTCACGCAGGCAGCGATACCGGCCATGACGCCCAGTCCGCCGCTGCGCGGAGTGGGTTGCCGGTGACTGGACCGGTTGTTCGGGTGATCCAGAACACCGCCGCGGCGCACCAGCCACGACACCAGGAAAGCCGTCAGGAACCCTGCGGTAATGGCAATGGCATAGGTCATCATGCGGAATGACTTCCCTGAAGCGTGACAGGCTGAACCAGCCAACCCGGTTGCTGCGCGAGGACGTGTCCGGCCGCGGCATCTGCATCCGAACGCGATTCGAACAGCGCAAAACAGGTGGAACCCGATCCGGTCATGCGCACCAGTGTCCCGGCATGCGTCTCGCGAAGCGTCTGCAATACCGTGTCGATGCCAGCCGAAGCCCGCACGGCATGGGATTGCAGATCATTTTCGGCGGACCGGAGCGCGTCGAGCGCCTCAGCCCGATCAGTAGCAGAAGGCGTTGAACGCGCCTGCACCGGCTTGGGCTCGTCATCGTAAAGCGCAAAGATCCGGGCGGTGGAAACGCTCACGCGCGGATTGACGATCAGCGCAGGAAATTCCGGCCAGCGCGCCAGCGCTTCAAGGCGCTCGCCGCGCCCGGTCATGCGCAGCGGCCGCGACATCACGCAGGCCGGAACATCCGACCCGATCTCGGCGGCCAGTCCGGCCAGCATGTCCTCGGGCCAGTCCAGCGCCCAGAGCCGGTTCAGTCCGCGTAGCGCAGCGGCAGCATCGGCCGACCCGCCTCCGAGCCCCGCACCCAGCGGAATCTGTTTGTGCAGGCGAATGGCCGCGCCGTCATGGTGCAGTCCGGCGGCGGTCGCCAGCAGGCGGGCCGCCTTCAGGACCAGGTTCTCGTCCTCGCCGCGCAGGGTTTGCGCACCTTCGCCTTCGATGTCGAGCGACAGCTCGCGGGACGGATGAAAGGTCAACCGGTCGCCCCAGTCGGCAAAGACGACGAGACTGTCGACCGGATGATACCCGTCCGGACGTGCCGGTCCGACCTGAAGCGTCAGGTTGACCTTGGCCGGCGCGAACTCCTCGATCACGGGGTGTCGGGCCCTTCGGCCAGGGCGGTTTCAGGCAGGTCCGGCACGACACCTGTCGCGAGACGCGCAGTCAGCGCTTCGATCTCGTCGGGATCAGGGTCCAGTTCGAGTGCCCGCTGCCACTGGAAACTCGCTTCGATGCGGCGACCCACCTGCCAATAGGCATCACCCAGGTGAAAATTGATCGTCGGACTCGCCGGGTCGAGTTCAACCGCGCGTTCAAGGTGGCGAACCGCTTCGGCCCACTCGCCGCGCACATAGTGCGCCCAACCCAGGCTGTCGACGATGTATCCAGCCTCGGGTTCCTGCGACGCCGCCGTGCGGATCATCGCGAACGCCTGTTCGATATTCCGGCCCTGAGTCACCCAGACATAGCCCAGATGGTTCAGGACGTCCGGCTCGTTCGGGCTGATCTCCAGCGCGCGAAGGAACAGCGCTTCGGCTTCCTGCCAGCGCCCCAACTGATCAAGGATTGCAGCGCGGAAAAAATAGTATCGCCAGTCCGGCGTCTCGCCGGCGGCTTCGCGCCGCTCGGCAATCCGCGCATAAAGATCGGCCGATTCCTCAAGCTCACCCGCCGCACGCGACAGATCGGCAAGGAGTGTCAGCGCTTCGAGGTCGCTCGTTTCTTCCGCCATGCGGCGTACACCTGCCCGCGCGCCGTCGGGATCACCCGAGCGCGCCTGCAGCCACAACCGCTCGATCCGGGCGGTGCGCGAGAACGCACCATCGGGGACCGCATCATAGGCGCGAAGCGCGCCTTCAGAGAATCCCATCCGGTCGAGCGTGCCGCCCAGCAGGATCAGCGTCGGTGCGTAGTCGGGATCCAGCCGCTGCGCGAGCCGAAGGTAAAGGATCGACAACTCCATGTCGGCCTGTGCCGCAACGGCTGCCGACGGTCCCAGCACGGCGCGCGACGCCGCCTGGGCAGCGCTTGGCCGGCGCGGCGCCCGCTGTCCCGCGCGGACACGGTCCAGCGCGGCTTCGATTCCGGGATCCTCCGGAATCTCCGACAGGTAGGCCGAATAAAGGATGTCTGCATCGGTGCTTCGGCCAGCGCGTTCGAGAAAACCGCCATAAAGCTCGACCGTCACCCGTCGATAGCTCGCCCCGGCCATCGCTGCCCGGAAAGCGCTGTCGGCCGCTTCTGTTCGGCCAGCCTGCTCCAGGATCAGGGCGCGATGCAGTGCGATGAACGCGGCGGCAAAACCCGGCGCGTCCATGTCGTCCGACGCCGCAAGCGCCGCGTCATGATCGCCCAGCTGAACCAGCGCCCACCCGTCGAGGATGGCATAAAGCAGGCCGTTGAACGGTCCGTAATTGCCACCTTCCAGCCAGCGCCGGGCCTCTGCCCCCCGGCGGTCATGGATCGCATCCGCCGCCAGGTGAAGCCGTGCCAGTCCGCTTTCATCCGTGCTGGGCACAGCGAGACGGGCCGCATTGATCGACCGGTCCATGTCACCGGCCAGTGTGGCAGCCAGGAAGGTCCGGTCGGCGAGAAACGCATTCTCGGGCGCATGCCCCAACGCCGCCGCGAAATAGTCGGACGCGCTGGTGACGTCCTGCGCGCTGCCGGCGAACCGCGCTGCCAGGAAGGCGCCATACGCCGACTGGGTCTCGTCGGCGGGATTGTCCGACTCCGAATAATCGCTCGTGGTCGCGCAGGCGGACAGCAGGATCGTCGCACCGGCCAGGGCAGAAAGAACACGCATATTCATGACTCTCATGCTGCGCCCCGGCACTGCGAGCCGCAAGGCAGCTTCCTCACATATTGACGTAAATCGGCCCGCCGCCACCCTCGGGCGTGACCCAGTTGATGTTCTGGTTCGGGTCCTTGATGTCGCAGGTTTTGCAGTGGACGCAGTTCTGGGCGTTGATCACGAAACGCTCCTCGCCGGACGTTTCGTCCATCACCCACTCATACACGCCGGCCGGGCAATAGCGCGGCGACGGACCGCCATAGACACCCAGCTCGCTCTCCTTTTGCAGGGCAAGGTCATGGACCTTGAGATGAACCGGCTGGTCTTCCTCGTGGTTGGTGTTCGACAGGAAGACAGACGACAGCTTGTCGAAGGTCAGGACACCGTCCGGCTTGGGGTAGTCGATCTTTTCGTGCTGATCGGCAGGCTCCAGTGCCTCGGCGTCAGTTCCGCCATGTCCGAGTGTGCCGAAGATCGAAGCCCCGAACAGCGTGTTCGTCCACATGTCGAAACCGCCCATCATCACCCCGATGAAGGTGCCGAATTTCGACCACAGCGGCTTCGCGTTGCGGACCTTTTTCAAGTCCTTCGCAACCCAGGAATTGTCATAGGCCTCCTGGTAGGCGCTCAACGTATCGCCCGACCGGCCGGCCTTGATCGCCTCGTAGGCGGCTTCGGCGGCCATCATCCCGGTCTTCATCGCGTTGTGGCTGCCCTTGATGCGCGGCACGTTCACGAAACCGGCTGAACACCCGATCAGCGCACCGCCCGGGAAGGTCAGCTTGGGCACGGACTGATACCCGCCCTCGGTGATCGCCCGCGCGCCGTAGGACACGCGCTCGGCGCCCTCGAACGTGCCCTTGATATCGGGATGGGTCTTGAAGCGCTGGAATTCCTGGAAGGGCGCGATCCACGGATTCTTGTAATTCAGGTGCACGACGAAACCGACGGACACGAAATTGTCGCCCCAGTGATAGAGGAAGCTGCCGCCGCCGGTCTTGTTGTCGAGCGGCCAGCCCATCGTGTGCTGGACGAGGCCCGGCTTGAAATTCTCGGGCTTCACCTGCCAGAGCTCTTTCAGGCCGATCCCGTATTTCTGCGGCTCGCTGTCGGCGTTCAATCCATACTTGTCGAGCAGAACCTTGGCGAGCGATCCACGCGCGCCTTCCGCGATCAGCGTGTACTTGCCGCGCAACTCCATTCCGGGCTGGTAGCCATCCTTGTGACTGCCGTCGCGCGCGACACCGAAATCCCCGGTGACAACGCCCTTGACCACATCCCCCTCGACCACGAGGCCGGCAGCCGGAAAGCCGGGATAGATCTCGACGCCCATGGCCTCGGCCTGCTCGGCCAGCCACTTGCAGATATTCCCCAGCGAGCCGGCATAGCAGCCGTGATTGCTCATCAGCGGCGGGAACATGAAGTTCGGGAAGCGGAAACCGCCATTCTCGTTCAGATAGTAGAAGCGATCGTCATTGACCTCGGTCTCCAGCGGCGCACCCCGTTCCTTCCAGTCCGGAAAGAGCTCGTTGATTGCCTTGGGGTCCATGATCACACCCGACAGGATGTGCGCGCCGACTTCGCCGCCCTTTTCCAAAACGGCAACCGAGAGGTCCTGCCCGTCCGCTTCGGCTTGCTGCTTCAGGCGGATGGCCGCGGAAAGTCCGGCTGGCCCTGCACCGACGATGACGACGTCATATTCCATCGACTCGCGTTCAACGCCGGTATCGGCCATGTCAGTCTCCCTCGATAATGATGGCGCAGTTTGCCCTTGGCCCGTCTTAGCTTAGCTTGCCGCCTTCATCTAGGCCGCAAGCGCGGCATGGCGAACTCCGGACCCTGACGATGTCACCCGTTTCCGATCCGCGCGAAACAGCGCTGAAAAGCCTCACCGCCTGGTGGGCGGATATGGGCGTGGAACCGGAATTGCCGGTCAGCGTGCCGAAACCCCGGCCCGCCGCGCCCTCGGCAACATCGAAACGAACACCGCCCCCGGACCAGTCCCGTCCCGCCACGGCGGCCGCGGCCCGCGCAGCAGGCTATGGCGAACAGGGCGCGGACGAGGCCGAGGCCCGCAAGGTCGCCTCCGCCGCGAAATCCATCGCCGAGTTGAAGGCAGCGATCGAGGCGTTTGACGGCAGCCCGCTCAAGCGCACCGCCCGCAATACCGTCTTTTCGCGCGGCAATCCCGAATGCGGCCTGATGGTGGTCGGGGAGGCGCCGGGCAAGGACGAGGACGAACAGGGTGAACCCTTTGTCGGCAAATCCGGCCAGTTGCTCGACCGCATGTTCGCATCCATCGGACTGGACCGCGAAACCGACATCTATGTCTCCAACATCCTCAACTGGCGCCCGCCAGGGAACCGGAACCCGACAACCGAGGAAATCGCCCTCGCTTTGCCGTTCATCGAACGGCACATCGCGCTGGTGAAGCCGAAAATCCTGGTCCTGGTCGGCGGGGTTTCCGCACCGTCCCTGCTTCGCGCCACGACGGGCATCATGCGGCTGCGCGGACGCTGGGCGGAATACAGTCTCAAGGACGAGAAATTCGAACCGGGTGACCACATCCCGGCCCTGCCGATCCTGCATCCCGCCTACCTGCTTCGCCGCCCGCAGGACAAGAAGCTCGCCTGGCGCGACCTCCTGATGCTCCAGAAGCGGCTGGAAGAAACAAAATAGGCGTCATTCCGGCGAAGGCCGGAATCCGGAACCACCGGGAATCCGCATTTCGGCTTCCGCCGGGGTGGACGATTTGCGTCGCGCCTTGACTCTCATTCAACCATTTGGTTGATTGTTGTCATGCCTGCGCTCGACACCACCTTCAACGCCCTGTCCGACCCGACGCGCCGGGCCATCCTCGACCGGTTGATGCGCGGCGAGGCGCGCGTCACCGAGCTCGCGGAGCCGTTCGACATGTCGCTGAACGCCGTGTCGAAACACATCCGTGTCCTTGAAGACGCCCGTCTCGTGACGCGCCGCCGCGAGGGCAAGGAACACCGCATCGCCTTTGCTCCGGAACCATTGGAGGAACTGGCGCGCTGGATTACCGAGAAACGCGCCTTCTGGAATCCCCGGCTCGACCGGCTCCAGGCGCTATTGGAAAAGGACGACACACCATGACCGATCACGGCAGCTTCACCCCGCCCGGCACGCTGCGTTTCGAACGCCTCCTGCCCGGTCCGATCGAGACCGTCTGGGCCTATCTCGTCGAACCCGACCTGCGCGCGCAATGGCTCGCTGGCGGCGAGATGGACCTGAAGCCCGGCGGCAAGGGTGCGCTGATCTTTCGCAATGGTGATCTCAGCGGTCCCGACGACCTGCCGTCCGCGAAATACGCGAAGGAAGGCCATACCGAGATCCACTCGGTTGCAGAGATCGTCGAGGTCGATCCGCCGCGCCATTTGCGGTTCAAATGGGGGGAAGGCAATGACGAATGGTCCGATGTGACCTTCTCCCTCGAAGAGGTCGGCGACCGGGTGCGGCTCGTGCTCGTCCATACCGACGTCACCCAGACTGAACAGCAGGCCGGTGTGCTGGCCGGCTGGCATACACACCTGAACCTGTTGCAGTCGCGGCTGACCGGCGAAGCGGAACTGCCCTTCTGGGCCACGCTGGAACGGATGGAGGCGGAGTATTCGACCCGCTACGGCCTGCCGATCTAGGGTGGGGCAACAACCCGTCTGGTAGAGGCGCCCTGCCGCTATTAGTCTGGCCATTCACATGTGATCATTCATCTGAATGGACAATGGCATGGACCTCAACCAAGCGCGGATGTTTGTCGAAGTGGTGCGGGCGGGCAGCTTTGCGGAGGCTGCCCGGCGTCTCGATATCCCGAAGTCCACCGTCAGCGCGCGCATTCAGGCTCTCGAAACCCGGCTTGGAGCGCGCCTCCTGCGCCGTTCGACCCGGCAATTGGCCCTGACGCTCGAAGGAGAAGCCTATTACGACGCGGTCGCTGGCGCGATTGACCGGCTCGTGGACGCCGAAGCGGTGACGGCGGAAAGCGGCGGCACCCTGTCAGGCCGGATCCGGTTTACCGCGCCGCTTGAGTTTCCCCACGAAGCCATCATTTCAGCATTCACGACCTTCACCCGGAATCATCCCGGCGTGACATTCGAAATCTTGCTGTCCAACGAACCGTTTGACCTTGTTGCCCGCAATATCGACCTCGCATTGCGTGGCGGAGACCCCGGCGGTGCGGGCCACATCATACGCAAGGTCGGTGAACTCGCTTTCGGGCTTTATGCGAGCCCGGCCTATCTCGAAACGCACGAACGTCCCACCGCTCTGGACGAACTCGCCGGGCACGACCTTCTCATCTTCCGGTCTCCGTCGGAGAGCCGCACAATACGCGCGGCCGATCCGCTTTCAGCCTTTGCTCCGCGAGTCGCGTCAGACAATTTCGCCTTTCTTCACCGTCTGGTCCTCGCAGGGCTCGGTATCGCGTCGCTGCCCCACGCGCTCGTCCACAAGGACGTCGAAGCCGGCCGCCTGATCAGATTGCTGGAGGGTTGGTCAGGCAAACCTGGAATCCTCCATCTTGTCTTCCCCTCACGGCATGACATTTCACCGCGCGTCCGCGCCTTTGCCGACGATCTGTTGGCAGCTCTCGCGAGTCACAATTCGTCCATCTGATTGGACGATGCGTCCAGTTCATCCATCTAGTTGACCGACAAGCCGGCGTGTATCCAAGCCCTATCGACATCGAGGGCTCGCCATGCTGATCCGCCGCCTGACCCAGCTTTACGCCGGCCTGACCGCATTCGGTCTTGCCATGGCACTCAACATCCGCAGTGGTCTCGGTCTCAATCCGTGGGATGTCTTCCATCAGGGCATGGCGCAATGGACCGGATTGAGTTTCGGTACGGTGGTCATTGCCGTCGGTGTCGCCGTATTCCTCGCCTGGATTCCCCTGCGCCAGAAACCTGGATTGGGAACGGTCAGCAACATCATCGTCATCGGACTCGCCGTTGACCTGTTCCTGGCGGTGTTACCCCCTTTCCAGTCGTGGCCGGTCCGTATCGCAGCGTTGGCGTCGGGAATTGTTCTGTGCGGCCTCGCGACTGCGGCCTATATCGGGGCCGGCTTCGGGCCGGGACCGCGGGATGGCCTCATGACCGGGCTGGCCAAACGAACGGGCTGGTCGATCCGCCTGGTACGAACCGGAATCGAAATTGTCGTGCTCGCAGCGGGTTGGGCACTCGGTGGCACGGCCGGTATCGGAACCGTTCTGTTCGCCGTGGCAATCGGCCCGCTGGTGCAGGCATTTCTTCCCTTCTTTGATGTGGCGGGGAACAGGCCGCCGCCCGCAGGGAGACGCAAGCTGGCCTGAATTTTGTTCTTGTCTTGTTCCTGTTCTAGGAACATGATCCTTGCCCATGAGCGAGGATGAAAAGCCCGACCCTGTCTATGAGCCTCTCCCCGAGGCAGACGCCGCGCCTGCGGGCATGGAAGATGCCGGCGGCACGGCCTTCTTTACCGGCAGCTCGCAGCCCGTGATCCGCGGGCGCGGCGCGCGCTCCAACGTGACAGGACGGTTCGAGCGTTTCGCCTACGAGCCGTTCGACGACGGCTGGACGGAAGACGATGCCATTCCGCGCCAGCTGCGCACCGTCACGATCAAGGACACGTCCCGCACGATCGTGAACAAGAATGACAGCCCGGACATTTCGTTCGACTGGTCGATCAACCCCTATCGGGGCTGCGAGCATGGCTGCATCTATTGCTACGCCCGGCCCAGCCACGCCTATTGGGGTTACTCACCGGGCCTCGATTTCGAGAGCGTCCTGTTCGTGAAACCGGACGCCCCGAAGCTGCTCGAAGAGCGCTTCCTCCACCCCAGATACCGGCCCGAACCGATTGTCATCGGATCCAATACCGACTGCTACCAGCCGATCGAACGCGAGCAGCAGATCACCCGGGAGCTCTTGAAAGTCTTTGCCCGCTTCAACCACCCGGTCAGCATCATCACCAAGTCGGCCCTGGTCCTGCGCGATCTCGACATCCTGGGACCGATGGCCGCCAAGGGACTTGTGCGCGCCGCGATTTCCGTGACGACGCTCGACCGCCGCCTGGCGCGGGACATGGAGCCACGGGCTGCGACCCCCGCCAAGCGTCTGGAGGCCATTCGCGGCCTCAGCGAGGCGGGCATCCCCGTGACGGTGATGGTCGCGCCCGTCGTCCCCGCACTGACCGATCGGGAGATGGAGAAAATCCTGGAATCCGCCGCCGAAGCCGGCGCGAAAAGCGCGGGCTATGTGCTGCTGCGCCTGCCGCACGAGATCAAGGACCTGTTCAAGGAGTGGCTGGCGACGACCCGTCCCGATTCCGCCAGCCATGTCATGAGCCTGATCCGCCAGACGCGGGGCGGACAGGAATACGATTCCAGCTGGGGCAAGCGCCAGCGCGGCGAAGGCCCTTATGCCCAGATCATTGCCCGTCGGTTTCGCGCCTCGGTCGAGCGGATCGGCCTCAACCGCCCCGCCCCCGGCCTGCGCGTCGATCTGTTCGAACGCCCGCTGGGTGCAAAGAACCAGGGCGCGCTCTTCTAGGGCTTGCGTGGCAGAACTTCCCGGTCTCAAATGCAACCAGGGATGGGGAGGGGCCGGAATGAAAGCTTTTGCTGTAGCCTTCGTATGCTTGCTCCTCGCGGGCTGCGCAGACCTCATGAGCCAGTCGGCCGACCATCTTGCGAATACCGACCCCGAATCCCGGTCGATCATCGACACGACGACCGACGCGATTCTGGCTGGCGAGATCGACGCGATCTTGCCCCTGCTTCATCCACAGATCACCGAACAGGCCGCCCGGCAGGGGATAGGCGACATTATTGAGTTTCTGCCTGAGGCAGACCCGGACGAGCGCGAACTGGCCGGCTTCTACAGAACCGACAATGTAACGACGACTTCCGACGGGACCGTTCGCAGGAGCCTGCGCGAGGCCTTGGTCCTGCTCCACTATGGGGAGGACCGCTACGGTCTCCAGTTCAACCTGGCAGCCGTGGACGATGAACCGCTGCGCATCACCAATCTGCGTGTCGTCACCTACGACCCGGCAAGCTACGGCCCGCCTTCGGAACTGACGCTTGCGCACCATGTCTTGCGCGCCGCTGCCATCGCGTCTCCGGCCTTCGTGCTATTCACCCTGATCGCGATGTTCCGGCTGAAACGCGTGAAGCGCCGCATCCTGTGGACGCTCTTCATCATCGTGGTCTGCTACCCGGTCTTCCAGTTGAACTGGTCGACGGGACAATGGTCGATGATCGCGCCCTCGATCCAGACATCGGCCAACCAATTGAACTTCAAACTGCTCGAATTCACGTTTTTTGGCGGCGGAGCTGTCCGCGCGAGCGTGGTCGATCCCTGGGTCGTGAGCGCGGCTGTCCCACTGGGCGCCCTGATCTTCTGGATCAAGCTCGCCACTGTCGGCATTCGCCGCAAACCGCCCAAGGTGGAACGAAACCAGCGCCTCCCGGAAGAAGAGCCGGACCCGCGCAGCGATGGCGCGGCCGACCCATCGAACCCGCCGGGCTAGCGGACCGGAGCGGCGCCTCTTGCGGCGCAGTGACGAGGGGCTTTAGCCGTCCGTTCCAGTCCGCACCGCTGCACTCTTTCTCAGGTCGGGCACATTGCCGAGGAATTCCGAGATTTGTCCGCGCGAGAGCGGACGCGACAGCAGATAGCCCTGTATGTCGATACGCTGCTCGTTGCGCAGGAAGTCGAGATCGTCCTCGAACTCCACACCTTCCGCCACGACGCCCATATCGAGATCCCGTGCCAGCGAGGTCGTCGCGCGCACGATGGCGCGCGCCTCGCGGTTCGTGCTGAGACCGGTGATGAAGCTGCGGTCGAGCTTGATCTGGTCGAACGGGAAGGTCCGCAGATAGCTCATTGACGAGTAGCCGGTGCCGAAATCGTCCATCGCCACCCGCACACCAAGCGCCTTGAGGCGCTGGAGCTGATCAAGCGCCCGCTCGCGGTCATCGATCAGCACGCCTTCGGTGATCTCCACTTCAAGTCGCTTGGGGTCGAGCCCGGACTGCTTCAGCGCATTGGTGACCGACAGGACCAGATTGCCTTGCTTGAACTGGACCGGGCTGACATTGACCGAAATGCGGTAGGGCACCGGCCATCCCACCGCTTCGCGGCAGGCTTCAAAGATGACCCAGTCACCGATTGCGACGATCACGCCGCACTCTTCGGCAAGACCAATGAAATTATCCGGCGCCACAAGCCCGTCGACCGGGTGATTCCAGCGCACAAGCGCTTCAAAGCCCACGATCTCGCCGGTCTCGGCATTGGCCTGGGGCTGGTAGTGCAACTCGAGCTGGTCGTTGTCGATTGCGCCACGCAAATCGTTTTCCAGCCGGCGGCGCTCCCGCAGCAGCGCATCCATTTCCGGCTCGAACATGCGCACGGCGCTGCGTCCCTCCGACTTCCCGCGGTAGAGCGCGAGATCGGCGCGGCTCATCAGCACTTCGGCACTGTCGCCATCGGCGGGATACATCGCGATCCCGGCCGAAGCGCCAATCGAGATTTCGTGCCCGTGCACGGGGTAGGTCTCGCTGAGCGCAGCGATCAGCTTTTCGGCGAAATTTGCAGCCGACCGGACGCTGCGATGCCCCGTCAGGACGAGCGCGAATTCATCGCCGCCAAGGCGCGCCGCCGTTTCACCGGGGGCCAGTCTTTCCGTTATCCGCTCGGCGACCTTCTTGAGCACGGCATCGCCTGCGGCGTGGCCGAAGATGTCGTTGGCCGACTTGAACCGATCGAGATCGAGGCAGACCACGGCGAAGGGGCTTCTATCGCGCGAGGCGTCACTCAGCGCATCCGCCAGCCGCACGCGGAACCGCGAGCGGTTCGCCAACCCTGTAAGGGCGTCATGGTGGGCCATGTGCAGAATCTGGGCTTCGGCCTGCTCACGCTCGCTGATGTCACGCACCGCGAACACCCGCGCCGTCTTGCTGCGCATCGGCATGTCGCGGGACAGGATTTCGACCGGCAGCGTGTCGCCGCTTGAAGTCAGAAGCCGCCCGGCCTGGGCGTGGCCCGACCCGGAGCTCGCGAGCGAGGTACCGGAATCACCGTCGACCACATGGTCGCTCAGTCGTGTCCCGATGATCTCCTTGGCGGACCGGTCGAGCATCAGGCAGAGCTGCGGATTGACGTCGGCGATCACGTCGTCAACTTCAAGCGCGACCCCTTCAAAGGACGCGGCGGCCAGCTGGCGCATGCGCTCGGCTTCATCGACGCGCCGATTGCCCAAATGGGTGTCGAACAGAACACCGGCGAAATTGATGGCCAGGATGGCGAAGCCGCCAACGGCCACGACGATCGCCAGGATGGCAGGGGAAATGGCGGACTGGGCCGGAACAAGGGCGGGATCCGGGGTCAGCGTCATCGCGCCCATTGCCGTGAAATGAAGACCGACGATGGACAGCACCATCAGGGCGGCAGCGGCGACCCGGCCCATCGGACGCTTGGCGCTGAACATGACAACGGACGCTGCTGCCATTCCGGCAGCCCCGATCACCAGCGACGAGACCACAAGATCCGCGGACCAGCCGATGCGCGCGCCGATCAGCATCGCGCTCATGCCGGTGAAGTGCATGGCGCCCACACCCAGACCGGCCAGAGCGCCGCCCGCGATACGAGCCGCCGTGTTGCCGCCCAGCATAGCCGCCGTCCAGCCGCAGCCGGTCACGACCACGGCCACAACGATAGACGTGAGTGTCAGCGTCAGGTCGAAACCGATCGCCAGCCCCGGCGCGTAGGCCAGCATGGCAATGAAATGGGTGCCCCAGATTCCAAGGCCCGTCACAACGGCGGCTGCGACCAGCCAGATGCGCCGCATGTGAGCGTCGGCATCTCCTGCGCGCCGCAGCGTCATCACCGTGGTCATTGCGGACACGGCGCACAACAGTCCAGCCAGGACCACCAGCGCCAGATCATGCTCGAACGCCAAACAGGACAGAACTCGTGTCATGGAAAACCCCAGGATGCGATTGTCGCGTGGAAACAATCACATCCACGGTTGGCATCGGGTTTACAAACATGGTTAAGCGAATGGAAAATAACTGCTCCGCGCAAGGAAAACGGACTGCAAGTGCTGGCCTGAATCGGTTATCCCCAGCGGCATGCTTGATACCGGACTCATTGCAGGAATCGACGAGGCGGGCCGCGGGCCGCTGGCCGGGCCGGTCGTGGCAGCAGCCGTGGTGTTCCGTCCGGGTCAGTCCGTGCACGGGCTGGGCGACAGCAAGGTCTTGAGCGAAGCCCGGCGGAACGAACTCGCGCCGCTTGTCCGTGCCGCCGCCTGGGTCGGGCTCGGGATCGCCGAGCCCGAGGAAATCGACCGCATCAACATCCTGCAGGCCACCATGCTCGCCATGTGCCGTGCGCTCTGGGTCCTTCCGGTCAGACCCCGGCGCGCGCTGATCGACGGAAACCGCATTCCCGGCACACTCGACTGCGAAGGCGAAGCGATCATTGGCGGCGACGCCAAGGTGGCGGAAATTTCCGCAGCGTCGATTATCGCCAAGACGGCCCGCGATGCATTGATGGTGCGCGCCGACCATCGCTGGCCCGGCTACGGGTTTGCAGCCCACAAGGGCTATGGCACCGCCTTCCACCGGACCGCGATCATCGATCTCGGCCCCTGCCCCATTCACCGGCGCAGCTTCGCTCCGGTCGCCCAGCGCGCACTCGGCTTAACCCCGCGTTAGATATAACCGCCGGATTCTGTTCTGATAGAAGAACGGGATGGAGCGGGGATATGCGGAACGATCTTCCGATTGATCAGATCATCGAAGCCGAATGCGTCGACGCGATGCAGGCCCTGCCTGACGAGTGCGTGGACCTGATCTTCGCCGACCCGCCTTACAATCTCCAGCTCGGCGGCGATCTGCACCGGCCAGACAATTCGCGGGTTTCCGCCGTCGATGCCGCCTGGGACCAGATCGGCAATCACGATGATTACGACCTGTTCACCTGTGCCTGGCTTGAAGAAGCGCACCGGCTGTTGAAGCCTGATGGCGGCATCTGGGTGATCGGCACCTATCACAATATTTTCCGGCTCGGCACATTCCTCCAGGACATGGGCTTCTGGATCATGAATGACGTGATCTGGCGCAAGTCGAACCCGATGCCGAACTTCAAGGGCACCCGCTTCACCAACGCGCACGAAACGCTGATCTGGGCCGCCAAGACCAAGGACGCGAAGCCGACCTTCAACTATGCGGCCATGAAGGCGCTGAATGACGGCGTGCAGATGCGTTCGGACTGGACGCTGCCGATCTGTTCGGGCGGCGAGCGCCTGAAGCTGGACGACGGCAAGAAGGCGCACCCGACCCAGAAGCCGGAATCGCTCCTGCACCGCGTCTTGCTGGCCACGACCAATCCGGGCGATCTGGTGCTTGATCCCTTCTTCGGCACCGGCACGACCGGCGCAGCAGCCAAGCGCCTCGGCCGCAACTTCATAGGCATCGAGCGCGACAGCGGCTATGCGGCGATCGCACGCGAGCGGATTGCCGAAATCTCACCGGCCACGCGCGAAGTCCTCAATGTGACACGCTCCAAACGTGCCGAGCCGCGCATTCCGTTCGGCAATCTCGTCGAACGCGGCATGGTGAAGCCGGGCGATACGCTCTACTGCCCGCGCGGCGAACGCACGGCCCGGGTTCGCGCCGATGGCACGCTGGTATCGGGCATGTCGACGGGGTCGATCCACAAGGTCGGCGCTGAAATCCAGAAGGCCCCGTCCTGCAACGGCTGGACCTTCTGGCACGTGCGTGTGCGCGGCGGATTCCAGCCGCTCGACACCTTCCGCACCCAGATCCGCGAGACGATGACCGTCTGATCACGATCGCCCTTCGCTGCCGTCCTCGGCGGCGTAAGGGCGTCACTCCGCCAATGTCTTCCGGTAAACGCTGGGCAGGGCATAGGCTCCCAGATCGTTCAGGTGGGCCCAGATCCCGTCTTCCGGTGACCAGCCCGCAGGAGCGTCGGCGCGCCATACATCCAGTATCAGCGTAAAGTGCGTGAAGACGTGCCGCACTTGCGGCAACGCGGTCCAGTCTGCGGTAAATGGCGGGTCGTCAGTCGGCACGTCGCTGGTCCATTCGGACCCGGGCACCTCCATCATGCCCCCCAGCAGGCCGCTGTCCGGGCGCTTGCGCAGCCAGACCCGTCCGTCCCGCTCCACGCGCCAGACAATGCCGCGCCTGACCGGTTTGACCTTCTTCGGCATCTTCCTCGGATACGCGGTCTGGTCGCCGGACGCGTGCGCCGCGCAATCGGGTCGCCACGGGCAAGTGCCGCAGTCCGGAGAACGCGGCGTGCAGACCGTTGCCCCCAGATCCATGATCGCCTGCGCGTAATCACCGGGGCGGCCGGGATCGGCGATCTGGCCGGCGAGCGCTGTGATGTCCTTCTTGGCCTTCGGCAGGGGCGTTTCCACCCGGAACATCCGCGCGATGACGCGCTCCACATTGCCGTCGACGACGCTGGCGGGCTTGTCGAACGCCGCCGCCAGGATCGCATTGGCCGTGTAATCACCAATTCCCGGAAGAGATTTCAGTCCCTCCAGCGTCTCGGGAAAGACTCCGCCGGAGCCGGCCACCTGCCGTGCGCAGGCAATCAGGTTGCGCGCTCTCGCATAATAGCCCAGCCCCGCCCAGGCGGTCAGGATCGCGTCATCGTCCTCGGCAGCCAGGCCCTCGACGGTCGGCCACGCCTCCAGAAAGCGGTGCCAGTAGGGCGTCGCGTGCGGGACTGTCGTCTGCTGCAACATGATTTCCGACAGCCAGACTGCATAGGCATCCGCCTGCCTGCCCACAGCGCGGTCTTCCGGGCGAAGGCGCCACGGCAGCGTCCGGCCCGACCGGTCATACCAGTCGAGCAACGCCGCGCGCAGGCGCGCAATCGTCGGGGCTGACAGCTTTGTCATGGCGGGGAACTTGTGCGCAGCCCCGCAAACGGACAAGGATGCGCCGCATGAAACCGCCGCGCCGCCCCGTCAGCCTCGATGCCGCCGCTGCCCGCTTTCTCAGCGAGCACCGCGGCCGGTCTGCCTTCGCCGGTCCGCCGAGTGCAGGACGCGCCGCCGGGAAAATCCTCAAGCCGCTGGCCGACAAGTTCGGTCCCGGCGTGGACGCCCTGGCGCGCAACTGGCCTGAAATCGTCGGAGAGACTCTCGCGCAATGGTGTGCGCCGGATGCCATTCGCGGCGGAACGCTTTACGTCACGGCGCGCGGTCCCGCTGCCGCGGTGATCGAAGCCGAGTCGCGCCGCATCCTCGAGCGTGTGTCGCGTTTCGCAGGCCGTGCGGCGCCGACACGCATCCGTATCAAGCAGGGCCGGCCCAGCCAGCCGCCCAGACCTGCGGGGCAAAATCCATCGGATAGCGCCGCTGCCGTGCGTGAGGGGGTAGAGACCGACCCGCAAGCGCGGTTACACTCCGCCTTGGAAAAATTCGGGCGTGGCGTACGCGCCCGCGATAGCTGACAGGACGCAAGATATGACGATGTTCGCCAGAAACCGGCTGTTCACGATCGCTGCCCTGGCTTCGGCCACGGCTCTCGCGGCATGTGGCGGCGGCAATGACGCAGGCCAGAACGGTGCTTCCGGGCCCCGCACTTCGTATGAACGCGCCACCGATCATGCGATCGGCAGCACCGACGCGCCGCTGACCATCGTCGAGTATTCTTCGGTTGCCTGTCCGCATTGCCGGGATTTCCACGAGGAAATCTTCCCGATGATCGAAAGCGACTATGTCGAGACCGGCCAGGTCCGTTTCGTCTATCGCGAGATGCTGACCGGTTCGGCCCCGATCGCGATGGCCGGCTTCATGCTGACGCGCTGCGTTCCGGACGACGAATACATCGAGATGATCGACCTTCTGTTCCAGCAGCAAATCGCCATCTTCCAGGCGGCCCGCCAGCCCGGCGGCGCCCGCGCCGAATTGCTGTCCGTGGCCCGCAGCGCCGGCCTGTCGGAAGCCGAATTCGATGCCTGCCTGAACAACCAGGAGCATCGCCAGTCCGTGCGTGACGCCCACGATCAGGCCATCGCAGACGGGATCGATTCCACGCCGCGCTTCATCATCAATGGCGAACTACTCGAGACCCGCCGCAGCAACGGCGAGATGGTCTATTACTGGGGGGGTGACCTGATCGAGGTTGATGGCGCTCCGGTGCCGGGCCGGATGGACGAAGCCACCTTCCGCACGCTGATCGACTACATGTTGGCCGAAGTTGGCGCCGGCGTCGAAGGAGAGACGGGTGAATAAGCTGTTCAACGCCGCAGCCATTGCTGCGGCCACACTGTTCGCCGCCTCTGCCGCCAGCGCACAGGAGTCCGAAGCGCCCGCCACCAATCCAGGCATCGAACGTCCGGGCGACCGGGCAATCGGCGATGCCGATGCGCCGCTCGTCCTGATCGAGTACGCCTCGGTCGCCTGCCCGCATTGTGCCCATTGGTATGAACAGAATTGGCCGATGGTGTCGGACGAGTTCATCGACACGGGCGAGGTCCGCTTCATCCTGCGTGAGATGCTGACCGGCGAGCCGCGTCTGGCGATGGCGGGATTCCTGACCGCGCGCTGTGCGGACCCCGAACTTTACTACGACGCCATCCACCTGCTTTTCGACGAGCAGCGGGCAATCTTCGAAGCCGCCCGCGATGGCGGTCCCCGAGACCAGTATGTGGAAATCGCCGCTGCCCTGGGCATGAACGAGCGGGAGTTTGACGCCTGCCTGGAAAACCAGGAGATGCTGAACCTCGTCATCGCCGACCATGAACAGGCGATCGCAGACGGCGTGAACGGAACCCCGTCCTTCTTCTTCAATGGCGTGCAGGTTGATTCGCGTCCGGCGGGCGAGCCTCCGGTCTTTGTCTGGCACGCCGATGGCGAGCCCTTGATGATCGACGGGGAAATGGTCTCGGCGAACGCAGATGCAGACTCTTTCCGCCGAATCATTCTTCACTTCCTGACTCAGGCGGGGGAATGACATCCGCTGACTTGGTGTGGCGTGTAGGGGACAGCGGGTGAACCCTGTCCCGGGTTCGGCGGAGGCTCCGTGAAATTCACGGCCCTGAAACTCACGGGATTCAAATCCTTCGTCGACCCGGCGGAGTTGCGAATCGAGCCGGGCCTGACCGGGATCATCGGCCCCAATGGCTGTGGCAAATCGAATCTGCTTGAAGCCCTGCGCTGGGTGATGGGAGCGACGTCGGCCAAGTCCCTGCGCGGCTCGGGCATGGAAGACGTGATTTTCTCGGGCACCGATGCGCGCCCCTCGCGTGACCGTGCTGAAGTTCTCCTGACTGTCGACAATGCCGACCGCACGGCGCCTGCGCGCTTCAATGACCATGCCTCGCTGGAAGTCATCCGCCGGATCACGCGCGGAGCCGGGTCGCAATACAAGGTCAATGGCGAGGAGGTCCGCGCCAAGGACGTCCAGCTCCTGTTTGCCGACGCCTCCACCGGAGCCAATTCCCCGGCGCTCGTGCGGCAGGGCCAGATCAGCGAATTGATTGCGGCCAAGCCGGAAAATCGCCGCCGGGTTCTCGAAGAGGCCGCCGGTGTTGCCGGTCTTCGCGCGCGCCGGCACGAGTCCGAACTGCGGCTCAAGGGGGCCGAGACCAATCTCGACCGGTTGCAGGACGTCATTGACGATCTGGAATCGCGCTACGAAGCCCTTCAGCGTCAGGCCCGTCAGGCCGCCCGTTACCGCAATCTCTCGGGCGACATCCGCATGCTGGAAGCGGCCCTGTGGTTGAAACGCTGGCAGGAGGCGCGCGAATCTCTCGATGCCGCCGAAGTGCGCATGTCGCAAAGCCGCGCGGCCGCCGAGGATGCGATCCTGAAGGCCGCCTCGGCCTCCACCGCCGCCGAGTCGACCGCCGCCATTCTTGAACCCGCCCGCCAGGCCGAGGCCGAAGCGAGTGCCGCCTTGCGCCGCCTGGAGCGGGAACGCGACGCGCTGCAGCGTGATGCCGCCGATGTCAGCCGTAATCTCGACGCGCTCGAATCGCGCCGTAAGGATTTGACGGCCTCGACGGAACGCGAAGCCGCCCTGCATGAAGATGCCCTGACATCTGCCGAACGCGCCGCTGCCGAGGTCAAGGCGCTCGAAGAGCTGGCTGCTCGTGAGCAAACAGCTCTGACCGGTGCGGACGCCGTCCGCTCCGACGCCGAAGCGCGCCGCCGCAAGAAGGACGAAGCGCTCGATGCCGCTTCCCGCACCTTGGCGGCCCTGCATGCCGCCCGTGATTCGGCGCGCCGCGAGGTCGAACAGAATCGCGCCCGTCTTGAAAGGCTGACGCGCCAGCTCGATACCGCCGAAGCCTCGCTGGCCGATATGGGCGACCAATTCGGCGAAGCCCCGGAGACCGCCGAGGCACGGGTGAAAGACACCGAAGCGGCACGGGCCGCAGCGCGCGAGGCCCTCGAAACGGCTGAAACGGCACGCCGGGATGTCGAGGCCGTTGAACGCGCAGCCATCGACGCGCGCCGCGAGATCGAAGGCGAGCGCTCGGGTCTGGAGCGCGAAATCGCCGCGCTTGAGCGGATGCTGGCCCAGGAAGCCGTTGATAACCGCGCCCTCGACGCGTTGCGCGCTGCCCCCGGTTTCGAGAAAGCCCTCGGTGCCGCCCTTGGTGACGACCTTGATGCCTCGCTCGACAGCGAAGCCGGCCGCCGCTGGACTATGTCCGAGATTCGCGCCGACGCACTGCCCGCCGGGTCCGTGCCGCTGTCTCGCCATGTCACGGCTCCGCCAGCCCTCGCCGCCCGTCTCGAAGCGATCGGCGTCGTGGATGCCGAACAGGCGAGCGATCTCGCGCGGCAATTGAAGCCGGGACAGCGTCTGGTCACCCGGGACGGCGATCTGTGGCGCTGGGACGGGTATTCTGCCCGTGCCGATGCGCCCTCGGCGGCCGCCGCACGGCTCGAACAGCGCAACCGGCTCGACGAAGCCCGCGCCGAACTCGCCAATCTCGCTCCGGCGATTGAGAATGCAGCCACCAAGGCGGATGCCGCCGCTGCCGAACTCGCGAAGGCGCGCACCGCAGAATCAGATGCCCGCGCCGCAATCGGCCCCGCCGACCAGAATGCGCGCGAGGCGATGAACGCGTTGTCGAAAGCCCGCGAGACCGCAGCACGCGAAGCCGAGCGCCGTGCGGCACTCGATGCCGAAATCACCCGGCTCACGAACGAAAAGTGCGAGGCGGATGCTGCACTGACCGAGGCCAGCGACACCCTGACATCTGCCGAAGCCGACACCGGTGCCGAAACCGCTCTGAACAAGGCTCGCGACGAGGCCGAACGCGCGCGGCGCGCCGCGGACGACGCGCGGACCGCATACGATGTCGCCCATCGCGAGGCGATCGCCCGCAAACAGAAGCTCGAAGCGCTGCGCCGTGAACACGACGACTGGACCCGCCGCGCCATGTCCGCAGGGGACCGGATCACGGCCCTGCGCACGGAAATCGCGGAAATCGAATCAACCCGCGCGGCGCTGGAAGACCGTCCTGCGGTCATCGAGTCGGCCCTTGAAGCACTCGCTGAAACCATTGCCAGCGCCGAGCGCAAGGCCAATGACGCGCGCGACGCCGTGATGTCTGCCGAGGAAAGCGCCCGGACCGCTGATGCGGCCGCCCGCGCCGCCGAGCGCGAAGCCTCCGCCGCGCGCGAAGCGCGTGCTGCCGACGAAGCGCGCCTTTCAGCAGCACAGGAACGCCTCGAGGAAACGACGGACCGTTTGCGCGATGCCTGCGGCGCCGGTCCCGAGGCGCTGAAGGAGCAGGTCGACGACAAGCATCTGGACCTCGATCTCGATGACGTTGAACGCCGCCTCGATTCGGCCCGCCAGAGCCGCGAACGACTGGGTGCGGTCAATCTCCGGGCCGATGAGGAAGCCGAAGCGCTCCAGGCCCAGAGCACTGAACTGACCAAGGAACGCGAGGACCTGATCGCGGCCATCGACCGGCTTCGCAAGGGTATCGATGCGCTCTCGCGCGAAGGCCGGGCGCGCCTGCTCGAAGCCTTCGAGCGTGTCGACGCACATTTCCGAACCCTGTTCGAGACCCTGTTTGAAGGGGGGCGCGCCGAGCTGCGTCTGACCGAAAGCGATGATCCGCTGGAAGCGGGCCTTGAGATTTTCGCCTGCCCGCCCGGCAAGAAGCTTGAAAACATGGCGCTATTGTCCGGCGGCGAGCAGGCGCTGACCGCGTCGGCGTTGATCTTCGCGATCTTCCTGTCGAACCCGGCACCCGTCTGTGTGCTCGACGAGGTCGATGCGCCGCTCGATGACGCCAACGTCGATCGCTACTGCCGGATGCTCGACGAAATGCGCCGCCTGACCGAGACGCGCTTCCTGGTGATCACCCACAATCCTCTGACAATGTCGCGGATGGATCGGCTCTACGGTGTGACGATGGCAGAACGCGGAGTCTCGCAGCTGGTATCGGTCGATCTCCAGAGAGCCGAGACACTGATTGCCGCAGAGTGACAAAAGCCACGGCATTTCAAGAATTTAGCTATGCATCCCCATTGCTTGACTTGGGTATGCCCCTTGTCTAGCTTGCGCGCGCTCGCCGGGAGCTCTGGCGGGTAGTGAATCGTCATGTCAAACAAAGACGAACCGAACCATAGCGACACCCGCGATCCGAACGCTGATTTCGAGCGGCGCCTGAAGGCGAAACTCGATGAAAGGCGGACACGGGAGGCGCGCGAGAACCCAAACCGCAGCGGCTGGTCCATCGGACTGCGCTACGGCAGCGATTTTTTCGCCGGGGTGATCGTGGGAGTGGGCGGCGGTCTTTTGATCGACAGGCTGCTTGGCTGGTCGCCCTGGGGGTTGATCGTCGGGCTGTTACTGGGTTTCGCGGCGGGGACGCTGAATGTCGTCCGGGCCGCAAAGAACATCACCGCCGGCAACGACGCCAGCGACAAGCAATAGCGGACGCGCCGGGCGCGTCCGTCAGGTCAAAAGGGGCCGGGCGTGGCAGACACCAACCCGATCAAACAGTTTGAGATCCATCCCGTCTTCGATTTCGAGATCGGCGGACTCAATCTGGCGTTCACCAATTCCAGCTTCTTCATGGCGGCGACCGTTATCGGCGTCACGGCGCTGATGGCGATGGCAACGACCCGCCGGGCCCTCGTGCCGGGCCGCGGCCAGTCGATTGCCGAGCTGCTCTACGAATTTGTCGCCGGCATGATCCGGTCGACCGCGGGAACCGAGGGGCTGCGCTTTTTCCCCTTCGTGTTCACCCTCTTCATGTTCATTCTGGCGGCGAACATGCTGGGCATGTTCCCCTATCTGCCGGCACCGGGCTTTCACAGCTTCACCGTGACCAGCCACATCATCGTCACCTTCGCTTTGTCGATGCTGGTGATGGTGATCGTCGTCGGTTACGGCGTCTGGAAGAACGGCTTCAGATTCCTGAAGCTTTTCGTTCCCTCGGGCGTGCCGCTTCCGCTTTATCTGATCGTGACGCCGATCGAGGTGATTTCCTTCCTCTCGCGTCCGCTCAGCCTTTCCGTGCGTCTCTTCGCCAACATGCTGGCTGGTCACATTCTCCTGAAAGTGTTCGCCGGCTTCGTCATCATGATGGGTACCGCAGGCTTCCTCGGCTTCCTCGGGGCCGCCCTGCCGCTCTTCATGGTTGTTGCGCTGACCGCACTGGAATTCCTGGTCGCCTTCCTGCAGGCCTATGTCTTCGCGATCCTGACCTGCATCTATCTCAACGACGCGCTGCACCCCGGTCACTGACCGCACAGCAACTCAGTCTTCAACCGCAATCCATCCAAGAGGAGCAATCACATGGAAGCGGAAGCCGCAAAATACATCGGTGCCGGTCTGGCCTGTCTCGGCATGCTGGGCGCCGCCATTGGCGTGGGCAACATCTTCGGATCCTTCCTTCAGGGCGCAATGCGCAATCCGGCCGCTGCCCAGCAGCAGTTCGGCAACCTGATCTTCGGCTTCGCCGTGACGGAAGCCCTGGGCATCTTCTCGCTGCTGATCGCCCTGCTGCTGCTGTTCGTCGTCTAAGGACGGCATCGACTATCTGACGGACTTGCCGGCGGGACGCGTGCGTTCCGCCGGCGTTGAGCCATAGAAGAGGCGTCCATGACGCTCATCACAACGGTCACCGACGCAGCTCACGCCGTGCCTCATGGCACGGAGATCGAGCATGGCACGGAGCACGCCACCGGCGCGTTTCCGCCCTTCGACCCGACCTATTTCGCCTCCCAGCTTTTCTGGCTGGCGATTTTCTTTGTCCTTTTTTACCTCCTCATGTCGCGCTGGATCCTTCCCCGGATCGGTTCGATCATCGAGGAGCGCCGCGACCGCGTGGCCGATGACCTCGACACCGCACAGCAGCTCAAGGCCCAGGCCGACGAGACGCATGCGGCGTACGAAAAGTCACTGGCCGACGCCCGCGCCAAGGCTCACGCCCTCGCGGTAGAGACCAAGGCCAAGGTGTCCGCCGAGATCGCCGAGGAAACAGCCGCGCTCGAAGCCGAAATGGCAGCGCGAACGGCTGAATCCGAAAAGGCACTCGGCAAGGCCCGTGAAAAGGCGCTAGGCGAGGTTCGAGGCATTGCCGCTTCAACCGCCGCCGAGATCGCGCAGAGCCTGTCCGGTCTCAAGGTGACCGAGGCCGAAGCCAACGCCGCCCTGCCCGACACTGCGGCTCGCTAGGAAGATCGAGATGAATATAAGCGAACTTCTTGCCGATCCGACTTTCTGGGCCTTCGTCGGCCTCGTCATCTTCTTCGGCGTACTTCTCTGGCAAAAGGTGCCGGGCATCATCGCCAAGCAGCTTGACGGACGCGCCGACGCAATCCGCACCGAGCTGGAAGAAGCCCGCCGCCTGCGCGAGGAAGCGCAGGAATTGCTGGCCGGCTATCAGCGCAAGCAGCGTGAGGCCGAAGCGGAAGCCGATGCGATCGTCGCCCAGGCCCGCAAGGACGCCAAGGCGATGCGCGCGGAGGCCCGCAAGGAGCTGTCCGAACGCCTCGACCGCCGCACATTGATGGCCGAACAGCGTATCGCACAGGCCGAAGCTCAGGCGACAGCCGAGATCCGCGCGATGGCGACCGATCTCGCCATTGATGCCGCGACCAAGCTGCTCGGCGAGAAACTGTCGAAAAAGCAGATTTCCGATCAGATCTCGTCCGATCTTTCGGTGCTGGAAGAACGCTTCAACTAGGCCGTTCTGCTGGGTCCTGAATCACAAAAGGCGGCCTTTCGGGCCGCCTTTTTTCTTGTCCGTTCGGTTCCGGCTATTCCGCAGCGCGCCTGCGCGCTTCTGCTTCTGCCTCGGCGTCCGCTTCGGCCTCGTCCTTGTCGCCGCCGAACAAGCCCTTCACCCGTTCCCAGATGACCGGGCGGCGCTTCAGGAAGTTGGTGATCAGCCGGTGCGCCGTCTTTGAACTGCCGGCCAGCAGGAGGATGCCGATGATAAACAGCGGCAAGCCGAGCGGAATCGGCGTGATCGCGAAAGGAATCGCGATGATCACGAGCGCGAGGCCGAAGGCAGCACCGATCATGCGCAGCGCGGTGATCACCACGCTGCCGAAAGGATTGCCATTCATGCGCCGAAGCGTCTCGTTCATCGTCTCTTCTTTCGGGTCTGCCCTTGAGATAGGTGGCCGACCGGTCCCCGGATAGGACGTTACTGCAACATTGTCCGGGAAAGAGACGGGATTGCGGCTGATCTCCGTCCCTCCTGTGCAGAAGGAACGGAGAATCAGCGGTCAAGGTTTCGTGGCTGCGTTACTCGGCCGCAGCGGCGGGCACCCAGCGAAGGACCGGGCTGCGGGCCGCTTGGGTTTCGTCGAGGCGCTTGGTAGGCGCATGGACGGGCGCCGCCAGGAAGCGGTCGGTCTCGCCGGCCTTGGCTGCCTCGGCCAGCGCTTCAAGTACGTCGCAGAACCGGTCGAGGCCCGATTTCGATTCCGTCTCGGTCGGTTCGATCAGCATCGCGCCATGAACGACCAGCGGGAAATACATCGTCATCGGGTGATAGCCCTCGTCGATCATCGCCTTGGCGAAATCGAGCGTGGTCACGCCGGTATCCTTCAGGAAGCGGTCATCGAACAGCGCCTCGTGCATGCAAGTGCCTTCAAACGCCGGTGTCATGACATGCTTCAGTCGCGCCAGGATGTAGTTCGCGTTCAGCACGGCATCCTGCGACGCCTGCTTCAACCCGTCCGCCCCGTGGCTCAGCATGTAGGTCAGCGCGCGCGAGAACATGCCCATCTGGCCGTGGAAGGCCGTCATGCGGCCGAACGGTTCGCCGTTCACGTCCGCCTCGTGCTCGATCAGGCGCCAGCCATCAGCGGTCTGTTCGACACGCGGCACCGGTGCATAGGGTGCCAGCGCTTCGGAAAAGACCGTCGGCCCCGACCCCGGCCCGCCGCCGCCATGCGGCGTGGAGAAAGTCTTGTGCAGATTGATGTGCATCGCGTCGATGCCCAGGTCACCCGGGCGCACCCGGCCCACGATGGCGTTGAAATTCGCACCGTCGCAGTAGAAATACCCGCCGCAATCATGGATCAGGTCGGCAATCGTCTTGATGTCACGCTCGAACAGGCCGCACGTATTGGGGTTGGTCAGCATGATGCCGGCGACGTCATCGCCAAGCTTGGCCTTGAGGGCTTCCAGATCGACCCGGCCCGTCTTGTCTGCGGGAATTTCGTCGGTCGTGAAACCGCACTGCACCGCAGTCGCCGGATTGGTGCCATGCGCCGATTCCGGCACGAGCACACGGCGGCGCTTGGTTTCACCGCGCGCATCCAGTGCCGCGCGGATTGCCATCATGCCGCACAATTCGCCATGCGCCCCGGCCTTCGGCGACATCGCCACGGCCGGAGTGTTCGTCAGCGTCATCAGCCAGTGTGCCAGTTCGCCGATCAGCTCAATGGCACCTTCGACGGTTTGCTGCGGTTGCATCGGGTGGATGTCGGCCAGACCCGGCAGGCGGGCCATCTTCTCATTGAGGCGCGGGTTGTGCTTCATCGTGCACGAGCCCAGCGGATAGAGCCCCAGATCAATCGCGTAATTCTTGCGCGACAGGCGCACATAGTGGCGCATCGTTTCCGGCTCGGCGAGGCCGGGCAGACCGATCTCGTCGGTGCGCTCCAACCCGCCAAGGCGGGTCTTTGTGCCCTTGGCTTCAGGCAGGTCGACCCCGGTCACGTCAGTGCGGCCGCGCTCGAAGATCAGCGGCTCGGCCTGATCGAGACCGCGTGAGCCCGAGAAGGTGTCGGCATAGCCGCCGGTCGAGAGATTCTCGGCCATGCGGGTCGGGCGTCCTTGTGAATTCAGCGCCATGATCAGAGCACCTCTTTGAGCGCGTCAGCGAAGGCCGACAGATCAGCCTCGGTATTGGTTTCGGTTGCCGCGACGATCAGCACATCGTCCATCGCGCCCGGGAAGAGACGGCTGGCGGGGACGCCGCCGAGGACGCCCTTCTGAACCAGCGCATCGACCACACCGGCGGCGGATTTCGGCAGCTTCAGCGAGAATTCGTTGAAGAAGGTATCGGTCAGGAGTTCGACGCCCGGAACGCTTGTCAGGCGGTCGGCCAGATCACAGGCCGTCTCGTGGTTGATCCGGGCGAGCTGACGCAGGCCCTTCTCGCCCAGCAGCGTCATGTGGATGGTGAAGGCCAGCGCGCACAGCCCCGAATTGGTGCAGATGTTCGACGTCGCCTTCTCGCGGCGGATATGCTGCTCGCGCGTCGACAGGGTCAGAACATAGCCGCGGCGGCCATCGGCATCGACCGTCTCACCGGCCAGGCGGCCCGGCAGGTTACGAATGAAGTTGCGGTCATTGCGGCAGGCAAACAGGCCCACATAGGGGCCGCCGAAATTGAGACCGACCCCGATCCCCTGCCCTTCGCCGACACAAATGTCCGCACCCATCTCGCCCGGCGACTTCACAAGCCCCAGCGACACCGGCTCGGTAAATACGGCGATGACCAGCGCGCCCTTCTCGTGCGCAGCCTTCACGACGGGTTCGAGGTCATGCAGGCGACCGAACACGTCCGGCGTCTGGACCACGACGCAGGCGGTTTCTTCCGTGATGTGATCGACCAGCTTGCCGAGGCCGTCATGGCGTGCCGGTTCGGACACCACGTCGATATCGAGATATTTGCACAGCGTCTTGGTGGTGTCGGCGTAGTGCGGGTGCAGCGACCCGGCAAGCACCGCCTTCTTGCGCTTGGTCACCCGGCTGGCCATCACCACGGCTTCGCCGCAGGCGGTCGAGCCGTCGTACATGGAGGCATTGGCCACATCCATGCCGGTCATCAAGGCGACCTGAGTCTGAAACTCGAACAGGGTCTGCAACGTGCCCTGGCTGATTTCCGGCTGATAGGGCGTGTAGGCCGTCAGGAATTCCGATCGCTGGATCAGGTGATCCACCGTCGACGGAACGTGGTGCTTGTAGGCGCCAGCCCCGACGAAGAAAGGCACGGACGAGGCCGGAGTGTTCTTCGCCGCCAGCTTCGAGACATGCCGCTCGACTTCCAGCTCGGTCATGTGGTCCGAAAGGTCGACCGTGCCCCCCAGGCGCGCCGATTCCGGCACATCGGTGAACAGGTCGTCGATCGACGAGACGCCGATCTTTTCAAGCATGTCCGCACGGTCCTGCGGGGTCAGCGGAAGATAACGCATGGCGGCTGCAAGCCTTCTTGTCGGGGATTCGGATTAGGCGATGTGCTGCTTGTAGGCGGCTTCATCCATCAGGGCGTCGAGCTCGCTCTTGTCGGCCAGCTTGATGCGCACGAACCAGCCATCGCCGTCCGGGGCTTCATTGACGGTCTGCGGCGCGTCTTCAAGCGCGTCATTGACGGCGATGACCTCGCCGGACACAGGCGCATAGACTTCGGACGCGGCCTTCACGGATTCCACGACGGCCATCTCGTCGCCGGGGCTGACGCCCTTGCCGGTCGCAGGCAATTCCACGAACACGACATCGCCCAGCTGCTGGGCGGCATAGGCGGTGATGCCGACAACGGCTTCGTCGCCTTCGACGCGGATCCATTCATGGTCTTTGGTAAAACGGGTGGTCATCAGGTTTCCCCTTCCCTCGTGGCGGCCTCAGCCGCGGTAATAGCGTTGTTCAACGAACGGCATTTTCGCCAGCGTGGCCGGACGCGCCTTGTCGCGCACCAGGATATCGACTTCGGTGCCCGGTGTGGCAAACTCGGTATCGACATAGGCCATACCCACCGGGCCGCCCAGCGTTGGTCCGAAACCGCCCGACGTCACGACACCGATCACATTGCCGTCCTTGACGATCTCGGCCCCTTCGCGCGCCGGCGCGCCGGTCATCATGAAGCCGACCCGCTTGCGCTGAACGCCATCGGCAACCTGCTGCATGACCGTGTCGGCGCCCGGAAAGTCCCTGCGCTCGCGGCGCGGCTTGGCGACGGCCCACATCAGCGTGGCTTCAACCGGCGTCTTGGTCTCATCCATGTCGTGACCGTAGAGGCAAAGCCCGGCTTCCAGACGCAGCGAGTCCCGCGCGCCAAGCCCGATCGGCTTCACTTCGTCTTCGTTCAACAATGCGCGGGCGACCCGCTCGGCATCGACGGCCGGGACCGAAATTTCGAACCCGTCCTCGCCGGTATAGCCCGAGCGCGAAATGATCGCGTCCGTACCCAGAAGGTCGACATGCGCGCACTGCATGAAGATCAATTTGGTCGCATCCGGAGCCAGGCGGGCCATCACGTCCTTCGCCTTCGGCCCTTGCAATGCCAGGAGCGCGCGGTCAGCCAGGATTTCGAGCGTGCCCTTGCCCTGTGTCGCCTGGGCGATGCGGGCGAAATCGGCGTCCTTCGTGGCGGCATTGACCACCAGGAAAACACCGTCGGCATCCGGGCGCGACACCATCAGGTCGTCCAGAATCCCGCCCTGGTCATTGGGGAGCAGCGTGTATTTCTGTTCGCCCGGCCGCAGCACCGTCAGGTCAGCCGTGATCAGCTTTTCCAGCGCGCTTTCGTCGCCGGTATAGCGGGCCTGCCCCATGTGCGAGACGTCGAACAGGCCGGCCGCGTCGCGGGTGTGGTTATGCTCGGCCATGATGCCTTCGTACTGCACCGGCATGGCATAGCCGGCGAACGGCACCATGCGGCCGCCGAGTTCCTCGTGCAGCGCGTGAAGCGGAGTGTGGTGAAGCGCGGTGTCAGACATGATGGTCTCCGGACGGGTTGCGGCGTGCTTGGTGATACAAGCCGCCCCCGCTGTCTAGAGAACCTGAGAGATTCCGCAGGAACCGGACATCCGGACCCGCTTGCTCCGTCGGTGGGATGCGAGACGAACCCGCATCCGCTTTCCAGCGTTCATGCCCTCCCGCGGTCCTGTGGCCTGAGCGTTTCCGGGGCGGTTGCGCCTTCGGCGCCGGCCTTTTCGCCGGTCTCTCCCGCGGGAGCGGAATTAGCGCCACGTTTACGGCATGGCGCCAAGGAGTCAATCGCGTGACGCCCTGTCCTACATGCGCTCCGGCGCGACGATCCCGATCAGCGAGAACACGGTTTCCAGCTGCTTCAGCGCCAATGCAGCCAATGCCAGACGCGACGCCTTCACCGCTTCGTCTTCTGCGCTCAGAACCGGGCAGTTGGCGTAGAATTTCGAGAAGGCCTGAGCCAGCCGGAAAGCATGGTCGCACAGGAAATGCGGCAGCCGCTTTTCATAGGCTTCATTCGCCGCCGCTCCGAAACCGTCGAGCGCACGCACCAGCGCGGCTTCCTCGTCACTGCCGATGACGATGTCGCCCGGCTTCACGCCCGCGTCCGCGGCCTTGCGCATCATCGATTTGATACGCACTGCGGCGTAGAGCAGGTACGGGCCGGTCTTGCCTTCAAACGCCACGAAGCGGTCGAGGTCAAAGACGTAGTTGGTCGTGCGCAGGTTCGAGAGGTCAGCAAACTTGATGGCCGCAATGCCGACGGCGCGGGCGACGGCCTCGCGCTCCTCGGCGTCAACGTCCTGCGCCAGCCCGGCTTCCTCCATTCGCGCACGCGCCTTGTCGGTCGCCATGCGGATCAGGTCCGAGAGCTTCAAGACCCCGCCTTCGCGTGTCTTGAACGGCTTTCCGTCCGGCCCGTTCATCGTGCCGAAGCCGATATGCTCCAGTTGGTCGCGGTCGAAATAGCCCGCCTTGTCGGCGGCGCGGAACACCTTCTCGAAGTGATCACTCTGCCGGGCATCGACGACATAAAGGATGAGATCGGGGTTCTGCTCCTCCTTGCGGTCGAGAATGGTCGCCAGGTCGGTCGTCTCGTAG
Organism: Maricaulis sp.; assembly: GCA_002692855.1. GTDB lineage: Bacteria > Pseudomonadota > Alphaproteobacteria > Caulobacterales > Maricaulaceae > Hyphobacterium. The sequence goes on from NZMJ01000046.1 coordinate 256,665, forward strand.
AGCGCCGCGCCATCCGACTTCAACAGCAGGAAGGGCGGAAAGTCGCGCTTCTCGTCTTCCCGGTCCACCGGGATAATCCACGCGCCCTGGTCTTCATGCGTCACGCCGCGGGATTTCAGATCCTCGACCATGCCGGGGATCAGCGGATCGACATCCGACTCGCCCTTCCACAGGTCGAAATGAACGCCCAGCGAGTTGAAATCGGCCTCCAGCGCCTGGCGTGACACCGTCACGAAATGCCGCCACAGCGCGACATAGCCGGCGCGGCCCGATTGCAGGTCACGCGTCGCCTGACGTGCTTCCTCCAGGCGCTCCTTGCTGTCCTTGCAGGCCGCAGAAGCGCGCGGATAGAGCAATTGCAAATCGTCCATCGACACGGGCGGTTCGTCCGGGAACGGTCCGGTAAACGCGGCATCGAAATAGGGCAGATCCGGCATTACGCGCGCGACTTCGGTGATCAGCTGACCCATTTGCAGGCCCCAGTCACCAAGATGCACGTCGCTGGTCACGGTATCGCCGCGGAAGCGGAACAGGCGCTGCAGGCTGTCACCGATGATCGAAGAGCGCAGGTGGCCGACATGCATCGGCTTGGCGACATTCGGGCCACCGAAGTCGATCACCACGCCGCGCGGCGTATCGACGGGCTCCGCGCCTGTCTTCGCGTCCTTGGACAGCGCGCTGGCGCGATCTGCATAGACGTCCGGCTTCGGGGTCAGGTTGATGAAGCCGGGTCCGGCAATCTCGAGACTCTCAATCAGCGCGTCGTCCTGAAGCGATGCTGCAACTGCCTCGGCAATCGCGCGCGGCGGCTTTCCCGCGATCTTCGCGGCCGCCATCGCCCCATTGCACTGATAGGGGGCCAGGTCCGGGCGTCCTGATTCGACAACCCGGCCGAGCGATTCGGGAAGACCTTGCGCAGCAAAGGCCGCTCCGGCCCGGTGCGTCAGGATGTCAGCAATGGACGCCATGATTTAGTCGCCCTGGCCCGCATCAACGCGGAAGCGCTGGCCGGTCCGGTTCCATTCAAGCTGTTCGTGGGTGAGTTCAAAACCGACAAGGATCTCGAAATTGTCCCCGGCAATGTCTTCATCGGCACGCGGGATGGTGATTTCGTCGATGGTCTCTTGCAGATAGACCCGGTCCTCACCCGCCCGGAACGTGACCTGAACCGGGAAGACTTCCTTGTGAATGACGACCATGTCGCGGCGCGTGATGGCCACGAAATACTGGTAGGTGTGCGTTGAACCGGACGCAGACGGGCCACGGCCAAAACCCATGTCGAGTTCGAGGCTGGCGACAATCGGCCGGTCCTCGTAATATCGGCACAGGGACCGCACGGCCATGATTTCGCCGGTGAAGCCGACATTCTCGTAAACCGCATCCCCGTGCAGGTTCACGACGCGCGCCGCATCATAGAGCGTCAGTGCCGACGGGCACGGACCAGGATTGTCGGGGGCCTCGCGCAGGGACGAACACCCGGCAAGAGCGATCACGGGGGCGAGAAGGCAAAGACGGGTGAACATCGGCTATGACCTGACCTGGTGAGCGCCTGACGTGCTTTTCGCGCGCCATCGGCTTAGATAGGAAGGGTCATACGACGCACATCGCCGGGCCGCAACGGTCGGCCCGCAGGAGTGGAAATTTCGTGTCCGATACTCGCCCCTCAATGCGCCTCACCCTTGCCGCCCCGCGCGGTTTCTGTGCCGGCGTGGATCGCGCTATCCAGATCGTCGAGCGCGCGCTCGCCAAATTCGGTCCGCCTGTCTATGTGCGCCACGAAATCGTGCACAACCGGCACGTCGTGGAACGCCTCGAAAGGCTGGGAGCCGTCTTCGTCGACGAACTGGAAGACTGCCCGGATGACCGCCCGGTCGTCTTTTCGGCGCATGGCGTACCCAAGTCCGTGCCCGCCGAAGCCCGGCATCGCAATCTGCTTTACGTCGATGCGACCTGTCCGCTGGTGTCGAAAGTCCATGTCGAAGCCCAGCGCCATTTTGCCGACGGCAAGGAGATTGTCCTGATCGGCCATGCCGGTCACCCCGAGGTGATCGGCACGCTCGGTCAGCTGCCGGAAGGGTCGATTGCCCTGATCGAGACGGTCGAGGATGCCGCCGCCTATACACCCGCCGACCCGTCGCGCCTCGCATTCGTGACCCAGACCACGCTGTCGGTCGATGACACGGCAGCGATTGTCGGCGAGTTGCAGCGCCGCTTCCCCCTGATCGCAGCGCCGCACAAGGAAGACATCTGTTACGCTACGACGAATCGCCAGGCCGCCGTCAAGGTCATGGCGGGCGATTGTGATGCAGTGCTGGTGATCGGGTCTCCGACCTCGTCCAATTCGCGCCGCCTGGTGGAGGTGGCCTTGCGTGCCGGAGCCCGACACGCCGCCCTGATCGACGATGCCTCGGCGGTCAACTGGGGCAAGCTGTCGGGAATGAAGGCAGTCGGCATCACCGCCGGTGCCTCCGCGCCCGAAGAACTCGTCGAGGAATTGATCGCCGCCTTCAAGGACCGGTTCGACGTGTCGGTCGAGGAATTGCGGGTCACCGACGAGGACGTTGTGTTCAAGCTGCCGCGTATCCTGGCCGACGACGCCGCCTGAAGGGAGGCCCTGCATGACCGAGAACAAGACACAGGCGAACGCCCAGGATGTCGATGACTTCATCGCGTCGGTCGAACCTGAAAAGCGGCGCGACGAAGCGCGCATTCTGCTGGATCTGTTTCGCAAGGTGACCGGCTGGGAGCCGGTCATGTGGAGACCGGCCATCGTCGGTTTCGGCCAGTATCACTACAAGTACGAAACCGGCCGCGAAGGGGACTTCTTTGCCACCGGCTTTTCGCCGCGCAAGGCCAAGCTCTCCATCTATGTCATGCCCGGCTACACGGATTACAGCGAGATCCTGTCGCGCCTCGGCAAGCACGGCATGGGCAAATCGTGTCTGTACATCAACAAGCTCGCGGACATCGATCTCGACGTTCTGGGCGAATTGATCGCCGCCGGTGTCCGCGACCTGTCGAAGAAATACCCGGTGAAATCCAGTTGAGCGCGGAAATCCTGATCCACACCGACGGGGCCTGTTCAGGCAATCCCGGCCCGGGCGGCTGGGGTGCGATCCTGGAATGGAAGGGGCATCGCAAGGAAATCTCCGGGGCAGAACCGGAGACGACCAACAATCGCATGGAGTTGCTGGCCGCGATTCGCGCGCTCGAAGCCATCAAGGGCCAGGGAAAGCCCGTCCGGCTCGTCACTGATTCCACCTATGTCCGCGACGGCGTGACCAAGTGGATTCACGGCTGGAAGAAGAATGGCTGGAAGACCGCTGCGAAGAAGCCCGTGAAGAATGCTGATCTCTGGAAAGAGCTCGAATCCGCCGCCGATCGCCACAAGGTGACGTGGGAGTGGGTGAAGGGTCACTCCGGTCATCCGGAGAACGACCGCGCCGATGAACTCGCCCGGCTGGCCATCGCCCAGATGCGCGATGCGGACGTCCTGTAAGGAACGTCCGCACCGGTTTCCGGTCATCGTCCAGGGGAGTCGGCGCGGGCCGGAAACGCTTCGCCTTACTGTCTCGCGACCAGTGTCAGCGGGAAGGTATCGATCGCACCGTCTTCGATGGTGCGTGGATAGACCAGCAACTCGATCCGGCGAGGTCCCCGGGTATCATCGACATAGCCATAGCCTTCATAGGTCGGCACGGTGCATTCGGGTCCGCGATTGAAACTGAACACCCAGGTCGTCAGTTCGGTGCTCTGGCGCAGATTGACGACTGCCACGTCACACGCCTGCGTTTGCCCGGGGAAGGTGATCGACCCCGACCCGACGGCCCCGCCGCCCCCCGTCTCGGAGCCGGTGGACGCATCACCGATATCGACGCCCTGATAGAAGACGTCGAACGTCTGTCCGATGATGGCGGCTCCGTCGGATGTCAGGTTTCCTGAAATCACTTGCTCGGCAATCGGGTCATAGATGGCCTGGTAGGAAAAGCTGATCGGGCTGTTGAAGAAATTGGTCACTGCGCCTCGAATTCCCGCACGCGGGAAGATATTCCCGTCATTGCGGTTGAGCGAGTTGGTGGCCTGCCGGCGCGGTGACAATCCGTTGGCGTAGGCGAGCGATGTATGACCGAAGGCTCGGCTTCCGGTTTGCGCATTGATCGGCAGGATCGCGCCCTGAGACGTTGCCGCCCAGCCATAGGCGTCGGTTTGCGAAATCGCGATCGTCGAATTGTTGGGATTGGGGATGACGATCATGGCCGGAACGGCGCCGGCCGGTCCGCCGCCTCCGCCGTTGATCAGGCCACGATATACCCCGCCAATCTCGGAACCATTCGTTTCCGGTCCTGACGCCAGTATCGCGAAGCTCGTCGTGCCGTAGCGTGTTGTGTATTGCGGCCCGACGGACGCGGCTCCGGGTCCTTCATCACCTGCGGCAGCCGGCTGACCGAAATTGAAGTATGTCCGCGCAATCGCCGGCATATCCGGAACACCGCGTTCGCCGGTCGACTGGACATAGACATTGAAGGTGCGCACCTCATTGGTCGCGAAATTGACGCTCAACGACTCCGCGCGAGGCGAGGTGCACACGCCACTCGCATTGGTCTCGCAGACCTGAAGCGTCACCGGCAGATTGTACGGACCGGTGTTGGCGGAGACTTCAACCGTCGCGGTCGCACCGATATTCACTGCCGAAATCGCCGCGGGGCGGCGCGCGCCAGGTGACGGCAGACGCACATAACCGTCACTGGTCAGGCTCTGACCGATCACGATGATATCGGGAGCGGGAGCCGACGAGACCGTCAGCGCCAGCGTGTTCACACCGGGGTAGATCGGGTTCCGGTAGAAATCAAAGGACGGATTGGCGACATCATTCGGGCACCGCACGAACACTTCGATTTCCGACGTGTTGATCGCGGTCGCCGACGACATCGCAACCAGTAGGTTTTGCCGCCGGCCATTGGTGCCATTCATCGCGAAGTTGGCGTTCTCACCATCGCCAGTCAGCTGGTTGTTCTCGTCCAGCAGCCTCCACGCCAGCGTCACCCCCGGCGTCGCGCCCCCCAGAACGAGTTCGCAGCCTGTCTGGTCAATGGTCGACAGGACCGTGCCAAACACGGTGGCCACATCGCCGGTCTGAACCGAGCGCGCGGACGGCAGCAGGGAAAACTGCAGGGCGCTGGTGTTGTAGGATTGCGCGAGGGCTGCCGGTCCCACGGTCAGTGCGAGCGTCGCGGCAGCAAGTGCAGTGGTGAAAAACGCACGCATGAAGGGCACCTTTGATTTCGAGATCGAAACCAGAGGTTATGCGTGGCGCGTCTACCTCCCTATCCCCTGTTCAGGGGAGTCAGGCCGATTGAACAATCAACGTCGTGCCACGCAACTCGGACACGGTCACGGACTGCCCGATCTCCAGAACGCTGCCGTCAATGCTTTCCGCGGACCATTCCGTGTCGCCTGCGCGCACGCGGCCGGTCGCACCTGATGTGGCCACAACGGTCGCCTTCTGGCCGACCAGATAGGTCGACCGGGTGTTCAGGCCCGAATCCGTGCCGGCTTTCAGGCGCGGCCGCACATAGCGGTCCCCGACCCACAAGAGTGCCAGCGAGATGATCGCGAAGATCAGGAACTGGAACGGCCAGCCCAGCGCAGCGAAGAAGAAGGTCAGAATGCCGACCAGGAAGGCCGCGGTGGCAGGCCAGAGCAGATAAGTCGTGCCGGTCACCAGTTCGCCGATCAGGAACAGACCGGCCAGGCCCAACCACCACCAGAGATTCAGGCCTTCAAGGAAGGTGATCACCATTTCCATGGCGGTTTACTCCCTGCCCCAGGGTGCGGGCTTTTCGCCCTTCCCGGTATTCGCACCGCTGCCACCGGCACCGGCGTCGCCCTTGTTCTCGACCAGCGTCTTGAGCCCGGCGACCATGCCGGTCAGGTTCGCGAAATCAGCCGGGACGATGACCGTGCGTTGCTGGTCGCTCTCGGCCAGCTTTCCGAAGGCTTCGACGTATTTCAGGCCGAGGAAGTAGTTGATCGCATTCATGTCGCCTTCGGCGATCGACTTGGAGACCATGTCCGTCGCCTTCGCTTCGGCTTCCGCCTCGCGTTCGCGCGCCTCGGCGTCGCGGAAGGCGGCTTCGCGCCGGCCTTCAGCCTGCAGAATCTGGGACTGCTTCTCGCCTTCGGCCTTCAGGATTTCGGACTGCTTCTGGCCTTCGGCTTCCAGGATTTCGGCACGCTTCAGGCGTTCGGCTTTCATCTGGCGGGCCATCGCCTCGGTGATGTCGGGCGGCGGCGACAAGTCGCGGATCTCGATCCGGGTGACTTTCACGCCCCACGGATTGGTCGCCGCATCGATGACCGACAGCAGGCGGGCATTGATGTCGTCGCGGTTCGACAGCACCTGGTCGAGGTCCATCGAGCCCACGACCGTTCGCACATTCGTCATCGCGAGGTTGATGATCGCGAAGTCGAGCCCATCGACCTCATAGGCCGCGCGGGGCGCATCCATCACCTGGATGAACACCACGGCGTCGACCGAGACCATCGCGTTGTCGCGGGTGATGACTTCCTGCTTGGGCACGTCGAGGACGCGCTCGCGCATGTTGATCTTGAACCGCACCGCATCAATGAACGGCACGAGGATATGCAGGCCCGGCGGAAGTTTGCGCGTGAAACGGCCGAACCGTTCCACCGTGTATTCCATGCCTTGCGGAACCACCTTGATCGTCCCGGCGACCACAAGGAACGCCGCGACAACGATAATTCCGAGAACGATAAACGTACCCATATCCCCGTCCCTTTCGTACTGGCCGGACCTAGAGCTGGTCCAGCATGAAGTCTGCCGAGCTGACCTTGAAGTCGCCCGGTTCTTCGATGTTGAGTTCGGTGACGACGCCATCCTTGACGATCATCGAATAGCGCTGTGAACGCTTGCCCATGCCGAAGCCCGAACCATCCATGGTCAGGCCGATGGCTTCCGCGAACGCGCCATTGCCGTCCGCCAGCATCAGCACGTCATCGCCGGCCTTCTGGTCCTTGCCCCAGGCGCCCATGACGAAAACGTCATTGACCGAGGTGCAGGCGATCTGGTCGACGCCCTTGGCCTTGAAGGCGTTGGCCTTGTCGACAAAGCCCGGCAGATGCTTGGCCGAACAGGTCGGCGTGAAGGCACCCGGCACGGCGAACAGGGCGACGGTCTTGCCGGCGAACACGTCCTGCGTGGACATCGGGGCCGGGCCATCTGCCGTCATGGCCATGAAGGTGGCCTCGGGAAGGCGGTCGCCTTTTGAAATTGTCATCGAATCTGCTCCGGTTTCGGTTGTTGGGGGGATTAGACAATGTCGCTGGTAGCAAAGGAAGCGGGAACCGAACTGGACCTTTCCCCTCGCTTGGCGGCATGATTGGCTTCACCGACGCCAAGGTAGCGCAATGTCAGCCTCAGGCTATATGACCGGAAAAATCCTGATTGCCAGCCCGGCGATAGGCGATCCGCGCTTTGATCGCACCGTGATCTTCATTGTTGACCACAATGAGGAGCACGCAATGGGCATCACGCTGAACAAGCCGATGCGGGATCTGCGCCTGCCCATCCTGTTCGAGCAACTGGGTGTGGAGAATGCGATCCGGGTTGCGGACAAGGCGGTTCTGGACGGTGGTCCGGTGGACCGGGATCGAGGCTTCGTCCTCCACACTTCGGAATTCGGGAACGAGGACGCGACCTTGAAAGTCGGCACCGATTTCGGGCTGACGGCGACCAAGGAAGTGCTCGATGCCATGGCTTCGGATACCCCGCCGCGCCGGGCCGTTCTGGCGCTTGGCTATGCGGGATGGGGCGCGGGTCAGCTCGATGACGAGCTTCAGGCCAATGCCTGGCTGGTTGCCGATCCGGACGAAACCCTGCTGTTCGACGAAAGCTACAAGGACAAGTGGGAGCGGGCGCTGAAATCCCTCGGCGTCGACCCGCAGCACCTGACGGGCCAGTCAGGCCACGCCTAGGTCCACACTGCGCGTAGAAACCTGCCCTTGAGGCCGTTGAGTGCGGCGTCAGCCGCCGTATCGGGCTCCATCGCGCCGGAATACCGGAAACCTTGCGCATAGTCGCAGCCCATTTCGGTGAGACGCTCGGCGACCTCGGCACTCTCGACACCTTCGGCGACCACGGTCATTCCGAAATGCCGGGACAGCTGCAATACGGATTCGACCACCTTTGCCGCGTGTTCACCCGCCGCCAGCGCCCGAACGAAATAGCGGTCGATCTTCACGGTATCGAAATTGAACCGGTCGAGCCGCGCCAGCGATGAATACCCGGTCCCGAAATCATCGAGCGCCATACCGATGCCGGCAGACTTCAGCTCCCGGATCACGCCTTCGGCCCGATCAGGGTCGCGCATGATCTCGGTTTCGTTGATCTCCAGCTTGAACCCGCCTGCCCTCAGCCCCGCCGCTTCGACAGCGCCGGCAAGCCGCTCGGCAAAGCCGGGAGAGACAAGTTCACTGACCGTTGCATTGGCCGAAACGAATAGCGGCGCGTCGGGCGCCGCGGTGCGCCACGCCGCCAGGTCGCGTGTTGCCAATCCGCGCACCTGGTCGCCGATGGCACCTGTCAGGTCGAGCTCTTCGGCCAGGTCCAGGAAGTCGTCAGGTCCGATGATACCGCGTCCCGGGCACACCCATCGCGCCAGCGCCTCGAACCCGGCAATTCGCCCGGTTTCCAGCGCCACGATCGGTTGATAATGCGCAACGACTTCCCCGCGCCCGACCCCGTGCGTCAGTGAATTTTCCGCTTCGATCCGGCCCATCGCGCCGGAATTGACCGCACCGGCAGGCAGCATCAGCCCGCAGAACGCACCATTTGCTCCCCGCCGCCCGATCAGCCGCACATAGCGAACACCGCCATCCTCTCCGATCAGGCGGGCACGAACGTCGATGGCGTCGTCGAAAAAGCCCGACTGGACGGCCTCGCGGTCCGATGGCGCAATCCGCTCGAAGAAGGTGGTCAGGTCGTATTCCGCCTCGGTCAACCCGAACCGGCCGACATCCCCGGCCAGCGTGACGGTCTCGAAATCAGCGCGAAAGACGGCAGCGTGGGCGGCATCAAGGCCGGCGGCGTAGTCGTCGGGCTTCATGGTCGTTGGTCACTTGAAAGCAACGCGAACTTGTCATGGTCATGCCATTCCCCGGCAATCCGGAGATACTGGCGCGCAACGCCTTCGCGCTGGAACCGCAGCTGGGTCAGCAGGGCCTGGGACGCAGCATTCTCGCGGCGGCAGGCCGCTTCGATCCGGTGAAGCCCCGCAGTCTCGAAACCGAACCGGCAGACCAGCCGCACGGCCGCGCGCGCGTATCCGCGACGCACATAGGGGCGACCGATCCAGTATCCGATGTCGGCGGCTTGGAGCACACCGCGCCGGACATTGTTCAGGTTGCACGCCCCGATCAGGACGTTGTCCTTCTGGCGGAACACGAAGAATGGGTAGCCCGATCCGTCCGCAAAGCTGGCATCGTAATGCTTCATTCGCCGGCGATAGGCCGCCCGGGTCAGCTCGTCGGGCGCCCATTCGGGTTCCCAGGGGCTGGTATGGTCGCGGCTCGCTGAGCGCAGTTTTGCCCACGAATCATAATCGTCGATCGAAGGTGGTCGCAGGCGCACTTGCCGGCTTGAAAGTTCGTGAAGGGGGGGATCGTCTCGCCAGAGCGCCATCGGTCTTTTCATGCCGTTCGCGCGCCCCCGAGGGCGCCAGTGGGTTGATCGTTACCATCAACCGCCTAACGACGGGTGAAGCCCAGCCGCCCCCGCGCAGCGTGAAACGCAGCAAAAACACCGATCAGCGTCACAGCCAGGCCGAACCAGGTGATCGCGTACCCCAGATGGCGTGATGGCGGCACTTCGGAGAGCTCGGTGGGCATGCCCCGGTCCGCCGTGATCCAGTAGTCGGAGGACAGGGCATCGACCCCGGCGACACCGGCCATCGCCTCGGCGTCGTAACTGTAAAACTCATTGCCCGTCACATCATTGGCGGCGTCAAACAGCCCCGCGTCCGGAACGGTGCGCAACTGCCACCGGGCGGGGGCGTCGCTACTGGACGCCCCTTCGAAAGGGGTAAATCCGGTTTCTTGAAGGATATGGCCCGGCCCCGCACAGTCCGGCATCGATACCGGGGCGAAGATCCGCCAACCGGCGACGCCATCAGCGTCCCGCCCCCAAAAGGCGATGTTCGTGTCTGCCGGTGCCCCGGCCCGGACCGGCAAACCGTTCGCTACGGGCGAACCGGCGCACAGCGCGGTCTCCAGATCGACCGGCTCGCGGTCTATCAGGTCTTCATAGGCGGCAATCTGCTGCGCCTTCTCGTCCATGCGCGACCACTGCCAGCTTCCCAGCCAGAGCAGGACGGCGAGCCCGGCGAGGGTCAGGACGGTCAGGACGGGATAGGGGCGGAAATACACCGCGCGGCCTTAGTCTTCGCGGCCGGGCGTAAAGCGCGCTTCCTCGGCCTTGTGGTGATACTGGAAGGCGAAGAGCAGGCCCTTCATCGGCCGCAGCAGGGCCAGGCTGACAAGGATGATAGCCGGCAGCCCATAGAGGAAGTGCACCCAGACCGGCGGCTGCACGGCCACTTCGATCAAGAGTGCGGGGATCACCACGGCGAAACCCGCAAAGAACATGACGAAGACGGCGGGACCATCGCCGGAATCGGCGAAGGCATAGTCCAGGCCGCAGGCGTCACACGCGGGCGCAATGGTCAGAAACCCGGCGAACATCGCACCTTCGCCGCAGCGCGGGCATCGCCCGGTCAGACCTGCGGCGAAGGGCGAGACATCACTCATGACGCTATTGGAACGTCACGTAGACGAAGGCGAACAGGAACAGCCACACCACGTCGACGAAGTGCCAGTACCAGGCGGCGGCTTCGAGACCGAAATGCTTTTGTGGCGTGAAATGACCGGCCAGTAGCCGGAAAAGGCACACCGCCAGGAAGATCGTTCCGATCAGGACGTGCGCGCCATGGAAACCGGTCGCCATGAAGAAGCTGGCGCCATAGAGATTGCCCGAGAAGCCGAAGGCGGCGTGGGAATACTCATAGGCCTGGACGAAGGTGAAGCACGCACCCAGCAGGACCGTGAACAGCAGGCCCAGCTTGGCGCCCTTGCGGTCACCGTGCAGCAGCGCGTGGTGCGCCCACGTCACCGTGGTGCCGGACAGGAGAAGGATCAGCGTATTGATCAGCGGCAGGTGCCACGGATCGAAGGTCTCGATCACGCTGCCCGTCGACGGATCGGTCACCGGCCAGCTGTCCCAGCCCTCGATCATGCGCACTTCATGGAACAGCGCGCCTTCGAAGAAAATCCAGAACCACGCGACGAAGAACATGACTTCCGACACGATGAACAGGATCATGCCGTAGCGCAGGCCGATCTGGACGACCGGCGTATGGTCTCCGCCGCGGCTTTCCTTCACCACGTCCGACCACCAGCCGAACATTGTGTAGAACACGCCCAGGAAGCCAATGCCCATCAGCCAGGGCGATCCTTCCGCGAGGAACATGTTCGACGGATCGTCGCTCAGCCCCTTCATGTAAACGATCGCGCCGAGCGCGAGCACGAACCCGAAGAACGAGCCGACGAACGGCCACGGGCTCGGATTCACAAGGTGGTAGTCATGCTTTACGGCTTGCCCAGCCATCGCGCGTCTCCTGCGATTCCCCGTCTTGTCAGGCGGTCATGTGGTTCCTGATACCCGTGGCATTGCCGCGGATCAATGTCATGGCGCCGCATCGCGGCCACTCGCCGCACCGGCATCGCTCTCCTCGCCCTCAAAGAAGGTGTAGGACAGCGTGATTGTGGTCACGTCATCGGTACGCCGGTCGGATTCGATCTCCGGATCGACGAAGAACAGGACCGGCATCTCGACGGTTTCGCCGGGCTGCAGCGTCTGCTCGGTGAAGCAGAAGCATTCCAGCTTCACGAAATAAGGTGCCGCCTTGTAGGGCGTGACGTTATAGGTCGCGACCCCGGTGATCGGGCGGTCGGACGTGTTCGTCGCACGGAAATAGGCGAGAGCGCTCTCCCCGACCTGGACCGTGACCGCCCGGTCGAGCGGTTCAAACTCCCACGGCAGACCGCCATTGCGGCTGGCGTCGAAGCGGATCGTCATGGTGCGGTCGAGGACCCGGTCGGCTGCAGCGACACCGACCTGCGTCGTCCCGCCATACCCCGTTACCCGGCAAAACAGATTGTAGAGCGGAACCGAGGCATACGCAGCGCCGACCATGGCCACCGCAACTGCGCCGCAGATGGCCAGGACACGTTTGTTGGGATCGCGCGGAAGCCAGTTCACCCGGCCGCTCCTGTGGAAATGTTCTGCGCAAGACGCAGCGCCGTGATCGCGAAGATCAGCACTGCGAACCCGACCAGGCCGAGCGCAATCGCGACATTGCGCCGCTTGCGCGCCGCGATGAAGGCTTCGCGGTCCGCTTGCGGATCAGGCGTCGCCGCTCCGGTCTCGTCCGGTTTCTGGTGCGGAGGTGTCGGAATACCGCTCATCACATCACCCCGATATAGGCGCCAAGCCCGTGCTCGGCGATCAATGCAGCAAACAGGAGGGCGAGATAGCCGATGGAGTACGCAAACAGGTCGCGCGCGGCCTTGTCGCCGCTGCGCACCGCGTACAGATCACCCTCTGCCGCAGAACCCGCCTCACCGGCTCGCGAGCGGAAGACGCGCACGGCCAGAAGCAGGAACAACACCCCGCCGCTAATCGAGGCCGCCGCATAGATTGCGCCGCCCAGACCCGTCGCGACGGGCAGCACCGCGAACGGTACCAGAACCAGCGAATAGATCAGGATTTCCAGACGCGTCCGTGCCGGGCCCTTGGCAACCGGCATCATCGGCACACCGGCATCGGCGTAGTCACCGCACTTGTAGAGCGCCAGCGCCCAGGAATGTGGCGGCGTCCACAGGAAGATGATCGCAAACAGGATCACTGCGTCCAGCGACACGGCTCCGGTCGCGATCACCCAGCCGATCATCGGCGGGAAAGCACCGGCAGCGCCTCCGATCACGATGTTCTGCGGCGTCCGGCGCTTCAGACCCATCGTGTAGATCACGGCATAGAAGAAGATCGAGAACGCCAGCAGTCCGGCAGCGACATAGTTCGCCGCCAGCGCCATCAGGATCACGGACAGGCCGGATCCGACCAGCCCCATGGCGTAGGCGTCAGAACGGCTGACCTTGCCCAGCGGCACCGGCCGCTTGGCCGTCCGGCGCATCTTCGTGTCGATGTCTGAATCATACGCCATGTTCAGCGCACCGGCCGCGCCCGCCCCCAGGGCCAGCGCGAAGATCGCGATCGCCGCCATCACCGGGTGGATGCCCGACGGCGCGGCGACATAACCGGCAAAGGCGGTGAACACGACCAGCGTCATCACCCGCGGCTTCATCAGCGAGAGATAGTCCCGCCATTCGGCAGGCGCGGTCCGCAGGCCGTTGGCTGCAGAAGGATGGCGCGTGGCACTCATTGTGTTTCGTTACCTGTGTTCACCGGAAAGGCGAAGCGGCGAACCCCGGACCGGGCCGGGGTTCGCTTGTTCGCGTTTCTAGTGATGGCTGTCCGGATCGATCCGGGGCAGCTCGTTGAACTGGTGGAAGGGCGGCGGAGAGGACAGCGTCCACTCCAGCGTCGTCGCGCCCGGACCCCAGGGATTGGCGACACCCTTGCGCCGCCGGATGAAGACATCCGCCAGCATGACGAAGAAGACAATCGTGCCCACGGCTGTGATCGCGTAGCCGATCGACGACACCATGTTCCACAGCGCATAGGCGTCCGGATAGTCGACATAACGCCGCGGCATGCCCTGCAGACCCAGGAAGTGCTGCGGGAAGAAGATCGTGTTCACGCCGATGAAGGTCAGCCAGAAGTGGATCAGACCCAGAGCTTCGGAATACTTGAAGCCGCTCATTTTCTCCAGCCAGTAGTAGAAGCCGGCGAAGATGGTGAAGATCGCGCCCAGAGACAGCACATAGTGGAAGTGCGCCACGACGTAATAGGTGTCGTGAAGGGCGTTATCGACACCGGCATTGGCCAGCACCACGCCCGTCACTCCGCCCACGGTGAACAGGAAGATGAAGCCGATCGCCCACACCATCGGCACCTTGTAGGAAATCGAACCGCCCCACATCGTCGCGATCCACGAGAAGATCTTGATGCCCGTTGGCACCGCAATGATCATCGTCGCAGCAACGAAATAGGCCTTCAGGTCGACGTCCATCCCCACGGTGTACATGTGGTGCGCCCACACGATGAAGCCGATGAAGCCGATCGAGACCATGGCGTAGGCCATGCCCAGATAACCAAAGACCGGCTTTCTGGAGAAGGTCGACACGATGTGGCTGATGATGCCGAAGCCCGGCAGGATCATGATGTAGACTTCGGGGTGACCGAAGAACCAGAACAGGTGCTGGAACATCACCGGGTCGCCGCCGCCGGCAGGATCAAAGAAGGTCGTCCCGAAATTGCGGTCGGTCAGCAGCATGGTGATCGCGCCCGCCAGCACCGGCAGCGCCAGCAGCAGCAGGAAGGCGGTGATCAGGATCGACCAGGCAAACAGCGGCATCTTGTGCAGCGTCATGCCCGGCGCACGCATGTTGAAGATCGTGGTGATGAAGTTGATCGCACCCAGGATCGACGACGCACCGGCGAGGTGCAGCGACAGGATGGCGAAGTCCATCGATGGCCCGGGGTGTCCCGAGGTCGACAAGGGCGGATAAATCACCCACCCGCCGCCAAAGCCGTTTCCGCCTGCGGCTCCCGGAACGAACATCGACAGCAACAACAGCAGGAACGAGAACGGCAGCAGCCAGAACGAAATGTTGTTCATGCGCGGGAAGGCCATGTCCGGCGCACCGATCATGATCGGGACGAACCAGTTGCCGAACCCGCCGATCAGCGCCGGCATCACGACGAAGAACACCATGATCAGGCCGTGACCGGTCACGAACACATTGTACATGTGCTCATTGCCCAGCGTTCCGTCGAACAGCTGCATGCCCGGCTCGGCCAGTTCCCAGCGGATCACGCCCGACAGGGTAAAGCCGATAATGCCCGCCACGATCGAGAAGATCAGGTAGAGGGTGCCGATATCCTTGTGGTTCGTGGAGAAGAACCAGCGGGTGATGAAACCCGGCTTGTGGTCGTGCTCTTCGTGATGAGCGACATCGTCAGTCATGGATCAGCTCCTCAGCGCGCGGCCAAGCGCGTGTCGCGCTGTTCGGATTGGAATTCTGCGAGAATGGCATTGCCAGAATCGGGGTCGTTGGCGACTGCGGCGGACCACTGCTCGTACACGTCCTGCGAGACCACGTGGATCTCGATCGGCATGAAAGCGTGGAACTGGCCGCACAGCTCGGAGCACTGGCCGTAAAAGACGCCGGTTTCCGTGGCTTCGATCCAGGTTTCGTTGAGACGCCCCGGCACCGCATCGATCTTCACGCCGAAGGCCGGCATGGCATAGGCGTGGATGACGTCGGCAGCGGTCACCTGGACGCGCACCACCGTGTCGACCGGGATGACCATCGGGTAGTCGACCGACAACAGCCGCACCTGACCGGCGGCGGGATCGATCTCGTCGTCCGGGATCATGTTGGACAGGTATTCGCCGATCCCCTGATCGGGATACTCATAGCCCCAATACCACTGATAGCCCGTCACCTTGATCGTCATGTCCGCTTCGGGAACGACGTCATTGAAATACAGGAGACGGAAGGACGGGATCGCGATGATGAACAGGATCAGCACCGGAACGGCCGTCCAGATCACCTCGATCAAGGTGTTGTGGCTGAACTGGCTTGGCTCGGGATTCGCCTTCGCCCGGAACCGGACCATGACGTAAATGAGCAAGGCGGTAACAACCAGGACGATGAGCGTCACGATCACCAACACCAGCGTATGGAAGTCGGTAATCCGCTCCATCATCGGTGTGGCGGCGCGTTGCAGGTTTACGCCCGCGTCGTGCGGTTGTCCGGTTTGAGCCAGCGCACCAGCGGTCGCGGTGGCCCAGAAAACGAGTATTGCGGTCAAGAATCGCATGTCTTCCCCAAGGTGCAATTCGGCAAATCGGGGCGAGGCCCCCCTCGCCGTTCGCGGCGGAATATAGTGCCGTGTTGTGGTCCTGTCAGGCCGCTAACAGCGTTGTTTTGTCGCAATAAGGGGTCGCGCCCCGAATGTCGATGGCCGGGTGAAGTCGTAAACGGCTTTTTGCTGCTGCCATTTTTTGGTAGGGTTGCGGCGATGAAGGCTTCGAGGGAGGAAGTCGTGCTGCTTCGATTATCACTTTTGGCGGCCCTGGTGACCGCGTCGGCGCCGGCCTCTGCCCAAGTCTATACCGCTTATATGCAAGGCAGTCCGGCACGAAACTGCTACGAAGGCGCGATGCAGGTCACCGCTGCGCGCGAAGCGCTGCGCGAGTGCGACCGCGCCATCGTCCAGGCTGATCTCAGCACACACGAGCGTGCCAAGTCCCACATCAATCGCGGCATCATTCTCATCAATATCGGTCACGCCGAGTCAGCCCTGATCGATTTCGGCCGCGCCGACTCGCTTGATCCCGACCTGATGGCCGAGTCAGCGACGAATCGCGCCGCGGCCCTGATTCTGCTCGAGCGCTACAGCGAGGCGGTCGAGGCCGCCGACTATGCGGTCGAGGCAGGTACACGCTCCGAAGCCAACGCACTCTATAACCGTGCGGTGGCATTTGAACTGCTGGGCGATATTCGCTCGGCCTATCTCAGCTACAGGGAAGCTGCTGCCGTGGCCCCCGAATGGTCGAGACCCCGCGATGCCCTCGCCCGTTTCCAGGTGCATTCGCTTTCATAGCGGCGTGATCACAATCACTTCGCCGTGAGTCCCGACCGGTTTGCACCGCAGCTGACAGATCACGCGCTAGCTTCCCGTTATTGAGGTTCAGGCACCCCACCAGGGCGGGTGCGAACCCCACATCTTGGGAGGAATGCCATGAGAATCCTGCTTGCGTCACTTGCAGCGGCCGCGGCGCTGTCTGCTCCGGCCTTTTCGCAATCGATGGTGGTTGTCGGCCGCAGCGCAGCAGCCGCCTGCTATCACAACGCCGTCATGCACCAATATGACCGCGCGGCGCTGAATGACTGCAATTCCGCGTTCGACTATGCGGTGATGAACCGGGAAACCCGCGCGCGCACCCACGTCAATCGCGCCGTCCTGTTGATGAACATGGGACAGCCCGTCTCCGCCTTGCGCGATCTCGATGCGGCGGTCGCGCTTCGCTTCAGCCCGCCCGAAGTGCATCTCAATTACTCGGCGGCCTATGTGCGCCTGGAGCGTCCCCACGAAGCGGTTGCCGCTGCAACAGCGGCGCTCGACGCCGGTATTGCTCACCCGGAGCGGGCGTATGTGAACCGGGCCGTGGCCTATGAGATGATGGGCGACAACGCCTCGGCCTACGCCGATTATCTGGCCGCGCTTCAGCACGACCCGGACTGGATTGACGTGCAACGGGAGCTGAGCCGCTTCCAGGTCGCCAACGGCAGCTGACAACCGGGCCTCGCGCCCACCGCCTGCGTCGGTTATCCATGGAGCCTTGCAAGGACCAGTGAGGCTCCATGACCGGCGACCCTTTCGCCCCGTTTGAATTCGATGCCGAATCCGCTCGCGCGAAAATCGCCGAGCCGCTGAACGGCGCTGATGACGGGGAACTCTTTCTTGAACATGGCGTCAGCGAATCCCTCGTCTGGGACGACGGCCGTCTGAAATCAGCCAGCTTCGACGCGCTGCGCGGTTTCGGTCTGCGCTGCGTCAGCGGTGAATCGACGGGTTATTCGCACACCTCCGATCCTTCACTCGCCGCGCTTGTCCGTGCCGGCGAAACGGCCGCCGCCGCCAAGCAGGGACGGTCGGGTACGCTGGCCGCCCCGCCTGCCGGGACCAATCGCCGCCTTTACGATTCCATCGATCCGGTTGCCGACCCTGATTTCGAGACGAAGGTCAAACTGCTCGCCGAGATCGACGCCTATGTGCGCGGCCGGGACCCGTCCGTCGTGCAGGTCTCGGCCAGCATCGCCGGGTCGCGCCGGATCGTCGGGGTGCTGCGCGCCGACGGTGATCTGAAGACCGATGACCGCCCGCTGGTCCGGATCAATGTTTCGGTCACCGCCGAGCGCGATGGACGCCGGGAAACCGGATCTGCCGGCGCAGGGGGACGTGACCGCTTTGAAACCTGGCTCGCCCCGGACCGCTGGAAGGAATTGGCGGACGAGGCGCTTCGCATTGCGCGCGTCAATCTGGACGCCATTGACGCCCGTGCCGGTCAGATGGACGTGGTGCTTGGCCCGGGCTGGCCCGCTGTGCTGCTTCACGAAGCGGTCGGTCACGGGCTGGAGGGTGACTTCAACCGCAAGGGCAGCTCGGCCTTCTCCGGGCGCATCGGCGAGCGCGTGGCCGCCCCGGGCGTCACCGTCGTTGATGACGGGACGATCGAGAAACGCCGTGGCTCCCTGACGATTGACGACGAGGGCACGCCGTCCAGCCGCACCGTTCTGATCGAGGACGGCGTTCTGAAAGGCTATATGCAGGACCGGCTCAATGCCCGCTTGATGGGCGTCGACTCCACCGGCAATGGCCGCCGCGAATCCTACGCGCACATGCCGATGCCGCGCATGACCAACACCTATATGCTGGGCGGCAAGGACGATCCGGACGAAATCGTCGCCAGCCTGAAGGACGGGCTCTACGCCGTGAATTTCGGTGGCGGCCAGGTCGACATCACGTCCGGCAAGTTCGTCTTCCAGTGTACCGAGGCCTACAAGGTCGAGAACGGCAAGATCGTCGCGCCCGTGAAGGGCGCGACCCTGATCGGCGACGGACCGACCGCCCTCACCCAGATTTCGATGATCGGCAACGACTTCGCGCTCGACCCCGGCGTCGGCGTCTGTGGCAAGGCGGGCCAGGGCGTTCCCGTGGGCGTCGGCCAACCGACATTGAAGATTTCCGGCCTGACCGTCGGTGGTGCCGGCTGACAACTAAAGAAATAGCAGTTCCGTGAACCACCTTACGCAGGTGTAACGGACAAAACGTCCAATCACTGATTAGTGTCTGCCTGTGCATGGGAGGGCGCGTTGCGAGGGAGACGCGCGTGACAGGGATTAAGAGCGCCGCATTGGTCGGCGTAGCCTTTGGCTATTTCGTATTTTCGTTTGAGTCGGTCGCGCAGGACGCCGTGACGCTGCCTGCGAACACGGCAGATCAGGTCGCCGTGTCCGAGAACGGACGGCAGATCTATCCGGCCGAGTTTTTCGCGGCGTTTTCGCCGGTTACGGCACTGGACATGACGTCACGCCTGCCGGGATTTTCCCTCGACGGAGGGGATACGGGCCGGCGCGGACTGGGTGACGCGTTTGGCAATCTGCTGATCGACGGCCGCCGTCCATCCAACAAGTCCATCTCGCTTGGAACAGTGCTGGAGCGCATTCCGGCTGCGGATGTGGAACGCATCGAGCTGATCACCGAGTCCGGCGGCGAGTTCGAGATGCGCGGCCATACCCGGCTCGCCAATGTGATCCTGCGCGAAGGCGCGGGTGAATCTTCGTCCTGGAGCGCGCGGCTGTCGCGCTGGGACAATGGCCGCCTGACGCCGCGGGGCTCGCTGTCGATGACGCGGACCGCGGGCGAAACTGAATTCACCTTCGGCCTGGAGGGCGGACTTCAGGCCCGCCGCCTGATCCGCCGGGAGGCTTTCTACACCGGTGGCGGCACGCTTCTCGAGCTGCGCGAGGAAAACGACCAGCGCGACTACTGGGAGGTCAATCCCACCGTCTCTGTCAGCACGACACTGGGCGATGGTTCGCGCCTCCAGTTCGACGGCCGGGGCTGGATCTGGGAGTGGCACCGGGTCAATTCCGGCCTGGTCGACGGGGTATCCCCGACCGGAACCCGGACGCCGATCCGGTATGAGCGCTCCGAGACCTTCAATTACGGCATGGGATCTCGCGGCTCGCTGACCTGGAGCCGTGACTGGTCGGACAATTTCTCGTCGGTAACGACCGGCTATGTGTCCTACGAACAATGGGAAGACGGGCCGGAACCCTTCGAGGTTTATGACCCGGTCAATTTCGTTGAAGCGGTCATTTTCGAAGCCGAAGGCAATTACACCGAACTGGCCCTGCGTCAGGCATTCTCCTGGACGCCCGGCGACGCGCACACGGTGGAATTCGGCGCCGAGGGCGCATTCAACGCCCGCGATTCCTTCTTTGCCCTCACCTATGACGACGGCACCACGGTGACGCCGATCAATATCCCGGTGGCACAGGCCCTCGTGGAAGAGCGCCGAGCCGAAGTGTTCGGCCGTTACGTGTGGACGATCAACGACGCTTTCACGCTGGAATCAGGTCTCAGACTCGAATTTTCCGAGATCGCCCAGACTGGCGATGCCGAACAGACCCGCACATTCTTCTATCCCAAGCCGTCGGTGACGCTGAACTGGCGTGTCGATGACGCCAACCGGTTGCGCTTCGCCGTGGAACGCGACGTTGCCCAGCTCGAATTTGGCAAGTTTGCCAGTTCCGTTGACCTCGACAACAACAACCAGACCGTCGGCAATCCGGACTACGAACCGCAGCGCACCTGGACGGTCGAGGCCGAATGGACCCGGAATTTCGGGGATGATGCCACCGTATCGATCACGGTGGGCCGCGACATGATCGAAGGTCTTGATGACTTCGAGCCGCGCTTTGACGCGGTCAATGGCCGCTTCTTCGACGTGCCGGGCAATATCGGCGACGGCACAATTGACCGGGTCACGCTGAACGCCACCACCCCGCTGGACCGGATCGGCCTGTCGAACGCCGTCCTGACCACCTTCCTGGAATGGTATGGCACCAACATCACCGATCCGCTGACCGGTCGTGACCGCCAGTTCTCCGGCATTCGTGAATGGGAGATGCGGTTCGACTTCCGCCAGACCTTCCCCGAGAACCAGTGGGCTTGGGGATGGGATTATTACTGGCTGTCGAACGGCCGCAATTACCGCGCCAATGAGCTGCAACAGAACGGCTTCTCGGACGGTGATTTCGACATCTATATCGAGACCACGCGCTGGCTGGGCGTCACCACGCGTCTGGGCGCGGACTATGTCTTCGACAATGGCCAGGACCAGCGGCGTTATTTCTTCAACCGGGACCTGGGAGGCCGCCAGGGCCGTGTTGTGGACTTCGTGGAAGACCGCAATGTCCGCGAGGGCCCGACGGTCTATCTTGAAATGCGCGGAACATTCTGACGGGCCACGCCCCCTCCGACGCGACACCGGCAGAATGAGAAAGGGCCGCGGAGAATGCTCTCCGCGGCCCTTGTCATTTCCGGTTGGGCGACGCCTTACGGCGCGCCGGACGTCCGGTCCATCGAAGGCCCGCCGGCCTCGGTGTCCTCGGGGTGGGACTCCAGCTGCGAGTCCGCACCGGCCATCAGCCATTTGATCAGGGGCGAGATCAGCAGCATCACCACTGCGATGCCGATCGCGATCATGCCGACCTGCGAATAAACGCTGACATAGGTCGCCTTGGCTGCCGCCACGTCGGTCAGCTGACCGGCGATGGTTTCCGCACCCGTGGTCGACGCGATCACGCCCGACAGGTAGTTGGACAGGCCCGAGTAGAGGAACCAGGCCCCCATCGTCATGCCCACCACGCGTGCCGGAGCCAGCTTGGTCACAGCCGAAAGGCCGACCGGTGACAGCATCAATTCGCCCATCGTGTGGATGAAGTAGATGAGGAAGATGAAGTAGACGGCCGTCATCCCTGCATCACCGCTCAGCCCCATGCCGCCAACCAGGGCGAAGAAGCCCAGGCCCGCCATGAACACGCCGAGGGCGAATTTCACGGGCGTTGAGGGGTTCATCTTCTTCTTCGCCAGGTAGATCCACAGCCAGGCGAGGACTGGGGCGAAGATGAAGATGAAACCGGCATTGAGCGACTGGAAGACCGGAGCCGGAACCGACCATCCGAAGATGGTGCGGTCCACGAGGCGGTCAGTGAAAAGGTTCAGGGACGAACCAGCCTGTTCGAACAGCGCCCAGAACGGGATCTGCGCGAGTACGAAATAGGTGGCCGCAAACATCCGGCGGCGTTCGATTCCCTTCGTCCTCAGGACGGCATAGCCGATCAGGAAGATGAACATCACGATGCCGAGGATGGCGGAAACGCCGCCCATATAGTCCGGCATCATCACGGCGACCATCGACACGGCGATGATGCCCAGGCCGGCGAGATAGCAGGCCCATTCGACGTTGATCGGGCCGAACACCTTCTTTTTCAGCTTCTCGGGATCAGGCGGATCCGCCCGGCCTTCAAGCCAGTGCTGGAAGAACAGGAAGGTCAGCAGTCCTGCGAGCATGCCGATACCGGCAAGACCGAACCCCCAGGCCCAGCCCCAGACAATGCCGATGATGCCGACGGTCCACGACGCCAGGAAGGAGCCCAGGTTGATACCCATGTAGAACAGGGTGAAGCCCGAATCTCGCCGCGTATCTCCAAGCTCGTAGAGCGATCCCACGATCGTCGAGATATTCGCCTTCAGGAAGCCGACGCCCGCAATGATCAGGGCGAGCGCAAGATAGAGGATGTTCACGTAGAGCGGGTCCTGTTCGACCCGGCGCTCCGTATCCGCCATCAAGACCGTACCGGGCAGCCCGACCACGTCCGGGCTCTCGATGATCATCTGGTCGCCGCCTTCGGCAAAGCTGATCACCGACTGGCCGGCATCGGAGACGATCAGCGGAATGGCATCGCCGCCCCGCCCGTCGAGCGTCAGTTCGTACTCCGCGCCATCATAGGTCAGGATTTCACGTGATCCCGCGCCTTCAAAGGCCATCATGCCGTGTCCGAAGACCAGCAGGATCGCACCGAAGGTGACCGCCTTTCGTTGCCCGAGATACTTGTCGGCCAGGCTGCCGCCGATGATCGTCATCACGTAGACGAGCGCGACATAGGCTCCATAGATCAGGTTTGACCGCTCGTCCGAGAACAGGAAGTGCTGCGTCAGATAGATGATCAGCAGGCCACGCATCCCGTAATAGGAAAAGCGCTCCCACATCTCGGTGAAGAACAGAATGGCCAGCCCTTTCGGGTGGCCAAAAAAGCTTGTGTCTTTTGAAGGCGCGGACGAGGCCGGCGCGGGCGTGTCTGTCACGTTGATCTCCCCTTATTCGATCAATCGGTCGAATTGGCGCGCACTTGACCACGGGGAAAGGGCGGGCTCAAGCCCGCAATGTTTCAAGACTTCGTCAGTATGCGCACTCGGTGAAAGCCGGTTCGACCGACCCGCCCCAGCGGCCATGATACCGCTCGAGCAAATCTTCGGCCGCCGTCTTACCGGTCGCCGCGATCTCGTTGAGATCATCGAGGAAGAGTGTCTCGTATTCACCGTGCATGTTCTGGCGTTCGCGCCGGCGCAACCCGCCGCGACTGATGGCCAGCGCATCGCGTGCGATCTGCTGGACCGTCGTGTTGCGGAACGGCGTCTTCAGCGCCGTTTTCGCGACATCGATTCGCAACTGGCTACGCTCCTCGTCGGTCCAGTCCTTGACCAACTGCCACGCCTCGTCGAGCGCCGCATCGTCATAGAGCAGCCCAACCCAGAAGGCCGGCAGGGCGCACAGGCGGTTCCAAGGCCCGCCATCCGCACCGCGCATTTCCAGGAAGGTTTTCAGGCGCACTTCCGGGAATATTGTCGACAAATGATCTTCCCAGTCACTCATCACCGGGCGTTCGCCGGGCAGCGCCGGCAGCTTTCCGGCCATGAAATCCCGGAAGCTCTGCCCCGAGGCATCGATGAATTTTCCGCCGCGCTTGACGAAATACATCGGCACGTCGAGCACCCACTCGGCATACCGTTCGAACCCCATCCCGTCCTCGAACGCGAAGGGCAGCATGCCGGTCCGGTTGTTGTCGGTGTCGGCCCAGATATGGGCACGGTAGGACAGGAAGCCGTTCGGCTTGCCGTCGGCGAAAGGCGAATTGGCGAACAACGCCGTCGCGACCGGCTGCAGGGCCAGTGAGACCCGCATTTTCTTCACCATGTCGGCTTCGCTCGAGAAATCGAGATTCGTCTGAACGGTACACGACCGGAACATCATCTGGTGGCCCCGCGTGCCGACCTTCGGCATGTAGGCCTTCATGATGTTGTACCGGTCCTTCGGCATCATCGGCGTGTCTTCAAGCGACCATTTCGGCGAGAAGCCAAGCCCCAGAAAGCCCGCGCCGATCTCGTCGGCCACGGCCTTGACCTCTTTCAGGTGACCATTCACCTCGGCACAGGTCTGGTGGAGCGTTTCAAGCGGCGCACCTGACAATTCGAACTGACCGCCGGGTTCCAGGCTGACGCTGGCTCCGTCGCGTTTCAGCGCAATCGGCTTGCCGTTTTCCAGAACCTCTTCCCAGCCAAACCGGGTCAGCCCTTCGAGCATCTTTCGAACGCTCGGGCCGTCGGATTCATAAGGCAGCGGGTCGTGTCCGTTCAGCGAAAAGCCGAATTTCTCGTGTTCAGTGCCGATCCGCCAGGCCGCGCGCGGCTTGCATCCGGAAGCCAGATGACCGGCAAGGTCCTCGATCGTTTCAACCGGGGCGCCGTCGCCGCCTTGTCCATAAGTTCCGCTCACGCCCAGCCCTCGCTTGTCTCGCGCATCAGTTATGCGCGGCCTCGCCATTCGGCAAGGTCAGCTCACGCGTGATTGAACACTGTTCAGGGATTTATGCCCAGTCGCCCAGCACGGCCTGCCACAGGGTCAGCGCGGCGACCGCTGCCGTATCCGCGCGCAGGATGCGGGGACCCAGACCGATGGCGTGAACGAAGGGCAGGCTGCGCAGCCGCGTCCGCTCATCAGGCGAGAACCCGCCCTCGGGTCCGATCAGTATGGCAGTCCGACCGGTCGCAAGGCGCTGGAACACTTCCAGCGCAGGACCTGCACGGCCGGCATCCCCGCCCCACTGGGCGTCCGGATCATCACCCGCCTCGTCGCAATAGATCAGCGCCCGATCGGGATCCCAGCCATCCAGAACGCGGTCCAGTGTCGCCGCCTCGGCAATCTCCGGGATATCCAGGCGCTCGGTCTGCTCGGCCGCCTCCTTGGCAATGGACATGAAACGGTCGATTCTCACGCGCTCGGACTGCGTAAAACGGGTAAGGACAGGCCGGATGCGCCGTGCGCCCAGCTCGGTCGCCTTTTCGACGATGAAGTCGGTGCGCGCTTTCTTCACGGGTGCAAACAGGAGATCGAGATCGGGTACCGGTCTGGCCTCGCGCAGTTGCCTCGACACGGACAGCACTGCGGATTTGCGCGACGCTTGCGACACTTGGGCTAGCCACTCGCCATCGCGCGCGTTGAACAGTCGCACCGGGTCGCCCTGGCCCCGGCGCATCACCGTCACCAGATAATGCGTGTCGTCCTTGCCCAGCTGGACATCACGACCGGCGGCCAGCGCCGTTTCAAGATGGAGACGGGGAATATTCATGCCTGATCCATAGCGCGGTTCGCCAATGGGCGGAACGGGCCGCACGAGCGACGGGTTATAGTGGTGCAGACAGACCGAGGGATCACCGCAATGAACATACTGAAGACCATCAACCCGGCCAACGGGGACTTGATCAGCGAACACGAGCAGCACAGCGATGCCGAGATCGAGGCCGCACTGGCACGGTCGGCGCGCGCCTTTCAGGCGGGACGGTCGCAATCCTTCGATGATCGCGCCGCGCGTATGCGGTCAGTCGCGGACGTCCTTGAGAACCGCAAGGACAAATACGCTCACCTGATGACGGTCGAGATGGGCAAGCCGATCAGCCAGGCGCGCGCGGAAGTCGAAAAATGCGCGATGATCTGCCGTCACTATGCGCAGCACGCAGAAGCCCTGATGGCAGATGAGTCAGTGGGCGACGACCCGAAGCGCTATGTGCGCCACCTGCCGCTCGGTCCGGTGCTCGCCGTCATGCCGTGGAATTTCCCGTTCTGGCAGGTGATCCGCTTTGCGGCCCCGAACCTGATGGCCGGGAACACCGCTGTCCTCAAACATGCCAGCAATGTCACAGGCTGCGCGCTCGCCCTCGGCGATCTCTTTCACGAGGCCGGGTTCGCGGATGGAACTTTTGAAGTGTTGAAGACCGGCTCCGACCGGATCGGCAAGATCATCCGCGATGACCGGATCCGCGCTGTAACGCTGACCGGTTCGGAGAAGGCCGGCTCGGCTGTCGCGGCGATTGCCGGCGAAGTGATCAAGAAGACCGTGCTCGAACTGGGCGGCTCGGACGCCTTCATCGTCATGCCGTCAGCGGACCTGGAAGCGGCAGCGAAGGTGGGGGTCGATGCCCGCATGACCAATTCCGGCCAGTCCTGCATCGCGGCCAAGAGGTTCATCGTCCATGCCGACATCTACGAGGCCTACCGCGACGCCTTCATCGCGGAACTGGAGCGTCAATCGGTAGGCGATCCGACCCTGGATTCGACCGATATCGGTCCGCTGGTTTCCGCCGAAGCCCGCGACGATCTGGCCGAAAAGGTCAAGAAGACCGTGTCCATGGGCGCGAAACGAGTCGTCGGGGCACAGCCGCAATCCGGTGCCGGTGCCTATTTCCAGCCTGGCGTGCTGGAAGAAATTCCCGCCAACTCTCCCGGCGCGGTGGACGAATTCTTCGGCCCCGTGGCCCTGTTCACGCGGGTCCGGTCGCTGAGCGACGCCATCGCGATTGCGAACGACCACCGCTACGGGCTGGGCTCTGCGATCTTCACGAATGAGGACAAGGAAATCGAGATGGCGGTAAACCATCTCGAAGCCGGCACCACGGCCGTGAACCAGAAAGTCTCCTCGCAGGCCGAACTGCCCTTCGGCGGCGTGAAGCGGTCCGGCTACGGGCGAGAGCTGGCCCGTGACGGCCTGCTGGAATTCACCAATCGCAAGGCCGTGGCCGTTAAGTAACTTTTCGCGGCGCGCGCCATCGGTTAGCAATGGCGGGATGACGTTTGCCTCTGACCGCCGTGTGGCGGATTCCCTTCCGGCCACCTGGGTCGACCGCATGCCGGTCCGTCTGAGGCCCTTTTTGCGGCTGGCGCGCTATGACCGCCCGGCCGGCTTCTGGTTATTGGCCATTCCGTGCTTTCAGGGCATCGCCCTGGCCAGTATCGGATCCGGCCTGGGCTGGAGTTCGGCGTATTACGCACTTCTGTTCCTGATCGGTGCGATCGCGATGCGCGGCGCCGGTTGCACCTACAACGATATCGTCGACCGTGATCTGGACCGGCAGGTCGAGCGCACCCGCGACCGCCCGCTGGCTGCGGGAACCGTTTCCGTGCGTGCGGCCTGGCTTTTCGTCTTTGCCCAGTGCCTCGTCGGCTTTGTCGTCCTGCTTCAACTGCCGCCGCTGGCGATCGGCATAGGGCTGGGATCATTGATCCTGGTCGCGGCCTATCCCTTCATGAAGCGGATCACCTGGTGGCCTCAGGCGTGGCTTGGCCTGACCTTCAACTGGGGCGTGCTGGTCGCCTATGCGACCATGACCGGGCGGATCGATGCCGCCGCCATCGCGCTCTACCTGTCGGGGCTGTTCTGGACGTTGGGTTACGACACGATCTATGCCTGCCAGGACATGGAGGACGACGCCCTCGTCGGCGTCCGCTCCACCGCGCGCGCCCTGCAAACCCATCTGCGCCGGTGGCTCTGGATATTCTACGGGGCGACGGCAGCCCTGGCCGGGCTCGCCGCCCTTCTGGCAGGCGCCTCCCCCTGGTTCGTGATGGGCTTTTCGCTCTACGCTTTTCACCTGTTCGACCAGGTCCGCCGCGTCGATCCGGCGTTTCCGGCGCAATGTCTCTCGGTGTTCAAGGCCAACCAGCTCACCGGACTGTTACTGGTTCTCGCACTTTCGGTCGCAGCCTTCATTTGACCCGGAGCGCGCCGCATGGCGTGATGGCATTTCATTCCTCCGCGACGAGGGACGCGGCGGATCATTTTGGGGAGACCAGACATGCGATATCGGCTTCTGGCCGTATTCGGTGCCTTCGCGCTTGCGGCGTGTGGCAGCGGATCTGACGGACCCGCACCTGACCGTGCGGCACCGCAAACCGGCGACGACACGACCACAGACGTGTCGATGGTCAACGGCATCGAGATCGAGGTCGATTACCACACGCTCGACAATGGCTTGCGCGTTGTCCTGTCCGAGGACCACACCATCCCCACCGCGACGGTCGGCGTCTATTACGGCGTCGGATTCCGCAACGAGCCGCGCGGTCGCACCGGTTTCGCCCACCTGTTCGAACACCTGATGTTCCAGGGTTCGGAAAACCTGCCCGGCGGCGAGTTTGACCAGTTGATCTACAATTCGGGCGGTGTGAACAACGGGTCCACACGGTTCGATTACACGAACTACTACGAAGTCGTTCCCTCGAACGCGCTTCAATCGGTCCTGTGGGCCGAGGCGGACCGCATGGCGCGCCCGATCATCGATCAGGAAGGCCTCGATGCGCAGACCGGCGTGGTCACCAACGAAGTGCTCGTGAACGTGATCAATCAGCCCTATGGCGGCTGGGTGTGGATCGACCTGCCGATGCTGGCGTTCGAGAACTGGCACAACGCCCACAATTTCTACGGCGACCTGACCGATCTGGAAGCGGCGGACCTGTCCGATGCCCAGACCTTCTTCGACAGCTATTACAGCCCCTCCAACGCCGTGATCGTCGTCGCGGGCGATTTCGAACCCGCCGAGACACTGGCCTGGATCGAGGACTATTTCGGCGATGTCCCGGCAGGCAATCCTCTGCCCGAGATCGACATCTCGGAGCCGCGTCAGGAAGAAGAGAAATTCGGATCCCGCGAGGATCCGCTTGCACCGCAGCCGGCCCTCGCCTTCGGCTATCAGATGCCCGAGCGCGGGACGCAGGAATACTACGCCATGGCCGTGCTCGATCAGCTTCTGGTGCAGGGCAATGACAGCCTTCTGCACCGGGCGATTGTCGTCGATGAAGGATATGCGTCCGGCGTGTTCGGCGGAATCAACCTGCTCGGCAACCTCTACAACTACAACGGCCCGATGCTCTGGACCGTGGGCATGATCCACGGCAACGAGCATGACCGGGACGCCATCATGACCACCGTCGATGACGTGATCGAACGGCTGCGCACCGAGGAAATTTCCGAGGAAGAACTCAGCCGCGCGCTGACGAAGCTGCGGTCTGATTTCTACGGCATCGTCGATTCCGGCACGCGATTCGGCCTCATCGACCTGCTGGCCGCATTCGCGTTGTTTGACGACGACCCGTCGCGGATCAACCGCATCGAGGAGGGTTTCGACGATGTGACGCCCGCCCTCGTTCTGGCCACCGCGCAGGAATATCTGCGTCCGACCAATCGTTCCGTTCTGGAAGTTGTCCCGGCACCGGCTGACGGTACGGGTGAAGAGGAGGACGGCCAATGAAAATCGCCATCCTGATCGCCGCCTCGCTGGCGGCCACCTGCCTGACGACCCCTGCTTGGTCACAGACCGGACCCACCCGCCCCGAACTGGGCGAGCCGCGCCCGTTCGAGCTTCCCGAAACGCGCACGGTCGTGCTCGAAAACGGGCTGGAGATGACCTTCATCCGTTTCGGTCTCGCGCCGATGGTGAATATCCAGGTGCGCGTCGAAGCCGGTAATATCGATGATGGCGCGCAAACCTGGCTCGCCGATCTGACCGGCGCGATGATGGAGGAAGGTGCCGGTGGCCGTGCTTCCGACGAGATCGCCCGGACCGCAGCCGCGATGGGCGGCGGGCTCAATGTCGGCGTGGGCATTCATGACACCACGTTCGGCCTCAATGTGCTCGCCGAGAATGGTCCCGAAGCGGTTGCCTTGCTGGCCGACGTCATCCGGCACCCCGATTTCCCGGAAGACCAGCTGGACCGGGTTCGTCAGAACCTGATTCGGAATGTGACCGACGCACGGTCCCGGCCCCAGCCGATTGCCAATGAAGCCTACGCACAGCTGCTTTACGGCACCGATCACCCCTATGGGCATCCCCTGCCGACAACCGAGGAACTGAACTCCTACGGCATCGCGGACGTTCGCGGTTTCCACGCCGACAATTTCGGCGCAGCGCGTACCCGCATCTATGTTGCCGGCCGGTTTGATGAAGCGGCGATGGAGAACGCGATCCGGAATGCCTTTGCGGATTGGCAAGAAGGCACCGAGCGTTCCGCCCGTCCGATTCCGCCGCGCGGCGGCCCGGTTGTGCGCATGATTGATCGCGACGGCGCGGTTCAGTCCACCGTCCGCGTTGGATTCCCGGCGGTCGGCCCGGATCATGCCGATGCGATCCCGCTGGCCGTGATGAACGCCATCCTCGGTGGATCCTTCACCTCCCGCCTGACCCAGAATCTGCGGGAAAGAAACGGTTGGACCTATTCGCCGGGATCGGGTGTGACCCAGCGCCCCGGATCGGGCTACTGGACCTTCAATGCCGACATCCGGACCCCCGATACGGCTCCCGCACTGTCCGAGACCTTCGGCGAGATCAACCGGATGCAGATCGACCTGGTGCCCGAGGCCGAAGCGACCGGCATGCAGACCTGGCTTTCGGGATTGTTCATCCTCCAGAACGCCTCGACCGGAGGTCTGATCAACCAGATCGCTTTCCGCGATTCCTATGGCCTTCCGGACGATTACCTCGAGACCTATGTACCGCGTATCCTGGCGGTGACCCGTGACGACATCGCCCGCGTCGCCAACACCTATCTCGACACCGACCAGCTGGTCCTGGTGATCGTGGGTGACGAAGACGCCATTCGTGATGAGGTCCAGGCCCTGCCAGCCCTGGAGGGTGCGGATTTCATCGAGGACTGAACCGGTCCGGAATTGCAGGAAAGCGGCCGGATCGACCGATCCGGCCGCTTTTCATTGGAGACGAACCTTGCTTTTGAAGAATGGCGAAAGCCCCGCTGACTTTATCGCGCGTGTCACGACCGTGATGCCGCCGCCGCTTTTGCCCGAGCTGCGCTTTCATCTCGCCGCCGAAACCGTCGCCTTGTGGGGCGAGACCGAAGAGGCGCTTGAAGCACAGGGCTTGCCGCCTCCTTTCTGGGCGTTCGCGTGGGCGGGCGGTCAGGCACTGGGCCGCTACGTCCTCGACCATCCTGCAATCGTCGCGAACAAGCGCGTTCTCGATTTCGCGGCGGGTGGCGGCATGGCCGGAATCGCCGCCTCGAAAGCCGGGGCGGTTCATGTGTCAGCGAGCGAGCTTGATGCTTTCGCCATCGAATCGATTCGCGCGAACGCGCGACTGAACGCTTGCGAAATCACGCCGCGCCTTGAGGACGTAACCCGGGTGGACGAGCCGTGGGACGTGATCCTCGCCGGCGATGTTTTCTATGAGAAAGGTCCGGCAGAAGTGATCGAACGCTGGCTGTCGGATCATCACGAGCGCGGCGCGACCGTGCTGATCGGGGATCCGGGACGCAGCTTCCTGCCTGTCGCAAGGCTGGAAAAGCTTGCCGAATACGATGTTCCGGTCACCCGCGATCTGGAAGACCGGGAAGTCCGTCACGCCAAGGTCTGGCGCTTCGCAAACTGATTGTCTTACGCAGGCGAAGGAATCGTAGCACCTTGGGAACATGGCAAAGGCACGGGCCGTCGACCGGCGGCTGTTTCTTCTTATCGAGATTGCTGCCCGGCGGATGAGCCGGGATGCGGATGCACGCCTGAAGGCTGAAGCCGGCGTCAGCGTCTCTCAGGCGGCTGTCCTGTTCCTGCTGTTGCGGCGCGGCGACCGCCGGATGGGGGCCATTGGCGAAACCCTGTCGCTGAACCCGCCTGCGGTGACCGGATTGGTGGACCGCATGGCCAAGGCCGGCCTCGTGGACAAACGCGTTGACCGCTCCGACCGGCGCGGAGCCCTCGTCACGCTCACCGCCTCGGGCCGTCAGACCGGCGAAAGAGCCGACGCAGCGCTGAAGTCTCTCAATGCCGAACTCGAGGACGCATTGGGCGAAGACGCGTCGGACGCGCTGCACGACGCACTGACCTCCATTGTCACCGCCCCGACGGATTAGGCGTTTTCCAGAGCGCCGCCCGCAGCTAGACTCGTCGCGGATACAATCGAGGGAATGACATGAGCGATCTGGTGACCGTCGAAGATTCCGGCGGCGTTCGGACCATCCGGTTCAATCGGCCTGACAAGAAGAACGCACTGACGCGTGCCATGTACACGGCGGCGGCCGAGGCGCTTGAATCCGGTGACGGCGAACAATCGGTTCGGGTGTTTGTTCTGGGTGGTCAGCCCGGCGTCTTCACCGCCGGCAATGACCTGATCGATTTCATGGAAGCCCCGCCCCGGATCGGGGCCAGTGACATGCCGCCGGTCGAACGCTTCATGCGCGCATTGCTGGACGCGAAGAAGCCGGTCATTGCCGAAGTTGACGGTGTCGCTGTCGGGATCGGCACAACACTGTTGATGCATTGCGACCTCGCCTACGCCTCCGATCAGGCGAAGTTCAAGACCCCGTTTGTCGACCTTGCCCTGGCGCCGGAATACGCCTCCAGCCTGCTTTTCCCGGCCCGTTTGGGCCGGTCTGCGGCTTCGGACCTGCTTTTGCTGGGTTCTGTCTGGGACAGCGACCGCGCCTTGCAGGCTGGTCTGATCGCGGGTGTCTTCCCGTCCGCATCTCTCAGCGAAAAGGTCCGGGAGATCGCCGCCGCCCTCGCCGCCAAGTCACCCGCAGCCGTGCGTCAGGCCAAGGCGCTGATCACATCGGAACCCGAAAGCGTGTCTGACCGGATCGTTCGCGAAGGCGGCTTGTTCGCGGACATGCTGCAGTCGCCGGAATTCGCCGAAGCGGTGGGCGCTTTCATGGAGCGCCGCAAACCCGACTTTTCAAAGTTCGGCTGATGGGTACGGGCGCCCATTCCTATCTCGCCGATGCACGCAACGAGGCCGTGAAGGTCTGGATCAACGGCGTGCTGAAGCCGCGCGCCGAGGCGACCGTGTCGGTGCTGGATTCCGGCTTCATTCTCGGCGATGGCGTCTGGGAGGGTTTGCGCGTTCATGATGGGCATATTGCCTTTCTCGACCGGCACCTCGACCGGCTTTATGAAGGCGCGAAGACACTCGATTTCGACATCGGGCTGACGCGGGATGAACTGACCGGTGCGCTGAACGACACGCTGGCTGCGAACGACATGACACGCGGCGAAGGCGTCCATATCCGCCTGATGGTCACTAGGGGGGTCAAGTCGACGCCCTATCAGGACCCCCGCGTCACGATCACACCAGCCACAATCGTCATCCTGCCGGAATGGAAAGCCCCCGATCCTGGCGTGGCCGAACGGGGATTGAAACTGTTCACCGTCCACGTCCGGCGCGGCTATCCCGATGTGCAGGACCAGAAGCTCAATTCACATTCCAAGCTGAACTGCATCATGGCGTGCATCCAGGCCACCAAGGCCGGGGCGGACGAGGCGCTGATGCTGGACCCGCACGGCTTTGTTGCCACCTGCAACTCGACCCATTTCTTTATCGTCCGGAAGGGCGAGGTCTGGACCTCGACCGGAGATTTTTGCCTGGGCGGGGTCACAAGGGGCATCGTGATCGAATTGTGCGAGACGGCCGGGATTCCGGTCTTCCAGAAGAATTTCTCTCTGACCGATGTTTACGGTGCCGAGGAAGCCTTCACCACCGGGACGTTTGCCGGCCTGGTTTCGGTCACGCAGGTTGATGGCCGCCGGATCAGCGAGGGACGCGGCCCGGTCGTTGAACGCCTGCAATCGCTCTACAGGAATCGCATCATGAAGGAGGCGTCCCGGTGACGATCCGCGTCTGCCTCTGGTCAGGCCCGCGCAACATCTCCACCGCCATGATGCGGTCATGGGAGAACCGGCCCGATTGCGAAGTCTGGGACGAGCCCTTCTACGGCCCCTACCTGCTGCAGACCGGTCTCGACCATCCCGGCCGTGACCACATCCTTCAAACCGTACCGCTCGATGCCGTGGCGATCGCCTCGCAGTGCGCCGGAGATGCGCCGAACGGCAGTCCGATCTTCTTCCAGAAACACATGGCGCAGCACATGCTGCCCGGCTTTCGGCATGAATGGCTGGGCGTCTGCCGCCATATCTTCCTGATCCGCAACCCGGCAGAAGTGGCCGCCAGCTTCGCCGCCACGACGGGCAGCGCCACCGCGGACGATCTGGGATCCGCAATCCAGCATGATCTCTACAACCTGACATGCCGGATTAGCGGCTATAGCTGGCCGGTCATCGAGGGAATCGATGTGCTGCGCGATCCCGAAGGCATGCTGCGCAAGGTCTGCGCCGCCATTGACGTGCCGTTCGACGACGCAATGCTCAGCTGGCCGGCCGGCAAGCGCGACAGCGATGGGCCCTGGGCCGACTGGTGGTATTCCCGGGTCGAGGCATCAACCGGTTTCGAGCCGCCTCGCGCCAGCCCGCACGATTTTCCCGGAACGCTGAAGTCGGTGGTCGAGACGTGCCGACCCCATTACGAGGCGCTTCGGTCAGTCAAGCTGACGTGAAACCCCGACCCCGCATCTCGCATTCTAGTACCGGGACCCCACATTCCGGGTCAGCCAGCAAAGGATGCCCACGATGACCGACACTTCCAATCTCGACGTCCGCCACGAGCAGGGCGAAACGCGCGGCCGGTTTGTGATCGATCTCGAGGACGGCGCAGAGGCTGAACTGACCTATTCGCGTGCCGGAACAGATCGCTGGATCGCGGACCACACCGGCGTGCCGCGCGCCTATGAAGGCCGGGGCATCGCCAGCCAGCTCACGCGCGCCCTTGTCGCTGAAGCGCGAACATCCGGCGTGAAGATCGTCCCCCTCTGCCCCTACATCGCCGCCTGGTTCCGCAAGCACCCCGGCGAATCCGACCTGATCGCCTGATTTTCAATGCCGTGGCTTGGCAGCGCGTCAATGTCGCTATATATGTAACCATATGGTTACGAATAAAAGCCCACGCACTGACACCTTTCATGCAATCGCAGACCCGACGCGGCGCGACATTCTCGACCTGCTGCGCCGCGGCGAAATGCGTGCCGGGGACATTGCCGCCCGCTTCCCGGTCAGCCGCCCCGCCATTGCCAAGCACGTCCGCGTACTGCGCGAAGCCGGGCTGGTCACCGAACGGCGCGAATCGAGGGCCCGGCTCTATTCATTGGATCCGGCGGGTCTGAAGAATATCGACCGCTGGCTGCAGCCCTACAGGCTTTACTGGGCCGCACGCCTGACCGACCTCAAACGCGTGGCCGAAGCCGAACATGCGATCCGCAAATCCGGCGAGGGAGATACGCCATGACCGAATTGATCCACACCCATTCCATGACACTCGATTCCACGCCGGGACGCGTGTTCGATGCGCTCACCGATCCCGAGGACCTGAAGGTCTGGTTTGCGGAACATGTCGATGTCGAGCCGCGCCTGCATGGGCGTTTCAGGTTCTGGGGCCGCCATACCTATGAGACACCCGGCCCCGCCGAGGCCAACGCGGTGATCCGCGAGTTTGAACCGGGACGCACAATCGCCTTCGACTGGCCGCTTGCGGGACGCGAGGCGATTGCCCGGCTGGACGTCGAACCGGAAGGTGAGAAGACCAAGCTGATCGTCACTCACACCTTCAGGCGCGCGCCCGCGATGGACCGCGCACGGGAGATGGTCGACGACCTTTGGCGGATGCATTTCGGCGCCTTGATGTGCCATCTGATGGGCGCGCCGGTCAGCTTGCCCGATTTCACCGAGACCGCGCAGGTGGTCGAAAGTTCGATCTACATCGACGCGCCGCGCAGCATTGTATTCCGGGCCTTTACCGACCCCGCCCTGCTCAATCAGTGGATCGCGAAGGACGCCAAGGTGGATCTGGACGCAGGCACACTCGATTTCGGGTGGTCCTACGAAGCCAACGGGCAAACCGTGGTTCCGCCCCCGATGCGCATCCTGGAAATCGAGCAGGACCGGAAATTCGTCACCAACTGGCCCGACTGGCGCGGTGACCCGGATGTTCCGGACCAGCGCGTGACCTGGCATCTCGAGGACGAGGGCAAGGGAACCCGGCTTACCCTGAGGCATGACGGATTCATCCGTCCCACCGACATCAGCGACTACCCGTTCGGCTGGAGCTATTTCCTGTCGCAGATCAAGAGCGTCTCGGAAAAGTCGGCTTCGGCTTGACCCTGACCCGCCCGGCCGCACACTGGCGCCGGGCAGTCTTGATCGGGGATGGGAAATGGGACGGTTGGTCGCGTGGTTGGGCGCCTTGGTGGTCGCCCTGGTGGTCGTCGGCGCGGTGGCGCTGAACCTGTCTCCCGTCGGGCGGATCTATCTGTGGGCCGGCACCGGTCTGGTGGCCAAGCAGACCTGCTCGCTGGTCTTCGTCTCCGGCCTCGAGCCCGGCCGGGCACAGGCGCTTTACATCACGCCGCTTCTGGGTAGCGCTGCAAACCTGATCGGCCATGACATCGACGAGGAAGCGCGCGAAGTCACTGCCAGTGCGCTCGGCCTGTTCTGGCGACAGCGGGCCGTATACCGCGAAGGACTGGGATGCACGCTGGTCCACGGGTCCGGCGATTTCGACCCCGACCTCGCGGTCGAGACGCCTGACCCCACCTATTTCTCGCTCGATACCCGCCACCGGGACGCAGCCTTCGATGCCGACGCGTTGCAGGCCGCCGTCGACGGGGCGTTCGACGACCCGAACGGCACACGCAATACCCTGGCTGTCGTCGTGCTTCACGAGGGCCGCCTGGTTGCTGAACGCTACGCCGAAGGGATCACGCGGGAGAACCGCCTGCACGGCTGGTCGATGACCAAAAGCGCGATGGTGACCCTGGCCGGCGTGTTGACCCAGGCCGGCGAGCTGGATGCCTTCGAGGCAGGACAGATTCCGGCACTGACCGGCCGGGGCGTCGACGCCGAGGCCAGCACGATCGACCAGTTGCTGCGCATGACCGGGGGCCTCGCTGTTGCCGAGATCAATAACGGATTTGATCCCAACTCCGACATGCTGATGACGGAATCCGACATGGCAACATTCGCCGCGACACGCGAGCGGCTCTACCCGTCCGGCGAGCACTGGCAATACATGAGCGGAAACACCATCCTCGCGACCCACGCCATGCAGCAACTTCTCGGCGACGATCTGGCAGCGCAGGTCCGCGGGCTGCGCGCTCGCCTGTTTGAACCGCTCGGCATGCATTCAGCCATCTTGGAACCGGACGAGAGCGGCACATTCCAGGGGTCGTCCTACCTCTACGCGACGCCTCACGACTGGGCTCGCATGCTGCAGCTCTATATTGATGACGGCGTGACCCCGGATGGCGAGCGCCTGATCCCGAACTGGTGGGACGACTACGTCTCCACCCCGACGGCCGGGTCCGGCGGCGTCTATGGCTCCGGCTTCTGGATTCCCAATGTGCGCACCCCTGAAGGCCGCCTGCCCGAAGATGCCATCAACGCGCAGGGGTTTCAGGGCCAGTACGGCTTCGTCATTCCGTCTCATGGCCTCGTCATCGTCCGCATGGGCGCGACCAATCAGGGTGGAACCGGCAGCATCGAACTGGCCGCCGCAGTCGTGGCAGCCCTTCAGCCCTTGCCTGCCAGTTCTGACTAGCGCCGTGGCGGGGCGTCCGTCTCTTTGAGAATCCGATCGAAAGGATGCGGGATGACCCGCTCGGCCCGGATCAGCCAGCGATTGAGACCGTCATGCTTGGCCCGCTCGCGTCGCAGGGCGCCGCGTGCCGTGTTGGAATTGGCGATAATCAGCGCCAGTCCAAGGGTGATGATGATCAGCCCCACCGGAATGGGGGTCAAAAGCAATGGAATTCCGGCAATGATCAACACGATGCCGAACAATTTGTAGAGTGTGGACATGGCGCGCCTTGCGGTGGCTCATCTCGCTAACGGATCGGCACGGGTGCGGTTCCGCCGCAGTCCCGGCCTCTGGACTTGCGCCGTCAAAGGGGCAGATTGACGCCGACCACCATGAAGAGGCGGGGCATGGCCTACAAATCGCTGCGGGATTTCATCGAGCTGCTGGAAGCTGAAGGCCTCCTGAAGCGTGTTGCTGCGCCGGTTTCGACCGCGTTGGAGATGACCGAGATCCAGCGCCGTCTGCTCGCCGAGGGCGGCCCTGCGGTGCTGTTCGAGAATGCCGTCCACGAAGACGGCCGCAAAGCGGAAATGCCGGTCCTCGTCAATCTCTTCGGCACGGTCGAACGCGTCGCCCGCGCCGTCACGCTGGGCGGTAAATCGCGCATGACCGCCAGGGAATTGCGTGAAGTCGGCGAGCTTCTGGCTTTCCTGCGCCAGCCCGAACCCCCGCGCGGCCTGAAGGACGCCGTCGCCATGCTGCCCATCGCGAAGGATGTGATGGCGATGCGACCGAGAACGGTGAAGAAGGCCCCCTGTCAGGACATCGTCCTGACCGGCGACGATATCGATCTTGACCGTATCCCGATCCAGACCTGCTGGCCCGACGAACCAGCGCCGCTGATCACCTGGCCGCTGGTGGTGACCAAGGGGCCATCGGAAGACCGCGAGGACGACTTCAATCTCGGCATCTACCGGATGCAGAAGCTGTCGAAGACCCGCACGCTGATGCGCTGGCTGAAGCATCGCGGCGGCGCGCAGCACTATCAGCGCTGGAAGAAGGCGCGGCCCGAGCCCCTGCCCGCCGCCGTGGTTCTGGGCGCCGATCCGGGTACCATTCTTGCCGCCGTAACGCCCGTGCCCGATACGCTCAGCGAATACCAGTTCGCTGGCCTCCTGCGCGGCAAGAAGGCCGAACTGGTCGACTGCAAGACCGTGCCGCTGAAAGTGCCGGCCGAGGCGGAGATCGTGCTGGAAGGCCATGTCCTGCTCGACGAGGATGGCCCGGAAGGCCCCTATGGCGACCACACCGGCTATTACAATTCCGTCGAGCGCTTCCCGGTGTTCGAGATCAGCGCCATCACCATGCGCCGTGATCCGATCTATCTCTCCACCTTCACCGGCCGCCCGCCTGACGAGCCCAGCGTCCTGGGCGAGGCGCTGAACGAGGTCTTCATCCCGCTTTTCCGCCAGCAATTCCCTGAAGTCGTCGATTTCTGGCTGCCGCCGGAAGGATGCAGCTACCGTATCGCCGTCGTGTCGATGAAGAAGGCATACGCCGGCCACGCCAAGCGCGTGATGATGGGCGTGTGGTCCTATCTCCGGCAGTTCATGTACACGAAATGGGTCATCGTCGTGGATGACGATATCGACGCGCGCGACTGGAAGGACGTGATGTGGGCGGTCTCGACCCGCATGGATCCAGGCCGCGACATCACCGTGATCGAAAACACGCCGATCGATTATCTCGACTTCGCCTCGCCGGTCTCCGGCCTCGGCTCGAAGATCGGCCTCGACGCAACCAACAAGCTGCCGGGCGAAACCAACCGCGAATGGGGCGACAAGCTCGACATGGACGACGCCACCAAGCAGCGCGTCACCGAGATGTGGGAGAGTTTGGGGCTGTAGTCGTCATTCCGGCGAACGCCGGAATCCAGAGCATCGGTGAAGCTGGACTCCCGCCTGCGCGGGAGTGACACCCGTTCCGGTCCAGACGGACGCTGTGAGTCCCGAAGGCCGAGTCTCGAAGGGCTGGCTTCAGCACCCTTTAACCCTTTCCGCTGCTTTCCCTCGCAATTCCAGATACTTCTGGCCAGTCTCGCGGCATGAACACCGCCTTCTCGACGTCCGTCTCGGCCATGGCGGCAGCGCAAGCCCAGCTGTCTCACTCGGCGCGCGCTGTCGCCAATCCACGTGCGGGCGGAACGGATGTGATTGAAGCCATGGTGTCCATGAAAAAGGCCGAGGCCGCTCACTCGGCGGCTGCTGCGATCGCGCACACCGCGGCCGACATGGAAGACCGGCTGCTGGATATTCTCGCCTGAGACCTACCCGCCCATCCGCGCCGCGAACGTCCAGGCATAGTCGGCCATCGGCCTGACCATCGCGCCGTATTCCTGCGCCTTGGCGTTCGAGGCGTTACCCTGCACCGAGCGGTGATAGACGCCCTGCACGATGGCGGCGAGACGGAACAGGTTGTAGGCGAAATAGAAGTCGAGCCGGGGCAGGCCGTCGCGCCGGGTCCGCTCGCAATAGGCGCGCACATAGTCGTCCTCGGACGGAATGCCCATCGCCTTGAGATTAACCCCAAGAAACCCGTTGCGCAGCTCCTTCGGCGTGCGCCACTGCATCAGCTGATAGCTGAAATCGGCCAGCGGGTCGCCGAGCGTCGAAAGTTCCCAATCCAGCACGGCGACGATGCGCGGCTCGGTCTTGTGGAAGATCACGTTGTCGAGCCGGAAGTCGCCGTGGACGATGCCCGAGCGGTCCTGTTGCGGCGTCGCGCCGGGCAGCCACTCGATCAGCTTGTCCATGGCCGGGATCGTGTCGGTCTCCGAGGCCTTGTACTGCTTCGACCAGCGCGCAATCTGGCGGGCAATGTAATTGTCCGGCTTGCCGTAGTCGGCGAGCCCCGCCGCGCCCGGGTCGACCGCGTGAAGCTGGGCCAGCGTAGCATTCATCGCATCATAGATCGCGCCGCGATCCTCTTGCGCCACGTCCGGCAGATACGGGTCCCAGAAGATGCGTCCGTCAACGAAATCCATGACGTAGAATTCCGTCCCGAGAACGTCCCGGTCCTGGCAGAGCCCGTGCATTTTCGGCACCGGAAAGCCGGTTCCGGCGAGCGCGCTCATCACGCGGAATTCCCGGTCCACGGCGTGGGCGGACGGCAGGAGATTGCCCGGCGGCTTTCGCCGGAGCACGTAGGAAGCGGTCGGTGTGCTGATCCGGTATGTCGGATTCGACTGCCCGCCCTTGAACTGGCTGACGGTCAACGGACCGGCATAACCATCCACATGGTCCTGCATCCAGGCGTCCAGCGCGGCCTCGTCGAAGCGCAGCGCGTCAGCAACATCCTTGGTGCCGGAGAAAGTCTGGTCGAGCTGGCTCATTCGCTGCGATAGACCTCGCCGCCCTGCATCACGAATTGCATGTCCATCAGCGCCGCGACGTCCTCTAGCGGATCGGACGCTACCGCGATGATGTCGGCATAGCGGCCCGGCTCGATCGTGCCGATGTCATCCCCCATTTGCAGATGGTCGGCCGCGTTCACGGTCGCCGCCGTGATGGCCTGCATCGGTGTCATGCCGGCTTCGACCATCAGCTGGAATTCCCGCGCATTCTGACCGTGCGCAGACACGCCGGAATCCGTGCCGAAGGCGATCCGCACACCGCCCGCATGGGCGCGGCGCAGCATGGCCAGCATGTTGGGGCCTACCTCGCGCGATTTCTGGCGCACCTCAGGGGTCATCCAGTCCGCCGTTTCAGCCAGTTCGGCGACGGTGGCGCCCGCAAGGACGGTCGGAACCAGATAGGCATTGTTGTCGCGGAACAGGCGGATCGACGCGTCGTCGAGATAAGTGCCGTGTTCGATTGAATCGCCGCCGGCGCTGAGGAAGGCGTTGATGCCGGTGACGCCGTGCGCATGGGCGGTCACGCGCCGCCCCATCATGTGCGCCGCCTCAACGATGCTTTCGAGCTCGTCGGCGAAAAATTGCTGCTCGGTACCGGCGGCGGTCTGGGACAGCACGCCGCCCGTCGCGGTAATCTTGATCACGTCGACGCGGGCGCGCACCAGTTCTCGCACCGCCCGGCGGCAATCGGCAGGACCGTTGCACGACGCCGGGCTGGAGAAGGCGTGCATGATGTCGAGATTGTAGCCGTTGATGTC
This sequence comes from Maricaulis sp., assembly GCA_002692855.1. Lineage (GTDB taxonomy): Bacteria > Pseudomonadota > Alphaproteobacteria > Caulobacterales > Maricaulaceae > Hyphobacterium. The sequence goes on from NZMJ01000046.1 coordinate 298,462, forward strand.
GGCATGCCCGCCCGTTGGCGTGACAGCCGGACCGGACACCCGCATTCGCGGGCCGGTGATCCAGCCATTGCGCTGGGCGTCGCGAAGCGCGACCGAGGCTTCAAGGTCGCCGCCGACATCCTGGACCGTGGTGAAGCCGGCCATCAGCGTGATGCGCGCGAAGGCCGCGCCTTGCAGGGCGTCGTCGGCACTGCCGCGCGTGACATTGTCCAGCCGCCGCGTCGGGCTGAGTTCGTGTTGAAGGTGCACATGGCTGTCGATCAGGCCAGGCATCACATAGGAATTCGACAGATCGATAATCTCGGCACCGTCAGGGGTGACATAGCCGGCTTCGACCGTCTCGATACGGTCGCCGCGAATGATGATGGATCGCTCGCGCTGCGGCGCTTCGCCCGGCACGGCCAGCAACCATCCCGCATGGATGACCGTGACGTCCTCGTCCTGCGCGAATGCCGTCGATACTGATATCAGGGCCGCTGCTGCAGCTGCCAGAATCCGGATCATGTCGTCCTCCCCTTTTGGGGTGATCCTAACGGGATTGTTGCAGGGCGCGCCACCCGATATCGCGGCGGTGAATGCCTTCGGGCCAGTCGATCAGGTCCACCGCCTCATAGGCCCGCGCCACGGCGGCCTCCAGCGTTTCGCCCGTTGCAGTCACATTCAGGACACGGCCGCCAACCGCGACGATGTCACCCGCGTCATTCACGTCGGTGCCGGCATGGAAAATCATCACGTTGTCCAGTGCGGACGCGTCTTTCAGGCCGTTGATCACGCTGCCCTTCTCGTAGGATCCCGGATAGCCCTTCGTTGCCAGCACGACATTGACGCACGGCGTGGGGCGATCCGGCACCGGCAGGAGGCGTTCGAAGTCGCGCTGGCTCATGCCGCCGGTGGCAGAGGCGAGCAGGATCGGAACGATATCCTCGTCCATCTGCATCATCAGCACCTGGCATTCCGGGTCACCGAAGCGGCAATTGAATTCAACCACTTTCGGGCCGTCCGGCGTGATCATCACTCCGATATAGAGCACGCCTTGATAGGGCGTTCCGTCAGCCTTCATCCCGCCGAGCATCGGGCGGGTGATGGTCTCCTCGACCGTTTTCATCACGGCGGGCGTCATCACCGGCGCCGGCGCATAGCTGCCCATCCCGCCCGTATTCGGCCCGGTATCGCCTTCGCCCACACGCTTGTGGTCCTGCGCGGCAGGCAGGGTGACGATATTTGATCCGTCGGTCAGGACGAAGATGCTGGCCTCCTCACCCTCCATGAATTCCTCGATGACCAGTTCGCCCGATGCTTCGCCGAACTTGCCCGACAGCATCTCCTCGACCTCGGCGTCCGCCTCGCTGCGGGTTTCGGCGATGACGACGCCCTTTCCTGCCGCCAGGCCGTCGGCCTTGAGGACAAAGGGCGCGCTCAACGTATCGAGAAAAGCCTTGGCTTCCGCCACATCCGTGAACCGGCCATAGCGCGCGGTCGGCACGCCGTAACGGCGCATCTTGTCCTTCGCAAACCCCTTGGACGCTTCGAGCCGCGCCGCGTCCGCCGACGGCCCGAACACGTCAAATCCCCGCGCGCGCAAGAGATCTGCAAGCCCCTTCGCCAGGGGGGCTTCGGGGCCGACGACCACGAGGTCGGGTTCGAGCTGAAGCGTCAGCTTTTCAAGGCCGTCAATGTCATCCGGCTTGACGTCGAAGCACGGGCCAATCTTGTCCATCGCCACGGAGCCGGGCGCGGACCAGACCTCGTCCACGAGCGGACTTTGAGAGATTTTCCACGCCAGCGCGTGCTCGCGCCCGCCCGATCCGATGATCAGTATCCGCATCTTGGCCTCCGGCAATTCGTGTGCGCGCGAGGGTTAAACCGGACTTGCGCGCCTGACCAGTGCGCGACTACCACTCGTGCATGGCTGATGCTGCATCCAACGCCCACGAATTTTCGGTCTCCGAACTCGCCCAGTCGCTGAAACGCACGGTCGAGGAAACATTCGGGCATGTCCGCGTGCGCGGGGAGCTGGGCCGCGTCACGATCGCCAAGTCCGGGCACATGTATCTCGATCTGAAGGACGAGAAGGCCGTCATCGACGGCGTGATGTGGAAGGGGGCGGTCAACGCCCTGTCCTTCCGGCCCGAGGAAGGTCTTGAAGTCATCGCTGAAGGCCGGCTCTCCACCTATCCGGGCCGTTCCAAATACCAGATCATCATCGAACGTCTCGAACCGGCGGGTACAGGCGCCCTGATGGCCCTGCTCGAGGAACGCAAGAAGAAGCTGGCCGCCGAGGGGCTGTTCGCAGCGGAACGCAAACGGGCCTTGCCGTTTCTTCCGCAGGTGATCGGAGTGGTGACCTCCCCCACCGGTGCGGTGATCCGCGACATCCTCCACCGGCTTGAAGACCGCTTTCCGCGCCACGTGCTGCTTTGGCCGGTCGTGGTGCAGGGGGACAGCGCTGCCGGGCAGATCGCAGCGGCGATCGAGGGATTCAACGCCCTGCCTGAAGGCGGTGAGATTCCCAGGCCTGACGTGCTGATCGTCGCGCGGGGGGGTGGTTCGATCGAAGACCTGTGGGCCTTCAATGAGGAAATCGTGGTGCGCGCCGCAGCGGCATCCGCAATCCCGCTGATCTCGGCTGTCGGTCATGAGACCGACACCACGCTGATCGACTACGCTTCAGACCGGCGCGCGCCGACACCGACGGGCGCAGCCGAGATGGCCGTTCCGGTACGATCCGACCTGGTGAGCCATGTGCGCAGTTGGGAAGACAGGCTGACACGCGGCCTGTTGCGCCTCGTCGATCACCGCAAGACCGCGCTTCGATCCGCTGGCCGCGCCCTTCCGCGTCCTGAAAACCTGCTCGCCCTGTCGCGCCAGCGTTTCGACAATGGCTCGGATCGCCTGCCGGTTTCACTGTCTCGCCTGATCGACCGGCGCAAGGATCGCTTGTCGGTGGCTGCAGCCGGACTACGCAGTCCGCAACAACTGATCAGCCTCGCCCGCCAGCGGCTCGGCACTGGTGCAGGGCGACTGGCACCTGCCTTGAGCATCATGGTCCGTTCGCGGCGGGACCGGTTGAACTCGGTTGCCGGCGGACTGCGTCCCGCCGCCCTGCAACGCGAACTCGTGCGCGAGCGCCGGAGTCTCGATCAACTGGTCAACCGGCTGGCAAATTGCGGTCAGACCCGCTCGCGGGAACGCGGAAAAGACCTGGCGGCGCTGTCCGCCCGCCTTGGATCCGTAAATTTCAAATCCGTGCTCGGCCGGGGTTTTGCACTTGTCCGGGACGACCAGGGGGCTCTGGTCCGGTCGGGCTCGAACTTGAAATCCGGCCAATCGGTTTCAATCGAGTTCGCGGACACCCGCCGCAACGCTGTCATAGACGGTGGCGGTCCGGCACCCAAACGCACACCCAGGCGTTCACCTGACATAAAACCCGGCAGTGCAAAGCAGGGCAGCCTGTTCTAGACCGGCTGCCCGCATGCTAGATGAGAGATCATGACCTCTGCTTTCGACAAGGAATTCTCCGGCGAAGCCGTTCTGGAATTCACCGATTCCGACTTCATGATCCTGAAGCCGGGAAATTTCGTGCGCTGCGCCGTGACCGGCGATCCGATTCCGCTGCGTGACCTGAGATACTGGAGCGCCGAGCTTCAGGAGCCCTACAAGGATGCCTATGCGTCGGTGAAACGCTGGCAGGAACTCAACGGAGCAGGATCATGATCGCGGAATTCATTCTGGCATTTGCCATTCAGACCGCTGACCCGATCGGCGATCTCCTCGAAGCGGACGCCACGATGCCGAGCGCCGGCGAGGATGTGGTGCCACCCGCACCCGAGCCCCCTTTGCCTCCGGTCCGGTGCCAGGGTGAATTCACACAAGGAGCGATGATCGTTTGCCGGACGGCGCCGGGGACGCGTGTCGACTTTGGCGACCAGTCCGCGACGGCTGATTCCGATGGCTGGGTTGTGCTGGGTCTTGATCGCGACCAGGGCGCGGAAATCACGCTTTCGGCCTCGCTTCCCGACGGCGTCGAATACCTTCAGACCCATTCCGTCACACAGCGCGAATACAATGTTCAGGTCGTTGAAGGTGTCCCGCAACGCACCGTAACCCCGTCCGAGGCGGACCTGGTCCGCATCCGGGAGGAAGGCCGCCGCAAGGCTGGAGCCTACACCTCACGTTGGGAGGGGGCCGGATTCGCGAGCGGCTTCATCGAGCCGGCTGACGGGGTGATCAGCGGCGTTTATGGATCGCAGCGCGTTTACAATGGCACGCCCGGACGCCCGCATTATGGCTTGGATTTCGCCAACGCCCCCGGAACGCCTGTCGTGGCGCCTGCTGCCGGGCTCGTGACGCTCGCAGATGCCGACATGTTCTATGAGGGCGGGCTGGTCTTCATCGATCACGGCCAAGGCTTCACCAGCGCCTTCCTCCACATGTCCGCTGTCGACGTGGAAGTCGGCCAGGTCGTCGCCCAGGGCGAACGGATCGGTGCGATCGGTGCGGGCGGCCGCTCAACCGGGCCGCACCTCGACTGGCGGATCAAGTGGCGGAACCGCTATATCGATCCCGCATTGGTGCTGGAGGTTGATCCCGCACCCTTGCGGTAGATCGACTTGTCCCAGCGGCGGTGAACCCAGAACCATTGTTCCGGGGCCTCGAGAATCCGGTCCTCGACCCATCGGCTGATATTCGTGACCGTTTCGCGCAACGCCTCGGTCTTGTCGGGCAGTGTGCTCTGTTCGATCGGATCGTAGAAGGTGACGCGGAACGTCGCGCCTTCGAGACGCCGCGCCACCACGGGAATGATTTCAAGACCGGCACGCATCGCCATCCGGGCTGGTCCCGGTGCGGTCATCGCGTCATGGCCGAAGAACGGGACGGCAATCCCGTCATTCATCTTCTGGTCGTTCATCAGTGCGACCGCCGTGCCTTTTGACAGGCATTTGAGAAGCTCTTTCGCGCCGACACCGCCTTTGGCGGTCAGGACTTTCATTCCGTATTCTGCACGTCCGGCCAGAATACGCTCGTCAATCAGCGGATTGTTGGCGTGGCGGTAGGTGACCCGGCAATTCAGGCCCATTTCGATCATCGGGGGCCCGAGCATTTCCCAGTTCGCGAAATGCCCCGAGATGAGGACATAGGGTTTGCCCTGTCGTGTCAGGTCCTGGATATGCTGCGCCCCGCGCACCTCGATCCGCTCGCGATGTTTCGGCGGCACGACGGCGGACATGTTGGGATTTTCCCCGACGAAGCGTCCGAAATTGTCCCACATCCGGCTGAGCAGGCGGTCGATTTCAGGCTTGCTGGCCTGGGGAAAGACGCGCTCCATGTTGATCCGGGCGACCCGGTGGACAGGCGTCATCGGCCCGAGACGCCGCATCAGTGACGCACCGGCATCGCTGCCCCGGTCGATCCCCATGGAACGAAACAGGGCTTCATAGCCGTCCCATGCCAGCGCTTCGGCGCGCCAACCCAGTTTCTGGTGCCAGGGTGCGTTCATCGTGCTTGCCGCTTTACCCCACGCCCGGCTGCGGCGTCCATGCCGCCTTGCAAGAGCGCATCAAGTGCACCCGCATCTGCAAACCGCGCCTGCACGACGCTGACCCAGACCTTTTCACGAAATCCGGCCGGCAGGCGCACCGCGTCCTTTTCGGTGGTCACCAACGTGGCGTCATGGCTCTCGGCGAGGTCAGCCAATCGATCGAGATCGCGCGCGGTATAGACGTGGTGGTCGGCAAACCCGGCCGTATCGACCAGGTCACCGCCCTGCCGGCGGATTGCGTCGAAAAACTTTTCGGGCCGCCCGATCCCCGCGAACGCCACCAGCGGGCCGGGTGGCGGCGGGTCCGCAGGTTCCAGCCAGGCACGCAGAACGGGCTTTTGCAGGTCTTCCAGACCAAGACGGTCATGGTCCGGCGTGTCCTCGGGACCGGTCACCATGACGACCACGGCGTCCGCACGGGACAATCCGGTCGTCACCGGTTCACGCAGCGGGCCGGCCGGAAACACGCGGCCATTTCCCCACCCTGTTTCGCCGTCGATGACGACGAGCGACAAGTCCTTGTGTAGCGCCGGATTCTGGAACCCGTCATCCATGACGATCGCTTCGGCGCCATCGATGATGGCACGGATGGCACCTGCCGCCCGGTCACGGCTGATCCAGACCGGGGCGTGGCGGGCGAGCAACAAGGGCTCGTCACCGGTATCAGCTGCGGTGTGGCGTTCCGGAACGGCCTGGCATGGCCCCTTCAGTCGGCCGCCATAGCCTCGCGACAGGGCGTGTGCAGTGACGTCCATCGCCGTCAACCGATCGAGAATATGGGCAACAACCGGTGTCTTGCCGCTCCCGCCCATCGTCAGATTGCCAACACAGATGACCGCGGCATCGACCCGCCGGCCCGCAGACTTCAGACGGTTGGCTGTCGCGGCGGTTTGAATGGCCCCCAGCGGACTCAGCAGCAATCGCGCGATCTTCGCACCGGGACCGGCGGGCGCCGACGTCCAGAAAGCCGGCGGCTTCATGTCAGCGTCCCCGTCAGCATCGGCCGCAGCGCCTTCATCGTCTGGGACAGCGCACCCGACGACAGGGCAGCCACGGCCGCCCGGCCGGCCTGGACCGAAGCGCCCTGTCCATTCCAGATCGCGGTCACGGCCTGCGCAATGCGGTCTGCGTCCTGGACGCGGACCACGGCGTCTTGCGCTTCATAGGCGGCGAACACGTCATCGAAACTGGCCGTATAGGGGCCGGTGATCACGGCGGCATCCGACTGGGTCGCTTCGACCGGGTTATGCCCCCCGATCCCGTCGAACAGGCTGCCTCCAATAAAGGCTGCGGGCGTCGCGGCCAGCCAGAGCCGCATTTCGCCAAGTGTATCGGCGAGCCAGACGGGCTGTTCGCCATCCGGGCGCTCCCCCTGTGACCGTCTCGCATGCGCTAGGGATCGCGACGCCAGCAGATCGGACACAGCGTCACCCCGCTCCGGGTGGCGCGGCACAAGGATGAGCAGCGCATCGCTCTGCTTCGCGAGAAGCTTGCGGTGCGCATCCAGAACAATTTCGTCTTCGCCCGGATGGGTGCTGGCCGCCACCCAGACGTGGCGCGACCGGGTCGCGGCAATGATGGGCGCAAACGCTTCGGGGTCGACCGGATCGGCCTCAGCATCGATCTTGAGATTGCCAACCATCGGGACGGTGTCGCGCAAGATATCGGACAGGCCATCGGCCGTGCGTTGGTCGGCGGCCCCGATCCAGGAAAAGCAGCGCAGCAGTCGAACGGCGCTGGAGCGGTTCGACATCCAGCCGCGCATGGATCCCGAATTCATTCGCGCATTCACAAGCGCCAGCGGGATGCCGCGATGCTGTGCGCCGAGCAATAGGTTCGGCCACAGCTCGGATTCGACGAACACACCGAGATCCGGCTGCCAGTAATCCAGAAAACGCCGGACATAAAGCGGCCTGTCGATCGGCACATACTGGTGGATCGCCTGTGATGGCAGGGCCTTGTCCATCATCGCCGCTGACGTCATCGTTCCGGTGGTTACGAGGAAATTGAGGCGCGGATTGTCGTTCGAAAGCGCCTTCACCAGCGTCAGGATCACGCGGGATTCACCGACGCTCGCACCGTGCAGCCAGACCAGCCGTCCGGCGGGCCGCACCCGAAGCGCCCGTCCCTCGCGTTCATCAATCCTCAGGGCATCTTCCTTTCCACGCTTGACGCGGAAATGCAGCGCGGGATGCGCAAGCGGACCGGCCAGCGTGGTGGCGCATCGATAGAAGAGCAGGCCCGGCGGAAGACTCACGGCGTTGCCTCGGCTTGTACAGGGATGGCAGGCTCGGGCTCGCTGACCACGCCGCCACACGCCTCGTCTGCCTGCCTTGTGATCGTGTTCAGGCGGTCTTCCAGGACCAGCCTCAGCCGCTCCATCTCGTCCGGGTCCGCTGCCTCGGGAATCACGAGGGGTTCGCCCCAGATCATGACGCCACGCGCGAAAGGCAACGGCAATACAAAGCGGTCCCAGGAATTGGCGACATGCTTGTGAGTGACTGACCATGAAAAGATCATGATGGGCGCACCGGTCGAACGGGCCAGCCGGAGCGCCCCCATCGTGGCACGTTGGCGCGGTCCGCGCGGACCGTCGATCGTCATCCCCATACAATTTGCGTCATTGACCCAGCGGTCCATGTCGCGGAACGCGGCCATGCCGCCCTTGCCCTTGTCCTTGCGCTGGTTTCGCGACGAGCCGCGGATGGTCGCAATATCGAGCTGGCGCGCAAACCGGGCGATGAAATCGCCTTCCTTCGACCTCGATATCAGCATGGCAGGCTTTTGCGGCGCAGACCGTGGCCACGCGACGAAACTCAATGCAATGCGCGAATGCCAGAAGGCCGCAACGATACCGCCGCTCTGCCCGGTCAGGGCCTGGATATGATCGCGCCCGCGATACTCCCAGCGCGTGGTCGCCGCACAGAACTGCATATAGCGGGCGAGAAGCCACGAAACCGCAATCTGGAAAGGCGCGGAGCGGGTCAGGCGTTTAACCATGGTCACCTTGCTGACAATCGTCGCCGCGCGGGTCAAGCCCCCGGCTGGGGTGTTGCCCGCGGAGATAAGCCCGCCTAAACCCCAGCGGAAGACCCGGCGGCGCAGGACCCTGCACACGAATGACTTACGATCTCTCAAACCCGACTGACCGCGAGCGCGCCTGGCAGGATTACCTGTGGAAGGATCACGGCGTTTTGCGCCTGCGCTTCCACAACATGCACCCCGTGGGCACGAAGGGCATGTGGCGGGCCAATCAGCCCTCTCCAAACCGGATCAAGTGGCTCGCAGACCAGGGATTCAAGACGATCTTGAACCTGCGCGGCACCCAGCCCGGCCGTCATTATTACGATCTTGAACGTGATGCAGCCAGGCAGCACGGCCTGACCGTGGTCGACCTGCCCTGGGGATCGCGCGAAGCGCCCTATGTGGAGCGCATCGAAAAATTGATCGAGGTCTTCGACACGATCGAGTACCCGGCAATGATGCACTGCAAGTCGGGCGCGGACCGGGCGGGTATTGTCGCGGTCATGTACATGCTGCTGCATGAGAAGGCCCCGTTCGAGGAAGCCATCAAGCACCTGTCGTTCAACTACCTGCACGTGAAGCAGGGCAAGACCGGAATGCTGGACTATTTCTTCGAGCAGTATCGTCTCGCCAACGAGGCCGAGCCGATCGACTTCCTGGAATGGGTGCGCACCAAATACGACCGGCAAGCCGTCCATGACGGCTTCATGGCAAGCTGGTGGGGCAGCTTCCTGACCGAGAAGATCCTGCGCCGCGAATAGCGTTCAGCTGTCGGTGAATTGCAGCTTGGAGAGCCGGGCATAGAGCCCGTCCTTTGCCACCAGATCGTCGTGGCGGCCGGCCTCGGCGATCCGGCCCTTGTCGAGCACGAATATCCAGTCGGCATTGCGAACCGTCGCCAGCCGGTGCGCGATCACGAAGCTGGTCCGCCCTTGGGTCAACCGGGTCAGGGCATCCTGGACCCGCGCTTCCGCTTCGGCGTCCAGCGCGCTGGTGGCCTCGTCCAGCAAAAGGATGGGGGCGTCATTGAGGATGGCGCGCGCGATGGCGATACGTTGGCGCTGACCCCCGGATAATTGACCGCCGCGCGGCCCGACGGGGGCATCATATCCGCCCGGCAGAGCCGTGATGAAATCGTGCGCGTCGGCGGCCTTCGCTGCGGCGACGACCTCAGCTTCGCTCGCATCGAGACGCCCGAAGGCAATGTTGGCGCGCACCGTATCGTCGAACAGGGTGACGTCCTGGCTGACCAGCGCGATCGAGCGGCGAACCGAGTCGAGGGTCACTCCGCGAATGTCCTGACCATCAATCAGCACCCGGCCCTCGGTCGGGTCATACAGGCGCGGGATCAGGTTCAGGATCGTCGTCTTTCCCGAACCTGACGGTCCGACAAAGGCGATCGTCTGCCCCTTCAGGGCCTTCATCGAGATCGACGTCAGGGCCGGAGCTTCATCGGAATAGGCGAAAGAGACATTGTCGAACTCCACCGTCCCGCCGGAAATTCGGAGCGGCTTTGCATTCGGCGCCTCGATGACCGTGTCAGGCGTATCGAGCACGGTGAAGACGCGGTCGAGCACGGCGTACCCTTCCTGCGCGACAGCGTTGAGGGTGCCGAGCGCCCGAACGGCCGGAGCCATGATGCCAATGGCAGCAATGAACCCGATGAAGTCCGCGACGCTGGCTTGGCCCTGGGAAATCCGCCACCCGGCAAAGCCAAGAACGCCCGCAAAGGCGATCCCGCCGACGACTTCCAGGATCGGATCCACCCGCGCCTTGGACGCCGCAAGCTTCAGCGCCAGCCGGAAACGGTTCAGGAAGGCCCCGTGCGAGCGTCCCTCCTCATAGCTTTCCAGCTGATAGGTTTTCACCATGCGCGCGCCCGAGAAGCTCTCCTCGAGAAAACTGGTGACTTCGCCCATCTGCTGCTGCGCCTCATTCGAGGTCTTGCGCATGCGCTGGCCGATCCGAATGACCGGCAGGGCTGCGATCGGATAGACGACCAGCACAAGGATGGCGAGCATCCAGTCGAACCAGAACATGGCCGCAACCGCGCCAATGACCGTCAGCGTGTCACGCAGCAGATTGTTCGCCGCACGGATCAATGCCTCGCGCAGCAGCGTGATGTCATTGGTGAAGCGCGACACCATCGTGCCGACCGGTTCAGCCAGCAGGCGCGCGAAATCGGCGCGCACGAGCTTGGCGAACATCTTTTCCTGCAAGTCCTGCATTACCCGAAGGGCCAGCCGGTTGGTCTGGACGGTCTGCGCGAACAGGGACACGCCGCGTACCACGGTCATCGCAATGATGGCCGCAGGCGCTATCCAGATCACGCGCTGGTCACCCTGTTCGAGCAACTGGACCGACCAGCGCACGACGAAGGCATAGCTCGATACGGCCGCTGCCGTCAGGGCCGACAGGGCGACGGCAAGCGTCACCAATGGCCAGTGGTGTGCCAGCCAGTCCCGCCACAATCGGGCGGTCAGTTCACCGGTTGAACGGGCGCGGGGTGTGTCCGCAGACAATCAGACCTCTTTCCCGCCCGCTGATCAGTGGCGATCCGAAGACGGATCAAGCAGCTTGTGGGCGTGAATAATGAAGAAGCGCATGTGCGCGTTGTCCACCGTCGCTTGCGCAGCGGCCTTCCAGGCACGTCGCGCATCATCATAGTTCGCGAAGGCGCCGACGAATTCGACCTTGGACAGGTCCTTGAACTGGTTCGAGTGCGGGCTGACTTCGGACAGCTCGCCGCCGACGACGAGGTGAAGCAGCTGAGGGTCGGACATGATCGCTCCGTGGGTTGGACTCTATACGCTGTTTTGAAGCCGGTCTCTTAGCAATGCGTGAAGCCCCGGACCAGCCGCCAATGGGGGCGCACAACGAACGGTATCCGTATTGTAGCGATATGGGAGTCCGTTGCGATCCGTCAAAAGACCGCCGGCCTCGTGGATCACGATATCTGCTGCCGCCAGGTCCCAGTCTGACTTCGGGCGCGGTGACACCGCGCCATCAAACTGGCCGCAGGCAACGAGGGCAATCCTGTAGGCGATGGAATTGCGCGATTCCAGGGTTGCCCCCTCTGCCGCCAATGACCGGAAAATGTGCGGATCACCCAAGAGTTTCGCGCCATCCAGCCCCGACTGTCCGGTGACCGAAATCGGTTTCCCGTTTAGCGCTGCCCCAGCACCGAAGGCCGCATCGAACATCTCGTCGGTCAATGGATTGTAGATCGCCCCGGCAATCGGCCGCCCCGCTTCGACGACGCCGATCGACACCGTGAAATGCGGGCGGCGCTTGATGAAGGCGCGTGTCCCGTCCATCGGGTCGATCACGAAGCTGCGCCGCGCCGTCAGCCGGGAGCCGTCATCGGGGCTTTCTTCGGACAGCCACCCGTAATCGGGACGCGCCGTGCGCAGCACCGCTTCCAGCGCTTTCTCGGACGCCAGGTCGGCCTCAGTGACCGGGTTGTTCTTGCTTTTTTCCCAGCTCCGGGCACCCCGCTCGAACAAGCCGGCCAGGACCTCGCCCGCCGCCCGCGCAGCGTCGCGAATCAGGTCGCGGTCATGATCCGCCGATGGACAGGTCATCGATCAACACGCTTGGAGCGTTCACGGCGTGGCGGAACAGCAGGTCATTGGCTGGCTGAAGCCGGGCGAACATCTCGATCAAATTTCCCGCCACCGTGACTTCGCTGACCGGGTGATCGACTGCGCCGCCCGAGATACGAAATCCCGATACGCCGACCGACCAGTCCCCGGTATTGGGATTGAGGGACGGTCCGAACATGTCGGTGACGAGCAGCCCTTCAGAAAGGCCGCCGATCAAGTCCTCAGGCGAAGCCGAACCCGCCTCCAGATGCAGGTTGCTCGGTCCGGCACCGGGCGGTCCGCCGAGATTGCGTGTGCCGCAGCCATTGGGCTCAAGACCGAGTTGCCGTGCTGCCGGAAGATTGAGGAACCAGTCGGTCAGGACACCGTCGTCGATCACGGCCCATTCCTTGACCGCCAGACCTTCCCCGTCCCAGGGGCGCGATCCCATCCCCCAGTCGCGCAGAGGGTTGTCGATGACCCGGATTCCGTCCGCAAAGACCTTCTCGCCGCGCTTGTCGCGCAGAAACGAAACGCCGCGCGCCACGGAAGGTCCGCTGATCGCGCCTGACAGCGACGACAGGAATACGGTCGAGATCCGGCGGTCGAACACGACTGGCAGCCGTCCCGATGCGAGCTTCCGCGGGGCCAGGCGCGCCACGGCGCGTTCCCCGGCTTCGCGGCCGATGTCTTCCGGTGACCGCAAATCAGCGGTACGCCGCGCCTGACTGTAGGAGTAATCGCGCTCCATCGCCCCATCTCGCGCGGCAATCATCACTGCGCCATATCCCATGGAAGAGCGGCGCCACCCCCCGGCAAACCCGTTGGATGCTGACACTGCACCCGCAGCGCTGCCATGACTGGCCGAAGCCGATTCCGTCATGGTCACGCCGTCCACGTCGCGTCCGGCTTTTTCAGCGTCGGCTGCGAGCACTTCAAGGGTCTCAGGCGACCATTCCGCGTCTTCGTAGAGAGCAATCTCCGGGGCGTTCCGCGTCAACTGGCCAGGTTCGGCCAGTCCGCAATGCGGATCTTCAGGCGCCAACCGGGCCATCGCAATGGCGCGCTCGACAACCGTTTGAAGGCCATCGGATGAGAGGTCGGAAAACGAAACACCGGCCTGGCGTTTGCCGAGAAGGACGCGCAGCCCTGCATCGCGCGATTCAGACCGCTCGATGTCTTCCAGCTTGCCATCACGCAGCGACACTTCGGTCGAACGCGATTCAATGACCGCTGCTTCGGCGGCATCGGCGCCGCCCTTGCGGGCAAGCGCGACGAGTTCGTCAGCGATGGATTGCAGGCGGGCGGGATCGGGGGCGTCGGTCACTTGGCTCATGTCCGCATGCCTAGCCCCCGCCCGTCTGACAGGCAACGCAGTCTCTACATCAACGCGTACCAGATCAGCGCACCGATCAGCACCACATAGACGAGGACCGTCCCGAGGGTCCCGATCATGCGTCCGGGACCCGACGGCTTGCCGAGCCCCATCGTCAGCCCGTGCCCGGCCCGTGCGAGCGTCAGGACCAGCCCCACGACATGGATCAGCAATGCTGGTGCGCCCACGAGCGCCAGCAAAACCAGTCCGATCAGGGCCCCGGGAATCCATTCGGCCGCATTGGCATGGGCGCGCATCCGGCATTCGAGGTCAGCGACACCGCCGGTTCCGATGCTGACCTTGTGCTTGCTACGTGCCATGCCCGTGCCGCCACCCAAAAGCAGCAGGATCAGGAGATTGAGTGCGGTGTAGAGCGCCGCCGCTTCGAGAGCCGACATCGCTTAATCGTTGAACCCGCGCTCGGCGCAGCTGCGCGTGCTGTTGCTCATGAAGACGCCGACATTCGCCGCTTCCATGACGTCGAGGCGCATACGAAATTCAGTCGCGGCCTCGGCGTCCTGATTGAGGGACGCGGTCAGGAAGGCGCGTTCGTCATCGCTGAGTTCCTCTTCCGCAGCCGCGGCAATACAGGTGCACATGGCGCGCGAAAGGTTGGACGACTGCAGGCACCCGGCGATGAAATCCGGATCCGTTCCAGCGGAATAAGCCGGCTGATCTCCGCCGCCGGCCATGTCGTCGGACGAATTGTCGTCACCCGCCGCATCGCCATCGCCGTCCACGTGCTCCATCTGGCCGTTCACGGCTTCGGGCGTATCATCGTCAGCCGCGTCGGGTCCGCCGCAGGCAGCGAGCGTGACCGCGAGTAACGCTGCCCCGGTCAATGCAAAAAAGCGTGTCATGTCATGCCTCCCAGTCAAATTGGTGAAAGGCAGACTAGGTGGAAATCACGCCGGATGCTTGCAAAAACTTAGTGGTCGTCCTCGAGAGCTTCCTTGGCCGCTTCGACCAGCGTGTCGGGTGGCACCGCGCCTGGAACCGCGAACTTGCCGTTCAGAATGAAGGTCGGAACACCATTCACGCCCAGCCGCGCAAAGAAGGCAGCCTCGTCGCGAACCGCATCGATGTCGCGGTCCGTCGAGAACAGGTCGGCGAGGATGGACGTATCCATGCCGGCCGCCTTGCCAATCTCGATCAGTACGGCGGGATCCCCGATATCCTTCAACTCCCGGAAATAGGCTGAAAACAGGGACTCCGCGACCGTCTCGGCCAGCGCATTGTCCTGCCCCCTGGCCCAGCGGATCAGGCGGTGAGCGTTGACCGTCGACGGGCGGTGCTCGATCTCGCCGAACCGGAACTCGATCCCGGCTTCGGGCGCCGCAGCTTCGAGATGTTCGCGCATCTGTTGCCAGCGGTCGGCATTCGCGCCTGCGAACTTGGCCTGCATGTAGGCCTTGTAGGGCAGGCCATCGGGCGGGATGGACGGGTCGAGCTCGTGCGGCCGGAACACGGTTTCGGTCGAGATTTCCGGCATCAGCTTGCGGGCCTTCTGCCAATAGCGATGGCCCAGCCAGCACCACGGGCAGACGAAATCGACGACCAGATCGACCTGGAGGTCTGCGTCAGCATTCATTGCGTTGATTCCGCGTCGGATGTGGTCTGGACAGGCGCAAGCGGCAGGCAGGCCAGAAGCCCGTTCTGGATCACGCCGGCCGAGGAGAGTTGTTCTTCCGGTTCCAGGGTCCCGAACACGCGCTCGCTTTCGGCGCGCGCGCCTTCCGCGTCTTCCAGCATCGACCGTTCGCCCAGCGCGCCCTGGCTGCCGAGCGCAAGCGCACGGAACAGTTCGGGGCTGGAATTGGCGGCCATGTCATCGCTGAGGCAGGCGCAGAAGGCTTCGTAGTCGGCTGCCTCGCCACCCTGATTGTCGGCCTGCTGCAGGGTGCAGGCATGGGCCATGTAGCCGCCCAGTGTTTCCGCATCCTCGGCGAAACCCTGGGTCTGCAAAAGCGCGGCGGCGAAAAGCGGGGCAAGGAACATGATTGAACTCCACGACGTTGGCGGCACCATGAAAGCCGAGGCCGGGCAGCGTCAAACAGCGATGTGAGTGAAAACGTCAGACCGCCAGCATGAAACGCACGACCGGAGCAGCGAAGATCGCCGCGACCGTCACCTCAATCCCGATGGATATGTAGGTGTGCCGGACCCGCACGCCCTTGTCCGCGTCCAGCAGCACCGACACGATCCGCCCGAGCGCCGCGCCGCCCCATCCTGCCGACAGAACCGCCGCGGCACCGACCGCGCCAAACCCGGTCACGGCCGCAGCAATATAGGCGATATGCAGCATCAGCATCATCCCGCCGAGCGTCGCCCGGAACTCCGCATAACCACCCGGACGCGCGGGATCAGCCTTGAGCCGGGTCAGATCCGAGCCGAATTCCGGCTTGATCAGGGCATAAAGACCCAGACCGGACCCGAACACGGCTGCGATGATCGCAGCGATTTCAAAGACACTCATCACGCCCCTCCCCCGGAGCCATTTCAGCCTTCGTTTGAAAGCCGTTTCATTTCCATCCGGGCGATGGCGCGCTCATGCACCTCGTCCGGTCCGTCAGCCAGGCGAAGCGTCCGGATGCCGGCCCAGGCGCTGGCCAGCGGCGTGTCTTGCGAGACACCGGCCCCGCCGAACACCTGGATCGCATCGTCGATCACCTTCAGCGCCATGGTCGGAGCCGCGACCTTGATCATCGCGATTTCCTTTTGCGCCACCTTGTTGCCGACCGTGTCCATCATCCACGCCGCCTTCAGCGTCAAAAGGCGGCAGGACTCGATGTCGATCCGGGCGCGCGCAATGCGATGATGCCACACAGACTGGTCGGCAATCCGCTTGCCAAAGGCGACACGGCTCATCGACCGGCGCACCATCAGCTCCAGTGCCCGCTCCGCTGACCCGATCGTGCGCATGCAGTGGTGAATGCGACCCGGCCCGAGGCGGCCTTGAGCGATCTCGAAGCCGCGGCCCTCGCCCAGCAACATGTTCGATGCCGGCACGCGGACATTGTCGAGCCGGACTTCCATGTGCCCGTGCGGGGCATCGTCATAACCAAATACGTTCAGCGGACGCACCACCGTGATCCCCTTGGTGTCGGACGGAACCAGGATCATCGATTGTTGCTTGTGACGTTCGGCGTCGGGATCGTTCTTGCCCATCACGATGTAGATCTTGCAGCGCGGGTCGCCGGCACCCGACGACCACCACTTGCGGCCATTGATGACGTATTCATCGCCGTCGCGCGTGATCGAGCAGGAGATATTGGTCGCATCGGATGACGCCACGTCCGGTTCGGTCATCAGAAAGGCTGAACGGATTTCGCCGTTCAGCAGCGGCTTCATCCACTTTTCCTTGTGCTCGGGCGAGCCGTAGCGGGCCAGCACTTCCATATTGCCGGTATCGGGCGCCGAGCAGTTGAACACTTCCGACGACCACAGCACCCGGCCCATTTCTTCCGACAAGGGCGCATAATCGAGATTCGACAGGCCCGCCCCGTCTTCCGATTCCGGCAGGAAGAGATTCCACAGGCCGGCGGCGCGCGCCTTTTCCTTCAATTCCTCGATGATCGGCAGAGGTTGCCAGCGGTCGAGACCATTGGCGGCGAGTTGCTGCGCATAGGTCGCTTCATTCGGATAGATGTGCGCGTCCATGAAGGCGCGAACCTTGTCGAGATATTCCTGACAGCGCGGCGAATACGCGAAATCCATGTCTCATCCCCTTGGCTTCGGACCTGTCTTCCAACCGGCCGTATGGTCATTCCGTCCCGGCGACTATAAACCTCCTGACGAAAAAGGGAGGGGATTCGCATGGCGTGGCTGATCATTCTTGCAGCAGCCCTGATCACCTCCTTCATTTCCGGAATATTCGGTATGGCAGGCGGGCTCATCTTCATGGGCGTCCTGGCCGTGCTGTTGCCCGTCTCCGCTGCAATGGTGGTCCACGGATCGGTGCAGGCCGTCTCGAACGGCTGGCGCGCCCTTTTGTGGTACCGGTGGATCAACTGGAGGATTCTGGGGCTTTACCTGATCGGGTCCGCCGCCGCCGCAGCGGTGCTGTTCGCCTTCACCATCCAGCTTCCCAAACCCTGGCTCTTCATCGTGCTTGGCCTGGTGCCCGCCCTCCTGTGGTTGCCCCTGAGGGATCTGGCCCTGGATGCGCGCAAGACCTCGCATGCCGTTTTCTCGGGTGTGGGTGTCACGGGGCTGAACATCGTCGCAGGGGTTTCCGGCCCGTTGCTCGACGTCTTCTACGTGACCACCGACATGGACCGGCGCACCGTCGTCGCGACCAAGGCTGCCACCCAGGTGATCGCTCACGGATTCAAGATCGCCTATTACATCGCACCGGCCGTGGCCGGAGGCGCGCTGTCCCAACCGCTGTGGATCGCCGCCGCAGTGCCTCTCGCGATGCTGGGCACCACGCTCGGCGCGCAGGTCCTGAAGCGAATGACCGACATCCAGTTCAGAAATGCTACGAAATGGATCGTGACGGTGATCGGCTTCTTCTACGTGATAAGGGGCATCTTCCTCCTGACCACGGGATAGCCACGATGGACCTGCAGCCCCGCATTCTTGAAAACGCCTTTGTCCGCCTTGAACCGATGCAGGCGCATCACCGCGAGCAATTGCGCCCCGTGGCGGACGACGAGGACATCTGGTCACTGATGACCCTACCGGGCTTCGGACCTCACTTCGACGCGTGGTTTGACATGATGCTGGAGGCCCAATCGAGGGACCAGATCAGCCACGTCGTCCACCGCAAGAGCGATGGGAAGACCGTCGGGCATTCGTCGTATCTCGCCATCGTCCCCGCTCAGCAGCGAGTCGAGATCGGCTGGACCTTTTACGCTGCCGAGGCACGGCGCACGGCGGTCAATCCGGCCTGCAAACTGCTGCTGATCGGCAATGCGTTCAAAAGCGGGGCGCTGCGGGTCGAATTCAAGACCGGCGGCAGGAATCTGCGCTCGCAAGGCGCGATGACCAAGATGGGCTTCGTCCGGGAGGGCATTTGGCGCAGCCACCTCAACACCTGGCGCGGCGAACGGCGCGATACCGTCTACTTCTCGGTCCTGCCCGAGGAATGGCCGTCGGTGAAATCAGGGCTGGAGGCCCGGCTTACGGCGTTTTCAGACGCCGCTGCCTGAAGAAATCCTTCAACAATGCCGAGGACTCTTCCCACAAGACCCCGTGCTCGACGGTGGGCCGCCAGTGGCAGGTGGGTTGCTCGAAATATTTCGGACCATGGATCACGGCCCCGCCCTTGGGGTCGGTCGCACCGAACACCACCCGGCCGATCCGTGCGTGACTGATCGCCCCGGCACACATCGCGCACGGCTCGAGCGTCACGAAGAGTTCAAGCCCGGTCAGCCGGTAGTTGCCGAGTTTTTTTGCGGCCATGCGCAGGGCACGGATCTCGGCGTGACCGCTCGGATCATGGGTAGAGATCGGTGCGTTTCCAGCCGCCGCGAGGATTTCATCGGTCGCCGGATCGACAATGACAGCACCAATCGGTGCCTCGCCCGCAGCGGCCGCACCTTGCGCCGCGTGCAGCGCTGCCCGCATAAACCCGGTATCGCGCGCCTCGTTCATATCCGGGCGGTACGGCGCGCCCGCGAAAGGGTCAAGTCTTGAACGATATGCCAGACGACGGAGAACGCATCGCCAAGGTGCTGGCGCGCGCCGGAATCGCGAGCCGCCGTGCGGTGGAATCGATGATCGAAGACGGCCGCGTCACGCTGAACGGCAAAACGCTGACCACGCCCGCCGTCAAGGTAACGTCCAAGGATCGCATCACGGTCGATGGAAAGGTCGTGGGCGAGGCCGAGCGCACCCGGCTATGGCGCTACCACAAGCCCGACGGCCTGGTCACGACACACAAGGACCCGCAAGGCCGGGAGACAGTGTTCGAGAAACTGCCCAAGGACATGGGACGGGTGATCTCGGTCGGGCGACTCGATCTGACGTCCGAAGGTCTGCTTTTGCTGACCAATGATGGCGAACTGGCCCGCGCGCTCGAACTGCCCGCCACCGGCTGGACCCGCCGCTATCGCGCCCGGGCCTTCGGCGATCTGACCGACGAGGGAATCGCCAAGCTGAAAAAGGGCATCACCGCCGAAGGCGTGAATTACGGCCCCATCGATGTCGAGGTGGAGCGCAAGCAAGGCGGCAATATGTGGCTTCTGGTTTCCCTCAAGGAGGGCAAGAACCGAGAAGTCCGCAAGGCGCTGAACGCTGTCGGCCTGACGGTCAACCGGCTGATCCGGACCGCCTATGGTCCGTTCCAGCTTGGCAATCTGGACAAGGGCGAGGTCGGCTCGGTCGCCAACCGTGTCCTTGTCGACCAGTGTGGGCACCTCCTGCCGAAGCTGAAGGAACAACTGACTGACGATGCCGGTGGCGGCACCGCGCACGCAAAAGCGGTCACACGAAAGAAGCCGCCCATGGGCGACAAGCGCAAATCCGGCGGACGCCCTGCAGGCAACAAGCCGGGCGGCAAGCCCGCGGGCAAACCCGAAGGCCGCAAGCGGTGAGGATCGTTGGTGGACAATTCAAGGGCCGGACCATTGCGGCCCCCAAGGGACCCGGCACACGCCCGACCTCGGACAAGGCGCGCGAATCCCTGTTCAACATCATCGACCATGCCGACTGGGTACCCCCGCTTGAGGGTGCGCGGGTGATGGACATTTATGCGGGATCCGGTGCGCTCGGCCTCGAAGCCATCAGCCGCGGCGCCAGCTTCTGCCTGTTCGTCGAAACCAGCAGCGCCGCACGCGGCGCCATCCGCGACAACGCGGAACTGTTCCAGTTGTTCGGCAACACCCGCATCCACCGGCGGGACGCGACGTTTCTCGGAACCAAGCCGGCCGGCGTCGGCCCGCCCTTCGATTTCGCCTTCATGGACCCGCCCTATGGCTACGACCTTGGTCCCAAGACGCTGCGAACCTTGAAGGAGGGCGGCTGGCTCAAACCCGAGGCGCTCGTCATTCTCGAAGTCGGCTCGGATGAAGACCCGGACACGGCCGGCTGGACCATTCTCGATGAACGCAAATGGGGCAAGGCGAAGGTGTTTTTCCTGAAGGCTGAGTGAGCAGCCTCTCCCCTGTGCGGAACTGGAATCCTCGGGAGCGTTGGTACGGCGAAATCAAAGAAAAAAGCTGCCGCTATCGCCGTCCGAACAGCCGTTCGATGTCTTTCAGCTTCAGCTCGACATAAGTCGGTCGGCCGTGATTGCACTGCCCCGAATGGGGGGTCGCCTCCATCTCGCGCAGCAGGGCATTCATCTCCTCGCCTGTCAGGCGCCGGCCGGACCGCACCGAGCCATGACAGGCCATCGTGCCGACGACCTCTTCCAGCTTTTCCTTCAGCGATAGGGCCGCGTCATACTCGGCCAGTTCGTCCGCAAGGTCGCGGATCAGCCCCTGGACATCGAGCTTGCCGAGCAAGGCCGGAACTTCCCGCACCGCGAGCGCGCCCGGCCCGAAGGCCTCGACCGACAGCCCCATCTCTGACAGCTCGTCTTCACGTTCCAGAACCCGTCTCAGATCGGCTTCATCAAGTTCGACAATCTCCGGGACCAGGAGGGCCTGCTTCGGCACACCGCGATCGGCCATTGCCGCCTTCATCCGTTCGTAGACGAGACGTTCGTGGGCGGCGTGCTGGTCGACGATCACGATCCCGTCCCCGGTCTGGGCCACGACATAGGTTTCGTGCAATTGCGCGCGCGCCATGCCGAGGGGATGCGCCGGCTGTGCCGCTTCGCTGTGCGCGCCCGCCGCCGGTTGCCAGTCCGGTTCAACCCGCGCCGAACCCCCATCGAGCAAGGCGGAAGAGGTTTCCGCGACGTGTCCGGGTGAATATCCCGGTGCAGGCGACCACCCTTGCGAGGGCCGGTAGGCCGGGGGCATGGACGGCGCGCCCTGCGGTCTCGCCGCACCCAGCGCAAAGCCCGAAACGGTT
Organism: Maricaulis sp.; assembly: GCA_002692855.1. Lineage (GTDB taxonomy): Bacteria > Pseudomonadota > Alphaproteobacteria > Caulobacterales > Maricaulaceae > Hyphobacterium. The sequence goes on from NZMJ01000046.1 coordinate 319,949, forward strand.
GTGGATGCCCGGTGCCCGGCACCTGCGAGCGCGTGACGCAGCGCCCCGACGATCAGGCCGCGCACGAGCCCCGCATCGCGGAACCGCACCTCGGCCTTGGCCGGGTGAACATTGACGTCGACCTGCCCGCCATCGACATCGACGAACAGCGCCACCACCGGATGACGGTCGCGCGCAAGAAAGTCCTGGTATGCGCCGCGCACTGCGCCGTGCAACAGCTTGTCACGCACCGGACGGCCATTCACGAACAGGTATTGGTGCATCGCCGAGCCACGATTGAAGGTCGGGAGCGAGGCAAAGCCTGTCACCCGCACGCCTTCGCGTTCCTGGTCGATCTCCAGCGCATTGTCGCCGAAATCCCGCCCGAGAATGGCGGCCAGCCTGGACTTGCGGGCGTCAGCGCCCTCACCGCTCTCGGCGGCAAGGCTGAGCCTTGATCGTCCGTCGAGCGTCAACTGAAAGCCGACTTCCGGCCGCGACAGCGCAATCCGCTTCATCGTGTCAGCGATGGCGTTGGATTCGGCACGCTCGGTCTTCATGAATTTGAGGCGGGCGGGAGTGGCGTAAAAGAGGTCCCGCGCTTCAAGGCGCGTACCACCGCGCCCCAGCGGCGGCGCCGGACGCACCGGCGTCAGGTCGCCCCCGTCGACTGAAATCATCCAGGCATCGCCTGCCCCCCGGGCCTGCGACGTGATCGTCAGGCGCGAGATTGACCCGATGGACGGCAGCGCTTCACCGCGAAATCCCATTGTGGAGATGTGCAGCAAGTCGTCTTCGTCATCGGGATCGACCGGCAGTTTCGAGGTTGCGTGACGCTCGACCGACAGGGCCAGCGTTTCGGCATCCATGCCATGCCCGTCATCCTCGACGACCAGGCGGTTCAGACCGCCGCCTTCCGCTGTCACGATGATCTTGCGCGCGCCGGCGTCGAGCGCGTTCTCGACCAATTCCTTCACCGCAGCGGCCGGCCGTTCGATCACCTCGCCTGCGGCGATACGATTGACGGTTCCGGGAGACAGACGGCGGATGATGCTCATGGGTCCAGCCTCCGGGTGCGGACCGAGTCGGTCAAGCCGCAGCCGCGCTGCGGAAGTGATCCCAGATCGTCCATCCGCCGACGAGAATGAATCCGATCCCGGCAATCAGCTTCAGCGGCATGAAGGCCAGCCAGCGTTCCGCCGCAGTGCCCAGCACCACCGCCACGCCCGTCGAAGCCACCAGAGCGGTGGCAGCGGCAAAGAACACCATGAGGGAGGATGTCTGCCGATCCGAGGCAAACAGCACCGTCGCGAGCTGGGTCTTGTCACCAAGCTCGGCCAGGAAAACGGTGATGAAAATGGTGAAAAGCTGGGACATGATTTCCCTCACTGGAAACGAAAAAGGCGGCGGAGCCGAAGCTGCCGCCGCCTTTCAATAGATGAGTCGCGCGTGAATCAGAGACCGGGCAGCTTGCCCAGACCACCGCGATCGCGCTCGATCTGAACCGGGCGGCCCCCGGTTACGGCGTCGGCACGCGCTTGCTGTTCGGCAAGGCGGGCGGCTTCCTCTTCGGCGTCGATCGGTGTCTCGGCGTCGCGATAAGCCGTGTCATTGCCCTGCCAGAACAGGATCTGATCGGTGAAGCTGCGGGTCTTGCGGACCACGGCACCGGTTTCGCCATCCACGATCTCGCGGATGAAGGGGTCGGCTTCACCGGCACCGGCGCGCGCAACCAGAAGGGTTTCGCCGTCGCTGCCGTCAAACGTGCCCTGCTGGCCCATCAGCGCGGCACGGGCCGCCTGGTCGGGGTAAATCTCTTCCGGACGGGGCGAACCCGGCCGCGGCGGACGCAGATTGTATTCAGGCGGAACCGTCAGCGGCGCAATCGTCACCACGCGGAATTCGTCGGGTGTGACCTTCTCGCTGCCGAGCGCCTGGCGCACATTCTGACAGCCAGTAACGGCGATGGCGGCGACCGCGAGGCTCGCAAGGATGGCGCGTTGACGCATGATGTTCCGCTCCGGGTTTGTCTCTTGGTGGGAAGTCTTAGCGAAGCTCTGGCGTCCTTGCCAGTCTTAGCCTCATTTGGACTTCTCGCTGTTCAGCACGAGATCCAGCAGCAGCAGGCCCACGCCGATATTGATGGCCATGTCAGCGACGTTGAAAACCCAGCTGAAACCGATCTCTGAAAAGTCGAGAAAGTCTGCCACGGCCCCGTAGATCGCCCGGTCGATCGCATTGCCGATCGCACCGCCGATGATGGCACCGTAGGCAAAGACCTGGAGCTTTCTCGTCGCCCGCATCATCCAGGCACACAACAGACCCGACACCGCCAGCGAGAAGCCGATCAGGATCAGGCTTTGCCAGAAGGCCTGCGCCTGGAAGAGGCCAAAACTGATTCCCCGGTTCCAGACCATGGTCAGGTTGAAGAAGGGCAGAACGTCGATCGTGCTGCCAGCGCCGCCCGCATCCAGGTCGAGAATGTACAAAATCCAGTACTTGCTGGCCTGGTCGAGGGCGATGATGAACAACGCGAACGCGAAGCCGATGAGGGCAAGCGTCATGGAATTGCGACGGCGAAACATGGCTTACACGCGCTCCTTGGCGGAATCCCACTCGGCGACCGCTTCCGCGTCGCGTGGGCTGAGATCAGGATAACGCGGATCGCGGCCCACGTCGGGGGAGATTTTCCACGAACGGGCACATTTGCGCCCTTCCGCCGGTTTCACTTCGACGCCCGCATCGGCCACGTCGTCCAGTCGCCAGGCCCCGGCCGGGACCGGGCCTTCGACCAGGTGAGCGGCGCTGGTGATGGCGATCTCGGCAAGGAAATCGTCGACGCTGCCCGGTGCTTCGGCGTCCAGGGCCTCGCGGTAGGCCGCGGTTGAGACATGAACGACAGGTGCAGCTTCCAGGGAAGCACCGATACGTTTCTCCCGGCGTTCCACCTCGAGGGCACCGGTCACGACACGGCGCAGCCGGCGGATCGTCTGCCAGCGTGCCGCACGGTCGGCATCGAGCCAGTCGGCAGGCGTTTCCGGGAAATCCTGAAGATGGACCGAAACGTCATCGCCGGGATGGCGAAGGACATACGCCTCTTCCATGGTGAACGGCATGATCGGCGCCAGCCAGGTGACCAACCGGTCGAACACAGCGTCCATCACCGTGCGGCAGGCGCGGCGGCGGACCGAATCCGGCTTGTCGCAGTAGAGGCTGTCCTTGCGGATATCGAGATAAAAGGCGGACAGGTCGACAATGCAGAAGTTGAACAAGGCTGCATAAACCCGTTTGAAATCATACGCTTCGTAGCCCTCGCGAACCGTCTTGTCGAGTTCGGCAAGCCGGTGCAGGACAAAGCGTTCCAGCGCGGGCATCTCGCCCAGCGGCAGGCGTTCGGCATCGTCGAACCCGTCGAGCGCACCCAGCAAGTAGCGGATCGTGTTGCGGATTTTGCGATACGCATCGACCGAGGAATTGATGATCGCATCGCCGATCCGCAGGTCGGCCGTGTAGTCCTGCGATGAAGCCCACAGGCGCAGGATCTCGGCGCCGTACTTGTTCGCGACCTCTTCGGGCGCAATCACATTGCCCAGTGATTTCGACATCTTGCGGCCTTCGCCATCCATGACGAAGCCGTGGGTCACGACCGCGTCATAGGGCGCCCGCCCGCGCGTTCCGCACGATTCCAGCAAGGAGGACTGGAACCAGCCCCGGTGCTGGTCGGAGCCTTCAAAATAGACGCTCGCCGGCCATTTCTGGCTCTCCGCGCCTTCCAGCGTGAACACATGCGTGCAGCCGGAATCGAACCAGACATCCAGGATGTCGGTGACCTTCTCCCAATCTTCCTCGTGATGATCATCGGCAAGGAAGTCCTTCGCCGGACGCTCGAACCACGCATCTGCACCGTTTTCGGCGATGGCATCGATCACGCGCTGATGAACGGCATCATCATCGAGAACTTCGCCGGTCGCCTTGTTGACGAAAATGGTCAGCGGCACGCCCCAGGCGCGCTGGCGCGAGACCAGCCAGTCGGGCCGGCCCTCGACCATCGACCGGATCCGGTTCTGCGCCGAGGCCGGTGTCCAGCTGGTATCAGCGATCGCCTTCAACGCCAGGTCGCGCAGGGTCTGACCATCACGGAATGGCTTGTCGATCGCGACGAACCATTGCGGCGTGTTGCGGAAGATCACCGGAGCCTTTGACCGCCACGAATGAGGATAGGAATGCTCCAGGCGTCCGCGGGCCAGCAACAGGCCGGCTTCGATCAGCTTCTCGATCACCGCGCCATTGGCCGGACCGTCCTGTCCGGTCTTCTTTCCCGACGTGCGGACAATCTCGAGCCCGGCGAAGAGCGGGATGTGCGGCAGGAATTCACCGCCCTCGCCCACCGTGTGCGGAATCGGTTCGCCCTTGTCGTGCCATTCCTTCGCGCTCATCCAGGCGACATAGTCTTCCGCGCCGTGGCCCGGTGCCGTGTGGACGAAACCGGTACCGTCCTCGTCCGTGACATGGTCCCCGGCCAGGAGCGGCACCGGGTAGTCCCAGTATGTGTCGAGCCGTGCGAAGGGGTGCGAGCAGACAAATCCGTCCGGATTGACGTCCGCGATCCGCTCCCACTTCGTGATCGACGCCTCGCCCGCGACCTTGGCCCACAGTTCATCGGCGCAGATCAGGAGGTCGCCCGGACGCGCCCAGGGGGTGAATTTCTCGGCATCCGCTGCAATCACCTTGTACGCGCCATAGGCGACATTCGGCGAGAAGCAGATTGCCTTGTTGCCGGGGATCGTCCACGGCGTCGTGGTCCAGATCACGACATGGGCATGCGCCAGTTGCGGCGGGATGCCCGACCCGTCCTTTTTCACCCCGCGCAAGGGGAAACGCACGGTGATCGTTGACGAGACCTTGTCCTGGTATTCGACCTCGGCTTCAGCCAGCGCCGTGCGTTCCACCGGAGACCACATCACCGGCGATGAACCGCGATAGACGAGCCCGTTCTTCACGAATTTCAGGAATTCCGAGGCGATCACCGCTTCAGAGCCATAGGCCATCGTGGTGTAGGGATCTGACCATTCCCCCAGTCCGCCGAGGCGTTTGAATTCCTCGCGCTGCACGTCCAGCCATTTCTGGGCATAGGCCCGGCATTCGGCGCGGAATTCGTTCAGCGGCACATCGTCCTTCGACCGGCCCTTGGCCCGGTATTCCTTTTCCACCTGCCACTCGATCGGCAGTCCGTGGCAGTCCCAACCCGGACGGTAGGGCGAATCGTGACCCAGCATCTGGCGCGAGCGGACGATGAAGTCCTTCAGGATCTTGTTCATCCCGGTGCCGATATGGATGTGGTTGTTCGCGTAGGGCGGGCCATCGTGCAGGTTGAAGCGCGGACGGCCTTCGGCCTTGGCGCGCAGGCGGCCATAGATGTCCATATCCTCCCAGCGCTTCAGCCATTCAGGCTCGCGTTGCGGCAGGCCGGCGCGCATCGGGAAATCGGTTTGCGGCAGGAAAAGCGTCTCGCGGTAATCGCGGCCGGTTCCGTTCGGGGAATCCGTCATCGCCTTCTGGTCCTTGTCTTGATCGTGGTCTGAATGGGGAGGTCGCGCATATGTCCCGGCTCCCCGGCGCAGCTTCAGCGCGCGAGGACCGGGCCGGTAATTCGCCCGATGGCCGGATGTATGGGAGGCGCGTAGACCATGAGTGAGCCTCTAACAGAGGCTAGGAGACCGGTCCAGTGAGGGTGTCCGCGAGAATTCGCCGCGCGGCCTCGGCATCCTTGCCGATCTGCGCCTTCAATTCGTCCAGTCCGGCGAATTTCTGCTCCGGGCGCAGGAAGGCGTGGAACGACACGGCCACTGACCGGCCGTAAATGTCGCGGTTGAAATCGAACAGGTGAACTTCGAGACGTTCCTCCTGTCCGGCCACGGTCGGGCGGACGCCGACATTGGCAACCCCGGCAAGCCAGTGTCCCGAGGCATCCAGCTGAACGCTGACCGCATACACCCCGAATTTCGGGCGCTGGTAGCGGCCGAGCGGAATGTTCGCAGTCGGAAAGCCTATGGTCCGGCCGCGCCGGTCCCCCTCTTCCACCGCGCCGTCGATGACCCAGGGCCGGCCCAGCAAGGCTTCGGCGTCCTTTACCCGTCCCTCGGCCAGCGCGTCGCGGATACGGGTCGAAGAGATGACCCCGGCCTCGCCCGCGACCAGGTCGGCAGCATGGGCCGTGAAGCCGTAAGCCTCGCCAAGCTCCTTCAGCGTGGCGATGTCGCCGGCCCTGTCCTTGCCGAACTGAAAGTCTGCGCCGGTGAAAACCGCATCGACACCCAGCCCGTCATGAAGCACCTCGCGCGCGAACGCACCGGGATCCCGGTTCATCATCGCGGTGTCGAAGGGCAGGACATGCAGGCGTTCGACACCCTGCGCCGCGAGAACCGTCGCACGGCGCGGATCGCTCATCAGGTGAAACGGCGCGCCATCGGGCCTGAAGAAATCACGCGGATGGGGATCAAACACGATGGCGCAGAACGCCATGGCGTGCTCCGCCGCATGGGTGCGCGCCAATGTCAGCAACGCCTGATGACCGCGATGAACACCGTCGAAGTTTCCGAGCGCGAAGGCGCCGCCCTTCCGGGAGGCATCCAGTCCGGAAAAGCCGTGAACGATGTCCATGCTGCTTTCGCCTAGCTTTCGGATTTCTTGCGCCGTGTCCGCACCATCACGGTAGCGGCAGCCGACATCGCCAGTTCACCATCAACCGTGCAGGTGCAGTCCATCGATACCATGCGGGTCTTGAGGTCGACCCCCGTCACTTCAGCGCGCGAGACCACCGTGTCCCCGATCCGGACCGGACGCTGGAACCGGATATCCATGCCGACGAAAATCGCCCCCGGCCCCGGCAATTCATTGCCGAGCACGCCGGAAATGAACGAGGCGATCAACGCCCCGTGGGCGATGCGGCCGCGAAACGGCGTACGCCGGGCATAATCCTCGTCGAGATGCAGCGGATTGTAATCCCCCGATACCTCGGCAAAGGCCCGCACCGCGGCGTCATCAACCAGACGGACAATCTCGGCAGAACGGCCGATATGAAGGTCTTCCAGTGGAATGGGATCTTTCACATTCATGCTGACGCATCTCCTGCAACGGGAAGACGGTTTAAGCGGACTCGCAGCGGACTTGTCCAGCCCATGCGGTCGCCTCGTGTCACCATTTCAACTGGTGCGCCACATATCGGCAACCCGTGCCATACTCGCGAAGCGCATCACGAACCGCATCTTCGTTGAAGGTCTCGAGGTCGAGATCACCGCCCAGTATGCCGCCCGCCACGAAGAAGGCGTCCAGCCCGCTGCGTTCCGCGCCCGCCAGGTCGGTCTCCGGCCCGTCACCGATCGTCAGGACACGCGAGCGCTCGCCGCGATACCCGGCCCGCGCCAGCGCTTCAAAGGCCAGTTCATAGATCGGGCGATGCGGCTTGCCCGAAATGACCGTGTCACCCCCCATGCCCTGGTAGAGGCGCGCCAGCGCCCCGGCGCACCACAACAGATCGTCGCCCCACTGCACCACGATGTCGGGATTGGCGCACACCATCGGCAGGCCGCGCGCCTTCATCCGTGACAGGAGATCGCGGTAGTCGTCGGGGTGTTCGTCGCGCCGGTCGAAATTGAGCCCCGTGCACACGACATAGGCCGCGTCTTCGAGCGGCGCGCGTTGCAGATCGGCATGTTCGAACAGCGCGTCGTCATACCCTGATGGACCGATGTGAAAGACCGGCCCCGGACCCAGTTCCCGGATCGCCGCCAGCGTCGTGTCGCCCGACGTGACGATGCCGTCCCAGGCGTCGTCCGGCGCGCCCATTTCCTTCAGCTGTGCGGCAACCCGCGGCGCCGGTTGGGGCGAGTTGGAAATCAGGATCACCGGTCCGCGGGTTTCGCGAAACCGGCGCAGCGCGTCGACGGCGTCAGGCAGCATCGCGTGGCCGTCACGAATGACGCCCCACACATCGCTGAGGACGGCGTCATACCGGTCCGCGATCTCACTGAATTTCGGCGTGTATTGCATGGCCCGCCTTGTGACGGCTCACACCGGAGCTGACAAGCAGGAACCGGATGAGCGTGTCAGTCCGCCGCCTGATGGTCATAGCTGACCACCCGGCTCATCTGCCAGTGCCCGTCCTGCAGCAACCAGAGAATGGAGAATTGGGCGATCCCGGTGGGCGCATTGGGGTGCTCTGATTCCCGCTCGTAGAAGCGGTGTGTACCGGTTTCGAGCGCGCCGTAGAGCGCGCCATTCGTATAAAGCGGAAACACGTCGAGCGAGTCTGCGACAAGTTCACGCCGGGGCCGGAATGGCGAACTACAGATATTGGTCTCAAGGCTGTCGACGAAGGCGTCGCGACCCATCAGCGGACCACCCAGATCATGGTAGAATTCCAGGTCCTCCGCGACAATCTCCCGGATTGAATCGAGCCGGCAGTCATTAAATCCGTCACCGAAAACCCGCGCATCGAGCGCTGCGATTTCACCGGCGACATCGCGTCCGCCTTCGTCATCGGCCAGTGCGGCAGAGGCCAGCGACACAGACAGAATTGAAATCGAGATCACGGTTCTCATCGGCACATCCTCATGGTTGAGGATATAGCCATGAGGATACGCCGACGTGGTTCAAGCGGGACTGCCTTACGACGCATCCCTCAGAACCGGTCAGCTCGCCATGCGGATCGGGTCAGCTGCCAGTTCCAGCACGTCTTCGCGTACCGGCCGCGGTTCACCGAACAGGTGACCCTGCGCGTAGGCGATATCGACGTCGAGAATCTCGACGATCGTGGATTCGTGTTCGACCTTTTCGGCGATCAGGTCGATCCCGTGGCGCGCGAACAGGCCGGCAATGTCGCGCGGCTCGATCGACCCGGCCTCAATGCCGCCGATCGGATCGCCATTGGCGATGGTTTCGATCAGCCGTGTGCCTTCCACCTTCGCAAAGCGGATCCCGGCGCGCTGCATGTCGGCAATGTCGACATTGAGATCACGGATCTGGTCGATCGAGAACCGGAAGCCGTAATCGGCAAGGCGCGCCATGTTGCGCGCCGCAGCCGGGGACCGGGACTCGAATGCGGACTGGGATATCTCGAAGATCAACGAGCCGCTCAGTTCCGAGTGGCGGCGCATGAAGTCGAGGAAGGCCGGAAAGAAGGTCTCGTCAGCGACCGAGTGAAGCGACAGATTGCAGAAAATGCCGATACGGCGGTCTGACTTGGTCAGGCGCTTGACGATCTGCACGCAGCGGAACAGCAGCAGATTGTCGACCTCTGCAACAATGCCCGCCTCCTCGGCCGCGTGGATGAAGCTGGCGGGCGCGATGACCTGGCCCGCGGCATCGCGAAGCCGTGAATAGCTTTCGTAAAAGTAGGTCTTGCGTTGCGGCAGCGAGACGACCGGCTGGATGTAAAGGTCGATCCGGTTGTTCGCCAATGCATCGCGAACGGTCTCGATGTCCACGGCCGCCTGGCGGTTCTGGGGCGCGGCAGCCGGCGTCGGGGCCGGCGCGATATCGCGGCCATTGCCCATGCGCCTGACCAGGTCTTCCAGCATCCGCACTTCGCCGGTCAGCGTCGCTTCGCGCTCGCTGGCTTCGGCCCGGATGGTCTGAGAAATGGTGTCGATCCGGGCGTTGGCGGATTCGACTTCCTCGAGAAGTGACAGGTTTGCGGCCTGCAATTCGTGGATCTGGTCATCGAACACCTTGCGTTCGATACCCCGCGCGGCCGCCGAATGGGCCTGGCCGGCAATCAGGAACACGAACGCACCCATCAACCAGGCAAAGCTGGTCGACATCAGTCCGAGCCGTTCGAACGCCAGCGCCGCGACAATCGCGATCATGGCGTAGGTCAGGACGATGAGTATGTCTGTGGCCCGGATCATTCCGCCCCCGACGGAAACAAGGCTGGCGAATCACCAAAGGTTAACCTGACAGATACCATCAGGCCGGGGCGTTTTCAGATCGTTAACGAATGGATTGCCGCGCCAGCACGGCGGAAATGAAGTCGAGCGCGCTGTGTCGAGCGCCTCGCATTCAAGGCCGCACGCCGAATCCGGAACGAAAAACGGGGCGCACCGTGTGGTGCGCCCCGCCATTCTCAATCTGTCCGGTCCGAAGTCTTACGACGTGGTGTGCGGACGGATGATGATTTCGACGCGGCGGTTCTGCGCGCGGCCCGACGGCGTTTCATTGGAGGCGATCGGCGACGTTTCGCCAAGGCCGCCGACATAGAAGCGGTCGCGCATGACGCGCTGCGCAATCAGATACCCGGCCACGGCCTGGGCGCGCTGTTCGGACAGGCGCTGGTTGTAGCCCGCATCCCCGGTCGAGTCGGCATGGCCGATTACGTCGACATAGGTCGCCGGATACTGTTCGAGCACCGCCGCGACATCATTGAGAACCGGATAGAACTGGCTCTTGATCTCGGTTGAGTTGGTGTCGAACGTCACATCGCCCGGCATGATCAGGCGCAAGTCATTGCCTTCACGGCGGACACCGACGCCCGAATCGCGCATGGCTTCGCGCATTTCGCGTTCCTGGCGGTCCATGTAGTTGCCGACGGCCCCACCGGCCAAGGCACCCACGCCGGCGCCGATCAGCGCGTTCGTGCGGCCTTCTTCGGAATCGCTGGTGTTGGTCAGATAGCCCAGTGCCGCACCTGCGGCAGCGCCGATCAGAACGCCGCGGCCCGTGTAGTTGGGGCGGGTCTCACCGGTATAGGGATCGGTGGTCGTGCATGCCGCGAGCGTCAGACCTGCGGCAACAACTGCAAAAATACGCATCTTCATCGGGAAATTTCTCCGTTCAGCCACCCTCGACCGCGCGTAACATAGCGCTGCGGGCATTACAGCGACAACGCGCGTCCGCAGGAAATGTTCCCGCCGAGCTCCGCCCCTCTTGACGGTCCTCGGCGTCATCCCTATTTCCGCCTCGTTAGCAGCCGGATGCCTTGAGTGCTAACGCCTCAGACCCGGCTGCGTTGCGATCAATGAATCTACGGGGTGAACTCACATGAACTTTCGTCCGCTGCAGGACCGCGTGCTCGTGAAGCGCGTGGAAGAAGAATCCAAGACCAAGGGCGGAATCATCATTCCGGATACCGCCAAGGAAAAGCCGCAGGAAGGCGAAGTCGTTGCCGTGGGCAATGGCGCCATCAAGGAAGATGGCTCGGTGCGTCCGCTGGACGTGAAAGCCGGTGACCGCATCCTGTTCGGCAAGTGGTCGGGTACCGAAGTGCGCGTCGATGGCGACGACCTTCTGATCATGAAGGAATCGGACATTCTCGGCATCCTCGAGAAGTAGTCCGCGCGCCGCGACCTCAACCGAACTGAACATCAAACGAAAGAACGGAATCTACAGCCATGGCTGCGAAAGACGTTAAATTCTCCGCCGATGCCCGCGAGCGCATGCTGCGCGGTGTCGACACCCTCGCCAACGCCGTGAAGGTCACGCTCGGTCCGAAGGGCCGCAACGTCGTGATCGAGAAGTCCTTCGGCGCCCCGCGCACCACGAAGGACGGCGTCTCGGTCGCGAAGGAAATCGAACTGACGGACAAGTTCGAGAACATGGGCGCCCAGCTCATCCGCGAAGTCGCTTCGCGCACCAATGACGAAGCCGGCGACGGCACCACGACCGCCACGGTTCTCGCTCAGGCCATCGTTCGCGAAGGCATGAAGTCGGTTGCTGCCGGCATGAACCCGATGGACCTGAAGCGCGGCATCGACAAGGCCGTGATCAACGTCGTCGAAGCGATCAAGGCCTCCTCGACCCCGATCAAGGGTTCGGGCGAAATTGCCCAGGTCGGCACCATTTCCGCCAACGGCGAATCCGCCATCGGCGAGATGATCGCCAAGGCAATGGAAAAGGTCGGCAATGAAGGCGTCATCACGGTCGAGGAAGCCAAATCCCTCGAAACCGAGCTTGAAGTCGTCGAAGGCATGCAGTTCGACCGCGGTTACCTGTCACCCTATTTCGTGACCGACGCCGACAAGATGCAGGCCAATCTCGAAGATCCCTACATTCTGCTCTTCGAAAAGAAGCTGTCCTCGCTGCAGGCGATGCTGCCGGTCCTGGAATCGGTGGTCCAGTCCTCCCGTCCGCTGCTGATCATCGCGGAAGACGTGGAAGGCGAAGCGCTGGCGACCCTCGTGGTCAACAAGCTGCGCGGCGGCCTGAAGGTTGCTGCGGTGAAGGCACCGGGCTTCGGCGATCGCCGCAAGGCCATGCTGGAAGACATCGCCATCCTGACCGGTGGCCAGGTCGTCTCCGAAGACCTCGGCATCAAGCTGGAAAATGTCACGCTCGACATGCTCGGCACGGCCAAGAAGGTCACGCTGACCAAGGATGACACCACCATCGTTGACGGTGCCGGCGACAAGGCTTCGATCGAAGCGCGCGTCTCCCAGATCCGCAAGCAGGTTGAGGACACCTCGTCCGACTATGACCGTGAAAAGCTGCAGGAACGCCTGGCGAAGCTCGCCGGCGGTGTTGCGGTGATCAAGGTCGGCGGTGCGACCGAAACCGAAGTGAAGGAAAAGAAGGACCGCGTCGACGACGCCCTCAATGCCACCCGCGCTGCGGTTGAAGAAGGCATTGTCGCGGGCGGCGGTGTTGCGCTCCTGAAAGCCATCAAGGGTCTCGAAGGCCTGAAGGGCGACAATGAAGACCAGACCCAGGGTATCGGCATCATCGCCCGCGCCCTGCAGGCCCCGATCCGTCAGATCGCCGAAAATGCCGGCGTCGAAGGCTCGATCGTGGTTGGCAAGGTTCTGGAAAACGACAGCCCGACCTTCGGCTACAACGCGCAGACCGAAGAGTATGGCGACATGGTCGAATTCGGTGTCATCGACCCGGCCAAGGTTGTGCGTCATGCGCTCCAGGACGCGGCGTCCATCGCCGGCCTCCTGATCACGACCGAAGCGGCCGTGGCGGAAAAGCCGAAGAAGGACTCCGGCGGCGGTGCCCCCGACATGGGCGGCATGGGCGGCATGGGTGGCATGGACTTCTAGTCCATCCCTCAGCGGAAACATGCGAAAGGGCGGCTCTCGGGCCGCCCTTTTTGTTGCTGCCGAACTTCGACCCCGCTGGCGCTGATTGGCAAGCTGCGGGATTGAGACGGCGCGAATCTCCTTGCCGCTGCCGCGGTCCGCGCCGCTATAGTGACGCCAACACGAGGAGATTCCTGAATGACCCGCAAGACATTCGCTTTCGCCGCTGCACCCGCCGCGCTCCTGTTCGTCCTGCCGGCCTTCGCGCAGGACGGTGAGCCGGCTGCCGAACCCGTCCGGCACGACGCCGCGACCTTCCACATGACGACGAGCTTCGGCATGGCGTCGAGCGCGGGCTTTGCCTTCTCTCCCGACGACAGCCGCCTGCTGATTTCCAGCGACGAGACCGGCGTGTTCAACGCCTATGCGGTTGACCCGGCCACCGGCGACCGCACCGCCCAGACGCATTCGGACACGAACGCGACTTTCGCGATTTCCTATTTCCCGGCCGATGACCGCGTCCTGGTGACTGCCGACAGCGGCGGTAACGAGATCAGCCACATCTTCGTGCGCGACACCGATGGCGAGCTTTACGACATCACGCCGGGCGAGGAAGTCCGGGCGCAATTCCTTGGCTGGTCCGCCGATGGCAATGACATCTGGCTGATGACCAATGAACGCGACCAGACGGCGATGGACATCTACGCCTACGACACGGTCAGTTTTGAAAGCAGCTTCGTCTTCCAGAACGACGACGCGCTACAGATCGGCGATGTCAGCCGGGATGGCCGCTGGGTCGCGCTGGTGCGCAACCGCACCTCGGCTGACAGCGACATCCTCCTTCTTGACCTCCAGTCGGGCGAAACCGAGCCGCGTGTCATCACCGAGCATGAAGGCAATATTGCCCACGGCGTCTATACCTTCACGCCGGACAGTTCGGCGCTGGTCTATGCCACCGACGAGCACGGCGAGTTCAACCAGGCCTGGACCTATGACCTGGAGAGCGGCGACACCGCGCCTCTGATCGAGGCGGACTGGGACGTCTCCTTCGTCACCTATTCGCCGTCGGGCCAATACCGCGTGTCGGGCATCAATGCCGATGCGCGCACCGAGGTGTCGATCATCGACACGCAAACCGGCGAGGCACTGGCCCTGCCCGATTTGCCCGCTGGGGACATCGGCTCAACCCGCTTTTCTCGTGACGAGAGTTCGATTGCCTTCCTGATCGACAGCGCCACCTCGCCGTCGAACGTCCATGTCGTGTCACTTGCATCCCAGGACCACGCCCAGCTGACCAATGCGCTCAACCCCGCAATCTCCGAGGACGAGATGGTGGACGCCCAGGTCGTGCGCTTCGAGAGTTTCGACGGGCTGGAAATCCCGGGCATCCTCTACCGGCCGCATGAGGCCAGCGCCGACAACCCGGTGCCTGCGCTGGTCTGGGTCCATGGCGGTCCCGGCGGACAGAGCCGTATCGGCTATTCGGCGACGATCCAGCACCTCGTCAATCATGGCTACGCGGTCTATGCCGCGAACAACCGCGGCTCGTCGGGTTACGGAAAGACCTTCTTCCACATGGACGACCGCCGCCACGGCGAGGAAGATTTGCGCGACATTGTCGCCGCCGGCGATTGGCTGCGCGAGCAGGACTGGGTCGATGCGGACCGCGTCGGCGTGATTGGCGGCTCCTATGGAGGCTTCATGACCGCCGCCGCCCTCACCTTCCATCCCGATGCCTTCGAGGTGGGCATCAACATCTTCGGCGTCACGAACTGGGAGCGCACACTGGCTTCCATCCCGCCCTGGTGGGAAAGCTTCCGCGAGGCGCTCTATGACGAGATGGGCGATCCCGCGACCGACTCCGAGCGCCACCACGCGATCTCGCCGCTCTTCCACGCCGACCAGATCACCAAGCCGCTGCTGGTGATCCAGGGCGCAAACGATCCGCGCGTGCTGCAGGTGGAGAGCGACGAACTCGTCGCCGCCGTCGAGGCCAATGGCGTGCCGGTCGAATACGTCCTCTTCCCGGACGAAGGTCACGGCTTCCGCCGCCGTGACAACCGGATTACCGCGTCGGAAGCCTATGTCGACTTCCTCGATGAATATCTGCGCGGCGAAACGAGCGCCGACTAGAGACCGAGTGCCGCCTTCAGCGTCTTGACGCCTTCATGCGAGGCGTCGAGACGCCCGGCCTCCGCGATGTCCCGGATGGCGGCTTCGCGATCGCCGACGGAGGCATGCGCGGCCCCGCGATTATACCGCACCCAGAAGGGCGCATAACCGAACGCCGATGCCCGGTCGTAGGCCTCGATGGCTTGCGCCGGTTCGCCGAGCGCTTGCAAAGCGAAGCCGCGCAGATAGTGCGCCTGGGGATCAAACCAGTAGCGGGCGATGACCCGGTCACAGTGCTCGATTGCCGTCTTGAAATCGCCGGCTGCCACCGCATCGGACGCATTCTTGAGCCCGGCTTTGGCATCCGCACTGCCATCCATCCGCCGTGCGACCAGCGAGATCCGCGTCCCGTCCCGGAAATCCTCGATATTCGACCAGTCGCCTATCCCGTGATCGTGCCAGTTCTGGTAGGCGTGGCGAAAGCCCGCCGTATCCAGCATCAGCGACAATGCCGAGCGGCTGGGCCAACCCACGACTTCAAAGGGGCGCTCGCCCATCGCATTGAACTCGTGGTGCGTGGCCTCCGCCATGATTTCGACGATCCGGTCGGGCGACGCACTGATCGTCGTTTCAAGCAGGAGATGGTCCGGCTTCAGCCTTTCGATCGCGGAGATGAGCTGGACGTGGTTGGCGGTGTGATAAAGGAAGCCGAAGCAGAAAACGATGTCGAACTGACCGGGCTCGAGCTTGCGCAACTCCTCGAACACGTCGCCTTGGATAAAGTCATACCGGTCGGGCGGCATGCCGTAAGCGCCCAGATTTTCGGCGGCATTCTCGATCAGGTGCTTCCGCCCTTCGATCCCCGTCACGTGTGTCGCGCCGTGCAGAAGGGCCGCATGGCTCCACCGCCCGTCATGGCTCGTCAGATCCAGGATGCGCTTGCCTTTGAACAGGTGCGCGTTGCGTTCGATCAGCGCGATATATTTTGTGTCCAGGCGATTGCGGGCCGCGCCGGAAATGCTGGTGTCCAGAAACCGCGGGTGGCGGTCGAAGAAATCGTGCATGGGGGGTGTCCTGCCGTGGAGGCGCCTAGCGGGCAATCCGGTTGAGGGTTTCAATCCGTGCGAGCGAGCGGTTGACCCGCTGTTCGCTCAATCGGCCCTCTTCGACCGCCTCTTCCACCCAGCGGGCAAACTTCTGCGGCAGTGCCGGGTCAGGTGCCGCCGAATTGGACATCATGATGATGTCATTGCCGGCAATCAGTGACCGGATGACCGCCTCACGCTGATCGTAGTGTTCGCGAATGGCGCCCATATCGAGATCGTCCGTGATCACGGCGCCGCGATAGCCCATACGCCCCCGCAGCAATTCATGCAGGATCGGACGCGACAGCGTTACCGGGTCGCCGGACGGATCCAGCCCGCGATGGATCAGGTGGCCGCCCATGATGAGGTGCGCCTTGCGCTGCTCGATCAGGCGTTCAAACGGGTCGAGCTCGTTCTCGCTCCAGCTTTGCGAAATGTCGACAAAGCCTTCATGGCTGTCGCCCGTTGACCGGCCATGACCGGGGAAATGCTTCACCGCGCACACGGCGCCCTCGGCCTCGAAGGCATCGATAAAGGCACCGGCATAGGCGGCAATCGTCTCGCCGTCCGTGCCATAGCCCCGCCCCCAGCGACCGATCACGCCGTTGGCGTCGTCCTGTACGTCCGCAACGGGCGCGAGATTCATGTTGAACCCGGCAGCGGTGAATTCTCGCGCCGCCATCCGGTAGGTCTCTTCGGCCTGCGAAGGCGATTGGGCCTGAGCCAGCACATGGGCGCGCGGCACGGGCGTATAGCCCAGATCCCCGTTCAGGCGCTGCACCGCGCCGCCTTCCTGGTCGAGCGCAAGAAATGCGTCGGGCGCAATCTCGCGGAACCGGGCCGCCAGACCCTCCGCCCCCTCGCGCGATCGCACATTGTGCCGCAGGAAGAGCACGCCGCCGATGCGGCCATTGGCGAGGTGATCGGCCACGATGTCCGCACCCTCGGCATCAGGGTTGTCACCGATAAACCCCATCAGGAGCATGCCGGCTGCGCGGTCCGCCGTCCGGCGCGCGGAAGCGCGCGCGATACCGGGAAAGGCGAGCGCGGCCGTGCCGGTGGCAATGATCTGTCTGCGATTGACCGTCACATGTATCTCCTGTCCCTGTCCCGCTGCACGATTGGGGACACAGCCGTGTGATGCAAGCCCGACACCCCTGTGGCGAACACCTGTCGTGCTTTTCATGAGGGCGTCAGTTGCGCGTAACACCGCATCAGCGAGCGTGTCCGTGCTGCTGTGACCCTGAAGGCGGTGGTCCGGACCCCCCAATTGCCGGACCACCGCCGCTTTCTTCATCGGCCGAGCCTGAATGCCGCATGACGAAAAATTCAGTTGGCCGCACTGGCCGGGTAACACGCAGGCGCGCAATGTAAGCTCAGCCTAATGCAAGGGACACACCATGAAATCGATTTTCCTCTCTGTTTCCGCCCTGGCGCTGACAGCCTGTGCTGCGACCGCCGCTGACGAGCCGCGCGCCGAATTCCGCCAACGTGAAGTGCACGTCGTGCGATCCGGTGATCACGCAATGTCGCGGCACGACGCGCGGGTCATCGAAGTCATCAGCGAGGACGGAGACCGCACCGTCCATGTCACGTCCGGCGACGGAAGCAGCGTCATCACGGTCGACGGTCAGCGGATCGAGGTGATCGACGGCGCAGTCATCGTTGACGGCGAGCGCCATGACTTCGACGGCGGACGCGTGGTGATCGAGCGGGGCGAGGTTCGGGTGTCGGAAGGTCCCGGACCGCATCGCACCTTCACGTGGCGCACCGGCCCTGAACGGGCAGAAATGAACGCCGAGATCGCAGTGGCGATGGCGGCTGCCGAACGCGCATTGGCCGAAGTGGAATCGATCGACTGGGTCACTCACGAAGCGGAACTGGCCGAGGCCCTGGCCGAACTGGACGGCATGGAAATCGAGATTGTCGAGCCTGAGGCGGACACCTGGATTACCCGCGACGGCGAGCGCATGCGCTTCGGCGACATGTCGCCTGAGGAACAGGCCGAGATTCGCGAAGAGATTGCCGAAGCCCGCATCCATGCCCGCCGGGGAATCGAACAGGCGCGGATCGAGATGCGCAACGCCCAGGGCGAACAGCGTCACGCCCGGATTGAAATGCGGCGTGCCCGCGATGAAGCCCGCCAGGCAGGCCGCGATGCGCGCCATGCCATGCGCTGGGACTTCGGGGACATGAGCGATGCCAGCAGCATCCGCGTCGAATCCGAAGATGGCACGACCCGCGTCTGGCTCGACGATCGCGAACTGGAAGGCGAGGAACTCGGCGAATTCCTGGACCGAATGGAGGAACGAAACGCCCGCTTTGCCGAAATGGCATTCGGGGACGATCCCAACGTCATGGTGTTCCGCAGCGAGGATGGCGAGACCAATGTCATCCGCCGGGGCCGCGTCGTGATCGACATCAATTCCGATGATGATGGCGAACGCCAGCACGTCATCGAAATCCGCCGATCCAGTGAAGACGAACTGGAAGGCAACGACGACTGACCTTGAACGAATACCGGGCTGGCCGCAGGGGCGCGGCCGGTCCGGGTCTTCGACTGCCTGGGGGGCATCCAACTCGACAACGAGGGATACCCAATGCGCTTCAAGACCCTGCTGACTTCGCTTCTGCTGGCCACGGCCGCAATCGCGACAACGGCCTGCACGACCATGGCCGGGAATGACGCTCCCCGGGCGGAGCGATCCGACTCCGATACGGCGCGTGTGCCCAGCGGTTACTACTGACCGGATTCGATAAAAAAAAGCGGGCCGGCGAAACGCCGGCCCGTTAATTCGGTTGGTCGATTAAGGCGACTCCTCCCCGAGGCGCCAAAAGGGACTGAACGGTCAGGTCCTGTCCTGCAGTTAATGAAGCAGGCGGAAGGGGGGACGTCAAGCGCCCTGATCCCGCCTCAGGCGTGAATGCCCTTGATCCGTCCAATGACGGCTTTGACCAGGTCGCCGCGCGCAACGGTTTCCTGCGCGGGTTGTTCTTCGCGCCAGGTCTTGTTGTCCTCGATCTCCGCAGCGAGCCTGGCCCCCAGTTTCAGGTCCTTGATCGTGGCGAGTCCCTGCTGGCGCTCGTCTTCGCCAATGATGACCGCGATATCCGCGCCCCGGCGGTCGGAATATTTCAGCTGCTTGCCCATGTTTCCGCCGCCCAGGAATGCTTCGGCCCGAAGCCCCGCAGCGCGCAATTCTGCCGCCAGCGCCAGGTAATCGGCAGCGCGGTCCTTCTCAAGATTCAGGACCACGACCAGCGGGTCACCCCCCTGCGCCACACCGGTTTCCAGTGCCGCGAGCGCCGCCGCGAATCGGCTGACCCCGAAGGAGAACCCCGTCGCCGGCACGAGCTGCCCCGTGAACCGGGCCACGAGGTCGTCATAGCGCCCGCCGCCACCGACCGACCCGAACTGCATCGGCTGGCCGTCCGCATAGGTCGCCGTTGCGAGCAATTCCGCCTCGAACACCGGTCCGGTGTAATAGCCGAGCCCCCGCACGATGGACGGGTCGAATACGGCCCGGTCCTCGCCGACATTCAACGCACCGAGTACGGCGTGAATTTCCGAAAGGGCTTCGAGACCCGCCTCGCCGGTCTGCGATGACGCGACCAGCGGCGCCAGCCTGCCGATCACGTCGCTGCGCGACCCGCCGGTGGAATCGAGAAAAGCCAGCACTGTCGAAATACTGGCATCGCTCAGCTTTGCCCCTTCGGTGAAATCACCGGACTCGTCCTTGCGTCCGCCCCCGAGAAGCGCGGCCACGCCGTCGCGGCCCAGCCGGTCAAGCTTGTCGGCGGCACGCAATACCTTCAGGCGGACATCGGGATCGCTTGCACCAATGCCTTCCAGCACACCGTCCAGAATGCGCCGGTCATTGACCCGGACGGCATACTCGCCGTCTTTCAGGCCAGCGGCGCGCATCACTTCGCTGGCGAGCGCGATCATCTCGGCATCGGCGGCCGGTCCGGCGGCCCCTACGGTGTCGGCGTCACACTGGACGAATTGACGGAACCGGCCGGGGCCGGGCTTTTCGTTTCGCCAGACATCGCCGTATTGATACCGGCGAAACGGCTTGGCCATGTCCTGGAAATTCTCGGCGGCGAACCGGGCCAGCGGGGCGGTCAGGTCATAGCGCAGCGCCATCCACTGACCGTCGTCATCCTCCAGCGCGAACACACCCTCATTGGGTCGTTCCTCGTCCGGCAGGAATTTGCCGAGGGCATCGGCGTATTCAAAGGCCGGGGTCTGAAGCGGTTCGAAGCCCCAGGCGTCATAGACCTTCACCGCCGCCTCGATCAGGCGCAGCTCGGCCCGCAGCACGCTCGCTGGCTTGTCTTCGAACCCGCGCGGACGGCGGGCCTTGGGCTTGAAGGGCTTCTTGCCGCTCATTCGATCACTCCGGAATTCAGTCGTTGTCGCCGCGAACGCGCCCGAGAAGCCGCATCGTGGAGGGGTCATGTATGCCGGACGCGCCGGTTTCAAGTTCGCGCTCCAGCGTGCTGGCGAGTGTCTTGCCCAATTCGACGCCGTACTGGTCGAAGGCATTGATGCCGAACAGGACGCTTTGCACGAACACCGAGTGCTCGTAGAGCGCCAGCAGCCCGCCCACGCAATAGGGGTCCAGCCGGTCCAGCATCAGGAAATTGGTCGGCCGCCCGCCGGGCATGACGAGGTGGGGCGCAAGCCGCCGGATTTCATCGGGATCGACGCTGCGTGCCGCCAGCTCGGCACTTGCGGTTTCGAAGCTGCGACCGCTCAGCAGAGCCTCGGCCTGACCCAGCGCATTCGTCAGCATCATGCGATGGCGGACCGGATCACCGTTCGCCTCGCGTACGGCGATGATGTCGACCGGCACGATGGTCGAGCCCTGGTGGAGCAGCTGGAAGAAGGCGTGCTGGCCGTTCGGCCCCTCTGCACCCCAGATGATCGCGCCGGTGTCTCCGCCGATCTCGTCGCCGGCGAGACCGGTCCGTTTTCCGAGGGACTCCATCGACAATTGCTGCAGCCAGGCCGGCAAGAGTGAGAGGCGTGTCGCGTACGGAACGAGGCCAGCGCTCTGCCGGCCCAGAAAAACCCGGTTCCAATAGGCGGCGAGCGCCATCACGACGGGCATGTTCCGGTCCAGGCGCGAGGCCGTGAAGTGATCGTCCATCGCGGCCGCGCCCTGGAGCAGCGCGCGAAACGCGGCTTCGCCCAGGACCGCCATGACCGTCATCGACACTGCTGACCAGAGCGAGTAGCGACCGCCCACCCAGTCCCACATCTCGAATACGCGCTCGCCCGGCACGCCGAAGGCCGCCGCCTTGTCCGGCGCAGCGCTGGCGGCAGCCAGGTGCGCGGAAACATCTTTCGTCCCCAGTCCGGCCTCAAGCCATTCGCGCGCCGCCGCACCATTGGCCTTTGTCTCGGCGGTCCCGAAGGACTTGGAGACCACGAAAACCAGCGTTTCAGCCGGGTCAAAGTCCCGAACGGCGTGCGCGAAAGCATCAGGATCTGGGCTGGCGAGGAAGCGGGCCCGCACGGGGCTTCCCGCTTCGCCAAGCGCCTTGGCAATCAACCGCGGACCGAGATCCGAACCGCCAATGCCGATATGGAGGATGTTGCGCAGGGGCTTGCCTGTCACACCGGAAATCTCGCCGGCACGCAGGGCATTGGCAAATCGCATCGCCCGGTCCAGCTCGCTGCGCGCCGCCGCCTTGCCGCTCTCGTCGCGCCCTGCCCCGCGCAAGGCCATATGGGACGCGGCGCGTTGCTCGGTGACATTGACGGGTGCGCCCGAAGCCAAATTGGCAATCGCCTCGTCGATTCCCGATGCGTCGGCAAACCGGACAAGCGCTTCGAGACAGGTTTGGGACACGCTCTGTTTTGAAAAATCGGCCGTGATCCCCGCGGCACGGATGGTCAGCGCATCGACCCGGCCCGGTTCGTTACGGAAAAAGTCCCGCGCATCCTGCGCGCCTTCCTCGCGGGCCAGTCCGGCCAGCTCGGAAACCCCTTGTTCAGCCAAACGTGTCATTCTTGTCCTTCACCGCGCCGCCTTCACGGTCCGCATATTGCGTGACTATCGCGTCGCAAAAGGAAAGACCATGCTCAGAACGCTTGTCCTGGCGCTTTTCGCTGCAGCTTCGGCCCCCGCCTTCGCGGGACCGGGCACGGAACTGGGCGCGGAAGCCGAAGTGTTGCGCGACGAGGCGCAAGCCCGCGCCGACGCCCTGGCTCAGGCACCGGCTGCCCCGGCGCAGGAGCTGGACATGGCCGACCCCTTCCTGACCGGTGTTGATGAATTCGCTGCAGCAACCGCCATGCTGTCCCGGCGGATCGAGGATGCCGGCGGCCCACAGGATCTGCGCTGCATCTTTCGCGGCATGTCGGCAGACGCGGCAGTACGCCTCGACGACTTTGCCGCCGCAGAAACGCAGGCTGACATGGCCCGCGTCTACCTGGAATACGCCTACCTGTTCAATCAGGCCGCCGAGATCGCGCCCGAGGCCGATGCCGACCTGCCGCGCGAGGAGCCCGATCCGGGCTTTGTCTGCCCGGCATCACGTCACCCCTTCGGTCAGACGGACGGCCGCTAGCCGGCGGCAGCCTCAAGCGCTTCGACCAGCATGCCTGACGTGATGACGGGCGGCAGGACTACTGCATCCCCGCCATCAGCGGGATAGATCACGTAAAGCGGAACACCCGCCGCACCGTGGCCGCGAATGGCCCGGGCGATCGTGTCGTCGTGATTGGTCCAGTCTGCGACCAACTCGACCGTTCCGGTGCGTTCGAACGCGTCCCGGACTGCCTGGCTGTTCAGCGTCACCTGCTTGTTGACCTGGCAGCTCACACACCAGGCGGCAGTGAATTCCACGAAAATCGGCCGGCCTTCCGTGCGCAGTTCGGCAACCCGTTCCGGAGACCAGCTTTCCGCGCTGCTCGCCGCCGAGGGGGCGTTGGCCTGCGCAACCGCAACCAGTGAGCCCGCAAGCACGAGCGCCCCGAGGGCGGCGGCGATTCGTCCCGTCCATCCTCCCGATTGCAGCGCCCAGATCACAAAGCCCATCGCGAGCCCTGCGGTCAGGACGAAGAGAACGCCTGCCGAGCCGGCCTGGAAGGACAATACCCAGACAAGCCAGATCGCGGCACCCATCATCGGGAAGGCGAGGAATTGCTTGAACCGGATCATCCATGCACCGGGCCGCGGCAGGTAGCGCAGCAGCGACGGAAAGAAGCTGAGGATCAGATAGGGCAAGGCCAGGCCCAGACCCATTGCAGCGGAAACCGCGACAATGAAATAGCCGGGTTGAGCGAGCGCCAGTCCCAGTGCGCCCGCTGCGAACGGTCCGATGCACGGCGCTGCCACGACCACTGCGAGGAGGCCGGTCGCAAACGCACCCGCATCGCCTTCCGCGTTGGCCCATCGCCCGCCGAGACCCTGGATGCTGGTGCCGACTTCAAACACCCCCAGCAGGTTCAGCCCGATCGCGAGCATGACAAGCGCCAACAAGGCGACGATCAGCGGCGACTGAAGCTGGAAGCCCCAGCCCACCGAACCGCCTGCCGCTTTCGCGGCGGCGAGGACCAGCGCCAGGCCGACAAAGGCTGTCAGGACCCCGGCGAGGAAAACCAGGCCGTGGCGGCGAAGTTCGGCCTCGTGGCCATGCGCGCGCTCGACAAAGCCCAGCGCCTTGATCGACAACACCGGGAACACGCACGGCATCAGGTTGAGGATCAAACCGCCGATCAGTGCGAGGAACAGCGCCCAGATCATACCGGTGAAGCTGATGGGTTCAGCCGAGGGCAAGGCGACATTGGCGACGGCAAACAACTGGCCGGGCCGGGGATTGATCTCGGTTGCGCGCCGCACCCACCGCCCGTCAACTCGGGTCTCGTAGGCCAGGATTCCTTCACCGCTGGTGTTGCCGGGGCCGCGGCCTGCAACCCGGGTCAAAACGGCAAGCCCGCCTTCCTCGGTGCTGACCGTCTGCTCGGCGGCATGGTCAACGACCATCGCGGAATAGGGGAAATAGCCCAGATTGCGGACGCTCTCCGGATCCAGTCCCGAAACGGTGAGAAGCAGAGTCTCGCCAGCACGTTCAATCGCGGTTTCAAGACCGTCGACGGGCTGCGGGGTCTGCTCCAGCGCGCGCGCGATCAGTCCGGCACCCCGCCGGTCGGGGATCGCTTCGGGCCCGGCTTCGAGAAACACCGAGACCTCGCCGCATTCCGGAATGCAGATCTCCTCGCATACCAGCCAATAGGCCGTGGCGCTGATCGGCAGCGGGCCGCGCCGCACGTCGGGGGAAACGTCGAATGACACCGGCAGCAGGACATCCCATGCGTAGCCGTAATTCGCCAACGGGCCGAACGGGAAGACCTCCGGCGCGGGCCATTCGATCTCGCCCGCCGTCACCCCGTCGGGCAATTCCCACTCGATCCGGGTCGCTTCGCCGGAATCCCCGGCATTGCGCCAATAGGTGTGCCAGCCTTCTGGCATGACCAGACGCAGACCGGCGCGAAAGGTCTCGCCCGGCACCACGGTCTCGTGATCGGCAACCAGCGACGCCTCGACCAGCGGGTCGGCCGGGCAGGCCATCTGCGCGGCTGCCACTCCTGGCATCGAGACGATCAGACCGGCAACCAGGCCAGCCAGGCGCGTAAGAAAGGTCATCTGTGCGGTATCCGTCCGTTCCGTTCACATATAGCGCGATCACCAGGAAGGCGAAGCGATATGGCGCATCCGTGATGGCGTGTGACTGAAATGCAAAACGCCGGTCCCTGTCGGAACCGGCGCTTGCATCAGTCTTGATCGTGAACCGGCACGATTAGTTGGCCGCCTTGGCCGCCTGCTGCTGGTTCACCGATTTGAAGTAACGGGTCAGGATCCGTTCCCAGCGCGACAGCGACAGCATGTGCGCGTAGATCGGGCCCAGGAGACCGTCCGTCTTGGCTTTCAGGAAGACGTCGTCCGGCAACGCCAGAAGCTTGTCTTCGCTGACACCGAAATAGTCGGCGACCTTGATCGTCTTGGTACGGTCGTTCGGGTCGGCGATTTTCACTTCCTTCTTCTCGAACAGGTCGAGTTCGATCAGACGGGCGACGAAACGCTCGGTGATGCGTGAGTCCGCTTCAAAGGCGCTGACAAAATCGATCGCTTCCTTGGTCGTGTCGGTCGGCTCGCCCGACTCGTCGAAGAAGGGAAAGTCCGGCTTGTCGCTGACAACTTCAGCGGCCGTGTCGAAACAGAAGGTCGCAGGCTGGTCGGGGCCATTGGACGCCGACACGAACGGGTAACGGCGGATGAAGGCCGGGACCATGAAGTCGGGATCAAACTGGCCATCTTCGGTGATGAACAGGTTGTGGCGGCTTTGCAGACCCATGACGATCGCCGGCATTTTCCGGTCACCGATAAAGATGATCGGATAATAGGCGCTCGCAACGCCGAATTCGCCGACCACGGTCGGAACGAAATGCGTTTCGCGCACGAATTCATACGGCTTGTCGACCGCCTTGAGGCCGAGCTTGCGGTGATCATTCTTGTTGAGCGGTACCGGCTCCTTGTAGAGCGGCACATTGCCGGTCAGGCGCGGGCCGTTTGCTGGTGCGTCTGTCATGGTCTTTACCCCCGAAAATCAAGTTGGCGCTTGATACCCCATGACTCCGGGCGCGACAACGCACGCCTGCACCCGTCCACTTCCACTAGAACGAGTACGACAAGGCGACCCGGAAATTCCGCCCGGGCAGAGGCACCTGGTCCTTCAGGAAGCTGGTGTGCAACCGGGCATCCTCGTCGGTCAGGTTGCGGCCCTGGACAATCACCCGCAGACCGTCGACCGGCACCGGGGTGAAGACAAGCTGAGCATCAACAAGCGTATAGGAGTCCGTCGGCAATTCATTGGCCGTCACCTCGTCCTGCTCGGCCGCCCAGGTGACCTCCACGCTTGCAGCCACCCAGTCGCGTTCCGCTTCCAGCACCCCGGACAGCGACAGCGGCGGAATGCGGGGCAGATTGCCCCCGGAATCGACTTCGCCGCGTACGAATTCAAACGTGCCTTCGGCCGAGAAATCCCAGCCCCAGCGATAGCCGATCTGGCGGGTGACCCGGCCGTCAAAGCCCCACAGGCTCGCATCGGCCTGGCGGTAGGCGAAGACCGGCAGGCCCTCTTCGACGCCGCCGGTCGCGAACAGACCAATGAAACCATCGTAATCGGCCCGGAATATCGAAGCCTCGGCCCCCCAAAGGTCTCGTTCGAGCCGGCCCGTCAGGTCGATGGAATAGGCGCGCTCGGGCTGAAGCGCCGGATTGCCGCGCTCATAGCTTTGCGTCGCCAGGTGGGGACCGTCTGCAAACAGTTCGATGTCGGTCGGTGCCCGCTCGGTGATCGCGCCTGTCAGCGACACGAACCGGCCGTCACCGGGCGACACGAAGACCGAGCCCGAGGCAGACCACGTCGTGAAGTCACGGTTCCCGGCAATACTCTCGATCTCGCGGTGATCCGCGCGCAGCCCGCCTTCGACGCCCCATGTCCCGGCATCGTATCGTTCGACGAGAAACACGCCGCGATCCGTCGTCTCGACCGGAACGATGAAGGCTTCATCGCCGAGCGCCGAGAAATCGCGGTACTGGCTTTGCAGGCCGAAGGCGCCAATGACATTCCCGATCGGCCGGTGGCGGATCTCGACGCGGCCTTCCCAGCCATCATTGGTGAAAAGCGTGCCTACCGCACCGTCCTCGATCTCGGCGTGCTTGTATTGCGCAACGCCGAGCGCGAAGCGCACACGGGTGAAGGGCGAGCCCTGTGGCAGGTCGATGTCGCCGCGGAAATCCCAACGATTCTGGGTCATTTCGATCGACGGCGGGACTTCGTCCTCCTCGTCGGAGGCGAAGGGGAAAGGCGCTTCCTCTTCCTCATGTGCATGGCCCGGCAAACCATAACTGGCCTCGGCGGACTTGTACGCCAGGCCGACAAAGCCCCAGTCACCCACCCATGAACCACCAAGCGAGCCGGTCTCGAAATCGAGATGCGTGTTCTCCACGACGCCGAACGATTCGTGATCATCGTCCTCGTCCCGGGCCATCGCCGGCGCGGAGTCGTCGGCATGTTCAAGCGCGCGAAGCCGCGCGGATTCGGCAAAACCCGGAATGTCGTAATCGTCCGCCGAGCGGGTCAAACCTTCGAGATGGAAGACAAAGGGACCGACGCTCGTCCGGATCCGCCCGGCCAGCTGGTGGCCGGAGTCGACACTGGTCGCGCCGGTATAGACCCGGCCCTCGACCGGACCATCGGGCGCCCGTTCAGGCACCCGCCCGTCGATGACATTCACGACGCCGCCAATGGCACCGCCGCCATAGGCGATCGCGGCGGGGCCTCGCAGTATCTCGATCCGCTCCGCCTCGAGCGCCTCGGTCGCGACCGCATGGTCGGGGCTCGCTGTCGAGGCATCGATCAGCCCCACCCCGTTGACCAGCACGCGCACGCGGTCGGAACCCAGGCCCCGGATCACCGGGCGGCTGGCGGCCGGTCCGAAATAGGTGGAACTGACGCCCGGCTCGTGACTGATCGTGTCGGCCAGGCTGCCGGCAAGGTCTTCTTCGATATGGCGCGCATCAACGATGCCCGCAGCACCGGCAATCTCCTGCGTCGTGGCACCCAGGATGGAAGACGTCACGACGATCCGCTCGACCTCGCTGTCCGGCGTGCGCCGCTCCTCGGCGTCCTGCGCGAACGCGGCGCCCGATGACAGGCAAGCAAGAGCGACCGATGACAGCAATGAAAAACGCATGGGGAGGACCTTCCTGGAGTTCTTGCGTCTGTAATAAAATAACATATCTGATCTTGGCAAGCGGCAACGCTCGCAATCACAGCAATTCCGGATTAAATTTGCGCAAGATGAAAACCGCCGATTCCATAGAACGCACGCTCGATCACGCTGAATCGCTTTGCCGGAAACGCGGCGAACAGCTGACGCCGACGCGCCGCCGTGTCCTCGGCCTGCTCCTGAAGGCCGACGGACCGATCAAGGCGTACGACCTGCTCGAGCAGATCCGTCCCGACGGCAAAGCCAAGCCACCGACCGTCTACCGGGCCCTCGATTTCCTGATGGCATCAGGCCTCGTTCACAAGGTGGAGGCACTCAACGCCTTCATTCCTTGCGTCGAGCATGACCATCTGGGGCATGGCTGCAGTGCCGAGCTTTATATCTGCGGGGATTGCGGGTCGGTCGAGGAACGCCACGGCACACCGCGCCCCGACGATGCCCCTTCGGGCTTCAAGATCGATCGATCGGTCGTCGAGTATTACGGCCTCTGCGAGCGCTGCATCCACTGATCGTCCCGGAAAGTGTCCACCATGCGCGAACTCTGGCGGGGAAACGCCAACGCCTGGGAATGCGACGAGATGGGCCATCTCAACGTAAAATCCTACCTGGCGAAGGCGATGCAAGCGGTCGCGCGCCTCATCGAGGATGCCGGCCTCGCCGGAGCGTTTCGCCCTGGCGCCACGGCAACGGTCCAAACCGGCGAAATCCATATCCGATTTCTGGGTGAAGCGAGACCCGGAGCGCCCTTGTTCATCGAGGGCGGCTTTACGCGTATCGGCGGCGATGATGCCGACATCGCCCTGGTCATGCGCCATTCGGGCGATCACCGCCTCGCCGCGACCCTGACCTGGACAGTGCGGCACATCGTGCCCGGTTCGCCCAAGGCCTTCCCCTGGCCGAGCCGTTTTCAATCTGCTGCCGGCGACCTGACGGCGTCGCTCCCGGACGAGGCGCGGCCTCGCGGCCTCGATGCATCACCCGGCTGCCAGACGGTCTCTCTCGTTCAGGCCGAAGCGCTTGATCTGTTTCAGCTCGGTCTTGGTCGATTCGGTCAGGAGGATGCGGACGTTTTCGGAGCGATGCGCGCCGAATGCCTCTTGGGAAAAGTCTCCGACTCGGTTGCGAACTTCGCGCAGGCCTTTCCGGATCGCCAGTTTGGAGCCACCGACGACCCAAGGGGCGGCGCGCTGCTGGAAGCCCGTATCCGGGTTCAACGCTGGCCGCAGGCCGGCGATGGATTTGTCGTAAGATCGGCGCTCGCGGGAATGACCGACAAGGTCCGCCACATCGTTCACTGGGTGATCGATCCGGTCTCGGGCAAACCCTGGTGGACGGTCGAAGGCATCGCGGCGACCCTCAACCTGCGCACACGCCGGGTCGAAGCCGCGTCGCCCGACGAGTTGACCGTGATCGGCAAGGCCGTGCGCGCAGACCTTCGCGGCTAGTCTGCGAGCGCACGGGCGCGGGCCATCGCCGCCCCGGCCTCGCCATCGGTTCGCGCATTGCGCGCCGCCAGTTCATAGAGCGCCCGCGCCTCGCTGCGATTTCCGGATTCGGCTTCGACTTCCGCCAGCATCAGCAAGGCAGTGAACCGTTCCGGGTCCATTGCCGTCACGCGCTCGAGCAATGCCAGCGCCTGTTCGCTGTCGCCATTGGCACGCGCGCATCCGGCCTGAACGATCAAGGCGTCGAGATCCCACGGATCATCGGTCACCTGCTCGTCAGCTTCCCGGCACGCGGACGTAGCGGCCGCAGACCGGGTCGCGGCAGCGGCGTCGGTCAAGTCCGCTGAAACGGCATCATCCGCGCCTGTGCCCGTATCAGGCGCGCCGTTGCCAGGACCGTCCGGTCCCGCTGGCAAAGCCTCGTCTTCGGGCAGCAGATTCGTTGCAGCCAGGCGACCGGTATCGGCGGGGGGCGCATCGGCTTCCGGGGCTTCGGCCGTCTGGGCCGGCGTCATGGTCAGTGTGTCAGGCGAGACGAGCTGCGCGTCGGCTGCGGCATTTGCCCCGGTCATCGGTGTGCGTCCGTCGCCCGACACGCGGACAATCAGGCGATGCCCGTCGATATGGACCCGGCTGCCCTGCCACCCCGGTTCCAGCGTGAACACGGCGCGAAGCCCGGCATCGCCGGTCTCGAACGCAATCTGCGACATGACCGTGTTGGATACGGGCTCGACGCGCTGGGTCCCTGCGGTGACACCACTGACCGTGACTGCAAGGGTGCCGGTCGCCTCATCCCATTCCGCTGCGGTTGGCGTCGTATCGAACTCAAGCTGGATCCAGGCCACGCCGCCGTCTTGCGACAGGATGATGTCACGGATTTCGCCTGCCGCAGGGGCGGACAGGACGAGGCTCGAAGAAAGGATCAGCAGGCAGCGCATGCTGCCTGCCGTGAGCTGCTCCGGTTAAATCCCGATTAACCCGGCGCTAGCCGATCGCACCGCCGGGCCCGATACAGGTGTCGTAACCGAACGCACCGATCAGGCGTCCATCGCCGTGACGCACCGCTTCATAGGCGTAGCAGCCGACACCGTTCTGGGGCATCACGCTGCGCACGAAGATCGGGTCGCCTTCGCCCAGCAGGGCGTCGGACGGATCCAGCGTACGGACCGCATTCACCCGGCCATTTGCGCGGGTATTGCATTCCCATCGCTCGCCATTGCGGTTCGACAGACGGACCCCGACGCCGCCGCCGCTCGGCTGTGCGATGGTGACATGGTCGGCTTCAGGAACTTCCATCAGGCAGGCATCGATGGCCGTCAGGAAGTCCATCAGGCCGAGCGACCAGCGGTCGTTCTGGGCGGTCTCGGTGGCGCAGCCCGACATGGCGGTGCCATTCACATCAATGCTCGCATAATGGGTTGGGCGCGCGCCCGATTGCTCGCACGGTCCAGCCTGCAGCGAGACCCGGACCGGTTGCCCCGCATTGGTTTCCCCCGAGAAGCGGCGCACGCCCTGAGACAGGTAGGGCATGTCGACGGTCAACTCCGCAGCCGTCGGGGCACCGTCGGCATCATACAGCGTCAGCACGATCAGCGCCTCGCCGCCCTCCTCGATGAACCGCATTTCACCTGACCAGCCGTTTTCTCCGGCCAGGTCGTATCCGAAACGTGATGAGGCGATCCGCGGCGCCTCGTTCCGCGACGGGGCGTAATCAAAGGCCGCACTGGCCCCCGGCGGAGGGGCAGCCGCGCTGATTCCCGGCTGCGACGAGGTTGTTGCGCATGCGGTCACGGCAAGACCCGCGACAATTGCCACAATTGCATGTTTCATGGAGTCCCCCTCAGACTGTCAGTCCCTGCCGTGGGAGATATTGCCATGAACTGCACCCGCTTGCACCTCGTCATCCCGCTTGCCGCCCTGTTTTTCGCCGGATGTTCCGACCCGGCGACCAATGAAGCGGACGATGCGCTCGGCCCCGCCACCGGAATGCCCGATGGCACCCAGGAGCCAGAATTGCCGGGCAATACGCCCGCCGCGCCGCAGGAGCGGTGGGACATAACGGCGCAGTCATTTGGTCCGTTCGACGCCGGCACACCCTACACGCCAGAAGCGCTGGAAGCCGCCCTTCCCGGTTACACGCTGGTCGAAAGCCAGCTTCACATGGAGGGCATGCCCTACCCGGTCACGCTGGCCGTTCCCGAGGGCGCAAGTGACCCGACCATCGTCGTCGGTGCCATTCCTGACACCGACGCGATTTTCGCCGTCGCGGTGCGCGAACCGGGGAAGATCGCCAATCCCGCTGGCCGTATTGGGCAGACTTTTGCCGAAGCGGGGTTTGCCGGACTGACCTGCTGGCCGGGCGCAGAGGGTCGTTCTGGCGACATTGTCTGCCTGGATCCGCGCAGCGCG
This sequence comes from Maricaulis sp., assembly GCA_002692855.1. Lineage (GTDB taxonomy): Bacteria > Pseudomonadota > Alphaproteobacteria > Caulobacterales > Maricaulaceae > Hyphobacterium. Next base: position 351,801 of record NZMJ01000046.1, read on the forward strand.
ACGGTTGGCTACTGGCTCCGCCCCGAAGGCTATGACGGCCCCGACGGTGTGCTGCCGCCCCAGGAGGTGCTCGACGCGGCCACGATCTACGAAATTCGCTGGACCCCTGCGGCCGAGTAGACATTTCCACGGCCGGGCTCACAGCCTGCCAACAGGTTTGTCCACGCACTTTTCCACAAGGTAGGCGCGCGTGCGGCAGCCGGAGGCTAGACCCGCTCGTCGAAGGATGTGGCCAGGTGGTCGACGAACAGCCGCACCCGGCGGGCGAGATAGCGGCTGGACGGGTAGACGGCCCACAGATCGCGATGCTCGGGCTCCCAGTCGGGCAGGATACGCACGACACGCCCGGTCTCCAGCGCTTCCAGCGCGGCCCACATCGGTGAGCAGGCGATTCCCGCACCATGCGCTGCGGCCTCGATGGCTGCCGTTGCACCATTGAGGGTCAGCCGCCCGCCGATACGTACCTCGGCGCGCTCATTCCCCTTGGTGAAAATCCATTGCTGCGGTGCCGGCTTGTTGCGGTCGACAATGCAGTCGTGCCGCGCCAGCTCGTCCGGCCCTGACGGCGTGCCGGCCATTTTCAGATAGGCCGGCGACGCCACGACCGTCATGCACGCGCCCGCGAGGCGCTTTGCGATCAGTGTGGAGTCCGACAATTGACCGATCCGTACGGCGAGGTCGAACCCCTCGTCGACGAGATCGACCATCCGGTCGGCCAGTGACATGCGCACCTCGACGCCAGGCCACTTCGCCATGAATTCCGCGATGGGACCCATCAGGCGCCGCGCACCGAAATCGACCGGCGCGGAAATCCGAAGCAGCCCTGCCGGAGCGGAATTGTCGTCGGCCAGACCCGATTCCAGCGATTCGTATTCTGCAAGCCACGGACGGATCCGTTCGAGCAGGGCAGACCCCGCATCGGTCAATCGTACCGACCGGGTCGTGCGCTCCAATAGTCGTGCTTGCATCCGGCCTTCGAGCGCCGTGATCTGCTTGGACGCTGCGCCGGGCGTCATGTCTTCGCGCGCGGCCGCCTTGGTGAAGCTTCCGAGTTCGGCGACAGCAGCGAACAGGCGCAGCGCATCAATACGATCCATTTGTGTCACCTCGGAAACAGAAGGGCGATGGATCGCTGATTACCGGCAGGACGCGGCATTGTCACCTCGACAGAAAAAACCCGCCTTGCGGCGGGCTTTTCCTATTTCGATTTCTTCTTGTTCTTGTCCTCGTCCTCGGGATTTTTGAGGTTCGATGGATCCGCCGTGCCCGGCGTCCAGGCGGGCGGGTCGGAGGCAGGAAAGGATTCCTTCAAGGCCTCGTCGACATCGCCCCGGTCCTGTTCGGGATCGAGCGGTTTGCCGTCATCGGTCGTTTTCGGCTTCTCGCCCTTGCCGGACGACTTGGCGGCCTGGAGCGGCAAGGACAGGGTATCGTCATCATCGGCGGGCAGGCGTTCATCAAAACGCTCGCCCGTATTGCCGACCATGCGGTCGACCGGGGCGAAACCCTTGCCGGCCTCGGGGCGAAGCTGGTTTTTCAACCCGGCATGTTTGGTCTCGTCGAAAATCTCCGACTCGTCGGGATTCGGCGCAGCATCCGGGCCATCAAAACGATCTGTCATCACACGCCTCCTTTGCGGTTCCCCTAGAAAACGTCTGGCGCGGTCCCCTGTTCCGTCATTCCGGCGTGCGCGCATGAAACGCGGAAACGACATCGTCCCATTCATGGGCCTCGACCACCGACAGGGCCGTGTCGCCGAACTGGCCCTCAACCGTCAGGTCGGTCCCCGCTTCGACGAGGCGCAAGTAGCGCATCGACCACGTCACGTGATTGCCAATCGCCGCCAGGTGCAGCGCGGTCAGTCGTTCAGAACGACATCCACGCTGACCAGTTCGACGTCGTGCATCTGGTCCAGATAGGCGTCGAAATAGGGTTTGTGGGACGAGCCCACGATCACCAGCACGGTTGCGCCGGGATGATTGCCGGCGGCTTCGATGACGTTTGCGGCCATGCGCAGGCCACGCGTCTGCCACCAGGCGACATATTGGCGTGCGACCGCGTCTTCATCAGGCGTCGCGGCGGCGAGACCGAAATCCGCCGCAATGGTCCCCTGTTGAAATTCGGGACTGTTGAGGAAGCGATAGCCGGCCAGCACACCCTCTGGGGAACCCAGATAGCTCTGCGCCTGTGCGCGCATTTCGGCGTCACCCGGCACGTCCGTACTCCACACCGATTGAATGACCGGGCCGAGCGTATCAGGCGCGCGAGCATATACGGCGTCGGCGCTGTGATCATCCATGGCCGCCAGGGTTTCAAGACCCAACCGGACGCCGAGCTCGACGCCAATGAGGTTGTTCTCGTTGCGCGACGCCACTAGGCGCTCGAGTTGTTCCAGAAGCGCCTCGCTCACGCCATCGGCAGCAATCCGGTCTTCAGCATCCAACTGCGCCCATTGCAGCGCGGCTGACCAAGCTTCGCCAGCGCCATAAAGCAATGCCGCCAGACGGCGGCGATCGGCCGCCACCGGCGCCTCTGGCCAGGCGTTGAGAGTCTCGAAGACCGCGGCATCGGCTTCGGGCTGGGTCATGCCAAGGACGTCGAGCGCTGGCGCCGGGTCGCGGCAGTAGTTTTCGTATACGCCCGCGTAAAGGTGAGGGTAGCGCCCAATCTGATCGCAGGTTCGTCCGCCCACTGCCTCGATGGCGATGATGTCCGGCGCAAAAGCCTCCAGCCGCTCCAGCACAAGGGTCAGGTGCGACGGGTGGAAGGCTTCCTCCGGGAGTTGATTGAGATGGCTCGTGCCGAGCACAAGAACGCGCGTCGGCTCTCCGCCCAGCGGATCCTGGATGCCGGAGAAGTCCACGGCGGGGTCAGAGGCTTGCAGTACGAAAGAGGCGATAAGGGTCAACATGGCGGGTATCCATTTCGAGGTGTCGTCGACGAGTGTGGCGCGCAGCTTACAGGTGAGCCGACACCAGGTTTGATGCAGAGGGAACCCGACGCGCTTGCGCCCGGCGGGCGCCTGCTCGCCGGCCTATTCAGCCAGCGTTTCGGCGACCTGGGTCCAACCGAGTTGCTCGGTCATTTCCAGCGCTGTCGGCCCCTCGCCGACCCGCGCGTTTCCTTCGGCGCCGGCCGTAGCGAGGGCCAACGCCGCGGCCTGCGCCCCTTCGAAAATCGCCCAGAGCAGGGGCGTGGCGCCCATCACGCCGACCGGCTCACGATCTGCCCCGGCGTCCAGCAACAGGGCGACGATGTCTGCGTTGTCCCCGATCGCAGCGAGATGCAACGGGGTCAGCGACAGGGCATTCTCACCGCTGACATGGTTCACATCGGCTCCGGCTGCGATCAGCGCCTCGACGGCCTCGAGCGCGCCATCCCGCGACGCCTCGATCAGGGCGGTGAAACCGATCGCGTCAGCGCCATCGACCGGTGCGCCAGCATTGATCAACGCCGCGATGGCCTCGACCTGGTTGGCGCGGGCCGCTGCCTGCAACACCGGACGTCCGGCCCAGTCACGGGCGCTGGCGACCTCGACATGGCGCGACAGGGCCGCGATGGTCGCCGCGTCACCGCGCAATGCGGCGGCTTCAAGAGCAGCCTCCGCAGCGCTGCGGTCCGGGGACGCCCCGCGATGATCAAGAATCAGCGCCAGCGCAGCGGAATGCCCGCGGCGCATCACGATCTCGGCCGCATTGCCATGACCGGTCAGCTCGGTCTCGGCGCCCGCAGCAAGAAGCAGCGCCACCGCGTCCGTATTGCCGTAATAGGCGGCCCAGTTGATGGCCGGGTCGCCCATCGCGTCGCGTACATTCACCTCCGCGCCCGCATCCAGCAGGACGCGCGTGAACTCCGCTTCGCGGCCGGTCGACCACATCAGCGGCGTGGCTTCCAGCCCCGCGCTCTGGCGCTGGTTGACGTCCGCACCGGCGGCGATGGCGGCTTCAAGACCGGCCATGTCCCGGTCGGAAATCAGTGCAAACAGGTCAGGTGCCTCGTCCTGTGCGGTGGCGGTGCCGGTCAGCAGGATGATAGCGGCGAGAAGGCTGGTCAGTCGGATCATGGAATCCCCCCTTGGTGTTGGTGCGCACTTTAGCGAGCCCGGAATTCACGGGGGGTCACGATCTTGTCAGCCTGAACAGAAAAGGCCCGCCCCGGAGCATCGCCTTGCAGCAACATCCCAAGGCAGGCCTTTGTCTCAGCATGTCCCGGACAGCGAAGCTGGTCCGTGAACAAATCAGTATCAGGCCGCAGCCTTCTCGCTTCCGAAACGGCCGTAGAAGCTCTCGCCCTTGGTCGCCATTTCCCGCAGCAGGTCCGGCACTTCAAATGGCGCACCATATTCGGCGGCCAGTTCGTCGGCGCGCTTCACGAAGTTGGCCGCACCGACCGTGTCGATGAAGGACAGCACGCCGCCCGTATAAGGCGCGAAGCCCCAGCCCAGGATCGAGCCAACATCGGCTTCCCGCGGGTCCTGGACAATGCCTTCGGCCATGGTCCGCGCCGCCTCGATCGCCTGGGCGTAGAGGATGCGGTCCTTGATCAGGGCCAGCGAAGGCTGGTCTTCCAGCGGCTTGACGCCGCCCACGGCGAACTGGTCGAGGTCTTCCCACAGATGCTTGCCGCTGTCGGTGTAGACATAGAAGCCCTTGCCGTTCTTGCGGCCATAGCGCTCGGCCTCGTACATGCCGGTGATGATCGGCTCGGTCGGACCCGGATCGTAGTCAGATCCAAGATCACGCTTGGTCTGCTGCAGCACCTTGTAGCCAAGATCGATGGCGACCTCGTCCTGCAGGGAGAGCGGGCCGACCGGCATGCCAGCGGCCTTTGCGCCATTCTCGATCAGGGCCGGAAGATAGCCTTCCGACAGCATGGCCATGCCCTGCTCGATATACCGCATGACGCAGCGATTGGCGTAGAAACCGCGCGTATCGGCCACGACGATCGGGGTCTTCTTGATCTTCGCGACATAGTCGATGCACAGCGAAATCGCCCGGTCGCCGGTCTTCTCGCCGACAATCAGTTCGACCAGCATCATCTTCTCGACCGGCGAGAAGAAATGCACGCCGATATAGTTTTCCGGACGCGACGATGCCGTCGCCAGAGACGTGATCGGGATGGTCGACGTGTTCGATCCGAAAATCGCGTCGGAGGGCATGTGCTCTTCGGCCATCTTCGTGATCTTGTGCTTCAACTCGGAGTCCTCGAACACGGCTTCGACGACCAGGTCCACATCCTTCAGGAGGGAGTAATCGGTTGTCGGCGTAATGAGGTCGGCCAGTTTCCGGGCCTTCTCCTCGGTCAGCTTGCCGCGCTTCACGCCCTTGGCGAAGAAGTCTGTCGCGTGCTTCTTGCCCTTGTCGGCACCTTCTTGGCTGACATCGATCAGCACCACTTCGATACCGGCCTGCGCCGAAACTGTGGTGATGCCCGCGCCCATGAAGCCGGCACCGATAACGGCTATGCGCTTGACCTCTTCCCGGTTCTGACCGGCGGGGCGGCGGCCACCCTTTTCCAGCGCCTGTTTCGACAGGAAAAGCGAGCGGATCATGTTTCGGCTTTCAGGCCGCATCAAAAGCTTGGTGAAATACCGGCTCTCGATCCGCAGGCCCGCATCGATCGGCACCTGGAGACCTTCATAGACGCACGACAGGATGTAGCGCTGTGCCGGGTAGTTGCCCCAGGTTTCCTTGCGCAGCATCGGATTGGCCGCACCGAACACCTGCATGCCCTGCGGCGTATAGACCGCGCCGCCCGGAATGCGGAACTTGTCCTGGTCCCAGGGCTGCTTCGACTGAAGCGGGTTTTCCTTCACCAGCTCCTTGGCCTTGGCGACGATCTGGTCCATCGGCACGACTGCCTGGACGAGACCTTGCTGCAGCGCCGTAGCGCCGTCGAATTGCTTGCCCTGCAACATGATCGGCGCGGCGTTCATCACGCCGACGAGACGCGGCAGACGCTGCGTGCCGCCGCCGCCCGGCAGGACGCCGACGAGCGCTTCGGGCAGGCCCAGCTTCACCTTCGGATGGTCGGCCATGACGCGGTAATGGCACGCCAGTGTGACTTCAAAGCCGCCGCCCAGCGCGATGCCGTTGATCGCCGCAGCGATCGGCTTGCCGCAGGTTTCCAGCTGCCGCAGCGTCGCGTTCAGCGCGAACGCCATGTCGAACAGCTTTTGCTTGGCCTCTTCCTCGGAAAAATTCTTGAGGTCGGCCATGCCGCCGCCGAGTTCCGAGAGGTCGGCCCCGGCGCAGAAGCTGCCCTGTTTGCCGGACGTGATGACCGCGCCCTTGATGGAATCGTCGCTAGCGACCTTTTTGGTGAACTCCTGCACCTCGGCGATCACTTCGCCGGACAGGACATTCATCGACCGGTCCGGGCTGTCGAAGGTGATCAGCGCAATGCCGTCGGAATCGGTTTCAAGCTTGAAATGTTTCATGGTTTTCTATCCCTGTCCCGGTCCTAGACGCGCTCGATGATGGTGGCTGTACCCATGCCGCCGCCGACGCACAGCGTGGCGAGACCGGTGCCCTTGCCGGTACGTTCCAGCTCGTCGAGCACCGTGCCGAGGATCATCGCGCCAGTGGCACCCAGCGGGTGACCCATCGCAATCGCACCGCCGTTGACGTTGGTCTTGTCGTGCGGAACGCCAAGGTCTTCCATGAAGCGCAGCACGACCGCCGCGAAGGCCTCGTTCATCTCGAAGAGGTCAATGTCCTCGGGGCTCATGCCCGCCTTCTTCAGTGCCTTGCGCGCCGATGGCGCCGGACCGGTCAGCATGATGGTCGGCTCGGACCCGATGGAGGCCATCGCCCGGATGCGGGCGCGGGGTTTTAGGCCCAGCTTTTCGCCCATTTCCTTCGTGCCGATCAGGATGGCAGCGGCGCCATCCACGATGCCCGAGGAATTGCCGGCGTGGTGCACGAAATTGATCTTCTCGACATGCGGGTATTTCTGGATCGCGACCGTGTCGAACCCGACGAAGGCCGACAGGTCCTTGAACGCCGGGTTGAGTGAGGCCAGCGACTGCATGTCGGTTTGCGGACGCATCAGCTCGTCATGGTCGAGCTGGGTCAGCCCCAGCTGGTTCTTCACCGGCACGACCGAATTCTTGAAACGGCCCTCTTCCCACGCCTTGCCGGCACGCTTCTGGCTCTCGACCGCATAGGCGTCGACATCGTCGCGCGAATATCCGTGGACGGTCGCGATCAGATCGGCCGAGACGCCCTGGGGCACGAAGTAATGGTCGAAGGCCATCTCCGGATCGGCGACCATCGCGCCGCCATCGCTGCCCATCGGAACCCGGCTCATCGCCTCGACACCGCCGCCAATGGCGAGGTCGGCTTCACCGCTCATCACCTTCGCTGCGGCAAGGTTCGTCGCTTCAAGACCCGACGCGCAGAAGCGGTTGACCTGGAAGCCCGACGCCGTCTCGGCATAGTTCGCGTTGATCGCGGCGGCGCGCGCAATGTTTGCGCCCTGCTCGCCCACTGGAGACACGCATCCCAGGATGACATCATCGATATAGGACGTGTCGAGATTGTTGCGGTCGCGGATCGCTTCGAGCTGCTGGGTGGCGAGCTGCAAAGCGGTGATCTCGTGCAGCGTGCCGTTCTTCTTGCCCTTGCCGCGCGGCGTGCGCGTGGAATCAAAGATATAGGCTTCGGTCATGGGTGACTCCTGGTGGAAAACTCTGAAACGCTTTTCCTCACCCGTTCACGGGGGAGGTGGCCCGAAGGGCCGGAGGGGGGAAGGGCCGCTCCGATGGCGTCCATCACCCCGTAGAGGTTGTCGTAAATGTCGCTGTTCCCGACACGCAAAACGCGCCAGCCTTGGGCTTCGAGAAATGCCGTCCGTTTCGCGTCATGGGCTTGTTCTCGGTCGCTGCGGTGTGTCGCGCCATCAACCTCGATGATCAGTTTCGCCTTCGCGCAGGCGAAATCGGCAATGTAGGGACCAACCGGGTGTTGCCGGCGAAAGCGCCACCCGGCGAACTGATCATTGCGCAGATGCGCCCAAAGAATCGTTTCGGCGTTCGTGAGATTGCCGCGCAACGCTTTTGCGATTTTGCGGCTGCGGGTTTCCTGCTCGCGCATCTATTCCCCCCCTCGCCGCTTCGCGGCACTCCCCCCGCAAGCGAGGGGAGAAAACGCAGCCCTCTTTCCTCCCCCGTTCACGGGGGAGGTGTCGAGCGACAGCGAGACGGAAGGGGGAGCGGCCATCAAAGCGTCCGTGAAATCAGCAGCTTCATGATCTCGTTCGTGCCGCCATAGATGCGTTGCACGCGCGAATCCCGCCACATGCGGGCGATCGGGTATTCGTTCATGAAGCCGTAGCCGCCGTGCAACTGGACGCATTCATCGACCAGCTCGCACTGGACGTCGGACACCCAGTATTTCGCCATCGAGGCCGTCGAGGCATCGAGCGTGCCCTCGATCAACCGCTCCGAGCAGTGGTGGCAGAAGACTTCGGCGATGGTCGCCTTGGTCTTCAGCTCGGCAAGTTTGAACTGGGTGTTCTGGAAAGCGATGATCGGCTTGCCGAACGCTTGGCGTTCCTTGACGTAGCGGATCGTCTCGTCGAGCGCCCGCTTCATCATGCCGACGCCCTGAACGGCAATCTGCAGGCGTTCCTGCGGCAATTGCTGCATCAGCTGGATGAAGCCCTGCCCCTCCTCGGTGCCCAAGAGGGCATCCGCTGGAACAAACACGTCATCGAAGAAAAGCTCGGCTGTGTCCTGACCTTTCAGGCCCACCTTGTCGAGCAGCCGCCCGCGGCGGAAACCTTCAAGACCGTCGGTTTCCACCATGAAGAGTGAGGTGCCCTTCGCGCCGGCATCGGGATCGGTCTTGGCGACGACGATGATGAAGTTCGCGGTGCCGCCATTGGTGATGAAGGTTTTCGAGCCGTTGATCCGGTAGCCATTCCCGTCCTTCTTGGCCGTCGTCTTGATGCCCTGCAGGTCGCTGCCTGCGGCCGGTTCGGACATGGCGATGGCGCCGACATATTCGCCGGAGACCATTTTCGGCAGCAGGCGCTTTTTCTGCTCCTCGGTGCCGTAATGCCAGACATAGGGGGCCACGATCGAGTTGTGGAGCGATGCGCCCCATCCATCGACGCCCATCTCGGCAACCGCCATGTGGAAGGCGTAGTCGTGGCGCCAGTCACCGCCTGCGCCGCCATACTCCTCCGGACAGGCTGGAACCAGCAGTCCGGCTTCGCCGGCCTTGTTCCAGACCTCGCGGTCGACCATGCCGGACTTTTCCCAGCGGTCGCCGTGCGGCTTGCATTCCTTTTCGATGAAGCCGCGAACGGCATGATCGAACATGTTGACGTCTTCCTGGTCGAGCCAGGCCGGTTTCGGGACGTTGAGCGGATCAGCAGACATGGATCAGAACTCCTCGGCGTCGAGCGCCATCATGGAGGCGGCACCCGCCTTCACCTTGCCCAGATGCATGCCGGCTTCGGGCACCCAGCGGTCGAGGAAGTAGCGGCCGGTTTTCAGCTTGGTGTCGTAGAAGGGATCACCCGACTTGCCGTCAGCGGCCTTGGCCATCAGCGCCCACATGTAGGTCAGGCAGGTCAGGCCGAAGAGTTGCAGGTAGTCGTGGCTGGACGCGCCGGCATTGTTGAAATCCTGCAAGCCGTTTTCGACCAGCCAGTCGGTGGCTTCCTTCAGCGCCGCCTTGGTGGTGGCGACCGCGTCGAGGAAGGGTTGAACCGCTTCGCCAGCGCTTTCCGCCGCGCAGGCATCCAGCTCGGCAAAGAAGGAATTGATCGGGCGCATCCCGTTCATCGCCAGCTTGCGTCCGACGAGGTCGAGCGCCTGGACGCCGTTCGTGCCTTCATAGATCAGGGTGATGCGGGCATCGCGCAGGAACTGGCTCATGCCCCATTCCTCGACATAGCCCGAGCCGCCGAAGACCTGCAGGCCGTTTGACGCCGACAGAAAACCCTTGTCGGTCAGGTAGGCTTTCACGATCGGGGTCAGAAGCGCCATGTAGTCGCCGGCGCGCTCGCGGGTCTGGGCGTCGTCCGAGCTGTGCTCGAGATCGGCCTGGAGCGCCGTCCACGAGATGAAGCAGCGGGCAGCGGCAATGAAGGACTTCTGGTCCATCAGCATCCGGCGCACATCGGGGTGCACGATGATCGGGTCGGCGGGACCGTCGGGATTCTTCGGGCCGGTCAGTGAACGGCCCTGAAGGCGGTCTTTCGCGAAGGCGAGCGAGTTCTGATACGCGGCTTCGGCAATGGCGAGCCCCTGCAGGCCGACGCCCAGACGCGCCTCATTCATCATGACGAACATGATCTTGAGGCCCTTGTTCTCCTCGCCGACCAGCCAGCCTTTGGCGCCGTCGTAATTCATCACGCAGGTAGCGTTGCCGTGAATGCCCATCTTTTCTTCCAGGCCGCCGCACTGGAGCGTGTTGCGCTCACCGGCATCGCCATTGGCGTCGGGCAGGAATTTCGGCACCACGAAGAGCGAAATGCCCTTCACGCCCTCGGGAGCGCCCTCGATGCGAGCCAGGACGAGATGAATGATGTTGGACGACAGGTCATGCTCGCCCGACGAAATCCAGATCTTCTGACCCGTGATCGCGTAGCTGCCGTCCCCGTTGGGAACCGCCTTGGTCCGCAAGAGACCCAGATCCGTACCGCAATGCGGCTCGGTCAAATTCATCGTCCCGGTCCACTCGCCGGAAATCATCTTGGGCAGATACATCTGCTTCTGGTCTTCCGACCCGCCGGCGACCAGCGAGCGCACGGCGCCGCCGGTCAGACCCGGATACATGCCGAACGCCATGTTTGCGCCGGACGTCATTTCGGCCACGGCCAGCGAGAGAATGTGCGGCAGGCCCTGACCGCCATATTCGGGATCCTGCCCGAGCCCCATCCAGCCAGCAGCCGCAAACTGGGTATAGGCGTCCTTGAACCCGTCCGGCGTCGTCACCGACCCGTCGTCGTGACGGGTGCAGCCCTGGATGTCACCGATCCGGTTGATCGGCGCGAGAACTTCGGAGGCAAACTTGCCCCCCTCTTCCAGGATCGCGTCAAGCGTTTCGGTATCGAGGTCCGAAAAGCCGGGCAGCGTATTGTACTGCGACACATCCAGCACGTCGTGGAGCAGGAATTGATAGTCGCGAACGGGGGCTGAATAGCTGGGCATGGTGTCGCTCCGTTGAAGGAAAGGGAGGTTGTGTCTGTCAGTTCGGTTCAGGGGCTGCGCCGGTCCAGGCGCTCATGCGCGCCTCGGCCAGAGCTTCAAAGGCACGCAATCGCTTGCGCAGGTCGTCGGACGGCTCGCGATTGGCGAGGCGCTCTTCCATCCAGCGGCATCCCGCGTCGAGCTCCTCGATGGCCGCGTCGATGTCCTCGCGCTGGCGTTTCAGGTCTTCGATGCGTCCGCGGAAGCGTTTGATCGAGTTGTTGAGGTGGGCGTGTCCGCCGCTGTCGATCGCCTCGAGGTCGAGCATTTCCTTGATCTCGTCGAGCGAGAACCCGACACGCTTGCCGCGCAGGATCAGCGCCAGGCGCGCCCGGTCAGCCGCTGAATAGATGCGCTGCGCGCCGCGGCGGTCCGGGGTCAGGAGGCCCTTTTGCTCATAAAATCGGAGCGCCCGCGCCGTCACGCCGAATTCGGCAGCCAGGTCGCGGATCGTGAAGGAAGAAGCAGGGGGAACCGGCTTGATCATGGCGTAAACATGACTCACGTTGACGCGAACGTCAACGTCAATTTCGTGACAATTTGCCGATTCCCGTGGAAAGCCGGGCTTGACGGGGCGCAGCGTCCGCCCTTCCCTCGCCCCATTCTCCGGGCAATTCACGCCCCGGAATTGCTGCAGTCAGGACGTGTCCATGCTCCGCACCGCCTTCGTGTTCGCCCTCCTCCTCGCCGCAGCGCCCGCCTGGGCCATCCCGGGCGTGACAATTCCGTTTCCGGACGAGGTTGAAACGCGGGACGAAGAGGAGACAGCCAGCGATCTGGACGACGCGGTCTCCGATATCGTTCTGGGCGATCCGGCTGCGACGCAGCCCGATACCGCGATCGAAGCGGTTGACCCTACCCAGGCGGGTCCGTGGCTGGCCTCGGGCGATTACCCGCGACCGGAGATGATGGAGGGATCGGTTATCCGTCTCGTCTGGCAGGTCCAGATCGAGGACATGGACGGCGAGGCACAGGGCGCACCGATCACCCGCACCATCCTGGTGGGCCCCGATTTCGCCTATGACAGCGGCGAGACGCCGCCCGTCCTCTACGACTTCACCCATGCGCGCCGCCTCACCGCTGACCCGCAGGCCGGCACCTATCAGAACACCAGCCTTTACGGAGATGTCCGCCGCCGGCTCGACACCTATCTCGCACTTTCTCGCGGCGGCACGCTGGACGATATCCCGTTCGGCCCGGACCGCAGCTTCGACCGCTTCTGGCTGGAATCCGCGATGGGGCTGCGCCGCGCTCCAGCCGAGCTGACGACGACCAGGACTGACGGCCGTACAGCAGTGCTCCGCGCCGGCGGTTTGCAGATATTCTCGTTTGACGCGCGCATGACCGAAGACAGCGCCGAGGACATCGAAACCGCTGTCGAGGACGCCGCAGAAGACGACGCGCCCGCAGATGACGCCGACGGCGGCTTCGAGGGTGTGCCGACCGATGACATTACGGCCCTGTTGCGGGGCGACACGGGCGGCGCGCCCTTTGCAGCCGACGACGAGGTGGAAGCCACGCCTGCACCGGCTCCCGTCGATGAAGGGATGCATTACGGGCTGGCGGACCCGATCTTCCGTGCAGCCTTCCGTGGCTGGATGCGTCAGGCCCTGCCCATTCACCCCGACGCCTTCGTCGCGCTGGACGGCAGCGAGACCATCCCGGAACGCTTCTCCTTTGTGGTTGTCTCGCCCAATAGCCCGGAAGGCCGGCGCGAAATCTGGACTCTCGCCGAAGTGCAGGATCCCGAAGCAGTCTTCCCGCTGCCTGGCGGGCTGACGCCCGCATTCGGCGGCGCGATCGAGCCAGTGGCCGCGAGCGCGCAAGCGGCCCTGGAGGCGCTTCAAAACAACAATCCACCCGCCAGTGCAGACATCGCGGAACGCGCTGCCGAACTACGCGGCGCGGGCGACATGGCCCTGGCCTATTTGACGCTTTACCAAGACTCCGCACATCGCGGTCAATGCCAGATGGGAGGCACGGATCGCCCGGCCTGTGCGGCCCTGGGCCCACTCGTCGCTGCCGGACTGGGCAATGCAGAGTTCGAAGCGCTGCTCAGCGGCCTCGCCGGATTGTCCACCGGAGACGCCGAAGCCGCCTATGGCGCGGTTCTTCCCTATCTCGACGCGACCGGGTTTGCCGGTGCCGCGGCCAATCTGATCGCGGGCAATGAACTGATCGCCTGGGCCGCCTCGGCGGACGCGGACGCGCAACTGCCGGACCGCGACCCGTTCGCCCTGTTGACCGCCTCCGCACAACGCGACCCCTACGCGCCCGCCATCTACTGGCACCTGGCGCAGGCCCACCTCGCCGCGAACCGGGCGGATGCTGCCTGGACACTGCTGGATATGGGGCGCGCGCTGCCCGGCGGGGCCGATCACGAATTGCTGCGTCAGGCCGGTATTCTCGAAGCGCGCCTGAAAAGCGTCGCCCCGGATTTCTTTGGTCCGCATTAACCCAGCTTTACCGGGTATTAACCGGCGCACCTGTCATTAACCAATATGCGTGGGGGAGTGTGTGCCCCTGCGCCGCAAACAGATGTGGAAACACCACATCTTGGGGCAGCCCGGTTGGTTTACACTAAATTAACCGCTGGATACGGTCTTCAAATTGGCGGGGAGTGTGATTCGTATGACGTCCGGGGGACCGTGGAGCGTAAAGGGGATTGATCCTCGCGCCCGCGCCAGGGCCAAATCGGCCGCCCGGCGCGAGGGCATGACGCTGGGCGAATGGCTCAACCGCGTCATCCTCGACGATGATCCGGTCGCCGATCCCGACGCTCCGGCGTGGGAAAACACGCTTCAATCCTTCCCCGGTTTCAGTGCGCGCGCTAATGACGGCGATGACGAGAAGCTGCGCAGCATGGTCGACCGCCTGTCCCACCGGGTCGAGACAACAGAACAGACCGCCGTAGAGGCGCTGGAAGATATCGAGACCTCGCTGGAAACCCTCAACGAGCGGCTGGATGCCGCGGAAAAGGGGTATGGCGACGAGTCTCGCAAGACACGCGACGCGGTGGAGCGTGCGCGGTCTGTCGCCGAAGCGCTCGCCCTTCGGGTGAAGCGTCTCGAGGATACCGGCGGGCAGATCACGCCGGAGACGACCAAGGCGCTTGAAACGGCATTCGGACGTCTCGCGACCCGTCTCTATCAAACCGAAACGTCGACCGCGCACCGCCTGGATCAGGCCAATGAGATCGCCCGCCGGGCCGACGAGTCCTCGCGCACCCTCTCGGAGAAACTGGCCGCGCTCGAGGTCCGCACCCAGGCGCTCGATGGCGATTTCCGCAAAACGACCGACCGCGAACGACTGACCGGCGAAGCGTTGAATGGGCTGCATTCGGCGATCGACCGGATGCGCCGCCGGCTTGAAGCCACCGAGAATCTTTCCAGCGATGCTGCGCACGCCATCGACGAATCCGTAGGCCGGCTCGATGCCCGGTTGCGCGCGGTTGAAACGCGCGCCATGTCGAACGACCCCGACGGCCTGAACCAGCGTTTCGACCGGTTTGCCGACGAAGTCGCCAGGATCGTGGCGGACACCCGCGCGGACTTCGCCCGGCAACTGGACCGTCTCGACTCGGACCCGCGCTCAGAACGCGTCGAGCAGCAACTCAAAGCCACCGAGCGGCGCATTTCCGAAGCCGAATCGCGCCACTCGGAAGCCCTTTCGAAGATCGGCATCGAGATCACGCGTCTCGCCCGCGTCATGGACGACCGACTTCGCGATCACGAGCGTCAGCTCAATGATCGCGAGCGCGATTCGCGCAGCGAACGCGAACTGGATCGCCGTCTTGATGCTGTTCGCGACGAGAGCCGTGCCGGTCTGACCAAGATGGGCGACGAAATTGCTCGCCTGGGTGAAACACTCACCGAGCGTGTCACCCAGTCCGAACAAAAGTCGGCGGCGGCAATCGAAGCGTCCAGCCAGCGCATGACCGAGGCGCTCGAGAAGCTCGAGAAATCACGGGCATCGGAAGACGACCTCGAGGCGCGCCTGATCCGCTCCGAAGAGCGGACCGCCGAGCGGATCAAGGAAGCGCTGGCCGGAATTGGCGAACGACTGAGCGCGGCCCGCCAGGAAACCGAAGAGGCCCTGACACCGGTGCAGCGCGCGATGAATGCGCTGGCAGACCGCCTCGAAGCGATCGAACTCGCGCGCAGCGAACCCGCCGCGCCCGAACCTGAGCCGGAGCTTGCCACGGCCGCTGCCCCGGAACCGGCTGACATTCCTGACTTCGACACGCCCCTTGCTCCGCCTCCGGAAGCGGAAACGCCGATGGGCGCGGACGCGGAAGACGACGACCCCTTCCTGATTACCGAGGATTCCAGCACCGCCTGGGGTCCGCCGGATACGCCGGAATACCGCCCTGAACCGCAGCGCGAGCCCGATGCCGCGCCCCGCCCGCAACCGCGACAGGAGCCTCGCCCCGAAGCGCGCCGCGAGCCCTCGCCGCAAGCTGAACGTCCGCAGCGCCGGCGCGAATCCGAGCCGGTTCGCGAAACGCCGCCTGCGCCCCAGCCTGCCCCGCGCCGTGAGTCACGGATTGGCGCGACAGCAGATGCAGATTTCCTCGCCGCCGCACGTCAACGTGCCGGCGCGAATCCCGGCTTTACCGATTACGGCACACCGCAAAATGGCGGCGGTCGCGGACGCTCTCTGGTCATCGGCCTCAGCGTACTGGGCTTTGTCGCAATCGCAGCCGCAGCAGGCGTCCTCATCTATGACAGCCTGCCGGGGCGGGGTGAGCGCGATGCCGCGCTCGACGAGGTCGCCCTTGCCGAGACACTGGCGGGCGACCGCACCGCGCCGGATCCGGTAGAGCGCCTTCCCGAGGCCGGGGCTGCCGCGACCGACGTGACGGCCCAGACCGGCGACGAGACACCGGCAGACACCGACACCGCGACCCCGCTGGACACCCCGGTCGAAGTTCCGCCGGCCGAAATTGAACCGGTTACCGAGCCGGTCCGCACCGCCACCGCGCAGGACGTGCCGCGCGATCAGGTCGCTTCGCTCGACACCTATGTGCCCAGCCGTCCGCGCACGCTGAACGAAGCGGCATCCGACGGCGACCCGGTTGCCCGGTACCAATTGGCCCTTGAGCGCATCGAGGCCGGGGACCAGGCCGGCGCAGCCGTGTTGATGCGCCGTGCCGCCGAACAGGGCATTCCCGCCGCACAATACCGCTTCGCCAAGATGCTCGAGCGCGGCGAAGGCGTGACGTCCGATCTTGAAGAGGCCCGGCGCTGGACCGAGATGGCCGCCACGGCCGGTCACCGCCGCGCCATGCACAATATGGGCGTGATGTATGCAACCGGATCGGGGGCGCCGCAGGACTATGATCAGGCGTCGCACTGGTTCGAGCAGGCCGCGCTTCATGGCCTGACCGACAGCCAGTTCAATCTCGCAGTCCTGTTCGAGCGCGGACTGGGCGTGCCCCAGAGCGCCGCTGACGCCTATGCCTGGTATTCCATCGCCGCAGCTGGCGGTGACGACGGTGCGCAGGCTCGTGCCAACACGATCCGCGCCACGCTGTCCGAGCCCGCGCGCGAGGAAGCCGACGCCGTGATCGCCGCCTTCACGCCGCGCCCCATCGACCCCGAGGTCAATGGCAGTTACGCCGCGACTCCGTGGGGGCAACCCTCGGAGACGACACCGAGCATGGTGCGCCATGCGCAGGAATTGCTGGTCTCGCTCGGCTATTCCGCCGGGGCCGCCGATGGCGTCGCCGGCGCACAGACGGTGAATGCCGTTCGGGATTTTGAGCGCGATGCAGGCCTCACCCCCACCGGTCAGATCGACGCGGTACTGATTGGCCGGCTCGAGCGCGCCGGACAGGGATAGGGCGGTGCAGATTTATCTGCCCATCGCCGAGATTTCCGTAAACCTCCTGTTGTTGCTGAGCCTTGGCGTCGGGGTCGGATTCTTGTCCGGCATGTTCGGTGTCGGCGGCGGCTTCCTGATGACCCCGCTTCTGATCTTCATCGGCATTCCGCCCGCTGTCGCGGTGTCCACCCAGGCCAACCAGATCGCAGCCTCGTCGGCGTCAGGCGCAATCGCGCACTGGCGACGCGGCACGCTCGATCTGAAGATGGGCGGTCTGCTGCTGGCCGGAGGCGTGGTCGGCGCCGTGGCGGGCGTTCAGATTTTCGGTTGGCTGCAAAGGCTCGGCCAGATCGATCTGATCATTTCGCTTTGTTATGTCGGCTTCCTTGGGACGATCGGCTCGCTGATGCTGGTTGAAAGCGTCAACGCCCTTGTGCGGCGCTATCGCGGACCCAAGGCCGCGACGGCAGGCCGCGCGGGCCGCCGCAAGCGCAACTGGATCGACACGCTTCCGTTCAAGACGCGGTTCGCGAAATCGGGCCTGTATCTCAGCGTGATTCCTCCGGTCGCCATCGGTCTGTTCGTCGGAACGCTGACCGCCATCATGGGCGTGGGCGGTGGCTTCGTCATGGTTCCGGCGATGATCTACCTGCTGCGCATGCCGACGAATGTCGTGATCGGCACCTCGCTGTTCCAGATCCTCTTCGTGACTTTGCTGACGACGGTATTGCAGGCCGGTCAGAACCAGACGGTCGACATCGTGCTCGCGCTTGCGCTGATTGTCGGCGGGGTTGTCGGCGCCCAGATCGGGGCACGTGCAGGACGCCGTATCCGCGCAGAGGAATTGCGGGTTGCACTGGCTGTGCTGGTGATCGGTGTCTGTCTGAAAGTCGGCTGGGACCTCGTCTCTACACCCGAAGACCTGTTCACCATCATCTCGCTCGGGCGGCCGCAGATATGATGCGCTGGCTCACACTCCTGGCGCTGGTGGTCTTCGTGCCGCGCGATAGCGAGGCGCAGGAAGCCCCGGCACAGGGCCCGGCCATCGTCGCGGCACTGACTCAGGAACGTGTCGATATCCGGTCCGACTTTGCGGGAACCCAGTTGATCCTGTTCGGTGCCGCGCAAGGGCTTCGCGAGACCGACGACATCGTGATCGTCGTGCGGGGTCCGCGCGAAAACCTTCGCGTCATGCGCCAGGGCCGCGTGCTGGGCATCTGGGTCAATCTCGCGCCGGTGCGTTTCGAGAGCGTCCCGTCCTACTACACGGTCGCCTCGACTCGGCCCTTGAGTGAAGTTGGCGCGTTTTCGTCCTTGCGGCGGGAAGGGATCGGGCTCGACCATCTGCGCCTGGATGCACCGGACACCGAACACCGTGAAATACGGTTCGGTGTCGAGGTGACGGTCAGCGACATCGGCGCCGAGATTGCCGAATACCGCGCGGCCATCGCCCGCAACCGGCGGCGCGACGAATTGTTCGCCGAGACCGACCAGGGGGTCGAGTTGCTGGATGGTGGCCTGTTCCGCGCCAAGGTTTCCCTGCCGCCGAGGACACCGGTCGGAGACTATACGGTTGATGTCTATCTGTTCCGCAATGGCCGGGCGGTGGCCGATCGTACCATCACGCTGGAAGTCCGAAAGGCCGGGCTTGAGCGGATCATTTTCGAGTTCGCGCACGCCTATAGCTGGCTCTATGGTCTGGTCTGCGCCGCACTGGCCGTCCTGTTCGGTTGGGCCGCAGCCGCCGTATTCAACCGCCGCTGAACCAAGCGGAGAAACGCCATGATTCCCTCACCCGCCTTGTGGATCGGCCTCGCCGGACTCATCCCGTTTTATGCTGCGGTCATCTGGCGGATGTTCGCGGAAGGTCCGGACGCGAACAGCGCTGAGATGAGTTTCACCCTCTATGCGGCGGTGATCCTGTCGTTTCTCGGCGGCACAAGGTGGGGCCGGGAAGTGGCACAATCAATGGGCGTCCCGCGTACGCGCGAACTGAGCCTTTCCATTCTTCCTGCGCTGGGGGGATGGCTCGCCGCCGCCGCCCACCTGGGCGGCTACCAGCAGATTGCATGGGCCGGGTTGATCCTGGCTTTTGCGCTCGCATTCTTCTGGGACTGGCGCGGGTCCAGGGAAGGGGTCTGGCCCGAATGGTATGGACGGCTGAGGCTGATCCTCAGCTTCGGAGCCGTCCTGTCCGCTGCCGTGATGATTATCCTGAACGCTTGATCGGTCAGGCCGCCGTGGCTCGCGCCACCTGAACCAGACGTCCGATCACATCCAGCAGCTTGTCATAAGCCTGGACGGAATCAGGTTTTTCCGCTGCGCCGATCACGAAGGAATAGTCGCGGGTCAGCTCCAGCTCGTCAGCCGACGCGCTCAGCACCATGACGGGAATGTTCAGGCCGGGGTAGAGCGAATTAAGCTGCTTCAGCGTCCAGTGCCCGTCCCCGTTCTCCATCTGGAGGTCGAGAAGAATGCAGCGCGGCGGTTCGGCATCCGAATACGGGCCGCGCCGCTGGACGTATTGCAGGGCGTCCTGCCCGCCGGACACGCGCACCAGGTCGATCTCGTGATCGTATTTGCGGAAGGCGCGCTGCGCGAAGAAGGCATCGCCGTCATCGTCTTCAACGAGAAGAACGGTCTTGCGCTCTGAAACTGACATACCACTCACCCTGTTTCGGCTTGTTCTTTTGCGTGCTCCAACCCTAGTCGACTTGGGTTTCAGAAGGGTTAGGAGCCCTGCGGTCAGGCCGCGAGGGCCATATTGCGGCGCGGAAAGCTGACCGAAAACTCGGCGCCTTCCCCCGGAACGGACGCACACATGATGCGTCCGCCGTGCAGTTCCGCGATCCGCTGGCACATGGCCAGTCCGACGCCTGTACCGGCGATCTGGTCGCGCCGGTGAAGCCGACCGAACATCTCGAAAATCCGGTCGGCGCGCTCCATGTCGAAACCGATGCCCTGGTCACGCACCGTGATCCGGTCCCAGCTGGCGTCCCGCACGACTTCAATCTCGACTTCGGGGGTTTTTCCGCCGCTGAACTTGATCGCATTCGACAGGAGGTTCTGCAGCAATTGACGCAGCAGGACGGGGTCGGCCTCGATTTCGGCTTCGCCAGACAGCTTGAACACCGCTTTCGATTCCTCGATCCGGCTCCCGAGCGCGAGTTTGACGTCGGTCAGGCAATCGGCGACGGGGATATTCTCGACTTTCAACGCGAACTCGCCGAGCCGTGAGTAGTCGAGCATGTCGCGAATGAGCTGGCCCATCCGGGTCGCGCCATCGATCAGGAAGTCCAGGTAGAGCGACGCGTCACCGTCCAGCTTGTCAGCGTATTCCTCGTTCAGCAGCGACGAGAATTGCGAGATTTTGCGCAGCGGTTCCTGCAGGTCGTGCGAGACGACCGAGGCGTAGCGTTCAAGGTCAAGATTGGCCATGCGCAGCCGTTCTTCGGCCAGCTTGCGATCATGGATGTCCTGGATCGAACCGACCATTCGGACCGGAGTGCCGTCAGCATTTATCTGTGCCTTGCCCGAACCGAGGAACCAGCGATAGGCCCCGGACTTGTGGCGCAGCCTGTACTCGATGGTGAAAAGCTCGCCTTCGGAAAGATGCCGGTCCAGCAGTTCGAACGTCGCGTCATTGTCTTCGGGGTGGATCAATCCCGCAAAGGTTTCTCGATTGGGCACAAGCTCGCCGGGTGCGTAGCCCAGAAGCTCGGCAAAGAGCGGCGACCAATAGCTTTTGTCTTCGACGATGTCCCAGTCCCAGATGCCCACGGTCGCACCTGCGACGGCCAGTTCAAACCGTTCCTCGCTGGCCGCCAGCGCCGAAACGAAACGCGTCCGGTCCGTCACGTCTTCCAGTGATCCTGCCATGCGAACCGGGGTGCCGGCTTCATCCCACTCCGCCTGCCCGCGCACCATCACGTCGATCCACTCGCCCGTGCCGGTGTGGCGATAGCGGTATTGCTGCTCGAAAACTTCCTTGCGCGTCAGGTGCGCCTCGATTGCCGCCGCCATGCGCGGCTGGTCATCCGGGTGAATGTTGGACAGGAAGGTGTCCGGCTTCCAGACGAAGCGGTCGGCCTCTTCAGACGCGATGACCGGCGCACCGGTGATTTCCTTCAACCGGTCCGAGACGAACATGCGCCCGTTGGGCAGTTCGATCTCCCAGATTCCCACGGATGCGCCCGCAACAGCCAGGTCGAACCGGCTGTGCGCCTCCTTCAGCGCATTCTCGTCCAGCTTTTCCTTCGTGATATCCTCGACCGTTCCCACAACGCGCAAGGCGCGGCCGATTTCGTCGCGCTCCGCAATGCCGCGTGACCGCAGCCAGATCGTTCGCCCGTCGGCATGTTTGGCCCGGTGTTCGATCAGGTAAGGAATATCGGCACGCACATGGTTGAACAGTGCTTGCCAGACCTTCGACTTCTCCGCGTCAGGAATCCCTTCCAGGAAATCTTCAAGCGGCAGCGTGAAGGGTTGGCCCCGGTCGTTGCCGAGCAACCGTTGAAGGGCGCGTGACACGAGCACCGAGTTGTCGGCGACATTGTATTCCCAGAGGCCGGCCCCGGACGCGGTGAGCAGTTCGAGGCGCTCGCGCGCTTCGCTCGCCAGTTTGCGGCTTTCAAAATCATCGGTGACATCCTGGAAGATGCCGACGACTTCAAGGGGATGCCCGTCGGCGTCGAGTCGGCATTCGCCCTTGGAATAGACCCTGCGGATGGTTCCGTCCGGCCTGACGATCCGGGCATCCCTGAACTCGAATCCGGTGCCCGTCTCCATGGCGAGATCGACCGCTTTTTGCACCTTCGGCACATCGTCCGGGTGATAGGCGTTGATCGCGTCGCCGAGCGCAGGTGGTCCGCCCTCGACCGGAAGACCGTGAATGTCGAAGACGGCATCCGACCAGAAAATCGTCTGGTTCTTCAGATCCAGCCGCCAAAACCCGATGTGACCGAATTGTTCGGTCAGTTGCAGGATTTCACGGATCTGGGGTTCAGCGAGGTCGGCTAGTCGTGACACGGGCTATCGGCTCTTCATGGCTTCTGCCACTACGGCCTATCAAGCGCCCGTTAAAATACCCTGTCTGCCACAAGGCGCCTCGCTGCAATGGGATAGACCGTCCGCTGTCCGATTACCCAGGCGTCGGGACAGCATCCGAACACGGCGGTGAAAGCGGCATCGCGCACATTCAGCCCGCCGGTAAAGGCACCGAAGGCCGGCAGGACCGTGCGAACCCCGTCGGTGGCAAAGCAGCGCGCCCGGATGGTCCGGCCTCGGCCTGACACCTTGGCGCAGGGATGCAAATGGCCTGCGACCTCGCCTTCTGCACCGCTGGGTTCGTGCCGGAAGACCAGCGGCCCGACTCGCCATTCACCCGCGACATGACCGCCAAAGCGCGGCGGTGGCACCGGGTCATGATTGCCCTCGATCCAGATCCATCGACCGACCGAGCGCACCAACGCGGACAGCGCCGCCGCATCGTCATCGTCCATCCGGCCGTCAGCGCCCAGATCGTGAAAGCTGTCGCCCAGCGCGACAACCGTTCGGGGCTTCAGGCGGGCAATCACGGATGCCAGCCGCGTCAGGGTCGCGCGCGTGTCATAAGGCGGCAGGAACTGGCCGCGCGACGCGAAGGCCGACCCCTTTTCGAAATGCAGGTCGGCGACGGCCAGGATGCCGTCTTCCGGCAGATGCAATGCACCCGACGCATCGGCAAAGGCGCGGACACCATTGAGATGCCACGTCTTGCGGTCCTGGATTGCCGCTGCCTGGGTCAAGGCGCGCACCTTCGCGTTCGCTTTTGTTCCGCCGGCAAACTCGCGTGTCCGGTGGGCCGGGTCAACGCGCCGCGCGCAGCGCTGACACATCCCCCGAACGCAGCGCCGTGACGTTTCGGGTCACCTTGTCAGCGGGCCAGTCCCACCACGCAATGTCGAGCAGCGCCGCAACCGTCGGCTCGTCGAAGCGCATCTTGCGGACTTCTGCGGGATTGCCTGCGACGATGGCATAGGGCGGCACATCCTTCGTCACGACCGAATGGGATCCGATGATGGCGCCGTGCCCGATCGTTACTCCGGGCAGGATCACGGCCTGCGTCCCGATCCAGACGTCGTGGCCCACGACTGTGTCGCCGCGATAGCCGGACGCGAGGCTCGCGGGGTCAAATCCGGTCTCCCATCCCTCACCGAAAATCTGGAAAGGGAAGGTCGTCACACCGTCCATCGCGTGGTTCGCCCCGTTCATGATGAAGCGGACGCCGGTGGCGAGCGCGCAATACTTGCCGATCACCAGCCGGTCACCGGTGAAGTCGTAGTGGTAGAGGACATTCTTGTCCTCGAACCGCTCGGGTTCGTCCGGGTCGTCGTAATAGGTGTATTCGCCCACCTCGATGTTGGAGCGGGTGATTACGGGTTTCAGGAAGCACACCCGCGGAAAACCGGGCATGGGATGGGGGTTCATCGGATCGGGTCCGTGCATGGAATGTCTCTTTGATTGAAAGCGGATGGCGTCAGTGACGGCGTCACCCCCGCAAAGGCGGGGGTCCAGTCCACGTTGGACATCTGGATTCCCGCCTGCGCGGGAATGGCGGTTCAGGTCACTGGATCATAATGACGTGATTTTGCCGCTGACCGGTGCAGCGATCAAGTGGGACAACGTGCGCCTCAATCCCCGCGCATCGCCTCGGCGATCAAATCCTCCTCGGCGGCGGCCGACAGGATGCTTTCATGGCCGTCGCCGTAAACCGGCTCCTTGCCGATCTCGAGCATGACCGGCACCGCCAGCGGCGAGACATGTCCCAGCGCCTCGTGGACGATATGTCCCTGCACGCGCCGAAGCGCATCACCGAGGCGGCGCACGTCCAGCAATCCCGTCCCGGCATCCGTCCACGCTGCGCGCAGGAGGATGTGGTCGGGTTCGTGCTGGCGCAGCACGTCGTAGATCAGATCCGCCGAAAAGCTGACCTGTCGGGCAGTCTTCTCATGGCCCGGCATGCGCCGCTCGATCAGCCCGGCGATGACCGCGCAATTCTTGAAGGTGCGCTTCATCAGCGGGCTTTCCGCAAGCCACGCGTCGAGATCGTCGCCGAGCATGTCCTCGTCAAACAGCGCATCGAGATCAACATCGGCCAGGTCCGACAATGCCCACACCGTGAGGGCGTATTCATTCGCCACGAAACCCATGGGCCGCCTGGCGAGCCGTTCGAGCCTGCGCGTCAGCAGCATGCCTAGTGTCTGGTGCGCCAACCGCCCCTCGAAC
Source organism: Maricaulis sp. (assembly GCA_002692855.1). Classification (GTDB taxonomy): domain Bacteria; phylum Pseudomonadota; class Alphaproteobacteria; order Caulobacterales; family Maricaulaceae; genus Hyphobacterium. The sequence continues at coordinate 376,099 of NZMJ01000046.1, forward strand.
GGGTAGCAGACAAGATAAAAACGGCCGTGCCTCGGGAAGGTCTCAACCAGCAACTCGTCCGGCCCCGGCAAGCGGGAACGGAAAGCCTGCAGCTCCAGCCACTCACGCACCTGGTCCGGCAGCCCGCTCCATTGCGACCGGTCATGGGTCAGCGCCCGGACACGCGCCGCGAGATAGGTTGAGAGCGGAAACTTGCCGCCATTATAGGTGGGCACGCGCGGCGCCGTGTCGGTGGATTTGGTGACCAGCGCATCGTTCTCGCTGAGACCGATGAAGGCGAGGATTTCGCCCCCGAACACGAAGCTGTCGCCGGGCGCGAGCTGACCGATGAACCATTCCTCGATCTGCCCGAGGATTCGCCCGCCGCGGCCACCTGACGACAGGCGCACATTCACCATCTCGGATTCCACGATCGTGCCGACATTCATCCGGTGACGCTGGGCCGTTTGCGGGGTTCGCACCCGCCACAGCCCATCCGGCCCCTCGATCAGCTTGCGGAACCGGTCATAGGTCTTCAGCGCATAGCCGCCTGTGGCGTTAAACTCGAAGACCTTGTCAAAAGTCTCGCGGTGAAGCTGCGCATAGGGTGCGGCGGTCCGCACTTCCGCGAAAAGGCGGTCCCGGTCGACCGCCTCGCCGCAGGCGCGGCTCATCAGATGCTGGGCCAGCACATCAAGCTTTCCTGCCGTCAGACGGTCTCCATCGAGAACGCCTTCCGTCACCGCGTCGTGGGCCGCCTGGCATTCGAGATATTCGAACCGGTTGGTCGGCGCGAGAATGGCGCGCGACGGACTGTCGAGCCGGTGGTTGGATCGGCCCAGCCGCTGGATCAGGCGTGATGATCCTTTCGGCGCCCCGATCTGGAGCACAAGGTCGACATCGCCCCAATCAATCCCGAGATCGAGCGTCGAGGTGCAGACCACCGCCTTCAGCTTGCCCGCCGCCATCGCCGCTTCGACCTTGCGGCGCTGTTCGGCCGCGAGCGATCCGTGATGCAGTGCGATGGCGAGACCATCCTCATTGAGGCGCCACAGCTCCTGGAATGTCGCCTCGGCCTGCGCGCGCGTATTGACGAAGACCAGCGACAACCGCGCTTCCCGGATGCGCTCATAGACCCGCTTGATGATGTGCTTGCCGTAATGACCCGCCCACGGAATGCGGTCTTCGGTATCGAGAATCTCCACCTCGGGCACAGGTCCCGGGCCGCCGCGCACCAGGCGTGCAAACCGGTCCTGCCCACCGGGTTGCGGCGCGATCCAGCGGGCCAGCCCGCCCTCGTCGGCGATCGTGGCGCTGAGACCGGCCCGGCGCGCCTGCGGCGCCCACTGTGCCAGTGTCGCCAGTCCGAGGCTGAGCAGGTCGCCGCGCTTTTGAGGGGCCAGCGCATGCACCTCGTCGATCACGATCCGCCGCAGGTCCGCGAAGAAGGCTTCGGCATTCGGCGAGGCCGTGAACAATGCCAGCTGTTCGGGTGTCGTCAGCAGGATGTCGGGCGGCTTTTCGCGCTGGCGCTGACGCTTCGAGACCGGCGTATCACCGGTCCGGGTTTCGATGCGCAGACCGAGATTCATCTCCTCGACGGGGATCATGAGATTGCGCGCCACATCGACGGACAGCGCCTTCAGTGGCGACAGGTAAAGGGTATGGAGCCGGTGAGGCCGGTCCTTGCCCTCCTGCTGGACCCGGGCGTGAAGTTCGACAAGGCTCGGCAGAAAGCCGCCCAGCGTCTTGCCCCCGCCGGTGGGCGCAATCAGCAGCGCATCCTCGCCCTTCTCTGCCGCGTCCAGCATTTCGAGCTGGTGCGCGCGCGGCTGCCAACCGCGCGCTTCGAACCAGCGCTGGAACGGGTCGGGGAGGGTTGGAAGGTGGGCGCCGTCATCCATGAATTTCACGTTAGACTCGCAGCCAGCGACTCGACAGTGCCGAGCGCCGCCCTAGGATCGCCGCCGGCATTTCCCTCCCCCGTGCGCGGGCGAGGAATTCTCATTCGAACGAGGCTCTCCATGTCCCGTACCGCATTCTCATCCCTTGCTATCGCTGCCGTCCTGGGAAGCGCTGCCGCCGCGCAGGACCGGGATGGCTATCTCGACTACCCCGATACCGCGACCGTCGATCAGGTCGATACCTATGACACGCCGGACGGAAGTGAAGAGGTCTCGGACCCCTATCGCTGGCTTGAGGATTCGGTGCGGACCAATCCGGACGTGGCAGCCTGGGTGACGGCGCAGAACGCGGTCACCGACGCCTATCTGGAAAGCCTGCCGGGCCGCGCCGCGATCGAGGATCGCCTGACCGAGCTGTGGAATTACGAACGCTTCGGAACCCCGGAAGAAGACGGCGGCCGCTACTTCTTCAACCGCAATGACGGGCTTCAGAACCAGTCGGTCTATTATGTCCAGGACGGCCTCGAGGGCGAGGCGCGCGTGCTGATCGATCCCAATGCCTGGGCCGAGGACGGCACCCAGGCGCTCGCGGGCACATCCCCCAGCCCCGATGGATCAATGGTCGCCTATCTGGTCGCCGATGGCGGGTCGGACTGGCGCACCATCCATGTGATCGATGTCGATACCGGCGAAGTCAGGGACGACCGCATCGAATGGGCGAAGTTTACCGGCGTCAGCTGGGCCGCCGACGGATCCGGATTCTACTATTCGCGCTATCCCGCGCCTGAGGAGGGATCCGAATTCACCTCGCTGAACATGAACCAGGCCGTCTATTTCCATACGGTCGGCACGCCGCAGTCCGACGATGTCATGGTCATGTCCGACCCCGACCGGCCCGAGCTCGGCTGGGGCGCGACCGTTTCTGAAGACGGCGACTGGCTGGTCCTGCGGTCCTGGACGGGCACGGACGGGAACGGCACCTATGTGCTGAGCCTGACCGAACCGAATGCTCAGCCAGTCGAGATTTTTGCCGGGTTCGACAACAATCACGGCTACGTCACCAATGTCGGCAGCCGCTTCCTGTTCCAGACTGACCTCGATGCACCCAATGGCCGCGTGGTCGCCGTCGATGTTCTCAACCCGGACGACCGAAGCAATGTCATCGCGGAAGGTGAAACCCCGATCCGGGATGTCGGCGCGGTCGGCAACCACCTGATCGTGGAGCGGCTGGAAGACGCCAAGGCAGCCGTCAGCGTCTACGACCTGGACGGCAATCTGATCCGCAATGTCGATCTGCCCGGTATCGGATCGGTGGGCGGTTTCGGCGGTCACCTGGATTCACCGGAAACCTTCTACACCTTCTCCAGCTTCAACCGGCCCGCGACCATCTATCGCTATGACGTGGACACGGGCGAAAGCACGGTGTTCCGCGAGCCGGACCTCAACTTCGATCCGGATGACTATGTGGTCGAGCAGGTCTTCTTTGAATCGTCCGGCGAGACGCAGGTGCCGATGTTCATCGTTCGCCACCGCAGTGTGGAGCCCAACGGCCAGCAGCCCACCCTGCTCTACGGTTATGGCGGTTTCGGTATTGCGCAATTGCCGGGTTTTGATGTCCGCCGTCTGCAATGGATGGAGATGGGCGGGGTCTTCGCCCTCGTGAACCTGCGCGGCGGCGCGGAATACGGCCGCGCCTGGCACGATGCCGGGCGGCTGGCCAACAAGCAGAATGTCTTCGACGACTTCATCAATGCCGGCGAGGAATTGATCGAACTCGGCTGGACAACACCCGATCACCTCGCCGTCGAGGGCCGTTCAAATGGCGGCCTTCTGGTCGGGGCCGTCGTCAATCAGCGACCGGACCTGTTCGCCGCGGCCCTGCCCACCGTGGGCGTCATGGACATGCTGCGCTTCAACCAGTTCACCGCCGGACGCTTCTGGGTCGATGATTACGGCTCGCCGCAAGACCCCGAAATGTTCGAGATTCTTCGGGCCTATTCGCCCTATCACAACGTCGCGGAAGGCGAGGACTATCCTGCCATCCTGGTTTTGACCGCCGACACGGACGACCGCGTCGTGCCGGGACACTCGTTCAAGTACACGGCAGCCTTGCAGGCGGCGGAAACCGGCCCGGCACCCACCGTCATCCGGATCGAGACCCGCGCCGGTCACGGAGCCGGGACACCCGTCTCCAAGCTGATCGAGGAAACCGCTGATAAATGGGCCTTCATCGCCCATCATACCGGCCTGGACCTGTCGCAAGGCCTGCCGCAGATCGGCGAGTAAACCGGACTCACATCAGGGGGAATGCGCGAAAAGCCATTCCCCCTGCCCTTCCAGCGCCGGATCTGCGACCGTCTCCATCTTGCCGGGGGGCGAGAGCAGTGAGGGAAACATCATGGCCCATGCCGTGATCGAGCGCTTTCAGGCGCTGGAAAATGCTTATGCCGAGATCGCGGGTCGCAATAGCCGCTTGCAGGCGCGCTTCTGCGCCGCCGCAGCGCTGGAAAGCGATCTTCCGGTCGACACGCTGATTCACCGGACCCAGCGCGAGAAGGACGGTCTCGATTCCGGCCTGTCACGCTGGCGGACGCCCGGACCGCCGATGCGGCTGGTCTATGCCGCCGCGCTGGCCGCTTCAGGCCGCGACGCCGGCCTGTTCCTTCACGCCAAGGAAGCGTTGAAGGAAACCCGGTCTCGCCGGGGCGGGCGCAGCCTTCAGGATGGCGGGGCCTGTGCTGCCCTGGTGCTCGTCGCCTCGGGCGGGTCGCCCAGCCATTCCGACATGTTCTATGACATCCTCGCGGCGATCTCCGCACCCTGGTGGCGACGTCAGCCGCAGGACGAAGAAGCCTGCGCCGCTGCGCTGGCCGCCGCGGGTGAAACCCCGGACAGTGCGCAGGATGTCATCTCAAAGGCGCGCCTGATGATGGATGCCGCCGGTGTTCCCGGCCGTTTCATCGACAAGGCCGTCCACGACGTGGCCCTGTGTCAGCCCGATCCCGACACGTTCGCGCGGACCTGGACGGCACTGAACGTCGCCGCGCGCAGCCGCAAGGGGCTTGTTCGTCACTCAGGCTATGATGGTCTCGCCAAACTTGCCGCCCAGGTGGAAGACGGATCGCAGGCCGCTGACGCGCTGATCGAAGCAAGCGAAGCCATCAAGGCGATGCGGCCGCGCGTCTCCGGCGTAGCGGCAGGCAGGCTGGCCCTTCGCCTTGCGGTCTCGATGTGCGGCGCCCGTTCGCCGGGTGGCGCAGCACGTGACCTGTCGGCGATCTATGCGATGCAGGCCGCAGTGATTGCGGCCACGACAGCCGGGGCGGTTGCCGTGGTCGCCGCAACCTAATCCGTCCTGACGGCCACGCTGGTCGATCCCCGGACATTGCCGAGACTGTCGGTCGCTTCGAACATCACCCGGGCCGAAGCGGGGTTGAATGGTACCGCTTCGCCCTGACCAGCAGCAAAGACGGCGAAACTGGCGGTCTCGCCCGCGTTATACGTACGTTCAATCGAAGCCTCAGGCGGAGCAAGGCAGGCGCCCGTCGCGCTGTCTGTTTCGCAAATCCTCAGCCGAAGTGCCGCCGCACCTCCCAGGCCCCGCGGCTCGACAGTCAAACTCCCCGCCGCGCCGACATTGGCCGTCGCGACGGCGAAAGCCGCCGAGGCATTCTGTCCCGGAATGCGCAGCACACCATCGGATGACGGCGTTACCCCGACGGAGATCATGTCCGGAACGGGACTGGGGCCGATCGACAATGTGACGGTATTCACCGAACCGATCTGAGGCGCATTGTCCGCATTGTCGCAGCGATAGCGAAGCGGCATGTCGAGCGAACGCGCCACCGCTCCGGGATTGGACGTGAAGGCCAGGATAAAGGTGCGTGACTGCCCGGCAGGGATATCGAACAGGACATTCTCGCCGCCGGTCACAGCGTTTGTGACCGGGTCTGTGGCGCGATAGGCAAAACTGCCATCGAACGGCATGGCAGGATAGATCCAGCATCCCATCCCGTCACGGGTCGAAGGATTGATGACCGTTGCGAAAACAGTTGCCGCAGTTTCGGCCTGAACCGAGCGGCTGGAGGGCAGGACGGCAGAGCGCAGCCGCGCTTCGCCGACAGGCGCGGAACCGACGTAGAAAGCCCGCTCACGGCTGTGCCCGCGATAGGTCGCCCGCATCCGCCAGCGCCCCGGTGCTGCGTCGCCCGGCAGCGTGTAATCGAGAAACTGGCGGGCTGCAGGCGTAAGCCCACGCGCCTCGCCCAGCGTGGTCGACACTTCGACGCTGCCATCGGGGCGAAGGATTTCGAGGTCCGGCCGGCTCCGGAAATTCTGGTCGCGCAGATAGACTCCGAACGAAACCGGATCGCCCGGTTGAAACAGGTTCTGCAGGTTGGGCGTATCTTCAACGCAGCTGTCCGACTGGATCAATGGACGGCTGGAATGCGTGTAGAGGGCGCGAATGCCGGAATCGATCCCGGCATGCTGATGCCGCCACAACGAGACCGAGGCGCCGCACGGGCCTGCATAGGGGTCCACTGCGCTGCCGGTATACAAGAGCCCATTGCGAAGTTCGAAATGCAGGTGCGGCTCGGTGGATGTCCCGGAACTGCCGGCGATCCCGAGAAACTCGCCCGCTTCGACACGGTGACCGACATCGAAATCGGCCAGCGACCCGCTGGCCAGATGATAATAATAGGCATGCAACCCGTCGTCCTGCAGCAGCACGAAATAGTTCGCCTCCGCGCCGAGATTGCCTCCGCATTCGCGGTCGGGGCGGCCATCGAATTTGGCAACGACGAGCCCACCTGCCGCTGCGATGACCTCTCCTTGGCGCGCATCCATCGCTTGCCAGCGGAAGGGGCCGACCACGATGTCCGTACCCGCATGGTTGTAACCAATGTCCAGGTCATAGGTCCGCGACCAGCATGAAAAATCGAGCAGAAAGCCCGGCCCCCGACTATCGAGATCGACATAATTGGAAATGTGATGGACCAGGAACTGATCCGCATCGTCCGAGGTGCGCACCGGGAAGATCAGCGGTGACGCGGTCTCGCGTGTGAAGGCGGCGATCCGCTCGGCCGCCGCGTCAGAAAGACCCAGCCGGTCAATATTGGCCGCCACCTCGGCCTCTATCGCGCGATAATCGATCTGAGCATGCAAAGGTGTGTCATCGCCGATGGCCGATCCGGCGGTCGTCAGGAACACCAATAGGCAAGCCAAGGATTGAGACACGGAGCACCTGATCTGCAGTCCGGGAGCGCGTTACACCCTGCCACAAAACACGCGCCCGGTCTTGAACGGGTTTGATCTTTCGCCTGCGGGTGTTACCTCCGTCGGCAATCAGGCCACCATCAGGAGACCGCTCCCGTGACGACTTCCGCACCCGCAACCGGCACCGCGACCACCGAAGGCGTGTTCAACCAGCAATTCATCGCCCAACTTGTCGAGATCGGGTTTGACGCGGCGGTCAATGTCGCATTGGCCGCACTCATCCTGTTCGTCGGCTTCCTGTTCGCAGGGCTGGCGCGCCGCAGCGTCAAGCACCTGGTCGAGAAAAATCCGAAGGTCGACCCCACGCTGGCGATCTTTTTCGGCGGGGTGGTGCGATACGCCATTCTGGCGGTGGTGGGCATCGCGGTCCTCACCCGGTTCGGTGTCGAAACGACGTCTCTGGTCGCCGCTCTGGGCGCCGCCACGCTCGCAATCGGCCTGGCCCTTCAGGGCACGTTGTCGAATGTTGCCGCCGGCGTGATGATCGTCTTTTTCCGTCCCTACAAGCTGGGCGATTTCGTCGACATTGCCGGCGCCAGCGGCACCGTGAAGGACATCACCCTGTTCACGACCGAACTGGCGGCGGTCGACGGCGTTCGCGTCGTGGTGCCGAACGGTCAGGCCTGGGGCGATGTCATCACGAATTACTCGGCCAATCCGACCCGGCGCGTCGACTGGACCTTCTCGATCTCCTACGACGACGATATCGACAAGGCGATGCAGGTCCTGCGCGACACCATCACGCCGGACGACCGCATCCATTCCGAGCCCGAGCCGGTCATCGTCGTGGTGGCCCACAACTCCTCGTCTATCGACATCTCGGTACGCGTCTGGGCCGCGACCGCCGACCACTGGGCGATCAAGTGGGACATGTGGAAGAAGGTGAAGCAGGCCTTCGATGCCAACGACATCGAAATCCCGTATCCGCATCAGGTCGAGATTCACAAGGAAAGCTGATAACCTGTCGCCGTAAATGAGCCCCAATGTGAGGGGAAAGACGCGGCATGAGCAACGAAACACGCACCGAGGCCACACCCGACGAAGCGCGCGAGCCGCGCAGCTTTTTTGGCCGCTGGTTCCGAATAACGCCCGGCGACATCATTCGGCTGGTGTTGATCTGCGTCGTGGTCGGGTTGATCCTCGCGGCCTTCCGCGTCGACCCGCGCCGTCTCTGGGTCGATTTCTTCGGCACCGTGGTTGATGCATGGCGTGAGTTTGTCGATATCTCCGCCGATCTGGTGACCTGGGGGCTCGATTATTTCATTCTCGGCGCCATCCTCGTGATCCCGATCTGGCTTGTCGTGCATACCGTCCGCGCCATGCGCCGCCGGTCGCGTTAGGGAATTATTCAGCCTATACAGAGGTTTCGCGGGAAAACTCTGGACATTTACCCTATCACTTGTTCCACGGAGGACAGGTGATGTCAGCAGCCCATGCCATCGCAACGATCGAATCCCCCCCGCCCTGGCGCGAGGGGCATACGCTTGTTCTTGAACCGGGTTCGCTGTTCAGACAGCTCCTGACCACGACGCTGCGCCGTGAAAGCGGTTCGCACATCTTCGCGGTCGGCAATGCCAAGGAAGCGCTGGACGTCATCCGTACCGAAAAGCCAAGCCTGGTCGTGATGGACTGGTCGCCTTTCGACGAAAACAGCCATGAGCTCGAAATCGCCCGGGCGCTCCGAAATCACGACAATCCCTTTGTCCGCCAGGTCCCGCTCCTGGTCGTGTCGAACCGGTCCCGCAAGCGCGACATCATCCGCGCGCGCAATGCCGGCGCGACCGACTACATGCTGAAACCCGCACCGCCGCTGGCCATTCTGGACCGCGCCGATCATGCCGAGCGCAACCCCCAGCCCTTCATCGAGGCCACGCGATTCCGGGGCCCCGACCGGCGCAAGCGCCCGCGCGATGTCGCGGGCGAGAAATTCATGCGCGGCAAGGATGTGCGCGCCGGTCTGATCGACCCGTTGGCCGCAGCCCGCAACGCCGCCTTTGGCCTTGCCGAGGAAGTGTCGATGGACGGGTGCGCCCTGACCAAACGGGTCGTCGTGTCGCTGAAGCGCTATCTTCAAACCGTGCAATCCTTCACCGTTCGCGAGAACGAGGTTGTCGAGATCCACCGCGCAGCACTGGTTCGGCTCGAACGCGCCAAGTTCTCGGGCGAAGCCGGCACGGCCGTCGTGACGGGCCTCGAACAGGTCGTGGCAAACCGGATGCAGATGGCCTGACTTTCGGCCGGCCGCTTTGCACAATCGAAATGCCCCTCTCTGATTTTGACTGGCTCGCCCCCTGTGCAGGGCGGGTGTGACCGGCTACCTCTGCATCGCATTGATGCGTGAGGACACCATGGCCGAAAGCCTTCAGGACTTGCTGGATCGACTGTCACCGCTTCTGGTCGACGGATCGCCGCACGCGCAGGCGCTCGGCCTCGCGCTCGATGGCCTTGGACCGGGCCGCGCCACCATGCGTGCGCCCTACCGTGTGGACCTGATCGGAGACCCCGAAACCCGCGTTCTCCACGGCGGTGTGGTCACGGCCTTGCTCGATCATGCGTGCGGTGTTGCGGCCTTCTCCGGCCTTGGTGCGAAGGAAACCCCGGCAACCCTCGATCTGCGGATCGACTACATGCGCCCTGCCGAACCGGGCAAGGACATCATCGCCGAAGCCGAATGCATCCGCGCGCATGGCCTGATCGCCTTCGTGCGCGCGACGGCCCATGACGGTGACGAAAGCGACCCAGTGGCCACCGCGCAGGCTGCCTTCATGGTCACCAAGCCGTCGAAGGAAGCTGCCGACCGCGTCCGGACCATCATGGCGGAAGGGAAGCTTTGACATGAGTGACGAGCTGATCCGCACGCTGCTGTCCGCACCCTATGTTGCGAAATTCGGCATCCGTTTCGAGCGCAAGGGCGACGAGCTGACGGGCGTTCTTCCCTATGAGGAGCATCTGGTCGGCAATCCGCTGGTGCCGGCCCTGCATGGCGGCGCGGTGGGCGCTTTCATGGAAGTCGTGGCGTCTGGCGCATTGATCGCCGCGCAACCGCTGGTGCGCTTGCCCAAACCCATCGACGTGGCGGTCGATTATCTGCGCCCGGCCCGGCCGCAGGATGTCTACGCCCGCGCTATCATTGGCCGGTCGGGTTCGCGCGTGGCGAATGTCCGGGTCGAAGCCTGGCAGAACCGCCGGGAAGCTCCCGTCGCGACGCTGCACGGACATTTCCTGATCAAGCCGGCGCCGGCGGACTGATCACAGTCCTTCAGCCAGCGCCCGGAACATCCCCGCATGCCGCCGGGCGAGCGCATCGATGTCGCGCGAATAGCCACCGCCGAGCACACCGCAAAGCGGCAGACCCAGCGCCATGACGCGTTCGGCGACCATCCGGTCGCGGGCCAACAGTCCTTCATCACTGAGCGACAACAGCCCCAGCCGGTCGTCGGCATGGGGATCGACCCCGGCATTGTAGAAGACGATGTCCGGAACAGGCCCGGCCAACACGGTGTCGAGAGCGTCGGACAACGCGGCCAGGTAATCGGTATCGCCCGTCCCTTCGGGAAGGCCGACATCGAGATCGCTCATCGCCTTGCGGCGGGGCCAATTCTTTTCGCAATGCACAGACAGGGTAAAAACCCGGTCATCGTCCGCGAAAATCCGCGCCGTGCCGTCCCCCTGATGCACGTCGAGATCGATCACAAGCGCCCGCTTGATCACCCCTTCGGCCAGCAACACCGACGCTGCAACGCCCACGTCATTGAAGACGCAGAAGCCCGCCCCGCCCTCGCGGGCAGCATGGTGGCTGCCGCCCGCCGCACTGGCCGCAGCGCCGTGCTCCAACGCCATCCGTGCCGCCAGTGTCGTGCCCGCCGCTGACAGGCGCGCACGCCGCGAAATCGGCTCGGTCACCTTGAAGCCGATCTTGCGCTGCACCGCTTCTGGCAGGGTCTGGGTCAGGACGCCGGCCACATAGTCCGGGTCATGGGCGAGCTCCAGCCACCGGGCCGGGGCTTCAATGGGAGCGAGAAACGACTCCGGACCGCTGACAATTCCATCCGCGACCAGGCGGTCAGCGACCGCCTGGTATTTGCCCATCGGAAAGCGGTGATGGTCCGGCACATCGTGCGCGGTGTAGTCCGGCGACCAGACGACATTCAGCGCCATCGTCAGTCGAAGTCGTTTTCCAGCACGATCCGGTAGCGCGGCTTGCCCGACCGCAATCGCTCGATTGCCTCATTCACCTGCGACATGGGCATGTGTTCGGTTTCCGGCGTGATGCCGTGCCGTGCACAGAATTCCAGCATGGTGGCCGCGATGGCCGGCGTGCCCACGGAGGTGGCTGAAAGCTGGGCCTGCTTGCCCATCAGCGCGACGGGCGCGATCCCCATCGGCTCGGTCGCAGCGCCCACGAAATTCAGCCGGCCGTCGGGCGCCAGCGCGTTGACATAGCGTTGCCATTCCAGTGGCACGGCCACAGTCGACAGGATCAGGTCAAAACGGCCCCTTTCCGCCTTCAAGGCCTCCTTGTCGCGGGAATTGACGACCCTGTGCGCGCCAAGCGCCCTGGCCTCGTCAGCCTTTTCCGGCGATGAGGAAAAGGCCGTCACCTCGCAGCCCCAGGCGCGCGCAAATTTCAGGGCCATATGCCCGAGACCGCCAATGCCGATGATACCGACACGGTCTGTCGGGCGAATGGCGTAGTGCACGAAGGGGTAAAACACCGTCAGTCCGCCGCAAAAGAGCGGCCCGGTCTTGCTGGCGTCGAGCGCGTCGGGGATCGGTATGGTCCAGGCCCCCTGCGCGCGGACCCTGTCGGCAAAGCCGCCGAACCGTCCCTGGCGGGCCGATGCGACGCCGGCGGCATCGGGACACAGGTTATGGCGTCCGCTCATGCAGGTGTGACATCCCAGGCAGGAATGGGCGAACCAGCCCACACCCACACGGTCACCCACCTTCAGATGCGAGACGGATGCGCCCGCTTCGATGATGCGGCCCGTGATTTCGTGCCCCGGCACCAGCGGATAGGCCGAGACATTCCACTCGTCGTCGACCAGCGACATGTCGGAATGGCAGAGTCCGCAGGTTTCCACCGCGATCTCGACCTCGTCATCCGGCAGGACGCCGGGATCATAATCGAAACGCGTCAGCGTCCCTTTGGCTTCGTGAGCGGCCCAGGCCCGGATCATTGGCGTCTCTCCCATCGCTTTGACCTGACCATATAGGGCGCGCGCCGATTCTGTCGCGGGGCGGTTTTTGCTTCACCTGAAACGATCACAGGTTATCCTGCCCGCAGGCGTTGCAAATGGGGGAGGATCGCCATGCCGGTATTGTTGGGAGCGCATGTCCTTGTGGCGATCTTGTGCGCCATCCATGCCTTGAAGACCGGTCGGCAGATGTACTGGGTTTTCATCCTCTTTGCCTTCCCGGGCCTGGGCTCGATTGTCTATGTCGTCGTCGAAGTCCTGCCGGGTCTCACCGAGTCGCCCCAGGCCCGCTCCGCCGGTTCGGCAGCGCGCCGGGCGCTCGATCCGGGCCGCGAATTGCGCGAGGCCCGGCATCAGCTCGACGTGGCGCGTACACCGACGAATCTGCGCCGCGTGGGCGATGCCTATCTGGCGATGGATCGGCCCGGCGATGCCCTGCCCCTGCTCCAGGAGGCGGCGACGGGCATCCTGTCCGATGACGAGGGATTGCTGACCGCGAAGGCGCGGGCCGAATACGGTGCCGGGCTCTACTCAGACGCAATTGCCACGCTCGAAGGGCTGAAAGACGCCCACCCGCGCACCTCCATGCCGCAAGCCCATCTGCTTTATGCCCGCGCCCTCGAGGCAGAAGGCCGCGAGGAGGATGCACTCGAGCAATACCAGAATGTCTCCGGCTACTATCCCGGCGCCGAAGCGCGAGCCCGCTGGGCCCTGCTGCTTGAAAAGAAGGAGCGTGGGCAAGAGGCGGCCGAGCGCTGGCAGGAGATCCTGACCGCCGCGCGCATCGCCCCGAAATTCGCCCGCAAGGCCCAGCGCGAATGGATCGACATGGCCCGAAGCCGGGCAACCGCGCGATAGGTCTTGCCCCGGCGCGCCGCGCGCCGTAATCGCGGCGACATGGATCCCGCCCCGCTCACCCGCAAGGATGTCCTTCTGCGCGCCTGGCCGCTGGTTTTCGCCAACGCCGCCGTGCCGCTGGCCGGTGTTGCCGACACCTTCGTTCTGGGGCTTCGCGGCGATGCGAGCGATCTCGCAGGCGTGGCGCTCGGCGCGGCAATCTTCAACATCGTTTACTGGAGCGTCTATTTCCTGCGCATGGGCACGACCGGCCTGACCGCTCAGGCCAGCGGGGCCGACGACGAAGCGGAAGTGCAGCGAACCCTGGTCCGCGCGCTGTTGCTCGCCGGGGTGATCGGTCTTCTGGTCTGGCTGATCCGTGTGCCGCTCGCCGAACTCGGCTTCGCGATCCTGCAAGGTGGTCCGCAGGCCGAAGCACAGGGAACGGCCTATTTCACGGCCCGCAGCTGGGGCGCTTTGCCGGCCTTTGGCGTGTTTGCGCTGACCGGATGGTTGATCGGGCTCGGGCGATCCTCCGAAACCCTGATCGTTCACGGCGTCATCAGCGCGGTGAACATCGGGCTCGACCTGTGGTTCGTGCTGGGGCTCGGCTATGGACCGGGCGGGGTCGGTGCCGCGACCGCCATTGCCGAGGGCTGCGGGCTGATTGTCGCGCTCGCCCTGCTATGGCGCATCCTGCCGCGGCGGGGCGGTCTGACCACCGGATTGCTGGACCGTGCAGCCCTGCTCGATCCCGGCGCGATCCGCCGGATGATCGACATCAATCTGAACCTGATGCTGCGCACCTGGGCGATGATTGCGGGCTTCACCTGGTTTGCGAATGCCGGCGCGCGGCAGGGAACTGTCGCCCTGGCAGGCAATCACGTCCTGCTTCAGGTCATCACGGTCTGGGCGTTCGTGCTCGATTCCTTTGCCTTCATCGCCGAAGCGGAATCCGGCCGCGCGGTAGGGCGCAAATCCATCGCGCATATGCGCCGCACGCTGCGCCTGACTTCGGAAGCCGCACTGGGCGCCGGCGTGATACTGGGCGGTCTGACCCTGGTGTTCGGTCCCGGCGTGCTGACCGCAGTGATCGGAGACCCGGCGGCACGCCGCGCGGCGATCGACTTCCTGCCCTATTGCGCAGCCGTGCCGGTGCTGGGCGCAATGGCGTGGATATTCGACGGCATCTTCATCGGCGCGACCAAGGGCGCCATGCTGCGAAATGCCAGTTTTGCGTCGGTCGCAATTTACCTGGTCGCTGACCTGGTCCTCGCTCCGCCGCTCGGAAATCACGGTGTCTGGATCGCTTTCCTGGTCTACTACATTGCCCGCGCAGGGGCGCTCGCGGCCTTCTACCCCGCGCTCGAAAAGCGGCTGGCCTAGGCCGTTCCCACGGCCTCGCTGACCGACGCGAATCCGTCCGCCTTCAATCGCTCGGCCAGGCCGCGTTTGATCCGCGTGACGAGGCCGGGCCCGTGATAGACCAGCGCGGAATAGAGCTGGATCACCGCCGCCCCGGCCCTGATCTTGGCGTATGCCGTGTCTGCGTCCTCGACGCCGCCGACGCCGATGAGCGGGGTATCCGCCCCCAGGGCCGACCGGAATTCACGCAGCATGGCCGTCGATCGCTCAAACAGCGGCCGGCCCGACAATCCGCCGGCCTCGCCCTTGTCCGGACTGGTCAGCGTTTCTGGACGCATCAGCGTCGTGTTCGACACGATCAGGGCATCGAGCTTGTGGGCGGTCGCCGCGCCGGCAATGTCGGCGATATCCGCATCGGTCAGGTCTGGCGCCACCTTCAGAAACACCGGCTCGGCGCCTTTTGCAGCCATGACCCGCGTCAGGAGGTCGTCGAGCGCCGCGCGTGATTGCAGGGCACGCAGGCCCGGCGTGTTGGGCGACGAGATGTTGACGGTAAAGAAGGAGGCAAGACCGGACAGGCGTTTCAGGCTGGTCACATAGTCCGCCGCACGGTCCTCGCTGTCCTTGTTGGCCCCCAGATTGACGCCGACAACGCCGCTGCGTCCCGTTCGCGCCGCCATGCGCTCGGCAAATACGTCCAGGCCATCATTGTTGAATCCCATCCGGTTGATGACGGCACGATCATCGGTCAACCGGAAAACGCGCGGTTTGGGATTGCCGGCCTGGGGGCGCGGCGTGACAGCGCC
This sequence comes from Maricaulis sp., assembly GCA_002692855.1. Taxonomy (GTDB): domain Bacteria; phylum Pseudomonadota; class Alphaproteobacteria; order Caulobacterales; family Maricaulaceae; genus Hyphobacterium. The sequence continues at coordinate 391,465 of NZMJ01000046.1, forward strand.
GCATTCCACAAAGCCGAAGCCAAGTCCGAGTAGCCGGTCGGGGGCTTCACCATTCTTGTCATAACCCGCCGCCAGTCCGACCGGATTGGTCAGCGTCATTCCAGCAAGGGTCGTCGCCAGAACCGGGTCATCGCGTTCCTTGACCGGCGGAACCAGCCCGGCCTTCAGGAATGCCAGACTGGCCGTGTGCGCCGCTTCGGGAGGCAGCAAGCGCAGCGCTGCCGTGCCCAGCCGGTGGATCGCCGTCATCGCAGGAATTCCCCGGGGAAGGTCCAGTCCCCGTCCTCGCCGCGCGACAGGATATGCGCCTCTCTCACCGCGCTCATCGGCAGATCTGCGTAGAGGTGGGGAAAATCCTCGCCGCCGCGCGACTTTTCCCACTTCAGCGCTGGCCCCAGCCCACGCGCATCAATCGCCACGAAGACCAGGCGCGTGGCATCCGCGAAATGCTTGAACAGCGTTCCGGCGAGCTGGTCAGCAGTGGAGAAATGGATGAACCCGTCCGCCTTGTCGACGGGCGCGCCGGTATAGTGACCAGCGACCAGGGCTGCGCCCCAGTCTGCCGGCTCGGCAATCTTGAAGATCGTGTCGGGTCGCTCGTTCATCCCGCCCGGTTATCCCCCCCAATGGCCAAGCGCAAGCCGCCCCGTTGCGCCGACCCCCGGTAAAGGATAATAATCCTTCAAACGAGCACAAAACAAGAATGAAAGGAGGGGTTGCATGCTGACCCACATCCAGGTGTGGCGCGGTGTGGACCGTCTGGCGGCACGTGCCGGGCTGACCCCATCCGGCCTGGCCCGTATGGCCGGCCTCGACCCGACCACCTTCAACCCCTCCAAGCGTACCGGCGAGAACGGCACGCGGCTGCGCTGGCCGTCCACCGAAAGCCTGTCCAAGGCCCTGGCGGCAGCCCGCGTCAGCTTCGAGGATTTCGCGGCAATGGCGACAGGCGGCACAACGGGGCGCACGGTCCCGCTGATCGGCTTGGCACGCGCGGGCGAAAGGGGATTTTTCGACGATTCCGGCTTTCCGGTCGGACAGGGTTGGCGGGAAGTCCACTTCCCCGGCATCGAGGACCCGTCCGCCTATGCGCTCGAAATTTCCGGAGACTCGATGCAACCGGTCTACCGTGAGGGCGATGTTGTCGTAGTCTCTCCCGACGACAATCCGCGCCGCGGCGACCGCGTCGTGGTCAAGACGCGGCAGGGCGAGGTCATGGCCAAACGGCTGGAACGGATAACCAGCCAGTCGATCACGCTGGCCTCGTTCAATCCCGACTACAAGGACCGTATTCTCGACCTGCGCGATGTCGCGTGGATGTCTCGGATCGTGTGGGCGAGCCAGTAAGCGCTTGTGATCCACGGCGATTCACAAATCCGCCACGAATGCGTCACGAAACAGACCGCGAATCAACGGCGTAAGGGGAACTGATCCGGCGCACGTGCGTTAGATCATGGTTAACGGACACGCGTTTCCTGAAGAAGCAAGGAGCTCCGCTCATGTCCCTCCTCCCCCAGATCACCACCGCACTGTCCCTGCACGGCATCGCCGTCGTGTCACCCTCCGGCCGCCGCATCGGCGAGCTGGAAGACATCGCCGTCGGCGTTACGACGGGCCGGGTCCTTCACGCAGTTCTGGCGCTCGATACGCCCAGCGAACTCGGCGAACGCTACTACGCCGTTCCGTGGGAAACCCTCACGCTCGACACCGCCAATGACCGCTGCGTCCTGAACGTGCCGGTGGAGACGCTTCGCGCGGCACCCGCCCTGCCCAGCGCCGACGCCATCGACCATGCCGATCCGCGCCTGCGCAGCGCGATCAGCTCGCATTTCGGGCGCTACCCGAACGCGGCCTAGAGCGCGTCGATCAATATCCGGAGGCGTCACGCCTCCGGATACTGGAAGACCTGCTCGAGCGGGACGCCAAACACGCGCGCAATCTGGAACGCCACCTCGAGGGAGGGTGAATACTTCCCCTGCTCGATCGCGATGATCGTCTGGCGTGTAACCCCGACCCGCTTGGCCAGTTCGGCTTGGGTCATTTCCAGGGAATGAAACCGCAAGGTGCGGATCTGGTTCGTGATGCGTGTGGCCTTACCCATCGGCTTGCCCTCCCATCAGCCGGATGAGTAGCCCGGCCGCGCCGCCGAGCATCACCCCCACATAGAGCGTGTTGGCGATCCAGAACGTAGGCTGGTCGAGGAACATCAGCGCGAGCGCCAGAAAGACGGATGCCTGCACGACATGGGCGGCCCATGTCTCACCGCGCCGCTCGGCGCGGCGGTCACGCTCGTCTTCCGTGTCGGCCGCTCCATCGCGGATCCCTTCGTCCCGGACAGCGATGGCGATGGACGCCACGACCAGGAGCACCACGAACCCGATCAGGCTTGTGGCCATTGGCCATTTCCAGGCAGCGTCCGCGCCGGACTCGATGAAGGACGGGATCACGCGCGCGAGATACCACCCGAACGCCGCCAGTCCGCTGACCAGTGCGGCGATGTTGATCTTCTGCATCATCGTCATGCCTCACACCCCCCGGCGATAGTCGATCAGCTTCGAGACCGCCTTCACGATCTCACCCGCGACCAGGCCGGCCAGGATCGCATTGGCGATCATCCAGACCGGAAATCCGAGCATCGCCAGAACCAGCGCACCGAATGATCCCAGCGCCAGCACGAAACCGCCCCGCTGGTCGCCGCGCATTTCAATCATCCGGTCGCGCTCATCCCGGCTCTCGTCGGCTTCCGACGGTTTGAGGATGGCGATCACGATATGCGCCACGATCGACAGAACCACGACCGCAGCGACGGTCACGATCATCGTGGCATTGGTCGCGGCCAGCGCCTGTTCGGGCGGCACATCCGCCGACAGGATGCCGAGCGCCGCCCCGCCGAAATACACACCGTAAACGCCCAGCATGATCATCAGCATGGCGATGTTGCTTTTCTCGTGAAAACTCATGTCAGTTCCTCTCGACCTCGTGTCTTGTATCTTTGACATTGTCTCATGTAGGGCATGGTAGACATGGTGTCAAATATATTCGACGTGAAATCTCGCGAAGCCACGCTCCTTCTGCATCCGGCCGGGAAGCAGACGACGGATCAGGCCCCGTCACCCCGTTTCAGGAATGGAGAGGCGGAAGGCGCTCCCTCCCGGGCTGCGATCCTCCAAAATCAGGTTCAGCTTGGTGCTTTCCGCTTCTCCACCCGTTTTCCGGGGGGCCTAAGCCATCAGCCGTCCGCGAGTTCGCCTGCAAGGCCGCGTTCGATCAGGGCGATGGTCTCCGGGATGCCGTAGACCGCAACGAAGCCGCCGAAACGCGGACCCTGGCTCTGGCCGAGCAGCACTTCGTAGAGGCCCTTGAACCAGTCGCGGAGATTGTCGAACGCCCTGTCCTTGCCGGCGGCATAGACCTCGTTCTGGATCGTCTCCGCATCCGTCTCGGCCGGGTCGAGCGCCTTGAGCCGCTGGACCAGGTCTTCCATCGCCTCGCGCTCCAGCGCAGAGGCCAGCCGGTAGGACTTGTTCGGCTTCACGAAGTCCTCGTAATAGGCGACCGCCCGTTCGGCGAGCGCATCGAGGACCGGGTGCGTTTCCGGCGTCGCGCCGTCCACATAGCGGCCGATAAAGCCCCAGAGCGCCGCCTTGTCCTCGGCGCCCGCCGCCGAGGCGAGATTCAGGAGCAACGCAAAGCTGATCGGCGGCACTTCTGACGGCGGATTGCCGTCATGGATATGCCAGACGGGGTTTTCCAGCTGCTTGGCCTCGTCCTGCCCGGCATAGGCGGCGAGGTGCTGGTAATATTCGTCGACCGCCTTCGGGATCACGTCGAAATAGAGCCGCTTGGCCGTACGCGGCTTGGCAAAATTGTAGAGCGACAGGCTCTCCTGCGTGCCGTAGCGCAACCATTCCTCGACCGACAGGCCATTGCCCTTGGACTTGGAAATCTTCTCGCCCTGCTCGTCGAGGAAAAGCTCGTAGACATATTGAACCGGCGGCTGCACGCCGAGGATCTTGCAGATGCGCGAATAGATCGGCGCATTGGTCTGGTGATCCTTCCCGAACATCTCGAAATCGACGCCGAGCGCCGCCCAGCGCATGCCGAAATCCGGCTTCCATTGCAGCTTGGTGTTCCCGCCCGTCACCGGCAGCGTGACGTCCGTGCCGTCCTCGTCGGCGAAGGTGATCGTACCCGCCTTGGGGTCGGTCGCCTTCATCGGCACGTATAGAACCTGGCCCGTCGTCGGCGAGATCGGCAGGAAGGGCGAATAGGTTGCCTGGCGCTCGGCGCCCAGCGTCGGCAGCATCACGCCCATGATGTCGTCGAACTTTTCGAGCGCCCGGATCAGCACTTCGTCGAACGCGCCGGACCGGTATTGCTCGGTTGCCGACAGGAATTCGTACTCGAAGCCGAAACTGTCGAGGAAGGCGCGCAGCCGCGCATTGTTGTGCTGGGCAAAGCCTTCATGCGTGCCGAACGGGTCGGGCACATCGGTCAGCGGCTTGCCGAGATGGGCGTGCAGCAAGTCCTGGTTCGGCACGTTGGACGGCACTTTGCGCATGCCGTCCATGTCGTCCGAAAAGCAGATCAGCCGCGTCTTGATGCTGTCGCCGGTCAGCACGCGGAAGGCATGGCGCACCATCGATGTGCGCGCCACCTCGCCGAACGTGCCCATGTGCGGCAGGCCCGACGGACCGTAACCCGTCTCGAAGATCACCTCTTCCTTGCCGGACTTTTCGACCCGTTTGAGGATCTCCCGCGCCAGTTCGAACGGCCAGGCCTTGGCGTTCCGGGCAAGGGCGGGAAGATCACTCATCTCGTGTCGCTTTCAGTTCAGGTGTTGCGTCTCCCGCGCGACCTAGGCCCGCCGGGCTTTGCGGTCAACTGCCGCGGCGGTGGCGGTCGGTGGTCAGTCTTCCGGAAGGGCGCCATAGATCGCCGCGAGATCACTCCCCCAGACATTGTCGTCAAAGGACGCGTTCCATGCGGCCAGAAGGAAGTTGTCGGCCAGCTGGAAATAGCCGGCCTGGCGCAGCGCCATGCTCGCAAAGGCCAACTCGTCGATGGCGGTGTATTCTTCGTCCAGCGGGCTTCGGCCAGAAAAATGCCTCCGGGCAACGGTCTCGCCGTAGACACGAAGAATACCGCGTCCAAGATCGTTGGCATCTACACCATCAATCAGACTTCGGATGTCCCACACGCTGTGTTGCAACCTGCCTTCCGCGTCCTCGGCGAAAAGGAGATCGAACGCTGACTGATGCTGCCCGCAAGTCAGGCGCGTACGGACGACAAGGCCCGGCGCCTGCCATGCAAAAGCCGGTTGATGTGTGTCGACAATAATCCGGACTTCCGGGTTGGCGGGTTGAAGTCCCTCGATCGCATCACGGGTTTGCGCCACCGCCAGAAGGAGGGAAGCCAGTTCAGCGGCGGGAAGGGCAAGGTCGCATCGGCCGGCCTGCGCCAGTTCAAAGGCCGGCGAGGCGATGTTGCTTGCATACTGCACATCCGGATCGGACAGCGTGGCCCGCAAGGCGAGCTCTGCAAATCGCGCCGCGCGCTGCGTGTCGCCTCGACTGTTCAGTATGCGCGCAACCCGAATGAACCACTCCGACAGCTCCGATTGCGTTTCCAGGGTTGATTCTGCCCAGCGGATCGCCTGGGCCTCTCCCGCGCCAGGTTGGGCGGCGGCGAGAAGAGCGGCCGCTTCGAAATAATTCCACGAATTCTGTTCGATCTCGAGCAGTCTCGACTGGATGTGCAGGGCCCGCTGAAGCCGGCCCGCGTGAATCTCGAGCTGAACCAGCTCTTCGAGAAGGGGGACGTAGTGCTCGGCCGAAAGGCCGGGCCGGTTGAGCATCCCCTCGATCAGGGAGCGCTGAACGTTGGACAGTGCCTCGAGACTTCTCACCAGCCGCCACTCGATATCCAACGCTGCCTCTTCATTTGCTTCGAGCTCACTTTGACGCCGGCTTTCCTCGATCAGTGCGCTGGCAAGCTCGTTCGCTTCGGCGACCTCTCCGGTCCCCACCAGAAGTTCAATTACGGCCCGGCTGTCTGTTACGGCGTATTCGTCGCCGAGTCGGGATCGCATCTGCTGCAAAAGATCGAGCGCGATCTCTGCTGCTTCTCTTCGATGGCCGAAAGAGTTTAGCTCCCACGCCAGATCGGCCCATTCCCAACTCTCGGTCCAGAACGGGTCCTCTCTGGAGGAGGTGCGTTCGGCCTGCCAATCAACCGCCGCGTCCATCCGCGCCCAGACCTCGTCCCGCATCGGCAAATCCGTCGCGAGAATGCGTTCGGGCTGTTCGGCGCTCGCCACCTGCGCAGCAGCACCCGGCGAAGCGAAGGTCCAAGCCAGAACGGCCAGCGGGATGAGGGTCGCTCTCATGCCCGCCAGAGTAGCAAAACAAGGCGGAACCAGCGACAGGAATCAAGCGCTGCCGAGTTTCGACTGGAAGCTGACCTGCTGGCCGTTCGGCGCGGTCAGCATGTAGATCCGCTCGCCATGCGCATCGGTCGGGCCTTGCGGATCGAGGCCGTTATTGCGCGCATTGGCCGCAAAGGCGTCGGCATCGTCGACGACGATCTGCAGCATCGTCATTTCCCCCATGCCCTCGCCGGACGGCCAGAACTCCATCCAGCTGCCCTCGCCCGCAGGCAGGACCGCGCCGTGAAACCCCGCATCGGCCGGCATGCCGAGATCGCGCGGCGTGATGCCGAGACCTTCCGTGCCCAGAAACCCAGCGAGCGCTTCGGCATCGCTCGAGACCTGGCACCAGCGGATACCCAATACCTTCATGACAAAACTCCCCGTCGTCCTGCGGGCAGTCTAGCCCGCCATAGGGTCAAAGGTGCAAACCAGCCGGGGATTGCCCAGCGCCGCATCAACCTCGAACACGGTCGCGGCGCTGGTCGGATAGCCATCAGGCAGTTCGGCGGCCGCGTCCGCCTTCCAGCCCAGATCATGCGCCAGCGCGCCAATTCCCGGATTGTGTCCCACCATCACGACGGTGTCGTGATGGTCGAACGCGTCGCGCGCCGCGCGCTCAAGAAAGTCCTGCGAGGCGTGGTAAAGCGCCATTGGGGACTCGGTCGCTATGTCGCCGATGGCATCGGAAATGATCGACCAGGTCTGTTTCGTGCGTTGCGCAGGCGAGACCAGCGCCAGCGACGGTGTCACCCCGGCTTCGGCAAGCGCCACACCGGCACGCGCGGCATCATCGCGGCCATCCGGTGTGAGGCCGCGCGCAAAGTCATCCTCCGCATCCATGCGGTCGACGGACTTGGCGTGACGGACAAGGATCAGAAAAGGCATCGGCGCGTTCATCTCCGGCGTGTGTAAAGATTCGTCGCGGCAAGCCTTGCATAGCCCGGCCTTTGCCGCCATCTCGGGGGTGGCACTCATACCATCCGCGACGCAGATGAAGGAGAAAAAGATGGGCCTCTTGCTGGGCGATATTGCCCCCGATTTCGACGCCGAAACCAACGAAGGAAAGATCAATTTCCACGACTGGATCGGCGATAACTGGGTCGTGTTTTTCTCGCACCCGGCCGACTACACCCCCGTTTGCACGACCGAGCTGGGCTATACCGCCAAGCTGAAGGACGAGTTCGCCAAGCGCAATGTGAAGGCCATCGCCCTGTCGATCGACAGCGTCGAGGACCACAAGGGCTGGATCAAGGACATTGAGGAAACCCAGAACACCAAGGTGAATTTCCCGATCATCGCCGACACCGACAAGAAGGTGTCCGATCTCTATTCGATGATCCATCCGAATGCGGATGCGAAGGTCACGGTGCGTTCGGTTTATGTCATCGACCCGAACAAGAAGATCCGCGCCACCTTCACCTATCCGCCGAGCGCGGGCCGGAATTTCAACGAGATCCTGCGCCTCATCGACTCCCTGCAACTGACGGACGGCTACAAGGTCGCCACGCCGGTCAACTGGGAATCCGGCGAGGACGTCATCGTCGTCCCGTCGCTGTCGGACGAGGACGCCGACAAGCTCTTCCCCAAGGGCTACAAGAAGATCAAACCCTATCTGCGCGTCACACCGCAGCCGAACAAATAGCGGTCTGATCCGTTGTTCACGGGCAAGGCCCGGCCGGTCTCCGGCCGGGCCTTCTTGTTTTCAGGGGGCGGCGCATGACAGTCTCGGGCACCGGCCATCGGAGTTGCCATGCGCTACCTACCTTTTGTCCTGATCCTTGCGGCGGCCGCTGCGTTGTCGGCCCTCGCTATCGTGCATTCACCCTTCTGGTGGATCGGCGCCGTCCCGTCCGTATTCCTGTCACTGGTCGGCATCTGGGACCTTGTCCAGGATGGCCACACGCTGATGCGCAACTACCCGGTGATCGCGCGGGTGCGCTGGTTGTCGGAATATCTGCGTCCCTTCATCCAGAGCTATTTCGTTGAGGGTGACACCGAGGGCAAACCCTTCTCGCGGGAAGAACGCGCGGTCGTCTATCGGCGCTCGAAAGACATCGAGGGCGTCCAGCCTTTCGGCTCCGAGCTCGATTTCAAGGCGCCCGACGTCGAATGGCTGGAACACTCGATCGCGGCCCGCGAGGGTCACAATGCGAATCTGCGCCTGACGATCGGCGGACCCCAGTGCAGCCATCCCTATTCGTCGTCCATTTTCAACATCTCGGCGATGAGCTTTGGCTCGCTGGGCGCGCGCGCCGTCGAAACCCTCAATCTCGGTGCCAAGCTGGGCGGGTTCGCTCAGGACACCGGCGAAGGCGGCATCTCCTCCTATCATCGCAAGCATGGCGGCGACCTGATCTGGGAGATTGGCTCGGGCTATTTCGGATGCCGGAATCCGGATGGAAGCTTCAACCCGGACGCATTCGCCGAGCGCGCCGCGAGCGACCAGGTCAAGATAATCGAGTTGAAGCTCTCGCAAGGCGCCAAGCCCGGTCATGGCGGTGTTCTGCCCGGATCGAAGGTCACGCCGGAAATCGCCGACGCCCGCGGCGTGACAGTGGGCGAGGAATGCGTGTCCCCCGCGGCTCATTCCGCCTTCTCGACCCCGAACGAAATGATGGAATTCATCGCACGCCTGCGTGACCTGTCGGGAGGAAAGCCGGTCGGCTTCAAGCTGTGCGTCGGACGCCTCGTTGAATTGTTCGCCTTGATGAAGGCCATGAAACAGACCGGTATCCGGCCCGACTTCATCGTCGTCGACGGCAAGGAAGGCGGCACCGGCGCCGCGCCTGCAGAGTTCATGGACTCGGTCGGTGCCCCCTTGCGCGAAGGACTGATTTCGGTCCGCGACGCATTGATCGGTTCCGGCTTCCGCGACGAGGTTCGCATCGGTGCCAGCGGGAAGGTCGTCACGGGCGTGCGCTTTGCGACCAGCATCGCGCTCGGCGCCGACTGGTGCAATTCGGCGCGCGGATTCATGTTCGCGCTGGGCTGCGTCCAGTCGATGCAGTGTGACACCAATCGCTGCCCGACCGGTATCACGACCCATGATCCGCTGCGCCAACGCGGGCTGGTCGTCGAGGACAAGGCGAAGCGGGTCGCCGCCTTCCACAGGAACACCGTTCAGGCTCTCGTTCACATGGCCGCTGCGGCCGGGTGTGATCACCCCCACGAATTGCGCCCCGAACACATCATGCGCCGCATCGCGCCGGACCGCGCGGTCTCACTGCGAGACCTCTACCCGCAGCTGAAACCCGGCCAGTTCTGGGACGAAGCGGGCGCAACCCCTTATGGCCGCGAATGGGCCGCGGCCACCGCCGACAGTTTCGCGCCCCTCGCCCCGGCGGCCTGATTCGATTCGCCTTAAGGGCGAACACTCCCTAGAGTGCACGCAATTTTTGGGTGAGACCGGGGTCACCGGCATGCTGGGGTTAAGGGACGAGGCCGTGCTTCACGGTGGCGGTGGCAGTCACCGCGCGCTCGAACGGGTCTTGCCCGAAGCGCTTTCGCAGGTGTGGGCGGAACGCGCCGCGAACCGCCTTTTCCTGACCCGCCCGCGGGCTTCCGCGCGTAGCCGCCTCGAACCTCGGCAGGTTATCGGCGTATGCGCTCCACTGGGTTTCCTGATGGTCTGGTCCGCGCTCTGGCCGCCTGTCTTACCGACCCTGCTCGCAGGGCTTTCAGCCGTCATTCTGGCGATGGCGATCCTGCGCATCGCGGCCGCCTGTCATTCCCCGTCTCCGATCTCGGGCGAGATCGCGGCCGACAGCGCCTTGCCCGTCGTCACGATACTGGCGCCGTTATTCCATGAAGCAGCCGTGCTGCCCCAACTCGTTTCGGCCCTGAACCGCATCGACTACCCGGCTGACCGGCTCGACATAAAGCTCATCATCGAGGCGATCGATACAGACACCCTTCGTGCCGCGCGGCAGTGCGATCTCGACTCCCGCTTTGAAATCGTCGTCGTTCCAGATGGCAGCCCCCGGACCAAGCCCCGCGCGCTCAATTACGCCATGCGCTTCGCGGCCGGGTCGATCGTGTGCATCTACGACGCCGAGGACGTGCCCCACGACCGCCAGGTCAGGACCGCAGCCGAAGCCTTCCTGTCGCACGATGATACGCTCGCCTGCCTGCAAGCACCGCTGGGTTGGTACAACCGTGACCGCAACTGGCTGACGCGGCAGTTCGCGCTGGAATATGCCGCGCATTTCCATGCCTTCCTGCCAATGCTCTCACGGCTTCACTGGCCGCTGCCCTTGGGCGGCACCAGCAATTTCTTCCGCCGCGAAGCTTTGGAATCGGTCGGTGGGTGGGATCCCTACAACGTCACCGAAGACGCCGACATCGGCTTTCGCCTTGCCGCCCAGGGCTATCGCACCGGCATCATCGCCCCGCCAACCGGCGAAGAGGCACCCGAGCGCCTGGCCGCATGGCTGGGACAGCGAACCCGCTGGATCAAGGGACATGCCCAGACCTTTGCGGTGCACATGCGTGACCCGCAACAATTGGCGCGCGGCGCCGGCCCCGGTGGACCCGCCTCCCTGTTCGCCACGCTCGGCGCGACGGTGCTGTCAGCGCTGTTGCACGGACCGACCGCCCTGATCTGCATTGCTCTTGCGGCCCTTCATCCCGGGGATCCCGTGCGATGGACGGCGCTGGGTCTTTTGCTGTTCTGCTATGTCGCAGCCGCCTTGTGCGCCCGGTCCGGTGCGCGAAGGGCGGGGTTCAGGCCGCGCCTGTCGGACCTCGCAACGATGCCACTTTATTGGCCGCTCCAGACGGTTGCCGCATTCCGGGCCTTGCGGGAATTGCGGGCAAGACCCTATTTCTGGTCCAAGACCGAACACGGAATCTCCCTCGCGCCGGAGCCGGAATGTCCCTCACGCTCACCCTCATCCTCATGGGTGTCTTCATTGCCGGATTCGCCTTGTGTGCCTGGCAGTCGGGCCGGCCTTCCAACCCGGCACGCGGCCCGAGGATGATCCCGTGGACCCTGCTGGCGATATTCAGCGCCACCGCCACGATCTTCCTGCTGGCTCACGTGGTGAATCTGCTCGGCTTTGAAACCGGAAACGGTCGCGGTTTCTAAGGCTTATCAATTTCATGCCTTCGGATTCAGTTGCGCCCACGGCCTGTTCCGCCATACTAGGCGGTCGCCCTGATGCGACCCGACCCGTGTCGGACAGAATTGGACCCATATATGCGGCCGACACCGACCCATCGTGACGAATTCCCGGATTTCGGGATCGTGTTCGAGCATGCGCTCGATGCGGTTGTCGCGATGGATTCCACCGGCATGATCACCGCTTGGAACAGTTCGGCGGCCGACCTGTTCGGCTGGTCTGCCGACGAGGCAATCGGCCGGATTCTCGGTGACCTCATCGTGCCACCCGGATTGCGCGACGCCCACAGCAATGGTCTCGCCCGCTATCTTGAAACCGGTGAGGGTCCGGTCCTCAACAAGCGGATCGAAATCTCCGCCGTACGCCGCGACGGCGATGAATTCCCGATCGAATTGTCGGTTGTCCCGGTCCGCCGCGACGGCAAGCCGTGGTTTATTGGCTTCATCCGCAGCCGCGAACGCGAGGTTGAGGCCGAGCGCACGCGCGAGGATCGCACGCGCCTGGCGGAAACCCTCGCGAGCATTGCCGAAGCTCAACTGGCGGGACTTTCAACCCAGGACTTTGTCCGACTTTGTCTCAAACGCATTTGCGAAGCCACGGGCTGGGCCGCCGGTCACCTGTACGAGGTCGACAATGTCGACCGGCCGCGTGAAATGGTCCCGTCCGATATCTGGCATTTCGCCGCTCCGAAGCTCGAGCCGATGCGCCAGATTTCGCACGATCACCGGTTCGCATTCGGAGTCGGACTGCCGGGGCAGGTCTGGCAATCCGGTGAGATGCAGATGATCGAGGACATCGAGTCCACGACCACCTTCCTGCGCCGCGAGCCCTTCTTGGCGGCCGGCATCCACAAGGCCTTCGCCTTTCCCGTTCGCGACAGCAGTCAGATCGTCGGGGTCGCCGAATTCTTCGGGCTTGAAGGCGCGCGCAGCGACCCGCAGATGCAGCTCTTCGTCAAGACGATCGCCAGCCATGTCTCGCTGGCGATCCTCAGGAATCGGGAGGCCGAGATCGAGCAAGTCCGGCTGCGCGAAACCAAGCATCGCATTTCGAACAGCTTCGCCGTACTCGCCTCGATTTTCCGGCAATGCGCCGACAGCGCCGAAGATGTCGCCGGCCTGCAATCCTCCTTCGAGCCACGTCTGCAGGCGATGGCGCACGCGCATTCCCTGCGCAACGCCTCCGGACAGAACCTGCCCGATCTCGAACGCGCCGTCGTGCAGGCGCTCGCCATCATCCCGGACCAGTCGGCCGTGACGATCAGCGGACCGCACATTCCGCTGGGTGAGAACATGATCGACCCGATGACCTTGATCCTCGGGGAATTGGTGACGAACTCGCTCAAACATGGCGCCTGGAAAGATCGCTCCGGACGTCTCAGTGTCGAGTGGAGCCTTCCTGACGACGGCGAGCAGGCCCGGCTTGTCTGGCGCGAGACACCCGCCAGCCCTCCTGCTGAACCGTTGCGGACCGGCTACGGCACAACATTGCTCGACATCATGATCCGCCAGTCGCTACGCGGCGAGTTCGAACGCCGGTTTGAAGACGACGGATATGTCTTCGTAATGAGCTGGCCGATCACTGCCTTGTCGGGCTGACGGCCGCGCGCGCGAGGCGTCAGTGGAAATCCGGCTCAGGCGCGGTGCGCTGCGCGCCAGCTTTCAAAAAGGCGTTTATGGCTGGAAAATTGTTCTCGCCGAAGGCTTCCACGAGGTGACGCACGGGTCGCGAGCTGTCGGATTCCGATCTCAGGAATGAGAACTCATGCTCCATGAGCTTCTCATTCGCAGTGCCCTGCCACCAGAACATCAGCGTCGCTTCAAGCGTGTTGAGATAATCGATCATCAACCAGCGCATCTGGATGATGTGTTTCGATGTCAGTCCGATGATCGCGCCGTCGCGCTCTCCGAGTTCTCCGACAGCGTCGCGGTCATAGAACTCGACACAGCCGCGCACATCATCCAGCAGAGCGACGGGCAATTGCGGAATGTAGAATTTCTCGATGTCCTGAATGATCTTGCTGTTCAGATGACAGGCATTGTTTACGAACTGAAGCATCAGGTCGGTTTCGGGCCGCTTGTTGTCGATATAGATACGCGAAGCGTCGATGGCCGCCTGCTTTTTCAGGCGCTTGTTTTCGGCGACCCAGTTATCGCGGCTGCTCTTGAGCTGCCGTGCGGCGATGATGACCGACAACGCCATGACGACGCTGGCGATTGCCGCGATGATCTCGCTGATATTTCCAAATTCCAATGACCTGCCCCCGCCCCGTCAAGGCGACAGCTTGGTGCAAATGTTTGACAGCCTCAAGGAAATTGCAGGCAATGAGGAAAAGCTGGAGCGGGTGAAGGGAATCGAACCCTCGTCGTAAGCTTGGGAAGCTTCTGCTCTACCATTGAGCTACACCCGCCCGGATGCGTTCCGGTGCCGCGCGACTATAGGCGAACCGGCGGCCCCGCCAAGACGGGACCGCCGCCGCATTGCACTATTCGACCGGGTGATGCTCGGCGAGAAAGGCTGCGGTTTCCGCCAGGACACGGCGGCGTGCCGTGCCGGTGGTCAGATAGTGGTCCTGGGCCTCGATCTCCATGTAGGTCAAAAGCGGAGAACGGCGCAGCACGCGTTCGATCCCGCGCCCCTGCTCCACAGGAACGGTCAGGTCATTGGCCCCGTGCATCATCAAGAGCGGCGCCTGGATCTCACGAGCCCGCGACACCGGCGCGATGGCCGTGCGATTTTCGCGGTCCATGTAGAGCGACCCGATATAGCGCTCCCAGTAATCAAGTCCGATCATTGCGCCGCGGCTGTAATTCTCGCCCAGCATGCCATGCGGGTCTGTCACGGCGTTGATTGCGATGATGCAGCGCACATTCTCAGGATCAAGAATACCGGCCATCAACGCCGCGTAGCCGCCATAGGATGCCCCCGCGATGCAATAGCCCGGACGGGCAATCCCTTCGCGCGCCAGGATGCTCGCCCCTTCGGTGGAGTCGGTGATCATGCGGCGGCCGAATTCGCCGTAGCCGGCGGCTACGAATTCCTGCCCATAGCCTGACGAGCCGCGAAAATTGGGTTGCAGAACCGCATAGCCCATCGCCGCATAGGCCTGCGCCCACCAGTCAAACGTGGCGTAGTCGCGCGATTGCGGACCGCCATGCGGCATCACGATCAGGGTGAAGGGGCCGTCATCCTGGCTCATGCCCGGCGGAAGGGTCAAAAGCGCAGGAATGTCGAGACCGTCCCCGGCATCGTAATTCAGCGTGATCACCTCGCCCGTCTGTCGCCCGGCCAGTGCGGGGTAGGCTTCGCCCAGCATCGAGACTTCCCCGGCAACGGTGTTGAAGACGTAGAAGTTCTCGGGCTGGCCGCGGTCATTGGCCGAGGCCGAGATAACGCTGCGGTCCTGCGACCAGGATTGCAGTACGACCCGATCCTTGCCCAGCGCACCTTCGAGCGCGGTCTGGATGCCGGCCAGTTCCTCGTCGATGAAGATTTGGGTGGGCATGTCGTTCTCGGTCACCCGCACCCCCACCAGCAGATTGCGGTGCCGGTCGATGATCGGGGAATAGAGCATGCCCGGCTCAAGACCCGGGACGAGAATGGGCGACATGTCGCCGCTTTCCAGATTGAGCCGCTGCAGGCCCTGATGCCGGCCTTCCGGGAACAGCACTGCGAGGGCGGCTCCCCCGTCAATCAGGCCCCATATGCTGGGCCGGTCGGACAGATGTTCGCCCGAATAAAGCGCCTGGCGCGGACGGTTGGGCCGGCGAATTTCGTAGAGTGACCGGTTCACGTCAACGAATTGCGAGGCCACGACATCACCCGACGGATTGAGGATGTCATAGGTCACATTGCCGATGTCGCGGTGGACGGTGTCACCTTCGCCGGTCTCCAGCGACACTTCGAAGCGCTCAATCCCCTCGCGGTTGCGCACTTCCATGATCACGCTGTCGGGCTCGTCGTTGTTGAACGAGACCACCGACGACCGATAGATCTGCCCGTAATTGTTCAGGAGCTGAACGCCGCGCCGTGTCTCGGCATCAAACGACACCGAGCGCGAATAGTAGAGTTCCGCACCCCGGAAGCTCTCATAGCTGGCAACGGTGAAAACCAGGTAGCGGTCACGCGCCCAGAAGAAATCGACAATCTCCGCATTTCGCGACGGTTCGAGCGCGAAAGGCGGCGCGCCGCCGGTCAGGTCGTAGATGCACAAGGTCGGCAATTCGCCGCCGCTGCATTGGGACGCCAGTCGCCGGCCGTCCGGCGAAACTGCGACGCTTTCCAGTGCGGGAATGGTCGCGAACGGGACCAGGGCTTCATCAAGGTCCGGGCCCGACTGGGCCAGGGCGGAGCCGGTCAGGCCGGCGAGTGCGGCTGCCGCCGCGAACGTGCGCAAGAACATGTAACCCCCCAAGATTGCACGCCATATCAAAAAAAGGGGCGCCGCATCGCTGCAGCGCCCCTTTCTGTCAGTGTCAGTCCGCAGGATTGTTGCGGGCCAGGAAGTCGAGCATCGCCTCGTAGAGCTGGCGGTTATGTTCCGGTGTCATCAGCACCGAAACGTGCGGGCCGCCCTCGATCTCGACGAACTCGTTGGGCCGGCCGGCTTCGGTCAGGGACTGGGCCATGATCCGGGCCTGTTCCACCGGAACGACCGTGTCTTCACTGCCGTGAACCAGCAAGATGGGCGGCGTGGCGTCGGAAATGTTCTGGCGCGGCGAAATCGACCGGATGCGGTCACGCTCCCGGCGCCAGTCGCCTATGTACTCGGTCCAGTAGTCGACGGCTCCGCCGACCGCGCCATATTCACGGCCTTCGACCCACTCCATCATTTCGAAGATGTCGGACACCGGCGCACCGGCGATGGCACAGCGATAAAGTTCGGGTGTCAGCGTTGCGCCAGCGAGCGCAGCGTATCCCCCATAGGACCAGCCAAAGATGCAGACACGGTCTTCGTCGATGATGTTCTGGCCTCCGAGATAGGCGATCGTGTCGGACACATCGTCCTGCATCGCCTGGCCCCATTCATGGTGACCTGCTTCGATGAAGCTCTGGCCGAAGCCTTCCGAGCCCCGGAATTGCGGCTGGATCACGACATAGCCGCGCGAGGCCAGGATCTGGGCCCACGGATCGAAGCCATAAAAGTCCCGGGCCTGCGGACCACCGTGCGGAAGCACCACCAGGGGCAGCTCTTCGTACTCGCGGTTCGGCGGAAGCGTGACATAGGCGAGAATGTCGCGGCCGTCGCGAGAGCGATAATCCACCGGCAGCACTTCAGCGACCCAGCTGTCGGGAATTTCCGGACGCTGGCGACCGATCAAGGCAATTGAACCCGCACTGCGATCGAACAGGTAATAAGCGCCCGCCGATCCGCCGAGTTCACGATGGACGATGATCCGGTTGCCCGAAGCATCCCACGTCGTCATGCGCACGACACTGCCTGGGAAGGTGGCCTGCAGCTGGGCGTGCAATTCCTGCCAGGGCGATCCGAAATACTCATAGTGCGGGACGCCGTCATCCCAGTAGGCACCGATCACGCTGTTGTCGCGCCAATCCGTCAGGAAGCCACCGAAATCGGCGCCGCCCGTGTCGAAGAACGGACCTGATGTTTCCCCGGTTTCAGGGTTGAACTGGTAGGCCTGGCGAAGGTCTTCACCCGTGCGCAGCGAGGCTGTCCAGACATTGAGCCCCTCGCCCGTCAGACCGGCCGGATTGCCTACATCGGTGCGGATACGCCGGGCGCGGTTGCCTCGGCCATAGCGTTCGACCGTGTAATCATCCCGGAATACAGAACGCCAACCCGCGCCATTGCGCGTGAAGATTTCAATCCGGCGGTTCTCGTCATCGACATCGTAGCGCAGGACCGGCTCGCCGGACCGGTCGATCACGAAGCCGGCCGTGTCTGCCTCGCCGACCGAAACTTGCTGGCGGCGGCCGCGACGAAGATTGTAGCGGTAGAGACCGACGGTCGCCGATATTCCGTCTTCGGCACCCGACCGGCCGCTGGCGGTGAACCGGTCATCACGGATCGTGGGAATCGCCAGATAGACGTGCTCGGGGTCTTCGGGCCGGATTGAGACGATCTGGGCCGATGGCGGCATTTCCTCGAAGTCGCTGCCGTCCGTCGCCAACATGCCGAGTCGCGACACATTGGCCTGGAAGGCACCCGAATTCACCCGGCGGCGTTCGACGAAGCGTACGGCCAGATATTCGTCATTCATCCACTGAACGCTGGTGGGCGAAATGTTCTCCTCGTCGGAGACTGACAGCACACGCGATCCGGACCCGTCGATTCCGGTGACGATGATGCGGCGTTCTCCGCCATCCACCGATGTCAGCATCGCGAGACGCTGGCCATTCGGCGAAATGCGCACCGACGTCATCGCATCATTCGCGGCGTAGGCTTCAATGGGCGGTGGTTGTTGCGCGTGAGCGCTCCCCCCGAACACCAGCCCGGCCAAAGCCGCGGCGGTTAGCAACTGACGCATGTCTTACTCCCCGATTACAGACACATGGCCAGCATATTGACGGGGTGGGTCGCTCCTTCGCAAGGGTGCGATTACATTCCGTTTCCGGATAATCGTCAGATCATCTTGAAATGTTTGGCGAGTTTGAGGTGTTGCGCCTGGTAATGAGACCCGGCGCTTCCATAGGGCCGGTCGGGCAGGTCCGTCATCGGTTCGAACACCAGCTTTGCAACCGGCTGGCCATGTTCAAGAATGAACGGGACGTCGTGACCGCGCACCTCCAGCACAGCGCGGCCGCCTGCCCCACCAATGGATTCCACGCCGAACCCCGGGTCGAAGAAACCGGCATAATGCGCCCGGAACTCGCCGATCTCGGGCGCAATCGGCGCCATTTCCGCCGCTTCATTCAGGGGGATTTCGACCGCTTCACGCGAAGCCAGGATGTAGAATTCACCCGGGTCGAGCACGAGACGGCCATCCCCGGCAGGAATCGGCTCCCAGTAGATAGACGGGTCGTGCCCCCCCACCCGGTTGAGATCGATCAGCCCGGCATGTCGGCGGGCGCGATAACCGATCGGCCCGTGTCCATTGCCCTTCAGATCCACGCTGACCGTCAATTCCCGCTCGGCTTGCCGACCACCGGCGCGGAAGCGTGCCTGGACAAGGCGGTCGCCCGGCCGCGCCAGGATCGAGAAGGTGCGCGGGCAGATCTCGACATAGAGTGGGCCGTCATACCCGTAGGGTGCCTGGTCAAAGGCCGCTGCCCGGTCCGAGATCACCCGCGTGAACACATCAAGCCGGCCGGTGGAACTCTTGGGGTTCATCGCTGCGCTGAGACCGCCGGGCAGATGAAGCGACTCCTGGAGCGGGGCGAGATAGACGCAGCCCGTTTCCAGGACCGCACCCTCACTCAGGTCGAGCGTGTGCATCACCACATCACTGTCCAGTCGGTCACGCACGCTATGGCCGGTTCCGGGCAGGAAGCTGGCACGCAGGCGATAGGCCGTCGCCCCCAGGCGCAGGTCGATGCTCGCGGGCTGGATCTGGCCGTCTTCAACCGGGCTCAGCCCCTTGATCGCACCGCTGTCGATAAGGGCGCGCAGGCGCCGGTCGTTGAGAATTCCGGTCTCGGTCATGGGAAGGGCCGCAGCAGCAGAAGGAACGGAGTATGCGCTCGGCCCTGTCTAACCGAAGGTCAGGGCTTGAGCCAGCGCCCGCGCCATCGGAGAATGGGGCACGGCGGCCATTCCGTGGCCGGAGGACAGGCCATGTATGAATGTGAAACCGAAGGCGTGATGATTCGGGTCGAACCCGACTTTCTCGACGACGAATCCGATCCCGATGAGGGTCGCTATGTCTGGGCCTATACGATCGAGATCGAGAACCGCGGAGAGCGGACGCTGCAACTGATCGCACGCGAGTGGGAGATCACCGACTCGCAAGGCCGGATCGAGATCGTTCGCGGCGACGGTGTCGTCGGGGAACAGCCCGTCCTGCGGCCCGGCGAAACCTTCCGTTACACGTCCGGGGCGCCGCTGGCGACGTCATCGGGCTTCATGTGCGGCAATTACCAGATGCGCCGGGAGGACGGCACTCGCTTCGATGCTCGCATCCCGGCCTTCTCGCTCGATACTCCTTACGACCGGTCGGCGCTGCATTAGGCAGCGGATCGAAAGACAGTGAACCCTTCCGTCAGACCCGTCTTTTTCGTCGTAGGCACACTGATTGTCGTCCTGTCCACGGCGATGATCGTTCCTTTCCTGCTCGATTTCAGCGACGGCCGCAGCCAGAGCGCGCGCGCCTTTCTGGCGGCCAGCTTCATCGGAATTTTCGGGGGCGGCACGCTCGCCCTGTCGGCACGGGGTGAACAAGGCGCCCTTTCGACCCGCGCCGGATTCCTGCTGACCGCGGGATCGTGGGCCGTGCTGGCCTTGTGGGCCGCTGTTCCGCTGCGATTTGCCGGCGTCGGCCTCGACTGGACGGATGCCATCTTCGAATCGATGTCCGGCCTGACAACGACCGGGGCCACGGTCATTACCGGACTCGACAGCCAGCCGCGCGGCCTCCTGATGTGGCGCGCCATTCTGCAATGGATTGGCGGCATCGGGATCATCGTTACCGCCATGGCGGTCTGGCCGCTCCTGGGCGTTGGCGGCATGCAGCTATTCCGGCTGGAATCCTCGGACACGTCGGAAAAAATCCTGCCGCGCGCCGCCCAGATCGCCGCCGCCATCGCCGCGCTCTATTTCGGGCTGACGGTCGCGTGCGCGCTCAGCTATTCGGCGGTTGGACTATCGACCTTCGACGCCATCGCCCATGCGATGACCACGATCGCGACCGGTGGGTATTCGACGCGCGACGCCTCCATCGGCGCCTTCCTGGATCAGGGCGGCGACCTCGTGGCACTGGTCTTCATGCTCGCATCTGCGCTGCCCTTCGTGGCCTATCTGGTTGCGCTGCGCGGCCGCCCGTCCGTCCTGTGGAACGACCCGCAGGTGCGCGGCTTCGCGATGGTCGTCGTCACGGCGACCGCGGTGCTGACTGTCTTGCTGATGCTGACCCAGGTGCACGGCAATGAATCGGCGTGGCGCTTCGCAGCGGTCAACACGGTGTCGGTCATCACCGGCACGGGTTTCGCGACGGCAGATTTCAACGCCTGGGGACCGATCGCGCAGGCCAGCATGTTCGCGCTGATGTTCGCAGGCGGATGTGCCGGATCGACAACCTGTTCGGTGAAGATTTTCCGCTATCAGATCGCGCTGCTTGCGATCCGGCGCCACCTGGTCTCGCTGGTCCACCCCAACGCCATTGCGCCGATGCGCTACGGCAAGCAGATCGTTTCGCAGCAGACCGTTTACTCGGTGCTGGGCTTCCTGTTCGCCTTCATCCTGATCTTCGTTGTCAGCGCCATCGTGCTGAATGCGCTCGGTCTCGACACGGTGACGGCACTGTCAGGCGCAGCGACCACGCTGGCCAATGTCGGCCCCGGACTCGGCCCGATTATCGGACCGGCCGGCACGTTCCAGCCGCTGCCTGATGCCGCGAAATGGGTAATGACGGCGAACATGCTGATCGGGCGCCTGGAAGTGATCACTGTGCTGATTTTCCTGACCCCGCGTTTCTGGCGAGGCTGAGCCGGCGCGGGCTCGCGTGATCAGCCGCGGTCGCGGACCGCTCTGACATCGTCCAGGGCAAACGCGAACGTGCGATTGCAATACTGGCAGGTCATCGACACCGGATCGTCCTCGCCCATTTCCTCGGCATCAAAGCTGGCCAGCACACCGAGAAGCTTTTCGGGTGTGCAGGGGCAATGACGCGGAACGTCCGTGTGCGGGAACATGCGGACCCCGTCCTCATGGAACAGGCGGAACAGCAAGTCGCCCGCCGAGATCGTCGGATCGATCAGCTCGTCCGGAGCGATCGTTCCGAACAGGGCCCGGACATGGTCCCAGTCATCCTCGACACCGCCGCGCGTGTCGTCCGGCGCGATAGCCTGGACGATCGCACCGCTGCCGCGCCATTGGGACGGAGCATCACCGGACAGGATTTCACCCGCCGCGATGCGGATCATTGTCGGAACCTGCTCGGACTGGGCGAAATAGGCTTCCGCACAGTCCGACAGCGTTTCGCCCTCAAGCGCGACCACGCCCTGATAGCGGTCCTTGCCTTCGCCGGGATCAATCGTCATTGCGAAAGATCCCTTGCCCAGCATGCCGGTCAGGCTGGCGTCCGCGGGAATCACCGCGTCCGGGTCCAGCTGGGCCATTGCCCGCACCCCGGCGCCAGACACCCATTCGGCCACGACGAACCGAACCGGGCCGTCGCCATTGGCCTGAACAATCAGACGACCCTCGAATTTCAGCGTGTCGCCGACCAGAACCGCCAGGATCGCTGCTTCCGCGACCATCCGGGCGACCGGTGCCGGATAGCCATGTGACCCGACGATCAGGTCGAGTGTCGATCCCAGGCGCGCAATGCGCCCGCGCACAGGACGGTTCTCGATCTGGAATGCCGCGACGATATTGTCGTCCACTCCGATGCGGTCGGCGCGTTCACTCATCCCTTGAGCTTGTCCGTGGCGGCCTTCAGCGCGACTTCCAGCTTCTCGAGCGCGGTCCGCACATCGTCCTTGGTCACGGTCAGTGGCGGGGCCATGCGGGCGACATTGTCGCCGGCCGCACCAATCAGAAGGCCGTTGTCGCGTGCCAGGCCCACGAAGTCGCGATTGACGACGGCATCCTTCAGCTTCATCCCGATCAGCAGGCCGCGGCCGCGCACTTCCTCGATCACGTCGGGATAGGTGTCGGCGAGACCGTGGAGTTGCTGCTTGAGATAGCCCGCAACCTCGTTGACCTCGTCCATGAAGCCCGGCTTGGTCAGTTCGTCGAACACGGCATTGCCGACCGCCATCGCCAGCGGATTGCCGCCAAAGGTCGATCCGTGCGTGCCCATCTTCATGTGCTCACCGGCAGCGTCGGTCGTCAGGCAGGCGCCCATCGGGAACCCACCGCCAACACCCTTGGCCACGGCCATGATGTCGGGTTGGGCGCGTTCGGCCCATTCGTGCGCGAACAACTTGCCGGTCCGTCCGGCGCCGCACTGGACTTCGTCATAGATCAGCAGGATTCCGTGCTCATCGCACAGCCGGCGGATTTCGCGCAGGTCGGCATCCTCGAACGCGCGGACACCGCCCTCGCCCTGGACGGGCTCGAGCAGGATGGCCGCGGTCTCTTCCGTGATCGTGGATTTCAGCGCGTCCATGTCACCGAAAGCGATCTGGTCGAAACCTTCCATCGCCGGGCCGAAGCCTTCGAGATACTTGGGATTGCCGCCCGCATTGATCGCTCCGAACGAGCGTCCGTGGAAGGCGCCCGTGAAGGTGATGATGCGGTAGCGATGGGGTTCACCCATGGCGAAGAAGTAATGCCGCGCGGTTTTCAGCGCGCACTCGATCGCCTCGGTGCCCGAATTGGTAAAGAAGACCCGGTCGGCGAACGTGTTGTCGGTCAGCTTCTTGGCCAGCTCCAGCTGCCCCGGCACGCGGAACATGTTGGAGGTGTGCCACAGCTTGTCGGCCTGGTCCTTCAACGCACCCACGAGTGCCGGGTGATTGTGGCCCAGCGAATTCACGGCGATGCCCGCGATGAAATCGAGATACCGCTCGCCGGTGTCCGTGATCATCCAGACCCCGTCACCGCGCACGAAATCCAGATCAGGCGGGGAATAGGTGTCCATCAGCGGCGCGGGCATGGCGGCGTCTCCTCTAGCCGAACGCCGCGCCCGGATTTCCGGTGCGCGGCGCAAATTGCGTTGCCAGTGGTCTAGGACTGTCCGCCTACGTCTTCAAGCGCCAGCCTGAGCGCAGCACGAGATAGCACGCGGCGAGCAGGACCAGGTTGATTGCGCCGACAACCACGACACCGACCAGCACATTGCCGTCAGCATGCCCGGTGAAGCCGTACCGGAAGCCGTCGATCATGTAGAAGAACGGGTTCCAGTGGCTGAGCGTCTGGAAAGGCTCGGGCAGGATCGAGACCGAGTAGAAGGTCCCCGACAGGAAGGTCAGCGGCATGATTATGAAATTCGTTACCGCAGACATGTGGTCGAACTTTTCAGCCCATATCCCGCCGATCACGCCCACCATGCCCAGCATCAACGCCGCGCCCAGCCCGAAATAAGCCATCGCCCAGGGCACGTCCGGCGTGAGGTCGATGAAGAAGACCATCGCGATGGCCGTCACCAGCCCGACGAGCAGTCCGCGCGTGACCGCGCCGCCGATGAAGGCCGTCAGCAATTCTCCGGGTGAGAGCGGCGGCATCAGGAAATCCACCGTATTGCCCTGCACCTTCGACACCAGGATCGACGAGGACGAGTTGGCGAACGCGTTGTTCAGGATGCCCATGAGGATCAGGCCGGGCGCCAGGAATTCGACAAAAGGCACACCTTCGACAGCCGGCCTGCGATCACCGAATGCCAGCGAAAACACGAGGATGAACAGCCAGGTTGTGACCGCAGGCGCGAGCAGCGTCTGCACATGGACCTTGAGGAATCGCTGAACTTCCTTTCGGTAGAGCGTCCACAGGCCAAGGGCGTTGATGGCGCCGATACGGCGCGGCTCGGGCATCACGGCGGGGCGAAGGTCTGTCATGCACCGGAGCTAGCCTGCGGTCCGTCTTCGGGCAAGGGCAGCGCGCCGCGACTGCAAAACGAATCACCTTTCCACAGGCGAATCAGTGACCGCATCTTGTGGCGGTGACTGTTCAGGATACTGTATCTAGCAGAGACCACGACATGTTGAGGTCGAACAATAAATAACCTCAACAGCTGGTATGGATGATGGGGCTCCGGAGAGGGAGATTTTGCGCCATGGCCTGGACTGATGAACGCGTTGAAACGTTGAAGAAGCTGTGGGCCGACGGGCTTTCAGCCAGTCAGATTGCCAAGCAATTGGGCGGTGTGACGCGCAATGCCGTGATCGGCAAGGTTCACCGTCTGGGCTTGTCAGGCCGCGCGACGCCGTCGCGTCCGGTCCGCCGCCCGACACCGGCGCCGCGTCCCCGGCCCGCAGCCCAACCCGCAAAGCCACGCGTCGCGGCCGAGGCTGCGCCCGTATCGCGTGAGCCGGTCAAGGCGCCCGAGCCCGAGCCGCTTCCCAACGGCGAGTTCGCGACCGTCCTGACCCTGAAGGACTCGATGTGCAAATGGCCGATCGGCGATCCGTCGACCGGCGACTTCCGCTTCTGCGGCCGCAAATCAGACGCGGGCGCGGCCTATTGCGACGCGCATGCCCAGATGGCCTACCAGCCCCAGCAGAAGCGCCGCCGCAAGACATCGGACGCCAACGCGGTGCTCGACTCGCTGGCTGCCACGCGCCGCCTGAATTTCTAGGGTTTCTCGTTCGACACGACTGGAGGGCGGCAGCTTCGGCAGCCGCCCTTTTTCTTTGACCCAGTGTGATGCAGGTCAGGCCCGCTCTGAATCCAGCGCGTAGCCAGCGGACCGAACGGTGCGGATGGGATCACCCTCTCCGGCATTGTTCAGCGCCTTGCGCAAGCGGCCGATGTGAACATCGACAGTGCGCGCCTCGACATAGACGTCCGAGCCCCACACCGCATCGAGCAATTGCTCGCGCGAGAAGACCCGTCCCGGATGCTGCATCAGGTAATCGAGCAGGCGGAATTCCGTCGGTCCCAGGTGAACTTCCGTGCCCTCGCGCTTCACCCGGTGCGCAACCCGGTCGATCACGATATCGCCGCAGCGCACCTGGTCGTCGGCAAGGCCCGGACGGATACGGCGCATCACGGCGCGGATGCGGGCGAACAGCTCGGTCATGGAGAAGGGTTTCACGACATAGTCGTCGGCCCCGGTATCCAGCCCGCGAATGCGGTCGGCTTCCTCGCCGCGCGCGGTCAGCATGATGATCGGGACATTGCGCGATTCCTGGCGCCCGCGCAGCCGGCGGCAAACCTCGATTCCGGACACTTTCGGGAGCATCCAGTCCACCAGCACCAGGTCGGGATTGTTCTCCTCGACGAGCATCATGGCTTCCTCGCCATCGCCCGCGACGGTGACCTGATAGCCTTCCTTCTCGAGATTGTACTGGAGCAGGGTCGCCAGGGCGTCTTCGTCTTCAACAACGAGGATATGGGGCTGCATCACGCACTCCTCATGAATTGTGGTCCGCGTTTGTCCCGCCGCGTTCGCGGCGCAGGTCATCACCGGTCAGGACGTAGTGGACCATTTCGGCAATGTTGGTGTTGTGGTCGCCGATCCGTTCGAGATTCTTCGCCACGAACAGCATCTGGGTGCTCGGCGAGATCATCCGCGGGTCTTCCATCATGTAGGTCAGGACTTCACGGAACAGGCTGTTGTAGATCTCGTCGATCTCGTCATCGCTGCGCATGACGGTATGCGCGTCATCCAGCGAACCGGCCGAAAAGGCGTTCAGCACGTCGTGCAGCTGGTTGACGACCAGCTTGCCCATGCGTTCCAGACCGCGCGTGTAAAGGTGCGGCTCGCTCTCGTTGAGCACACGCGAGCGCCGCGAGATATTCTTCGCCAGGTCACCAATCCGCTCCAGCTCATGGCTGATACGGTAGGCCGCGATCGTCATGCGCAAATCGGTCGCCATCGGCTGGCGCAGGGCAAAAAGGCGGATCACGCGCTTTTCAATCTCGAACTCGAGCTGATCGACCTGCTTGTCGCGCGCGATGACGCTGCCGGCGAGGTCGCCGTCGCGGCGCAGGACCGCTTGCAGGCAATCGGAAACCAGGGTTTCGACCAGCCCGCCCATGCGGGCCACGTCGTCGGACAGCCGATCAAGTTCGTCGCCGAAAGCCTTGACTGTATGAGACTGGTTGTTCGGGTTCATCGCTCTTCTCTCGTCCGCGGGCGCTAGCCGAAGCGGCCTGTGATGTAGTCTTGCGTGCGCTGGTCACGCGGGTTGGTGAAAATCGCCTCGGTGGGGCCGTATTCGACCAGGTCGCCGAGGTGGAAAAACGCCGTCATCTGCGACACGCGCGCGGCCTGGGCCATCGAGTGGGTGACGATGATGATGCAATAATTCTCGCGCAGCTCGTCGATCAATTCCTCGATCTTGGCGGTCGCAATCGGGTCGAGCGCCGAGCAGGGTTCGTCCATCAGGATCACTTCCGGCGACACGGCAATGGCCCGCGCAATGACCAGGCGCTGCTGCTGACCGCCCGACAGACCGGTTCCCGGCTGGTCCAGGCGGTCGGCCACCTCGGCCCACAACCCTGCCTTCTTCAGGCTGGTCTCCACGATGGCATCAAGTTCGTCCTTGCCGGACGCGAGGCCGTGGATGCGCGGCCCGTAGGCGATATTGTCGTAGATGGTCTTGGGAAACGGGTTCGGCTTCTGGAACACCATCCCGACCCGCGCGCGCAGAACGACGGGATCAACCGACTTGGCGTTGATCTCCTCGCCGTCAATCTTCACCGAACCCGACACGCGCGCGATGTCGATCGTGTCATTCATCCGGTTGATCGTGCGCAGCACGGTCGACTTGCCGCAGCCCGACGGGCCGATGAAGGCTGTCACCGACCGGTCGGGGATCTGCAGCCCGACAGAACGCACGGCAACCTTGCTCCCATAGGTGACCTCGACATTGTCGAGTTCGACCTTGGCATTGTTGATCTTGGTGTCGTGATAGACTGTCGTCATTGCGGTTGTGCCGTCCATTCTACCAGCGGGTTTCGAAACGCCGGCGGAGGAAGACCGCGAGCGCATTGAAGGTGATCATCAGCCCGAGCAACACGATAATGGCCGCAGCGGTCCGCGCCTCAAAGGCGCGTTCGGCGCCATCGGACCAAAGGAAAATCTGAACCGGCATCACGGTCGCTGGATCGGTGAAGCCGTCAATTCCCATCGACGGTACATCGGCAATGAAGGCCACCATGCCGATCATAAGCAGCGGCGCGGTTTCGCCCATCGCCTGCGCCATGCCGATGATGGAGCCCGTCAGGATGCCGGGCGCCGACAGCGGCAGCACGTGGTGGAAGACGGTCTGTGTCTTGGATGCACCGACGCCGAGTGCCGCTTCGCGGATCGAAGGGGGCACGGCCTTCAAAGCAGCGCGCGCCGAGATGATGATCGTCGGCAACGTCATCAGCGCCAGCACCATGCCGCCCACCAAGGGCGCCGAACGCGGCAGGCCGAACGTGTTGATGAAGACGGCCAGGCCCAGCAGGCCGAACACGATGGACGGCACCGCCGCCAAGTTGTTGATGTTCACCTCGATCAGGTCTGTCAGGCGGTTCTTCGGCGCGAATTCTTCCAGGTAGATCGCCGTGAAGACGCCGATCGGCATTGCCAGCAGCATGGTGACGGTGATGGTCAGGATGGTGC
Source organism: Maricaulis sp. (assembly GCA_002692855.1). GTDB lineage: Bacteria > Pseudomonadota > Alphaproteobacteria > Caulobacterales > Maricaulaceae > Hyphobacterium. Next base: position 419,349 of record NZMJ01000046.1, read on the forward strand.
CAATCATCGCCCCCAGCACGCCTGCGAGTTCAGGCTCGCGCGAGTCCGCATTGGTGAACAACCAGGTGTTGAAGCGTTGCTCGACCACGCCCCGCGCGGCCAGTGTTTCGGTCCAGGCGATCTGGGCGTCGCTGAAACGGCGGTCGGCAGCCGGAATTGTCAGCGACAGGATGCTCGCGCCGTCTGCTGTCTCGCTGACCGGTGCAACCAGCACGCGCCCGCTGACCGATCGTCCATCGGCGGCAATCGTGTCGATCGCGACATAGCCGTCTGCGATCCGGACCAGCCGGCTCGGCAGCCGGGGCGTCAGGGTCAGGCCATCGCCATCGGCGCTTGTCTGGGTACGAAGCGCTGCCGCCTCGGCACGCGCGGCCTGCGCGTCTCCTGCCGACTGCGCACCCCTGTCACCCATCGCCTCGGACCGCGCCGCATATCGGTCGCCGCGCGCTTCGAGCGTCTCGGCACGCTCGTTGAGGTCCTCGATCACCGCATCGCGCAAGGGGGCGAACACGGCTTGCGGCGAAACCAGCTCAACCCGGCCGTCGGTCGCAGAAATCCGGACCGGGCCGGCAATCGTCATCTCGTCGCGATCGGTGATCGCGCCCTTGAGATAGAGATCGGCGTGGTCGGAGATCGGAAAGGTGAAATCGATGGTCTCGCCGACTTGCGAGGGATCATCGCTGACCTGGTTGAGCAAGCGCGCCGCCACCAGCGGCGTGTAAAGACCGAACAATTCACGCAAGTCCGCACGTTCGGTCACGTCCGGGAATTGCTCGCGCAGCGCGTCCTGGATCAGGCCGTTATAGCTGCCCCGTCGCAGCGATTCCGCACTGCGGTCGCCCAGCGGGTCAACGCGATCCGCCTCGAGCGTGATCGGCAGCGTCACTTCATTGACGGAGAAGGCCGTGATCGCCTGGCTGCCGATCGAACCGATCAGCAAGGCCAGCATGGACAGCGCGAAAACGATCGCGGCAATCCCGAAGGCGCGGAAGCGCGCTTCGTCCCGGTATCGCTTCAGCAGGCGGCGCTGAACGGCGGCTCTGGAATCGGCGCTATTCATACTTTTCCCGGTATTTCTGAACCACGCGAAGCGCGATCACATTGAGGATCAGCGTGAAGACGAACAACACCAGGCCCAGCGCGAAGGCCGACAGGGTCTTGGGGCTGTCGAACTCCTGGTCACCGGTCAGCAGCATCACGATCTGGACCGTGATCGTCGTCACCGATTCAAACGGATTGGCGGTCAAGTTGGCCCCTTGTCCGGCGGCCATGACCACGATCATGGTCTCGCCAACGGCCCGGCTGATCGCCAGCAGCAATGCGCCGACAATGCCTGGAAGGGCGGCGGGCAGGATGACCTGACGGACGGTTTCCGACTTGGTCGCGCCCATGGCGTACGACCCGTCGCGAAGTGATTGCGGCACCGAATTGATGACGTCATCGGACAGGGACGACACGAAGGGGATGATCATCACCCCCATCACGAACCCGGCGGACAACGCGCTCTGGGTCACGGCGTTCTGCAAGGCGATGATGCCGGTCAACTCGCCGAACCACTCGGCCGCGCCGCGAATGGCCGGCCCAATCGTCAAAAGCGCGAAGAAGCCATAGACGACGGTCGGTATGCCGGCGAGGATTTCCAGGAGCGGCTTGACGATGCGCCGCGTCGCATTGCTGGCGTATTCCGACAGGTAGATCGCAGCAAACAGGCCGACCGGCGCGGCGATGACCATCGCGATGAGGGTGATCATCGCGGTGCCGGCGAACAGCGGAACGGCCCCGAAGGCGCCCGACTGTCCCACCTGATCCTCGCGTATCGCGATCTGCGGGCTCCAGTGGGTACCGAAGAGGAATTGGTCGATCCGCCAGTCGATGGCCTGGAAGAAGCGGAGCGATTCAAACAGCAGTGACAAAACGATGCCGATTGTGGTCAGGATGGCGATGGCCGAGCTGGCCAGCAGCACGGCATCGATCAGCCGCTCGACATGGTTGCGGGCGCGGAAGCCGCGATTGATCCGCCGGCGCGCCAGCCACAGCCCGGCGAGGCCCGCCACGACGCTGAGCACCGCGGTCAGCGCAGCCGATGGCAGGGCGCCCATACCCAGCTGGCGTTCGATCACCACCGAGATCACGACCACGACCAGCGCCGGAATCGCGGTCCAGGCCGCGAGGAAATAGCCGTGATAATTGGGCAGGGAGTGAAGGCTGGACACGCGCTCGCCCGCGCTCGCAACAGCGCGTGCGCGGCCGACATAAAATGCGGCCGCGATCAGAACCAGAAGGGTCAGTCCGGTGATCGCGCTGACGGACATGTTGATCGGTTTCCGCGTTGGCCTGTCATCTTTGGGCGGAGCAATCCGTCCCAATCAGGCCAGCGTCTACAACGTGGTGCGCTGCGGTCGTATGTCAGTTTCGCAACAGTTTAGTGACATCATCGGTGGGGTCACATCCGGTCCGGTGCAGGCATTTCTCCGCGCGGCGCCTGTGAAGGCATGGGCAGATAGACGGAAAACACCGATCCTTCGCCCGGCGCGCTTTCCACAACAAAGCCGCCACGGTGCCGGCTGACGATGTGTTTCACGATGGCGAGACCCAGCCCGGTGCCTTCCTTCGGCCCGCTCTTTTGTCCATCGACCCGGTAGAATCGCTCGGACAGGCGCGGCAGATGGCGCCGCTCGATTCCCGCCCCCGCGTCCCGGACACGCAGCACCGTGTAGCGGCGCGGTGCGGATCCGCCCTGCCCGGTCGGTGACGCAATCGCGACCCGCGCCGACTGGTCACCGAGCGGCGGCCTGGACCGCTCGGCTTCCTCGCGGGACAGGCCGGTAGCAACTTCGAGCACGACACGCGATCCGGCCCCGGAATACTTGATCGCGTTCTCGACGAGATTCTGGGCGACCTCGATCACCTGGTCGCGCTGGCCGATCGCGATCGCGCGGTCCTCGGCCTTCGCTTCGAGCACAATTCCCTTCTTGCGCGCCTGCGGACCCATCACGTCGACCGTGTCATGCGCGATGGCCGCCACGTCCACCTCGTCGCTCGGAGGCAGGTGTTCGTCCATCTCCACGCGGCTGAGCGACAGCAAATCGTCAATCAGGCGCCGCATCCGCTCGGTCTGGTCGTGCATGATGGACAGAAACTTGTCGCGCGCGCCGATGTCCTCGCGCGCATGCCCTCTCAGGGTTTCGATGAAGCCTGCCAGGGACGCCAGCGGCGTACGCAATTCATGGCTGGCATTGGCCAGGAAATCGGCGCGCATCCGGTCGGCGCGCTTGATGGACGTCTCGTCCGCCATCACCAGCAGCGCTCGCCAGGGAAAGGGGCCGGCCTGATCCGTCTTCAACGGGATGACGTGCGCGCGGATATGGCTCTCCATCGGCGCCACGGTCGAATACTCCACCGGCTTCGGGCTTTCACCGCGCAGTGCACCCGAGATCGATTCCAGCACTTTGGGCTGGCGCAGCACGGCCGACAGCTGTGCGCCCTCAGCGCCCAGTCCCAGGAAGTCGTGGGCCGCAGGATTGGCCTGTTCGATCCGGCCGCCGGGACCGATCAGGAGCACGGGTATCGGCAACCGGCCAACGATCAACCGTGCCAGTTCGGTGGGCGCGATACCGGGCTGCTGAACGGGGGTGAGGATGGGCGGTGTGGTTTGAGGGACCGGGCGCGTGACGACAAGATAGTAGATGAAGCCCAGCGCCAGGATGCTGGTCATGCCGGCAAGAGCCTCCCACGGCCCGATACCGCCTGTCAGGACGAGGACCAGAAACACCACCATCGTGATTGCTGACAGCGCCATGACATCACGACGACGCAACCGGGCACGTTCGCGGGATTGGGGGTCAAGGTTGCTCAAAGTTCACTCGTTCTGGCTGTTGAATTGCAGTAATGGGCCGCCTTCGTGACACGTACTCGCACGCGGGGAGAGTCGGTCACTGACCCTGCGGCTATTGGCAGCTTTCGTAAATGGGGGAGTGGCGGCGACCGCGCTTCACATCACGAGAATCGTGAGGCTTTTTACGATCATCGCTATGGTTTTAGCGTTTTTCGATAAAAGTTTGTTGACTCTCGTGACTTCCTTCATAGGATGCATCCGAAATTCCGATGCGGGGCATCAGGACAACATGATGAAAAGACGACTCCTCCTCCTTGCCGCGACAAGCCTCGTGGCCACTTCCTGCGCCAGCACGACCGTCATGAGCGGATCTGCAGCGATTCCGGCGCACGCGGCCGACTGGAGCGTTCCGGTCGACGGCGGCCCGATGCCGGTCGATTGGGTCGCGACCTTCAATGACCCGCGCCTTGGCGCGCTGGTCGCCGAGGCCGACGGCGCCAACCCGTCCCTTTCCGCAGCGTTTGCGCGCCTCGACGCGGCACAGGCCTCCGCCCGTGCGGCCAATGCCGGCCGCTTGCCCTCGATCAGTGCAGGGGGCGATGTCAGCCGCACCGAACGCAATGCCGGTGGCTCGAACAGTTTTGGCGCGGACCTGTCCGCGTCCTGGGAAGTCGATGTCTGGGGTCGCCTGTCGGACCGCGCTCGCGCCGGTGTCTCCGATGCCGAAGCCAGCCGCGCCGATCTCGATGGCGCACGCCTCTCGCTTGCCGCGCAAGTGGCCAAGGCCTGGTTCATTCTGCTGGAAGCGCGCCTCCAGACCGAGCTGGCTGAACGTGATGTCGAGGCCAAGGAGCGGTCCTTGTCCTTCATCGAGCGCCGCTTTTCCGCCGGCGTCTCGCGGTCTTCCGATGTGCGCACCTTCCGCAGCGCCCTGGCGTCCAGCCGTTCGACCCTGGCATTGCGCCAGCGCGCCGAAGCCTCGGCCGCGCGCAGCCTGGAAATCCTGCTCGGCCGCTATCCGTCCAATGCGATCGAACACGATTATGATTTGCCGGATCTGGGCCCGCTGACCGGCGTGGGCGATCCCGCCGACCTCCTCGTGCGCCGCCCCGACATCCTCGCGGCGGAAGCCCGGCTCAATTCGGCCGGCTACCGGGCCAGCGAGGCTCGCCGGGCCTTGTTGCCGCGCCTGTCACTGACGGGAACCACCGGTTCGGGCGGCACCCAGATCGAGGACCTGCTCGATCCCGATACGCTGGTCTCGAACCTGATCGGCTCCCTCACGGCGCCCATTTTCTCGGGCGGCGCCTTGCGCGCCGAACGTGACCGCAGCGAAGCCGCCGCCCGTGCGCAGCTGCATACTTATGTGAACACCGTTCTGCTCGCATGGCGTGAAGCCGAAGACGCGATCTTCTCGGACGCGCTTCTGGCCGAACGTGTGGCTGCGCAGACCGAAGCCTTTGAACAGGCCGCCGCCGCCGAGGAATTGGTTGATCGCCAGTATCGTTCGGGCCTCGCGACCATTTTCGAGCTTCTGGACGCGCAAAGCCGCCGGAACAGCGCCGAAAGCCTGCTCTACAGCGCCCGCCGTGAACGGGCCACCAACCGTGTTGATATCTACCTTGCCATCGGAGGCGACTTCCTCTCCGCAAATGCGGCGCAGGAATAGGAGACCGTTATGACCAGAACCACCACACGCATCCTTGGCATTTTCCTGCCTATCGGCGTAATCGCCGCCTTCGTCGCCGTTCTCGTCATCATGGCGGTCACTGCGCCGCAACCGGAACGCGCCAACCCGCAACCCCGGCCCGTGGCCGTCTTCGCTGCACCGGTCGAGCGCGCGAACGTCTCTTTGACGGTCTCCACACAGGGCGAGGTCAGTCCCCTCACCCAGATTGACCTGGTGCCGCAGGTGGCCGGGCGGATCACCTATGTGAACCCGAACTTCATCGAGGGCGGCTTCTTCGAGGCTGGCGAAACACTGGTCCAGATCGATGATGCCGATTACCGGCTGGCCGTGACCCGCGCCCAGGCCCAGGTCGCCCAGGCCCGCCAGGCTCTGGTTCGCGAACAGGCTGAAGCCGAATTGGCGGCCAGCGAATGGGCGGATCTTGGCGAAGGCCAGGCCTCGTCCCTGACCTTGCGCGAACCGCAGATGGCCCAGGCCCAGGCCTCGCTGGCCGCTGCCGAAGCCCAACTCCAGGAAGCCCGCCTGCATCTGCAACGCACCCGTGTGACGGCCCCGTTCGATGGCCGCGTCCGCACCAAGTCCGCGGACCTCGGGCAATATGTCTCGCCCGGTGCCCGTCTCGGTCAGGTCTTCGCGACCGACATGGCCCAGGTGCGCCTGCCGCTGACCGACGACCAGCTGTCGATGCTGAACATCCCGGTCGCGTATCAGGCGGCGAGCCCGGAATCGGCTCCCGAGGTTCACCTGTCGGCGACCCTCGCCGGTCAACACCGGGTGTGGACCGCCCGCCTGGTTCGCACCGACAGTGCCATCGATCCGCAAACGCGCGTTCTCTACGGCATCGCGATGGTGGCCGATCCTTATGGTGCGGCTGCCGAAGCCAACGGTTCGCCCCTGCCCGTCGGCCTCTTTGTCGATGCCGAGATCGAGGGCCGCGAAGTGTCGGACGCCTATGTCCTTCCCCGTTCCTCGCTGCGTGGCTCTGACGAAGTCTATGTCGCCGGCGAAGGCGGCCGCCTCTCGATACGACACGTGAACGTGATCACGTCCAGCCCCGAGCGGCTGGTAGTCTCCAGCGGTGTCGAAGCGGGCGAGATGGTGATCACATCTCCGGTTCGCGCCGCCAGCGATGGCATGCGCATTCGCACGCTCGACCAGACCGGAGAGGAAATCCCCGCGCTCTCGGCGAATATTTCCGAAGAGAACGCGGCTGAGGACGAGGACGAAGACGACGAGTCCGACGAGGACGCCGGTGACGGCGATCAGGCCTCGAACCTCGCCAGCGCCGAATAAGAACCTGAACCGCACGAAAGGGAGGCGGTGATGACCGACCCGAAGCACGAAACCGAACATCGCGGCATCATTGCCTGGTTTGCGCAGAATTCCGTTGCAGCCAACCTTCTGATGCTGGTCGCCATTGTGGGGGGCATCCTCGGTTATCTCGCGATGAACCGAGAGGTGTTCCCGACCGCCTCCTTCGCCGGTGCGACGGTCTCGGTGGCCTGGCCGGGCGCCTCTCCGCAGGAGATGGAAGAGCAGATCGTCGTCCGTATCGAGGAGGCTGTCTCCTCGATCGACGGGATTGAGACCATCACCTCGACGGCTCGTGAAGGGAATGCCTTTATCAATATCGAAGGCACCCGCACCGTCGACATGCAGGCCTTCGTCAACCAGATCGAAACGCAGGTGAATTCGGTCAACAACCTGCCGCCGTCTGCCTACCGGCCAATCGTTTCGCAATGGCGCAATGACGACCAGGTCGTCGGCTTCGCGGTTCACGGCAATGTGCCGCGGCGCGACCTGCAGCGCATCGCCCGCGAGATCCGCGACGAGGTGGCTGCTCAGGTCCCGGGTGCGAACCTGGTGAATGTCTGGGCGACCCTGTCGGAAGAAGTCTCCATTGAGGTCGATGAAAGCGCCCTTCGCCGCTACGGACTGACCTTCGACGAAGTGGGCCGCGCGGTCCGCTCGTCCTCTCTCAACGCCTCGGCCGGCCAGGTGCGCACGGATATCGGCGATGTGTCCCTGACGGCCCGCCAGCTCGCCGACACCGAAGACGATTTCAACAACATCATCATCCGCCAGACCTCCGGCGGCGGCACGATCCGCGTGTCCGACGTCGCGAATGTGATCGATGGCTTCGTCGACGCCAACCTGGTCGGCACGTTCAACCGCGAACCGATGGCGCTGATCGTCGTCAATTCGAGCGAGAACCAGGACGTTGTCACCACCTCTGAAGGCGTCATCGACTACATCGAGCGCAAGGCCAGCGACCTGCCCGAAGGCGTCTCCCTGTCCCTGTGGTGGAACTCGGCCGAACTCTACGAAGGCCGGATGAACACCATTGCCGGTTCGGCACTGTGGGGTTCACTCTTCGTGCTGATCGCACTGGTCCTGTTCCTTCGTCCCATAGTGGCCTTCTGGGTGACCATCGGGATCATCGTCGCCTTCCTGGGCTCGCTTCTGGTCCTGCCGATGTTCGGCGTGACCCTGAACATGCTGTCGCTGTTCGCCTTCCTGATCGTGATCGGGATCGTGGTCGATGACGCCATTATCGTCGGGGAGAATATTCACAACCGCGTGGAACGCGGCGAGACCGGCGTGACCGCCGCCATCGTCGGCACGCAGATGGTCGTCAAACCCGTCATCTTCGCTGTCATCACGACGATCCTGATGTTCGCGCCCTGGATGATGCTGTCCGGACCGGAAGTGCAGTTCACCCGGCAGATCTCTCTCGTGGTGATCGCCGCGCTCAGCTTTTCGCTGATTGAATCCCTTCTGATCCTTCCCGCTCACCTCAACCACATGAAGCCCGAGCGTATGGACGGTTTCTTCGGTCCGCTTCTGCGGGTCCAGAAAACCATCGCCGACTCGATGGTGTGGTTCGCCCGGAACATCTATCGCCACGCCGCCGTGTTCGCGATCAAGCGCCGTTATTCGACGCTGTTCTTCTTCATCGGCCTGTTCATGGTCGCGATCATGCTCCAGGCGACGAACCGGGTCGGCATGGTGTTCATGCCCGACATCGAGAACGAGACCATCCAGGTGAATATCCAGCTCGCCGAGGGCACGCCCTGGTCGCGTACCGAACGTGTCCGCGTTCAGCTGGAAGACGCCGAGGAACAGGCCCTGGAATATTACCGTGACCTGTATCCCGGCGAGAACGACATGATTCTCAGCCGCTCGACACTGGCCACCGATGGCCGTGTCAGGGCCTGGATCACCCTGCCGGATCCGTCCGAGCGCCCGGGTGGTCTGCCGACCCGCGACGTGGCCCAGCAGCTGCGTGAATTCCTGGGTCCGATCCCGGATGCCGAAGAGGTGCGTCTCGACACGTCGATCAACAATGGCGGCGGTGGTTTCCGCTTCGCGATCTCGGGATCGAACCTTGATGAATTGCGCCTCGCAGCAGACGAGCTGAAGGAAGAATTGCGCTCCTACGACACGCTCTACGACGTCGTGGACAATCTTCAGTCCTCGGCCGAGGAACTCCAGTTCACCCTGCGTGATGATGCCCGTTCGCTCGGAATCAGCCTTGCGGATGTGACCCGCCAGGTGCGTCAGGCCTTCTACGGCGAGGAAGTCGCGCGCCTGCCGCGTGAAGGACAGGACGTGCGCGTCATGGTCCGCTTGCCGGAAGATGACCGCCGCTCACTCGATACGCTGCGCAACTTCCGCATCCGCACGGCGGACGGCCGCGAAGTGCCGCTCTCGGCCGTTGCCGACGTGGAATTCGCGCCGGGTCTGAACCGGATCAACCGTCGCGACCGGATGCGGACAATCACCGTGTCTGCCGAGCTGACCGACGCCGCCGCTCAGGGTGAAGTCGAGTCCAGCCTCGAGGAATTCTTCGTCGAATGGGAGCAGGCGCACCCGAATGTCAGCCGCGAGGAATTCGGTCAGGCCGAAGGCGAGCGGGAATTCATGGCAGAGCTGCGCACCTTGCTCATCTTGGTGCTCGGCGGGATCTACATCCTGCTGGCAATTGCCTTCAAATCCTACGCCCAGCCCTTCCTGATCATGATCGCGATCCCGTTCGCACTGGCGGGCGCCATCTTCGGGCACCTGATCTTCGGCATGCCCTTCGCTCTCTTCTCCTACTTCGGAGTGGGCGCGGCGGCAGGCGTCGTCATCAATGACAATCTCGTGCTGGTGGACTTCGTGAACCGCCTGCGGGCCAACGGTGTCGGGGCCTTCCAGGCACTGGTCGATGCAGGCGTCCAGCGCTTCCGTCCGATCATCCTGACATCGGTGACGACCTTCCTCGGCATTCTGCCGATGATGGCGGAGACCTCGACCCAGGCGCAATTCCTGAAGCCGATGGTCGTCGCGCTCGGCTTCGCCGTTGTCTTCGCCCTCTTCCTGACGCTCCTGCTGGTGCCGGCGATGTACGCCATCGGTGTCGACATCAAGCGCTTCTTCGTCGGGATGTGGACCGGCAAGCGTCAGCCGGGGATCGGCTCGACCTATCACGAGACCGACGACGGTCAGCCCGACGTCGATGTCGGCACGATCCAGCCGGCCGAGTAATCAAGCCGCGAGGCGCCGGGTGAGGACACTCACCCGGCGTTTTGCATTTTTCTGATGGCAGCAACGCGTTCACATCGCGGCCCCGCTGGGCTAGATGTGTGCGCAAGTGAAGCCGGACGGTGGGTCCGGTGGTGGGAGACCAGATATGAAGAAACTGCTTTTGAGCGGTGCGTGCCTCGTGCTTCTCGCAGCGTGCGGCGACCAGACCGCAACCGAGAACGAAACTCCTGAACAGGTGACGATGGAAGACGGCGGCGAGATCTCGACCGCCTCCGCTGGCGGCGCCGAAATCGGCGAGTGGGGCTTCGACCTCGATGGCATGGATACGTCGGTCGATCCGGGCGACGACTTCTTCCGTTACGCCAACGGCGCCTGGCTCGACACCACGGAAATCCCGTCCGACCTGTCGAACTATGGCATGTTCACCGAGCTGTCCCTGGAAGCCGAAGAACAGGTCGAAGACATCATCCTCGACCTTTCCGACGAGAACCCGGCCCAGGGCACGGTTGAGCAGAAGGTCGGTGACCTTTTCGCCAGCTGGATGGACACCGACACGCTCGACGCGCGCGGCCTCGACCCGGTCATGCCGCTGATCGAACAGATCAATGCCGCTGAAACCCATGACGATTTCGCGGCCCTGATGTCGACCCTCGACCATCAATCCATGTTCGGAGTGGGCATTATCCCCGATCCGGCCGACACGACCCGCTACACGGTGTTCGTTGGCCAGGGCGGGCTGGGCCTGCCGGACCGCGACTACTACATCAACGAAGACGAGCGTTTCGCGGAGTACCGCACCGGGTATCGCGACTATGTCGCACAGATTTTCGGCCTGGCCGGAATCGACAATGGCGAAGCGCGCGCCGACGCCATCCTGGAACTGGAAACCCGCATCGCGCAGGTTCACTGGTCGCAGGAAGACAGCCGGGACATCCAGCGCATCTACAACCCGATGCCGATGGAACGCCTCGCGGAGACTGCACCCCAGTTCAACTTCGAGGCCGGTTTCGATTCGCTGGGCATCGGCGGCGTGGAATCCTATCTCGTCGCCCAGCCGAGTGCGCTGGAAGGTTCGGCCACGATCTTCGCCGAAACCCCGGTCGACGTACTGCGCGACTACATGACCTTCCACCTGCTGAACAACAACACCAATGCCCTGCCGACCGAGTTCGACCAGGCCAGCTTCGACTTCTTCGGCGCTGAACTGAATGGCACCGAGGAACAGCGCCCGCGCAACCGCCGCGGCGTCAACCTCGTCGGCGGATCACTGGGTGAGGCCGTTGGCCAGATTTATGTCGAGCGCCACTTCCCCGCGTCCTCCAAGGACCAGATGGAAGACCTCGTCGAGAACCTCGTCGCGGCTTTCGAGGAACGTCTCGAAAACCTGGACTGGATGGATGACGAGACCCGCGAGCAGGCCCTTTTGAAGCTGTCGACCTTCGAGCCGCGCATCGGTTATCCTGATGAGTGGACCGATTACTCGAACCTGACGATCGAGGCAGACGACCTGTTCGGCAATCTGCAGCGCATCGGTGAATTCAACTGGAACCAGCAGGTCGAAGACCTCGCCGGACCGGTTGACCGCAACCAGTGGCCTTACCCGCCGCAGACGGTCAACGCGTCCTACAACCCGCTGATGAACCAGATCACCTTCCCGGCCGGCATCCTGCAGCCGCCCTTCTTCGATCCGAATGCCGACCCGGCGATCAACTATGGCGGCATTGGTGCCGTCATCGGTCACGAGATCGGTCACGGCTTCGACGACCAGGGCCGCCGCTTTGACGAATCCGGCCGCATCCGCGACTGGTGGTCGGCCGATACCAACACCCAGTTCGAGGAACGCTCGAGCGCCCTGGGTGCCCAGTACGACACCTATTCGCCGATCGAAGGCATGAATGTGAACGGCCAGTTCACGATGGGCGAGAATATCGGTGACCTGGGTGGCTTGCAGATGGCCTACTCGGCCTACCATCGCTATCTCGACCAGTGCTGTGGCGGTGAAGCGGAAGTGATCGACGGCATGACCGGCGATCAGCGCTTCTTCCTCGCCTGGGCGCAGGTCTGGCGCCGCCTGTATCGCGAAGACAACCTGCGTGCCCGTCTGACGACGGACCCGCACTCGCCGTCGCAATACCGCACCAACGGCGTCGTCCGGAACCTGGACGCCTGGTACGAAGCCTTCGGTGTGACCGAGGACGATGCCCTCTACCTGCCGCCCGATCAGCGGGTGAAAATCTGGTAGGTCATTCCTGCCAACGCCTTGGAAAGGCCCGGCGTTCACGCCGGGCCTTTTTCATGGCCGCTCGGGAAACGCGAAGCTTTCCGACCTTTAACCCGGTGGACACGCTGGCGAACACGCCGGGCGCGCACCGTCCGGGCACTACGGGCTGCAAACCAAGGGCTGACTGACCATGAAATTCCGACTTCAACTGACCGTCGCCGCGGCGGCTCTCGCCTGCGCCTACGCCGCTCCCGCTATCGCGCAGGACGCCGCACTCGGCGACTGGGGCGTGGAAACCGCCAATATCGACACCAGCATCGACCCGGGCGACGACTTCTTCCGCCACGTCAATGCGGGCTGGCTCGACAACCAGACCATTCCCTCGGGCTTCTCTTCGAACGGGGCCTTCCTCGAACTCTACATGCTGTCAGAGCAGCGGGTGGCGGACATCATTTCCGACATGGGCAGCGCCGCCGGCGCGCCGGGAACACCCGAGCAGCAGGTCGGTGACCTCTATTCGAGTTTCATGGATGTCGACGCCGTTGACGCGGCCGGACTCGATCCGCTGCGCGCAGATTTCGCGCGCTTCCAGGCAATCGAAACCCCGGCCGATATCGCCGCGGCATTCGCGACACCCAACGCCCCGTCCTTTGTGACCGAATATGTCGGCGTGAATTCGGATGATCCCGATCATTACATTCTCAGCCTGACCCAGTCGGGCCTGGGTCTGCCGGGACGTGACTATTATCTGCGCGACGATGATGACTTCGTCGGCTACCAGCAAGCGTATCGCGACCACCTGGCGAACGTCTTTGCCCTGGCCGGGATCGACAATGGCGCCGAACGCGCCGAGCGAATCTACGCCCTCGAGGCCGCTCTCGCGGAGATTCACTGGACGCCCGAAGACGCGACGGATTCGCTGCTGATCCACAACCGGATGACGCGCGAGGAATTGCTCGCCTACGCCCCGGCCTTCGACTGGGACACCTATCTCGACGCACGCGGTCTTGGCGATCTGGAGAACCTCAATCTCGACGAGAATGTCGCCCTCCGCGACATGGCAGAAGTGATTGCGGATACCCCCATCGAGACGCTGCGCGATTACCTGGTCGTCCATTTCATCGACAACCATGCTTCGCTGCTGCCCAACGCCTTTTACGAGGAAAGCTTCGATTTCTATTCGCGCACGCTCAGTGGCATCGAACAGCCTCGCGAGCGGCACCTGCGCGCGGTCCAGCTGGTCAACGGCAATCTCGGCGAGCCGGTTGGCCGCATCTATGTCGAGCGGCACTTCCCGGCGGAATACAAGGAGCAGATGGAGGAGTTGGTCGCCTATCTGCGCCGCGGTCTGCGCGAACGGATCGAGACGCTGGAATGGATGGATGACGAGACCCGGGCCGAGGCCATTCGCAAGCTAGACGCCTTCGGCGTCAAGATCGGATACCCGGACCAGTGGCATGACTATTCGTCGATCACGATCGACGCCGGCGACCTGATCGGCAACATGCACCGGATCCAGGCCTTCAACTGGGATCAGGACCTGCAGCGTCTCGGCGAAACAGTGCGCGAATGGGAATGGGGCATGACCCCGCAGACCGTGAACGCCTACTATTCATCGACCCGCAACGAGATCGTCTTCCCCGCGGCCATTCTCCAGCCGCCCTTCTTTGATCCGCATGCGGATGCAGCGGTCAATTTCGGCGGTATCGGTGCCGTGATCGGCCATGAGTTGGGCCACGGCTTCGACGATGATGGCTCGCGCTATAATGCCGACGGCTTCCTGCAGAACTGGTGGACGGACGAATCCCGAACCAATTTCGAGGAGCGGACCGACACGCTGGTGCGCCAGTACAACGGCTTCAGCCCGATGGAAGGCATCAACGTCAACGGTGACCTCACGCTTGGCGAGAATATCGGCGATGTGGGCGGGCTTTCCATGGCGCTGCGTGCCTATCGCCTCTATGCCGCCGATCACCCCGAAACCAGCCGCATGATTGACGGCTACACCCCCGAACAGCGCTTCTTCCTGTCCTGGGGCCAGGTGTGGCGCTTCATGTCGACGGACGGCTACATGCGCAGCCTTGTCCTGACCGATCCGCACAGCCCCGCCCAATACCGGGTCAATGGGGTCGTCCGGAACAATGATGATTGGTACGAGGCGTTCGGCGTGACCGAAGATGACGCGCTCTACCTGCCTCCCGAGGACCGCGTTTCGATCTGGTAGTTGGGTAATAGGGCCGGGCCGGCTGCGATGCCGGCCCGCATGCCTTTCTCCACGGAACCAATTTGCGGCTGGCAGCATTGTGTATCGACGCTATAGTTTCGCGTCTGAACCTTCACTTGCGGGGATTTCTGTCATGAAAAAGTGGATTGCTCTCATGCTGGCGGCATCATCGCTGGCGCTCACCGCCTGCAACACCATCCAGGGCTTCGGCCGCGACGTTGAAGCGACTGGCGACGCGATCGAAGACGCCGCGGACTAATCCCGGCGCGGAGCGGCACACCGCTCCGGACCAATATTTACAGTTTGTTCAGTTGTCAGAGCGCGCGCACTGGCTACCCTCCCCGTTTGCATTTTTCACCCGATGGGGAGGGTCGACTTCCAATGAAAACCAAATGGCTTGGCGGCGTGTGCGCCGCTCTGCTTCTCGCCGCCTGCAGCCAGCCGGCCGAGACGCCCACCGAAAACACCGATGACACCGCCGTTGATACGGTCACCACGGACGACACCACGATGGCCGAAGGCGCACCGCGCCTCGGTGATTTCGGTGTCGAGACCCAGCACATTTCCGAGACCGTCGATCCGGGCGATGACTTCTTCACCTACGTGAACGAAGGCTGGCTCAACTCAGCCGAACTTCCGCAGGGCTTTTCCTCGCTCGGCGCCTTCACCGAGCTTTATCTGGAAGCCGAAGAGCGCGTGAATGGCATCATCCGTGAAGCCGCCGCTGCCGGTGGCCAGCCGGGTTCGCCGGAATACCAGATCGGGGCGCTCTACGAATCCTACATGAACACCGACCGGATTGAGGAGTTGGGCCTGACCCCGCTCCAGGCCGAGATCGACCAGGTCATGGAAGCCCAGACGCACGAAGACATCGCGCGCTGGATGGGCCGCCCGATCCACCAGTCCATTGTCGGCCTTGGTGTGACGATCGACCCGGGCAATCCGGAACGCTACGTCATTTCCACGGGTCAGAACGGCCTCGGTCTTCCGGATCGCGACTACTATCTCAATGAGGATGATCCCTTTCCCGGCCACCGCGACGCCTATGTCGACTACATCGAGGCGACGCTCGCCCGCGCCGGCTTCGACAATGCCCGCCAGCGTGCCGAAGACATCATGGCGCTGGAAACCTCGATCGCCGAGATTCACTGGACCCGCGCCGAACGCCGCGACCGGATCCGCAACTACCACCTGATGACGGTTGAGGAACTGGCGAACGACTACGCGCCGGAATTCCCCTGGATGCCCTTCCTGGAAGAGCTTGGCGTCGACGATCAGGAAGAAATCATCGTCAACACCGACGAAGCCATCCAGGCCGAGGCCCGGATCTTCGCCGAAACGCCGGTCGAGACCTGGCGCAACTACCTGGTCTTCCATTTCATCGACAGCCAGGCTGGCCTGCTGTCGTCGGAATGGGATGAAGCCCGCTTCGCCTTCTTTGGGACGCGCCTCAATGGCACCGAAGAGCAGCGCGAGCGTGACCGCCGCGCCATCCAGTACGTCAACGGCTCCGTGGGCGAACTGATCGGTCAGGTCTATGTCGAGGAATACTTCCCGCCTGAGTACAAGGCGCAGATGGAAGAGCTCGTCGAATACCTGCGCGAGGCCTTCAACGAGCGTCTCGAAACGCTCGAATGGATGGACGACGAGACCCGCACCGAAGCCTACGCCAAGCTCGAAGCCTTCCTGCCGAAGATCGGCTACCCGGACGTGTGGCGCGACTATGCGTCGCTCGAAGTGGAATCCGATGATCTCGTGGGCAATGCGCGCCGCGTCGGCCAGTGGTTCTGGGAAGATTCCCGCTCGCGCCTCGGCGGTCCGGTGCGTGACTGGGAATGGTTCATGTCACCCCAGACGGTGAATGCCTATTACTCGTCCCAGCGCAATGAAATCGTCTTCCCGGCCGCCATTCTCCAGGCCCCCTTCTTCGATCCCTACGCAGATCCGGCCGTGAATTTCGGCGGGATCGGCGCGGTGATCGGCCACGAAATGGGCCACGGCTTCGACGATCAGGGCAGCCGCTCTGACGGCACCGGCCTGCAGCGCAACTGGTGGACCGATGAATCCCGGGCCGCCTTCGAGGAACGTACCGGCGCTCTGGGCAACCAGTACGCCCAGTTCTCTCCGCTGGAAGGGATGAATGTGAATCCTGACCTTACGATGGGCGAAAATATTGGTGACATCGGCGGCCTGTCGATCGCGCACCACGCCTATCAGCTTTATCTCGACGACCATTCGAACGGCGAAGCGCCGGAAATCGACGGCTTCACCGGCGATCAGCGCTTCTTCTTCGCCTGGGCGCAGGTGTGGCGGAACATCCGCACCGAGGAGAGCCTCAGAAACCAGATCGTCACCGACCCGCACAGCCCGGCGCAGTACCGCGTCAACGGCGTCGTGCGGAACATGGACGCCTGGTATGATGCCTTCAACGTCACCGAGGACGATGCCCTCTACCTGCCGCCGGAAGATCGTGTTTCGATCTGGTAGGCAATGACCTTTGGTCCCGTGAACGGCCCGGCATCTGCCGGGCCGTTTGCATTTTGTCTCAAGGCGTTGCAAGTGATCGGTGAGCGAAGGGGGTGGCTGAATGCGCGTACTGGTAACAGGTGGAGCGGGCTTTATTGGCTCGGCGGCCGTCCGTCGCCTGATCGCTGACGGACACGAAGTACTCAACTTCGACCTGATGACCTATGCCGGCGACTCGCGGGCCGTCGCGGAGTGTGCCGGCCGTCCCGGCTATCACTTCACAAAGGGCGATGTCGCTGACCGGTCTGCGGTCGCCAGCGCATTCGACACCTTTAACCCCGAAGCTGTCCTTCATCTCGCGGCCGAAACCCATGTCGATCGCTCGATTGACGGCCCCGCCGCCTTCGTCCGGACCAATCTGACCGGCACGTCGGTGATGCTGGATTGCGCATTGGCCCACTGGCGGTCTCTCGGCGCGTCCGGAGAAAGACNCNTTCCGCTTCGTGCATGTCTCCACNGACGAGGTTTACGGCACGCTTGGGGCCAGCGATCCGGCCTTCCTGGAAACCACGCCCTACGCGCCAAACAGTCCCTACGCCGCGTCCAAGGCCGGCGCCGACCACCTCGCGCGTGCCTGGCAGGTCACGTTCGGCCTGCCGGTGATCATCACCAATTGCTCGAACAATTACGGCCCNTTCCAGCATCCCGAGAAGCTGATCCCCACCGTGTTGCGCACCGCCCTCGCGGGCGAGCCGATCCCGGTCTATGGCAGCGGCGAGAATGTGCGCGACTGGCTCTTCGTCGAGGATCACGTTTCAGGACTTCTGGCGGCGCTGGAACGCGGCAAACCGGGTGAGAAATACAATTTCGGTGGCGACGCCGAACACCGCAATATCGATCTCGTGCGCGAACTCTGCCGCCAGCTCGATGACGTCAGGCCGTCTGCCGACGGACCCCGCGCCGATCTGATCACCTTCGTGACCGACCGTCCTGGCCACGACCACCGCTACGCGGTCGACGCGGGCAAGGCCAAGGCCGAACTGGGCTGGGCACCCGGCACAGACCTGGACGAGGGATTGCGCCGGACGGTGGCCTGGTATCTGCAACACCCGGACTGGCTGGTCCGCGACACCAGTGAATTGGCGCGGCTTGGACTGGGACGGGGCGGCGCTGCCGCAGAATAGGACAACACGACATGGCCGCACCCTGGAAGGGTCTGATCCTCGCAGGTGGCACGGGAAGCCGCCTCTATCCGTTGACCCACGCAGTGAACAAGCACCTGCTGCCGGTCTACGACAAGCCGATGATCTACTACCCGCTTTCGACGCTGATGCTGGCGGGATTGCGTGATTTCGTCATCGTCTCGAACCCCGAGTCCCTGCCCCAGCTTCAGAAGGTTCTTGGCGATGGCAGCCAATGGGGACTGACCTTCGCCTACGCCTCCCAGAGCAGGCCCGGCGGCATCGCCGAAGGCTTCCGGGTGGCCGCGCACGAGCTGGAAGGTCACCGGGTCGCGCTGATCCTGGGCGACAACATCTTTTATGGTGATGGCCTCTCCAAGCGCCTCCAGGAAGCCGTGACGCTTGAAAAGGGCGCGACGATCTTCGGGTACGAAGTAGCGGATCCGTCCTCCTTCGGGGTCGTCGAGGTGGACGACAAGGGCAGAGCCGTCTCGCTGGAGGAAAAGCCGAAGAAGCCGAAATCGAACCAGGCGGTCCCGGGACTCTATTTCTACGACGAGGATGTCCTGTCGCTGGCTTGGGATCTCAAGCCTTCAACGCGCGGCGAACTCGAAATCACCGACATCAACCGCGCCTATCTCAAACGCGGCGATCTGAATGTCATGCATATCGGACGCGGTGTGGCCTGGCTGGATGGCGGGACTCATGCCGACCTGTTTGAAGCATCACAATTCATCAAGGTGGTCGAGGAACGCACGGGCCTGAAAGTCGCCTGCCCCGAGGAAATCGCCTACCGGATGAAGTTCATTGACCGCAAGCAGTTGAGCGAACTGGTCGATGAATCGCCGAAGACCGAATACCAGCACTATCTCAAGCGCCTGCTGAAGGGGCTGTGATCGCGAACCGCTTGCGCGCGCGTTCCGCCTCCCCCACCCTGCGCGGCAGGAATCGCGGGGGAGACNCGACATGGAATCGGCTGCGCTGATCACGAATGATGCCGTCCTGTTCGGCGTCCTGATGGTCCTGCTGGGCCTTGTGTTCTGGACGTCCAGCATCAAGACCGGGCCGATTGCGGGCTTCTACCGCATCTTTCCGCCGCTTCTCCTGTGCTACTTCCTGCCGTCCCTGCTGACGACATTCGGCATCGCGGACCCCGACGCGTCACAGCTGTACTACGTCGCTTCGCGCTATCTCCTGCCGGCCGCTCTCGTATTGCTGGTGGTCTCTGCTGACCTGCCGGCAACCCTGCGGCTCGGGCCCAAGGCCCTGATTATGTTCTTTACCGGAACGCTGGGGGTCGTTGTTGGCGGACCGCTCGCACTCCTGCTGGCCAGCGCGATCAATCCAGACCTGCTCGGCGGTTCGGGCCCCGAGGAAGTCTGGCGCGGCATGGCGACCGTGGCGGGCAGCTGGATCGGCGGCGCTGCCAACCAGACCGCCATTCGCGAAATCTTCGACGTCGGGCCGGAAGTGTTCTCGGTCTGGGTTGCGGTCGATGTTCTGGTCGCCAATGTCTGGCTCGCGATCCTGCTCTTCCTCGCAGCCCGCCGCAAACAGATGGACAAGGCGCTGCGCGCCGATGTGTCCGCCATTGACGACCTTCAGGCGCGCGCCGAGGCCTACGAGGCCCAGCACGCCCGCATCCCGGAAACCAGGGACTTGATCATCATCGGCGCCGTCGCCTTCGGTGCTGTCGCCATCGCCCATTTCTTTTCGGGCCTGATCGCTCCGGGCTTCTCCGACATGGCGGCGTCGATCCGCGCAGAGGCGCTCGAGACAGGCCGTTCGCCTCAAGGCTTCGGCCTGATCGTGGCAGAAAGCCTCGCCAGCGGATTCTTCTGGCTCGTTGCCATCGCCACAGCAATTGGCGTGGCCCTGTCCTTCACGCCTGCGCGCAAGCTTCAGGCGGTCGGGGCAATGAAGACCGGGTCAGTCTTCATATACATCCTCGTCGCCACTGTCGGCCTGCACATGGACATCACGGCAATCGGTGAATACTGGCAATTCTTCCTGATCGGGCTGCTGTGGATCGCGATCCACGCCGCGCTGATGCTCGGTGTGGCCTTCTTGATCCGGGCACCGATCTTCTTCGTGGCTGTCGGCAGCCAGGCCAATATTGGCGGCGCGGCTTCTGCACCCGTGGTGGCATCGGCGTTCAGCCCGTCCCTGGCCCCTGTCGGCGCCCTGTTGGCCGTGGTGGGTTATATCGTGGGAACCTATGCCGCATGGTTCTGCGGCTTGGTGATGGCCAGCATTGCGGCGGGTGGCTGACGCCTAACCCTCGCGAGCCGGCAGAACGGTATCGCCATAGGCCAGCCAGNCCCAGGCTGTCTCCACTTCACCGAACCGGCGAACACCCACGGGTGACATGTCGGCGACGCTTTCAACGACGAGCGCGACTCCGATCTGGTCGATCTCCCGCGACACGAATGCCAGCCGCGTGCCGTCCGTCAATCCGGCGATCAAGGCGTGAACGTGGTCCACGATCTCGGGTGGCTCAGCCTCGATGTGGGCGTCGAGAATGTTGATCATCGCCCCGCGGCAACGGTTCTGCAGAACGCTTTCGGCGAGGTCGATGCGCGACGCCCGGATTTCCGCCGCCGAGACCTGGCCTGTGTGGATCAGTGCAACGGCGTCATATTCAGGGTCATGAAGGATTGTGTAGGGCAAGAAGTTCAACTCCGGCTGGCAGCCCGCCACTCTCGGGGCGGACCGTTAATCAGGGGTGGAAGGGACTGCATCGCGGACCCGAAGTCCCCGGTCTTGCAATTCAGTTCAGGCCATCAATGGCAGTTTCCCCGCGCAGCGGGATCCGTAGCCGGCGGACGCCATCCGCGTCCGGCGGGGGTAAATGCCCTGCACGGATATTCGTCTGTATGGCTGGCAGAAGCAGGGTCGGCGCAGCAAGGCCTTGATCGCGCGCCGTGCGCATTGCCACGAAATCCTCTTGCGACTTGCCCACTCCGACATGGATGTTTGAGCGCTTTTCCGCACCGATCGTGGTCTCCCACACATAGTGATCGCGACCTTCAGGCAGATAGTCGTGGCACAGGAAGACGCGCGTCTCGTCCGGTAACGCGAACAGTTTCTGGATCGACCGGTAGAGAGTTGCCGCGTCTCCACCCGGAAAGTCGGCGCGCGCTGTCCCGTAGTCCGGCATGAACAACGTGTCGCCGACGAACACGGCATCACCGATCCGGTAGCTGACACAGGCCGGCGTATGTCCTGGAGTATGCAGCACATCGACGGTGAGGCCGGACAAATTGGCTTGGTCACCGTCACGAAACAGCCGGTCGAACTCCGCGCCTGTTCCGGAGACATCATCCGCACCGAAGATCGGCCGGAACAGTGTCTGTACTTCTGCGATATGCGCCCCGATGCCTACCTTCGCGCCCGTTCGCGCCTTGATCGTCGGAGCGCCCGACAAATGATCGGCATGCGCATGGGTTTCCAAAACCCACTCGACCGTCAGGCCATCCTTCTTTGCGGCAGCCAGGACAGCATCCACACTCGCTGATGACATTTCGCCGGAGCGATGGTCATAGTCGAGCACCGGATCAATCACGATTGCGCGCGACGCGCCGGGCGCGCTCACCAGATAGGTGACCGTATTCATCGGCGCATGAAAGAAGGATTTTACGACGGGTGGCTGTCTGACCTCTGTCACGGTGACCTCAAAATGCTTGTGTTTCGCTCTTGACCAAATAATTAGCATAATCTAAGTTAGTGTCAACTAATCGAATGGACACCCTTACCCATGCCCATGGCATCGACCGATATCGAGCGGTTGCAGGACAAGGCCGGTGACGCCGCGCGGCTTCTGGCGCTGATCGCCAATGAGAAGCGACTACTGATGCTGTGCCGGCTGGTATCAGGAGAAGCGGTCGTCGGCGAACTGGTCGACCTCACCGGACTCGCCGGCTCTGCCGTGTCCCAGCACCTGGCCAAGCTCAAGGCCGAAGGCATTGTGACGAGCCGGAAGGCCGGATTGAACGTTTACTACCGGTTGGCCGACGATCGCGCTGCGCGGGTGATTTCGGTTCTGAAAGACATTTACTGCCCCGATCCGGAATGAACCGGACGCGGCCCCTCAACGGAGCATGTCATGACAACACTGGCATCCATCACGCCCGAACACGCTGCCGCTCTGATGAAGGACGGCGCCATTCTCGTGGACATTCGCGAAGCTGACGAACGCGCCCGCGAGCGCATTCCCGGCACACAGAGCAATCCGATCAGCGCGCTCAAGCCGCTCGACAACGCGCCCGCGCCGCGCGCCGTGATCTATCACTGCCGGTCGGGCATGCGCACCAAAAGCAACGCCGCCAGACTGGCCGAGGCTGCACAGTGCGAAGCCTACTTCGTCGAAGGGGGTCTGGATGCCTGGAAACAGGCCGGGCTGCCGGTCGAGGCAGATCGGTCCCAGCCCCTGGAAATGCAGCGTCAGGTCCAGATCGTCGCGGGAGGCCTGATCCTGATCGGTGCGGCCATCGGCACCTTTGTCCATCCGGCGGGCTTTGCGCTCTCCGCCTTCGTCGGCGCCGGGCTGACCTTTGCCGGAATCAGCGGATGGTGCGGCATGGCGCACCTCTTGCGGGTGATGCCTTGGAACCGGTCGGCCGCCTGATCGACCGGCGGGCTGCAGAGGCGGGCTCATGCTTCAGGACATTCTCTCGGTGCTGTCCGGCACCATAGTCGGCTTCACCCTTGGCCTGATCGGCGGTGGCGGATCCATCCTCGCCGTACCCCTGCTCGTCTATGTAGTGCGTATCGGCTCCACCCACCTTGCGATCGGCACAGGCGCAGTCGCGGTCGCTGCGAGCGCATTGATCAATCTGGCCGGGCACGCGCGTGCCGGGCATGTCAGGTGGGCCTGCGCCCTGGTGTTTGCCGCCGCGGGCGTCATCGGGGCTTTTGCCGGGGCCGCCCTTGGGAAACGGGTTGATGGCGATCTGCTCTTGGCCCTGTTCGGACTGCTGATGGTGGTCGTCGGCCTCGCCATGCTGCGGCGAAAGACCGGCGGAGATGCCCAGCCCCGCCTCGACAGACGGACCGCCCCCCGGCTGGCTGTGTCGGGGTTTGTGGTCGGAGGGCTCTCCGGATTCTTCGGAATTGGCGGCGGGTTCCTGGTGGTTCCCGGCCTGATCTTCTCGACGGCGATGCCGCTCCTCAATGCCATCGGCTCGTCACTGGTTTCGGTCACCGCCTTCGGTACGGCAACGGCGTCCAGCTATGCGATATCCGGCCTCGTCGACTGGCGTATCGCCGGCCTGTTCGTGGTCGGCGGGGTGTTCGGCGGAATTCTTGGGACCATTCTGGCCAAGCGGTTGGCCGCCCAGCGCCAGACCCTGAACTATGTCTTTGCAGGCATCGTCATAGCGGTCGGGGTCTCGATCATGCTGCAAGGCGTTCGGACGCTGTGGAATGCCGGCCTCGTCTCCTGACGGCAAGTTCTGGCCTTCGATGAGAACACCAGTCCTGCCGCAAGGCGCGCGATGACGCTGACGAAATCGACAAACGCCGCACTCACCACCCGCAAACTTCTTGAAAAATATGGCGCGCCTCCAAGGAGAGGATTTAAACGCGCTTTTCGAGACTCTGGCCGACTGGAACGTCCAACTCAAAGACGTTGAAGACTTCATCCACAGCGATGAGCCGGGAGGGCCGCAGCCATGACGCAGCCCCTCCGCAAACCGTTCAGCAATGCCGGTGCTGCCCAGCCCCGCAAATATCCCCCGCCCTTCTCCCTGCGCCTGAGCGAGCACGAACGCGCCATCCTGCGCCACCGCGCCGGGCGTCGTTCGCTGGGCGAATACATCCGCCATGTGCTGTTCGGTGAGCGAGCCAGCCCGCGCAAGGTGACGCGTTGCCAACCGTCGGAATCCGACCGTGACGCCGCTGCCCAATTAGCCGGACTGGGTCAATCACGGCTGGCCTCGAACATTAATCAGATCGCCAAGGCGGCGAACATGGGTGCATTGCCCGTCACGCCGGATTTGCTCGAAGAGCTGCATCAAGCCTGCGCGGATATTCGCGCCATGCGCGATGCGTTGATCGCCTCTCAGGGTCTCAAGGTCCGGGGGTGAGACATGATCCTGGTCGGCAATCAACGCGGCGGCGGCCGCGATCTGGCGCAACATCTCCTCAAGGAGGAGAACGATCACGTCCAGGTCCACGAAATCCGGGGCTTCGCCTCGGAAACACTGGAGGGAGCTTTCTGCGAAGCCTATGCGGTGAGCCGGGGCACGCGGTGCAGGCAATATCTGTTCTCGCTGAGCCTCAACCCGCCGCAGAATGAGCGGGTGAGTACGCAGGCTTTCGAGCGGGCCGTCGAACAAGCCGAAACCAGACTCGGCCTCACCGGTCAGCCCCGCGCCATTGTCTTCCACGAGAAGGAAGGACGGCGGCACGCACACGCCGTATGGAGCCGGATCGATGCGCAGAACATGAAAGCAATCCAGCTCTCCCATTCCCGCAATAAGTTGATGGAGGTGAGCCGCGATCTCTATCGCGAACATGGCTGGCGGATGCCCGAGGGCATGACGGACCGATCAAAGCGCGATCCGCGCCGTCTCTCGCTTGAAGAATGGCAACAGGCCAAACGGCTCGACAAAGACCCGCGCACCGTCAAAGCGGCGTTTCAAGATGCCTGGGCGATCTCGGATAATGCCGCCACCTTCTCCCATGCACTGGAAGAGCGCGGCTTCAAGCTGGCGCGCGGCGACCGGCGAGGCTTTGTCGCAATTGATGAGCGCGGCGAGCCCTATGCCATCGCCAAATGGGCGGGGGTGAAAACAAAGGCCGTGCGGAAGAAGCTGGGCGATGAGCGTACGCTGCCGAGCCTGCCGGAAGCCAAAGAGCGCTATGCCCGCGACATGCAAACCGCCATGGACGGCCACCGCAGGGCGTTGCTGGACGAGGCCAGAGCCCGCAGGGAAGCTGCGCAGCGCGCCAAAGCGGAACTGGTTGCCCGCCAGCGCGAGGAGCGCCAGCTGGCGCTGAGTGCGATGGAGGCCCGCCAGAAGGCGGAAACGCTCGCCCGTCAAGCACGCTTCCGTCCGGGCCTGAGCGGCGTATGGGATCACCTGCGCGGCGAACACGCACGCATTCGGCGCGAGAACGAGACAGCAGCCTATGCCGCCCATGAGCGCGATCGCAAACAGCGCGACGAACTCGTCTTCCGGCATATCGAAGAGCGCCAGCGTCTGACGCAGGATCGTAACCGCGAACGTCTCAACCAGCTACGCCAGCGGCAGGATGTGCGGGCGGACGCACGCACATTTGCCGAGCGGGCAGAACAAGCGCGCGCCGAACGCCTCGCCGCCTTCCGGGAAAAGCGCCAGACGCAAGCGCCAACGCGCCCTCGAAGCCGGGATGGTCCCGACCTCAGCCGTTAGAAAAACGGCTGCAAGTCCCCTTGCAGCCCATGCCAAGCCAAGAAAACGGGGAAGCTCGCGCAAGGAGGCTCCGAACGAGGGTCCGCGCCGCCGCACGCAAGTGGGGCGGCGTGGAGACGTTTGGATGCCTTGCGCGGGGCTGGGGCGGAGCCCGCATCTCGATCCACGGACGCTCAGCCGAAGCTTAAATCAGCGAAATGCAGTTTGCAGCCGGAGACTGGCCTCCGGCAGATGCCTTCGCACCACCAAGTCGTCCGCGCAGGATAACTTTGTTACTCCCTGTGAGCTAAGCGACTGGAGTTCCGGATTAATCGGAACTGCCGGAGCAAGTGGAGAACTAAGCGCAATCCAGGTCTCGGCTCCTGTCGAATTTCGACGCGCGACGATGGGAATGATAACCGGTCCCGCCTTGGAGTCTGTCCGCTCTACATTACGCGTGAATGAGAAGTCAGTTCCGAACTGGCGTTGCAGATCTCTCATCAACAAGTCGAGAGATCGTTCTGTCCGGTCTTGAGGGTAGGCTGGATATCCACCATACAGCACATGCTCAATGAACTGAATGCCCAGCTTCCGATCCAAAAGTGCGTGCTCCATCCGATTCCGGAAACTCTGGAGACAGCGATAGCAGGAAGCATCGCATTGTTCGGGGCAACTTGCGAGAATTGCTCGTGCACAATCAAACAGCTCGGCCGCTTTCAAAACAAGTTCGGTTGAAAAACCCGCTCCGCCCGGGAGCGTGTCGTAAAGGAATATCTCTACTTCACGCCCTGCCGCTCCTTCCTCAGTCAGGGCAGGACGAAACTCAGCAAGCACCTCGCCAGGCTCAATTTCAAGAGTCTGACACGCGGCCTTAGCGAGCGCCTCGCACACGGTGCGCAGGGCAGACTCCGCCTCAATACTACCCGGAATCAGACAGAATGGAGCGGTCAGCGGAAGAGAGAACAGGGCGATGTCGGTCTTGAAGTCCGTTCCGAGAACGACATGCCGCTTTGCAAAAGCCCCGCCCAGGCATGGCCCCTCCTCGTCGCTGCGGAAGGGACGCGCGTGGGGCAACCACAACGGTTCCTCCGGAGCAGTCGTGGACTCGATGCGTCCGCATGCCGTGCAATAGTCGTATCCTTCATTGTCGATGCCGGTATTCGATACGAGGAGAAATTCTCTAGCGGGAAAGGCACGCACGCGCTCGGTCACTTGCACCCAACCCTTGTCGGGCTTGGGCGTTTGCATGACCAGCTTCGCGCGCGTGGCGCGCGCGGTTTCGTTCGGTGCATCCGGCTCGGTTTCGGGCGGCGTATCGATCGGGTGCGCAAACCCGACGGGTCGGAACCACACGCGAGCGGGTCCGAACGAACTGGCCGCTTTGCACGCCGGACAGTCCTCGGTCGCGTTCTCGCGCTCTTTCACATAGTCCTCGGTCCTCGCGTGCTCGCAGACGCCACATTCGAAATAGAGCTTGCGCTTGCCCCACGCTCTTCGCCGGTCTCCCGAATATGGCGAGTAAATGGCCTTGGACGTGTACTGCTTGCCGTTGATCCAGAGCTGCTTATTGGGCGCATATTGTGAGAGCGCCATGGTGAGGCCCTGCGACGGCGCATAGTCGATGACCGCTCTGAACGGGGTGGACTGATCGCGGTTGAAAGCGTGAAACGCCACGACGTCGGTGGGGAACGCGTAGCGCGGAACGACACCGCGATAGAGCAGCCGATCAAGAAGTTTATCGGTCGCCGGATCGACAACGCGCGCGCTGTCGTCCGCGTCGGCATTGACTTCCGCCGCTGGCACATCCCCGCCTTCAGCGTCGTCATCAGGTGACCCCTCCGGCTCGTCCTTCCCCTGCACGAAGTCGATGGCCTCATCGATGGTCGTGGTGGCATCGGCGGCCATCTGGTCAATCAACGTTTTCCGGTCGCCCACAGATAACTCTGAGGGAAGCCAGCGATCCACCGCCGTGGCGAGTTCGTCTTGGTTGTCTTCCAGCCACTTCGCGAAATCGACCCGGTTGAGGATCGAGCCTTCGGTCTTGAAGTCTCCGACCTTGCCCAGCACGGAAAACAGATTTGGATCAGCCCCAGGTGATGGCCCAGGAATGCGGTCCTCATGGTAGCGTTGCAGCAGATAGGCGCGAAGGTGACGACGCGCGATCTCCGGATTTTCGAGCGTGAGACGCGGATCGATCACAGCGCCACGGATCATTTCCGCTGGCTCGGTGAAGTAGTGATCGTCATGGCTGTCGGCGCTGCCAAAGGCTACGACCGTCGCCACCGCGTTCGCGCGGCGGCCAGCACGACCCGCACGCTGTTGATAGTTCGCGCGTCCTGGCGGCATGTTGCGCAAAGCTACGCCCGACAACTCCCCGATATCGATGCCAACCTCCATCGTCGTCGTACTCGAAAGCACGTCGATGGCGGGCTCACCGGGCCGGTCGTTATCACGCCAAGCCACGTCGATGTCCTGAAAACGAATTTCATGACGCTCGGCATGTGAAAATGCCTCGTCCGGCTGCGCAGCGCCAAGCTGGGCGGTATGCTCTGCGGCGATGACCGTTGTGAGTTGCGGATCGTTTGATTGCAGGGCTGCAGCGATTGGATCACGGTAGAAGCCGCGCCGTGCGCTATAGACCTCATCGGTGTCTGGATCGAAATCACCGATGTCCGCGCTTTCGCAATCGATGCAGGTGGCGAGCTTCCCTACCGGACGGTGGACAGACTTGCAGCTATGGCAGCGTCGCCATTGCCCACCAAGTTGAAGGGTGAGTTTTGTCGCGACGAGACGATTGACGCCGCCCGTCATCGGCTCGGTGAACATCCCCATGAGCGTCGGCAACCACTGTTTCTTGAACACCGACCGTGCCTGCGGGCCAACGAGGACGCGGTTCATCGCCGTGAACCCGCCTTTGTGTGAGTCTACTTTAGTTTGCCACCAAGAATCCTTCATATCCGAGAACCAAATGCCTGGATCGAGCGTCCAGCATCGAAGCCACGCGCGGCACACAGCTAGCTTCGCCTCATCGCTTTCGGCGATGCCAGGAAGGTTCGGCAATTTAAGAATTTTCGCCGACTGCGCGGGTGATTCCGCAATCGTCGCGATGGCGAGCGCTTCGAGATCGAGTCCCATATTGGTGTGCTTGAGCGCGTCGAAGATCGCCTGCATCAACCGTTCGGGGCACCGCGAAAGAGAATTCTGGAGTTGAAATAGTTCTACTCCCGAAGGCGCGGGACCGGGACTTGGGCCTTCCACTTCCCCAAGCGCCTCCGCATCGCCGAGTTGCGGTCTGAGCCGCACGCCGAGTTTGTGGGCGGCCACCAGCACGGCGAGATAGGCGTGATTAAGAACAAGAGTCTTGGAAAAATCGGCGTCTTGCCGAAGAATTTCATAGCCGAGAGGCAATAGCGCGCGGACCGCGTCGCGCAATGAATAGTTCTGTAATGTACCCGCAAGGCGCGCCGCGACCTGGCGTGAGTCTGAAAAGATGAGGACCTTGCGCCCCCGCAACGGTGCGAATGCGCTTTGCGCCTGCGGTCCTGGTGGTTGAATCCGGAGTTGCGATCCGAGCAAGGCCTGAAACGGCTGATCGCCTTTGGTCTGGTGATCCTGAACGCTGGACTGGCCGTAACCGGCCGTCTTGTCGCAGCACGCACAGGGCGCAAATTGTCCCGGCCGCGCGGCGCGAAACGAGCCTTGACCGGCCGCTGGCGGCGCTCGCGGGGGCGCGAGAAACACGGTGCGGTACTGCTCGCCAAGTTCGTCGGGATTAAGTTGGCCTGAGACAAGATCATAGTGCGCCGCACGTGCACGATCTTCCGACGACGGCTCTTCAAGCAATAGGTCCAGCGGGTGCAACGCTTCGAGAGGACCGGAAGCAGTCTCGATCCGTTCGCCCTCCTTCGCCCACAGATAACGCGGATGGGCGACATCATTCGTGTAGGCGCGCGCATACGACGTGCCGCAATGCCGACACGTGAAATACTCAAGTACCGGTGCATTGCAGCAGGTGCATCGCTCGTGGGGCTGTGAAAACAATCGTCCTGCAGGACTCGGGACCTCTGCCTTCTCATCCGAGCACTCGGCATTCATGCATATCCAGAGACCCGGCAGCCCTCGAAAGAACGAGTGTATGCGGCAAGGTAGAAGGCTGGCTTCACCAGGCTTCTCGCGCGCGCGACTCCCCAGCGCGAGCAGAACACCGATCGCCTTCTCGGTCACATCCGCTGGAACAGCGCAATCGAAAACCACTTCCGGCAATTCGGACAACGAGACAGCAGCTAGCATCGTCTCGTTCACTAAGCGGTTGAACGGCGCGTACTCACGCAGCGCTTGATAAAGCTTGGCGTCTAAGTCTCCCGCAAAAGAAGATTTGCGAAAAGCGAGAAAGCTAGCGACTGCTGATGCCCGCTCGTCCGGATCAGCGGAATAAAACTGATCTAGATCGACGGCGGCAAGCGCAGTTGCATCGGCGTGTGTACCCCTCGCAGTAGGATCGCGGAACAAATACTCACCTTTGATCGGCTTGAACGTATCTGACGGAACGCCGGAAAGCTGGGCTCCGAATGCGCCTGCGTTTTTCTTGCCCTCTTCGCTGAAGCTAGCTGTGGCGCAGATGACCTGAAACCGTTCGGAGGGAACACCGAGGCGCTCGCGCAATCGCCGGAGTAGAAGCCCAACCTCCGCGCCTTGCGCGCCTCTGTAGAGGTGCGCCTCATCCAGAACGACAAGAAATTTCTCGTCGGGGCGTGCTTGCAACCACTTACGCGTCGCATCGAAAATGGGCCGTTCAATGGGCCGCATCATCATGTATTCGAGCATCGAGTAGTTGGTAATGAGCAGGTCGGGTGGCGAGGTATGCACCTCGTGACGGGTGAGTAGTTCCGCATCGTGCGTGCGCCGGTTCGCGCGCTTCGCCCACGGCGTCGGGGGTTTGCCGAGCCAATCCGAGACGCTTTCTTTCGCGGGCCATTTGCCTCGCTTTTGCAGCGTCGCAAAGAGCTCTGCAGCACGAGCATCTTCCTCGCTGACTAAATCGGCTTCAAAGCGCCGCTTAGCATCTTCGATCTCCCCGAAGAACTCGCCGATAGATGCAAGACGGCTGCCGTCTCGACGTGCAGACCGTAACCCGGCATAGGGCGTCCGACTCGTATACCGAGCAAACAGCGCCGGGCGCTTCGCCCAATTTTCGAACAACGCAATCGTACGCGGATCGCCAAACAGTGTGCGTAAACGGCCAAGCTGATCGTTGACGAGAGCGTTCATTGGATAGAGCACCAAAGCACGCACGGCGTGATGCTCGTGGAACGCTTGCGGATGCTCGCGTGCTTCAATCGCAAGTTTCCCAAGAATCGGCAACAGAAATGACTCAGTTTTACCTGAACCTGTGCCCGTCATAATCATCAAGTTCCGCCCGTTGCTCAGCGTTTCTTGCAATGCCTCCAATTGATGTAGATATGGGCTTCCATAGATGACTGGCTTTCCTGCGCTCGGGTCTGACAGCGTTCGCAGGGCCTCCAGCGCTGCTTGAGGCAGGTCTTGAATTTCTTTGTAGGATTTGGAGCTTTTGTAGCGCGGTGTTGATTCCAGATACGGAGCTTGGAAAATGCCCCCGATTTGGCTGAGCAACTCTCGTCGCTGCTGGACTATGGCGGGATGACTAATATGATACGTCGCTTCGATATATTGCGTCAGGGACAGGCGCAGGTCGTCGATAGTCTGCTGAATTGTAGCCGTTGTCATGCGACTTCCCCTTCGTCGTTGCGCACAAGCCAGAGGCTTTCACCTAGCCACCGCAATTCGCTTTGAATGCTCTCAATCGGGATCTCGAAAGCGAGCAATGCACGCGGTAGCGTGACCTGCTCGCCGAGGAGGTTCAATCGTCTTGAAGCCCACGCCGGTAATGGTGCCGAAAACGAAAGAATAGCGGTGCGTGCGGTAGTGGACACTCGAACCTGCTGGGGGTTGCCCGCGAGGGCATCGAGCGCAGCTTGCAAGCGCCATGCTTCGTCGCAGTCGCGCGTCCGCGAGTCCTTTGCTTGAATGTCAATAAAGCGATTCACCGTCCCGCTTTTCACGTCGACTAGGCACCAAAGCTTTGCACCAAAGCGCTGTGGCCTACGTGCGACAAATATGCCGGTGTGCTTCGGTCTCAAAGGAGACCAGCGCCCTTTGTAAAATGAGTTCGAAGACGCCTTGTCCAGGATTTCAATGTCATCGAACACCTCTGGGCTTGCCTCTGGCGGGAGTTGCGTTCTCCACAGTGCCGCAAAATCTGCTGCAGACATCGTGGCTGGTGCATTTAGCCATAGACGCTCTGGAAGCTCGATCAGCCCAAGGTCGAGTAGTTCAGCGCGGCACCCCTGCGCATCATCGACGCGTACATCGCNCAATCCGCTTGCGTGATGCCTAACTGGAAGCTGGCAAATAGGCGTGATCTCGTCGCCCGAAATTCCAATTATTATGAATGTGCCGTCGAGACGCATCACGAATGCTGGAGGTGCGGGACGCAATACGATGACGGTAAGTTCTTCGGAGTTCGCCCGCATTTCCAGAATGTCACCGGCCGCTATTAGGTCATGGATTGCATCTTCTATTTGGGTCCTTAGCGTCTCTTCATCATCAGAAAGAGGGGCCAGGGCAGTAAGAACAAGCGAACACAGAGTGTGGGCGGCGCAAGGGGCCGCGTTGAATACGGTTCTGCGAATGGATTGGGCGAGTAACTTTCTGTTGAGCACTGGTGCTTCACCGGCCTCAAATGCAACGCCAAGCGACTGCGCAGTCTGCTCGATCGCACTTGCACGATCTATGATCGCCACTCCGTTCATGCGGCCTCCGAAGCGTGAATTTGCGCGCCCATTTTGGCCGCCAGACGCGCGAAATAAGCGCCCCTTATCAGCGCGGTATTTGTTTTGAACGCGTCAAGCGAATCCACTGAATGCAGATCGGACTTAGTGATGGTCGATGGCGCGAAGGCTAGCTTAAGCGCGAGGCGACAAAGCGGCTCATCGGTACTGACTTTATATACTTGTGTGGTCAGCCGGAGGAACTCTTTGATCGCGGCGGATTCATCGGCTTCGTAGCGCCAATTGTAGGCGCGCAGGCCAGCCCCGAAGCCCCGGGAATAGAATACGCGGCCATAAAGCTCACCAAGCGTATCAGCCCTCACGGAGCCAACGGCCTCAATCCAATCCTGTCCGCACAGCACAAGTTCAAGCCGCTGTTCCAGCGCGTGGATCGCGTTGCGTCGCGCCATGAAAGCCATTGGTCCCATAAGTCGGCGGGCGGCATGCCATCTCTTAAGTGCGTTGATGATGCCGGTAGGTTGCACGTGCGCCGTCGATAAAGTGGCGGGAATATCTAGCTCGCTGAAACTCGTGAGTTGTGATTGAACGGTGGTGGCAATCACCCCGTAATGCCGACCGTTTTGCTTCGCCATCAGCAATCCGCCTTTGCCGCGCAACTCGATTCCCTCCAGCGCCTTCCCATATTCCACCGCGCGAGCCTTATCGACGGCATTGAGATCGTAGCACTCGATTGCCGGTTGGGTGTCCCCTGCGCTGTCATCGGAAAGCCGAACAGTTGTTGCGTTCAGCCGCAGCCAACGCACGGGCTCTGCTTCCTTCTCGAACGTGACGCTTTCAGACCCATACTCATCTAGCAGTATGGTCAGTTCGATCCGGGCAGCGCGCTCCAAATGTTCGACATTCGAATCGGAGGTAAGCTTGTGAGAGACGAGTTCGCTGAGCTTTTGACGTGCGACCGGTGTGAGATAACGTCCAAGAGTTTCCTCGTGAAATCGCGTGCCATTTGCACCATAGAAGCGAGCATCGAGTTTCACGTTTCTTGCGGACGGTGCGCTGATGCGCAGCTGAGCGTCGCCGTTCAAGAGCTGTTCAAGCGTGGCTTGACGTGGCTCAAGCGCGAGCGAGACGCCGGCCTTACCGGCAATGGCTTGCTGCCAAGGGATCGAAGGGCGTACTTCAAAGGCAATTTCCTCGGCTTCAATATCCGCGCCCGTGGCTGTGCCAAGCGCGGACGCAGTGATGCTGTGGAAACCTACGGCAAGTGTGCCGAGCGAAATATATGTTTTGCCATTTGCAGCGGGTTTGAAGCGCACGGGCGGATTATTATCAACCGCTATAGCAAATTCCTGCACGGCGATATCGGAACTCAAGCTGAACAAAGCAGCCTCGGTATCGAGGAATTCCATCGCCCCGGTTGCCGAATTCCATCGCGGACTCAAGCCCAGCGCCTCTATGCGCACACTCAGAACATAACCTAGACCCAATGACTTGAGGGCCGCGATCTGTGCACTGTCGAGGTTTTGGCTCACGTCCAGTTTCCAGAGGTATGTTCCTACCATGTTAGTTTGTAGAGGCGAAAGGGCGAGAGTTTGTACAATGCTGTCCGCAAAGGGATGGGCAGTAATTAGCAGGTACGATTGGTTCGCGCGGACATGGCAACCCGAAATTTCAAACGCTGATCCGTCCGCACGAATTTTGAGCAGCCGCATGGGCAGCGCTGGAAGAGTTAGGCGCTGGCGCAATTTTACTTCGACCTCAGGCAATGCTCGTTCAAAATTGAAAATCAGCCGGTCTTCCGTCGGATACGCATCAAGCGATTCCGTTGACTGTCCCGTGTATGAAAACAACGCTCGTCCAGGAATCCACGTATTTGCTTCCCCGTGCAGACGAAATCGCATGCGGGCACGCTCAAGATCGTGGGGCGAGAGCCCCGCTTGCCGCAGTGGCGTTGCGAGATCAGGAATCGCGAGCCCTACATTCCATACTTGCTCTGCAACAGGGCGAGCCGATAGGCGAGGCTGTTCAGCGCGATCTGTTCGCGCAGCATCCGCGCCTCCTCGGGATGCAGCGCTAGGCACAAAGCCTTGCTTCGAAGAATTGACGAAACGGGCATCGCGCAGCACGCGGCGCGCTTCTCGCAAACGCGAGCCGGAAGAACCCAACTTGTCAAAGTCGCGTGCGATCCGCTTGAGAGTTGCTGCTTCAATAGGTGGGACGGCATCCGCCACATCTTCGCGGCCAAGGGCCATTACAATGCGGGCTGTCAGCGCTTTTTGCTGGAGAAAGCCTTCGAAGCGCGATGAGCCGCCAAAATACCGCTCGCTCAGCATATCGCCGATTTCATCAAGCGTCAGTTCCCCGCTGCGTGCGAGCGCGTGGCGAAGCTGGTAAAGATGATCCGCGAAGTGGCGTTGTAGATAGCGTGGGAGGATGGCTTGCGTGATTGGCCAGGCAATAATCGGAAATTGCCGCGCCCACCTCCCCGACGGCGTTAGGCCTCGAAACTCTGAGGCGAAACGCTTATACCAGCTACGGATTTGATTGCGATCACCATACTGCGGCCAGCGCGGGAATGCTGCCGCGAAGGAGTCCCAGTATTCCGAGCCGTCATAGCGATAGCCGACTTCTGCTGCGGCCGCGATCCACACCAACCAGTATGCGCGATCAGCCTCCATGGACGATTCAAGCTGGGCATTCAGCAACGCGCGAGCGGCAGCGCGCTCATCCGCCGATAGGCCGTGTTCAATTGCGTAAACGGAATAGTTTTCCGATGCCCGCAGGTCGCGCACCCGAGCGTACTGTTGGGAAAGTCGCTCTTGGAGTTTTGCTAGGCCCAAACTAGCCCCCGTCCGCGCATATCACACCGCCTTGCGCTCTTCTGGGGCGAGAGGCTCACCACGGATCAGGCGCGGGATGTCGTCGCGACTCCACGTCTTATATTCATCACGCCTGATGGCACGCGGTTCCATCCAGCGTGCGCGCGCTAGATCGGAAATCTCCGCAACTGACTTCAGGGAAGATAAGTCGGGGCGTCCCTTTCCAGTCGCGAGAATACATTGCGCATTCTTGACCAGTGGACAGAAAAATACCTCGCGCTGAATCCCATGTTTGAGAACAGATTCATTGATCCCAAGCTGCCCAAGTGCGGCGCGAATTGTCCGCAGCCGCCAATTTGGACCTTGCCCGTATTTATGGCGATCTGCGTAAGGGTGTTCCGATAGCCGGAGGAATTCGCGCATCTGGGCAAACAGGTCGTCCGTGATGTGGAAATGGCCCCAGCCCACCGTATATCCAATGGATTTGTAGTATTGCTCTCCGTCGAGTTTTAGGCGGTTGTAGAGAGATGATCGTCCCATTGAAGAACTGGTCGTAACTGCCAGGAGACGAGCTCGCTTCTCCTCGCCGGAAATGATCCCCGTTGTAGATCCGTAAGATCGGGCAAAGTCATCATAGACATCCCGCGAACGCACTAGGCAGGCAATCGCCTTGCCAGCGAGCAACATGTTATATGGGGGAACAGCTCCAAGCACGTAGGCGTCCAAAATATTCACAAGCCGACTGGAACGGTCGCTGGCTTTCCACCCAATCAGGTTGTCCCGCACAGATAAATTGAAGACAGGGTCGCCCAGCGCGAAAATGCCTGCCAACCGATCGTGCGCTTCGTCCCAAACGAGGTAACGGAGTCGCCGTCCGTACCCGTTTGATACTGGAACCGACCATGTCAGCGAGGCCGTCCGGAAAAGGTTGGACTCAAAGGTGGAGGCTTCCACCCGAATGAGCGAGAGGCGAATTTTTGAGGGATCGATCTCGTTGCCATTCGCAAAGTGGGGCAGTGCTTCGGGAAGAAACTCCGATAGGAGCCGGTCAGCAGAGCGAACTCGTTCATTGCGTTGCATACGATGCAATTGACGGACAGATTCCTTACCGGCATCGGGGCGCACCAGCGTTCCGTCAGGAGCTTTGGCAAAACCGAGGCGCGTGAAATGCAATCGTATCCTACGCTTTAGCTTAGCTTCTGGGGTGAACGCCCGAGCAACAGGTGCGTTGGTCTTTTTCTTTTGTTTTCTTTTGGTCAAACTCGAGGTGCCCCCCACCCGCTTTTGATTCGTTTTCTCTAACTTTTATTTATAGCACGCATGAGTTGAACGCTTAAGAAAAAGATGAAAATCTAGATATTAGGTGTGGGTGTATGCGACTGACAGGTCTACCTTAGGCGTCATGAAACGGCACAGGCATCGCGGTTCAGGGCGAGAAGGTCCAATCTAAGCACGGTCGGTCGAGGTTTCCAATGGGCAAGACAGCACTTTGGTCGGTGGGTTGGTTCCAAGGAAGGGTAGCGCGAAAACTCCCTTTCTGGCCTCGATGGCATCGTCCCACTGAAGGTGTCTCCATGAACATGGCCATGGGGGTATCGGGGGAGCTTGGAGGCTCCCTTGATCTGTGATCGAACGGCTGCACGTTTGGACATGGGGAGGTGTCGGAGGGGAGAGGTCGCTCTCCGCCTTCTGACGAGTGATCAATCGGCGAAACGATTGCATGGCGTGAACGGGCTCGAGGCCTGGTCATGCCATTGCCGGGGGTATCCAACAGGGGCGCGCAGCGGGCCCCTTTGGCAAGCGCGTTGTACTACAACGCACAGCTTGCGCGCGCCGAAACCGCCCTCAAACGCCTGACCCTGCTGATTTCATGTTGCACCAAAGCCCGATACCTGCACCAACGTCTCCTGCGCGTCTGTCGCTGAGTCCTCCGCTCCACCAAACGGATGGAAATGGATGGACAAATGGATGCTGCATCTGATATTGTAAATGGATGAAAACGGATGCCGAATTGGATGGACTGCTGAATATCCGCGCGCTGACGATCACGCCGGACTTACTCGGGCTGATCGCCGAACTCGATGAATTCAAGGGCGCGTGGCGCGCGATCGGGCGCATTGCGCCAGAACGGCTGTCTTCGCTCCGGCGTGTCGCCACTATCGAAAGCGTCGGCTCGTCCACGCGGATCGAGGGCGCGAAGCTGTCTGATCGCGAAGTCGAGGCCTTGCTCCGCAATATCGAGATCAAATCCTTCAGCAGCCGCGACGAACAGGAAGTCGCCGGATATGCCGAAGCGATGGAAACGATCTTCGCCAATTTCGCGGAGATCGATTTGACGGAGAACCATATCCGCCAGCTTCACCGCGACCTGCTCGCCCATTCGAACAAGGACGAGCGCCATAGAGGCAGCTACAAAACTCTTCCCAATCATGTCGAGGCCTTCGATGCCGATGGTAAGAGCGTCGGCGTGGTCTTCGAAACCGCCACGCCCTTTGATACGCCCCGCCGCATGGAAGAATTGCTGCGCTGGACGCGCGGGCAGATCGAACAAAAGAGGCTTCACCCGCTGTTGATCATCGCGGTCTTCGTTGTCGTGTTTTTGGAGATTCACCCCTTCCAGGATGGCAATGGCCGCCTGTCGCGTGTGCTGACCACGCTTTTGCTGCTGCGGGCCGGATATGGCTATGTGCCCTACAGCTCGCTCGAACATGTCATCGAACAGAGCAAGGACGCCTATTATCTTGCGCTGCGCAAAACTCAGGTGACAATC
Organism: Maricaulis sp.; assembly: GCA_002692855.1. Lineage (GTDB taxonomy): Bacteria > Pseudomonadota > Alphaproteobacteria > Caulobacterales > Maricaulaceae > Hyphobacterium. Next base: position 457,267 of record NZMJ01000046.1, read on the forward strand.
CGCACCGATGCGCCGGACTGGCAAGCCTGGACGCTCTACTTCCTACGGGCATTGGCGCGACAGAAGCAGCGGCTCGAAGCCAAGATGGAGCGGGAAACCCAGCTTCTCGGGGCGTTGCCGGAGCTTTCCGCGCAAATCGTCGAGATCGCGCGCGAGCATGGCCGCGTCACCGTGGCGGACGCCGCCAAGGCGACCGGAGCCAACCGCAACACGGTCAAGGATCACATCAAACTGCTGGTAGAGCGGCAGCTTCTGGAACGTCACGGCGCGGGCCGGGGCACGTGGTATTCCGCGCGTTAGTGGCGGCGAAAAATCAGAATTTTGATTACGTTTCCCGAAAAATCGTTACTCAGCGCCCATTTCCCGAATTTTGATTACAAATCGAAGCTTTCCCGAAAAACGATTTCGGAAGAGCGGCGGCATTCCGCTCTTCCGGCGGCTCATAGCAGCCGCATCTGGCCGTTCGATGGATCGGGGATGTCGTAAACCTCGCGGGCCATTTTGATGGTGGCTTTGCCCTGAAAGATGGGTTTGTCGGTCACATTGTTGACCGTCTCCCAGGAGGCCCAGATTTTCAGACCTGCGCCTTGGAAGGCCAGACTGATCTGATCTGGACCGCCGGAACCGCCGAAGATGCCGAGCGCCTGCTTCAGCAACTCTTCGAGCCGCGCGTCAGTGACGCCTTCGGCCAGCTCGTTGCCATACCAGTTGATGAGGGAGCGTGTGGCGGCCTTGAAGGCCGCCACTTTCTCGTCATGGGTCAAAGGAGCCATAATCAGTACTCCTCCGCCCGCATGATGGTCAGGACGCGGTAGCTGCGATCCGGGTCAGCCGGATCTTCGCTGCCGCTGTTGCATGTGCGATCGCCGTAATAGTCGATCTTCCAGAAGAGACGCCCGGCACCGTCGATTTCGAAACTGCCGAAGTCGTGCTCGCCGTAGGGATCATTGTCTGATGAGAAATCATCAAACCGGCGAACTTTCGACCACGCGTCGATGATCTGTTCCGGCTCCAGCGCCATGATGCCGCGTGTCATCATGATCATTCCCAGGACCAACTCGGATTCGCCGAGAAAGACCGGGAGTCCGACGCGGGCGCGAAGCTGATCATTCAGCCGTGCGATCCGCTCGGTGCGGGTAAGGCGGGGGCTCATTGCCCCGCCTCCGCGCTGATGGCGTCATCCAGAAGGTCGGCTTGCTCGCGGCGGTCTGTGGTTGCCGGGATGAGGAACAAGACGCCTTCCTTAAGGTCAGTCGGGATGATGTGGAATTTCGCGATCAAGCCCTTCGTGGGGTCTTTGCGCTCGAAGGCGGCTCCAATCTCGACCGGATAGCTCAATTGAGCTTGGCCGTTTCCATTGGTGCCGTTCTTGGCGGAAAAGCACAGCCGGTAGGCCGGAGGCGATTTTCTGGGTTGGGATGAGTTGGACATTGTCGTCTTCCTTTCTTTTCGGCCGGTGAATTCCGATCCGATGAAAGACGGACAAGCCCCAGGCGCGCGGCGTACCGTCATGGGCAACACGGGGCCGAAGGCCGGTGCGGGCCGCCCATTGACGGGCCGTCAGGGCAGCGCCGCCGACATGGGGCAGACTTTCAGCAAATGGATGGAATTTTTCATCTGGCCGTAGCGCGGGAAGACATGGCCAATCTGCCCACAGAATTTGCGCGGGCGAAGTCCGGTAGTTTTTGACAAGCTCGAACCGGCTTCGGCCTCATCGAGTCATGAAGAAGGTCCCGATCACCTCGGAAATCCGCGCGCAACTACGCCAGCTAAGACAGAAAAGCGGCCTGGGCCCCACCGCGTTCCTTGCGCAGGCAGACGATCCTCCGCCGGGGCTCAGCGTAAACATGATTTATGGCTGGCTGAACGGCCACCGAAAGAGCGCTGAGCGGGCACATCTCGATTATGTGCTGGACCGCTGGAGCCAGGCATCAAAGCGCGTCCTCCTGTCCGTCAAAGCTGTCGCCCTGCTGATCTCGGAGCGCGAGCGTACAGGCGTAGGCGCGCAATTATTGCTGCGTCATGCCCAGGGCGCACCGGCTGATCTCAAGGGCGGAATGGTCGATCGCTGGTTCACCGGCACGACAAAATCGGCGATGGAACATCATCTTGAATTCGTGCTGGCGGCCTATGCAGCACTGCCCGACAAACCGCCGACGCGGGCAAGAGTGCGGGCACAACGGATTCCGCTGGACAAGGCGCGGATCGAACAGCTCGAACACCTCAGGCAGAGCACAGGGATTGGGCCGCAAGCCCTGTTTACGGGCGCGGGGGATGCTCCAGCGGGGCTGAACTCGAATGCTGTCTACGCCTGGCTCGATGGACGCATGACGCACATTCGCGCGGATCACTACGATTATGTCGTTGAGCGATGGCGCTCGATACCGGCAAGGCTGGAGCTTACGCCTGCCCGCCGTGCGCGGTTGGTTGAGGAGTCGCGCCGTACCAAAGTTGGCTGGACGGCTATACTGCGGCATATCGGTTTGTCTCCCCAGCAACTCACCCCTGTCGATCTGTCCCAATGGGCAAACGGAAAGATTGCGAGCGTCCGGTCGGATTTGTGGAAACAGGTCCTTGAGGCTTATGCCGCATTGCCTGATGCCGCCCCCAAACCCAAGACGGCCCAACGCCCCTATCAAGGTGGCCGATCAACGGGCGAACGCCGCGTTTTCACGGAGCAGGACCGCGCCACACTCGAAACGGAGCGAGAAAGAACCGGTGTCTCCCAGGCCGAACTTTTGCGCCGTGTCAAAGCCGGTCAGCCCGATGATCTTACGGCGGGCAAGATTTCCGGCTGGATCAACAACCCTCCGACCACTGTGCCGGTCAGATTGATCGAGTGGACGCTCGGCGCTTGGCGGAGCCTGCCCGATAAGGCTTTGTAAAATAGATAAAATCCAAGATAAACTTTACTTCATCTGAACGATTTTCTGGCATTATATATTGAAATATAGAGACGGCTTTTGATTATTTTATAATCAAATATTAACTATTTTTATTTACCATAATACTAAATCGGGCACAAAGACCACGATATACGAATAACAGGGTGTGAGGAATGATACGGGGGCAACTTTCAGGAATGCAACGTGACGCCGCTTGGGAAGGCAAGAGCCTGACCGAGCGCGAGACCGATACTGCCTACAATCTCAACCAAGCTGGCGAAGATGCTGCCCGCGCTGCGGGCGTGCGTGTTACGGCTGCGGGGCAAGCCCGTGAGATCGAATTTCAGGAACGCCGTCGCAGTGACGACCGCTTCCGTGACGCAATACAGCGCCTGCAACTAAGCGAGCGGGCACAGGCCGTTTACGATGCGTTGGGCGATTATGGCGACAGGTTACGTGATGAGCAGCGCCGGATCGAGCGCCGCATGGCGGAACTGCGTGACCGGGGCGAGGCGCGAGAAGCAATCAGCGAATTGATCGCCACAGGAAGCCTCGACCGTGACAACCCTGCCCACCGGGCTTTGTTCGACCGGGCCGGGATCGATCCCGATCAGAGTGATGACGAGGTTCAGGAAACGATTGACCGCGATGCTGAACGGGATGGTGAAGAGCATGATGCCCTCGCAGCCCGACACGCGGAGATCGAGCGTCAGTTACCATTGGTGGAAGCAGCACGTGAGCGTGTCCGTCGGGGCGAAGACCCAGATCAAGTTCTACAAGACCTAGAAGAGCAAGGTATTCATATCGAGGTCGAAGGACCGGAACGCGAACACGTATACGATGCGATCGTGGAGCATGGTCAGGATTTGGATGCGGAGCGCCAGACCCAGCAGCCCGCGATGGAGGCGGCGGATGGCGCAGTAACCGACGATCAACCTTCGTTGGAGGCTGAAGTTGAGACCTTTATGCGCGCGCTGGCGAACAATCAGCAAATGATGCTGTCCGGTGCTGCGCTACAGGGGGCTATGCGCAGCCAGATAGACGGATTGTCAGACGAGGCGCGCGAACAACTCGAAGCGACCGAAGAAACGGCATTCCTGTTCGAACAGGGTGAAGTGCAACCCGCTGAACCGGTGCGGGACGCTACAGCGCCGACAGAGGATCAGCGGGCCGAACAAAGTCCCGGAATAATGCCAGGATCTAATCTCTAGTTATCGTATGAAGCTTCTGTGAGACTAGCGGTCTGCACGGTCGCGGGATGGCCCATTTCACGCATGATGAGCGAGCCGACCTGGCCGCGAAGCAATTGGCTTTGCGTGAAGGATTGGCCTTCACCAGCAATTACACCGTTTCTCAGCACCACGATTTGGTCAGCGCCCGGAAATCCGGCAACCGCGACCACATTGTATCCGCGCGCATTGCGCAGAACGCGCGCTTCCCCTTCCGCGTGATAGGAATCGACATTTTCATTGAAATAGATCACGGCATCGCAGTGACGGGATAGCTCCAGCACATCTGGCGGAGCCATGGGCTGTTCTGTCGCCGCGCATGTGACGTCGTTGGATGCGACTTGGACAGGCTGGGCCGTTTCTTGCGCACAAGCGGGTGCCGCGAAAAGCGCTGTGGCTGCTGTCGCTGCTGCAAATCCTTGTCTTAATCTTCCAAACGCACTCATTTTCAAAACATAAACGTAATTAAATTTGCGCAAACCGTAGCATAGATTGCGCAAATACGCAAGATAATTGCAATCTGGATTCATTCTTTGCAATGTTAAGACTTGCAAAAACGATGGGTTTTGAAATAGTGACACTTAATGCTTCATTCAATATTGAAAATGACGGAATCTCAGGGCATTGTGCGCCCGAGCCGCACCGAGGGAGGCCGAAATGGCCGGATTTCAAAACCCATCGTTTTTGAACGGGTCGCGTTGCCCTCGGGAAACACATTATGAGCATCGGAATTGTCCCCTCGCCTACGGGCCGTGTGATCGGCTATGCGCGGGTTTCGACCAAGGCGCAGAAGCTGGACCTTCAGCATGACGCGCTGCGGCGTGCGGGGTGCGAGCGGGTTTTTGAAGATCACGGCGTGTCGGGCGCGAAGGCACGCCGCCCTGGGCTGGATCAGGCGTTATCCTTCCTGCGCGATGGCGATGTGCTGGTGATTTACAAGCTCGACCGGCTGGGCCGCTCGGTTGCGCATCTGGCGGAGCTGCTCCGCACGTTCGAAGCGCGCGGCATACATCTGTGCTCGCTCAGCGAGGGCATTGATACCCAGACCATCGGCGGCAAGCTGGTGTTTCATGTGTTCAGCGCCGTGGCGGAGTTTCAGCGGGACTTGATCCGCGAAAATACGCTGGCCGGGCTGGAGGCCGCGCGGGAGCGTGGCAAACGGCCCGGCCGCCCGCGAAAGCTGACATCGCGTCAGGTGAGCGCGGCGGCGCGCTCTGTTCGTGGGGATGGCGTCAGTATCGCCGCCGCCGCAAAGCGTTTCGATGTTTCGCCCGCCACGATGTGGCGGGCGGTCGCGCGATAGGTGCGGCTGGCCCCAGCAGCTCCCGAAAATGTGGACCTGCTCAAAACCGATTTCGATGACGAGAAGATCGCTAATCGCCCAGTCCCGGCCCATCGCGGCATAGTCGATATAGGGCGCTAGTGCCTCGGGAATGTCGTGGGCGTTCTCGGTGGATTCCTGGGCGAAGTCCGCCACGCTGGGATATTCCCCAAAATAGCTGTCTTCCATCGCCCGGCGGGCGTCATTCAGATCGCAGCTGTAGTGCTCGATCAGCTTTCCGCCAAGCGCACCATGTTCGGCGATGAACGCCGCCAGTTCCGCGACGCGCTCGAAGCCTTCATATTCACTTACCTGTGCGCCTTCAAAGCCTTCATAGTCATGGATTGCCCACTCCTCAGCACCCGCGATAGGTGACGCGGCCAGCATCTCACGCACTTCGCTTTGAATGTCCGCCGCGTCCTGCGTGGCGTCTATCCAACGGCCATGCAGAATGCCGTTATTGTAGGCCGCCAGACAGGCCACATAGATTCTGATCTCCTCTTTTTGCTCTCCCATTTTCAAATCTCCTCTGGTTAAGGGTTGCGCATGCAACCCCTGCCTTCCGGCGAGGATGGGTGGGCAAACGGAGGCAAAAATCGGCAGGGTCTTGGTGCGGGCGCACAAGCGAGAGCGCGGAGCCTCGGCCCTGACTATTTTTGGTGAAGTGCGCCGCAGGGCGAAGCCCTTAGTCTTTGCATCAGGGATCGTCACCCGCATGGGCCAAGACCCGCATAAGGGGCTTGGTGGCCAAGGCCATAGAGCCCGCCCGGATGCCCAGGCAACCATTGAATTCGTGCACAGGTTCGCGTTTCTGTGTCACGAGGCCCGTTCAATTTTTCACTCATTGCCGTCATCGCCAGGTTTCTGGAAAAACCCGCGATGAAGCGCCCGCTTTAAAGCGGGTGCTTCAGCAACAACCCCCATAGCCAGCGGAAAAAAGCATCGGCTGGGTCGAGATTGCGTTCGTTGACGATGATGGTGCTCGAATCCTCATAGTCAGCCGGGTCGAAGGGCCGAGTTTCCTTTTGCGCATCATCTGGCTCTCCCCGTTCGAGCATTTCGATGATGTCGTACTTGTCCCGTGTGGCGTTGTAGCCGACCAATCGCTTGATTTTCTCCATCGCCTTGGCGTCGCTCGCTTTGAAGCGCTGGACGGCTCGAATATTCTTGGTCGCGAATATCCGGTGCAGTGTCTCGGCCTCGTAGAGATGCTTGTAACGCTCAGGCGAGCCTCGGTGTTTGCGGTCAAAAATGTAGCGTGCTGGGGTCTGGTCGGAATCACGGGATTGCACTCGCAAGAAGCCGTGATCAAAGATCGTCTGGCGTAGCTCCATAAACCGCCTGCGCACGGTAGGCTCAGAGAGTCCTGTGCGCTCGGCGGTATCTTTCACGGTCAGGTTTTCAGCGAAAGATCGCACGAGTTTTTCGAGCTTGTATTCGGAAATTTTTGCGTCACGGCAACGGCGGTTTTTCATCACATAATCAATATCTTGTTGAACCCTCTGGCTCCTCCAAACGGAGCTCTTCTTACGTTGATCCTTTTACGACCAGGCGCTTTCAAGCCTAATTCTTCGGTCGATTTTCCTGCGCTGTCGAGCGCTTGCCGGAGAGACGACATGACACAGCTTTGCCCCACCTGCCTAACTCTTGGATTTTGCCGCCGCTGGCTCATTGCCAGCGATGAGGAACTTGCCAACCCGCATTTCATCATTGACGTGCGCAATTACGTTCATGAGCTCGATGTGACGCCGGGGCGGCTGCTCGATTTTTTGTTGAACCGGGTTTCGCGGATCGATGGTGATTTCCGCAATGCAGCCGGGCTCCGGCCGCCACTGCGCCTCGACCTATTTGAGCCCTCCGACCAGCAGATCGACGCAGGCAAGTTTGAGGCTGTCAGGGAGACCCTTCGGGACTGGCTGCGCTATAATTTCGGGCAGGCATGGGGTGATGGTGTTCAGCCTGTGCTCTTTGGTGAGGGCAAGGAGCGCTTCCGGGTCATCGCTACTCTGGTACGCACCGTTTACTGGCATGACCCGCGCACCCGCATGTGGGGCGTTCGCGCGGCCAACGACAATTGACCGGTGCGTTCGTTCCTCGTCCCAAACCTCGCGGGGGAGGAGAATTCCTTTCGAGAGGTTTTCACCCCTCTTCCCCCAGTCCCCGGCTCAGACAGGCTTAGCGTGAATGGGCTGCTCACTTTTCGAGTGGCTCTCACAGCAAGCCGGGACAGGTCCAATGCTCAAATCTCCCAAAGGCCACAAGGAAGCGGCCCGCGATGTTTTTACGTCATCGGTCTCGCTTCTGGCCAACACTCTGGCGGCGATTGTCGCCTTCCTGCTGACCGGGCCAGCCTATCGCCATTCAATCGGCCCGATCCGCGACTTCGCCGCGTCGCAGTATGGCGGTGCCATCGCAGACCTCACGACACTCATCTGGGGCCTGGTGATCGCAGTCGCGGTCTTTGCCTTCGCGCGTGCTTCGCTCGCGACGGCCATCACGCTCGGCGGTTTTGCCATTGCTGCGCGTCTCTTCGTCTAACCCGTGTCTGAAACTGTGAAAGGACATTTCCATGCCTCGTATCCCTGACCAAGTCGTCAATAAGTCCGCCAAGAACACGCAAACCGTTCTGGGCGTTATCGCCGTCATTGCCGGATTTGCCGGAATCGGAGCGCTCTCGGGCGGCAACGCTGTCGGTCTGCTCTTCATTCTCGGCGCTTTCGGCCTCGGCTGGGCCGCCTCGAAGATCAAGACGACCTACAATTACAAGGGCGGCACCGGCATCTACGATTGATCCGGCTGCCGACCTGATGGCGAAAACCTTGGGGAGGCCTCGTGCCTCCCCTTTTTCTTTGGAGGCGACCTTATGAGCGAATATTTCGACCGCTCCGAATTCAGATTCGGCAGCGCCGCCATGGCCACGGAAGAGGATATCCGCCGTGCCGGGCTTTACGCCGAGCGCGGCCTTGAACTGGGCCATATTCGAAGCCGTTCGCTGCGGCTTGCCTCCGATGCCCCGTTGATAACGTTCGCGGGTTCAGGGGCGGGCAAACTCACGACATCCATCGCTGGAAACGTGCTCAAGGGCTTGAACGGCACGCCTGCGATGATTTTCGATCCGCGCGGTGAGATCTTCGCCATTTCCGGTGATCATCTCGCCCGCATCGGCGAGCGGGCCTATTGCTGGGGCCCGCGCCCGGTGCACGGCATGCCCGTCCAGTCCTGCAACCCGCTTACCTTCCTTACCCTCGACAATCCCAACTTCCACAATGATTGCGCCGCGGCCATGGCGGAATGGGTGCCGGGCACGGGGGGCGGATCGGACGGGCGGTATTTCGAGCTGCGCGCTCAGGACATTTTGACCGCAATCGCGACCGCCCGCGTGGAGCAATTCGGCAAGACCAGCATGACCGACATCTACCGCGTGGTTATGACCATCGAAGGCAACCCGCACGCTTGGGCCGACCAACTCGATTTCATGCTGTTCCGCTCGCAGTTCGAGCATGTCCGAAACATCGCGGGCGAGATCTTGCGCAAGCAGGAAGACTCGCCGCGCGAATTCGGCTCGATCCTGGGTGAAATCTCCGCCCATATGGGTTTCATGCACGATCCCGGCGTCCAGGCGGCTCTGGCGGGCGGCGGCTTCGATCTGTCCTGCCTGATCGGTCCAAGTGCGAAAGACAAGGTCTTCCTAAATGTGCCTGCCGAGCATATTGGCAAGCTTTCTCCGGTGATCCGCATTTTCTTCACGGTCATAATGATCCTGAAGGGCCGCGCTCCGGAAGCAAACCGGCTCGCCTTGATGGTTGATGAGGCGGGCCAGCTGGGTAAATTCGATACTCTGCTTCGCGCTTATACCTTCGCGCGCGGCGGCGGCACGCGTGTTTGGGCCTTCTTCCAGGACATTGGCCAGATCGAGCGCAACTATGGGCGCGCGGCCGTCCAGACCTTCGTCGGCTCGGCACAGGTGCGCCAGTTCTTCGGCATCCGAGACTATGACACCGCCCGGCTGATTTCGGACATGATCGGCCAAGGCACGCTGGAATATGATGACGAGTTGCGCCAGCAAGACGCCCGGCGGCGGCGCGCGCAACTGGTGCGCGAAGTGATGACGGGCGGCGATCCCTTCGTGGCGGCGGCGGACCTGCGCTATCAGAATTTTGCGGCCACCCATGTCACCAAGCAGGCGCGAAGCGTCTTTTCGCCCGACGAAATCCTCAACCTGCCTGAGGATAAGCAAATCCTCTTTGTTTCGGGCAAGAGCGTGCCGCCAATCCTCGCCGAACGCAGGCGGTATTTCGAGCGTCAGGACCTTGCGGGCACCTACGTTGGTAATCCCTATCATCCGCCTGTCGATCGCGTGCAGGTGGCGACCCGGTTCGGGCGGAAAGAGCTCCCGGTTCTGGAATGCCAGCCGCCCGCCAAAATCGCTGACTTCCCCCAGCTTGCGGGCCGCCCCATGCGATACGTGAAGGGCTATCCGTTCAAATAGGGAGGTGCCTGGCCATGAGCGAGGAAACCGGCAAACCGAAAGAAGGACGCGAGGCGTCCGAAGATACCAAGCGTCCGAGCCACTACGCCTATTCGGTGCGGCAGGACAAAGAGGGCAACGCCCTTTTCAACCGCATCGGCGCGGCTTTCGGCCACAAGGACTCCAAGGGGTTCACCGTCGAGCTGGACGCAATGCCCGTCGATGGGCGCGTTACCCTGCGCTCGCCGCAGGACCGGCTTGAAGCCAAGCGCCGGGGCGAGCGCGCCGCCCCGGATGATCGCGATCAGGACCGCGAGGCGTGAGCGAGACCAAGGGGACGGCCAGCGGGCCGCACCGGCCGCTCTCCACGCGCGCCGAACTCGATGCCCGGATGGCGGCCCGTGCCCGGCCGGAGCCGCAAGCCAGCCTGGCGCCCGGCGGATGGGATGAAACCGAAACCCATCGCCGCGTGCGTGAAGAAGGTGAGCGCCGGATCGCGGAACTGCGCGAACGGTTGGAGGCGTCCCGCTCGCGCATCGAGCACGCCTACGCCTTCAAATCGCTGGAAGGCCGTGCTCGCGCCGACTTTGGTCGAGGACGGAGATAAATAAAAAGAAACAGGAATTTATTCCTTTACAGGACGGGAAATATCGACAATATTGTTCTTCTTTTGTTCTTATATAAGGAGAGCACGGCACGCACAACATAGAAAGGAGAATGCCGCCATGGACGGTCACAATAATACTTCAAATTCGGCCCTGCCCATGGATGACGTCTCCGATATGCCGCGTCGTGCCGCGCCGTGCCTCGACCCTGAGAAATATGCCGACGATCTCGCGGCCTTCGATCTTGACGAAGCCCAGGCTCGTGAATTTCTCCAGACGCTTTGGGATATCCTCGTGATGTGCGCGGATGTCGAATTGGGCTTCGACCCGGTGTCACTCATCTGTGGACAGAATGAAAAACTGGGGCTTTCCGGCCCGTTTGCAGCCTCCGGCATGGTAGAATCAAAGGCAAATCCAGACTCTGAAAACACGACCGAAACGGAGGTGCCATGACCATCCCTGAGACCAAAGCCAATGCCGTAAAGATCGCGGTGATCTATTGCCGAGTCTCGAACTCCAAGCAAAAAACCGAGCACGATGGCCTCCGCTCGCAAGAGACCCGATGCCGCGAATATGCGCGTTACCGGGAGTGCGAGGTCGTCCACGTCTTCGAAGATGATATGTCCGGCGGCAAGGTCTCGCGTCCTGGCATGGATGCCATGCTCACATTCTTGAAGCGCCATCGCCGCGATGCGCCTTTCGTCATCATTGATGATTTGTCGCGGCTGGCGCGCGGTATCCAGGCCCACTGGGATTTGCGTGAATTGATCACCGGCGCAGGCGGTGAATTGATCAGCCCGTCGATTGAGTTCGGGACGGACTCTGACTCTGTCCTCGTCGAAAATATCCGTGCTTCGGTCGCCCAGCACCAGCGGCAGAAGAATGCCGAGCAAACCAAGGACCGCATGCGCGCCCGTGTGATGAACGGTTATTGGGTGTTCTGGGCTCCTAAGGGATACAAGTTCAAGAAGAAGCGCGGATATGGCAGCGTCCTCGTCCGCGATGAACCGCTTGCCAGCATCATTGCCGAGGGGCTGGAAGGCTTTGCCTCGCGCCGCTTCGAAACCCAGGTTGAATTAAAGCGCTTCTTCGAGAGCAAGCCGGAATTTCCAAAGGATTTGCCGGGTGGCGAGATTCGCAATCAGCGCATCAAGGACATGCTCCTCCAGCCGCTTTATGCGGGTTATGTCGAAGCGCCTAACTGGGGCGTTTCGCTGCGTGAAGGCCAGCACGAAGGTCTGATCAGCTTTACGACCTTTCAGACCATCCAAAAGCGCCTCACCGAAACTGCCCGCGCGCCGGTGAAGAAGAACCTCACAGAGGACTTCCCACTCCGTGCGTTTGCCGCGTGTGGGGATTGTGGGCATGCGCTCACTGCCTGCTGGTCAAAGAGCAAGACGGGCAAACGCCACCCCTATTACCAGTGCTTCAACAAGGAGTGCGTGAGTTGCCGCAAGTCCATCCGCCGCGATGAGATCGAGAGTGATTTTGAGGCGTTGGTGCGCAGCCTTGCACCGAGCGGCGACCTGATCGCGCTTGCGCGCAAGATGTTTCGGGAAATTTGGGACCATCAGACGGCAGGGCTTGCCGATGCGGTAAAAGCCATGAAGGCCCAGGCAACAAAACTCGATGGTGAGATCAACGCCTATCTCGACCGCATCCTCGCCACCTCAAGCCCCAGCGTGATCAGCGCCTATGAGAAACGCATTGCCGCGCTCGAATCCGAGAAGATCGCATTGAATGAAAAAGCGGCGGAATCAGCCCGCCCGGTAAAGCCGTTCGACGAAGCTTTTCGAACCCCACTTGCATTCCTCGCAAACCCTTGGAAACTCTGGGATAAGGGCGATCTGAAACACCGCAGAATGCTTATGAAGCTCGCCTTCTCCTCTCAGCCCCAATATGTGCGCGGAGTAGGTTTTCGAACCCCTGATATCGCCTTGCCATTCAGGGCGTTAGCGCAGTTTTGTGGCTGTAAAAGAGAGATGGCGCGCCCGAAAGGATTCGAACCTCTGACCCCCAGATTCGTAGTCTGGTGCTCTATCCAGCTGAGCTACGGGCGCGTGCCGTTCCTGCGCTTCGGGGGCGAGCCCCGTCGCGAGAGGCGCGGAAACTAGCCGCGCTTTTGTACCATTGCAAGGCCGCGCGCCGCAGCCATTGCAGCGCTGCGGGAGACTGGATTACCCGGCCTGTCCGGCCGCCTCGTACACCCCGCGCGCAATGGCCCGGGCGAGCGTATCGGCGGCCAGCGAACCCAGCCGGGACAGGGTGTAGGCCGCCGGTTCCGGCAAGACCTTTCGCCCTGTCGACACGACGAAGACGGTATCGCCGTCAAACGGCGTATGGGCAGGGCGGATGGCGCGGACAAGTCCGGCTTGCGCCATCACGGCGATGCGTTGCGCCTGCGAGGGTGTCAGCACGGCATCGGTTGCGACACAGGCGATCGTCGTGTTCTGGCCCGCGCCGGGATTGATCTTGGCTTCGCCCCAGTCTTCGCCCGCAGCCGACCCTGCCGGAATGGCAGCGCCGCCAAATTCGCCTTTCAGTTCAAAGGGCGACGCCCAGAAGGCCGCGCATCCCGGGACGCGCACGGACCCGAAGCTGTTGACCGCCGCCAAGGCACCGATGGTGATCCCGTCATCGGTCACGAAGGACGCCGACCCCAGCCCGCCGGGGGCCGATCCGGCCATCGCGCCGAATCCGGCGCCGGCCCGGCCGAGCGCGAGGTCGTGGGACACGGATTCGAGCGCCGCGCGGGCCAGGCGGCGGTAGGGCGGCTCCTCGCCCCAGTCCTTTTCCCCGCCATTGTTGAGGTCATAGAGAATCGCCGACGGCACGACGGGCGAAACCGGTATCGCGGGATCATCGAACACCGCATAGCCGCGCCGCCGTGCGCCCAGCGCTGCGGCCACGGCATCGGCAGACGCGAGCCCCCAGGACGACCCGCCCGACAGCACCACGGCGTCAACCGCATCGACGAGCGTGTGCGGGGCAAGGGCATCGGTCTCGCGCGTCCCCGGCCCGCCGCCGCGCACATCGACCGCGCACACGGCACGCTCATCGGTCAGGATCACCGTCACGCCCGTGCGCACGGCCGGGTCATCGGCCTGCCCGACGCGCAGGCCCGCCACATCGGTGATCAGATTGCGTGCGCCCGGTCCCGGCATATCGGCCTCTTTCGCTGAAGCATGAGAACGCTATGGTGACCGTCACACAGCCGGGGGCAAGCCACACCATGCGTTTTCTGCCGATTTTCGCCGCTGCGGCGCTCGCCGCATGTTCGTCCATGCCGATGCTGGCGCAGGAACCCGCCCCGACGCCGGATACGGAGTCTACCGCTCGCCCCTACATGGTCGCGGCGGCGAACCCGCATGCGGTGGAGGCCGGACTGGCCGCCCTGCGCGCGGGCGGCAATGCGGTCGATGCCGCCATCGCGGTCGAAGCCGTGCTGAGCCTGGTCGAGCCGCAATCGAGCGGCCTCGGCGGCGGCGCCTTCATGCTCTATCTCGACGCCGCGACCGGCGAGATCACCGTCTATGACGGGCGCGAGACCGCCCCGGCCAGCGCCACGCCCGAGCATTTCCTGGACGAGACCGGCGAACCCTTGTCCTTTGTCGAGGCCTGGACGAGTGGGCGCGCGGTCGGCGTACCGGGTGTGGTCGCCATGCTGGCGATGGCCCACGAAGACCACGGCGCCCGGCCCTGGGCGGACAATTTTGATCCCGCCATTGCACTCGCCGAGACCGGCTTTGCGGTCTCGCCGCGCCTGCACAGCCTGATCGTCCAGGCGAGCAATCCAGCCCTGCCCTTTTCCTCCCGCCCGGACACGGGCGGCTATTTCTTCACCGAGGCCGGCGAGCCTCTGCCCGTCGGCCATGTGCGCGACAATCCCGCCTATGCCGGGACACTGCGCGCGGTGGCGGCTGACTGGCGCAATTTCTACACCGGCGAGATCGCGGAGGGGATTGTCGAAGCGGTCAATTCCGACGCCCGCCCCGGCGGCATGACGCTGGAAGACCTGGCCGGCTATGCGCCGGTCCGGCGCGACGCCATCTGTCGGCTTTATCGCGCCTGGCGTGTGTGCGGCGCGCCGCCTCCGGCCTCCGGCGGCGTGACGGTCAACGAGTTGCTCGCCCTGCTCGAACCCTATGACATGGCCGCAACCGGCCCCGGCACGGTGGAGGGCTGGCGGCGCTTCATCGAGGCGAGCCGCCTCGCCTATGCCGACCGCGACGCCTATATCGGTGACCCGGCCTTTGCCGACATCCCGGTCGCCGGCCTCCTGGACAGCGGATATCTCTCGGAGCGCGCGACCCTGATCGACCGCGACACCGCCATTCCCGCCGTCACCGCCGGCACCCCGCCGGGCGTATCCGTGCCGGGTGTGGACGCCACCGCCGAGCCGGGCGGCACCACGCATTTCGTCATCGTCGACGCCGGCGGCAATGTCGTCTCGATGACCGCGACGGTGGAATCCCTGTTTGGAAACCAGCGCATGGTCGGCGGCTTCCTGCTCAACAACCAGCTGACGGACTTCTCCTTCACCGCCACCGGTCCCGACGGCCGCCCGGCCCCCAATGCGGTTGCCGGGGGCAAGCGCCCGCGCTCGTCCATGTCGCCCACCATCGTGCTGGATCAGGACGGAGAGTTTCACCTCGCGACCGGCTCGCCGGGCGGATCCTCGATCATCGCCTATGTCGCCAAGTCGCTGGTCGCCATGCTCGACTGGGACCTGACCCCGCAGGAGGCGATCAGCCTGCCGAACGTGGTCGCGCGCGGCGATGTGGTCCGCATCGAGGACAGCTTCCCGCCCGACATGGTTGACGCGCTCGAAGCCCTCGGCTTCACGCTCGACGCCAACCGTTCGGAAAATTCAGGCCTGCACGCCGTCCGCGTCCTGCCCGATGGCACGCTGACCGGCGGCGCCGATCCGCGCCGCGAAGGCGTGGTGGGGGAGTAGGCCCCCCGTATCAAGTTGAGAGCATATCTGTCCCGGCCTTGTGCCGGGACCTACCGTCATTGCGAGCCTGGTGCGTCGGTTGAAATCGGCCGCGTCAGGTATGGCGATATATCCGCGTCGATCTCGAACCACAGATCCTTCCAGCCCGGATTGCCCTGTTCGATCAGATTGAACTTCCACTCCCGGCGATAGCGTTTCAGCTGCTTCTCGCGCGCGTAAGCGCATTCAAGCGACCCTGTCGTTTCGAAATAGACGAGCTGTTTGATCCGGTAGCGCTTGGTGTGACCGTCAACCACACCTTCCCGGTGTTCCCAGATCCGTTTCACCAGATTGACCGTCCGGCCGACATAGAGCGCACCGCGTGGCCGACTGGCGAGGATGTAGACATGGAATTGCCGGTCCATGCCCTACTTTCACCCTCCGGTAGGTCCCGGCACAAGGCCGGGACGGAGGTGTTAACAACGCAAACAGCCTTGCCCCCGCCAGCGTTCGCTGCAGAGCATGAATAGGAAGGGGTGCGCGGGAGGACGCTCGCGGACCGTCTGGCTAAGTCTGTTGGGTGGCCCAAACAGGCCTCCCGCGCGATGATGTTTTATCGGCCGGTCCGGGCGAGGCTTATGGCACAGACGTATTATCTCGCCAGCCCGCCGAACCCGTTCCCGCGCCG
>NZMJ01000047.1 GCA_002692855.1 Maricaulis sp.
TTGCTTATCAAAATGATTTAAAAAACGAACAAGATGCCTTTAACTTTTTTATGAGCTGATGACGATACAATATAAAAATCAGGGTTTCTCACTTACTACTACCGGAACAACTAGTGTGCTAACGGCACCAGCTAATGGTCGTTGTCTGGTAAAACAAATACAAGTTCATAATGGCTCATCAGGTGCTGCAGTAAATTTAGCAACACAAGTTACGGACACAAGTGCATCAGCAACTTTTAGAATTGATAATGCAGCTATTGCCGCAAACACAACACGGCAAATAATATCACAGACACTTGTATTAGAAGAGGGTGATATTTTAAAAATGACAGCAGGCACTGCTAATGAAATACAAGGTATAGTGTCGTATGCTTTGCTTGATCGTTCACAGGAAAACGGATAAATAATTTGCAAAATTATTAAAAAATTGCTATTTAAGAATATGGACGTAATACATTGTAAATCAGAAGTTATCATCAAAAATAAAAAAACTGGTAAAGTTTATAAAAATGAAGATGAAGCGAAAAAAGACATACAAGACAGCTCTACTGACACAAGTGAGAGTGACATACAGCGGGACGTTAACATTATCGTCCCTGAGTTATCATTGGATGGAGAAACAGATTGACGCCATTAGGTGGTACTGAGCTTCAACATAATTTTTTAAGTAAATATGTTGATAACGAATTACTTAGTCACTTTTCTATTTGTACATCAGTTCCTGAAAAAATACCTTTAGATAAAAACAAAGTTAATATATTGTGGCAAAAGAATGCTCCCAATCAACCGAACATAGCGCCTTGGTTTCAAGATCAAGATAATCACAATAAATACGATTGGTATGTTTTTAACTCAAATTGGAATTATGAAAAATATAGAGATGCTTTTAATTTACCGACAGAAAAATGTCACGTAATTAAAAACGGGGTAATAAATTTTCCTGAAAGACAACCATTTAAAAAAGGGCAAAGACTTAGATTATTATTTCACCCAACACCATGGCGAGGACTTAATGTTTTATTAGCTACCATGCAATTACTTGAAAAAGAAAATGTTGAATTAGATGTATATAGTAGCTGTGAGATATATGGAAAACAATTTCAAAAAGATAATGATGAAAGTTATCAAGATTTATATGATCAAGCTCGGTCTTTAAAAAACGTTAATTATATTGGGTATAGGTCAAATGAGTTTATACTTAGTAAATTACCTTACTATCATATGTTTGCTTATCCCAGTATTTGGGAAGAAACATCGTGTATATCTTTACTTGAATCTTTATCAGCTGGTTTGTATTGTGTCGTGACTAATTATGGTGCCTTGTATGAAACAGGTGCTGATTTTCCTGCCTATGTTAATTATGAAACCAATCTTGAAAATCTCGCCTTTCAATTTGCAGGCGCGATACGAATGTGTCGGGACACGCTTCACGAGCCAGTCATCCAGGAACATTTAGATGAACAACAAAAATATTACAAACGTTTTTACTGTTGGTCAAAACGAGCTTTAGAATGGTCTAATTTTTTAGCAAGTATTATAAATGAAAAACAATAAACCCATTTGGTTAAAAAAAGAAAGACCAATAAGTATTTTTGTAGCCACTCCTGTGCATAGTGATGTGTCAATGCATTATGCTCAAACTATGTTGGAGTTTCAAAAAGAATGTATAAAACGAAATATGAGAGTGATGTTTCAAATGATGAAGTCATCACTTGTTACACAAGGTCGTAATTTATGCGTAAGTGCTTTTTTACAAACAGATTATACACATTTATTGTTTGTTGACTCCGATATAGCTTTTCAAACAGATAGCATATTTACTATGTTATCTAAAAATAAAGATATAATATCTCAACCCTATCCTATAAAAACAGCAAAGTGGGAGACTTTATTTACAAAAATAAAGGATGGACGGGTTACAAAACCTGAACAGTGCGGACAAAACATGAATCAATACCCAATTTTATTAAAAGATGAAGAGCATGATATTTCAGTAGAGGATGGGGTTGTTGAAGTGACCCATGCACCAACTGGCTGCATGTTAATTAAAAGAGATGTCTTTTCCAAACTAATAGATAAGTACCCTAATATGGATATAAAACAAAAAACTGTTATAGATGGAGAGTTTATAGATAGACCTCATTTTTATGCTTTTTTTGATACATATTATGACACACAATCAAAAAGATATTTTGGTGAAGACTTTGCTTTCTGTCGTTTGTGGAAAAACATCGGTGGTAAAATGTATTGTTATATTAATGACTATATAACTCATGTAGGTGAATTTCAGTATACAGGTAGACTTTTAGACGAGATGACAAAGCAAGGTGTTGAAAAACCTTGTGATACAGAGTAGAATAACAGTATTTAAATAGGAGATTTTTTTATGGCCTTACAAGGACTCATGTTACCCATTCTTATAGGTGGTGGGATTGGAGCCGTCTCAGCTTTAGCAAGAGGTGAATCAACAAGAAATGTTTTTAAATCAATGGGGTTAGGTGCTTTATTTGCCGGTATTGGCGGAGCACTATTTAAAGGAGCTGGTTTAGGTGGTGGAACACCTGCGGTTCAAGCAGCAGGAGGTCTTGACGCAGAGGCTGCTGCTAGTTTAACAAGAGAATTTGGTTCAGAGGCTGCTATGAATTTAGCACAACAAACGGCACAAGCACCCCTAACAACAATGCAGTCAATCGGTATAGGAACTACAGCCGGTGCTTTGGGCGATTCTATGGCAATGACTAGACCAACTATGGAACAACAGCTTGCAAGCGCAGCACCTTATTCTGAAGAAGATTATGCAATGGCTTATTCTAAGGCAAGAGATAATTTATCGGGTATTACCGAACGAGCACCTCTTGAGCCAGCATTAGCTGCTCCACCCGCAAGCCAACAACAAGCTTTATATGATTTTCAATCTCCAAGATATCAATTAGCACAAGGTGGTATAGTTGATGCTATGCCTAAATATAGAGAAGGTGGTGTAAATTATTTACCAAGTAAAACAGATCACGATGAGTCTGATGCTACAAATTACGTAAGGGCTATGGGTTATGTTGAAGATGGTTCAGGTAATGGCGATAAAGACGAAGATACTATGTTAGCACAACTTGCAGATGGTGAATTTGTATCACGTGCAGATGCCATTTTAGGTGCGGGTATTATGTCAGGTGCTAATCCAAAAGATATGAAAGATATGAGAAGTAAAGGAGCTAAGTTTTTTTATAATCAACAAGATCAGCTCAAAAGAATTTATGACATTGTAAACGATGGAAGTAAAACAAGTTAGTGTTGAGTGTATAGATGTTTTTTGGGATAAGGTTAAAAGTTGGATTGAGCGTGTTGTAAAGCAAACAAATGGCAGGCATACTCTTGAAACAACATATAATCTCTTAAAACAAGGAACTATGACTATGTTTCTAATCACTCACAAAAAAAAAATAACAGCTGTGGTGGTGACACAAAAAATTTACTATCCAGCAAGAAACGCATTAGGCTTTTTATTTATTGGAGGTAGTCAAGTTTGTAAACATTTAAAAAAAATTGAAGAGTTTTTTATNGAATATGCACGAAGTTTAAATTTAGATATAATTGAGTGTTTAGGAAGAAAAGGTTGGATNAAAGTTTTAAAAGAACAGAAACAAACAATGAAATTGACAGGATATGCATATGAGATTTTTGCTTAAATTAATACCAAACAAATTAAAAATTTGGCTTTTAAATATTTTATATAAAGATATTGCTGGTAAAGGAACATGTGGTGANACAGANTTAGCTCACATNAACAAAGANGANGCTNTACTTNTAAAATTAGCNGGTGGTTCAGGCACAATNAATGAATGNACAGGATTAAGACAATATGGNAAAGGTGGTGGAGGTAGTGCACCAGCTCCAGCTCCAGCTCCATCAGCACCTGAAAAACAAACAACTATTTCTCGTGAAGCTCCTGANATTGAAGCTAGAAAACTTGCTTTATACGATGAAGCNATAGAACTTTCAAAAGTTCCAATAGCTGTGCCTANTTATCAAACAGCAGGACCTTCTCCTCTTGAACAACAAGGTTTTCAAGTTGCAGGAACAGTTGGTGTGGGTTTACCAGCACTTCAACAAGGTGTAGGTGCTTTGACACAAGCAGGCACACAAGCTATGTCACAACCGGATATTGATGCTTTTTTTAACCCTTATGAACGATATACAATTGATGAAATTAACAGACAAGCAGCTATGAAACAAAACGCTTTATCGGCTCAAGCTGTTGCAGGTGGTGCGTTTGGTGGGGGGCGAGAGGGTGTACAACGTGCCGAGCAAGAAAGAGCACGTTTGCAAACGTTAGGTCAATTACGTGGACAGGGTTTTCAAGCTGCTTTAGGTGCTGCGCAACAGCAACAAGCTTTTCAACAACAAGCATTATTAAATCAAGCTAAAGGTTTTTCTGACCTTGCTACTCAACAACAACAAATGCAACAAAGAGATATTCAAAGTCAATTACAAGCTGGCGCAATACAAAGAGATATTGCACAAAGAGCCTTGACTGCTGAAAGACAAACAGATGTAGCAAGAGCTTACGAACCATTTCAGAGAATAGAATTTCAAAAAGGTATCATGACTGCCCTACCAACAGCTGCTTCACAAGTCACAGCCGGAACTGGTCCTGGTGTTAATCCTTTTGCTCAAGCTATAGGTGCAGGTGTAGGTGCTTACAAAGCGTTTGATCTTTTAGGTGGCACAGGTATTTCTGGTGGTGGTAAGGCATGAGCAAGGTATTAAAAAGAAAATTATTTAGGCACAAGTATCAAACAACCACGAACCAAGTGCCAGGCTACTCAGCAGGAGCTTTTTTAAACACTCTAAGAACCCTTGCTAATGTTGCTTCTCCTTACGCACAGGGCGCAAGAATGTATGCAGAACCTTTGATGCAACGTGGTGTTCAATTTGGTCAAAAAGTTGCTGAATCACCGGCAGGAAGATTGGCAAGTAGAGGTATAAAACGTTTAGGAGAAAATCGTTTTGTAAAAGGTTTGGGCAATGTAGTTGCTGGAGCTTCGGTCCCTTTAGCAAGTTATGAAGCCGGTCAAACTTTATACAACTTAGGTCAATCTGGTATAGCTGCGGGTCGTGGTGATTTTGACCAAGCTAAAACAGAATTAGGTGAAGCTGCTCAATCAGCCGTCAATACTGCGTACAACATACCCTTTTTAAGAAAAGGTGCAGAATTGTTTTCAAGAGGGACAAAATTTTTAAATATGGGAGAATCTAGAGGATTAAGAAAACTTGCACAAAATGTAACACCAAAATTTACAAAAACTGCTGCAGGTGGTTTAGGTTTTGAAGGGGGTGTTTTAGCAGCAGACGTTGCTTTACCTGATTATGAACCAAATCTTTTTGAAGAAAAACCAAGAGCGCATAATTTAAGTGTCCCAACAGATGAAGATGAAGAAAAATTAGATGGCACTAACAACAATGTTTTGACACAAAAAAAAGGGGAATCAGAAGAAACAGAAAGACAAGCTGTGGTTGAAGAAGGTGAACAATCAGCAGTAGAAAAAAACGCATCTAGTGAACAAGAACTCGCTAACCCTAATGTGTTAGGTAGAGATGTATTGACAGCAAGTCGTGATGAACGAAATCAAAATATTGTATTAAGAGAAGAGAACCCAAAATTATATGAAGATATTATGGCAGGTAAAGAAGGTGCCTTAACAAAAGAAATGCAAAACCAGTTTGACGAGCAGTATGCAGATGCTAACGGACAAACCTATTCTAAACGAACAGATCCATATTCAACAGTTCAAACTGATTTAACTACCATGGCTAATGAATTACAAATGGCTGAATATGATAACAGTAGAGCCATGGCTTTAGTGGATAAATATGCAAAGACCATTGATGACAAAAAGAAACAAAGTTTTGAAGAGTACAGAAAAAGATATCAAGAAATGACCGGTGATGATGGCACAAACAACTACAGAGATTTAGCTATGTTCAAATGGGCCATGCGTATGATGAGTGGTAAGAGTACACAAACAGGTATGGCTGGTTTTTTTGATATACTTGGTAGATCATCTTCCGCGCTTGCTGATGATATATTAGCAATTGATCAAAGTGAAAAAGCACAAAGAAAAGCATTAGCCGATAGATATTTAAATTATGAAGCACTCTTTGATCAGCAGAAAGATACACAACAATATAATGTGTTTACTCAAAGACTAGGACTCATTGAGAATCTTCAAAACAAAAAATATGAGTCGGAACAAGATATGATCAATAAAATGTTTGAGATAAATAAACTNCAGATACAAGCTAGNGTTGACGCTGACAAGTTAAAAGCTGAGTCTTTTAAAAACTTTTATAAAGTGGGTGATGGTGTAACGTATAGGTTGCCAGATCCTAATGCTTTTGGTGGTGAAAGAATGATCACCCTTTATCAAAATGATCAAAAAATACCGATGTTTTTCAACGCAGATAGTGCAAAATTAGAGCCTTATTTAATAAATGGAAAAGTTGCTGACATAGATAAATTGTCAAGGGTAGAATATGATTCTACAAAATTGGCTGAAATNTTTGATCAAATGAAATCAATACATGAATCAATGCGTTATTCAGCTCAATTTGCAAAAATTACAAGTGAAGAGGGGTTTGGCGACGGAATTATTGGTTTATCTGGTAGCGTAGAACTTTTANNNGAAAANTTAGGTGATGTTCTTACNCANTTGCCTGTTGCTGGACCAACTTTAGCTAAGCTTTTAGGTCATAGTGAACTTTCTTCCATGATGGTTGGTGCAGATGATGCAGCNTTTAAACAACAATTAGCTAAAATTTCAAAACCAGGTGAAGCCTCAGATATTTTAGCACGTTACGATANAGATATATCTCAAGTAACTGATAGAAGTTATNTTTTAANTGTTGCAAAANANAGGGGTATTGCTGCCGATGATGAAGCAAAATTAGCGGCTTTATCACAATTATTAATTATTGAGCAAAGAATGAAATATAATATAGCACACGCAAACAAGGCNGGTGATAGACTTGCAGTTTCAGATATTCAAAGTGCTGAAAAAAGAACTGAGATATTTACAATATTTAAATCAAGAAGAATTATTAAGAAGAACTATGAAAACTTTGGTATAGAGATGAAAGAAAACTTTGCTAGACAATTTGATAAATGGAAACAATTTGGTGGTGATCCAAATGCAATTGCAAGAGCTTTTCATGACAATGAATTTGTTAAAGAATCTTTAGCTGAGCAAAATATGAAAATTGAACAAATTGGTACTGAAGCAGAAATTATTAAAAGAATGAAACAACAAGGNTTATTGAGGTAAATTTATGGATTTAAATCAATTACAAGAATCATTTGATAAATTTGAGTTTGACCCTACACAGCACACTCCTGAACAATTAGCTACAATTAATCAAGCTTTTCAAGGGGGTGTTCTTAAAAATTTTAAAAACGTAGGTCAGTATGAATCTGTTAGAAAATCAGCACAATCTAATATTGCAGCAGGTATAGAAAAAGCTGAAGAAACAGTGCCTGGAATTAATGTTCCGGGTGTTGGTCAAATTATGACTGAAAGAGCAAGTTATGAAACAGCTGTTGATGTTGCAGGNTCTNTAACNCCTTATGTNATGGATCGTAAAAAATTAATTNAGGCNTTTGATCCNACAACAAGTCAAATCAATTTGGTGTTAATTATAGGAAAGGTTTTGCTAAAACAACANCCGACATGGNTGACAAACTAAGTAAAATACCTTTTGTAAAACGNTTTGGTTTACCAGGAANATTATTTGCAAGAACAGTTGGAGCNNTTGCAAANGCAGCCAATAANACAGATGATTTTTTACGTTTTGGTGCAACACAAGCCGCTCGNACNGAACTAAAATCTGTNGTNGGNGGTAGCTTAGGTGCAGGTGCTGGCTCAGCAATGTTTGATGTNGTAAACAATTTTCAAGATGATGTNGCTGTTGGTGTNCANTATGATTTAGCNGATGTTTCANAAAAAGAAATTGATGCNTTACCTCCAGTNCAAAGAACTTTNGCNCACTCTATGGAAGCNATGAAAAATTCNNTATTATGGGCAGGTGGTATGAATGCTTTTGTACAAACTGCAGGCATAACAGCAAAAGCTTTTGCTAAATTTTTAACAGGAACAGGCACACCACAATCAAAAGAAATTGCAGAAGAAGCCAAAAAAAGAGGCATTAACCTTAACCTTGGTCAAGTAGCAAATGAAAACACAGTACTGGGTAAATTTGTAAAAACATATTTTGAAACTTTGGGTATTATGCCCGGTGTTTCTGTAGTGGGTAGAANACAAAGATTAAAACAAGACAAAAAAGTAGCTGAGTCTATGTTTGATTTTGCAGAAAATTTTGCACCTGTAACAACCACACGTTTATTAGGTTATGANGCTTTAGATGTCATAGATAATAATTATGTTCAGTTTATGAATTTGATTGACGAAAGTTTTAAATCTTTAAAAAATTCAGCTGAAAAGTTTGATAACCCAAGAATGATACCAACTAATAAGTTAAGAGAGATGGCTTCTAATTATATGGGTGAGTTACAAAGTGCAGAACTCAAAGGTTTAAATTTGTCTGAAGATAAAAACTTTCAAAAAATCCTAGTTAAGAATCAACCTATCAACGCTTTGTATCTAAAATTCGGTGAAAAAGGTATATTTGATGANAAAACTTTNNTAACACCANNNGAGTTTTTACAACTTAGAAAAGATATTACAGCAGCAGTAAAAGCCTCACCAAACAATAGAAGTATATTAGAAGCTGCTACCGGATTNAGAAGAGCTTTNGATCAAGATTTTGCTTCAGTAGGACAAAAAGAAGTTCAAAAAGAAATACTTGAAAAAAGTCCTTTTTTGCAGGGTAAGACATTTACTAATGCAACAGAAAAAGACAANTTTGTTAAAGAACAAACAGATGANTTAGCTGCTTTTGGTAAAGATTTAGTNACAAAGTTTCAAATGTACTCTGCAATAACCTCTCCTTTTGAAAGTATGACAGCNAAACAANTACAGGACTTTGGCGATTACCTGTTTACAGCAAAATCAGANTTAGGNATTAAAGGTAANGGTAAACACCCNAGTGAAATGTTTGATACAGTNATAACACAAATTTTACGTGATGGATCGCCAGAAGCACTTAATGAATTAAGGTTTTTAGTNGGNGCNACNGACAAACAATTTACCAGNAAAGTAAAANNTAAAACACCTGAAGGTAAAATTGTTGAAGAACAAATGCAAATTGGTGAAAATTTNATGAANAGGTTAACTTCTCGTTTTATTTATGACGCNTTCTTTAAATCTTTTGCGAGACAACCTGATGAAGCAGTAGCAAGAAACATGGATTTATTTAAAAANTTACAAGANCAAGATATGATGAAAGGTACTTTTGCTGATGAAATNTTAAACGCTACNGGAACTCAGGACATATCTAAATTAAAAAAAATTCAAGCTGAAAAAACNATGGCTAACNATGTNGANAGAATTANAAAAGATCAAATNGAAGTTGANCTAGCTCCTGATAAATTAGGTGAGTTTGANGGTGTTGATAAANTAAGANAAAATTTAGGNTTAATNAANGCAGANGGNANTNTNAANCAAGCNGGTAGAGAAAAACTTNAGATATTATTTGGNACAGGTCAAAAAGGCAAAGATCATNTAAATGACCTTGAAAAGTTTCTTGATACATTAGATACACATTACTCACAAGCNATAGGTGATAGTAGTAAATTTTTAACAAGAAGAATCGGACTAACAGGTTTATCAATAANNGCNGGAGCTGTNGGNGCNNTAACAGGTGGCATCGGTGTTGGTNTTACAGGTTTAATTTTAACACCTTTACTATTAAGAGGTGCGGGTAAATTAATAGCTAATCCTAAATATATGAAAGCCTTACTTGATGTTTATACACCTGATGAAAGATATAAGATGTTAGGTAAACTTAGTCCTTTAGAGCCGTTAGGTAAATATTTATCACCATCTAAAAGACGTTCATTAGGTATCTTNTTAAATTATTTTAAAAGTGATGAAGATGAAGTTGATGTGGATCCAGCAAAAATGACAGCGGAACAAATACGAGACTATTTATTTGGTAAAAAAACTTTAATAGATAATACATCTTTACAAATGTCAGACTTGCCACCAAATATGAAAAAGAGAATGTTTCCTGATGCATANTTATATGAAAGAGCAAGTCTTGAAGATAAGGCTAANTATGATGAGATGATGAGAGGNGGNATGAATGCTNTGGCATTTACAAANGCAGTAGAAGATGCAGATAATGAACAAGCTGCAGCCACACAGCAANCACTTAATGCTTTAAGCCTTGATGCNCAAATTAGAAACCCTCAAGGAACGGGTTTGATGCAGATGACACCAACACAACAAACACAGCCAGAAGCNCAACCNACACAACCTACACAACCTACAGGACCACAAATGAACAGNCAAGGTTTATTTGCAACTTTGTTTCCAAATGATCCTTATGGTAATTTANTAGCACAAGGAAGACAAAATGCCTGAACCACGAACCACGAAAGAACATATAATNTCNNTNTACGGACACATTGAGGGTGTTAAAAAAGATGTGAGGACTATACGAGAGAATCACCTTACTCATATTCACGANGACATAGATAAACTAGGTGCGAAAGTNGATAAGTTGTTATTTTGGNTGATGAGTNGTATGCTTACCATTATTATAACAATTGTAGGACTAGTCGCATGGATCCAATAAGNATNGCAACANCTGCATTTACNGTNATNAAACAGGGNGTTTCAGTAGGNAAAGANNTNCATAGTTTATCNGGACAAATAATNAANTTTGTNAAACANATGANTATNGTAGAAGANGAACACAAAAAAGAAAAATCNAAATGGTATACNTCTTCNAACGAAGAAGCTCTTGATACCTATTTTAAATTAAAACAAGTACACGATATGGAAAATCAACTACGCGAAATTTTTATGTTATATGGAGCGCCCAATGCCTGGAGTGAATTTATTGCAATTAGAACAGATATAAAGAAAAAAAGACAAGCTGCAATAGCGAAAAAGAAAAAAGAAAGAGAGAATTTGATCATGATGTGTGCATATGCTGCACTTATTATTGCTCTTCTTGGTCTGGCATCTTTATT
>NZMJ01000048.1 GCA_002692855.1 Maricaulis sp.
CTGGAGTTTTAGCTGGACCTGTAACTATAACTGGAACACAAACTATAACAGGAACGGTAGTAGTAATTTAATGAGTAAGATAGAAGTAAATACAGTTGATGTTCAATGCGGAACTAATCTTACTGTAGGATCAGCATGTAAATCTGTAACAGTTGCAGGTAATGACGTAAGATCTAATGCTTATAAAGCAGCTGACGGTGGAAATATTGTTAGCCAAAGCGGTACAACAATTACTTTAGGTGCTTCAGGTGACACAGTTTCTTTAGCCTCTGGTGCATCACAATCTGGTTTTGGAAGAACAGGAACCGTTGATTGGCAAACAGGATCAATAAAAACTTCAACGTTTACAGCAACAAATGGAGAAGGTTATTTTTGTAATACTTCAGGAGGAGCTTTTACAGTAAATCTTCCAGCAGGATCTGCAGGTGCAATTGTATCAGTTTCAGATTACACAAGAACTTTTCAAACAAATAATTTAACAGTATCACCTAATGGATCAGAAAAAATTGGTGGTGTTGCAGCCGGTGCAGTCTTAGAAACTGAAGGTCAAACAGCTACTTTTGTATATGTAGATGGGACTGAAGGTTGGATAAATATACAAGAAACATCTAATTCAGTAACAGGTGATCCTTTTTTAAAAGCAACAGGCGGTACAATAACAACTTCAGGCAATTGCAAAATTCATACATTTACAGGTCCAGGAACTTTTACAGTAACTCAAGCTTCTGCGACTGCTGCTGAAAATATAGTTTCTTATTTAGTTGTTGCAGGTGGTGCATCAGCTGGAGGTGGTCAATCTGGAGGGGGTGGAGCTGGTGGTTATAGAGAACTAAAAAATCCAGTAACTCCATATACTGCAAGTCCTTTAGATGGTTATCCATCCTCACCAAATAGAGTCACAGTAACAGCACAAGCATATCCAATAACAGTTGGTGCTGGCGGTGCAGGAATAACTTGCGCTATTAACACTGCAGGAAATCCTGGAAGTAATTCTGTATTTTCAACTATAACTTCTGCAGGTGGCGGTGGTGGCGGAGGAAACGCAGCCGGTAAACAAGGTCTTAATGGTGGATCTGGAGGAGGATCTTCAGATGGTCAACCAGCTGGAGGATCTGGTAATACACCTCCTGTTACTCCAGCACAAGGAACTAATGGTGGATCTTCATCGACACCTAGTAGTGGTGGAGGCGGTGGTGGCGCAACTCAAGTAGGAGATAATGCAGGTACTCCAAGTGTAGGAGCTAATGGTGGTAATGGTGCAACATCTTCTATTACAGCATCTCCAGTTACAAGAGCTGGCGGTGGAGGCGGTGGCGGAAGATGTGGTGGATCTGGAACTACCCCTTCAGGTGGAAGTGGTGGTGGAGGAAATGGTAACAATAATGGAAATGGTGTAGCAGGAACAGTTAATACTGGCGGTGGCGGTGGTGGAACTGAAAACACACCAGGTAGAACATCAGGAGCTGGTGGTTCTGGTATAGTTGTGATAAGGTATAAATTTCAATAATTATGACAAGTAAAATAAAAGTAGATAACATAGCAAACCAAAGTGATTCAAACATTGTTAATAAATGTTCGACAACAATTACAGTTGGAACAGGAAGTGACACAACAAATGTTCCTGGAGCTGCTGTAGTTACAGGTAATGTAACTGGAGCAAATGTAATTGCTTCAAGCAACGTGGTCAAATCAAATGCGTATCAAGCGTCTGATGCTGGAAATATTATAAGTCAATCAGGCACAACAATAACTATCGGTGCCTCTGGTGATACTGTATCTCTTGCAAGTGGAGCATCACAATCAGGATTTGGTAGAGCAGGTTCTGTAGATTGGCAAACAGGTTCAATTAAAACAGCAGATTTTACAGCAGCTAATGGTGAAGGGTATTTTGTAAATACAACAAGTGGGGCAGTTACAGTGACACTACCCTCTTCTCCAAGTGCAGGAAATATTGTAGCCATAGCAGACTACGCGGGAACAGCTGCAACTAATAATATTACAATAGCTAGAAACAGTTCACCTTTTGAAGGTGGTACAGCAAACGGACAAATTATAGTAAATAGACAAGCAGTTACTTTAGTTTATGTTGATGGCACTCAAGGTTGGATTCCAACAACTGAAAATGATTCTAGCTTTCAACAACCTTTATTTACAGTGGCAACAGGTGGAACGATTACAACATCAGGTGATTTTAAAATTCATACATTCACAGGTCCTGGTACTTTTTGTGTTTCACAAGTAGGTAATGCTATTCCAGGTGGTGGACCAGGTAATGTAGACTATCTAGTTTTAGCAGGTGGTGGTGGAGGAGGTAGTGGTATNGGTGGATCAGGTGGTGGTGGAGCAGGTGGACACAGAACAACTTTTCCAAGTCCATCTTGTAATGCGGGTGCTTTTCCTATCACAGCTAGTCCTTTTCCAATTACAGTTGGAGGTGGTGGAGCTTTTCCAACACCAGGTTCAAATTCAATTTTTTCAANNATAACATCTGCGGGTGGTGGATCNGGCGGAGGTCCTTGTGGACCTGCTGGTCAAAATGGTGGATCCGGTGGTGGTGGAGCAGGAACAGGACCAGGTGGTGCAAAAGGAGATGGAAACACTCCTCCTGTTAGTCCCCCTCAAGGTAATGATGGTGGAACAGGAACTTACAGTCAACCAAACACTGGATGTACATCTACCCAAACNGGTGGNGGTGGNGGTGGAGCAAACGCTGCAGGAACAAGTGCTCCTGGTCCAGCACCTGGACCAAAAACTGCAGGTGCTGGTGGAGCTGGTGTTGCTAATTCAATTACAGGATCTCCTGTAACCCGTGGGGGCGGTGGTGGTGGCGGTGCTTCTGATGCACCTGGAGGAGCTAATAACGGAAACCGTGCATCTGGTGGATCAGGTGGTGGTGGAAATGGAACTGATTCAAGAAACAATGGTACATCTGGAGGAACTAATTTAGGTGGTGGAGGAGGTGGTAATGGTCATCCTAATCCAGTTACTGCTCCTTTACGTTCAGGTGGATCAGGTATAGTAATAATAAGGTACAAGTTTCAATAGGTAAATTATGAGTGAAGTAAAAGTAAATAAGATAAGTCCAAGAACAAATTGTGGTACAGTTACAGTTGGAGACTCTGGTGATTCAGTATCAGTAGCAGCAGGTGTTCCAGTAACAGTTAATGGTGATTTAAAATCAAACGCATTAAAAGCAACTGATGGCGGAAGCATAATTTCTCAATCAGGAACTACGATAACTATTGGTGCAAGTGGTGATACGGTAAATTTGGCTAGTGGTGCATCTCAATCAGGGTTCGGGAGAACAGGTACTGTAGACTGGGATACTACGGCAAAGACAGCTTCATTTACAGCAGTATCTGGTGATGGTTATTTTGTTAATACAACTGGTGGAGCAATCACAGTTACTTTACCTGCAGGATCTGCAGGTTCAATAGTATCATTAAAAGATTATGCAAATACTTGGGACACTAACAATGTTACAGTTACTCCTAATGGATCAGACAAAATTAATGGTGTAAATGCAAGTTCGGTTTTAACTACAGAAGATCAATCAATCACTTTAGTTTATGTGGATGGAACAAAAGGATGGAGAGTTGTTCAAGACTCAACATCAGACGTAACAGGAACTGCATTTATTGCTGCAACAGGTGGAACTATAGTTACTTGTGGAGATTTTAAAATTCATATCTTTACTGGCCCTGGAACTTTTTGTGTATCACAAAATGGTACAGGATCTGCACCAAATGATTTAGATTATATGGTAGTCGCTGGTGGTGGAGGTGGAGGCTCTGCTTTATGTGGTGGAGGAAATTCAGGTGCAGCTGGTGCAGGTGCAGGTGGTTTTAGAGAATCTAAATCAGGTAATACTGGATCATATACAGCATCACCTTTAGCAACACCTACATCAATTCCAGCCTCTATAACAGGTTACCCAATCACAGTTGGAGGTGGTGGAACAGGTGCATATGGTAAACCATCTGGTTCAGAAACAAATTCAACCAATGGGTCTAATTCAGTATTTTCAACAATTACATCAGCAGGTGGTGGAAGAGGTAGTCAAGCAGGTTACGGAACAACAAGTGGTGGAAATGGTGGTTCTGGTGGTGGAGGAGCTACAATCGGTATTTCAGGTGGAACTGGTAATACACCTCCTGTTAGTCCCCCTCAAGGAAATAACGGTGGAACTGGTGGACCAAGTCCAGGACAAGCTGCTAATGGTGGTGGCGGCGGTGGAGCTGGTGAAGCAGGTGATAATGGAGCCCCACAACCAACAGGTACTCCTGGTCCAGGTTGGCCTAGAGGTGGAGACGGCACACCAACTGCATCTGTTCCATCTTCTTATGGAACAACTGGTCCTGCACCAGGTAGATATTTTGCTGGTGGTGGAAGTGGTGGAGCTGAAAGAGACGTAGGACCTGGTGGAAATGGTCAAATTCCAGGTGGAGCTGGTGGTGGCGGATATGGATCAAATAGATTAGGTGCGGGTGGTGGAACTGCAAACACTGGCGGTGGCGGTGGAGGCGGTGGAGGAGATACACCATCTGAAGGTGGCGGAGCTGGTGGCTCTGGTATAGTAATGATAAGGTATAAATTTCAATAGTTGAATGGTAATTAAAATTAATATATAAGGAGAAACATTATGGCACATTTTGCAAAATTAGGAGCTAACAGTAAAGTTATTCAAGTATTAACACTT
>NZMJ01000049.1 GCA_002692855.1 Maricaulis sp.
AATAGCGCCGAGTCCACCAGGACCGCCGCCAAGAAGTAATCTCCAAGCCTCTGGGCGTGTAAATTGTCCATCGAGATTGTTTGGTGCGGCAGCGCCATTGCCTCCGATACGATTCGCATCAAAATTATTAATTTTAACATGTCTATGTTGATGTCCACCAACGTATTTTTCTGTAAATGGACCCTGCATAGGCACTTCGTTTCTATCTCCATATGCATCAGAGTGTAGATTGACTAATTGAGAATTGTTTAAAAAGAGATCCTGAACTCTGCTATTATATCCACCTAAATCTGGAGAACCAGACAAGATATTAAATGGCATTGCAATCTCGCCCTTGATGCCATCAAATGAACCAGAATCATTCGCTCTAGCATTGTTTGTTCCAAAAGAGTATTTTATTTTTTGATTTGGAATTGTTTCATCATCACAGTCCTTTAATGCTACTACATCTATATTATACGCATTAAGAACGTTTACAGGTAGCCCAAGGCTTGTGCGTGGTCCATGGGGATAATTTACGCCTCGATAGAAATTAGTTTTTTTGTTTTCAGAATAGTTGATACCACCATGAATAGTTTTACGTTTTTCAAGTGTGTAGCGATATGGCGTAGTCCAACGTCTTTCAAAAACTTGCAATGAAGCAGATAATATACTGTTTCTATTGCTATCGACTGTTGCATCGCCGCTGCTGATTGGGGCTTCGTCTCGTTCTGCACGCTCTTTCCAGTATAGGCAGTTATCACTCTCCGCTGCTGGAATTGGGCGATGTCCTTGCTTCCAGTTGTAAAGATGTTTGTTAATACTAACTGCACCGCCTTCTGGATCGGGTGTGTTAAACTCTAATGTTGGAAACTTGCTGTGATATTTATTTCTTTCTAATACATGACTCTCAACAACATTATCGATACCATCGCTGAACTGGGCTGAGGCAGGAACAAGTTGCATTAACATAGTTTCGAGGGTTGAATCAATCCACTTATAATAATTAATAAATTTATCTAAGTCTGGCGTATTTGAAACTCGCTCGAAGAAGAACTGACGAAGGTAATTTAAATCTTTGTATTCATGGCGATAGCGGTTTACAGGGTCACCAATTAGGTTGTTGAAATCAGCGATGGACCCAAAATAATTGATAATCTCATCAGAAATAACCTGATACATACTTTTCTCGAAGGCATAGTATGTTTTAGTAGGTCTAGTTTCCTTTGTAAAGACTTCTGTTTCCTCCTGATTTAATACGCGGATGTTGTCATCGCCAAATACGACCTCGGGAAGCTGCTGCCTTGCAGCATACAAATATTGTGTTTCTACTGAACTAGTTGAGTTAATTGGGAAAAAATCACCTCGCCCAGTATGCTGGTACTTAAGAATTGGACCAAGCCAACTATAACGAGAAGTTAACGCAATAGAACCAGATGTCACATCTTGTACGGTAAATTTTCCATCAAAAGTTGTCGCAACGCCACTGCCATTGCTTGACCCTGTTACAGTTTGAAAATCCCAGTAAAGTGCAAGAGATTCAATTTCAGGTACTTGAATACCTGGAAAATCTGTCTCAAGAAGATATGTATTGCGGTTAGGTCTTGGGTGTCCAAAGTTGCCTGGGTCAATTGCGTGATTTTGAATTGCAGAGTTATCAAGGTAGTCAAACCAATAGCGACAAGATGCAACCCTTACATCAGTAGTGTGTAATGTTGATCCAGTGAAGTTAGTTTTATGTGCGCCGACATAGAGGCGTTTTGGAGAAGTTAATAAATTTTCTGCTGTTGTTTTTGCAAAAGAACTAGTAATATTAAATTCATGAATTTTTCGGTCAGCAATGTAGCTAACTCCATAAAATTCCACAGTATAATCGGCGTCTAAAGCTCCGCTGGCAAAAGATTGAGGATATCCTTGGGGCTTAATTCTTACTGCAAAATTCCACTTTTCATTGTTATATGTATTCTGATAAAAAGACGTTGTAAGTTCAGGAATCGGGAAAGGATTGGAAGATGTAAGCATGAACTTGACATCGCTTGATTCAACCTGGTCTCTGATTGCGAATACTTGAAAGTTCGCAACGTCAGATGTGTTCCATGTCAAATCAGTTTCAGTTCCATCCATCGAAGAAGAAACAACAGGAGTGTGCATACCAAACAAAGAAGCAGATATTTCAGTGTAGTTGTCTTTGAAAGGAATGTCGATGTCTTCTGAATATCCATATGGGGAGACTTTTTTAGGAAATACTATTTCTGTTTCAATTGTAATTGGAAAGCTGTCTTCATATGTTTTGCTGTCTGTGGAGGATCCCGATATGTAAGAGACACTATTTGGATTTGAGGCGTCAGCATATTGGTAAACGGTTGCTGCAAAATTGTCTGCGTTATTAAAGTTAACTGTTTTTGTTCTGTAGCTTTCTGATCGGCGCTTGGTTTCAAATTTGTATGTGTCATTGTCCGCGTAAGCATTAATTCGAATAATGTCATCACCAACACCAAAGCACCTAATTAAATTTCTAAAAGCTTTTTCAGTTCCCTTTGCTTTGTAGATATCAGTAAGGTTATTGTAAATGTTGTTATAAATTAAATTTTTAACTGTGTTAAGGTCTTCCTCATATTCTTTTGTTTCATCGCGATTACGATAATACTCTAAAACGCTACCATTAGAAAAAAGTTCAGGTGCATCCAGACCAAAAGAACGAACTGCTGTTTGAATTTGAGGATAAACTTTAAACAATTTACCAGAAGCAGAAGAACTTGGATAACTTGCGATATTAAGTTTTGGAAGTTCGCCAACAAGAAGATCAAGATTGTCAAGATAAGTTGACATGATTTGGGTTAGCTTTTTTAAATCACCTGTTGTTCCATTGCCTTCATCTTCTTCAATAATCCAAGTAGGCATTGTAAAATATAAAGAAGAGTTATTTTCGTAATCCCACGTCGTGCCAGATAATTCAAGCTCTGCTTCAAGATTTTCAATCTTTGGATGATTAGAGCGAACAATTGGATCTAACTCCTCTGTCCCGGCTGAAGCAGAATTAATTGCTGACCCTGTGTTACGAGCATTAGAGCTTGGGTATCCTTGCCATGTTCCATTAGAAATACGACCAGAATAGTCAAGTACAACACTATCGGTTGTAGTGTTAGTGGTAATGCCCTCATTGAATTTATAGTAAATGCCTAAATCAAGATTAGCTGTGTCTGTATTTGTACCACCACCAAGATCACTTGTAAAATAGTTTCTTGCTATTTGTTTTTCAGTTCGACGAGTTTTCCAAAAACGGAATTCATCGATAGAGCCTGAAAGCTTACCCCAACCAAGATTTGGACCAGCATTTGCTGACATATTAAATGTTCCAGTAAGCAGCGCACCAATATTGGCTTGTAAGTCCTCTCGGATCTCGCCAATGTTTGAACCAGTTGTTATTGTCTCAATTAAAGATCCGTTTACATAAAGCTTTGTTTCAATATTAGTGCCGCTGTTTGCAAAACTAAGTGCATAGTGCTGCCAGTCAGAAAATGAATTTAAGTCTAAGGTAGATCCAATTTCAACAGAGGAGGTGCTTAAACCAAGAGCACCAGATAACACAGTTACCATAAATGGAGAAGAGGCGCGTGTTCCATCGACTTCGACTCTTAAGCGCCCATAGTCTGCACTTGAAGAAGCTTGTCCGTTCCACATATCAAAGACAACTTGCTTCTGTGTCAAAGAAGTTGCCAAAGAACCTGTTTTCATCCAAAACTCAACAGTAACACCGTTATCTAAGTTTGTTTTTAAATTTGTTTCACGAGTGGCAGAAACTGGACCCGAAGAGCCTGTGACTGTTTGATCAAAAATATTTGATCTTGAATCAAAAACACCTGCCAGGGAAGCTGTGCCAAGCGAAGAACCATAAACTGAATTAGGACCGCCCTTTACATTAATATATTCATAATCACCAGTTGCAGGGGCACCATAACCCACAACAATGCTACCAGTATTTGTACCCCAGCCATCGCTTGCAAGGACTGCGTATCCTGTTGTTTTAGGGTATCGATTGTCGTAAAGATATATATCAAGAAGTGTAGCATCGTTACGCCACTTAATTTTTTCTTTTAGCGAACCATCGTAAGGATATTCTCCATAAATGTATTGGAGTGATTTATCATAGTATTCTTTAGCAGATCCATATTTTGCAAAGTTTGCTGGATCACTAAAATCGATGTGGGGTTCAAGCCTGTCTTGCTGCTCGATGTACTCTTGAATATATTCTGGAGACTCAATTTCCTCCGAAAGAGTTTTGAGGCTCGAAGATACTACAACTTGTGAACTTCTGTTAAAAAGATCCTTTGTGGACATGTTATTCCTCTACTCTAAATTTAAATATATCTGGATACTCGTTCCAACTCTGCACAGAGTCATCATAAAATGCAAACTTAATTCCATAAGCATATCCTGCTTCTAATAAATTCATATCAAGCTCAAAGTAGCTACCACTAACATCAAATGATAATTCAGTGTGCCTATCACTTCCTGTGCCAAATGGGATGACATCTAAGTTGTCTACAAGTCTANTAACNTTAAAAGANCCGCTNTCAANAATAAGGTTNTCAGGAACCTCGCTTGCNNTAACATAAATAGTTGGCTGCCAATCTTTGTTGCGAGTATAAAGTCTNAATTGNGCNGTTTCNTTTNGATAGTAGCGATCTCTTANNTTTGTAATGTTCATTACATATNNAGAATAAGGATTNTAAGCAAGTGACNCAAGTTTTTTTGGNTTAAACGATGATGTCGCANANTGTNTTGANCCACTNTGCCANACATCNAANGCTGTTGTNAGTGGATTAGCAGCGGCNGTNANNGCAAANGANGCNGAGTANATNCCTGTGCTAACATNNCCGCCTGTAATNATATAAGGGTTNCCAGCNACAACATGNANTCCATCNGCTACGTTTNTAATTCTGTCTCCNGTTGGNTCAGANTTGTCNGCGGAGCCAGAATANATACTAACATAAATCTGTCCCGTGCCAATATCTGGTATATTTNTTAATCTTCCNCGAACNCTGTTATANAGGTATAAAGTNTATAAGTTTTCATCAGANGTTGCGAGAGAACTACTAAAGAAAAAATTACCNCTNTCATCACGAGTTGCAGAGTCCCAGCGTGCTTCAATTACGGGGCGCTTAAAGAAAAACTCAGAGNCTCTAGCAAAAAACTTCTTGGTATAAGATGAAGAAAACGCAGTTTCGTTTTGTAAAAAAATGCCAACTCCATAATTTTGTTTTCCATTATTTGTGCCCATNCCGCTNCCGCCAGCAGGAGAGCCATANATCCATTGNTCAACCAAGTCGGTAATATCTANTTCTAAATCTTCAACACCACTATCAAACGAGGCTGTAAAACGTGGCTCGGCATGATAATCTCCNCCTGTCGTAGTCCAAGTAACAATTCCAGCAGATGAAGAAGANGCATCTTTCCAATTAGAGGCNCCTTGATCTGAATAGTCTTCCATNTCCAAACCTGTGCCNTCATTCCAAGANCGAGANACAGCCGCAACAATCATATTGTAGTTGCGAGGNANTGTGAATGGGTGTTTGGCATTAAACATGCGAAGATAAAAACTAACACTTCCACTTTCTGGGATTATTCCATTGGTACGATCTGTTTTGATTGACACCGTGCCAGTAACAGGAAAGTTAACAAGCACTCTTGATAATTCGGAAGATCCAGAAGATTCTTGCCCGTAAATACGAAAGACCTCAAGCGAGTCCGACAATCCCATATTAGAGCCAGTTGCGCGTGTGGTTAAGTTTGATTTGAATGCATTTGTAATTGTATTGTCTGCATTTGCTGTATATCTTTTAATGCCCATTATCTAATTGTTCCTTCAATATCTGCACTGGGATATCTAAGCTCAAAAATAACATTTTTTGGTGCTCTAATTAATCTCCCATCTGAGGTGGTGTACGCTTTGACATTAAAATTTGTTGTTGCATATCCTGCACCAGTTTTTTGAAATACCTTTACAAAAGTTGCATCAACAATTCCTGGCGTTGAATTAATTAAAGAGTAAATTTCTGTAATACTAAATGATTCTCCAACNTCTAATTTTGTTTCGAAAAACTGATTCATTCTGCTCTGTACACGATCAAAGACAACTGTTTTATTCTCATTGTTGCTTGCAATTGCAGAAAATTTAACACCAAGATTAACGACCTTTGCATCAAGAATATCGACAGANTCATTAATCATNCGCTTTGTATTTAACCAAGTTTTAATATTTTCTTTTAATACACTATTTGTTGCCTCAAGTATTCCATTTGTTGCTTGACTAATAACATAAATATTAATATTCCTTAAATTAGANTCCACGTCTTGTACAANAGAACAACGTTTTATGCCACCAAATTTTGCGGGCATTGATAAAACAAGCGTTTTATAATCTTCGGCTGTGACTGCACGGTTTTGCGCTGAATGAGCACCTGAAATAAGTTGTCTCAATTCAGTGATAGTAGGAGGTGCTACATTACCTTGGATGGGATTTTCATTTGTAACTTCCAAACTGCCTCTAACCGAATTAATAGTTGCTGTGTTTAACTGTGTTCTATTTGCAAATTCTAAGTTTGCACTCGCAACTTCGTTAACTGCATTCGCGCTTGCATTAGAATTTTCTGCTGTATTAGCACGATAAGTAACAGTTAGTGTTGTATTTGATGGACCAACACCAAACTTATCACCTTTAATTAAAATTGTGGGATCCATGGCACTGTCAGTAATATAAGTTTTTGAATGTAAATCCAATACAACATCGCGAGCCTCCGCTAAACTTGGCGAACTTAATTGATCATCGGAGCCATATCCAAAAACTAAGGTTGTTTGTGTTTGTGTTTTTCTGACGATGTATCGTCTTGGCACAACAAAAGGTTTCACAATTGTTGGAGCTTGAACATTTGTAGTTACATCTGTATTTGTTATTGGTACATAAATTGTGTTTTGTGATAAATGGTCCACTTCATAATATTCTCTACCCTCGGCGTCAACAACAGAGATCACCTCTGTNGTTGCCGTTCCAGGTATTTCAATACTGCGAAATCTAACAAATGAACCAATTGTATATGTTTGAATACGAAGCTGACCAGAAACAACTTGACCAGTTGCCTTAATTGCATATTGTGTTGGNACACCTGTTGTAGAATTTGTAAGAGCCACAACAACTTCGTTGTTTGCGTCAGCAAAATCAACATCAGTTAAAAGTGAAAAAAGAGATCCGTTTCCGCCTCTAAATGAAGAGCCAGACTTTAAAACAGGCGCATANCTTAAATCTGGTCCAGTATTAGAAGAATTTGATGGAACTAAAATATAAAGTGTGACATCACCATATGTTGAACGTGGACCTGCGTGTCTATANCCAACAGTTTCAGCGTGTTTTAGAACATTNCCATATTCATTTGCTGTAAGGAGGAAACTTTCATTTGCTTGATAATCTAAATAAAAAGACAGCACATCTCCAATATAGGATACAGCNTCTATCATCAAGGCACCAAAACCTGCGTCTGTAAAGTCTCTAAAGGTATCTGGATAATACCTTTGTGCATGCTCAATTAGTTCGCTCTTAATTGTGCCGAAGTCTCTGCTTAGATAATTGACATTGACGTTTTCTCTTTTATCAGCCACGAAATAGTGTCTCCTGTTACATAATTATATAAATAACTAAATTTCTAACGATAATGTGTCAGAAATAAATATTGTTGGAATGCGGTATTTAATTTGTATATGAACATAGTTTGATAATGATGACGGTTCAATTTCCGTTTCATTAAAGTTGTTTCTCTCAGAGAAAAAATTAATATNGTCAATTGTAATATAAGGNAAATACGTTCTAACTTGTTGTCTTATTTTTTCTTCTATTTCNTCAAACACAAACGTATCTGCATTTTNAAATAAATACGTTTTTATTCCAACACCAAAGTTGGGCAACATAATTCGCTCACCCGGATTTGTGAGCACTACCATTTTAAGATTCTGTCTTGCAACTTCTTTAAAGTTTTTAGTTAAACCATATCCATCAATTTTATCAATATGTAATGGTAATTTTGGCGATAATCCTGGCACTCAATATTGCTCCTCTTGTAAATAGTTCTGAATAGTCCGTTAAGTTAATACATTTTTGGTAAACGGATCCTGATAAGATATTTGTCCCTCGCCATAAATAGAGGCATAAAATGTTTGCAATGTTGAAAGTTTGGCACGAGCGGTCATGTTATGTAAGTTAATCCCATTTATGCNAGAAATAAATATGTTCTCATCGGACAGCGATGCATACTCATAAAAGGACAAAGATGCAATTAATTCTTTTAAACACAAGACATTATTAATAATAATCTTATACTCGTCTGTTTCGAGCAGCATGTTTTTAATGTTCTTGAAAATTTCATTGTCATATTTGTTTTGTATGGAATCTAAAAATTGTTGAATAGTAATATCTTGATTGGTTGTTGTATCAACATACTCGCACTCTGCGCTTGCTACTGGGAAGGTTACCATTTCGTATTGCTGAGTTGAGCCATTAATAGTTCTTGTTTGATTTGTAAGATAAAAAGCCTTTTTTTGTTTACGAGCATTTTTGCTATTTGATGAGTTTTCAATTATACTTGATAAATTTGTGAACATGGAATCCTTGAGGTCCGTGGCTTCTTCACCTTCTTTGTAACCATAATCTGCAACATATACCATTCTGTATCCAAATCTAATATACTCAAATTTATCAAACAATAAAGAATTTAAATTACCATCACCTGATAGATCTAAAAGAAACGCTCCATAGCCAGTTATAACATTACTTTGTGTTTTTATTTTATAGTCCACATATCTTTCAAATGCAAACCCGCCTTTTCCATTCCTTTGGTTAAAGGGGTTTAAAATTGCTTCACTGCTGGTTGCAGATTCATAATCCTGTGATAGTTCCCCGTCAAAAGTCGCATTAATATAAATCATTACTGCATCCTCTGTGCCGGAATAAGTTCCATATTTTTTTCCTACAACGATAAATTCATAATTAACACTATAACTGGTTACTCCCACTTGTAGATTTATAGTATCACTTGTTGCATATCGGATCTCTTCTTCACTATTTCCATATTCGTCTATAGAGAAATCGGATATATCATCATAGGTTGGTAGTGAAAGAGTGGAAATCCATTCATCAAAGGTGTTAAAAAGACTATTGTATAATTCATCTGGTACGCTATCGCCAACACTATCTTTGAAAGAGGTTTTCGTATCATCTACAAAATCAGATATATCTTTCTGTTTTACTTCTGTGGTGGAGAAAGAGACATTAAATTTGTCAAAATTACTAACATATTTACTATCGGGAGGTGTTTGAAATGAGCTTTGAAAATCACTATCAATATCTGAAGGGGCATCAAATGTTGGGAATANGCGATTTGTAACAAAGCCATCCCAAGATTTCCATTTTTCTCCAAGATTAAGTGTTTTAGCAATGGGTGATTTTAAATTATTGATTTCAACTTTAATAATATCTTTTAAATATTCTACATCAGTTTCAAATTCAACAGGCTCTTGTTCCCCAAGAAGCGCGAGTATCTCATAATATTTTTTTGCTGCTGATTTAAAATCAGAATAAAGATTTGTGGTCAGTCCAAAACTTACGTCGTATTTTGTTGTTTCATTAAAAAGCAATGCTAAAATATTTGTGATAAATATATCACTTTCCATAAATGCTAAATCAAATTTATCATATACTTGAATTGTAATTAGTGCTTGCTCTACAATCAAAAGCCTTATCATCATTGCCAGTGATTGGCTTGCGTTTACCCTTCGTGTGGTGGACAATGAATCACAAAAGTCACCACTAAATGTAGCGTTTAATAGTTGAGAGTTGAGTTGTTGCGAAAACGACCGCATTGTATTGTAATTTAAAATATCGCTTGTTGGATATGATAGATTTATATTATCAAAGTTTTGGTACTCCCAATATTTTTCGGGTGTGCTACGACCTTCATGTCCATATTGTATGTACCATATCATCTGTGAAATAGTATTATTGATAAGTTGCTGCACAGTAGG
>NZMJ01000050.1 GCA_002692855.1 Maricaulis sp.
TGCTTCATGTTTATGGTTTCATAGTCTTGGATTTCAACTGGACCTTCATGATGGCAAGCGTTCCACTTGGTCCCCCAATTTTCGGATTGCCAATCGTACCAGTTCGGGACACCCTCCGCCGCGCACCGCTCTTGTCCTCTTGCGATAGGTCGTCGCGGAACATGTTTTCGGGAGACGGGATCACCTTTTCGAAATCCATTTCGTCGCCCATGTGCGCGACGAACTTGTCAACGTCGTCGGGTTTGCCGACGACGTTTAAGATGTTGCTTGTCCAGTTGGGCATCACGCCACCTCCTTTCGGGCGCGTTGCGTTGCGAGTAGTTCATCAAGCGGACCCTCCATTTCAACGCAATGTTCGCGGACCTCTCCAAACCAATCAACGGACATAACGGTCACATGCAAATCGCCCATCCATAGCCAGACCTTGTACCAGTAATCGCAATCGGAGGCGTATTCCCACGGCTTTTGATCGCCAATTAAACGAACGCCTCCGCCGTCAGACTTGTTCGCCGCGACGAACGAAGCCGCGAATTCGTCGGCTTCAAACCTTGGCAAGTCCCACGCAAATGCTTTCGCGTCGTTTATCCAAACAAGGCCTCCGGCTTCGTAGGCCGTACCATTGTGGACGCCCCCATTATACGGGTATCCATCATGATGCTTGTAAACGTGTACGTCTTTCGCCTCATCGTCGGAATCGCAAAAAGTGTAAATCGCTCTTGTGGACATATCGTCCTCCATTGGTTGTTGACA
Source organism: Maricaulis sp. (assembly GCA_002692855.1). Lineage (GTDB taxonomy): Bacteria > Pseudomonadota > Alphaproteobacteria > Caulobacterales > Maricaulaceae > Hyphobacterium. The sequence goes on from NZMJ01000050.1 coordinate 751, forward strand.
GTCAGAATATCCCATATATAATGGATCACGTCAACAGCCAACAACATCACAGGATATAAAAATGTTTGCTAAACTAATCTTTAAAAACGACAAGGCCGGAACGCTGGCCAAGATGATGGAACATTCCAACGCGCACAAGCGGCGGATTCCGTACACGCAAGAAGAGACAACAGACCAAGGCCTTTGGCTTGTGAAAGACGAAGGCATCTATTTGATGTCGCCAACGGCGGAGAACTTCATCATGTCAAACGATGTCAATACCGTGGTTTATGCGCGGGGATACAAGCCAACGAAAGCGAACCGCGATACCTTATGGGACAAAACCCACGCGGTGAGCGGCGATGACTTCGCGGAATTCGTTCGCCTTACCCCTAACATGGTTCGCAACGTACTGCGCGGGAGCGACATCACCATCGAATTGAGCGAGACGCAGATGGCGGTGACAGCATGAAAAACCTTGACCCAAATTATGGCGACAATACGATCTGCGATTGCTGCGGTCGTATTTTCGACGTTCGCAACGAACCGCACGAAGTGATCGACGATAATTGGATTTGCGACGGTTGCGTCGAATACTACGATGAGGAGGAGCTACGCGAGCGGCTTCTTTTGGTCAATTGACATCTGGGGGGCGACGGGTCTATCGTCGCCCCCTTACCTCCCTGCCGGGCGGCCGGGCTCGAAGCCTAGCGATTCCCCGCCCGGGACTAACGGCCCAGGTGCCCTTGCCTGGGCCGTCTTTTGTTGAGGCCCCGACCCCGACCCAGCGCCTGACCCGACCCGAACCGAACCCGACCCGACCCCGACTTGACCCATCCTGGGAAATCATGGTATATTGACCCCGTCAACAACCAATGAGGTTTATCATGCCTAAGTTTACCAAGTTCTTTTCCACTGATAGCGCGAAAGCGATCAAGGCCGACAAATACGGTTGGCTGAACGCGATCAACTACATGGCCCCGCACGATACTGCGGGCGTTGGCAACCTTTGCCCGAACGCGAGCGAGGGTTGCAAGGCCTTGTGTCTCGGAATGTACAGCGGCCAAGCCGCAATGGTCACCGATCTCGAAAACGGGACGAACGCCGTTCGCGAAAGCCGAATCGCCAAGTCTCAATATTTCATGAACGAACGCCAAGCGTTTATGGGTGAGATGGCGCACCATATCAAGGCGATGATTAGGAAAGCAGATCGCGAAAACAAAAAGCTTGCTGTTCGTCCCAATGGATCCAGCGATATCGCGTTTGAGTATATCAAAGGATACAATGGGCAAACCTTGCCGGAGCAATTCCCTGACATTCAATTTGTGGATTACACCAAAAGCTTGAAGCGTATGCTCAATCCAAANANACCGTCNAACTATCANCTNACGTTCAGCTTGTCCGAANCAAACATGCACGAAGCAATTCACGTTTTGGCCAATCGTAAAAACGTTGCGGTTGTTTTNGGTGACGGTTTNCCGGATACATTCATGGGGCATCGAGTGATCGATGGCACAGAACATGATTTACGGCATTTGGATCCGCAGCCCGTTATCGTGGGGCTGGATCCAAAGGGCAAGAAAGCGAAAGCCGACACTAGCGGTTTCGTTGTCCGCGACTACGGCGCTGGTTGTTGACACTAAGTAGCGCCGCCGCTGGCTGGGTGCACCTGGCCGGCGAACCCCGGTGGTCTGGCCCAATGACGGACCACCGGGGGCTTTTATACCCCTGGCCCGATCCGGCGCCGGGTGTACTCGATCAAAAAATCCTGGAGCCCGGTCTGGTCCGACCCCGACCACAGGCACGGCACCATGGTCCCTGGCCCCGACCCGACCGACCCCGACCCGACCGACCCCGACCCGACCGACCCCGGTTCATGGTCCCCGACCCGACCCGACTTGAGTCCGTGTTCCGCTAACTCCCGACCCCGACTCCCGTCAAACAAATATAGGTTCGACCGTTCGAGGGCCTTAACAAGGTAAAAACTTACGCCCCCCGACTTACAATAGGCGAAATTCCAAGCGACTTGATGGGCCGACACATTTACGCGGTTAGTTTTGGTAACTTTAAGTTCTAACCAGAAGGGAAGACCTTCCGCGCATACGTGAACGTCGGGTATCCCGCCGCCGAAGCGGTTTTCAATCCGTGTGGTGTGCCAGCTTTTGGGGAGGTTTGCCCGAAGATTGTTCCATAGAAGCGTCTCCGGTTTCTGTGTCATTTATCACCTCGTAATCGGCATCTAGGAACACGCTTGGGTGCGCCTGCCGGAGTTCAGATAATCGAGATTCGATCTCTTCGCGGCTCATGTTTTCAATAGCGTGGAAGTGATTCGTCTCGCGCCTGTCAGTAGTCAATCCGCCCAGCGCCGAACGCGTCTTCTCCGCATTGATGGCAGCAGAGAACTGTCCGGCCTCTTCGGCGTTTTCCGAAAGTTCGCGCAATCGCTTCAACTGCCCCATCAAGGTGACGCCATACTTTCGTTCTCGTTCTTCACGAAGTTCCGCGATGTACTCCGCGACATGCGGGAAGTCCTTCGTGTTCAAAAGTTTGTGCGCTTGGATCTTCGCGATCCCGTTCTTATCAGAGTATCCGGCCAGGCGAGCGCATTCCGCGTTTGAGTGCGTCCCGTCTACAAAGTGCCGGGCGAAGGTCTTCTGGCGATTCGTGAGTTTACGACCGTGCGCTTCCTCGATCTCTTCAGCTTTTGAGTCGATTCGACGTTTCATGCAAGTAGCTCCTCTATACAGGCTTTTTGAAAACTAACCCTGTTTCCGACAAGCGTCAAACGGCTCTTCGGCTAGAAAAGTGTAACGGGAAGCCTTAAACTGTAACGAAGTGTAACGGGAAGTGTAACGACTACTTTTCAACCAGATCAACGGTTTAACACCTGTTTTCGGGTACTCGTTACACTTTTACACTTTTTTTCATCCAAAATTTTATTTTCAAAACGTTTTTTTCAATTTGCCTGTATATATGTGACGGGGAGCATTTGACCATGGTCCATGTATCATGTTACTTTAACGAACTACCACGTTTCATAGAAAGGAAGAAAGAAATGAGAAACCACGTTATTTCCCTTTACGATTATACGGGCGAGGCTTTGCGCCCCTGGGCCGAGGCTGGTTATGAGTGCTTCGCCTACGACATCCAGCATGACGGTGAGTGGACGGAAGGCAACATCACTTACGTTCACGCCGACCTTTATGAATCGGACACTCTTCTTAAAATCACTGCTCGTCATACACGATGGGCATGTTTCATGTCTGCGTTCCCGCCTTGCACTGAC
>NZMJ01000105.1 GCA_002692855.1 Maricaulis sp.
TCTGAACAGGTTAAACGATATTGGCATTTGAGCTAAATTGATTTTTCTTACCCTGTCCTCTGAATCGAGATACTCTAGTGGACCAAGAAGCATTCTAGCTGTTTTTAGCGGGTAGTCTAGATCCACGTTATCTTCGTTGTAATATGATCTTTCATTAAACACTAAACTACCTTGGTTTGCGCCTGGGAAGGGCGACTCTAAATCAAGTCGTCCGATTCCAGCGTTCTTGCATGCTAACTCAACAATATCCCCCAAAAACATGAAATAAAACTTAAAGAATCTACAGATGAACTTGAAAGGGAGTTGTTAGAAATAAAGATACTAGAACTGCGAAGTGGTCTTGAAAGCACCAAGAATTATTTAGAAGGTGCTATTCGTAAGATGAATTTTTTTATTAACCAATATAATGAGTTACTTGAACATATTGGAATAAAAGAAGTTACTGAAGAAATGTATGAAAGAGAAGAAAACAGATACCACATCATGACAGCTCTGAAACAAGCTTTAAGTGCAGCTAGAACAAAAGGGGGTTTAATAGATGAAGGAAACCATATTTATCTTTTTGATTTAGGTATCAATGGAGCTTCAGCACAAAAAGAAGTTTTTAATTATCTTAAAATGGAAAATGAATTAATTAATAATGGTAGTGAACCTACACATGAGATGTCTATGAGATGGCTTGAAAAATGTGCAGACAAATTTGAGAATAATCCAAAAACTTTTGCTGAAAGGAGAGGATTTAAACTTCTTGATAAACAGTCTTTAACGAATATAAATATTAAACAATAATGTTTGACCCTATTACGATTGGTGCAGCTTTAACCACGGCAAGCACGGCATTTGCAGGCTTAAAGCGAGCCTTTCAAGCAGGGCGAGATATAGAGTCTATGACAGGAGATTTATCAAGGTGGATGAGTGCCGTATCAGATGTTGAACAAAAAGAAAAGTCAGCAAAAAATCCACCTATCTTTCGTAAGATATTTGGTTCAGTAGAACAAGAAGCTTTAGAGGCTTTTGCGGCTAAGAAAAAACTAGAAGAACAAAGATATGAACTTAAAACCTTTATACAATTCTCTCACGGACACAAAGCTTGGGATGAATTATTGGCAATGGAGGGGAAGATTCGTAAAGCTAGGCAAGACCAGCTTTATCGTCAACAAGAAATAAAAGAGCGTATAATTGAAGGCATATTTATTTTCATACTACTGGCAACAATTGTTGGATTTATATGGCTCGTCTGGTATCTCAAATCAATACAGGAGTAAGAGATGGAAATAAGTATGTGGATGTTTTGGAATGTAATTTTAACTTTAGTTATAGCTCCTGCAGTTTGGGCATTTAGAGGGTTAATACAAGAGGTAAAAAGAATAGATATATTATTAAATAAAACACGAGAAGAATATGTTACTCGTGGTGAACTTAAAGATTCTACACAAGCAGTGATGGATGCACTGCATAGAGTAGAAGATAAATTAGACAGAGTTCTTAGCAATAGGTAAAGGTATATATCATGGCAAGTTTAATACAACCTACACCAATAGACACCACTCCAAATACTAACCCTAATAAAAAAGTGGTACAACCTGTAAACGGAAAAACTGGTGTAAATGAAGTAAGTGTAGCTGACATAATGGGACAGAATGTTACTAACCCATTAATGGCACAACAATCTGTGTACACTCCTGGAAAACAAACAGTGCAAACAAATGAAATAATTGGTAGTACGGCAGGACAAGCTAAAGACACCACACTATTTGCTGCTGGACCTAGTGCATCAACTGCTGCTACTGTAGCACCTACAACAGTTACACCAGCGGCACAAGTAACTGCCGCAGAAGGCACAGCCGCTACTACAGATGCCGCTAAAGGAACTGTAACAGATAAAATTACTGCACAAACAGGGCAAGCTTCACTAGGAGTTGGAGCGGCTCAAGATGATTTGTCTGGATTTGATAAACAAGCTTTTGGAAAAGTAGTTCAAGATATTGTTCTTAATCAAATTGGTATTCCTGAATATTCTACAAGTTATGACCCCGTAACTAATCGTGTGGTTACAACTGGTATGTTAGGACAGGAAATAGGTTCAGTTTCAGCAGAGGAGTTTGCTCAGAATAATAATATAGACCTTAACAAATTTAAAAAACCAACTCAAATAATAGACCCTATGACAGGTCGAGTAGTAGACCAAACTAAAGAACTTGCTACTGCCGCAACAGCAGATAGAAGTTTCTTAGGACAATACGACCCAGCTCAATCAACATTTCAATCTGATATGCAAGCCGCAACTATGGAAGTCACAGATGAAATGACTGTCCAAGGACAACTAGCACAATTAAGTAAGCAATTTGAAGATGGTAAAGTACCAGGATGGGCCGCAGGAGTTATTCGTGGTGCTAGTCAACAGATGGCGGCTAGAGGATTATCTGCCTCATCAATGGCAGGAGCTGCAATAACACAAGCAGCATTAGAGGCTGCATTACCTATTGCTACTCGTGATGCGGCTACATACTATGATACTGCTAAAGCAATAATGAATAATAAACAGCAGGCTAACTTAACAAATACTCAAAATAATTTACAAATAGAAATGGCTAACCTGTCTAATAGACAACAAGTTAGTCTAGCAAAGATGCAAGTCGAAGCATCATTAACAGGTCAAGAACTTAGCAATCAACAACAAGTCAACATCCTCAATGCTAATAGGTTCGCAGAAGCAGCAAACATGACGTTCACTCAAGAACAGAACCGAGTGTTTGCTAATTCTAAAATGATTGAAACGCTTAACTTACAAAACTTATCTAATCGACAAGCTATGGCGTTAGCTAATGCCGCTAGTGTAGCCAATATGGATATGGCTAATTTAAGTAATAGACAACAAGCAGAAGTGCAAAATGCTCAGAACTTATTACAGATGGATATGGCTAATCTTTCTAATGAGCAACAGGCTAAAACTATTAATCAAGCGGCTCAGCAACAGGCAATGTTATCTAATCAAGCAGCAGTTAATGCAGCCGCCCAGTTTAATGCTACGTCACAAAACCAAGTAGACCAGTTCTTTGCTAATTTAAAAACTAGTATAGATACTACAAATGCAGCATCTAAAAATGCATCATCACAGTTTAATGCTGGGCAAGTAAATGCAATGAATCAATTTAAACTACAACAAAAAACAGATATAGAAAAGTTTAACGCTAACAATGCTTTAGTTATTGCACAAAGTAATGCACAATGGCGTAGAAATGTAAACACGGCTAATACTGCCGCCCAGAATGCGGCTAATCAAATTAACGCACAAAACTATTTTAATTTGTCAAATACAGCGTTAAGTAATATATGGCAAGAGTACAGAGATGAAGCATCTTTCGTGTATCAAAGTTCTCAAAATAATTTAGATAGGGCATTTAATTACTCTATGGCTGTACTAGAAGCAGAGACTACACAAGAAATGTTTGATAAAAAGGTAGCACAAAGTAATGCAAATTCTATAGGTAGTTTTTTAGCTACCCTCATTCATGCCGCTACAAGTACGCCAAGCAAAGAAAATGAAGGAGACAAATAATGTTTGGAGATTTATTAAAAGGTGTAATATTAAGTAAATTTGGAAAAAAAGCTCCTGCACCACAAGCTGATATATACTTACCAGAAGTAAACTTTACTAAATTTTTTGTAAATAGTCCACAGGTCGAAACGTCAAGAGTTGTGTCAGCTGTAAGAAGTGCAGACTTGCAAGCTAGCTCTAAGTATTTTAGATTTTTAGAATCATTAATGTTGAGGTCGTAATAATGGAATCAATAGAGTTAGATTTTAATGAAGAGTTATCTTTACCATCTGGTGACACTAGGAGTATGTTTGAAAAACCTGTTCCTGGACAATCTCTAACAGAAGACCCTGGTAGGTATCCTTGGGATAAACCTCCACAGTATACAAACATAGATGACGTTATGCAAATGTATATGGGTATTGTCACAGATGATGATACTATGTTTAATTTATTGAACGCTCTTGAAGCTAAAATACCTGTGTCACAAATAGTACAAGCTATGATTTTACAAGGTATAGGAGAGGGTTTGTACACTCCAGACATGGGACTGTTAATTATGGAGGAGCTAGTTATGTTAATAATTAATATAGCTAAAGCTGCAGGATTAGAATATAGAACTGGGTATGAAAAAGAAGCAAAACAAAATATGGTAAAGCTAGCTAAAGCTAGAAACGAACTAATGAATATAAATCCAGAAACTTTAGAAGCCGCTAAAGAAGTAGTAGAAGAAAAAACAACAGAGGCAGGTGGATTAATGAGTAAGCCTGAATCTATGGAGGAATAAAATGGGATTAATGAAATTTTTAGCAAGTCCACTAGGAAGCATAGCTGCAGGAGCAGCAGATACTCTTACAGATAACTATTGGAATAATGTGCTTCCAAATGATGAAAAAGCTGCTATGAACTTTAGAGAAACAGTTTTAAAGAAACAGGCTGCTAGAAAAGCAGCTATTGCTACAGGAAATGCTATCAATTCTAGATTAGCAAGTCAGGCAAAAGCCCTTTCAATGATGGAAGGTTTTGAAAAGTATAGTTTAGATAATTTAGCGGCAACAGTTCAAATGATAGAGGACGCAGGACTAGCTGAAGAAGGGCAAGCCGTTAAATATATAATGGATAACCCTAACACACTCACAAAAATTAATCCAAAACTTCAAGCAAAACCAGACCCAAAAGCAGATGCTACTACTCAAACTGGTGCGTTGTTAGGTACAACTAAACCAATGAGTATGAAAGATAACGCTGAAGAAAAAAGAAGTGCATTTCATATTATGCTACATGGCAGAGGAACACGTGCTATAGAAAATAGTGTTCTTAAAGAGTTAGGTATGACACGAGAATACTATAACAATTTATCCAAACCAGCTAACGTAAAAAGATTAGGTATGGGGGAATCTATATTAAAATTGGCACAAGCTAGAAAAACTAGTCCATATCTCATAAAACACTACGAAAATCAAATGAATGCTGCATTAGCAGCAGGACAAATTAATGAAGAAACTAATGAACCTTATATTAAGGGTACTGATATTATATTTACTCATACTGCAAAAAATGAGAAAGGTGAAAATGTAGACATACCAGTAACTTATGAAGAAGGTATTACCCTACTTGAAGAACTAACAACTAAACCTCAAGAACTTAACCAACAGGAAAAACTTATAAAATTAAAAATAACTAGTGGTATAAGTAATCTTTCTTTAGCTAGTAAAGGGCTAGCTACGTTAGGAGCATCTTTGGCAAAAGATTTTGATGCAGTAGAAAAATTTATAAGTAATAAAAATAATAATGTTTATGACCGTGAAGACGCAATAGAAATAAGTAACGAATTGCATATGTTACAAAATGAAATATTAATGACAACAAGCATAAAAGAAAAAACTGCCCTTAGAAAAAAGATAATGGAAAAGAAATCTGACTTAAATCTAGTATTACTTTCAGATGCTGCTAGATTACCCACAACA
>NZMJ01000106.1 GCA_002692855.1 Maricaulis sp.
AGTCCATTAGGTGCATCAGTCATAATGAAGAAAGCATCAGTGTCAGTTAAATAATGATTAACTCTATAGCCTTCAGGAATCATTCCCATAGATGCCATAGCATTAATATCATTATCTGCTGTGCCGACTCTTTGTGGTGACTTTAAAATTCTTTCAGCAGTAAATTGTAATTCTTTTGGAATTATTAATTTTCTACCTTGCATCGCAATTTTAAGTCCTCTCTCATCCACGAAAGCAGCAATATCAATAAGAGATTGCTCTAATGATGTTTCACTTAAATCAGCAGCTGTGGCAAGTTCGTTTGCTAAAGTGCCACCGTTTGCTAGAGGATGAGCAGTTGAACATAATTCAACACCATCTCCACCAGTAAAACTACTGTTAAAAGCATTGTTAAGAACATTTGCAGCTTTTACTTGCTTAGTATTTGCCATTGACCTTGCTAGAGCTCTTGTGTATCTACCTGCAAGTCTATCATAAAGATTATCTTCGATAGCCTCTTCAGTAATTGCAAAAGCCATTGCAATAGTTTCGTGAGTATACCTTGCAGTAAAACTTTCTGTTGCTTGGTCAAAAGTAACCCCTGCACCCTCTGACTTAACTGGTGCAGAACCAAAACCTGATAACATTACTTCTTCTTCAAAAGCTCTGTCAGAAGTTTCAGTTGCAAAAATTTCTGCGTGTTCATTTTCATACCTGTTATATTCCAAACCGAATAATGCGTTCAAGCCTGGTTCTAACTCTTTGACTAATTGACTTCTAGATATTGCCATGATTATACTCCAGTATCAGCATTTTTAACTTGCTGATAAAAATGGTTATTAATACGAACCACAATGTTTGCATTGGCATTTCCAGTGTCTTCATTGTTCACATCTTGACAAATATCAACAGCCATTAATGCAAAAGAGAAAGATGTACTAACCTCTGATACATCAAGTTGTACTTTTGATATACCAGTGTCTGTATTACCAGTTACATTAGTAACAGAATAATTAGTAAATAGTCCTGCTCTTGTTAAAGCTGTGTCTGCATCAATCAAAAACAAAGTTTGTGGGTCATCTATAACTTGAGCAACTATATCATCAGCAGCAATACTGCCAGGATAATAGTTACTAAAAGTTGGTTTCTTGGTTGTAGGGTCAGTGTAAAAACAACCGTTAAATACACCTAAGACAGCCTGACCGTTTCCAGCAGTATGTCTTTCTATATCGCCATCAGTTGCAGGTATAACTAAATCGCCTTGGAAAATAGCTGTACCGTAATTGTTTGATATAGTGTATCTATTTTGTTGGCTATTCCACGAATGACCACCAAGTGTCTTATAAGGTCTAAGACCAAATTTTTCACTTACATTCGCCATAATTACCTCCTAGTAAGATAGGCTAAGTTAAACAAATACGGTGATTGTAAATTTTATTAGGATTTACGACCACCACCAAAAGTAACACGAGATTGTCTGTCAATATTGACTGGCATCTCAGGTCGTTGTTCCCTTAGAATGTCTTGGTCAACTGCTTTTACTTGGTCAGTAGTCTTGTTTTTAAAATACTCACTGCGTTGCTCAACCATTTCTTCAGGAATCCTCGCTAACACGAGACCTCCAACTCCAATTAAACCACTATACTGTCCGTTAGCTATTACTGGGTAATCGTGTTTGCCAATTCGTTTTGTAATCTCCTCGGCTCTTACAAATTCCCAACCTTCACGAAGTTTTTTTGATACATTAGCTGTATCATCTTGTCCCATCGTTTCGGTTCTAATCCAACGGTGTTTATAACCTTTTGGAGCAGGTGGTGCATCTAAACTAGATGGTGGCATCCACTGTTTTTTTCTGGTCTCTCTCACTGTGGAAGTTCGTGAGCTTCTATTTACATTGTCCATAAGGACCTCCTATTTTACAAATTTGGCATATTCTTCCAAAGGCACTCCTAGTTTTTTAGCTATCGCTACTTGTGAACGAGTGAGTTTCACAACTCTGCGACCCTCTTGTTTTCTTCCAGCAGAAGCAACAGTTTGGGTAGGTCGTTTTTCTTGCTCAAACTTATTAGGAAAATATTCCCTCATTTTGAAGTTTATCTCATTATAGTAATCTTCACTCTCTGGGTCAAACCCCTGAGTGACTAAATCCTCGTGTATTCCATAAGCTGCATTTGTCATAACCTTATCTTTACCGAACCAATCATTTTTTTGTGCCCAATCTTTTGCTCTAGGAGACGGTTCTTTTACCTCTTGTTTAGGTTGAGGTATTGGCTCTGGAGTTTTATTTTCTGGTTCTTTATTTACAGCCTCTTTTTTTTGCTCTGTTAATATTCTAGCTTTTTCTTTTTCCACAGATAATTTAGCTAATAAATCATTAGCTTCCATAATTTTATCTGCATCATTATTTTCTATAGCATTTTTTAAATTACTTTTAACTTGTTCTCTTTGTGCATCTATTCGAGCATCAAATTCTTTTATATAATTATCATCTACTGTGTTAAGTGTAGTCTCAGCTTTTTTGTATTTGTCTTGTAATCCTTTTGCATAATCTAAAGCAGCTTTCTCTCTTCTCTCTGCCTCTCTATATTTTCTTGTTAATTGGTCAATTCTTCTTTGTACACTTCCAGATATTTCATTAAGATTACTTTCTTTTTTTGGCTCTTCTTTTGGTAAAACTTTTGTTTCAGTATCTTTTTTGTTAGGGTCAGTATACCCCAAATCAACTTCTTCTAATTTTACTTCTTCTTTTTCTTTTTCTTGCTCTACACTTAATTCTTTTTCTTCGTGAGCATCTTCTCCTACTGATATTTTATCAGGTTCTGCGTTTAATTGTAATTGCTCTTGTGCCATACTATCTCCTTAAAATAGTGCGAGGATGTCCTCTGGTTTCTCAATTGTACCAATGATTTCATCATCGTTTAATATTCTATGCTCACCGTACTTAGTCTTAAACCTTGCACCAGCATATCTTCCGTAAATAACAAACTGTCCTTCTTTACACCAAGCACCGTTTGGAAATCTATCTTTATCTTTGTAACATAGCTCTCCCATTTTAATAACTAATCCTACTACGGTAGTCATCTCAATAGTTTCTTGTGTTTTATCAGATAAATATACACCACCATCAGTTTTTGCTTTGCCAGACCAAGGTCTCACTAAAAGTCTATATCCAACTGGGTTAGGTATAAGTTTTAAATATTCTTCGGTTTGTTTTGCTCCCTTTGGGACTAATGCATCTGTTTCAGATGTTTCGTATCTTTTAGGTTTTATAAGTTTCATTCTTCCTCTTTTTGCAGGTTATTAATATCCTGAAGCAACGACTCGTATGCGTTGAGCTTTCCTTTAGCATACTGCAATCTTTCAGGTGTGTCTATATTGTAGACGATATTTTCTTTAATAGCATCGATTTCTTTTTTAATCAAATTTTTAATTCCTAATATTGTGTCTATGTCGTACATACTTCATTCCCCCATACATCCCAACCTTGTGTTTTTTTTCTAGCAAATAATTCTATTCTAGGGACATCTCCACAAAGTTTTACTATTTTATCTCTTACGCAATCTGGTTTTTTTGAGTGTTGTTCTATCGGTTCATATATTATTTGATGCACACTACTAGAAACTCTTTTAGGTTTTCCTTTAGTTGCAAGTAAACATATTTCATTATTTGCTCTAGTCCAATACCCTAATCCCCAAAATAAACTATCACTTTTTTTATTTTTTTTCATCCAACTAAATCCACAAGTTTTATATGTAAAACCCCAATCGGTTATTGTTTTTATACCTTGTAATAAACAAGGATAGGTTACCCACAAAAATAATATACAATTATCTTTTGTAATAGATTGTATTGGAAGATTGCTAATATCTTTTTCACTCATACATAAATAATGTTTTTCAGGACTTCTATCTTTACCTTTGTCAGAATAAGTTTTAAATTTCCAAGGTGGGTCTGCATATATAATATTATACTTTTTGTCTGGAAAAGGTATCATGCAACTCTCAAATGACTTTTAGGTCCTAATTTTTTTCTATGCCTTATAGCCTTTGGTTTATATCTTCTTTTAATCTTTTTAGTTTCTAATTTAACAAAATTTTTTTGTCTTTTAGCCATTATTTTTTAAATTGACCAATAGACTTTAATCCAAAACTAGCACCAATACTTGCAAGAATACCCCAACTTAACCAGTCAGGACAGTCCTCTCGTAAAAACTTAAAACCATCAGATAAATATGGCTGACAAGCAGGAATGAAACAAGCTACTATTATGGCAATAAAGGTAAGAGTCCACAATTCGTCTTTCCAGCTATTCGCAGAAGCATCCATAGCTTTCTCTTCCCAATCAGCATCGCTTTGTACTCTTTTCACTTGTGCTTCAATTTTAGCAACTGCCAATTTTTGTTTTACCTCTGCTTTTTTTTGTCTTCCTTTTAACCAAGTACCAGCTAAATTTGCTATCGGTGTAATGAATTGTAAAGCCATAGTTATCTCCTATCCCAATGAAGTTGACAATAAAATTTAAAATTATGATAGTATTCACTTGGACTATCACAAAAAGAACATTTTTTATATTTTAATAATTTCTTAAATAATTTTTTCATTTTTCAAAGTAAAATTCTTTACCCCCTATCAAACCACAAGATAAACCATTTGTAAATGTAAATACAATTAAGAAACTATTATCTTCTTTGCCTTGATAAAATTCTATTAACTTGTTTTTAGATATTCCCCATCCTATTCTTTGTTTATTTTCTTTTTTCGTAACATCGTCTTTTAAGTATTCAGCATTTGAACAGACATACTCTACAACTCTTTTATGATAAAAAACTTCAGACTGTAGTGTGTTAACTATTAAAAAGACACAAATACTTATTATAAAATAATCTAATATATTTTTACTCATACCATTTATTTTATATTACAAGTCATAGATAGTCTTTTATTTTTTATATCTATTACTTGATGTTCTACTCCTTTATCAAACCATATGCAGTCTTGCTGAGACACAGTTTTTTCTTTTCCATTTATAACCCACAACCCCTCTCCATATATATTTTTTACTATTACTGGATAGTCGTGGCTGTGTTTTATGTAACTTACTGTTTTTTTGCCAGTGCCAAAATAAAAATTACAATTGCATTCAATGTTAAAAGTTTTATTTAGCCATTGTTGAATAATCCAAGTGTCTTTTACAAATCCTCCAATATTTGATAAAATTAATGTATATCCATCCTCATAGGCTTTTATACATTCTAAAGAATTTACATATCCATCTTTGTCAAAAAAATCTTGTGAGGTTTTTCTACCATCTTCTAATATAGCTTCAATACTTGGTTGACCACAAATGTAGTGTCTAGGAAATCTTCTTCTATCAAGTAACCTTTCTAAAA
>NZMJ01000135.1 GCA_002692855.1 Maricaulis sp.
ATGAGCAAGGATTTAATTTTTCTAAAAAGAAAGTTATAGAGTTTACTAAAAAGATTTGCGCCACAAACAGTGACAAGATATTTCACAACTCGACCTACGATGTTGGGTGGCTTACTAAAGAGGGTGTGACTATAAACGGTCGTATTATCGACACAATGATAGTTGCTCCTTTGATTGACGAGAATCAGTATTGGTATTCTTTGAATGCTTTGGGTCGTGAATACATAAATGAAGGCAAGACTGAGGCAGAGCTAAATGCTGCTGCGGAGGAGTGGGGATTGGATCCTAAGGCTGAAATGTGGAGGCTACCATCGGCTTATGTGGGTACTTATGCAACACAGGACGCAGCCCTCACGCTTAAATTATGGAATCACTTCAAGATTTTATTAGAAGAACAAAACCTCTGGAACGTGTTTGATTTAGAAATGCGAGTGCTTCCTGTCATTCTTGCAATGAAACAAAAAGGTGTTCGTGTTGATTTGGAAAGAGCAGAGACGTTGAAGACTCAACTTGTCAAAAGAGAGAAAGACATAATCCAACAGATAAAGAGAGAGTCGGGTGTTCCTGAGATACAATTGTGGGCCGCTAACTCGTTAGCAAAAGTGTTTGATGCGATGAAGCTCACGTATCTTAGAACACCAACAGGAATGCCTAGCTTTACAAAAGCTTTTTTAGAGAACCACTCTCACCCCATAGCTAAACTTATACGTGAAGCAAGAGAGGTAAACAAAACACACAGCACTTTTATAGACTCAATACTAAAGCATGAGCACAACGGTAGGATACACGCCGAAATACGTCAGCTGAAAGGCGAGTCGGGTGGGACAGTCACAGGTCGGTTGTCCATGAGCAATCCAAACTTACAACAAGTGCCTGCACGTAACAAAGAGATCGGCCCTTTGATTAGATCTTTGTTTTTACCAGAAGAGGGAGAGCTCTGGTGTTCTGCTGACTTCTCTCAACAAGAACCTAGAATACTGACACACTATGCCAGTCGCTCTAAGTATGATGGCGCAGATGCAATTGCAGATGCTTACCATGCTGGCGATGCAGACTTTCACCAGGAGGTTGCTAACCTTGTGGATATTGATAGAAAGACCGCAAAGACAATAGGACTTGGCATCATGTACGGCATGGGCAAAGGTAAGCTGGCGGATCAGCTGGGTGTTACCGTAGACGAAGCATCGGAGATTCTAGCTAAATTTAATACCTATGCACCGTTTGTCAGACAGTTGGCAGACTCTGTTATGCGTAGTGCAAACTCAAAAGGTTACATCAAAACCATACTGGGGAGGCGTTGTCACTTTGATATGTGGGAGCCTTTGAAGTACGGAACGGGTAGACCTATGAAACACAAAGAAGCCGTGCATGAATACAACGGTGAAATCAAAAGAGCATTTGTTTACAAAGCTCTAAACAAACTAATTCAAGGGTCAGCAGCAGACATGACCAAACAAGCCATGGTCCATTGTTATGAAGCGGGTTATCTACCGCTTTTACAAGTCCATGACGAGCTAGTGTTCTCTATAAAATCAGACGAAGATGTAGAGAATATATGTCGCTTGATGGAAGAAGCTGTGCCTTTGGATGTTCCAAACAAGGTGGATGCCGAGATTGGAGATAATTGGGGCGACTCAATGGAGACTAAGAATAGTTAAGATATATCTTAGAATATAATGTATAATGTTATCTACAGGAGTAAAAATGGATACAACTAAATGGCGAAGCGTAGCTATACGTAAAGAAATTGTTGAAGTAGCAGCCGACATCGGCGAAAAAACTGAAAGACCTACTAGCAATGTGTTTGCGTATGCAATCAAAAGATTACAAGATGATCTTGAACAAGGTCGCTTGAATGACGTGCCTAAAAGCTAATCATGAAACATAAAATACTGTACGAGTCTCCGTACGAGTACGGTGTGTTCTCCAGCGAAGACATGCAAAGTGGTCGGTTCTACGACTGCAACGGTGTAAAACTTCCGTCTGTCACTACCATACTGTCTGGCACTAAAGAAGGTGACTTCTTAAAAAAGTGGATAGACAAAGTAGGTGAGGAAGAAGCGGAGCGCATCAGAACAGAAGCTGCTACTAGGGGATCGTACATGCACGACATCCTAGAAAACCAAATTGTTAACGGTGACATCTGGGATTTCAAACCTAGAAACGCAGAAGAGAAACGTGCCTACAAGATGGCTTGTACAATTATGGATCAAGGCTTGCCTAACGTATCACAGGTGTACGGTTGTGAAATATCTTTGTACTATCCTGACAAGTATGCAGGTAAAGCTGACGTGATTGGTGTGCACAATGACGATTTGTCTATTATGGACTTCAAACAAACCAATAAACCTAAACGCAGACAGTGGGTGTGGGACTACTTTCAGCAGTTAGCTGCGTATGCACTTGCACACAACGAACTGTACGGCACCGACATACAGAAAGGTGTTGTCATGATGTGTTCTGTAGATTGTCTATATCAAGAGTTTGTTCTTGAAGGTGACGAATTTAAAAGAGCTGCCGAAGCTTGGATGGAGCGTGTAGAAAAGTTTAGTCTTCCAGATCCCGAACCCCAAGATTCTCCTCAAGATTCCTAGATAGTTCAAAATTACCAGTTAAAGAAATTTTCTTTTTTTCAATGAAATCGTATTTACGATCTAATTGAGCCTCAGGCCATTTTCTATTTTTGTAGCCATATTTTTCTAAAGCGGACTCATATCTTTCTATAGTGCTTGATGGCACAGGCCATGCTGTAAAAATGTCGTTCTGTATGTTGTCATAAAAAGCCTCGTCCACACCTGTAAGTTGAATAAAACTTGCTAACCTATCTTCAAGTATGTCTTCGTCCACGTCCCAAGCTTTAAGAGCTGCGATTTCAAAATACATTTCTTGTTGCTGTTTAAAGAAAGAACGTTGTGCATCTTCCCAATCTTTCATAGTGTCTTCATCAGTTAACTTTTCGTCTGACGAATACTGTCTATTTAAATTCTGCCTAGTCACTTGTTCAAATATTTTTCTTTGATTATCTATGATAAAGGCAACAGATTTATCTGGATCTAAATCAGAAGCAGCAAACCCAAACAGTCGAGCTGCAGCTGTAATAAAATCTCTTCTTTTTCCGTATCTACCTAGAGAAGCTTCTTCTTCTTGTAAAGACCATATTACATCGTTTATTTGCCTGTATGCTCCAGGTCCAGCCTCATTCATAGCATATTTAAATCCATCTAAAAACTGATCGTAGAAATCATCGTTTTCATTCCAAATTGATTTTATGTTTCTAGGGTTACTGTCGTTTTGATTTTTTATTAAATCTAAAGCTAATTTAGCAGAAATGCTTTCTTGCCTGTACGCTTCTGTATAGTTTGCTATAAGAGTTCCCATGGCTACTCTGACAGCATCAGGATTACTTCTGCCTTGGTTTTCTGTAAGGGACGTGTTTAGTACGCTAAACAATTTACCTATTTCTTCGTAAGGAAAGAAATAATTTGAACTTAAATAAGGATAGGGTTTTTCGTTGCCTAAATATATTGGTCTTTCTCCCTTTGAATACGCAGGAACTAATTGGTCAAAACCATCAGCTTCATCATCGTCTATATTAAATACTATTTGACTACCCTTAGACAAGGCGGCTACTAAACCATGAGTTGCAAAATATCCTCCAATAAATCTTTCTTGAGCTCTTCGATAAAAAGGTTTTTCAGGTAATATAACTCCCTCTTCTCTTGCGTATTCACGTACCTCTGGAGAATAATTGTATGTACCCATTCTGTAAACCAACTGACCAGAGTTCAATGTTGTTCTAGTAATTTCAGTTGGGAAAGCAATAAAGTTACCTATGGGTAAGTTTTGATAATACTCAGCAAATTTACCTGTGTAATCATAATTAGGCATTCCATTTCTAACCATATAAGCTGATATGTGGTCTACGTATTTATCTAAGTCTGTAACATTTCTCAATACTGTGCCTTGATCTTGCACATAACCAGAAAGTTTATCTGTAAGACCGCTTTTTGTTTTTAAAGTTTTGGCGAAATCTCTTAATACTCTTAGTTTTAAATCATCTGATCCTGGTATTTCGCTTATCATGTCTTTAAATTTTCTTCGTTCAGACAAGAAAGCAAGTATCTTAAAAAAATCGTCTGACGCAGCGTAGGCTCGTCTTGCTCCTCGATTAATACTTAATACATAAGTATCGAATGCTTTACCTGGCCCTGTTTGTTTTAAAGCATACAAACCATTTACCATTTCATTAACAGTTTTCCAATCACTGTTAGCCACACGAGTGAAAACACCCAAAGCATCATTTGCTCTAACCTCAGTATTAACAACACCAAGTCTTTGTAAATATTCCCAAGCAGAGTAGTATTCTTCAACGTTCCCTGATATTTCTCCTGTTTCAGGGTTGTATTGCACATTTTGAAACAAGTCATTACCTATAAGTCTTGCTGCTTCTGCTAAACCGCCTTTAGTTCTTAAATGGCCGTTCATCATGTACATAATGGCAGCACCATAAATATTTCTAAATTGTGTACCTGGGCTCAGTACAATAATTCCATATTGAGTAATAGCTTTAGCTGTGCCAAATGTGCTTGCAAGAACATTAAGAATCGCATCTTCTGAGCCAATAGCACTTCCTCCAGACAAAGCTTCGGCCATAGTTTTAGTAGTCCACAAACCTTCTAGTGGATTAAAATCGTCTCCCGTTTCTATTTGGTACGTATATTCAGGAGTCTTAGCTGGAGAAAACCACATTTCTCCTGGCATCTCACCAAGTCTTTTAACTTCTTGTAGAAAAGTAGCGTTTTCTATAGACCTTGCCATCCTAGCAAAAGACGTAGCAGCTATAAGCTCAGGCTCTGTTATCTCTCCTAATAACTGCCTAACAGCGTAAGGTATTTCTCCTCGTTGTGTAAGGAGTCTGTTTACTTTTATATCCGCCTTGTCTTGTGGTTGACCTTTTAAAACATTTGCTATATTAGAAATACTCGTTGCACTTTTATATAAAGACGAATCAATCCATTCGTCTACAATTTGCTGAGCTTTTTCTCGTCTTATCTCAATAGCTCTGTTTTCTATTTGTTCTTCGGTAGCATTAGAGCCTAGCTCACGTCTTGCATCAGATCTATAATCAGGCATTCTGCTTCTATATTTATACTCCATAGAAACAATAGCTTTATTGTACAAATCTGTCATGCTTGTACTAGGTGTGCCAGCATCTGCTCCCACTTTATTTGCAACGTTAATAGGAAGATTTGTTATCGACTCTATCAACATTGCAACTTTAGGATTCCATCCTAAGTTAGGAGAGAAAAATTTATACGATCTAGTTACGTAAGTGTTTAAATTATGTTGCAACACCGAACGTAAATTAGGATCTAAACTTTGTTCAGGTATCTCATTTAAAAATCTATTTGTGATAGCATCTATTCCTTCTCTAATTTTTAACGCTGGTTTTCGTAATGAGTCAGGCAACTGTCTTGCAGCAACTTTAGTTGATTGTATGTCTTGCAACTGGCCTTCTATAAATTCTATTTGATCGTTTATCTCTTGTATTTCAATATCAGAAAGCTCTTCTCGGTCTCTTACTTTCTTTTGTTCAAGCTCTGATATTGTTCGTTCGGCTGCTTTTCTTTCCTCAGATGTAAGCTCTATACGCGCTCCTGTTTGTTGTAGAAACGCCATAATTAATTTATCTGCTTCCTCTTTAGTTTCGACATCGCCTCGTCTGACTGCTTCTGCTATGGCTTGCTCTACTTCTAAACCTAATCTTTGTGCTCTGCTTTCTAACGCCCTAATGTTTCCTTGTTTTTGTCGTAGTCTACTTCCTATCAACAATCCCGTAGGCATCAACGGCCTTATGTATGCGCTAAAAAATGCAGATATAGCAGAACCTGGACCAGTTTGAAATTGAGGAGCTAGACCTAACGGAATGTCCATGCTACTTAATCTTGTTTCTTTAGTGTCGTAATAAAATTGTATGCGGTTGCCATCAATAACTTCTTGCAAAGTTTTATTAAAAAACGGACTGTCCTCAGTTACTTCAACCCCATCTACTTTAAACACAGAAAGTTCCGCTCCTCTGTTAGCTACTTGTTCAGCTAAGCTCATGTTTTCTTCTATTCCTCGTCTTTGGAAACCAACTTCTATAGGATTTGTATCTTCTCCAGTTGATAAAATTAACTCTGCTCTAAGAGCAGGTCCCTCCTCGTTTAAAAACTGCATAAGTTGCGGAGTAAATTCAAAAGGCACTGGTTTACCTTCTTCATCAAAATTTACTTCTGTAAGTTCTATTGTTCTAGTTCTATTAGTGTTTCTATCACGTATTTGTCTTTGCAGCTCTATAACTGCAATTTGTTCTGCTAAAGCAGTTGCTAGTTCTTTTCTAGAAAGTTCTTCTATTCCTCGTCCTTGAAACTTACTTCTTATGCCAGGCACTGCTTCTTCTACAGCTACTTTCAATTCATCGATGGTGTAAGTTTTTTCTATATTGTCTACATAGTCTCTAAACTCATTTATGCCTAGTTTCCATACAGGGCCTTGTCTTTCTCGTATTAACAATTGTGAGGCTGCATTGGCTAACGCTACACGATCTTCTTCTCTAGTTGCTGTAGTTCCAGGTATAAAACTAAAATCTTCACCTTGTCTTGTTGCCCATCGTTCGTAGGCCTCTGGCGTACCGAACTCTTCTAAAATGTAGGCATCCAGTTCTTCGTCAGTTAACGCATCGAAAGCTGCCTTCTGTTCTTTGTAAACTTGCTCTGGACTAAAGTTACTAAGAACAGTATCTATCATGTATTCTCTAATAACTGTTTGTTCGTTCTTAGCCTTTACCGCTTCTACAAATTTTCTACGTAAAGACTCTCTGCTTTCTCCTGGTATTAGCACACCAAGTTCTAATTCAGGATTTGCCTCTATAAGTTCTCTAAGTTGGTTTGCATCTAAATCATCTAAGTCTGGTGCAATCATTTGTAGGTCTGCTTGAGTTAGAGCCTCTACTTTTTCATTGTTTGCACTACGCTCTTCTTCTGTAACTTGTTTTTGAAAATCATTAAAGTTAGGAAGAGTTAGACGACCCGCTGTAGCAAATACCGTTCCTTCTCCAATGGCTTCTCCTGCTACGCTTTTTACTAAACCTGTGGTTATATCTAAGTTAGGGTCTACATTATTTTTAACAAGAATATTTTGTGACACAGTATCTAAGCCACCGATGCCACCTTGCAAAATGGCTTGTGTTATATAGTGTTGCAATATAGGTTTACTTAGACCTAACAATCCAGCAGGGACACTGGCTGCGTTTATGATTGCACTTATGCCTGATTTTTTTAATGCGTATCTATCTGCACCTGCTTCATCGCCAGGATTTGCGTCTAAGTATTCGTAATAAGCGTCACCATAAGTTTGTGCAAAAACAACAGCGCCACCACCAACTGCTGCAGCTGCTAATGCTGCATACGGATTACCTGTAGCTGCAAACGTGGCTCCACCTGTAGTAGCTGCTCCTGCTAAGAAAGGAACTGAACCAGGTATTACTTCACCTGCAGTTGCTGCCCACCATTCTAGATCACGCAAGTTTTTAAATTGTTCTAGACCTTCTTCGCCATATTTAGCTTGAAAAGCAGTTTCCTCAGCTTGTTGTTCGTTTATGTCGGCTCTTTTCAATAACTCTTTAGAAAAATCATCATGACCTAAACTTTCTTGTCTACGAGCTCTAGTTTCTTGAAAATCTCCTATGGTTGCTTGTGTTGAACCGTATAAACTATTTGCAAAAATTTCAGCTAACCGTCGTGCTCTAATTTGAGCTATTAAAGGAAGAGGAACTACTGGTCTAGTAGGAGATACTTCTACTTTTTGTTCTTCTTCTTGTTCTTTTTCTTGAAGTTCTAAAAAAGCTCTTTCTTCGTCTGTAAGTCGACGCGGCATGTTATCTCCTTATTTTATTAAAGGATTAGGAAGGGTGAACCATTTTTCTAATTCATCTGCAATATCTATATTTGGATCTTTAGCTGCTTTCTCTAACATATAAAAATAGTAATCAGATAAACTCATCGCTTCTCTGTCTGTACCTTCAAATTCTTTGATAAATCTTAATTCGCCTTCGTATGGAGGTGGATTTTTTCCATTAGTTATTTGAAAATAATTTAACAAAGCTTTTCCTAACTTAGGTGTTCCTTGTTGTGTTCTTGTCTGCTGTTGTACTTCTTGCCATAAGTCACGGTCCGCATCTTCTTGTTTCTGTTCTTGTATTAAATTTCTTAAAGTAAACATACTTGATTCATCAGCTGTGAAGTCTAAACTTCCACCACGAGTGCCTGCTCTTGCTTGTGCGTTAATCAATGCTGTTTCTAAATTTATTTCTCCTGCCAAGGCTTTGTCTAACGCTGCTGTTTCTGCTGCTCTTCCTGCTGCTAGTCCAGCAAGGTATCTACCAGAAGGCGATCCAACTGTAGCCACACCTGCACGAGCCGCTTCTCCTGCTTCTCCTGCTAGTGCTCTTCTTTCATTTAAAAGTTTTTTTATCCTACTTAAATTAAGACTTGAACCACCTGTAGTTTGGCCTCTCTCTATACGAGACAATAACCCTTTATCTAAAATAATTGATTGTTATAAGCGACGTTCATGCTTTTAAGATACCGACCTATATTTTTTGAACCAGCTTGTTCAATATAGTTTTCTATTTCTTTTGTAAACGCATCTTTAAGTTTTGCCACGGCAGCTTTAAAGTTACTAGGTCCTTGGTCCTCCGTTACTTCTTCTTTGACCTCTACCTTTTCTTCCATCTTCGGCATTGGCATATCAGGGACATCTGGTTTAGTAATGCTGGCCAGA
>NZMJ01000136.1 GCA_002692855.1 Maricaulis sp.
AACTCATCACCCCGATCGCCATGGACCAGGGCCTGCGTTTCGCCATCCGTGAAGGTGGCCGTACCGTCGGCGCCGGCGTCGTGTCGAAAATCATCGCCTGATTGCAGGTGTAGGTGATTGAATGACGGCCGCTGGCGAGATCGCCAGCGGCCGTTTTCATTGCGCGGAATACCGCGCCGCGTGTTGCGCGAAAGACGCATGGGCGCGCCAATCGTTCGGTGCCTCTCCGGAAATCATTGCGCGAACATTACGGCTCGATAACGCTTCAGTTGCGGAGGCATGACATTCGGAAGGAAGGCGAGGAGAGGGCGCCGGACCGAGTGACCATCAGACCTTCCGCCGCCGGTTGATTGCGTGAGGGCGTGATCAGTTGTGTCCCGGTAAATGGGCACACGCCAATTCTGCAAAAACAACGACGTGTTCACATGGTGACTTCCATGCGGAGGCGATTTCGCGCGCGCATGTACCCGTCGGGTGCGTGTGCGGCGGGTTCTTCCCTGTGACTTGGTAGTGCCACGTGGAGGCGATATCGGCAGCCTCTACCCGCAGGGCCAGGCTGCGACGAGCACTTCCCCGTGAAAATTTCGATCTTTTTTGACCATCGGCGCCGGGCCGGAGGGCAGGCGCGCTTGTGCCCACGAAAGGGGAATCGACATGAAGAAATGGGGCAAGACTGCGCTCCTGAGAACGAGCATTCTCGCCGGCTTCGCTGCCGCGACGATGTTCGCCTCGCCCGCGTTCGCGCAGCAGCAGACATCCAATGAAGAGGAAGAATCGTCAGACCGGGACGTCGTCCTGGTGACGGGCTCGCGCATCCTGCGCGCGGACTATACGTCCGGCAGCCCATTGCACACCGTGACCGGCGAGGAGCTGGAAGAGATCGGTGCCGGCACGCTGGAAACCTATTTGAACTCGCTGCCGCAGCTCAGCCCGAGCCTGACGCGCACGAACAATAACCCCGTTGGCGGTGGCGCAGCCTTCCTCGACATGCGCCAGCTGGGCACGTCGCGTAACCTCGTCTTGCTTGACGGGCGCCGGATTGTTCCGGGCGCGGCCAGCGGTGCGGTGAACGTGTCGATCCTGCCGTCATTGCTGATCGACCGGACCGAAGTCGTTA
Source organism: Maricaulis sp. (assembly GCA_002692855.1). Classification (GTDB taxonomy): domain Bacteria; phylum Pseudomonadota; class Alphaproteobacteria; order Caulobacterales; family Maricaulaceae; genus Hyphobacterium. The sequence continues at coordinate 1,118 of NZMJ01000136.1, forward strand.
CCGGCGGTGCCTCTGCCGTTTACGGCGCGGACGCGATCTCGGGCGTGGTCAACTTCATTACGCGCCAGGACTTCGACGGCACGATGATTTCGAGCCAGTACGGCGTGTCGGGTGAGGGCGATGGTACCGAGTACCAGATCGATTTCCTTAATGGTGGTGACTTCGACGACGGACGCGGCCGCCTGATGTTCGGCCTCAGCTACAACAATCGCGAGGGGATCAACCAGGCAGATCGCGAGATCTCGGCTGCCGCAACAACCTGCAACCTGAATGGCTGCTTCCTGAACGGTTCAACCACGACCGGTGACGGCACATTCACCCTGAACGCTGCCCAGGCGAGCAATGCGACCCTGCGCAACTACTTCACCAGCCGCGGCGTGCCGCTCGATGCGATCTTCTCGGGGCAACGAGTCGGGTTCAATACGAACGGGTCCATGTTCATTGCCGGTTCGACCAACCAGGTGAATCCCAATGACCGGGTGTGGCTCTATACGTCGGGCTATCAGGCCGAGGGGAATTACGATCCCAATCGCGCCCTTCTGTACAACTTCAACCCGGAAAACCTGCTGCAGTCTCCCTTTGAGCGCTACAGCTTCTTCACCAACCTCGACTATGACATCAACGATCATGTCGAGCTTTACGGCAGCGCGCTCTATGCGACCTATGACGCCCTGAACCAGCTGGCCTCGTCGCCGGCGGGCTTCACCGTCAGCCTGACTGGACCGGCGGCCACCTCTTTCATCAACCCGGACGCCCGTGCAGCTCTCGTAGCCGCGACAACCTCAGGCTCGATCGGCCTGTCGCGCCGTACGGTCGAATTCGGACCGCGCATCTTCGACAACACTACTGATGCCTGGCAGCTGACCGGCGGTGTTCGCGGGGATTTCGATGTCCGCGGCAATAACTGGCGCTGGGACTTCAACACGTCCTACGGCAGCTACCACAATAGTGAAGAACAACGCGGCTATCCGCATCTGGTGCGGATCAACGCAGCCCTCAATGGCTGCCCTGCCGGTTCGCCGCTCGGCCCGGTCGGTCCGTCCGGTGCACCGACGGCCTGCGTGCCGTTCAATCCGTTCGGCTACGGCAACATCACGCAGCCGCAGATCAACTACATCGAAGCCAAGGCACAGGTCCGCGAAACGAATATCGTGATGCAGACCGCACAAGCCTCGATTACCGGTGATGCGTTCGACATCTGGGCCGGTCCGGTCGCGTTCGCTGCCGGTGTCGAATACCGCTCCCTCGACTACTCGAACATCCCGGGCGAAGCGCAACAGACCGGAGCGCTCCTGGGCGCCAACTCGGCCGGTCCCGTCAACGGAAGTTTCGACGTTGCAGAGGCTTTCGGCGAATTGCGCATTCCGCTTCTGGCGGAGATGCCCTTCGTCGAATATCTCGGCATCGAAGCGGGCTACCGCTATTCCGACTACGCGAACTCGGCTGGCAATTCGTTTGCCACCGACACGTGGAAGCTGGGAGCTGAATGGGAACCGACCGACTATCTGCGTTTCCGGGTCCAGGCCCAGCAGGCCGTTCGGGCTCCATCCGTCGGTGAATTGTTCACCACCCGCGCGACGGGCTTCCCGTCGGTCGGCACAACGGTCGATCCGTGTAACTTCAATAGTGCCCAGCGGACCGGTGCCAACGCTACCCAAGTGCGGGCCCTGTGCGCCGCTCAAAGTGCGGCTATCGCAAACGATCCGAACTGGCGGTCGGCTGGCGCACAGTTCCGGACGGTTTCGGGTGGCAACCCGAACCTCGACCCGGAAACGGCGACCACCTACACCTACGGCTTCGTGCTGTCGGCGCCGGAATTCTTCCCGAACGCGATGCAATCGCTGACCCTGACGGTCGACTACTGGGACATCGAGATCGAGAACGTGATCAGCTCGGTGGGATTCGCGACCTCACTGTCTCGTTGCTATGACCCGGTCTACAACCCGAACTTCACGGTCAACAATGCCTTCTGTCAGAACCTGTTCCGTGACCCGGCCACAGGTTATCTGACCAATACCGGCATTGACGGTTACATCTCGCAGACCAACGCCAACCTTGCGACGCTCATCGCGTCGGGTGTCGATGTCGGCGCCAGCATGAGCCTCGACTTCATTCCCGAACAGCTGGGTGCCTTCAGCGTCGGGACCGTGCTGACCTGGTATGAAAACCAGCAATTCCAGTCGCTGCCGGGCAACCCGTTCGGCAACAATGTGTCGGGTACGATCGGCAATGGTACGCCGGGCGCCACGACGCTGCCGGAATGGAAAGCCACGACACGCCTGGCCTGGACGCAGGGGCCGGTCTCGGCCTCGCTGCGCTGGGTGTTCCTCGACGAGGTCGTTGACCGCGGCGCAACCGTGGCCAACCGGGCGATCCCGGGGATTGATGCCTACAACTACTTCTACGGAAACGTGTCGTTCGACGTGAACGAGACGGTCCAGGTGTTTGGCGGCATCGACAACCTGCTGGACGAAGAGGCGCCCGTTTACACCAACGGCTTTGCCTACAACACAGACCCCTCAACCTACGACGTCATCGGCCGGTTCTTCTACGCCGGCGCGCGGCTCCGGTTCTAATCGCTCACGGTCAGAACCTCACCTGGCGGCAGGCTTCGGCCTGCCGCTCATTTTCAGGAGAATCAGATCCCCTCTATTCAAGGATGGCCCCGGCCCAACCTCCCCGCCCAGGCAAGGTGTATCGCTCCAGTGTGCGACCTATGCGCAACACTGGATTACGAAACCACAGCATTACGGGCGTGTAACAGGACTGTCGCATTGACCCGGCGGAGGCAGACTCACTAGCCTCCGGCGCGCATGGTGTGGCGAACCTGAAACGTAACTATTGGGATTTGGGCGTCACAAAGCCAATCACAGTGTGGTGAGGACAATCCTCATCAACGACCTACTCGGAGGGAATACTAAGTGAGACGCAACACCTTCAAAGCCTGCCTCATGGCCGGCACGCTCATCGGCGGCTTCGGTCTTTCGACCGCGTCTGCCGTAGCGCAAGAAGAGGGCGCCGAGCCGGAAGATCGGGTTATCGTTACTGGTACCCGCATTCCGTCTGCGAACCTCGTTTCGACCAGCCCGGTCACCCAGATTGACGCTGAAGAATTCCAGGACCGCGGCAACATCCGCGTCGAGGATATGGTCAACACCCTGCCGCAGGCATTCGCCGGCCAGGGCTCGAACATCTCCAACGGCTCGACGGGTACCGCCACGGTTAACCTGCGCGGCATCGGTGCCGCCCGTACCCTGGTTCTCGTCAACGGCCGCCGCCTGCCTTACGGCTCGCCGCGCGCAGTTGCCGCCGACCTCAACCAGGTTCCGGGTGCCCTGATCGAGCGCGTGGAAGTTCTGACGGGTGGCGCTTCGGCCGTTTACGGTTCGGACGCGATCGCCGGTGTCGTGAACTTCTACTTGAACGACAGCTTCGAAGGCGTGCGGTTTGACGCTCAGTACAGCTTCTACCAGCACACCAACGACAACTCGATCCAGACGCTGGTCAACCAGTTCAACGCGATCAACCCGCAGCAGTACCGCAACCCCGACGATCGCGTGATCGACGGTGCGGCGACGCAGCTTTCGGGTGTCATGGGCGTGAACACGCCGGACGGCCGTGGTAACGCGACCCTCTACGTCACCTACCGCAACGTTGCTCCGGTCTATCAGGCCAACCGTGACTACTCTGCCTGTGCCTTCGGTACGCGCAATGGTGGTACGGAGTTCACCTGCTCGGGTTCGTCCACGAACGCGACCGCGAACTTCCTGAACCTGGCCCAGCCGAACACCCCGCTGTGGTTCCGCACGAACGGTTCGCAGTTCATCGCTCGTGACTTCACGACCGACACGTTCAACTTCAACCCGTTCAACTTCTACCAGCGTCCGGACACGCGGTATGTTCTCGGTGCCAACTCGCACTACGAGATCAACCGTCACTTCGACGTCTATTCCGAACTGTCCTTCATGGACACGCGTTCGCTGTCCCAGATCGCTCCGTCGGGCGTGTTCGGTGGCGGTGTTGCCGGTTCTTCGGGCGGTATCAACTGTAACAACCCGTTCCTGACGGCTCAGCAGGTCAATTACATCTGTACGGCCAACGGTCTGGGCCCGAACGATACGGCGGATGGCATCCTCATCCTGCGTCGTAACGTTGAAGGCGGTCCGCGTCAGTCCGACATCCGTCACACCATGTATCGTGGCGTGTTCGGTTCGCGCGGTGACTTCTTCAACACCGGCCTGTCGTACGACATGTACGGTTCGTATGCGAACGTGCACCTGGCCGAGAACTATCGGAACGAAATCTCGATCCGGAAGTCCTCGCTGGCGCTCAACGCCGTCCGTGACGGTACGGGCAACATCGTTTGCGCCGTGAATGCCGACGCCGACACGTCGAACGACGATCCGAACTGCGTCCCGTACAACATCTTCTCGGGCACGCCGTCGCAGGCAGCGGTCAACTACATCCAGAACCCGCTCCTTCAGGATGGCACCACGACCCAGCAGGTCCTTTCGGCCTCTGTGTTTGGTGACCTGTTCGGCATCCAGTCGCCGGCCGCCGATACGCCGGTCGCCTTCGCGGTTGGTACCGAATACCGCCAGGACACGCTGACGCTGCTGCCGGATGCCAACTACCAGGCCGGTGACGGCTTCGGTCAGGGTGGCCCGACGACGCCGGTTTCCGGTGGTCAGGACGTCTACGAACTCTTCACCGAGCTTCGTGTTCCGATCATCGAAGGCCGTCCGGGCTTTGAATTCCTGAATGCGGAATTCGCATACCGCTTCTCGAGCTACTCTTCGGGCGTCGAAACCGACACCTACAAGGCCGCTCTTGAGTGGAGCCCCGTTCCGGACCTGCGTGCTCGTGCGAGCCTGCAGCGTGCGGTTCGTGCCGCCAACGTCATCGAGCTGTTCTCGACCCAGTCGATCGGTCTCTTCGACCTGTCGTCCGGCCCGAACGGCAACTATGACCCGTGCTCCGGCCCGACCCCGTCGGCTTCCCTGACCCAGTGTCAGCGTACCGGCGTGACCGCAGCCCAGTACGGCAACATCGCCGACAACCCGGCTGGCCAGTTCAACGCCCTGTTCGGTGGTAACCCGACCCTGGCGCCGGAAACCGCCGACACGATCACGCTCGGCGTGGTCTTCTCGCCGGAATTCATCCCGGGTCTGACGGTCTCGGTCGACTACTTCGACATCACTGTCGAAGACCTCGTCGGCACGATCCCGCCGTCTCAGGCGCTCGCCGAGTGTCTGGCGACCGGTGATGCAGCGTTCTGTTCGCTGATCAACCGCGGCAATGGTGGTACGCTCTGGGCCAACCAGACCGGCTTCATCACGGCCACGAACATCAACACCGGTTCGCTTTCGACCGACGGTTTTGACGTCAATGCGGTCTACTCCATGGATCTCGACATGATCGGCCCGAACGCCGGTTCGTTGAGCTTCGACCTGGTCGGTACGTATTTGAACTCGCTGGAGACGGTCTCCTTCCCGGGTGCAACTCCGTTCGATTGCGTCGGCTTCTATGGCAGCAGCTGCGGCACGCCGAACCCGGAATGGCGTCACAAGTTCCGGACGACCTGGGTGTCGACCTACAACTTCGATGCCTCGCTCACCTGGCGTCACTTCGCTTCTGTCAACCTGTTTGGCGGCGGCGCAGCGATCAACAACACGCTCGATGCCCAGAATTACTTCGACGTGTCGGGTAACTGGTACATGAGCGACGACATGCGGTTCCGCTTCGGTGTGAACAACGTGCTCGACTCCGATCCGCCTCTCTCGTCTGCGGTTGGCGCCGGCTTCGGCAACGGCAACACCTTCCCGCAGGTCTATGATGCGATCGGTCGTTACGTCTTTGCTGGTGTGACCGTCGACTTCTAAGTCGGTCAAACCAACAGGATAAACGCCAATGGCGGCGGGCCCTCCGGGGC
>NZMJ01000137.1 GCA_002692855.1 Maricaulis sp.
ACTGTTGTAGTTTAGGCAAAGGAAACAACATATCAACGACACCTGATAAAGCTAAACTTGCTCCAAGATATACGGCTGATTTTGCTAGAACTGTACCTGTTGTCACAGCAGCAGTAGAACTTGCTGATGAAGCGGTCATAAAACCAGTAGGGCCTAATATAAAAGCACCTGCAATAAGGGCAGCACCTATTAAGACTTTTCCAGCACCTCTACCAGCACCACTAATAACAGGAACAATATGTATATCCTCCTGTCCTATTGGGTGATGTATTTCTTCTTCGTTGACAGCATAATTGCCAACTTTTACCTGATAATATTGAGGATTCATATATTTTTCTACTTGCGGAAAATTATTAATAAGAAAACTTACTGCTTTAGCAAGACTATCTACCTGTATTTCAAATTCTTTATGACCAATAAACTCAGCAAGTTCTCCATATAATTTTATTTTACGCAACATAACGATACCTCTTACCTGTACATTTTAATAACCAAGAAGAATATGGCTCTTTACAAGACAGTCTATCTGTCAAATGATGTAAGACATTATCTCCTAGATAGATTGCTACATGATTTAATGATGGATTTAAGATACTCATTAAAAGAACATCACCTGTTTTTAGTTTCTCATCAGGTTTTAGTTCTGTAAACCCTGTCAATTCTGCATATTGCTCAAATAATGGCTTCTCGTTAAATTCTTGCGGTGTTATAGGTCTTTCATAATCTATTAATTCTATATTTTTTTCTTGTTTATAATAGTCACGAACTAAAGACCAACAATCTGTAACACCCCAAACCCAAGGTCTTCCAAGAAGCTTTGGTTTGTATCCACATGGTTCATAATAACCCCAAGTCTCAGTTTTTGGATTAACAATATGCCAAGGTAATTTACTTTGCTCACAACTAATTTTATCTGCTTCACTTGCGGTTGCAGGTGTTACAGGATGACTATGAATTACTGCTGTAATTTGACCTGTATTATCTGCCTTTACATAATCTTCTGGATCAATAATAAAACATTGATGGGCTGTCATTGATAAATTACGGCAAGGAAAATATTTTTCTTTTCCTCGTATATTTAATAACAAACCACAAGACTCTTTAGGATCTTGGTCTTTCGCATGAACAAGTGCCTCTTCTTTCCAACTCATGCTATGAAAGTACCGATAGATGGAAATTCTGTTCTAGTGCATTGTCTTTTTGGCGCACGAATACCAGCTAAATCAAAAACTGCTGCAAGTTCAAACCTTACGACATCTCTGTTTTCTGTTGCTTTACGATCTATCTTATATATTTCTTTTGGGAACTCTGCTGTAGGATCTGGTGTGCCGTATGGATTTGTATTACCCGGGAAATTTACTGAATCTAAATATCTAGCTAAAGTTCTAATTCTTGTAACTGTTGCACCTGTTAAATCATTACCTGTAGTAACAGAGTTTACATTTAATAAAATCGCTGTAATAGTTCCAAGAGCATTACTAATAGTTAAAGTAGGTCTAGGCAACTGACCTCTTTGAAAAGCAAAACCTTCTGCTTGTATTGGCATTTTTACATAAGTGTCACCAGCCCAGATAATATCTCCATTACCTACTCTATTTGTACCAGCATGGAATCTATAAGTAGTTGCTGATCCATGCAATGCAGCTTCAGTTGTGATACTAAATAATTCTATAATTGAAGAAGGATTAATCTTTTGTAAATCAGTAATTATAGAAGCAGTACTCATGGTTCAAAGACCTCCTCAAATGTTGCATTTATAGTAGCAAGGTTTGAATAATCCATAGACTTACTCCATTTTCTACAAACAAACTTCATAGATGATGCTTCTCTTGCTGGTTGATAATCAAAGCTTGCTTGATCGTTAGCTCTAGCATCAAGGAAGGTTTCTATAGTATCTGAGTCTGTTTCCGATAAATTTTTCCAAGTAAAAGTAAATTCTTTTGCGTTTTGATGTTGAGGTAAACCAAAAGTAATCCTATGTTGATAACCATCAGCAAAAACTACAGTTCTTGCTACAGGTTTTGATGACTTTCTTATTGGATAACTTGCTTCAATATTTGGAAATGTTGCCATTATGCCAATAAACCTCCCGGACGTTTTTGATTAATTAATTCCGATTGTATAGCAACTGAGATTAAACGACCAAGTTCTCTACCACCATCTTCATCACCTTCAACGGTTGAGCCAGATGCGTCTACGTTTACAACTATATTACCAATACCTCCACCTTGCGCTATAACCCCAAGTTTTCCATCTTTTCCACGTTTTAAAGGCATTATAGCTTCTGGATAACCAGCTTCTGCCATCAAACCAACACCGCCATTTGCCATAGGAAATATTGATGGCTTTCTAACAACTGTTCCACCCATTGCATACGGAACAATTTTGTTTTTAGCAAATACGTTTCCTTTTGCATTTTGTGTGAAAGCATTTTTACCACCTAAAAATGAACTTGAATCAATGTCTGTTAAAGAAGTACTAGGTACTATAAATGAACTACCTTTATCACCACCACTACCAGAAAACATATTTCCAAAAATACCTGTAAGAGGTTTAATAATTTGAGATCTTATAAAGATTCTTGTAATTTCTTGTATTATTGATTGAGCAAACTTTCTAAAATTTAAAGTTCCTGTAGTAACAAACTCAACAAGAGAATCCTCAAGTCTTTTAAATGTAGATACAAACGAATTAGCAATTTGTTGATTTACGTTTTTTACAGATTGAGCATATTTATCTAAAATATCTCTGGCTTTTTTTGTGTCATTTTCTACGTCTTGAGATACAGGATCTTGAAAAATATTTCCATCTTTTTTCCCATCACCAAATACATTAAAACCTAATCCAAAAGCAGAAGATCCAAAATCTGTATCTAAAGTCAGTCCACCCTTAATTTGCCGCATCATAGAATCTCTTTGTTGTTTTTCTTTAATTTGTTGGTTTATTAATTCAAGTTGCTTTTTTTTCATATCTTTAAATTCTTTACTAGCAAATATTTCTCCAAACTCTCTAAAAAGACTTATACCTGTTGGATCGCTTATTGCATCGAGTACATCTGAAAAACCAAATTTAGCAGCACCTTTTTCTAATCTATCTCTTTCTCTTATTAAATTCTCAAGTTCAAACTCATCTCCAACCTTCATTAATTTCCTTATCCCACCAATTAATCTATTAATATTATCAAGTGACATTTCAACAACATCTTGAATTTCTGCTCCTAAAGGTTGCAACATATCTCCAACATTTTTCTTAAGCTCATCAAAGGTAACTTGCATACGCTGACCAGCATCAGCAGAAGACTTAGCCATTGCCTTTGCTGCTTCTGCATGATCTTCACTTAATTTGACAACAAACTTCATTACATCATTAAGACCTACAGTTCCATCTCTTAAGTCTTTTTGTAATTGAGGTAATGTTCTGTTTGTAGCAAGAGCAAATTTTGTAACCGCACCCGGTAATCTTTCCCCCAACTGACCTTGTAGTTCTTCCGCAGATACCTTACCTTTACCAAAGATCTGAGACATTGCTCTGATCGCAGATTTAACATCTTCTGCATCTCCACCTGTTGCTTTAATAGCTTCTGATACCCCTCTAAATACTTTTTCTGCCTCGTCAACAGATCCACCAGCACCAATAACAGATGCGGTTAAAGTAGTGAATTGTTGAGTTGCATTAGCAATAGGAACATTAAGTTCTTTAGATACGCTTCTAATAACTGCCTGTGCTTTATTAAATTCTGTTTGTGACTTAGTAACACCTTTTAAAGCAACCTCAAGTCTTTTAATCTGAGCAGAATATTGGGCAGCAGCTCTTCCTGATGCAACCAAAGCCCCTATACCTGCTACTCCTAAACCTATGCCAGCACCAGCTAATCCTCCCATCAAACCTGCTTTTGACATCATCCCAACTCCAGCAGCTTGAGAAGCTTGATATGCACCAGCACTAGCTAATCCAGTAATAGCAGGGTTGATACCTAATGCACCACCAAGATAACCACCAGCTAAACCTACAGCAGCACCAGCACCAGCCCCTAAAGCTCCAAATCTACCTTGTTTCTTAGACGCACCAGTAAGTTGATTCATCTTCAACTTAGCTTGCTCTAAAGCAATACTTAATTCCCTATATGCTTTGGTGTTAATTCCTACGTTATCCTTGAGTCTTGTTAAAGCACTAATTTGTCCTCTAAGTGCATTTGTACTTAATTTTGTATTCCCATGAAACTTTGTTAATCCCTTAATAGCTTTATCTACTTCTATTTTACTTAACTTAACTGTGCTTTTAAATTTATTAAAATCTTGACCAAGACCCTTTACCGCTTTAAAACCTTTTAAATTTAATAATAAGGTTATTTTATCAACTGATTTTGCCATTATTTTTTCTCCTTATTCATTTCAACAAGAGCCACAGATTCCATAAGTTGTAAGCCCTCTAACATTTCTTGTCTGTTTTCTACATTGTATATGTCAAATAGTCCACCAGCAAGCAGTAAAACTTCATAATTTAAACCTACCATACCTCCAAAGGAACAGTTCCATTGTGTATTCATTCTTAAAAACATCATTACAATATCCCAATTCTCATCAAAAACTTCAAAGTCTTTTTTCTCCTCTGGTTGCTCTTTCAAATCAACTCCAAAAACAGCAGCATCTTTTAGAGTTTCATCAATTACCTTTTTGCCACCCGAAGCCCAGTATAAAGCAGCATCAGTTAGTTTCCCACTTGTGCATTGCCATAGAAACTTTTAAAAGCATCAAGAACGCCTGCTACAAAGTCAGTATCTTCAGAAAAATTTTTAAGCTCTGCTTTTGAAAATTGAATAGGAGTTCCATCTTCTTCATTTAAATCTTCCCACCCAACTAATATTTTTTGTAAAGCATCATATTCAGTCTCTTCCTCAAAAGAATCAAGTTCTGATCTTTTCAACCTTTTAAATTTTCCAATAAATTTGCTAGTTTCAAATTCTCCAATGTTAGTCTCACTAGGAGTCTTAACCTCTACAGGCCAAGAGTAAACCTTGGTCTTTTTTCTTACAAATGCCATAAATTAAAATATATACTTCTTTACTCTACCTCAGTAGTCAATACTTACTAAGTAAAGACTATCGAAAGCTCGTCATTAGCTGAACTAGGTACAAGTGTGTAAGGAATTTCAAGCATTTGCACACCATCAGCCTCATCATATGCAACATCTCCAATATCAACCTTTGTACTTGTAACTCTAACAATATTTCCAGCAGTAGTACCATGAGTAACTGTTAAGTTACCAAGAGAACTATCTGTTAAAGCAGCAGCAAAGAAATCTTTAGAAGATAAAGCTGGTGCTTCAATAGTGACAGATCCATTAGCTGCTCTATCAGTTAATAAAACCTCTTTTGTACCACCAACAAGTTCTCTATAAACTATAGAATTACCAACATCCATTGAGAAGTTCATCAATGCACCAGCAAAGGATAATAACTGGAAACTACTTGTATTTCCGTTTTTAAATATTAATGGTGTTGCCTGATTACCATAAGTGACTGCTGGTAATGCTGTATCTGTTGGGGCATTATAGATTCCAGTAAAAGTGAAATCTATTGACGGAACTTCGCCCACCGATGCTGAGATCGCAAAAGTCCCTCGACAACCAGTAACAATATGTCTTACCCCATCTGTGTTGTAGTGAATAGTAACAGATGAAAAACTAGCTGAGATTGGTTCGTAGGTAACGCTAGTTCCAGAAGCAATAGTCTCACTAAAACCACACGCTTTAAGTGCGCTTCCGTATCGAGGAGCAGTTCCGGCTGCGCCAGATCCAGCAAGTTCTACGCTGAATGTAACCTCAACTCTTGTGTTTGCGAGTAGTTGCTCAGAAGCTCCTAAATACGGTCTAACAACATCTCTGTTTACCACATCACTAGATTGCGGTGTAATGCTTAGGTCTCTTACAAGAACAACGTCTGTTGCTGAAGGAGTAGGGTCAGTTCCATAAGAACTTTCTGCCTCAATTAGAATTACTCTCTTCCTTGTCAGTAGTGCCATCTTTGATTACCTCAGTAGGGGGTTCAGCTTGTTTGGTTTGTTGGACTAGCTTACGTTTGCCAGTTTTAGGGTTCAGAATGTAAGTTCCACCCTCATTTGGGATTTCATACTCCATAATAAACAATCAGGGTTGTTAGGCTTGCAGTTTGATTATAAATCATGTTGATAAATCGTTATAACTGCTTCTGTAATCTATCTCATAATCACAGAAAACAACACCTGCTGGTTGATCTGCTTCTATGACATCAAAGGTTACTGTGGCTGGTCTAACATCAATCGCAAGTCCACCTAATGTCGGATCGTTTACAACTTTTGTATGTAAACTTTCTACTGTGGCATCTGCTGTAGTATCAGGTGTTTGTGATCGAACAATAACAACAATTCTTATTCTTAAAGTCCAATCAATTTTCAAATACGTTGCACTATTTACAGTAGGCTCATCAGTAACAAATTCTAAAACCAAACTAGGAGATTCTGCTCTAGCCATTGGTTCTGCCCTGCTTCTATAAATACGATCCCCTACTCCTGTTGTGTTAGCGAGATTGTTTTTTATAGCTGCTAGGATTTGTTCTCTTTTACTAGCCATTTTAAACCTTCATTAATGAGACTATACATAAACTACCATCATCTATTTTTCTAACACTTCTTACTTTATAACTAACAGAATCAACTGTTAGTGTTGAGTCATATAAGATTGCACCTAAGTCAGATGTTTTAGCTGTTAGCTCATAATCAGTTGTTAAAACACGATCATCAGCTACTATCTCATCTGGTTGATCTAGTATTCCTTTATAAGTAGTGCCACTATAAACAACGGTATCTGTAAAATCAGCAAAATATGTATCGAGATCTTCAGTAAATGCCATAGTAAAAAGCCCTCATAAGAGGGCTATATTTTTATCCGTACTTTTTAAGACCAACTAAGTTGATACTAAAAGTAAATGTTGGTGATGATCCACCGATTGTTTGAACAATCTTGATGTAACGCTTACACTCGTCTTTGTTA
>NZMJ01000138.1 GCA_002692855.1 Maricaulis sp.
GACGGAAGAGGTACTGTTGGACAGTGGAGACACTGAAGAGGTCGAGATTTGGACTTACCCCCTGATTTGCACGTGTGGTAGAAGATTGGATGTGAATCCAGATGACTTCATCAGAATGCATGGACAGGCAAAGATGCACACACATGACACACCAGATGGAGATGTGATACAAGCATACACCAGATACGAGATATGCAACTGCACTGATGAGGAAAGGGAGAAGCTCTTCGTCGTTGGTGACTATTGGCCAGACGAGAGCAACAAACTACCGCCATGGATGAGAGGACTAGTCTGTGGCATCGCAGATGGAGACGAGGAGGAATGAAGAACAAGTATAGATACAACAAATGTGTCTCTTGTAAGAAGAGAAGGAACCTAGTCTGGGACCCTGACCACAAGAGATGCTACGATTGCTGGATGAAATACAGAGAGGAGCAGAAGAGATGTGAAGTGGAGACATGTGATAATGTTCTTGAGGATGGGGAAGGCACTACTATCTATCTCTTCAGCGATTGGGGTGATGTTATTTGTGATGACTGCAATGAACAGTACAAGAACGGCGAATGGATACCAGACGTGGATGTGAGACATTGATAGCTAATTGTGGTGTGTGTGGTAAGAAAGCAAAAATTTGGACCACTCTTGATGATTATGATAAGAACGGCAAACACACACTAAGCACATTAGTATGTAAGGATTGTACATTGGAGGCGTTATGATGAAGGAGATTTGGAGAACAGTTAGCATGGAAAGAAAGTGGAAGGACGGCAAGGGACATGTCGTTTTGAGTGTGCAACCATACTCAGGCAGAGTCTGGGTGGACATGAGAATGCACAACATGCATAGAGAGGAGGGCCCAACGCATACGAGAAATGGCTTCCGACTCTCTATAGAGCAAGCAGAGGAAATGGTGAATGCCATGCAAGTGGCAATCACGAAAGGAAAAGAGGAAAGGGAAAGAAATGAAAGGAAACGAGAGGAAAGCAGCTAGCATACCACACGCTGAGTATGAGATACTGAGGGTGCTGAAAAGCGAAGTTGATTTGAGTGAGCTAAAAGAAAGAATGACGAAGATACAGGTTAAGAACGAGAGGGACAAGAAGAGACAAGTAACTCTCAATAGGAGGTTTGACAAGGCCGCTGAGAATCTGTGGGTAGTATTTGACAACATGATGGAGATTCGTAGAAAGAAGCTCCCAGAGAGTCATCCCAGATACGAGGCGAGCGAATGATGCAGCACATTGACAGTGGAAGAGGCCGTTGGTGTGGAAGCAAAAGCAGGATAGGTTACATGAGTGATGAGGAGTTTAGTGCATTGCCAAAGTGCCCTGCTTGTTTCAGTTTGCTTGAGGTGAAAATCGCTACACTAGAGCCAACTCCTGCAATCAGGGATGTAGAATATAAAGCGAACGTAAACGTAGTTGGGAAACTAGTTTTGGACGACTATGCAAAGAAGGTGATAGAATGAAAGAAGCAAAAAATATGGAATGGACAGATGGTGTCGGTAAGGCACTAAGCACTCTAGGGAGTGTGATAAGCAAGCAAGAGAAAGCAAGGCATGACAAGAGAGAGGATTACTTCTCTGACCCCATGCTATACGTACAGGACCTGAACACTGGGACATCAGTGCTTCTGGTCCCCGATGATAATGAAGGTGGTAAGACTAAGGGTAGGGGTTACAGGCGTTGTAGCTCAGTGAGGCAAAGGATAGGCACTAAAGTTCCACCTAAGTTACAGGTGACCGTACTGTTGGACATGGTTGTTGGTATGTTAGTGCCAAAGGAAGAGGACAGGATGGGTCCACTAGGTGAAGCCGCTTACAACAGGATAGCAAGTGCGATGATTGAGGCACAGAGTGCGGAGAACTGGTTGAAAGAAAACGGCAAGCATGCTAGTAAGGTCAATGAAATCATTGAGAAGCTACAGGACATGACATGGACAGAAAGGAGTGGTGATACACTTCTCAACATGAAGGCGTTGAAGATGGAGGAAGCTGTGATGAACGAAAAAGAAATATTAGAGGCAGTGGGTAGACCACTACAAAAGGAGGTGACTCAATGAATCGACCGCCATTAGAAGCGTGGACTTTCCTCAAGGAAGAGGTTAGGCTTAGAGGCTCTACTGGAGCGGCTCTCCGCACCTTACCAAGTGGTAGGAGAGTCGTTGTCAAGAGGGGTGGTAGAGCGGGTGGTGACCCTGCAGCACACATCATGAACGAGTATGACATGAATCGCTACCTGAATGAGTTGGGCATAGGTGTGCCCTCGGCTGAGATGGTAGTTGAGGATGGAAGACCTACCATGCTGACTGACTTTGAGGAAGGCGCTAGAGTGCCAACGGAATCTGATAGACTTAGGTTGCGTGAAGACTTCGTACCACAAGTGGCGATATCCAACTGGGACGTTCTAGGACAGGACCTTGACAATGTACTCATTAGACCTGATGGCACTCCTAGCTATGTTGATGTTGGCGGTGCAGGACCATACAGGGCAATGGGAGCGCCAAAGGGTGACAAGTTCACTGGAGATGTCAGCACTGATATTGCTGGTATGCAATACATGGCTCCCTACACGGAGATGGTGTATGGTGATATGACTGATGAGGAAATGGGTCGTTCTTATGACAAGGCAGGAGGCGTTGATGCGATGCAAGCCGCTACTCAGGTTCTCAGGGATGCACAGACACGGAACATAATACGACAGAGAGCGGAAGACCTAGCAAGGAGGGTTGCCTGATGTGGTTGTTTCTGAGTAATGGAATACTAAGTGTGGTCAACCACAGGGACCTTGAGGACACGGTGCTTGTCAGAGCGAGAGTCAGGGAACACATATCGTATTACTTCGGTAATGAGGGAATATACGTGGACAGAGACGCTGATTATCCTTACAGGTACAATCTACAGAAAGAGGGATTCAAAGAGTTCCTAGAGGAATATGTAGATGAGATGGAGTATGACAACTTCAAGAACAGCGTGAGAAGTAACGACATAAAGAGAACTTGCATGATAGTGTGGAACGTGATATGGGACATATTTGACGAGAGAGTGATGGAGAGTGTATTCCGACGTTGAGAAGAAGGGATATCACATAGGCTTGATGTTCGGTCTTACACCAAGGCAGACCATGGAAGCCATTAGGATATACAAGGACATCAGCACACACCCAGAGTGGGATTGCAGGAGGTCCAATTACACACTGATGGTGGATTGCATGTTCATGAAGGCCAAGGAACACAACACAGGCTTGTCACAAGAAACTGCGATTGAGATAACCAAACAAGAGTTTGGTCAATCTACACAACCAAGACCTAGTAGGTGGAGGGAATTCTATGAAAAGTACATTCTCTGACTTGTCTAGCAAGTATGAACTTTACACAAAGGGCACTAAGAAACCACTCCTAAGCTACTTGAAGCAAGCGAGCAACAGTGATATTGATTCAATTATTAGACTGTTCTTTGGTGAAGATTGCGCTAAGTGGACCTATGGAAAGATGGTTGGTCACGTAGCAAGTGACACAGGTGTGTTTGCTGAAGTAGTCAAGGACATCGTTGGTGATACGAAGGAGTCTCTGATAGAAAGTCTGGTGTCTGAAAGCGAGGGAGGCAGTGGTTGGAATCTAGCGGAAGCATCTTGGGCAATGAAGTCGTTTACCAATCCAGACTTTGGGCAAGATGTCAGTTGGAAGGACTGTGCTAGAGCCATGAATCAAATAGAAGCCAAATTATTCTGGAGAACAGTTCTGGGTGCAAGACGTGGCATGAGTAAACATACTTTCCTTAAGGCAGTGAAGAGAAACGGTGTCACGGACGAGATGATAAGTCAAGCTAATTTAGTCAATGACAAAATGAACTTGAGAGAAGCGTTTTACACAATGGTGATGAATCCTAGCAATTTCAGTGATGAAAACTATGTGTTGTACACGAACAGGAGGTTACTGGCTTGGAACGAAGACATCAATCTAGTAGACTATAACGGTGGATTGTGTCAAGTGATAGAGGGAAAAGGAAACAGAGTTTTGCATAGGACTGATGATTATGTTATAGAACACACAAAGGGAGGTGTGGCGTACGATGCATTGTTCTTTGAGGAAGGCTCACTGAAACTGGAGGAAAGACTGTCCAGACTAGGGGATATGTTGAGTCAGGGCGAAAGTCTGCCATACGATGAAGTTGCGTATCTGAGAAGCATCCCACCTTGGAATGAGATTGAAGGTTTGTGTGATGAGAACACAGTTCGGTTTCCCAACTTAGCCCCTTACAGGCCAGATGATTATGGTGGGTATCTGATGGTTATCAAGGAACACATTCAGACAGTTAGACTCTCTTGGTACAAGGTTGTGGGCGGTAGCGTGAACATCGGCTTTGACGCTATGGATGGGACAGATTTGATGCCAACTGGGAGTTTGACGATAACCGATTTGAACAAAGTCTCCTCATTTCACAGAACTATGAAAAGATGGAATGTGGAGGAGTTCTCACTTGGTGACTCGCGTATTGAGATACCGGATGAACTATGTATCATTGTCGAAATAGTTTCACCATCTTTAGATGGTTCTTCCATGCATTTCAAGCACCCGGTATTTCATCAATTCAACGAGGACAAGGGCATAAGTGATATAGTGCAAATCGTGGATGTGATAGCTTGAGTAACATAAACAATATCCATGAGTGGGAGAGTAGAAGACGCGATGAGCAAATGGAGTCTTGGCTTGAGTATGTATGGAATAACAAGGACAAGCACAAGAGCCCACAGACGGAGGCTTCCCTCAAAGTAGGAAACATGACTAGACACAACATCTCCAGTGGAAAGAAGGGTCTAAGGCACAATTACATTGACGGTATTTTCTCAAAAAAGTCAACTAAAGCCGTGGTAAATACTTGGACTTTGTACAATCATTGGAGACATGATGCTGGACTATGTAGTACAAGATGTAAGTTCTGTGCTAAGGAAGCAGGGATGACTGTCTTGGAGTATGCCGATGAATACACCATATCAAATGGAAAAAGAATTTCAGGTCACAGAAACAGATGTTATGTCAGTTATGAGGAAGCAGTTCCAGTCATGCATGAGTTCCTTGATTACATGGAGGGTCATTGATGGAAAGGGATTGGATTGAGATTGGCTCGCTACTGTCTGGCGTGAGATTTCAAGTAAGTGTGAGCAGAGATGGAACGAGAAAGGTAGGATACAGAGTCAGACCATCTATGACTCATACCACTAATTCAGACTATCTCTGCAAATTAGTCGGTAGGGATAGAATCCCTAGTAAGGGTATCTACAGGAAGCGGAGTGATTTAGAGAAATGCTTGTCATTTATAGAGAAAATATGCAATACGTACGAGTGTTGGGAACTACTGTACGATAGGAGAGGATACGACAATATTCGTTGGGTATTAGATAACCCACCGCCAAGTGATTGGAGTGATTTTATTGAATGGTCAAAACAGTTTGATTTGGCCGTTTTTTGAGATTCTCTTTAAGTAAGTCTAGAAGGAGCAAAAAAACATGTGGAGCGAAAAAGCAAGACCTATTCGTATAGATGAGATAGTCGGTCAGACCACGTTGGTCAATGATGTGAAGTCTTGGCTAGTACAGGGTTGGCCCTCTGCCCTTCTTCTTGTTGGTCCTTATGGTACAGGAAAAACAAGCACAGCTAGGGTGATAGCGAGAGAAATGCTTGGTGAGGATTTTAACGAGTTCAATTATGTAGAGATAAATGGTAGTGATGACAGAGGTATAGATTTCATCAGGAATGATTTGAAGACCTTACTTAGAACTAAGCCCATTGGTGTTGAGAGAAAGGTGGTTCTCATTGACGAGGCCGATGGGTTGACACCTGCCGCTCAGGACGCGGCAAAGCAATTGATGGAAACCTATGCAAGCAATGCGTTGGTGATTATGACAGGCAATGAGCTTGAGAAAATTAGACCAGCTATCCGTTCTAGGTGTAGAACATACACGTTCAAACCAGTGGGAAAGATAGAGGGTGCGGCTAGATTATGGGATGTTCTATCCCTAGTTGGTGTGAGTGAGGATGTCAAATCAGGTTGGTCCAATGACTTACCTAATCTAGTGGAGATAATGAGCGGCGACCTTCGCGCTTCATTAAATCTATTAGAGTCCTTACCAAGAAACAAAGAGGCTCTTACTGAGAGACTCAAAGACATAACCGCAATAAAGTCGGATGACTTTGCTATGTTAGCAATAGAAGGTAAATGGATGAAGATAAGAAGCAATCTTCATGAACTCTTGGACTCAGGAGTACCCCTGCGCTCTGTAATGAGTAGCTTTTACAGAGACATTAGAGGGATGTTTAATGCTTCAATTACTGATACAACTCTATTCGATATCATGTGTGCGTATGGTGACGTTATGCTCAACATATACACATGGCCACAAGGCGACCACGCCTTCTGCGACTATATGGTAGCGAGCATGAGAAAGGAAGTGAGAAACAATGAGCGGAATTAAAGGAATAGACATAGAACAGTTGGGGATACACGTAGGTCATCAACTACGTTCTATAGTCTTTGAATTACAAGAACTGAATGAAACAATGAAAGAAATGATAATAATCTGGAAGGATATGAAATGAATGAAGAAATGAAAGATATGATGAATGAAATGTACGAAAAAAACCCGTTTGCTCAGAGCAAAGCACAACAGATGTCACAGCAGAAACCTGCCTTCCCATCTGAAGTGCAGAGGAGGCTAGACAAGCACTCTGAGAGAACAGGTGAGTCGAAGAAAGAGGTGGAGCAGTTTTACTTGAACTACATCAAGGAGAATTACGATTGTGATGACTGGCAACAAGAGGATGAAGACCTGCTTGTAGACTGGGCCGAGCAGTGCTTTACTATCTTGAGGAGAGGCACAACTGGTGGTGGGCAGAACACCACTTCCTTCGTGGGTTGCTTCGTAGGAGTTGATGCTAAGAGTGACAACAGAGGAACCGGACTTCAGAACTGGCTAGTAGGTCTATACAGAAGGGACCCCAATGAGGCAATGAGCAAGGGCGCTGGTCACTACGTGGCACAAGACGGAAAGTGGGTTATAGAAACTATGGAGAATGGTGTCATAACGACCAACGAAGATGCTACTGAAGCACCATCCATGGGTATACATGTCGGTGGTAATGATTACATCTGCTTCGTAAGCAGAGCAGGAAACCCATACAGCACTGATGTGATGGGTAGATACGCTTGGTTCCTTGGTAATGAACACGGCGAGTTTGAGAATGACATCAAGCTCTGGCGAGTGGATTTGAAGGGAGAGGATACAGAGAGGTCTTTGAGGATAGGAGAGCCTTGTATCATCACCGTTAGGCCACCAAAGGAGGATGCTAATGAATACAGAAAGGACATCCTAGAAACCAATGAGGGATTCGTTGACACAATCAACTACACAGATGAATTCGTAGCAGAAGACTTGCGAAAGGATTTGCATCCCTCCAAGTTCTGGTCATCCACTGTATACCATGAACTGTATGTTCCTCTTGAGGAGCTAACAGAGGCTTACGAGAACGGTCTACGTACCTTCCAGAGTCCGGATGGTATGGGTAAAGTAGGACCACTAGTGATAACAAGGGGGACAGTCAATAGGCTAAATACAGAGGCAAGAGAATCTCAGTACGACCAAGCTGGAAAGCAGTACAGCATGTCACTGACCTGTATGGACCTGCAAAGTATGTACGGACAAGGTGCTGGCTCTGAGGTTCTATGCAACGTGGGTAGCGCTGTTCATGACCTGACACATCCCTTCACTTTCGTGGACAAGGAAGGAGAGAGATACGAGTACGCAGAAAACACAACTGTGTTTGTTTTCGGTAGAATAGGAATGATGCGTAGAGATAGTGATGAGACTCCAAAGATGACAATCTTCGGTGTTTACGCAGATTGGAGGAGGGCACGCCCTAGAGCATCTGGTGGTAATTCTAACCCTTCACAGTTTGATTGAGGTGAGAAAAAATGACAACGACAAAGAAAGATTTGGAAGTAGAGAATGCAAATATGAAAGAACAGCTTGCTGATATGACGAACAGATACAACACTCTCATGGAACAGGCCACTCAGTTACAAGAGGTAGCGAGAAATAGGCTAGTCACGTTGAGATTGTTTGAGGCATTTGCCAACGAAGTTCTAACGTCTACCAGAAAGCTACAGAATGACATAGCTGAAATCAACGCCACAGTAGCAGAGGCAGCCAGAAGTATGGAAGAGGAGGAAAGATAGTGTCCAGAGTTGAGGACGAGGTATGTAAGAAGATACAGTTCCGTGCCGAGCTTGGTAAGGAAAAGTATGGCGTCACAGTAGAGACTGCCCCTCTAACTAAGATGGAGTGGTTAGTTCACGCACAAGAAGAGGCAATGGACCTAGCAGTATACCTACAAAAGCTCATAGAGATGGAGGGGAACTAATGGCAGGTTTTGGAAAGGCAAAGGAGAAGCAAGAAGAAATCACAGATGAGCAAGCACCAGCTCATGCAAGAAAGAATCCGTTTGCCGCCCTTGAAGAAGAGCTACAGAACATGAATAACCAGACAGGTCACACGCTGATGGCTCTGGTGGGACATGAAAACACTGGTAAGTCTGCGGTTGTGACTGCGGCTTACAGATTGTATCACGATGACTGTCTTGAGAAGGAGATTGAGCCGAAGAAACTCTGGGCTCTTGATTTCGACGGTGGGTTACTAGCTAACAAAAGTGCTTTCCACAGTGAAGTGGATGGAATAAAGTGTTGGGAGCCTTACGTGTATACATCGGAGGACAGAACTGCAATAGACTATCAGGAAACTCACAACAGAGTGATGAAGTTGTTGCAGTATGCGGTGGCCAACAGTGATACTCTGTGGGGCGTCATAGTCACCGGGCTTGACCAGTGGGATAGTGTATGTATCAACAACATGAGGATATTCGACCTTGGGTTAGCTAAGGATGGTATCTCAGCGGCAGATAACAGAGGTATTGGCGCAGACGCCAAGAGAGTAGAGTTCCAATGGGACTGGGCGATAAGGAAGACTAGGTTCCACCAACTCACAACCCTCTGTCAAGGACTGGTTAAAAGAGGTGTCAAAGTGTTTCTAGAAACTCATCTAGCACAGACCCAACAGAATGACGATAGGGCCATGGGAGCTACGCAGTGGCGTCCTGCATGGGAGAAGAACACAGGTGGTTTGGTATTCCAGATATTGGTCTTTGAAAGAGAGGACTTGAGAGATGAGGACGGTATGCTTACGAAGCAGAGATTCACCGTAACTTATGAGAAGAGCAAGACAGACGCAGCACTACAGGGACAGAGAAGAACAATCCTAGTCACAGAGATAGGAAAGCCTCCTGTGTGGTATGGGCTACAGGAACTTAACGACGGCACACTGTGATAGCATGGGCAAAGCGATACTAAGCTCAAAGGAGTGGCTCTCTTTACTCGGCTCAGTGGGAGAAAGGATAGAAGATGTCAAACTCGTTTTGAACAAAAGTGGCACAATGGAGTATGATGTTGCACACAGCTCACACTATATTCACTACAAGAAGACGTACCCGGAGGCCGTAAAGGAATCTGGTCATCTGACTTTCACTGACCTAAAGAAGACGAAGACCTTCCTGAAAAAGTGCAAGAGCGATGTGACTATCCAGCAAAGCGCAACTAGGCTGTCTTTGAAGTGTGGTTCAATGAAAATGACATTGCCAATACTGGATTGTAAGAGTACACAACTAGCTCCCACTCTGTCGAAACTAACGCTGAACGCCAAAAACGGTCAGTGGGGGTCTTTCGGTAGAGGAACGTTTACGACACACGGTGAGACTAGTTTCTCTGATTTGATAGACGGAGCTAACATAGCCAAGTCTCTAAGTGCCGACTCTGATTTCTTAATCAAGGCTAACGCAGATGAGAAAGAGCTAGTCCTACACGCATACAAGCAGGGTGGAGCCGCAATAATATGCACAGCAACGATAGAGAATGCGCAAGGGCCCAATCATACAGTGTCCTCTAGCTTTGGTCCTTGGTTGCTCTCATGTCTATCGGTCCTAGAACCCAACATCAAGTCAACCTTCCACTGTGGCGATTCTACTGTTCTAGCAGTGGAGCAAAGCGGTGAGGGTTGGGAAAGAACAATAGTTGTGATAGACCAACAGGTATAGGTGTTAGAATGATTGTGGACTACTTTCATCCTGATGGGTTTTCATTAGAGGATAAGCCTCACATATATCTCAGAACAAGGGATAAGGAGGGTAATCTAAGCACGAGGATAATATCACCAGAGGAGGAAGACTACGTTCGACCTTTCTGCTGGATACCTGCGGGAACACACCCCAGAACACTAATGAGAGTGACGAGTCAGATAAGAGGAATAAGAGTCCATGACATGATTAATGCAACTGGGAAGGATGGTACTGACTTAATCAAACTCAGTGTCGATAATCCTGAGTCCCTCTGGCAATTGAAGGACATGATGAAGACATACGAGGCCGACGTGTATTACCAAGACCAAATACTAATGGAGATGTACCCAGATAACATACCTGAGTTCCATCCTAGAGTCTGGTACTTTGACCTTGAGTGGGATGTCAAGGAAGATTTCACAACAGTAATGGCAGTAGACGACACACACGCTGAACACCCGATTGTCTTTGCATGGAGAGAGGGGGTATCGCATAGCATAGATTGGATAGACAGAGAGGGAGGCTACATGTTGCATCTATTTGATAGTGAACACGCTATGCACGATGCTTTCCTAAGTCACCTAGATGCCTGTGACCCTGATATTCTAGTAGCTCATGCTATTGCTTGGGCTGATTTACCACATTTAATTAGAAGACTAACTGAGCCAGATAGATTGAGCCCACTTGGTAGTGTCATCAGACCACATGTGAAGTATGGCTACAAGGAAACATCACAACCCATACTTGGTCGCTTGATATTTGACAGTGCCGCCAAAGGTAGCACTGGGAGCGGCTTTGAGTCTCTTTGGATAAAGTCCGGTAGAGGTAACTTACCAAACAGAAAGTTGGATACGATAGCAAAGGAACTAGGATTTGATGGAAAGTTGGCAGAGGATGATGAAGGAAACAAGCTCGATGTTAGAACTTGGTGGTACACGCACTTTGACTTGTTCGTGGATTATTGTTTACGTGACACTACGTTACTAAGAGAATGCTCTGAGAAGCTAAACACGATACCATTCTTTGTGGCTATGCAAGAGTTTTGCGGTGTGCAATGGAGAAGCACTCACAATGTGTCGAATTACGCTAGAGGTTTGTTTGGTAGGTACACTGACTTGAAGGCTCCCTCTTCCTTCAGATACAATAGGGAGAAATTGAGAGCTGCAAATGTACTAAACACAAAAGCTGGTAGACATGAGAATGTAGCTCTAGTAGACTTCGCATCACTATACCCTAGAATCATAGTAGACGGGAACCTATGCCCTACTACCAAGAGAAGGGGGCCCGGAGAGGGGGTCAGACAGTTTCCTGATGGGTCCTACTGGGACACTAAGGAAAAGGGCGTGTTGCCTACCATAGTAGATGATATGCTATCTCTGAGAAAGAAGTATAAGAAAATGATGAAAGAGGCCACAGATAAGGATGAAGCCTTCAGATATGAGATGATGCAACTGGCGGTGAAGGTATGCACCAATGCGCTCTACGGCTATCTATCGCAATCTAAGGTGGGTGGTATGTGGACAGACCCAGATGTTGGAGCTGCAATCACAGCCATGGGTAGAGCATCGATTGATTTACTGATGGCAGAAAGTGAGAGACAGGGCTATACAGTTCTAGCCGGTCATACTGATTCTTGTTACATACAAGCGCCTTTTGAAGAGGTGGATAAATTAGTTGAGCTTTTGAATAAAACAATTAGAACCGAACTTGACCTACCAAATATGGATGTTGAGTTTGAGGCTTTCTTTGACTATTGGTTCACTACTGATGCGAAGAATAGAAATTTTGGTATCATAACTTGGCCACCTACCAAAAGCGGTTCACTCAAGGTAACTGGTTTTGAACACAAAGCGGCCAACGCATCTCCAGTTACTAGAGAAATTCAAGGCATGATATTTACAAAGATATCAGAAGGTGCGGAAGAAGATGAGATTAGTGAATTGATTAGACCAATTTCAATTTCTCTTTTGAAAGGTGAATATGAGGCAGATGAGTTGGCTCCATATGGTAGGTTAGGCAAAGAGAAATACGAAAGAGTACCACCTAACGCAGCCAAAGGGGCACTATATTACAATGAACATTTGGCCTCCACTGACCCAATAAGAGTCAATGACAGCGCTCAATGGTTGTATGTGAATGAAGTTCCAGAAAATTTACCTTACACCAATATAGTATCCTTTAGAAATTCAGAGGAGATTGAGGGCTTTACATTAGATTACTCTACCATGGTTGAGAAGTTTATCAGAAACAAGATAAAGCCAATCTATGAAGTTATGGAGTGGGATTTGGACTATCCCTGTGGCACAAAAGTCCCAAAGAAATACTGGTGATTACAATGACTACTCTATACAAATATAATCCTAATGAAAATACTTTCACCGAGTCTTCAGACTTCGATGATGAGCTTTTGTTGAAATCATATGAAGAGAGCAGTTACAAGTGGCCAGTAGAAGGTAAAAAACTCAGAATGACAAAATCCACGATAAGCGCATACGAATGGTGTCCCTACCAATATTTCCTAACCTATGTAATGGGACAGAGGGGTGAGGAAACAGAGGCTATGGTAAGAGGTACTAACGTGCATAATGTGGTTGAATACTTCTGGCATAAAGTAGATGATGCCATGGATGAAATAAAGGAATTGTTAGATGATGACAAACCAGCGATGGCTAGAGAGAGACTCAAAAAACTATTTCCATATCCAGAAGAAGGCTATCACCACAATGAAGAGGTTGTCATAGACCAGTGGTTTGAGTGGCAATGGGCAAGACTGCTAGTGTGCCATGAGAGCGACATGATTGACTCTTGGAAACCTGTGGGAAATGAGGTCGAAGTGCATGCTGAAACAACTGTAGAACACGAAGGAAAGATGTATCCTGTACATCTGAAAGGTTACGTGGATAGAATATTTTCAGATGGGGATGGAGGTTACATACTCATGGAGTTAAAAACAGGAAAGTGGAAGGAAGCCCCTTACAAATACAGCTCGATGAGATTAGAGATGGAGTTCTACAAGAACATGATTACCTTAGCACAGAGAGACGAATTTCTCCCTGTTACCCACTGGGCTTGGGAGTATCCATACGGTCAAGTCAATGGTGGTGATGGAGCTGATTGGATAATAGAAGAAACAAAAACAAAATCCAAGTATGCCCAGAGGTCACTGGAAAAGAAGATGAAAAAATTACTCAAAGCACATATTGAGCAGGACTTCCCACCAGTCCATAAGGATACATGCAGTAAATGGTGTAGGTGTCAGAGTGTGCAGTGCGCTTGGTGTGACTTCGTTCACATATGCCCAGCGTGGAAATCAGATAAATTCCTCATTGAAGAGGAGGTAAAAACATGAATGAAAAAGAAAACTATAAGGAAATGCTGAAAGAAACTGAGAATTGGATAAACAAAAGGGTGATGTCTGAAGATATCATGCTGAGAGGAGAATTACCTAGAGTGAATGTCTATCTCTCTATGATGGGCGTCAAAGGTGATATGTTGAGAGTGGTGAATGGTTACCAGCATACTCTTGATGGTGGTGGTTTTGCTGCTTTCGATGTGGCTGTAAATCCTGTGGCTTTTGTCAAATACGGAAAATCAGCTCCAGAAGTCATAGGTAATGAAGCCATAGAGAAGTACAAGAAACTCACTAAGTAGGTGCTTGCTTGTCGTTCGTTTATCTGGATTATCCCAGAGAGGTTTTAGAGATAGGCTCCAATGTCCAAAAGGGGTACAGGAGAATAGTAAACAACTCTGAGGAACTCAGAAAGTATTGGAATGGAAAGAATGGCATAAGTAACATTTACTTCACAGCGTACGGTTACAGGGGTACTACTCCACCAAGACATCATAGAGTCGATTATAACACACCAGTGATAAGACATTTTGTGATGGATTTTGATTGTAAAGACTTTACACAAAGACAAGTTGACGTTGAGTTCTCCTTCATGCATGAGCAGGTCAAGAGATTACACAAACACTTTCTTGTCAATGATATATCTCATTACATTTGGTTTAGTGGAGGGGGTTTTCATGTTTGGGTACCGCTAGAACAAACTCTGATGCCTAACAATGGATATGAAGTATCCAGAATAAAAGACGGAGGAAAGAGGCTGATAATGAAATGGCACAAGCTGTTGAACATATCATGTAATGACCCTACTGTGGCTTTTGATACGGCTGGTATGATTAGAATACCAAACTCTTACAACATGAGAAGAGGCTGTTGGAGCATACCGTTAGAAACTAATGAGTTGATAGAATTAGACCAATATGAGTTACTAGACTTAGCTCAGGAACCTAGAGAGGGTTACATATTACATGGTAACAATCCGATAAAATTAGAGTTGCCGAAAAGAAAGAAGGCTGGTTTAGTCAAGAAAAGAAAAATGATTGACCTACCAGATGTGTCTTTCGATAAATTGTTGATTCTACCTTGTTTAGTGCAAGCTGCTCTTGGAGAGGGCAATCCTACACACAAAGCCAGATTTCATCTGGCAAATTATTTAGCCGCACGTTTGAGATTTTTCTTTTCACCTGAATCTGTCAATGATGAGGATAAACAAGAGCATGTAGAAAAGATAGTGAGTTTATGCTCTCAGCAAGGCTGGGTTGACTTCGATAAAGGAATTACAACTACACAGGTAAAAAGTATAGTAAATGGGGGATATTCAATGAGTACATGCAAGACACTGATAAACGAAGGGATGTGTACAGGCATCTGCCGCTATTATGATGGAACGGCGGAGGACATACTATGAATGGGAATGAGTATAGGAAATTAGTGAAAGAAGGTAACTGTACAATCTGTGGAGTACAAATGACAGTCAAGAACACGGTTGGTAGATTTTTCAAAGAAAGCAACATAAAGAGATGTGGAAAATGTTACTTGGAATGGAAGAGGATGGAGAGAAAGAAGAATGCCGAAACCTGACTTAATCATAGACAGCAACGAAAGGGGTTCATTGTGTGACTCCGTAATAAGAAAAGCAAACAAAGAGGGACTCACTGTTATCAGAAAAGCCCTCATGGTGGGTGACTATCTATTAGGTGAGGCATGTATAGAGGCAAAGAGTATCAATGACTTGTTTCTGTCTAGCCATAGTGGTCATCTTTGGAGACAACTAGAAAATATGGATGCAAATTATCCTAGATTCTTTTTAGTGGTTCATGGCTCAATTTCAAAATATGTAGCCATGGCAAAAAACTCAGGAAGACAAACCACTTACTCCAGAGTGCAAAATGAACTCATGGGCACCATAGCTCGTATCATGGCTGACTTTGAGTGCCAAGTTTTCTTCACTGAGAATCACTCAGAGGCAGCCATGTTCATAGTGAAGTTGCATAACAAGCTACACAAACCAGCCTCAAGTCATGGTGCGAGAGCCATTAGGAGAGTAAGCACAAATGATGTGAGATTGGATGTTCTGCTATCTATACCCGGTATAGGTAGGGAGATAGGAGAAAGAATGCTGGAGGAGTGTGGGTCAATAGAAGAAATGCTATTCCCTGAATCACTGAGAATGGTCAAGGGACTAGGAGAGGTAATGAGAACTAGAGTGGTGAACGTGTTTACCAGTGAGGAACCAGTCTTCGTAGAAAGAAGAATAAAAAGATGATATTTTGTTGTTTTCGGCTTATAAAAAAGACTTGATAAATCCATGTTTCCAATATATTCTCATACACAATATACATAAGCTGACCTATGTAGGGGTCAAATTATGAGAAACGCGAAGGATTATCAAGCAGCAAAGAGGTTCCCGATATTCAAGGGATACATTGACCATTTTAATGAGACTTCCATAGATAATGACATACCGGGAATGCTTTCTTTTTTCTTTATTCAAGGACAAATAGCCGTGCCATATGTCAGAATACCTTGGGGACCTGCCCATCTTGACCCCAGAAACCACGTCTTTTGGATTCAGTCGAGTAGGACTGGTAAATCGATTGCTTGGGAATTCATAGGAGACATCCTGAGAGATGTGGGCGTACCTTCCGATTTGTACACCACCGGAACCGATGCAGGGCTCATCGGTGGTTTTGAGATGGAGGAGGATGAGGATGGCAACAAGCAAGCGATTCTGAAAGAAGGAATGTTGACTGGAAGAAAAGCACTCAACTTCGATGAGGGTTCAATCATATTGAATCCGAATAAACACAGTCAGGAAACCGTGTTGTATCTACAATCCGCTTGTAATCCAGTAGGTAGTAATAACAACAAACTGGTGAAGCACACTAAACTTGGTAGAATAGAGACAGAATCTCTAGTGTCACTTTGGATTACGACTTATCCTCCCAGCGGCGTGAAGGAATACGTACTTACTAGAGGTATTTTCCAAAGAGTGTTGTTGTACTGGAGTCACTGGAACACGGATAGGAGAAAGGCGGTCAGCATGATAAGAGCTGAGAGTGCTTTCAAGAGAACTCCCCCAATGGAGATTTCATATGAAGACATAACAGATTACTTCAATGCCTTGGACAAGAGACTTAGGAACAGAGTTCTGTCTGTCACCGAAACTCCTTTCGTAGAGTGGGATGGTATGTCTAGAGAAGAGCAAGAGTCCCTAATACAATCGGCTATGACTGAAGTTTTCAAAGCAGATGAGGGAACTTTCTATCCGGCGCTCAGAGACGCGATTGACGATTATTACAGTCTTTTATCGGGGTTAAACCCCAGTATTATGGAGGTAGTTGCGTCATTCGTACCTGCCATGGAGAACAACACCATAATTTTCGCAACTCACATGGCTATGCTAGATGAATCTTGGATTGTAAAGGGTGAACATGTAGATATGGCTAAGGATATCCTCTATGATATTTTCAAGAATCTCATACTTTGGTTGGAGGATGAAGTTAACATTGGACCCAAGACTCAAGAGAAGGCAGCGCAGAGAGGTAAGTGGGCGACTGCTTATCATCAAGTTGAAGGCATTGACCTTGGTAATAGAGGCGATGGCTGGAAAGCAAAAACCAAAGTTCTCAAAATCTATGAAACTCAAAATGATTGTTCTAGGGGTAGTGCCTACAATAACTTTGAAAGATGGGGCGAACCCATGTTTGATAACGCAAAGGACGGTAGAGTAGCGTTTATCAGATTGAAGGAGAACTTAGAATGAGTGACATATTAGCATTAGACATAGAAACCAGCAATTATTCGTGGGAAATAGGAGGTTGGAACAATCTCTCTCTTTTTGAGCCAACAGTGGTAGCAACTTGGGATGGAAAGAATGGAAACATATTCAGTAAAGAGGATTCCGTAACTGTTGAAAATATGGAAACACATGAGTTACATCCACAAATTTTAGGTGATTTTCTACAAGAACACATAGAAAAAGGGGGTAAAATTTTGGGTCACAATATAATTAGTTTTGACCTACCTGTGATAAGAGACGCTTTGGATTGTTGGGCAGCTAGAGATGTTTTAGGAAAAAGTGAGCAAATTATTGACACTAAGATTCTTTTTAGGAAGGCTTCCTTCTCCTATGGAAAATTACTTTCTTCTTTATCTGAGCTTGCCAAACATAACTTAGGGCAAGAAAAAATGATGCAGAGCGAAGATGCTCCCATCGCTTGGAGAGAAGGAAGATATAACGAAGTGGCAGAATACTGTCTAAAAGATGCACAACTCACCTATGATTTGTATATGATGGGGCGTGAAAACTGCATGCTCAAATCCAGATGCAAAGAAACTGGTGACATAAAAGAAGTAGAATTGGAGTGGTAAAAATGGATATTACGGAAGAAATAAAATTGAAAAAAGGATTGCACGAACTTTTGGTCTTAGTCACTCAAGGTTCAGCTTTGAGCGACATACAAAGAAACGCATCGAGAATTGCTGTTGAGGTTGGATGGCCATTCTATCCGTGGGAGAAAAATGGAGATGAGGAAGAATGAGTGAGGAAAGAATAGACCCTCTACATAACAATATCAGAGCAGCTAGAGCGATAGTCAACACAGTTAGAACAACTCTTGGCCCAAGAGGTCGGGATAAGATGATGGTAGACGCTAGTGGGGACGCCATAATAACGAATGATGGTGCGACTATTCTTAGAGAAATTGAGGCAGCACACCCTGCGGCTAAAATGATTATCGATATCAGTAAGACCCAAGAGAGTCTATGTTACGATGGGACTACCAGTACAGTCGTTCTAGCGGGACAGATGTTAGCTGACTCAGAGAATCTCTTCAGCAAAGGAGTGCATCCTTCTTTAGTATGCGATGGCTATAACAAAGCAGCAAGGATGGCTGTTGAATATTTAGATGAGGTTCTCTCAAGAGATGCTGAAGAAGGAGATTTGGAAAAGGTAGCAGAAACTGCAATATCTGGAAAAACATTAGCAGCAGCTAAAGACATAGTTTCACAACTTTGTGTAGAAGCAGTAAAGATAGCAGGTGATGCTGATAGCGTCAAAGTATTGACATTCCCCGGAGGGGCATTGACCGACTCGCATTTGTTCAAAGGTGTAGTTGTGAACAAGGATTACTCAATAGAAATAGAAGTGCCAAAAGAAACTAGAGTTCTACTGTGTATGAGTGGTTTAGAATATAATAAAGATGAAAGAATACAATTTAATGTAAGTAATATGGAAGACTATTCTAAGTTCAAGTCTCAATCTAAAAATAGAAAAGAGCAACACGATTTAGCTAAGGCTATTGTGGAAAAATTACCAGAAGGAGGGGTTTTATTCACTAGGGACAATGTAGATGAAGCGATACTGGCATATCTACACAAGCATAACATAGGTGTAGTAAAAAGAAATCAAGAAAGCATAATGAGAGCCTTGTCTTCTGCTTTAGGCGCCAACATAGCTCATTCAGTACAAGATTTAGAAGATGCAGTAGATTGTCAAATAGTTAGAACCAAGCATAATGACATACACTATTTGTTTGTGCAGGGAGAGGTTGAGTCAAAGCAATCTACACTGATTGTTAGAGGTGCAAGTCATACGACTCTGGATGAAGTAGAGAGAGGTTTTGACGACGCCTTGGGGGTTGTCTCATTAGTCATGAATGGTGGTAAGGTTGTTTCTGGTGGTGGTTCTACATATGCAGCCATAGCTAGTCATTTGAGAACACAAGCTCCAAAGGTAGAAGGTATGGAACAAATGGCAGTGAATTCCTTTGCAGATACATTGGAAATAATACCAGCTACAATAGGCGAGGTTGCTGGGCATACACCTTTGAATTGCATATTTGCTTTGAGACACGCTATATCAGAGGGCAAATTGACAATGGGCCCTGATGTAGAAAAAATAAATCAAATCGTAGACATGAATGATTTGGGTGTTATAGAACCAGCTCAATTAATCAGACAGTCTATACTAAGCGCCACAGAGGTAACAACAGCGATACTCAAAATAGATGATATAGTTGTAAAAAGAGGCAATGGAGATGGGCAGACTCACGGATAAATTGAATGTGTCTTGTAGAAACTGCAATCACAAACACATACCTCGTAGACTAACTGCTAGGTATCATGATGGATTCAGAAAAAGAATACATCTTTGGGAATGTAAGGAATGTAAACATATTTGGAAAGATACTGCTTTTTTGAAGAGATGATATTTTATGAACGTTCTAAGTGTTTTTGATGGAATGTCTTGTGGACAAATTGCCTTAGAGAGAGCAGGTATCAATGTCAAAAATTATTTTGCATCTGAGATTGATAAGTACACTATTCAAATCGCTAAGAAAAACTATCCTGACACAATACATGTTGGTGACGTTACTAAGCTCAAGGGTTCAGACATACCCGTTGAGATAGACCTACTAATGGGAGGCTCTCCCTGTCAAGGATTTAGTTTTGCTCAAGGTGGTAAGGAGCTTAATTTTGATGACCCTAGAAGTAGATTGTTTTTTGAGTTTGTTAGATTATTGAAAGAATGTAAACCGAAGTATTTTTTATTGGAAAACGTGAAAATGAATCAAAAATCGCAGGATATAATAACGCGATTTCTAGATGTTGAACCTGTAAAAATCAATAGTGATGTATTTGTAGGGCAGAATAGAGAGCGTTTGTACTGGACTAACTTAGAAATAAAACCTCTTCCTAACAGACCAGAATGGGATGGCCAATATTACCAATGGAGGAGGACTTATTTTAGAGAGAACAAATCAGGAGTTTGTCCATGTCTAACTGCTAATATGGGTACGGGAGGACATAACGTGCCTTTAAAATCAAAAAACTTAGCAGATAAATTAACACCAGTTGAGTGTGAAAGATTACAAACTATACCAGAAAATTATACTGAAGGTGTATCTAATACACAGAGATACAAGATGATAGGAAACGGATGGACTGTAGATGTTATTGCACACATTCTTAGTGAGTTATGCTTAGATAAAAAATAATATAGTATTGACTTACTTAATATTTTCAGTGGTTTTTAGTTGCGTTTGGCCACTACACACAATCAGGGGGGTTTCTACAGTAAAAAGCGGGATGTTTCTTTCGTTCCATTCTCAGTAGTGAGTGTATTTTTCCAATTTTCGTTTTGTATGCACTACCCGTTTTTCCCTCCCTAAGCATCTAAACAAGCAAAAAGAAAATATAGTATTGGTTTACTTATTACACCATGAGTTTGTTTCGGTGGTTTGCGCGTAAGTTAATGGGTATAATGGGTAATGTGTATGTATGGTTGGACAAACGAGTAGAATATACCAAAGAAGAAGTCAGCAGTGTACTTGGTTTGCCAATTGATGAGGACCTACAAATAAGCTCAAGATACGAATTATGCAGACGTGTAGAAGATACCTTTGGGATACCAAAAGAGTCTTTTTGGAGTTTACATAGCACTCAGAAAATAAGGTTTGCAGTGCAACAAGCTAGAAATCTGCAAGCAGATAAGGGAGTTGTTGCTAGTGAGTAACTACACTGTTGAAATGGATTTTACAATTCACTACAATCAAGGAGAGGAATACTATGTGTAAATATCCAGAATGCAAGAGCTGGACTAACCCATTCACCAACCTATGCTTCTACCACACACTATGGGGTGACGAGGAATGAACATCGTATATGACCTGATGAAATCCTTGCTCATGATTAATATTGAGGATTTGGAGGAGATAGAATAGACTCCGATGATGGCATTACCCTAGAGGGATACAACAGGTTCTGGAGCTGGCTCTGCAAGAGAATCTTCCTAGTCTAGCAATCCACAGCATCAGTGAAGCCCTCTTGGGTCTTCAGATGCAAGTAGCACTGCTTGAGTAAGTTATACTGAGTCTTGGCGTTAGCAGTGTCCAACTGAAGAGCGTAACTGAACTGACTAATCGCTGATGCATCTTGTTCGTAAGCATCGTCACTAGCATATACCTTGCCTTTGTATTTCACAAAAAAGGAGTTTTCTCCTGATTCCGTCTGCTTTAACATATACGCTTCGTCTATGACACAGTAAGCATAGTCACATGTTATTCCAAATTCTGTCTCATACTCTACCTTCAGTGCCATCACTCATCACCCCAAAATCCTATGTTATCAGTGTATTGCGAATACTTGTTTGTAATAACAGTTTTGTACTCCTTGTAATCCAAATCGTTGTCCCACAGCCAAGTATCCCCCCATATAGTATCGAAGGAACTTCCCTCCGGCGGAGTCCAAGTCTCAAAGTCTGCTATTATTAGATTGAAGGTATCATCCTTAGCACAATGTTCCCAA
>NZMJ01000139.1 GCA_002692855.1 Maricaulis sp.
CCACGACGCTGAACAAGATGTGCGGCTCGGGCATGCAGGCGGCCATCATGGGCCGCTCGGCCATCCTCGCGGGCGAGGCGGACATCGTGGTCGCGGGCGGCATGGAATCCATGACCAACGCACCGCACATGATGCCCAGCCACCGGGGCGGCTTCAAATACGGCCATGACCGGATCATCGACCACATGGCGCTCGACGGTCTGGAAGACGCCTATGAGCACAAGGCGATGGGCGTTTACGCCGACATGATCGCGCAGGAACACCAGTTCACGCGCGAACAGCAGGACGCCTATGCGCTCGAAACCCTCGCCCGTGCCCAGCGCGCGACGAAGGACGGTGATTTCAAGCGCGAGATCACGCCGGTCACCATTTCCACCCGCAAGGGCGATGTCACGGTCGACACGGACGAGCTGCCGCGCAAGGCAATGCCGGACAAGATCCCGGGCCTGCGCCCTGCCTTCTCGAAGGATGGCACGGTGACGGCGGCCAACGCCTCGGCCATCTCCGACGGTGCGGCGGCGCTGGTGCTGATGCGCCAGTCGGAAGCCGAACGCCGGGGCCTGAAGCCGCTGGCGAAGATTGCTGCAGTCTCGTCGCATGCGCACGAGCCGGCCTATTTCACCACTGCGCCGGTTCCCGCCATGCGCAAGGTGCTGGAGAAGGCAGGCTGGACGGCGGACGACGTCGATCTGTGGGAAATCAACGAAGCCTTCGCCGTGGTCCCGATGATCGCGATGAAGGAACTCGGCATTGGCCACGACAAGGTCAACGTCAATGGCGGTGCCTGTGCCATGGGTCACCCGATCGGGGCCTCCGGCGCGCGCATCATGGTGACGCTGCTGGCGGCCCTGGAAAAGCAGGGCAAGACCAAGGGCGTGGCCTCGCTGTGCATCGGCGGCGGTGAAGCCACGGCCATTGCGGTCGAGCGTTTGAACTAGCAACCGGCTCCGGTTGCCTGAATTGTGAAGCCCCGGACGGTCACCGTCCGGGGCTTTCTTACTGACTGGCACCCATGCCCTGTGCAGTTTGGCATGGGCTGCCGATCCGATCGGACAAAAGGTTGTAAAAATGTTCGGCAATACTCTCCGCGCAGTCGGATGATATGCCTTCGATTGAGCCGACGAATGCGGAGCCGTCGAATTGCGGATTGCCTTTTTGACCTCTCGATAGATTCTGAAACGACGAAAAAAGCAATTTCACAACTACCCCATGTTTATCTTCGCGGATCTCACAATCACAATCACCATCGGTTGTGATGCAATCCCAGTGGAGTTCAAGGCAATTTCCTGATCGAATCGTGTAGATGTATGGAACGCCTCTCGTTTTGCATCGATGAAACCAGTCATTCATTGCTTCGACATCGTCCGGAGAGATTTCCCGCCAACACCGCTCAAGGAGCTCGGTCGAAATTGGTTCTGATGGTGGGGCTTGGTCGGTCGCAATGTCGCCGAGTTCCAACATTCTTTTACGGAATTGATCCCAATAAAATTCGATGGGTCTTCGCGGGTCTGGAAAGTGCTTCATCCGTACTTTCAATGCGGCATTTGTTCGGAAACCCAGCGCTGCAGCAATCGATTCCGAAAGGTGCGACGATAGCGCGGTCGGATACGCTGTCCGCAACGCTTCTTTGAGTTCCGCTAGATTGCTTTTGGTTGGCTGGAAAAGCAGCATCGTCAATTCTCCGTTGGGTTGACGATCACCGATTACACATCAACGCAAGAAGCGACGAAGCTACAATAAAGCAAATACATCTCATTTGACCCGGCGATAGGTCCGGCTGAGGCAGCCAATCACTAGCATATTATGAGTCGTCTTGAGAGTAACTATTCAAAAGCAAAATCTGGAGGGATCCCGTGTGTATCGCCCTCGGCGCGAATTCCGCGTAATCTCCCGTCCAGATAGCAGGGAGATTGCCGATGCGCCGCCTGATCGCTTTTCCAGTATTTGCTCTCGCCGCTTTCGCGCTGTCATCAGCGCCTGCGCTCGCCCAGACCCACACCTATACGGCGCGGACGGCCGCGCCCGTCCAGCAGACCGGACAGGTGACGGCCGGGTCGCTGACCTGGTCATGCACAGGGAGCAGCTGCACCATTTCCGGACCCTGGCCCCAGCCGGGCGTGGGGGCTTGCGCGCAGCTTGCTGCCGAGGTCGGTGCGATCTCTCAATACGGCAGACCCGGCGCTCAGCTGAATGCGTCCCAGCTGGAACAGTGCAATCGCAACGCCCGACGGAGCACTCGGGCTGTATTGTTTCCGGGTGGGCAGACCCCAACGCCGCAGAACACACCGCAGGTTCAAACGCCCGATCTTCAGGTGCAGGCGCCGCCCCAGCGCGTCAGCCCGCAACAAATCCAGCGCCCGCAGCCCGAGCAGCGCCCTGGCGTCCGGACGCCTGAGCTCCAGGTGCCGCTGGAAGCGCGCCCGGCCGTCTCGGCGGTGACCGAGATGTATTACGAGGCGCCGCGCATCACCCATCAGACGATCACGGTCGAACCGCCGCCTTCCGCGCGGCTGTTCGCAGTGCGCACCGGTGGCGGTGATGGCGATTTCGGCGGCAACGGTCCGCGCGTCCAGGTCACGGTGACGGTGCTGTCAGAAGGGCCCTGCCTGTTCGCCGATCTGCACATGATGGCGGAGGAAACCCGCCCCGATCACACGCGCGGCCGGGTTCGCGAACGCCTGCGCCTGTGGTGCAACCCTGATGGCGGCGACATATCGCGGATTGTTTCGCCGACACGCGCGACGGCGGAATATGTCGATACCGACTGGGAGGTGGATACGGTCGTGCCCGGACGCGGCGAGATCGATGTGCGCCGCGGCCTGCCGGCGGTCGACGGTCCGGTGCGCAGCTTCATCATCGTCGGGGACACCAATGGTGACGTCGCGAGCAACGACAATGACGGGCGCGATGTCGGCGATCTCGACGAGCGCGGCAACCTGACCGTCGAACGCACCAGCGTTCAGGTGCAGTGGAACGAGATTTCGCTCGTCATCCCCATCGTCGAGGAACCGGAAGTGTCCGGCCCGCCCGGCACCACGACGATCTGGGTCCGGGGCCAGCACAGCGAATTCGTGACCTTGCGCCATCTCGGCGGCGATGCTGACTTCTTCGGCAACGGCCCGCGTATGGAAGTCTGGTCCCAGCTCTCCCTGTCGCCCGACCGGACCCGCATCCTCGCCAGCGTCGGCGGCACGGCCGAAGAGGTGCGCGGTGACACCCGTGCTGCAGGACGCAGCGACGGGCAAACGGTCTGGACCGCACCCGATGGCTGGCGGATTGACAATATCGAGCTGGAATATGGCTGGTGGGACGAGGCCGGGGCCTGGCAGCAGGAATACGAAACCGCGCTGAACCGCCGCGCCGATGTAAACTTCACAGACCGTGACCACGAACAGGATTTCCTCGTCGAAGGTGTGGGCGAGGGCGGGCGCGACGGCATCTGGTTCGACGACGACACCCTCGATGCACGGCGAAGGGCGATGAGCCATGTCGCCGCCTTCCGCGTCGTCGGCGACACGAATGGCAATGAGGCTGGCACCCGCACCGGCGTTCAGGCGTTCTACCAGCCCATGCTGGTCACGCTGTCGCCGGTTGATCCCGCCCGCGTCAGCGCTTCGGACCTCGAACCCGATGTCTTCCTCAACGTGCCGACGGGCGATTATTCCAACCGGCTGTCCGGTGGCAATTCCTGCGGTCCGCAGGCCGGCTCACGGGTTTTGCGCTTCTATGGCGTTGCGACGACCTATGAGCAGTTCAAGCGCCGGGTGCAGAGCTCAGGCAACTTTGTCTCCGACCAGTCGCTCGG
This sequence comes from Maricaulis sp., assembly GCA_002692855.1. Taxonomy (GTDB): domain Bacteria; phylum Pseudomonadota; class Alphaproteobacteria; order Caulobacterales; family Maricaulaceae; genus Hyphobacterium. The sequence continues at coordinate 3,806 of NZMJ01000139.1, forward strand.
CACGCCGCCGGGAACGCTGCGCGACCGCATGAACGACATGGCGTCGGGCTTTGTCCATGACGTGCTGCCGCTGGGCAATGCGCGTAACAATGACCGCGCGCTCGCCCGGATTCGCGAATTGCTCGACCAGGGCCGCCCGGTCATCACGCTGGTCGGTTGGGGCTCGCAATACGCCGGGGACATTGTCTCGCCGCATGACGCGATCTCGACCGCGCACTGGATCGTGGTACGCGGCTATAATTCGCGCAGCCGCACCTTCCTGATCGTCGACAACGGTCACGCCGTCGAATGGTCCTACGCTCATTTCGCGTCGATGTTCGATTACGGCCAGGACGCCCAGCTCGAAGCCTTGTTCGCATTGATGAATGTCGAGAAAGGCTCGATCATCTATCGGCGGTGACCCCGCGTTTTGCCGCACTGCACAATGACTTGGCCGCATGACCGCCATGCGTCAGGGCAGGGCGGAGTTGTGGACAATACCCCGCTCGCCGGGCTATTCGCCCATCCGAAGAACCCGTACAGCACTTGAAGGCGCGAGGCCCCATGGCGACGTCCCAGCCCCGATACCGCGTACCGGCGCCCAAATTCCGTCCCGGCGACGAACCCGACTTTTCCGATCTGAAGCTGCAACCCGCCGGCGAGGCAAAGCGCCCCGCCATCGATTGCACTTGGCGTGACACGTTCGAGCTTTCGACCGGACTGGTCGGCGCGCTCGACCATAACCACCAGGCCGTCGGCGAGTGGAACCCGGAACTTGACGCGGACACGCTGCGCGAGGGTCTGAGGCACATGGTGCTGACGCGCGTCTATGACGAGCGCATGCAGAAGCTCCAGCGCCAGGGCAAGATGAGCTTCTACATGAAGTCGACGGGCGAGGAGGCGGTCTCCGTCGCTGCGGCCATGGCGCTTCGCGACAGCGACATGGTGTTCCCGTCCTACCGCCAGCAGGGCATCCTGTTTGCGCGTGGCCGCGACATCGTCGACATGATGTGCCACTGCATCTCCAACAGCCGCGACAACCTCAAGGGCCGCCAGCTGCCGGTTCACTACACCTGGGCCGAGGGCAATTTCTTCTCGATCTCCGGCAATCTCGGCACGCAATTCCCCCAGGCTGTCGGCTGGGCGATGGGCGCGCGCTACAAGGGCGAAGACCAGGTCACGGCGAGCTGGATCGGCGACGGCACCACGGCGGAAGGCGACTTCCACGGCGCTCTGACGCTGGCGTCGACCTACCGCGCGCCGGTGATCTTCAACGTCGTGAACAACCAGTGGGCCATTTCCACATTCCAGGGCGTCGCAGCGGGCGATGCACCCAGCCTCGCCATCAAGGGACTGGGCTATGGCCTGCCGTCCATCCGGGTCGACGGCAACGATTTCCTGGCGGTCTATTCGGCGACGCAGTGGGCCGCAGAGCGCGCCCGCGCCGGCCACGGCGCCACGCTGCTCGAGCTTTATACCTATCGTGCTGCCGCCCACTCGACCTCGGACGACCCCTCCGGTTATCGCCCGAAGGAAGAGGCCAACAAATGGCCGCTGGGCGACCCGATCGAGCGGCTGAAGAACCACCTCATCGGTCTCGGGGAATGGGACGAAGCGCGTCATGAGGCGCTCGAAAAGCAACTGAACGACCTCGTCGTGAAGTCCTACAAGGAAGCGGAAAGCCACGGCACGCTGCATGACGGCCCGCTCTCGCCGGTTCCGTCGATCTTCGAGGATGTCACCGAACAACCCGACTGGCGCCTGATCCGTCAGCGCCAGGATTTGGGAGTCTAGATCATGACAAAGATGAACATGATCCAGGCGCTGAATTCGGCGCTCGACGTTGCGATGGAGAAGGACCCGGACGTCCTGTGCTTCGGCGAGGATGCGGGCTATTTCGGCGGCGTCTTCCGTGTCACGGCCGGGCTGCAGAAGAAGTACGGTCTCGACCGCTGCTTCGACGCACCGATCAACGAGGCGGCGATTGCGGCGATGGCGATCGGTATGGCCGCCAAGGGGCTGAGACCCGTCGCGGAAATCCAGTTCTCCGACTATATCTTCCCGGCGATCGACCAGATCGTCTCTGAAATGAGCCGCCTGCGCTATCGCTCCGCGGGCCAGTTCACCCAGCCCATCGTGGTGCGTTCGCCCTGGGGCGGCGGCATTCGCGGCGGCCAGACCCACTCGATGAGCCCGGAGGCCTTCTTCACGCACGTGCCGGGCATCAAGGTCGTGATCCCGTCCAACCCGTACGACGCCAAGGGCCTGCTGCTTGCCTCGATCGAGAGCAACGACCCGGTCGTCTTCTTCGAACCCAAGCGCATCTATAATGGCCCCTTCGACGGCCAGGCCGATGGCGCATTGTCATCCTGGGCCAGCCACGAAAAGGGCGAAGTGCCGGAAGGCCATTACACGGTCGAACTGGGCAAGGCCGAAGTCGTGCGCGAAGGATCGGCGCTGACCGTGGTGACCTATGGCACGCTGGTCCATGTCGCGCTCGCCGCCGCCGAAAAGGCTGGCATCGACGCCGAGGTGATCGATCTGAAGACGCTGACCCCCTACGACATCGACACCATCACGGAGTCGGTGAAGAAGACGGGCCGCTGCATTGTCGCGAACGAAGCACCGCGTACCTCCAGCTTCTCGGCAGAGCTCGCCGCCCAGATCCAGGAAGACTGTTTCTGGTCGCTTGAAGCGCCGATCCACCGCATCGCAGGTTGGGACACGCCCTATCCGCATGCGCATGAATGGTCCTATTTCCCCGGCCAGCAACGCTTCATCAACGCGATGAAGTCCGTGACGGAGACCGCCTGATGTCGGAATATCGCTACAAGCTCCCGGATGTCGGCGAAGGTGTCGTCGAGGCGGAAATCGTCGAATGGCGGATCAAGGTCGGTGACCGGGTCGAAGAGGACCAGCCCGTCCTCGACGTGATGACCGACAAGGCCACCGTCGAAGTGCCCTGCGCCGTGAACGGCATCGTCACGAAACTCGTCGGCGAGCCCGGCGACGTGATCCCGGTCGGCACCGAAATCCTCTTCATCGACGTCGACGGCGACGCGCCGGCTGAGACGGAAGAGAAGGCCGAGGAAAAGGCGCCCGAACCCAAGGCGGAAGCGCCCAAGGAAGAGAAGAAGCCCGAGCCGAAAGCTGAAGCGCCGAAGCCGGTCGCCCCGGCCAGGCCGGTCGCAGTGGCGGCTTCCTCCGGCCAACGCCCGATGGCCAGCCCGGCCGTGCGTCAGCGCGCGATGGAACTCGATGTTGATCTCGCTGCGGTGCCGGGGACCGGCCCTGCGGGGCGAATCACACACAACGACCTTGATGACTTCATTGCCGCCGGCGGCCGCCTGATCTCGAAATCGGGGGGCGGTGGGTCTTCTCGTGCGCCGCGCACTGGCGTCGAGGAAAAAAAGGTCATCGGCCTGCGCCGCAAGATCGCCGAAAACATGCAAAAGGCGATGCGGGACATTCCCCATATCGCCTATGTCGAGGAAATCGACGTCACGGCCCTGGAAGACCTGCGCCAGCACCTCAATGCCACCAAGCGGGACGATCAGCCCAAGCTGACCTTCATTCCCTTCCTGGTCGCCGCGTTGACCCGCGCGCTGCCCGGTACACCGCAGGCCAACGCTCATTACGATGGCGAGGCCGGTGTGCTGAAGCAGTATGAAGGCGTCCACATGGGCATCGCGGCGGCGACGCCGAACGGCCTCATGGTGCCGGTCATCCGCCACGCCGAGGCGATGGATGTCTGGGAAATCGCCGCCGAGCTGGGCCGTCTGGCGAAAGCCGCCCGCGACGGCAAGGCCTCGCGCGACGAGCTGTCGGGCTCAACCATCACCATCACGTCGCTGGGTGCCATCGGCGGTCTCGTGACCACGCCGGTGATCAATGCGCCGGAGACGGCCATCATCGGCGTCAACAAGATGCAGGAACTCCCGCGCTTTGACGCGGCCGGCCGTGTCGTGCCGAAGAAGGTGATGAACCTCTCCTCCAGCTTCGATCACCGCATCGTCGACGGCTATGACGCCGCGGTGCTGATCCAGGCCGTTAAGGGCTATCTCGAAAACCCGGCAACGCTGTTCATGTGACCCTGCTTCGGCAGGGTCATTCCCGCGCAGGCGGGAATCCAGAACAACCGACAGACTGGTCTCCCGCCTTCGCGGGAGTGACGACCTAGCTGCGTTCAAAGTCTCTGACGTCAACCACACAGGATTGGCCGTTCGCCAATCCCGGTGCCGCTGCTCGTTCCCGGCGTCCATCCTGCTTGCATCGAATGAAGCATGGAGGGACCCGAACATGATCCGATACGGAGCGGCGCTGGCCGCACTATCGCTATTCACCGGCATGGCAGCCGCGCAAGGCCCGGCAGAGGAGTTCGCAGGCGGTCTCGCCGCGTTCCGCAGTGAAGCGGGCATCCCCAGCTTTTCGGTCATCGTCATCGAGGACGGCGAAATCACGGTCGAGGAATATCTCGGCTTCTCCGACGATGAGGGCGACGAGCCGACCACGGCGCAGACAAGCTACTTCATCGCGTCCGTCACCAAGGCGATTGCCGGTACGACGCTCTTTCTCGCCGACGAAACCGGAGAGATCGATCTCGACACGCGGCTCGACACGTCGGAGGACTGGCGCGATTTCTGCGAATGGTTCCCGGATTCGCCCATTCCCTTCGCCGGCGGCGAGATCGATGGCGCGGTGATCCCGGACTTCACGTGTTCCGGCCAGACCTTGCGCGACGCGGTCAACATGCGGGTCAACGGCGAGCCTGGCACGGGCTTTCTCTACAATCCGCTCGCATTCGCGCGTATTTCACGCTTCATCGACGAAGTTCACGACCGCGACTTCCGCGCCTTGGTCTACGACTATGTGCTCGATCCTGCCGGGATGGAGGACACGGCGGCCGGTTGGCGTGATCGCGAACGCGGCCACGTTCTGTCGGACCTCGCACCGCCCTTTCAGGAGGTCGATGGCAACTGGGTCAAACAGCCCTTTCCGGACGACGATTTTCGCGCTGCAGCCGGTCTCTACATGACTGCCCGGGATCTGGCGCGGTTCGACATGGCGCTGTCGGACGGCACGCTGATGACGGTTGAACAGCGCGAAGCGATGTGGACCCCGCCGGTCAATGCCGACGGTGCGCCATCCGATTACTCGAATGGCTGGTTCGTCGAGGACTGGAACGGCGAACGTCTGATCTTCCATTCCGGTTGGCAGCCGGGCGCCTATTCCGCCATCTATCTGCGCGTGCCGGGCCGAAACCTGACACTGATCGCGATGGGGAATTCGGAAGGCTTGTGGTGGGGAAACCGTCCCGACCGGGCCGAGATCGAAAATTCGCCGCTCGTTCAGCGCCTGTTCGCCGCTTACGGCATCGCCGCGGAATGACACGCCTCACACCAATGTGACCCTGCGCCATCACGGGGCGTGGCAGTCTTCCCGCAAGCAATGGGGAGCACGCCATGAAATCCGTCCTGACCGCCGCACTTGTGAGCCTTGCCGCCGCACCGGCTTTCGCGCAGGTGACGGGCGAGGAAACCCGCTGGTGCGGCAATTACGGCGCGCCCGCCGAGGGCATGGCTGAGGAGTTCGCGCAATTCGCCTTCATTATCGGCGACTATGACGCTGACATCGAGCCCTGGGACGCCGAAGCGGGCGCGTGGGGCGAGCCGCTCTACACCGCGCGCTGGAATGGCCGCTACGGCATGGGCGGCCGGGCCATCATCGATGAGTGGTATGATCCCGGTTATGGCTACCGCGAGCAATCCGGTGCCGGCATCAATATCCGCATCTGGGACGAGGCCGAGGGCATCTGGAAGACCGCCTGGCATTACACCACCAGCAATACGGTGCTCGATCTGCGCCAGCAGGTGCTTGAGGATGGCCGCCTCCACCTCTGGCAGGTCTATCCCGAAGCGCCCGAGCGCAATGTCTGGTTCGAGACCCATGACAATGGCGAATGGTCGCGTACCAGCCAGACCCGCGACGAGGAAACCGGCGAGTGGGTGAATTTCCGGCGGATCTACGCCCGTCCGGCCGAATGCAATCGATAGCAGGCGGAACTCTCGCAAATTTCTCGCGTTGTATGGTCAGACCTCTGAAGGAGACCTGAAACCATGGGCGCATTTCTTATTTTTCTGATCGGTACGGCTCTCGCGGTCGCGGGTGTCAGCTACGGTCTTTACGTTGTCGGCGTTGGCACGACCTGGATCATCGTCGCGAACCTCATCATCATCGGTATTGCCGTGGCTTCGGGTGCCGGCCTCGCCAAGAAGCGCGGTGGCAGCGGCGAAGCCACACAGGTCAACGTCAATGCGGACAGCAATGGCGGTGGCTCGTCGAACGGCAACTAGCCGCTCAGCTTTTCACTGACGCAGGGGCGCCGTGCGGTTTTGACCGCGCCGGCGCCCTTTTCGTATGCGCGGTGAGCGTCTAAACCGGCGCGAGAAATGCGATTGGGAGAGTGCGCGTCATGAAGGAAGTTACCTGTCAGGTGCTCGTCGTCGGCGGCGGTCCGGGGGGATATCCTGCGGCGATCCGTGCCGGCCAGCTGGGGCTCGATACCATCATCGTCGACCGCGACGGTCTGGGCGGCACCTGCCTCAACCGGGGCTGTATCCCGTCGAAAGCCTTCATCCATGCCGCGTCGAAATACGCCGAGATGATGGAGCATGTCGGTGATGGCGCGCTCGGCATCACGCTCGACAAGGCGCCCTCCTTCGACATGGCCGGCCTGACCGGCTGGAAGGACACCATCGTCAACAAGCTGACGGGCGGCGTCGGCCAGCTTCTCAAGGCCGCCAAGGTGCGCGCCATCGATGGCTGGGCGAAGTTCGAAAACGCCAAGACCTGCACAGTCGAAACCTCGGATGGCGAGACGCTGAAGATCACGGCAGAGAACGTCGTGCTCGCGACCGGATCGGTCGAGGTCGAGCTGCCCTTCCTGCCGTTCGGCGCCACGGTGATCGGTTCGACCGGCGCGCTGGAACTGACCAATTTGCCCAAGAAGCTTGTCGTTGTCGGCGCGGGCTATATCGGTCTCGAGCTCGGCATTGCCTTCCGCAAGCTCGGTTCCGAAGTGACCTTCGTCGAGGCGCTGGACCGCGTCCTGCCGCTCTACGACAAGGAATTGATCCGTCCGGTCAATCGCTGGCTGAAAGAGCACAAGGTCGACGTCCACCTGTCGTGCAAGGCCAAGGGCGCGGTCGAGGACGGCGGCAAGACCTTCCTTGAATACGAGGACGCCAAGGGCGAGACCCGCCGCCTCGAAGCCGACGCCATTCTGGTGGCCGTGGGCCGCAAGCCGCTGACCGAAGGCTGGGGGCTCGACACGATGGGCATCCCGCTGTCCGGCAAATACATCAAGGTCAATGAGCGCTGCGAGACCGGCATGCGCGGCGTTTACGCCATTGGCGATCTCGCAGGTGAACCGCTGCTCGCGCACCGCGCAACGGCGCAGGGCGAGCGCGTCGCGGAAATCATCGCGGGCCACAAGACGGCCTTCGACCCGGTGTCGATCGCCGCGGTCTGCTTCACCGAGCCGGAACTGGTCGGCGTCGGTCTGTCGCCGGACGAAGCCAAGGCGGCGGGCGAGACCATCATCACCGGCAAATTCCCGCTGGCGGCCAATGGCCGTTACCTCTCGATGGAGGGCGGGACGGATGGCGGCTTCATCCGCGTCATCGCGCGCGAGAGTGACCATGTCATCCTGGGCATTCATGCCGTGGGCAAGCACGTCTCCGAACTGTCGGGCGAATTTGCCCTGGCGATCGAGATGGGCGCGCGCCTCGAAGACGTGGCCGGCACGGTCCATGTCCACCCGACATTGACCGAAGGCTTCGCCGAAGCCTGCCTCGCGGCGCTGGGCCACCCGATCCACATTTCGGCCTGATGACCGAAGGGCGCGGCGCACACACCTATGAAACGGCCTTCCGGCGGCGCTGGACCGCGTCGCCGGACGACATCGACTTCATGGGTCACGTCAATAACCTGGTCTATCTGCGCTGGGCGACCGACATTGCGGGCCACCACTGGCAGACAGTCGCCTCGGGCGACATGCAGGCAGCGGGCCTGTGGGTCGTGCTGCGCCATGAGATCGATTATCGCGGCGAGTTGAAGGAGGGCGACGAGATCGAGGTCTCGACCTGGCTCGGCGCGGCCAAGGGCGCGCGCTATGACCGCCATGTGGATATCCGCAAGGTCGGCGCAGCCAAGCCCTCGGCGTCTGTCCTGACGACCTGGGCCTATATCGACACCGCGACCCGCCGTCCCAAACGGGTGCCGGACTCAGTGTTCGAGACGTTCGGGCTCTTGCGCGCCGGCTAGCGCGTCTCTTCCACGGTCAGGACCGCGCGCGCGTCGCCATCCTTGCTGCCGACCCGGATGGCGTATTCGCCATGCGCGGCGCCTTCGAACACGATCCGCGGATCATTGCCGCCCGCGCCGTCATCGTCGCAGTGCCAGACTCCGTCCGGCCCCTGAACGGCCAGCACGGTGTCAAAGGGCGAGTCGGCGGCAATCGTCAGTGCGGATCCGTCTCCCGAATACGCGACGAGATAATCGGGCGCGATGGCGATCTGGCCGGTGCAGTCACCGCCGATCTCCGCAGCGGCATCAATGACGCCGCCTGCCGTCAGGTTCACCGTCACCGGGTTCGGTGTGAAGCCGGCCTCCAGCGTCGTCTGCCCATAGGTCGGGTCGTATCCGGATTGAAGTGCGTGTGCGCTGGCCGTCACAGCGGAACCAAGCGCTGCAGCCATCAGGATTAGTCTCATGTCGTGCTCCCCAACAGTGTCGAAGAAATAGCAATTTAATAACATCACGTCGAGAATGTGGCGCCGCGAACGCAAACGGCCCCGCCTGGAGGCGGGGCCGTTGAACGGTCAGAGCTAAGCTCGGACTAGTGGCTGAGTTCGGAAATCCGCAGCGTCGCAGCGTGATTGCCGCCGCCGAAGGAACCGATCCAGACATCGTACTGGCCCGATTGCGGATCGGCGAAAGTCAGCGCCGGATTGAGGTTGCCACCGGAATCGTCGTCGCAATACCAGTTACCGTCCGGGCCGTTGATCACCAGCGTCGTGTCGCCCTGTGACAGGGCCGAAATGTAGAGGTCGAATCCGCCCGCCTGGTAGTTCAACCGGAAATCGGGCGCATCGGTGATCATGCCGCGGCACTCGCCCCCAATCGTCGAGCCGGCGTCGACAGTGCCGCCGGACGTGATCTGGACCGTGTAGGGGTCAGGCGTGAATCCGGCGGCGAGACCCGCCGAACCGAAATTGGGAGTCTGTCCCCAGTCCTGCGCGGACGCCGATACCGAAATCAGCGCGGCAGACGCAGCAGCCAGCGCGAAAGCAATTTTCATCAGGGTGTGCCTTTCAAGACAGCTTTGGAACACTTGAGGCGCCCGGTCGGAAAGTCCCCTCGCGACCAGTGATCAGGCATCCGCACGCACGGCCGAGTCGTCCGACGACCAGCGCGAGACCGGAGATCTAGCGTGAAAAAGCGACGGAAAAATGGTGGGTTGATGAACGGATGCAGGTTGACGCCCGAGGGGGAGGGCTGAACGAAAAACGGCCCCGCCGCAAAGGGCAGGGCCGCTCATTCGTCGAAACGAACCGGGTCTTAGAAGCTCAGTTCGGAAATCTGCAGCACGCCTGCATTGTTCGAACCGTTCAGGTCGCCAACCCAGATGTCATACTGGCCGGATGCCGGACCGTAGAACTGGATGCCGGGGTTCAGATTGCCGGCATAGTCGTCGTCACAATGCCAGCTGCCGTCCGGAGCGTTGATGACCAGCGTCGCGTCGCCATTGGTGACGGCGGAGATGAACAGGTCAAAGCTGCCGGCCACGTAGTTCAGGCGGAAATCGGGAGCATTGGTGATCATGCCCAGGCAGGCGCCGCCGAGCGTCGCTGCGGCATTGATGTTGCCGCCGGTGACGATCTGGAAGGTCTGCGGGTCCGGGGTGAAGCCGGCCTGCAGGCTGACGGTGCCGTAATTCGGGTTGAGGGAGTAGTCCTGCGCCGAAGCAGACGCAGAAAACAGCGCGGCAGTGGCCACGGTAACAGCGAGAACGAATTTCATTGAGATAGCCTTTCAAGCATTTGAAACACGGAGCCCGGCCGCACAGCCCCCTCGCGACTGTTGATCGTTTTCCAAGGATGCTTTTGCCCGAAAACAGACCGCCTGTGAATGCCCATCATGACTTTTCGGCGTGAAAAACAGCAGGTTATGTAATCCGCTCTCTTGAATGCGCCCGATTTTCTGTTCCGATACAGGCATGGGACACCATCACGGCCACGATCATTCACACAGCCACGGCGATGGACATTCGCATGGCTCGGGCAATGAAACGCGCACGCTCTGGGCGGCATGCCTGACCGGCGGCTTCATGATCGCCGAAGTGTTGGGCGGCATCTGGACGGGTTCGCTGGCACTGTTGGCCGACGCGGCGCACATGCTGGCCGATACCGGCGCACTGGCGCTCGCCTTCTTCGCGTTTCGCCTGTCGCGGCGGCCGGCGGATGCCAAGCGCACCTTTGGTTATGACCGGTTCCAGATTGTCGCGGCCTTCGCCAATGGCGTGATGTTGTTCATGCTGGCCCTGTGGATTGTCGTCGAGGCCATTGAGCGCGCCGGAAGCGCACGCGAAATAGCCGGAGGCCCGATGGCGGTCATCGCCGCGCTCGGCCTCCTGGTGAACATTGTCGCCTTCGCGATCCTGCATGGTGGCGACCGCGACAATCTGAACATGCGGGGCGCGCTGGCGCATGTGGCAGGCGACATCCTGGGGTCGGTCGCTGCGCTGGTCGCGGCCGGCGTCATCATCTTCACGGGCTGGACGCCGATCGACCCGCTCCTGTCGGTCCTGATTGCGGTTCTGATCGGCCGCACGGCCATCGACCTTGTCGTGCGTTCAGGACGCATCCTCCTGGAATCTGCGCCCGATGGCGTCGACCCCGCCCATATCGGAACGGATCTCGCCGACCACACGGAAGGCGTGGTCCGGGTCCACCATGTCCACATGTGGTCGATCACGCCGGGCCGGTCGATGGCCACGCTGCACGCGGTTCTGACCGCGGATGCCTGCGAGATCGAGACCGTCACGGCCCTGCGCCGCCGCCTCGTGGATCACCACGGCATCGCCCATGTCACCGTCGAAGTGGAACGCGAATAGGCGCGCGCCCGCGCCCTCCGGGCCGCGAGATCTAACCCTCCAGCTCGCGCGCGAAGAAGGCGATGACGCGGTCGGTCGGGAAGACCGGCTCATGTCCGCTGGGCGCAGTCTCGATCATTTCGTGGCGCGCCCCGGCCTCGTTCATCACCGCGTCCATGCGGGCCGCCTGGTTCGGAGGAACGATCGTATCGTCAGGTGACCAGACGATCAGGAAAGGCGGATCGTCCGCATCCACATAAGTCACCGGCGAAGCGGCGATATGCGGCGGCGTGCGCTGTTCATACCAGTTGTCCTGCCCGTACCAGGGCTCGCCGATATAGCTCGTTATGGTCTGCGCGCCGTAGGCCGAGACATTCTCGGGATCGAGCACGAGGTCAAACGGCGCGGCCAGGGTCACCACGGCCTGCACCGCAGCGCTCGTCTGATCGATGGGGTCGAGGCCGTTGCCGGGCGTGTCGTCCATCACCCCCGTCATCGCGGCGAGATTGGCACCCGAGGAATGTCCCAATATGCCAATCTGGTCGGCATCGATGCCGAAGGACTCGGCGCTTGCCCTCACGAAGCGGACGGCGCGCCGGGCGTCATCAACCGGATCGGGAAAATGAAACCCGGGATGGGACCGGTGATTGATGACGAAAACGGTGAAACCGGCCTCGGTCAGGTCATGCACCGCGCCGCGGATATAATCGCGCGGCGCGAGGTCTTTCAGCAGCGGGGCGGAATAGAGTTCGGGCCGGTACCAGCCTGATCCCGGGATCACAACGATGCCGATGCCGCGCGACAGGTCCGGTTGATAGACATCCATCAACAGCGCCGTTCCCGACACCATGCCGTAGACGACATTGCCCTGGTCGGGCGTCATCGCCGGCGGCGCGTCCTGTGCGACGGCAGACGCAAGCATCAGGGGCGCAGCCAGGGCTGCGGCGAAAATCGTGCGGATCATGGTCATTTCCCCCGTAATCGGATGCGGCAAGTCTGGCATGGCGATGTGACAGGAAACAGGGGGGTCAAAGCCGCATGTCGATCCCGGCGTCCGCCGCCGTCTCGTTCAGTTGGGCGAGTGTGGTGACATCGACCGGGATTCCGGTGGCCGCGCGCTTGGCCCGCAGGGCGCGTTCGGGGTCGCCCGGCATTAGCACCGGCGAATCCCAGTCTGCCGGCAGCGAAGCCAGCGCATAGGCCATCATCGCGTCGGTCTCGGCGTCCATGGCGGCCTCGTCACCGAAGGCGGCCGGGTCGATCAGGATCGACAGAAGCTGGTTCTGGATGCCCCCGCGGCGTTCATGGGCGGGCTGGATCGTGCCGCCGCCCGACAGGACACCGGCCAGCAATTCTGCCGCGAAGGCCAGCCCATATCCCTTGTGACCGCCAAATGCGGTCAACGCGCCGGTCAATTCAAACCCCGCAAACCCGGACGGGTCATCGGTCGGCTGCCCTTGTGCGTCGAGCACGGATCCGAACGGAACGCGCTTGCCCTTGTTGGCGGCGACGCGCGCCTTGCCCAGCGCGATCTGGCTGGTGGCCATGTCGAGCAGGAACATCGCACGCCCCGGGGTCGCGGGCAGGGCGATGCACACGGGATTGGTGCCGAAGCGGGCATCCGAGCCGCGATAGGGCGCGACCATCGGATCGGTGCCTATGGCGAGATCGCTGCCCAGGCCGGGCTGGTGTCGCTTCACTTCGTCAATGTCACGGA
>NZMJ01000140.1 GCA_002692855.1 Maricaulis sp.
ATGCTTACTCAGTAGGCGGTTACATGACCACACCCATAGGTGTTCCGGGGTATAAAGCAGGAGATGCTTATGATGACCGTATCTATAGAAGTGAGCCAATGGACATAGCCTTCCAGTTGCTCAAGAGGGGTTAAAATCGTATAATTCTAATTATTCTATTATTCCTTTAGATAGAATAATAATCATTATAGTGTATAGAAAGAATAATGAATAATTGAAAACATCCTCCAATCTAACCTATAATTAGGTCAAAAGTCTTAAGATGCCCCCTACTGTGCCCCAGTACGAGGTCAGTTCACATGGATTGGAACAACGATGGTCAGGTTGATAACGCTGAACTAAGATTAACAGGTTTAATTTTAGCACAATCAGCATTAATAGGAGTAGCAGTGGGAGTCTTTGACTCAGGGATATGGTTGCCAGCAGGTGATGGCGACCACATAGTAAATGGTATGACATACGCAATGGGTGCTTTAGCAGTTCAGATTTTAGCTTATTACGTTTTCAAAATGTTCTTTGAACAGTCTATGAAGGTGAGAGTTAATACTCAGAATCTACAACGTGAGAGGGAAATTAGGCTTAGAAGCATGCAAACAGAGCATGAGCAAAGGAGAATCGACATGGAACTTAGAATACAGGAGATGCAATTAGAAAGAGAATTAATGGCTTACAAGCAAAATCCTAGTCTTTTAATGCAGGAAACAATTACTGTACCAGTTCCACCGAAGCCACAGAACACAGTAATGAGCTTAGGTCTTGACAAATTAGGCAACAATCAGCAAGAGTATACTGCGCCTAGAGTTGTGCAAAATCCCGGCGTCACTACTCTTTCCCTAAATCAAATGGCTGATGATTTGGTAGAAGAGGGAAACAAGTCTAAAGTGCGTTTAAAGAAGGACGGGACCCCAGACCTTAGATACAAAAACAATTGAGAGAGGTTCCAATGGGACGCATATTCAAAACCCCAAAGGATGATTCCGTAGAAGAAACATTGAGAGCCATGCACTTGGCTAATACATTCGATAATACATACGAATGGGGCGTTGGTTGGCTTAGAACAATCATCATCAGTGGCGCTACCGCATTAGCTGTTAGTGCTGTAGAGGCAAATAGTGCATACAGTCTTTGGGAAATGACCGTAGAATGGGGCTACGGCTTAATCTCAGATTTTGGTAATTGGTTGATTGGTCTGGTGCCTTAGATGAGCATGGCTGGAAGCGCCTTAGTTGGCGCAGCCATTTGGGGTAGAACCCTCTATGACTCTTGGAGGCCAAGAAGAGTGGGAATCTATGGTGCTTCTTTAGTTGGAAAAACCACTCTCGATAGATACATGACCACACCCGGTGAGATGGAGGAGATACCTGAAGAGGATAGGACTAAGCATTACAAGTTGTTAAGTCAATACATTCTACCTAAACCCACGGCTAAAAGAGTGAAATATGACAATCACACTAGATTAGTTCACTCTTCTGATATGGGTGGTCAGAAAGAATACTGGAATCTTTGGATAGATGATATGGTCGCCAGACAGGTGGAGGCTGTAGTTTTCATGTTTGATGACCGAGCATTCAAAGGGGGGAAGGAAAGTCTTGACCAAATAGCAGGTTTCAAATTTTTAGTGGATGTGCTTACCACTAGAAACTGGAGATATCGAAATCTACGTTCTTGGTGGAAGGGAAGGAAATACTCCCCAAAGGTGATTATGCTAGTGGCTAACAAGGCGGATAGGTTCTTTGATGAGACTGCTGGCAGATTATGGCCACAGGGAAGAATAGGCGAACACAAGATATTCGACCCATTCAGAGATGACCTCATTAGACTACAAAAAGCGGGCATACCCACTAAACGTTCCTTCATGGCTACGAGGATAGGTTGGAACGTCGAACCTACTATGATAGAACTTCTGACCTCATGAGTGACCTTTTTGATATATGACATGGTGCGATTAACATGGCTGGCGGCGGTTCCACCACAGTTCTTGTGTCCACAGGTGGGAAAAGCAACTCTCTCAGAACCACTTTTCCTATGTGGCTGGTTGAACAGTTTGAGTTGAAATCCGGACAAAAGGTAGAATGGAAGGTCGCATCCGATGAATCTGGGGAATTGTTCATCAAGGTAAAGCCACGAGGTGTCTCCGATGGTGCTTGATATCCCAGACAACATGTATCGCCAAGTGACTGGACAAAGACTACAACCAACGCAGTCGCTTTCACAAATGAACGAAGCAGCTATGCTAGCCTTGTCTCAACAAGGAAACCAAAATCTTTCACACGCTGCGTTGGTTGAACAAGCTGTTGCACAACAGCAAATGCAAGCTATGGGTCAACAGAAAAACCTTGAAGTTCCCAAAGTGAATTTTTATCCTAGTACACATCCAGACCCTAGAAAAGCTAGAAAGCAAGACATAAAACAGGCTTACAAATTACTTAGGCCCACAAAACGCTCTATATTAGACCCTAGAAGATGGCTCGGTAGTAAATACAGGTATACTAAAGACACAGGTACTTGTGTTATTGATGGGTGTAATGTTAAGGAACTTATTGAGTACGACAATCTTTACGCACGTATAACTGATGAGGAAACAGGAAGAAGTCTGTGGGATATGTATTGGCAAAATCCTGTAACTGGACAGACTGAAGCGTTCGTGGCTCGTGAGGGAGTCACTAGTGGTAGAAGAATGAAGGGTACTTACTGCCCAGAGCATCTACATTTGTATCATCTATTATGCAAATGGGAAGCTGAACAGGAGAGAGAAGATGAGATGAAACCTTCTAGATTCCGCGATAAGATGAAGAAAGGAGTTAGTTTAGTTACTGTTCCTGTATCCATCATGTCTCAAAAACAAGGTCCTACACATAGCTTAGTTCAGAAATATGAGACTTTTTTTACTGAGATAGAGAAAGACGCAATTAAATCCAAAGGAATCAATGTTTGGCATATTCCAAATCCTGAGACTGGTAATAATGACATCACCATGGTTCAGTTTGATATGAGAATGTTCCAGAAGGAACTACTAGAGGCATCTATGCCCACACCGGCTTTCCAAGCCCTTCTCAACCAACAGCCTCAAACCCAAACACCTCCACCGCCAACACAGGAGGTGGCACAGTGAGTTTGGGCATAACTTCAAACAACACACAGCAAAGTGGTCTTTCTCTCGGTGTTTCTGGTATGCAAAATGGATATCAACAAAATGGCATGATGGGGGCTCAAAACAATTTTATGAATGGTATGATGGGTGGTATGGGAGTAAATCAGCAATACTACAATGCTCCAGTTGCACCACCTAGTGACACTGAGATTCTAGCATCTATGCTTGGAACCATACAACCTATTGACAGATTCATTATCAGTCAGAACATGCCTATATTTGTAGAAATGTTGAGTAACATCTCTGCTTTTTCAATACTTAACATTCTAAAGAACTGCTCTTTCAAATTAGATGATGAGGGAGTTATGAAAATGGATTTACAGTCTCTTCCATCTGACCTACAGACTCTAAGTGCTGAAAACATAATAGCACAACTAAGTAATATGCAAAATGCATCGCAACAAGCTGTTACCATGGCTCAACAAGAGCGTGATAGAATAATAGCAATTTCACAACAAAGTCTCCTTCAAGGCGCTCTGGGCGCAGCCTTGGAGGACCAAACTTTCCTTGAGAACGCCGGAAGCGCAGCTGGTGGAATGATAAGAAGCGCATTCGGATTGAGGTGATTAAAATGATGAGTGGAGCAGGAAGTCCTACGGATTACATACCAAAACCAATTGCTGAAATGACCATGCAAATGATGTCACCGAAAAGAAGCGTAATCATTGACATGGTTATGGTTCAACTAATCAGTGCAATTCTATTAGGTCTAGGTATTCTATTCTTTAGAGGTAATGAGTTAACTGCATCTGAAACATCGACATATATGATTGGTGTATTTATTTCATTTATGCTATTAACGTCTATTTATGCTAGAATCACTAGATAGAATTATGAAACTACCCACTACATCGGACCACCGTGGGCGAGCAGGTCACCAAGCGCTCTTGTGCATTTTGTCAGCATCCTGATAGAGCGATTTATGAAGAAGCGATGCTCAATGGCGAGATGACTGCCAAGCAATTAGACAAAGAAATGAGCTGGAGAGCAAACACCGCTGACAGGCATTTTAGAAACCATATGGGTGAGTACCATATGGCTGCGAATCCTAGTTGTGTAATTTGTTCACATCCAGATAGAGCAGAGTTTGAACATCGATATTTCACAAATGGCTCGGAGTCAGATTCCATAGCAGAGGAATTGGGTGTAGCGGAGAATACAGTGTTCCATCACATGAAATTTCATTTTCAACCTTTAGTGCAAAAATCAGCGGCAACTGAAGTAGCCATCCAAGTTGGAAATGAGATGAATGTACTACGTGGTAATGTAGAAAGATTGAACAGTAGATTGAATGAATTCTTAGATGAGACTAGCATACATGAGGATGGTTTTGTCAGGGACGCAGTAAGTCTGCACAAAGAGGTTAGGGAGTCTGTTAAGGATTTATTGAAAATGAACGATACTTGGGGCACACAAAGCGATACACCACAAATAAATCAAACAATAAACGTCTTGAAAGTCGAGCTTGCTAAAGAGAGTCCAGAAACTTGGAAGCGGATAAGAGAGACACTTTTGGAAGCGGAGGGCGAAGAAATATGATTTCTATAAGTGACCTCATGCAGATTAGCCATCCCGGTCATAGACATTACATATCTCAGAAAAATATACACGATGATGACTTACCGCTTTTCTTAGATTATTGCGTAACAGTGGTTGAGAGGTTCAATCATCATTCTGAAAAGAATTTTCAAACCAGTCTTGAAAATAAAGATTGTATAGTTAACATAGTTGATTTAATGGCCTCATTACATATGACTGATGAACCTGAACATGTGTTTGAAATAAGGAAAAAATTACACAAAGAACTTTCTAATTTTAATTACATTTGTACAGTCATGGCTAGATGTTTCGTAAGTCCGGGCTTTGTGAAAGAATTCTACGAAAATCTTTCTAAGAAGCTAAACGATGAAATAACAGTATACGCGGGGTTGGAATTATGACGGAGGGTATGCAGGGACGCTCCTCCGATACGAGGATGTATAATCCACGTAGTGAATCATCACATATGTATCGAAATAATCACGAAGAAGATACGTACAGTCCTGACGACGCAAAGCATCGTGATGAGAAATATGAAGAAAAACAAAAAAGAAAAGAAAAGGAAAAGAGAGAGCGTGCAAAAGTAAAGCACATTCGTATCAGACCGAAGGACTTACCACCCTCTGAAGAGAGCGAAGATGACGATGATGGTATGTACAGCCCAGATAAAAGAAATGCTGAAAGAGAAATCTCAGCTATTACTGGGCCACCCGGTAATGGTGGTTTTCTTACGAGTCTTGCCACACAAGCAAAAGGACCCGGCGCTGCTGGTGGAAATATGTTCGCCATGAGTGAGGTTATGGATGATGCTTGGTCTAGTCTTTTAAAATCAAAAGAAAGTAAGAAAGCAAAGAAAGATAAGAAAGAGAGAAGTAAGAAATTCCGACCTTCTACGGGACAATTCAAGACTCCACCCGGTGGTTCAATGGGACCGAAAGGAGCCACTGAAAGAAGAAGAAAAAGTGTTAGAAGGGCTGTTTCAAGAGGTAAGTTGACCGGAATGAAAGATGCTCCAAAAGCAGTTGAAATGGAACACAGGGGTGTGTCGGTCAAACAACCATTATCAAAAGACCCTGCTAGATACAGAGATTATCAAGGTACAATGGAAGCTAGAAAAAGACTAGGTGGAGTAAGACAAGACACATCTTCACAAAGAAGGTTCGGGCAAAGAAAATACCAAGCAGGGCCAACTGGTGGCGGTAGGCTTCTTAGTGGAGTTGGTGTTAGAAAACCCAGAATACACTCTCCTAGAATGTCACATAGAGTTTCGATGCCTCATTTGAACAGACCTAAAACTCCTTCTGCTGGATTATCAATGGGTAAAATGGGTCTAAGACAAAGCGTAATGGGACCTCCACCAGTCACGGCGATAGCTCCACCAGCACCAATGCCAAGTCCAAACCAACAGTTTCAGATGAGTTCTGATTATGTGCCTTACAGCGATATTCTCAAAGCAAAAATTACAGCATCTGACATAGCCGAGATGAGAAGAATGCTGTTTGAAATTAGAAGAGAACTCAAAGACAAGGACAAAAAGAGCAAATCGATGGGAACCAAAGACACTGCTGGAGCTGGGGATGACAAACCCAAGAGCAAGAATGGTGGATTCAAACAGACCTCACGACCACAAGGGGGAACCGAGGACGCCACTGATATGACAGGTATCCTTCCTGAAAATCGTGGGGGAGCCACCGCATGAGCAAGGTTAGAGTTCTACCTAAAACCCTGAAAAAGAGCGATGGAAATTTTATCTATTGGGAAGGAAAACAAAGAGCCCAAAGACATCCACCGGAAGAGGTCAAGAACACTGACCCAAACGGGATAGACCACGCTCCTCCTTTCGCACATACTGGTAGTCATGCTGAAGAAGAAACAGGGGAGTTTGGCGTTGGAAATATAATACCCGGAAAATATGAAGTCGGACCACATGGTGAATTGGTGTACAAAGACGAGCTTGGTGGCCTACATTTTCATGGTATAGATGGTGTTATACACAATTTGGGTAATTTACTCAAGAGTGAGGGTATTGATGATGATGCTGCAAAGTTGGTTCAAGAAGCCATAGAAGCAACAAACAATGACCCTCTATATAGAAACAATCCAGATAATCACCTTCCCGATATAGGTGATAAGGCTTGGCGAAGGCTAGTCATGAGTGACTACCAAGGACCTCAATTTGAACGAGAAGGAAGAGCTAGACAGCACTATGTTACCATCGATGGACAGAAACAACTGATAACTGGTTACAGAAATTTTCATGGTGTTAAATCACCTCACGGGATGTTTCTAGATTCCTTGGCTAATCCTTTTCAACCCGCTCTCAAAAGAATCTTAAAAGAAAGACATAATCTTGACCCACCACAAGGTAGAAATGATTTTCTTACCAGACCACATATAAGAAGCGCTTACCTAAGTTTTGCACTAAGTCCAAAATCAACCCCTGAAAATCCGCAATATTACAGGAATAATACTTCAGCTAGAACAGGGCAAGTGTATGGTGGTAATTATCAGACAAGGCACGCTTTCAGAAATGATATGCTTTCTAGATTGAGTGAAGCCGGGATAGATACTGATATTGCTTTTCCTGATACATCAGCATATGGCATAGCACATATGTTACCTGATAGATTCTTTAGAAGAGTTAGAAAAGGCACACGAAAATATAGCGAGGGTGCAGAACCAACAGGGGCAGTAAGAGTTGCTAATCAAGAAATCATGGATGCGATAGGGCACAGTAGTGTAGGTGGAGAAGCTATTGCTACGGGAAGAGTGAAGCAAACTCTGAATCCACTTGAACACCCTGCTCTTGCCAATACTATGTATCAGGGAAGGCCACTTTCACAAATTCTAGCTACTGACGGACAAAGAGAAGAGTTTCTTTTTAAATTACTTGGCTATGATGCTTTTATGAAAATATTTGGCAAAACTTCACCAGATTCACCTGCTGGTAGACTTGCTAGCGCCTTCACTGAGTTGCACACGGGACTCCAAGACACTGCTGAATTACCAGCAGGTGCTTTGGATTTAGGTGGCATTCAAAATCACGTCGGTGCTGTACAAGGGAGGTACGGAACTGGTAGGCATCTCAGAGCTAAGGACATGCGTGCTTTGGCACTTCACAGTGGACATGAGGAAGCGATGGGCAACAATGCTGGAAACTTTAAACTAAGAACTACAGAATTAACCCCTGAGCTAGAAGCGAAGTACAACATAAAGCATTATGAGCCATATGAAGGCGAAGTGGAGGAAATCAGAGGTGTCATGGAAGCGATATCAGAGTTCTTAGCTGATGCGAAAGGTCATGAAACAAGACTAACTCATCCAATAGACTTACCAACACAACCTGCGGTCAGCACCAGTTTTCAATTACCAACTAATCAAGGTATGAGTTTGGCAGACCATGTAAGGTACTCCCCTCTTGTTGAAAACACAATAGCCGAAGGAACTACAGAAGCGATGGGTGGCTCAACACAAGATTTGCCACCTGCACCAGTCGTACCTCAAGTGACACAAATGGCCACACCACCTAGTAACGTAGCACAAACACAACCACCAACTTCTGCAAATTTGGCAACTCCTAGTTTGACGCCTGAGCAAATCACCGCTGCTAGAGCAGGGGCGGCTAATCTTAGTGATGACCAGTTGAGACAACTGATAAGAACAGGTGGTGCTAGGTCTGGTGGTAGCACTGCACCGATTACCCAGCCAGAAATACAGCGTTTTAGAGGCGCCTTTAGTGACCCGTACCAGAGACTCATCACAGAGTACATGAAAGGAGAGGGTTCGGTTGAAGAAGTGCAAGATAGGCTAATCAAGACCATGGAAAGACTTCAAATCAAAGATGCTAGAACCGATTCCACAATAATCAAGCATGTAAGTAAAAATAAGCTTTCCATAGATTCTCCTCATGATGTTTCCACAATTGCCAAAAAGCTTGGCCTCGCCCCTCAAGATATTAGGTTGATAAACGAGAGCAAGGGTGATTGGATGAGGTTGAACAAGTCTTTCGGTTTCTCTGAGAGAGATATCAAGATAGTCAAGCTGTCTTTCAGGGGTGATTGAGATGGGTAATGTCTA
>NZMJ01000141.1 GCA_002692855.1 Maricaulis sp.
GAAGAATGACAACAAAACATAGAGCTGTAAATGATAAGGATGATTTATCAAAAGCTGGTTATACTTTTCCTTTGAAGGTAGAAGACCCACAAAGAATACAAGTAGAAGATGGTGTAGCAGAAGTAACTCATGCTCCTACAGGATGTATGTTAATTAAAAGAGAAGTATTAGAGAAGATGATTAAACAATACCCTGAGTTACAAATATATCAGCCTACTATTGTCAATGGCACAGCCGAGAAAAAAGATAATATGTATAATCTTTTTGACACTCTGCATGACCCAGCCACTAAAAGATACTTTGGAGAAGACTTCGGATTCTGTCAAAGATGGTCAGATATGGGCGGTAAAATTCACGTATATCTTAAAGATTATATTACACACGTGGGTGAATATTCTTATTGTGGTAGATTTTGGGATGACTTGTACCAAGGTAGTCGACCTCTTAAATCTGTTGACGATAGCGAAAAAATCAAATAAAGTGTGATATTTCAGGATAAGTACGCCTGCAACAATTATTTAATTTAGGCAAAATTATGACAATTACAAGAATGCAGGAACCCAGACAATTATACGGACTAGGAAGTCTAGTAAAATCAGTTACAAAAGGTATTAAAGGTGCAGTCAAAGGCGCAGCAAAAGGTATTAAAAGTTTTGCTAAATCAGATTTAGGTAAAGCAGCTTTGATAATCGGTGGTGGTATGTATGCTGGAGGACTTGGTCCATTTGCAGCTGCTGGTAGATTTGGAGCCATACCTGGTGCAGGTTTTGCTAGCGGATTAGGATCAGGTGTAACCTCAGCTTTAGAAGGTATAGGTTTAAGTAAAAAAGGAATAGGAACTTTAAAAGCATTTACGATTGGATCTTTAGGATCAGCTTTATTAAGTGCAGCAGAGGCAGGTGGATTAGATACAAGTGATCCAAACGCTGAAGTTGATTTAGAATCTCTACAAGGTTATCTATCAAGAGGTTATAAAAATTTAAATCCTAACGCTACAGATGAAGAAGTATTTCAGTTTGTACAAGAGAATACAGCAGAGTATAGAGCTGAAGGTGGACGTATAGGTTATGCTATGGGTACTGATGACAAAGTAAAAATGGCAGCAGGTATTGAAGGCTTACCTGTAAGACAAAATTCAAAAGGTGTTAAAGAATTAGATTTAAGAGAAACTGGTGGATTTATACCTCCGGTTGGTGTAAAAGAAAAAGCAGACGACATCCCAGCGATGCTTTCAAACAATGAATTCGTATTCACCGCAGATGCTGTAAGAGCAGCAGGTGGTGGTAGCGTAGACAAAGGCGCTCAAAGAATGTACGAAACAATGAAACAATTGGAGAGTAGAGTAGCATAATGGCAGTAGAAACTATAGAACAACGAACATTACCCGCACCGTTTATTGAAGCGGCTGGTAAAACGTTTTTAGATGATTTACAAAAAGCAGTCGGTGGTTTTAAAACAGCTGATCTTTCACAAGTTTATGGACCACAATTTGTATCTGGTCTAGGAGCATTAACTCAAGACGCAATTAGTAAAGCAAGTGGGTTAGGTTCTTTTCAACCTTTCTTACAAACAGCAGCTACAGAAGCTGCTAAGTTAGGACAACTTACTGGACCTACAGCTTATCAGGCTTTCATGTCTCCATATCAACAAGATGTAATACAAACAACCCTAGACGAATTTGATGTACAAGCTGCGAAAGGAATTCCTAGCATAGCTGCACGAGCTGTAAGTAGAGGTGTTCTTGGTGGTGGCCGAGAAGGTGTAATGAGATCAGAGTATCAAGCAACAAGCGACAGGAACCGGGCAGCATTACAAGCTCAACTATTAGGTCAAGGTTTTACACAAGCTAATCAGTTGGCTAACCAAGCGTTTTTACAACAAGGAAATATTGTTGGACAACAATTAGGTTTAGCTAGAGCAAACCCTGCATTAGCAGGTCAAGAGATCTCTGCGTTAACTACACTTGGTGGTATCCAACAAGCTCAAGATCAAGCAAATTTAACTGCACAACAAAATTTAGCACAACAACAATTAATGCAACCGTTAACAGCGGCTCAACAATATGGATCTGGTGTTACAAGTTTAATAGCTGGTTATCCAGGTCAATCACAGATTGGACAAGTGCCTGTTCCAGGGCTAGCACAGACTGCTTTAGGAGCCGGTGCAACGTTAGCAGGAATATATAGGGCATTTAGTTAATGAAAATATTTAGAAGACCAATGTTTAGAAAAGGTGGAGAAGCCATGACAGGCATCATGGAGAACGTGCAACCTAGACAAAATTATAAACTTGGTATGGATGTAAAAGAAGAAGATATATCTGATTTCATATCTCTAGTAAGAGGTGGTCAAGAAAAAGCTGATCCATTAACAGATTTTTTATTACAGTTTGGTCCTAATCTTTTAGCTCAAAGACCTGTAGGAAGTGGTGTCTCTGGTATGTTAGCTACAGCTGGAGCAGCAGCCAAAGATCCGTTAGCTGATTTAGTAAAACAAAAAAGAACAGAAAAAAGTGAAGATCTTGCATTAAGAGCAAAAGCTATTGAAACTTTAGGTGTAGACGATCTTAGAAAATTTAGAAACTATGCAAAAGCAATGTTACCTGAAGGTGCATCAGAGGCAGATGTTGATGCACAGATTAAAAAATTATTAGAATCACAATTTGCAGAAAAGAGTCCATTCTTAAAAGCTGACTCACCAGCAGAGAAGATAGATGAATATGCAAACTTTTTAATTAAAGATAAAAATTATCCCAACACTATTGTGGCTGGAAGAAGAGCAACGTTTGAAAAACAAGACTATTCAAAACTACAAAACGCAGGTGTCAATATTAAACTTGATAGAGCTAAAAAAATAAAAAATAAAAAAGGTCAATTAAAAAGAAATGTTGAACCAGGTGTGTATTTTGATGATCTAACTGGCACTTATACAAGGGTTGGTATGTCTGGAGATACACCCGTAATTGAAGAAGAGAAGATTTCATTAGAAGCACTTATAGGAGGTTAAAATGGCTCTAGACTATTTGGACTTCGATCAAGACTTCTTCTTTCTCTCTCCTGAAGAAAAAGGATCAGAAAGAAGTAACATCACAGCAGCAGCGGCAGGTATTGCGTCAGGTATAATTAAGATACCTGAAGGAGTTGTATCATTAGGAGCAGAATTAATTGATTTAGGGGCAGGCACAGATATTGCATCTGATGTAGAAGTTTTCTTTGATAAACTTAATCCCTTCGAAGAAATAGCCGGTGAGAAGGCCGCAGGGCGTCTTACAGAGGCATTAGTGCAAGTTGGGGTACCAGGGGCCATAGGTTTCAAATTAGCCACAAATATGGCTAATAAGGCCCTAAAAGCTAAAAAGGCTGGTAACTATTTAAATTTAAAAAGACCTGATCTTTTAAAAGGTGCGCAGAAAGCAACTGAATTAAATAGAAAAGCTAAGTTCAAACGATTTGTTGCAGGAGTTGCAGGTGGTGCAGCGGGTGAAACATTTGTAGCTGATGCAGAAAACATAGGTACGTTTGGTGATTTGTTAGGAGCTCCAACAGAACTTGATAGAGAAGAACTAGCTGATGACAGACAAGAGGCAGGTAGAAAATTATTAAATAGACTTAAGTTTGGTGGTGAATCTATTTTTGTTACACCGTTTGTATATGGAGCTCTTAGAGGTATCAAAGAAGCAGCTACAATCGGTAAGAATATAGAATTTAGTAACTCATCATTAAGTAGATTTTTTAACAAAACATTTTCTGCATTAAGAGCAAGAGGTGCAAAACCACAAAAAATATTTGAAGAGAAAATGGCAGAGAAAGCAGCCAACATGTCTGATGCTAATAGAGCCATGGAGTTAGTTAGAAAAATAGATGGTAACGTAAATAAAATGTTTCCATACTGGAAAGACATGGCTAGTAAATCTGCTGCAAAAGAAAAAAATGAAATCTTAACAAAGATGAATAATGCCATGTTTGAAGGTGATCTATCTAAACCTATGGCTGATAACGTAGTAGTAGATCTAACAGAAACATTTACTAAAAAAGGATTAAAAAAAGATAGAGCTAATATTCTTATCGGCTCATTAAACGATGCAAGAAAAGAATTTACTAATTTAATTACAGCAAGCTCTAACGCTACAGGTGATGTTAAAACATTAAAAA
>NZMJ01000142.1 GCA_002692855.1 Maricaulis sp.
ACGACTCAAGAAGCTTGACTACATTCACTTTTTCCAATGCTACTGCTGGTAGTGGGGACTTCATCACATCTGATGGGAACGAGTTCACTGGTATTCTACCTTTGTTGAAAAACATAGGAGCAACAACCAATTCCGCTACTGGAATTACTGGTGTGTTTGCTTTCAACGTCACTCTCTTCAGTGAACCTGACTTTGGCGATGAATCAATGATAGACAACGGCACAAACGTGAATGACAGAATGTTCCAGTCCCTCAGTGATATTTCACATGACTATCAGCTTGGTACTCAGTATGCCAGCACTAGGGCACTTGTTGAGATACCATTCTTCTCAAACCAGTTCTTCAATAATCCAGATAGTGGTACATTCGTTGGACCCGGCAATGCCTTCAAGATTCATCTCGACGCCACTCACACGGCACATACCTACAATCCCAGCCCTGTGGGTAGAAGACCGAAGGGTATCGAGCCAGCAGACAGGGAGGCTAACTCGGCTTACTCAATCTCCATAGCTAAAGGCGAACATGTGCCTTACAGCAGAATAGTAAAATGGGATTCTTCCAACAGAAGAATATACGTTGAGGATGCATCGAAGTATCCAGCGCCATCAGCTAGTGGTTCTTTCAAGAATCTGACATCAGTGCCAAGATACAGAAGGGCATTCTTGAGCAGTGGCGAGTGGGTAGTGTACAGCGCAGTTGATACTTCTAACAACTATTTGACTGTACCAGCCAACTTGTCATATGTGTTTTCGACTAATTTCCTCAATGAACTCAGGCGCTCTGAAAGACTACCGTTGCTCGTCGGGTTGCACGATGACACAGCTACGGCAATGGCCTCAGATGTCTACACTCCGTCATCTGACTTTGAGAATAGAGGTGAGTATTATTATGACCAAGCCAGCGCAATGACGCAGGGTGGGAATGTTGACTACGGACTCAGGCAGTACGTCAGCGCTGTTTCTTTCAAGAGTGGTCCCGAAACCAATCCGCATGCTCCTCGTGTTGAACCTAAGAGGGCAAAGGGAGAGATTGTTGGGATTAGTGCCGAGAAGACCACAACTGATGGAGGGAACACGTATGTTGTATCATTATCTGAAGAGGACTTTGCTCGCTTTCCTAATCTTGGTAGCCGCAATTCTAATACAGCGAGCGGGGGTACAATAGGCAGTCTATTGTATGAGGCTGTAGTGGATGTGAATGGCACTGAATACAGGTTTCACTACTACGGCCATCTTGATGAAATATCTGGCACTAGTAGTAACACTGCCATACCTAACTCAGCGATAGTCATAGCACATTACGAGAAGACGGGCAGTTACTTCACGCCTAGCGACTTGATTGGCTCTGAGGTTGTTCTCAAGCAGAGGACTAGGAGAATAATGTATGATGAGTACATAGCCGCTTATGCTGGTGGTTCTTTTACCAATAACATACCACCTGCTCTAAGCACTGTAGACCCTCTGTACAGGGAGCTTCTGAACAACATTTACTTCGGCGCTGTTTTTGACTCCTCGGTTTCAGGTGGCGGTGGCACTACACTGACAGTCACTGGGACGAACAGTGTGAATGACCTGTTTGATTTCAATGTGCGAAAGGACGACAAGATATTCTACAAGTACGCAGATGGTCTAGGTGATGTCAGAGTAGGATTCTTAGGAACCGTAACCGAGCATATAGCTGATACCAACGCACTCAAGTTTGAGATTGACACAACCAATCTCCATAGCACCGTGACAACTCAACTAGCCGACGATGGTGGGGCTCAGATTGGGGTCTTAGTCAATGACTTCAAAGATGTAGATGCAGTCCTAAACGCCACTTGGTTGAATCCATATGCACCCGGCGGTCTAAGGGATGGCGACACTATCTGGGCCAATATGTCCTACAACAATCCACATGCCGTTGAGGGACTCTTTGCCAAGAGCAGGGGTGTCTACAACGAGGGTGAGGTCTGGAGCGAGTTCAATGGTGGGGAGGGAACTTTAGCCGCTAGCAACCCCAGAGACAGCATACCATTGGAGAACTTCCTGATAGGTGCCAACGCCCTTGAGACTGCCAGAAACTACGCTCAACACGTCAATAGAACGATTGAGGAGAACTATGTGTCTCTTGGTCTATCAGCTTCTCTAGCACCCACTGTGGCATACGTAGACCCATACCTAGCCAATGAGGGACATGCTAGGGTCTTGCTCTATGATGTTGTACATGACAGGGAGTTCATTGCATTCCAAGACATTCACATGCAGGTTCAGTCATCGGCTGATGCTACTCACATAGGTTGGAACAGACATGTAGTAGAAAACACTGACACGACTATGACGGACTTGGCTGTTAGCCTCCCAGCTACTAACGGTGCCGCTCCATATGCTTGGACCACACAGATAGACGTAGCTAATGGCTTCCCCTCTCAAAACAGGTACATTCGCTCAACACAACAATCCAAGTTCATAGAGAGTGCATATGCACATGACTTGGCCAATAAACAGAGTGATGACCTCACAGGTCAAAATGTCTATTCTGACAACGCCAGAAGAAACAACTACTCCAGATTATTTGGAAAGGCACATGGTCACCACGTTCACGTAGGCTTCAGCATAAATGGTGCAGCATCGAATCAATCCTACTCATTCAGCACGCCTCCTAGAACACAGGAAAGCGTAACTACGCTGAACAGAGCCATCGACAGGCATTCCCTATCAAGAAAAAGCGCTAGGAGCTTCATTGACTCGTTGGTTAAGTTCAGAGAGGTATCAGGCAAATCACTACGTGACCCATCCACATTCTTCGATACACCAGATGGCACTCGTGTCATACCAGCCTTCCTCTGTCTCAAGGGCATTCGCTCTAGCTCACTAGACTTAAGCAGTCACGCAGAGGCTAACCAAAGCAGTGGGTTAAGAGGCATCCAACATTTACCACAATGGACTGACATGGATTTCGTCAGAAGACTCACAATAGATGCAGGTGAGATAGCACAGAAGGAAGGCGTTGTTGATGTGCTTTCAGGTGTCACTGAAATAGTCAGAAAAATCAATCAGTATGGCGCTTTGAATGCTAGAATGAGCAAGCGTACCATAGAAGTCTTTGATGGTGGTTTGTCAAGGGCTCTTGGTCGTAGTATCACTTCAACTGCTGAAGTGGCTGGTGGTTCAGCGCACGACCCTGCTGTGTGGTGGGATGTCAACCAAGCTTTCACAAGCACAGATTCTGGCACTCACATGGGCTATCTAAGGGCACACTTGGGAAGAGAGGTTGAGGACGCTGATGGTAATATCGGTCATACCATAGTGATTCACAGCACAGTTCCCGGCGCATCAGGTAGAAACTTCTGCGTCTGGCTGGACAACAGCACATCTCAGACTACGTACAAGCCAGAGTTCCTGATTGGACACGGCGGTAGGTGGAGGAACTTCTGGGCCCTTCCAGACGAGAGGGAGGGAGAGAACATGCATCCTGCTCCCATGCCTCTTGACAAGAACGGTAGGCCATTCGCCCCAATCACCACGCTCAAGCAGTACATTGACAGCGATGAGAGCGGGGAAGACGTAGTATCAGTAGCTGACATTGGTACGGAGGAAAAGACCGATTTCATGTCTATCTCTGATGTCATAAGCGGTAAGAATCACAACAGCATCAACAGGGACTCCTTTGACTTGGAGGGCAGCACCTCAACTCTGGTCAACGGTCTGAGGATTGGGAAGAGAGCTATATCAAGAATAAACTTCGGTGGTCTGGTGGCAACTGGTGTTCCCGGTTGGGCTCCAGTGGCCGGAACTTGGGGCTTTGGCAAGAATGGCGAATCGACTTACAACGCTAGGTATGGTAGCTCAAGCACAACAAGAACATACTCTTCACACATATCAGCCAATATGCTTGACGAGGAGAACATAGGGAAAGGACAGCTTTACGGCTTCAGACTTAGGGACCATCTGGGTGGTGAGCATGGTATCAGATTCATCTACAGCAGAAGGGGACAGGTCTTCGCCAATACCAACACCAAGACTCCTGATACCCTGCAAGATGAGATATGTGTCTTCTTCGATGACAGGTCCTC
>NZMJ01000143.1 GCA_002692855.1 Maricaulis sp.
AGATGCTAAATATATAGAACCTACTGGTAATAGTTATAGCAGCCAGTTTGATAGATTAAACCAGTTAGAAAAACAAATAAATGAACTTGGATTAGCAGCTGTTCTTGGTCAAAAATTATCTGCAGAAACAGCAGAATCTAAAAGAATTGATCGGAGTCAGGGCGATAGCACTATGCAGGTTATAGCTCAACAAATGCAGGATTTAATTGATAATTGTTTAAAATTTCATTCTGAATATTTAAATGAAAGTTCTTCTGGTAACTGTTTTGTTAATAGAGACTTCTTAGCTGCTAGATTGGAACCTCAAGAAATACAGAGATGACCATGCTGGCCGACGAGAACAGCAGAATCTTTAGTAAGTAGGGCCCCATGGCCTGAAACACGGCAGCGTCGTCGCCAGAAGCCTCTGCAGCAGCCAGAAGCGCGACCTCTTCTGATGTCATGACCACCTGGGTGACACCGAGAACGAGAAAGACCGCGACCCACCATACCGACAGGCTGATGAAAACCAGCGGTCTTGCCCGGAAGACCTCCCAGAAGAATCCGAGCGCGGCGCCGGAATCGAGTTTCGGTGCAATCATGTCCCCTGCCCCCTGACCATTCCTCAGGTTGCAGAAGACCCTGAATCGTTGCCCGCGTCACCTGTTTGTGGTGCAGGAACCGGCGAAGGCTGGACGGTTTCCGGTTCGCTCTCCAGCCCGCGGTGGCGGCGCGCGAGATACGCCCCGACCGAATGCCACGCGCCCTCATAGAAGACCTGGAGCATCAGCGTCGCGGCCGTCCCCAGGACGATGAAGACAATCGCCGCGGGATGGGTCAGCCCCGACCACAGGAGGTCGAAGGCTTCCTGGGGGGCGAGCTCGCCCGAATGGGTCTGCGAATGCTCGACGAATTCAGCCAGCACGGGGAAGACGGCGGGCAGGTAAAGCAATTGCGCCATCGATCCCAGCACCGCCGCAGCCGAGAAAACCATGATCCCCATGACGATATAGGTCAGCAGCGCCCACCAGAAGATGCCGCGCGTGACCGGCCAGGCATCGAAGAAGCGCATCTTGCGATCGAGCACGCTGAGCGCCGGCGCAGGGGCAAAGCGGATTGCCACGAAAGCCGTCGCGGCGATGAGCGCGAGGACGAAGACGAAGGCGACGAGACCGCCGGCAATGCCCGCGCCCAGCTCGCTGCCTGCCGCACCGATCCCGGCAATGATCAGCCCCACGACAACCACACCAACGGCCATGACGACATAGGCGGCGCCCGCCAGCAGCAGGAAAAGCGCGTTGACGCCCAGAAGCCGCAATTCATCGCTGCCGAACCGCAAGGGGATCAGCGGTGCGACCTCATCGCGCGCCAGCAGGCGCAGCCAGGCGCCCTGCGCCATCAGCGCCATCAATATCCCGCCGAAGAAGGCCGCCACCATGAAGCCCGACATCGCCGCCATCATGGCGAATATGTCCGCCGCTTCGGGGTCCTGGTCGGACAGGGCCAGCGCGATCATCTGCTCGTAGAACGGCCAGAGCGTGATCACGATCAGCGCACCGACGGTCAGATAGAGCAAGCCGTTCCACAACCCGACCCAGAGCGTGGCGCCGGGGCGGCGGCCAAGCACCTTGAAGAAATAGAGAACGGCATCCGAAAACGAATAGGCCTGCGGCGTGGACATGAAAACCTCCCTGACCCTTCCCACCGGTGACAATGCACCCGATTGCCGATGGGGTCAGGAGGGAACAGGGGATGCCGGGTCCCGTTCGAGATCAGCCGACATGCTCGATCAGGCGGTTGACCAGCCAGCCCGTCGCGCTGACCGCTGCACTGCCCGTGATCGCTCCGGCCACGATGAAGAAGCCGTCATGCGTGGTCAGCCCGATCGCGATCAGGATCAGGGCCGCTGCCGGGATCACCACTCCGCCCGGAACCAGCGAGAACACGAACATCGCCAGCGACAAGGCCACGCACAAAAGCGCGATGAACAGGGGCGCTGGCGGATGCAGCATCAGCCGCAGGCGTGGATGGGTGAACCCGTCCATCCGCCTCAGCCAGGGTTTCGCCTTGGCGACACCCTTCTCAAAGGCAGACTGGGAAAAGTGCAGGTTTCTCAATGCGCCCGGTAGCCAAAGAGAATTGCGCTGCAACAGGAACTGGATCGAGACGAGCAGGCACAGGGCGGATGTGGTCCACGTCACGCCCGGAAGCGCCCCGATCACCGGCATGACCGAGATCAGGGCCGGGACGAGCAGGAGCGGTCCGTACGACCGGTGGGCCAGCGCATCCATGACGTCACCGAGTTCAACCCGGTCGTCATGGCCGACCTTCCCCGCGAAGTCGAACAGGTCTGCCAGCCGGCACGGCCGGTCGTCGCGTGTGGAGGAGGATGCGGTTGCGGCCATTTCCCTGAAAGAATTGCTGTCAGGGACTAAACACGTCGCTGAATGCTTACGTTCCACCGGTGTTGGAATCGGCACGAACAAGGGCTGCGTCGAGTGACGTCAGAAATCCGGCGATCAGCGCCAGTGCGGTCGCGAGTCCGGCGAGGCTGATCGCGAAAACGGTGACGAGCCCTGCCACCCCTTCGACGGGGGTCACCAGCCGCAACGCCCACACGAGGCCGCCGATCAGGCCGGTCAGAACCATTCCGCTCAGCGTGACGGAGAACATCCGGCCGCGCGACAGGCCCAGCGCGGCCATCGCCTGCACCTTTTTCAGACGGATCGTCTCTGGAAAGGCCAGCGACAGTCGCGTCACGAACCAGATCGAAAACAGCGCAAAGGCGGTCCCGGTCACGATGGCCGCCACCCACTCTCCGGTTCCGAAATAGGCTTCAATCTGGGGCGCATGTTCGGCCGCTTCGACCGCCAGTTCGGGCGCATTGGCTGCCGCGCGGGACGCGAGCGCAAGGGCCGACAGGAAGGCAACGAACAGGATGAAGGCGACCCCGACCACCGTCAGGGCCAAAACGCCGGTCAGGCCGATCACGATCAGGATCCGCCGCTCGTCCGCGCCGATGCGGGCGTAGGGGAAGGTGGCGCCCGCTTCACCTGCGCCGCGGCGCAGCAGCGCGCTCAGCGCCGGAACCAGGGCCAGGGTCAACAAAACCAGCCAACCGAGCCATACCAGCCACGGATTCTCCGCCTCGGGGCCGAAACTGTGCCCTGTCAGGGTGAAGGGGATGGCGACCACGGCGGCAGGAAGACACAGCAGAAACGCCGTGGGCAAGCCGCGCAACGCCGTGACCAGCGACTCGCGCCAGACCGAAGCGGCAAACAGGATCGAATTCATCATGCGCGCCGGGATATATCGCCGCGCACGGGGGGGCAATGCCCCCGTGTTTTCCGATGACCCGGCAGCAGGCTTCCCCGCTACTCCTGGACCACCGTCACGACGAGCGCGTAGGTCACGCCGGTTTGCGCGACCGACATGTCTGCCCGTCCCGCGCGCACACCGGACAGGACGGCATCGTCGAACACGTCCCCGGGATAGCTCGACATGATTTCCAGATTGCTCGGCCGGCCATTGTCCTGGAACTGCAGGCGCAACACGACAAAGCCATCGATCTCGCGTGCGTGCGCGGTAAAGGGGATGCCGATCGTCATCATCTCGGCCCAGCCCTCAAGCGGCAGCCACTCGCCCAGCGCCCCGTCCTCGACCTCGGTCAGGTTGAGGAAGCGGTAGTTGTTGAGCTGCTGGGCGTCTTCATTGACGTCGCCGCGATAGAGAATGATCGCCGACTGGGCGAGTTCCAGCCAGCCATTGGCGCGCCAGCGCCGCGCTGAATCCGCCGGGACCGCGTCGGCATAGCGCTCAACGGCGGCATTGAAGGCGTTCGCGGCCAACCGGTTCTGCCCGGCGCGGTAGGCGACATAGCCCAAATCATAGGCGGCATTGGCCACAGCCACATCATCGCCGCCGCCCGATCGTGTCAGTTCCAGCGCGCGGGAGGCATGATCGACGGCATCGTCCCAGTGTTCCCGGTCGCGATAATAGTCCGACCAGCCAGTCTCGATCCGTGCCTGGATCAGGGGGTAGTCCCCGCCGAGCGCGAAATAGGTTGTGTTGGCAGCTTCCAGCTGCTCTTCGGCCTGCCGCCAGCGGCGGCGGTCGGCCAGGGCATCGGCCTCGGCTATCGCCGCATCAATCGACGCGACCTGTCCACTGTCCTGAATGGCCTGCGCATGTCCCGCGAACGCAGCAGCACTCACAGCTGCAATGATCAGCCAACGCATCATTTCACCCCTCCCGCATGTCGGTATCGGCGATCATGCGTTGCAACCTTTGGGGGATGCAAGGAAATCTGTGTCCGGCATCAGCGCTGGTGGCGCTGTACGGCCCAGACGAAGGTGACCGCGATGTCGGTGCGCCGGGCGTCCGGATCGCTCAAGTCCAGCCGCCAGGTGCGCAGCGCATAGCGCAGCTCCAGATCCCACAGATCGCCGGGGTGGCTTTCCAGCACGCGCAGATTCACCGGTTCGCCATCTGGTCCTGCGTCCACCAGCGCCACGACGAACCCGTCCATGCGGCCATGCCACGCCGTGACATCAAATCCCGGGGATTCGGTATGCGCCCACACGGGCCCGATGGCTTGCAGCGCACCGTCTTCCGGGCGCGCGTGCTGGGCAATCACGAATACGCCGCTGCCGTCCTCGCGCTCGTCGCGCTCCAGCCGGTCGGCAAGCTCGCGCGTCATCGTGGCCCAGCCATTTGCGCGTAATCGCCGTCCGTCGAGCAAGTCGCGCTCGGCGGCATAGATGGCGAGCGCGCTCGCAAAGGCTTCGTGCGCTTCGCGTATGTCGTTGGCACGATAGAAGGCATACCCGGCCTGGTAGCGGGCCTCGGCAACGAGATCGGGAGCGGAACCGGCAGCACCCAAAAGTTCGTCCGCGGTGACGGCATGTTCCGCGGCGCGGTCCCAACTCCGGCGCCAGCGCCAATATCGGGCCCAACCCAGCGCCAGCCGTCCGCGTAGTTCAGGGTCGCTTGAATCGCTCAGTTCGTTGTCGGCACGCTCAAGATTGCGGCGGGCTCGGGACTCCTGGCCAGCGTCGAGCTGCTGGAAGGCTTCGGCGACAAAATCTTCGGGGGATTGTGCCGACGCCGCGGGAATTGAAGCCGCCAGCAACAGGGTCAGCCCAAGAGTCAGCAGAATCTTTGTGAACGCCATCAATCACCCCCCAGTCCGCCCGAAGGCTGTACCCGTTCCGCAGGCGCGGCAACATCGTCCTCTTCACGCTTTCGTGTAGGACGCGTATATCGCCCGCCATGACACACCCCATCCATATCATCGGGGGCGGCATGGCCGGCTCCGAAGCCGCTTGGCAAATCGCCGAGTCCGGCCTCCCGGTCGTCCTGCACGAGATGCGCCCGGTGCGCGGCACCGAAGCGCACCAGACCGACGGTCTGGCCGAACTCGTCTGTTCGAACTCTTTCCGGTCGGATGATGCCGAAACCAATGCGGTGGGCCTGCTGCATGAGGAGATGCGGCGCTGCAACTCCATCATCATGGCGATGGGCGACAAGCACCAGGTCCCGGCTGGCGGGGCGCTGGCTGTCGACCGCGTGGCATTCTCCGACGCCGTGACGGCCACGCTGAACGCGCACCCGAACATCACGATCGAGCGCGGCGAGATCGTGGGACTGCCGCCGTCCGACTGGCAAAGCGTGATCATCGCCACGGGTCCGCTCACTTCGCCGGCCCTGTCGAAGGCCGTGCTGGAGATGACCGGCGAAGACTCGCTGGCTTTCTTCGACGCCATCGCGCCGATCGTGTACCGCGACAGCGTCAACATGGACGTCGCCTGGATGCAGTCGCGCTACGACAAGGGCGATACCGAGGCTGACAAGGCCGCCTACATCAACTGCCCGATGAACCGCGACCAGTACGAGGCCTTCCTCGACGCGCTGATCGCCGCGCCGAAGACCGAGTTCAAGGACTGGGAAAAGGACACGCCCTATTTCGAGGCGTGCCTGCCGATCGAGGTGATGTGCGAACGCGGCCGTGAGACCCTGCGTCACGGTCCGATGAAGCCGCGCGGCCTGACCAATGCCCATGACCCGTCGGTCAAACCCTGGGC
Organism: Maricaulis sp.; assembly: GCA_002692855.1. Taxonomy (GTDB): domain Bacteria; phylum Pseudomonadota; class Alphaproteobacteria; order Caulobacterales; family Maricaulaceae; genus Hyphobacterium. The sequence goes on from NZMJ01000143.1 coordinate 6,063, forward strand.
CGTGGTCCAGCTGCGCCAGGACAATGCGCTCGGCAGCCTGTTCAACATGGTCGGCTTCCAGACCAAGCTGAAATACGGCGCGCAAACCGAGATCTTCCGGATGATCCCGGGGCTGGAGAATGCCGAGTTCGCCCGCCTGGGCGGCATTCACCGCAACACCTTTCTCAACTCACCGCGTCTGCTGGATGCCCAGCTGCGCCTGAAGCAGAACCCGGCCTGGCGCTTCGCCGGCCAGGTCACAGGCGTGGAAGGATATGTGGAATCCGCCGCGATGGGGTTGATGGCAGGCCGTTTCGCGGCTGCCGAGGCGCGTGGACACCCCATCGATCCGCCTCCCCCCACGACGGCGTTCGGGGCGCTGATCGCCCATGTCACCGGCGGGCATCTGTCCGGCAAGGCAACCTTCCAGCCCATGAATGTCAATTTCGGGCTTTTCCCGGATATCGACACGCCGCTTCAATCGCCGGAGGGAAAGCGCTTGCGGGGCAAGGAAAAGTCGGTGGCGCGCAAGCGGGCCATGTCAGCCCGGGCGCTCACGCATATCGATGAATGGCTGAACCCTCAGCCGCGCGCGGCGGAATAACCTTCGCGCATCGGCGGCTCGATCTCGGGGCGGCCGACACCCGGATTGGGCAGGTCAGGCCGCTCGATGCCCGGCTCGCGCTCGGGATTTTCCGGGATGGTAGGCGGATTCACGCCGGGCTCCGGCTTGGGCGGTTGGCCCGGATAGGGGGGCGGGTCCGGCTCGCCGGCCTCCCCGAACAGGGGACCGGCATAGAACAGATCGCAAGGATTGGGGATGTCCATGGCGAGCTCCGTGTCGTGCCTGTGACGACTGATTAACGGTTCGGGCCCCGGTGCAGTTCCCTGCGCCTGTCATCCCCAGGGGTCACATTGAAAAACCCCGCACCTTTCGGCGCGGGGTTCATCAGTTTCGGTAAAACTGCCGGTGATCAGCGCGGCGGCTCCTGCGTCCGGTTCCGCTCGCCGTCCGGCTGCTCGATGTCGCGTCGCGACTGGTCGCCCTGACGGATGGTGGTGGGGTCCTGCTGGATACCACCTTGAGCGCGCGTCTGGTTCTGGTCCTGTTGGGCCTGACCCGTCGTCTGGCGATTCTGGTTTTCCGAACGGGTCTGGTGGTTCTGGTCCGGCTGCTGATTGCGCCCCGGATTCTGGGTCTGGTTCTGGGTCATTTCGAGCAACTCCTTTGACAAAGCTACCCTCCGCCCAGAGACAACACCGTGGCGCCCCGTCAGTTCCCGGATCGTGGCGTAAACCGCTGTAATATATGCGCTTTTCAAAGTTTTCCTGAAAACGAACTGAAAATCAGCCGGATTTGCCGCTGGATCAGCGGCGGCTGCGTCCAGGCGCGGTAGGGATCGCGCGCCGCCTCAAGCCGTTTGAGGTAGGACGGACACAAGGCCGCGTGGCCGATGGCCGGGAAGACAAGCGCTGACACACGCTGCTGGCGCAAGTCATCGTGTGCCGTGCGCGCTGCGGCGAGGACAGGGACGAACGCGGCCCGCGCCTTGTCCGGCTCGCGCCCGGTCGCCAGGCGCGCTGGCGTCAGCCCCGCATCATCCAGCGCCGTGTCAGGAAGGGCGGCCAGCCCGCGTCCCGCTCGGACCGGAAAGGCAAGCGCCAGATTGACCAGTCCGCGGCACCGGCCCGCCAGATCAATGGCCCGGCTGTCGCTATCGGAGATACCCTCCCCTCCGGACAGCAGTCGCGCCGCGATCCGCATCACGGCCCCATCAGTCGCATCCGCCCGTGCGCTCATGGCCTCGATGGTCTCAAACCGGTTGCCTTCGAAGTCCGCCGCGTGGGCGTCGAGAATGGCCTGGATCTCGGCCAGCTCCGGTCCGCCTTGTGCCGCGACCGCAGTGGCAAGGCCCTCGATGACCGGATTGCGGCGCACCACCGCCGGATCGGCGAACAGGGCCTCTGCGGCTTCCCGGTGCCACGCCAGCCGCATCGCCCCGATCATCGGTTCCTTGATCCGCGCAGGCAGCCCGGCCATCTCCTCGTGCCAGCGCACGAGACCGACCAAGGCGTCGCGCACACCCTCGGCAGCGAACATCGCGGCCAGTTCGGCGTCGCTCACTGACTTCGGCGGCAACTCATTGGCGTTTATTGCGTTCATTTCACTGGCAACCCGGTCCGGCATCCCCATATCGCAAACAAGCACGCGGGCGATCCGGTCCGCGTACATCGCATCCCGCTCACCGGACTATGGAGATCGTTCGACATGGCTTTCAAACTTCCCGACCTGCCCTACGCAAAAGACGCCCTTGAGCCGCATATGTCGGCCCGGACGCTGGAATTCCACCACGGAAAGCATCATGCAGGCTATGTCGACAAGCTGAACGCGGCGATTGAAGGCACCGATCTCGCCGACAAGTCGCTCGAAGACATCATCCGCGCCACCGAGAACGACGCTTCGAAGTCAGGCGTGTTCAACAACGCGGCGCAAGTCTGGAACCACACCTTCTTCTGGAACTCGATGTCCCCGAACGGGGGCGGCAAGCCGTCCGGCGATATCGCCGACCGGATCGGCCAAAGCTTCGAGGGCGGCTATGACGGTTTCCGCACCGCCTTCGCCGACGCCGCCAAGGGCCAGTTCGGTTCAGGTTGGGCCTGGCTGGTGGCCAAGGGCGGCAAGCTGGAAATCCGCAAGACCCCGAACGCGCATACACCGGTCACCGAAAGCGGTGTGACGCCGCTGCTGACGCTCGATGTCTGGGAGCACGCCTACTACCTGGACTACCAGAACAAGCGCCCCGATTTCATCGAGGCCTACCTCGACCATCTGGTGAACTGGGACTTCGCGGCGGAAAACCTCGCGAAGATCTGATCTCGTTCAACCCGGATATGAAAACCCCTCGGCGTCACCGCCGAGGGGTTTTTCTTTGTCGCAGAACAATCGATTCAGCCGAACAGGGTTTGCGCCCCGGCCATCGTCACCAGCATCGGGAACGACAGCAGCGTGTTGGTGCGCGAAAACAGCATCGCCGTGCGTGCTGCCTTGGGCTTGGCATCGGCCTCGGCCTCGACAAGGCCCAGGGCGATCTTCTGGTTCGGCCAGATGATGAACCAGACATTGAACGCCATGATCAGCGCCATCCAGACCCCGATCCCCAGGAAGGAATAGTAAGGCGTATAGACCTCGGCCAGGATGCCGAAGCTGATCACGTCAAGGAAACCGTAGGAGCCTGCCATCTGGCGAAGGCCGATCACGATCAGACCCGTCAGCACGGTCGCCGCTGCACCCCAGCGGAACCAGAACAGCGCTTGTGGCGCGATGTGTTTGCCGATCGCAGGCTTCAGCTCGTCGGGAATCTTCGGCATCGTCGGAATCTGGACGAAGTTGAAATACCAGAGCAGGCCGATCCACATCACACCGGCCACGACATGGCTCCAGCGTGCCACGGCCTGCCAGTAGGCCAGACCGAAATCATACGCCCCGGTGAACCCGTAGGCGATGAAGAAGATCGCCGCGAGCAGCAGCGCGACGATCACTGTATTGCGTAAATTTGAAAGAAGCCCAGCCATGTCATCCCTCCCCGACTCAGCAAGCAGGGAGGGATATTAGCAGCCTTCTTGAACCGTCACACTCAATCGTCGGAGGTTTCGCGATTGACCTTGGTGATCATCAGGATCGGCGCGGCCACGAAGATCGACGAATAGGTGCCGATGGCGATACCGAAGATCATCGCCGCGGAGAAGCCCTGCAGCGTCGGTCCGCCGATGGTGAACAGCGCGAACAGCGCCACCAGCGTCGTGAACGAGGTCAGGATGGTGCGCGACAGCGTGTCGTTGATCGACAGGTTCAGGACCTCGCCGATCTCCTTCTTCTTGTACTTGCGCAGATTCTCGCGGATCCGGTCATAGACGACGACGGTGTCGTTCATCGAGTAGCCGACAATCGTCAGGATGGCCGCGACGGTCGACAGGTTGAACTCCATCTGCGTCACCGCGAACAGACCGATCGTGATGATCACGTCGTGGACCAGCGCCAGCACGGCGCCGACCGAATACTGCCATTCGAACCGGAACCAGATGTAGATCAGCATCAGGACCAGCGCGACGGTGACCGAAAGGAAACCCGCAACCTGCAGCTCGCCGGACACTTTCGCGCCCAGCACATCGGCAGCCAGCACTTCAACGCCGGGGAGCTGTTCTTCGAGTGCCAGTTGCAGGGTCTGCCGGGCGTTTTGCTGGGCCGCCTCGACATCGAGGCCTTCGCCTTCCAGCGCTTGCAGACGGATCAGCGCCTGATTGGACTGACCGAAGCCCTGCACGTCGGCAGAGCCCAGGTCCACACTGTCGGCAATGGCCCGGATCTGTGACAGGTCCGCGTCACCTTCAGTCTGGATCTCCATCTGGATGCCGCCAGTGAAGTCGATGCCGAAATTGATCCCGTTGACGAAATAGGCGCCAATCGAACCGACGATCAGGAAAATCGAAACCGCGAATGCAATCAGGCGTCCCTTGACGAAGGGAATGCCGGCATCGTTCGGGATGAGGCTGACGAGTCCGAATGCCATGTCCCGCTCCTAAAATCCGAGTGTCTTGGGCTTCGACAGCTTGAACCAGATCGCGACCAGAAGTCGCGACAGGGTGTAGGCGGTGAAGACCGAAGTGATGATGCCGATGCCGAGCGTCACGGCGAAGCCGCGCACCGGACCCGCACCGAGCATGAACAGCACGGCGGCGGCGATGAAGGTGGTGATGTTGGCGTCGAGAATCGCGCTCAAGGCTCGCGAATACCCGGTTTCGATGGCGTCCGCCGGTCTGCGCCCGGCCCGCGACTCCTCGCGTATCCGTTCAAAGATCAGCACGTTGGCGTCGACCGCCATACCAATCGTCAGGATGATGCCCGCAATGCCCGGCAGGGTCAGGGACGCCTGCAAACCGGACAGCGCGCCGAGGATCAGTGTCACGTTCGCGAGCAGCGCGAGGTTCGAGAAAATCCCGAACACGCCGTAGGCGATCAGCATGAACACGATCACCGCCACGAAGCCGACGATCACGGCGAGCGTGCCCGCCTCGA
>NZMJ01000144.1 GCA_002692855.1 Maricaulis sp.
ATTCATCTGACGACGTTTATTTTGTTCATCTGCACTATCTGGCACACTCTGTGAATCCGTATCAAAACTCGCAAACAGTGCTGGATCTAAATTTACATCTGTAGGCGAACTTCTTAAAGGTCTAGGGTTTTGTAATGCAATACGATCTGATTGATGATGTCTACGTCTTATTTGTGGATGTTTAGCTTCATACTCTGATTTATGTACAAATGATCCATTCCACTCTTTAACCATCTCATTATATGGAAACTCCATACCTGACCTATCAGATATTGCTTTTGCGTATTTACCTTTTGCGTATGCCATAATTAATTACCTGAAGGATAAAAACTTTGTGGTGTAATATACACCGAAGTTCTTTGTCCGTCTTCATCTAAAGCTCTTTTAAGCTCATCTTCATAAATCATTTTATTCTGTTGTGTTAGCTGTGGATTTATCTTCATACTTAAATAGTAAGCTAAACCAGCCACCATGCAAGGAATAAACCTAAAAGCAACATCTGCTTGATTAGTATAGGCACCTGCATCTTCAATACGCTCCATAAAATAATATTTAAGATGAGTAAATGTACTTGCATCTGGTGTTTGATACAAAGTGATGGTTGGTGTGGTTTGTCGATCCACATAATATTCAGAAGGTTGTCCTTGTGCTCCCTTGTTGTTTTTAGAAGCATAGTCACTTCTTGATATTTTAGTTAAAGATACATCACTAGTGGTGCTTGTTATGGCACTGGAACTACTGATATACGCCTCTAGAATATCACTGGTGTTTGAAGGAGCTGTATAAGTCGCAGTTCCTGCAGTTAAGGCTTGAGTATGTAAAGCAACTTTCCATAAATGCACACCGCGATTGCCCCACTCAGAAAACAAAATGTTAAGACTACGACGAGCAGACTTAAGGTCACGACCACTATTAGTTCTAACAGCACAGCGCTCGTATGCTTCCTCAATGATGTCATCTATATCAAGATCAAATGTGGTTGTACCTGAGGTTGCCATCTAGCCTCCTATAAAACGCCTTTAAAGTTCATGCCTTTAATTGCAGCACCGCCGCCGCGTTTTTTGATAACACCTCTACCCATTAAAATATCTTTTTGAGTTATTTTACCATCACCGGATAAATCAGGAAAACCGCCTTTTTTGGCTTCCATAGCTTTAACTTTTTTAATACCCTCGCTTAAGCCACCAGCTTTACGTCTACCAACTAATTTTTTAGCTTTTTGAACATCTGTCACTGTCATTCTATCTTTACCAGTTTTTTCTTTAGCTATTTTATAACCCAACACTGAGGCAGCTTCTTTTAAATCTTTCAATGTAAATCTGTCACCTATAGCTCTAGGATCACCAGGTCTTAGCTCATACTTTCCTTTCAAAGCTTCTGAACCAACTGCAGCTTTCATGATACCACCAGCTTTACGCTGACCAAATCTACCTGAAGCAGGTGTAGGTGTTTTCTTTTCTGCCTTTGTAGAAAAAAATTTGTCTATTAATTTTTTACCAGCTGCAGCATTATTAAGTGATTTATTTGTAGTATCACGCTTACCTTTAACCATAGTAGCTTTAGTGACTTTATCTTGTTTTCTGTTTTTAGGTGGACCTTTACCAGCGTGTTTTTTAATAGCTTTGTATTTTTTACCTTTAAATGTAAATTCTGTGCCTGGACCTTTTGCGTAAGCAATTGAAAATGCTTTACCAAAACCACTTAATGCTTTTGCTTTACCAGAAAAACCCGCATCACCTTTTTGACCACCAATTCTTGGGTCTATTGTAGTTCTGCCTCTAGAACCACCTAAGGTTCCAGGTCCTTTTGAACCAGCTTTACCTGCAGGTCCAGCATCACCTTTAGTTCCACCAATACGGGGATCTATTTCTGTCCTGCCTATATCACCGCTTCTAGAAAAACCACCTTGAGCCTTTTTATTTAATTGACCCCTATTTTTTCTATCTGTTCTAACTCCTGCCTCAGATCCAACCGCTGCGGTACCTAAAAATTTCATAACCTTATTACGAACAGATACGGGTATGTTTAGTGTTGGTTGTTTTTCAGTCAATTTTTCAAACTTACGTGTGAAATCACCTTTGCTAGAAATTCCAGCATTTTTCTTCATCAATTGTTTTTGCGAATCTGTCAATTTGTCATACGCCTTACCAAGATCTGCTCCTGTATACCTTTTTTTTGTACTAACACCTAATGCTTTTTTTGCAATTAAACTTAATGTACCCATAATAATCTCCTAAATATCTATTAATCCACCATAGTATTTTTTATCTATGGTTCTCACATTTGTTGGTTTACCTCCAACTCCTTGAGCTTTCGCTCTTTTTCGTCTTACAGCAGAGCGAATTTGACTTTTGCTCATGCTGGCAGCTTTTGAAGCTGGAACACATTTTGGATACTTACGTTTGGAGCCTTTTGCACTTTTACGCCCACACTTTTTGTATCCTCCGCCTTTTTTGGGAGCACCGATGTCTACCCAATTTTCAGAGAACCATTTCTTAAGACCACTCATTACATTAAATCTTTGTAATATGCTGCAGCAGAAGGATTTGACATACTTACACCGTCAATATCAACATTAATTGCTGAACCTAAAGTATCACCTGATTCAACAAATGTTCCCTCTTTTGCAGGTTTTGGACCCCTAAAATCTTTACGTTTTTTACCGCCAAGACCCTTAACTTTTCCGGCACACACTTTACTAGCATATGCATTAGCATAAGCACTTGGGTACACGTCAAATTTAGCCTTAGCAGCTGCTTTACCTCTTGGGCAAAGTTTTTGACCTTTTTTCTTAGCCATAATTTTCTCCTAATATTCATTAAGTCTAGCAGTTTCAAACCATCCTATCTAGACCTACCTCTTTTTTTGCGTCCTGCACAATGTGCTTTCTCACTAAAACCTTTTGGATTTTTACAATTTATACCTGCCTTTCTTTTTTTAGACCACTTCTTTTTTTGAGGTGGTTTTGATATTTGTTGTGACATTTGAGATCTACCTATCGGCACTTGCTATACCTCACTTTACCACTTTCATCTTTTTCGGCGATTAAATATTCTTTTCTATTATTAGATCCAACGTAAGACACGTGCACCCAGCCTGAGTTAATTTCCTCTGGGGTATGAAATTCAAGAATAACTTGATCATATGATAGATTGTCATTAATAAAATCAGCTAATTCTTGATTAGAAATACCAGGAATCTCTATATCAGCAGCTTCACCTTTACAATGCTGTGAACGAGATGAAGAACCTATTTTTATACTTAATTCAGGGGATCTGTATCCTGAACTAATAACAACAGGTTTTTTAAAATAATCTCTGACTGGTTGCAACACATTATCACAAAGTTGTTGCAGATTTACGATATGTTCCTTGTCGGGTGTATTATCAATACCACATCGTTCAGCTGTTTGTGACTTTGTTAATTCTGATAACGTAAAATTGTCTGAAAGTCTCATTTACACCTTCTTTGTAAATTTAATACCTCTGTATACTAAAGTAATTTCCATGCTCGTCTCCTTAAAATTTCAGGTGACCTTTTCAAGCATGGCCTATGCTTAGTTTAATTGTGTTTACATCAAAACCAAAACAATCAAAATAATAATAATTATATCTCGTATTTTACAACTTTCACAAGTCCAGCTGTCTGTGTATTTAGTCCACAAATTATTAAAAATTTTATATATGTTTGTTAACATTTCCATCTTCTCCTCGCTTGGCATATGCGTTTGTTTGGTGTTTTACGACAGTTTACATTGTGCATTTTTGCCTGACCAGCACTTCTTGCACAAAATGATTTTCTACGTTTTGCAGCTTTACTGCCTGGTTTTACTTTGCCAGTTACAGCTGTTTTGAGTTTACTGCCAGGATTCATGCGACGATACGCTTTGACACCTGCTCGTGTCATACCAGCACCGGCTTTAGTAGGCCTGTAATTTCTTTTATTACGTGCAGGCATGCCACCTTTTGAGAAGCCTACCAACTCATTTGTATACTGTTCTACACTAATTTCCATGATTAATCGTAATTTTTAATAAACTCTGCGATCACTGTGTAAGTATTTCCAGAATCAGCTGCGCCTGGAACCACAAAGTTTACATCACTTTGATTTGAGTTAGATGAAGTATTCGCGGGTATTCCACCAAACTCTCTAAAATCCCAATAGCCTGAATCTACCAACGTTACAATTGGAATATCACCATCTGAGTCTTCAAAGTCTAATCTTGCAAAAGAATCACCACCATCACCATTAGCACAAGACCACCATATTCTTTGTGGACTTACTGTGGTA
>NZMJ01000145.1 GCA_002692855.1 Maricaulis sp.
CTCAACAACCCCCATATCAAGAAGTTCTTGAGCCACTTCCTCAGTTGCCTCTATGACTTCACCAGACCTGAGTTTATCTAATGAACCACTTTCACAAAGTACCCCATTTGGGTTTACCCTGTGTAATTTATTTAATTTGCCTTTAATTTTCATGTTATAACCTCTATACTATTGCAATTAAAAGTTGCTACGCCTTTTAGTAATGTATCATCGTCCTCATCTCGTAGGTATTCAATAGATGGTAAATGAGCATCAAACCATACAGAACCATTATTATAAATTTTGTTATTATATATTAATTTTTTTAATCTTTCCATTATCAAAGAGACTTGCTTTATATTTAGCTTTGTATATTGACCGCCGGTTTTCAATTGATATGAAATTTGTATTTCATATTCTCTCTGCTGTCCAGTTGACAAAAAAGTAATGAAATTGTCTGCAACAGGACTCAGTAAAAATGATTGATTGCCTTTATGGCTATCATAATATACTGGTGTTTTAAATTCACCATTTATGACAGTAGCAAGACTCTCCATAATGTTATCATAAAAGACGTTTGTAAAATCTACAGGCATTATTGTCTAATAGTCCTTACAGTTTTTATTGCAGTCAATCTTTGATCAAGTTCTCCGCTTACTTCAAGTTCCCATTCATCTGATGTTGTATATAATCCAGGAGAAAATCTCACATACATATTATGACCAATTAGTTGCCAGTATCCGTCTATTATTTCATTTATCGCCATCTGTTCAAGTTTCAACCCATTTTCATTCCCAATGAACGTATTAAATTTTACCGTCGTATTTTCAACACCTGCTGTAAATGTTCCTCCGTTACTTATAATAATTTTAATTAAGTCCCAAGGATACGATGATTTTCCTTTAATATCAACTATACCCCCAGTTGTATTTGCATTAATTGAAACAGGCCTTAAAATACCTTTATATTTATTTTCATCTTCATGTTGATATAAAGTTATTTCACCTTTTCGTAACCTGTCTAAAAAACCAGTTTCATCATCATTCATTGCTTGTGATTTTATTTGATCTGCTTTTTCAAAATCATGTGGGCGAACTAAGCTCTCAACTGCCATAATTGCTGTACTTCTTACAATAATTTCAGGGTAGTCATTTCCAACGGCATCCGCAGTGCCAACTCCTTTGTTCGGGTATATAGGAAAGGGGAGGTAACTTCTAACAAAGTCACTGGCACGCTTGACTGCTTCTGTCTTTAAATCATTCCAGTCTCTGGATGCCTCAAACACACTACTATTCAATGTACTAACACTTGTACCTTGAAGATAATACTCAAGTAAGTCAGTAGATGCTGTATATCTATATTGATCATCTGAACTTGGTTGACTTGTTGTTACTGTTAGTTCTTTGCCATCTTTATAAACTTGCCCACTACAATCTCCTGTATTATATAGGTAAAATAGGTGAGATGTACCTGAGGCAACCCAATTACTAGATAAAACCTTTTTATGGTCAAATTCGCCTAAATAAGGTTCAATAAACGTAAGGTCTGTGGTTGTGTTGCAATAAGATGGTTGATATGTACTCATGCTTTTGCCTCTGGTATAAAAAATGGTTGTTCAATAATTTCTAATTCTAAATTTCTAATGTTTTCAACAATTTTTATTAACATTTCTTTCTCGTCAATACTTGTATTATCTATTATTATATTTGTTAAATCAATACAATTAGCAAGATTTTTACATTCCATAATAATATCAAAGGCATTTGCACCATTATTATTTTTAGTAGTTATTTCGTTGATCTTTTCCATTTCAAATATTCAGCGCCTTCATAGGGATTAAAAATTGTAGTAATTAATCTATTATCGTCATCTTCATACTTCGGATCAATAATTGTAACCGGAGCATTAAAAATGTTTTTATCGTCTAAACCTAATTTGTCTGCATAACTATCCATAATTTTAAAACTTGCTACTTGTAGTGCGTGTGAAATTAACCCAGACGCTGGGTCTTTTAAAACTTGATAACCAGAAACATGAATATGCCCACAAGTCAAAATATGATCTTTCCAACCCATTTGAGCCGCCTTTGCAACACCATGAGCAGTATTCCACATTGAATACCCTTTAAAAGTATGCCTTGCATTAATCCTTATTTCTTTTCCATTGGGAAATCTAAGATTTAATCTAGCTCCCCATTTTTCATAAACTCCTTTATGATCTCGCATAATAAAATCTAAAGGGTCACCATCGCCTGACCAGACATCGTGATTTCCTGCAACTAAATATAGCCAATTTACACTATTAACAAAATGCTCTGTAAGTCGCCATGATTCTTTGGCTGTTGTTGACTGCTGTCCGTATAAAAAAGACAATCTGCCAATCCAGTTGTTTTGTACATCGCCTAAGTTTCCAGCAAACATTCCATCTGTTTTATTTATCAAATCGCATAAAGCATAAACATCAGCAATGTTTGTTCCGTCATCATCAATATGAGGATCACCGAAATGACAAATTCCAATAGCACCTTCTGTTTTAATATCAATATTAATTAATCTTCTTGATTCTTTTCCTTTTACTTTTACTGAGTATTTTCTTTTTCTGTGCTCAATTAATTCTTCTATTGGTATGTAATCAGGATCAGTTACCTCTTTTACGAATTTTGCCTTCTCAAGTATGCTTGGATTTACAGTTCTTTTTCCACAAGAATTGCACATCCATAGTTGTCTTTTTGATTTTGCTCTATATAAATAACCATGCTTTCTAATACTTCTACTGCCACAATATCTGCAACCTATAATATTGCCATCAACATCTTGGACAATATCACTACCCATATTTCATAACTATTTCTTTAAAGTGTTCTTCGGTACCAGCGCCTTTTGATGTGTTGTACCATCTTTTCCAGTATTTGGCTTGGTCGTCAAGTGTTTTAGGCATAGAATGCGGTACCCTCCAATAGTGAAGCCTACAAGCAACAATTCCGGCAATAAGGTTGGTTGTAAGTATGTCTCTCCACTTATCTTCTTCAGGTGCAGTAAAAAAACTCCAATCAAGATAGCATATCTCAGCAACTTTTTTTAGAAGGTCTTTTCTGTATTGCAAATAATCATTACATAAAGATACCATCACCCAAGGTTCGCATTGCCAGAATCCTCTGGCTATATTTGATCCACCTTTCTGCATAATATATTTATATTTTGATTCAACTAAGCCAGTTCTATATACTAGCATTTGTGCATCATGACTAGCATATTTAGATCCCATCTTTTCAAGAGTATCCTTTATGACTGTTAGCATTTGCATTGAGTCAATCATTATTAGACACCTAATTTTTTAAAGAAAAATGTTTTTATCAATTTCCATAATGCTAATAATATTTTTTCTTCTGTTTTTTCATTTAACAAAGGTATATCTACATCTTCGTTTATCTCTTTGATAAGTTCATCTCTGTTCTCATCTGAGAATAAATCTTCAGCAAGAGTGCCCATTAGTCCTTTTAACATTATTTTCTCCTATTTTAGATTAGTGAATAAAAAAATTAATATAGCCATACCACCCAAGATGTAATTTCTCCAGTTTTCAAGTGATCTGGTTCTCCCATTAGATATTTTAAGTTGTTCTTTTATATCTGGCAATTCTCTTTGCAAAATAGATTCTATCCTTGCTAATCTTTCTTTAACACTGCTTCTATATTCGTCTACTGTTTCATAATCCATCTTATTTACTCCTAGTTTTACTAGGTGACCATTTAACTTTATTTGCCCACCATGCCGCTGAACTTTTACCTTTCGCTATGTTCTTTCTATGTCGAGATTTAAAAGCTCTTCTTTGTGCTACCGTTTGATTTGTTTTGACTCCTTGCTGACCGAACCTAATTAACTTAGTAACAGTTCTGCCACCCTTCCTGTATCTTGCAAGTACAACATGAGATTTAGTTTTATGTCTTGGCGTTCTCTTAGGTTTGTTATAACCAGACAAACCAAACCTTTTTAATCTTGGGTCTTTAGCCATTAATGTTTTCCATTGATTCTAGACAAACTTCCATCTATTCTTGACACTTGATTATCTAAGTCATTGATGCTAGATGTCATTGCATCAAATTTTCTATCTAACTTATCATCTGATTGATTCCATCTATTTATAAGTTTAATAATCATCCCTTCCATGTTTTCAAGTGTTTCAGATTGCCCTCTATTTTCGACTTTCAATGCTTCTAATTCTTCTTGTTGCTTAGCTGATTTATTTGACATACTAATTACTAAATAAACAAACATAGCACCAACTACACCTATCATTCCAGCTTCACCATATACTGCCATGAAATCCATCAATTATTCTTCCTTAATACTTTATCTAGTAAACTTTTATTCATTTCTGTTAATCTTTGTTCTCTTTCTGCTTCCAAAGGTTTCATTCTTTCATCAAGATTTTCTTCAAATTCAATTAGTGCTTCTTTGATGCTTTCTATTTCTTTTGTATTATCATTTATATTTGCATTAATTGTAAACCATGCTCCTGTAAGTGTAAACACCATAATAAGTATTTGTACCATCCACTTAACTGATATGTGAATTTGTAACTCATCATTCAAGGTTTTAGTTTTCAACTCTTACAACATCCTCAAACTGGTTATGAATCCAGCACCAATTTTGGGTTGGATACAACCTATGATGATAATAATGTAATATAGAATCCTTGTCCATTATTTCTATAAAAACTGTATTTGTATCTGTTGGTGTTATTTCCCAACCTCCAACACTCCAACACCCAGAACTATTAA
>NZMJ01000146.1 GCA_002692855.1 Maricaulis sp.
ATCCTGTTGAGTTTGGTCTACAACCTGCGTTTCCAACATTAAGTGGAGGGCAGGCAGGACCAAGAAGAGAAGCCGTGACATCTCCATATGTACAAAAAGCGGCCATGGGCGGGGCAATCATGCCAATGGCTTATGCTGAAGGTGGCGACGTAGCCATGGAAGATTTTCAAAGAATGAACGGCGACATAGAAGGACCCGGAACCGAAACCAGTGACGACATTCCGGCCATGCTGAGTGACGGCGAGTTTGTTATGACCGGGCAAGCGGTTAGAGGGGCCGGTTCATTTCAATTAAACGAAGAGCCTAACGGCATCTTAACTTTGGTGCCATCTGCGTCTGAAAGCAGAGAGCGTGGAACTCAGCTTATGTATCAAATGATGGATGTCTTCGGGAGATACGCGAATGCAACCAGTTAGAGAATATCAACAAGGCGGGGCGCTAGACGCATCGTTTTACGGTTATGACCCAGAAGAGTTTGAGCCGTTAACCCAAGAAGAGTATGACCAACAAGAAGCCGACTATTACGGCATCAGCGTCGATGAACTAAGAAACTTTAGACAACAGCAAGCTGGCATCGGTGGCCTGCCTGCTTCACAAGAAACGGCGGGAGATGCTCCATATGTGGCGTCTGCAACTACCACAGCTACATCAAGGGATCCCGCCCTCCAACAATTGTTGTTTGGTTTAGATGGTCAGGGTGGGTTTATACCCGGTGCTATGCGCGCAGCAGAGCGAACTTTTTTCGATGAAGAAGGCAGACCGGTTATTGTCCCTCAAGAGGTTGCAGGATTAACGCCAGATCAACTGGCAGCTGCACAACAAGCTAGAGATCTTGTCGGCGTGCAAGATCGATTTATTAGCGATGCAGAGGGCGCTTACAGGGCTGGTATAGATGAATTACGTTCCGGGCAAGAGGCCGCAAGAGGCTTCGGTATGCGTGGTCTTGAAGCTGTTCAGGCTGGCGCAAGCGAAGAAGAAAGATTAAGACAATCTGGTTTAGAGGGTCTGCTTGGATCTTTGGGCGAAGGTCGTAGATTAACCAGAGGCGCAACAACCGATTTAATGTCCAGACTAGGCGAGACTGAAGCTATCCGCAGAGGTTCCGCACTTGGTTTTGGACAAAGGCTTGGTGAGTCAGAAGAGCTTTTACGAGGCACTACAGGAGAGTACGATCCATCTATGACTCAACGGTTCATGGATCCGTTTGAGGATGCCGTGGTGCAACAAACCGTTGAAGATGCGGTTAAACAGGCAAATCTTGCCGATATATCACAAACCGCTAGAGACATACGCTCTGGCGGAGAGTCAGCATTTGGCTCTAGAGCGCGTCTATCAGCCGATGAGCGAACAGAAGCATTAGGTAGGGGGTTAGCTAAAGAATTAGCAGGAATACGCTCTAGAGGCTTCTCTGAGGCTCAGAGAACAGGATTAGGCGAGTTTGCTAGACAACAGCAGGCTGCTCGATCTGCAAGCGCAGGGTTGGCGGGTCTAGCCGGCCAAAGACTTGGGGCTGGGCAGCAATTAGCAGCCGGACTCGGACAATCTGCACAACAAAGGTTTGGAGCAGGCACAGGATTAGGACAAGCACTTGTAGGATTTGGTCAAACCGGACAACGAGCGCAAGCTGGCGCCGGTCAAGCAGCGTTGGGTGCAGGACAAACTTTGTCAGGTGCATTGGGTCAGATGGGCGGACTTGAAAGTCAAATCGGCCAGCAAAGATTTCAAGCACAACAAGGGTTAGGCGGATTCTTGCAAGGACTGGGTGGTCAGGCGCAACAAGCAGGTATGGCAGGAATTAACTTGTTATCCGGTATTGGTGGTCAACAACAAGCTCTGCAACAACAAATTCTTAACGCTCAAAGAGCCAACGCTTTACAGGCACAACAAGCTCCGTTACAGCAGTATCAAGCGCTTCTACCATTTATTGGTACCGCAACGCAAACGGCTGGACAACAAACTAATGTGCAAAACTTCACACCACCACCCAACCCATTACAGGCTGGTTTAGGTGTAGGTTTGTCAGCCTTGGGCGGAATTGGTAGTTTCTTTCAACCGGGTACACAAAGAGCTGTCTGATGGCGATAGGTAGGCCTCAAATGGAAGAACAAATCAAAAGTTTCGCAACAGCAGGAGCGGTTGACGGCACTCCTGATATGACCGATATAGACAAGCAGTTAGAAGTAATTAGAGAGATGACTGCTTTGGTGACTGCTCAAAACGAAGCGAGAAGATCTGACCCATCTCAATTTTTGAGACAATCTGGACCACCAGATCCAAAGCTGATAAAAGAATACAATGACATGCTTGTCAAAAATTTTGGCACCAGTAGAAGATCTAACATATATGATTTAGCTTCTACGCTTGGCGGAGCCATGTTGTCTGCTGACCCAAGAACCGGAGCTTTTCGTTCACTTGGTCAAGGCTTTGCACAGTTTGGTCTAGAGGAAAAAAAACGTAGACAGCAACAAGATATAGAGCGCAGGCAGTTAGCTTTGAAAGCTTTTGAGCTTGCAAAGTCAGATAAAGATGCAGCTATAAAGCTCATGAACGATTACGACATTGCCATTGCAAAACAAAATCCAGAAAACGAATGGCAAAACTATTATGTAATAGATCCTAAAGGCATAACTGTAAAAGGCATTTTTTATGACGCAGGCACGTTTGCTCCCCTAACCGCCACGGAAGCGTCTGGTTTGCGTGGCAGGATACAAGTGGGTACGGGCGGTGGTGTTAAAGTACCACAGGTCGGCTCTGTGGCCAGATACATGACAGAAGAAAATGCTAAAAAACAAATTGCGGCGCTAGGACTTACAAGTGACATGCCAAACTTCGACTCGGCTGTAGCAAGAATCACAGCCCCAAGTGATTCAAGAATTGGCAAAGATGTAATCATGGCTGGCAAATATATGGAGCTAAGGCCATTGGTTCAGGACGGCATAATTATTGACGTTATGCTTGCTCCATCTAGTGGCAGCGTACAGCCCGGTTTTGAGGTTACACGTAACGAAAGACTCAAGCTTATTGCTAAAAACCAAGATAGTTACACCGAAAAACTTTTACAGGTGGTGCCAACTGTAGAGAGAGCTATGGCACAATTAATGGCTGGTGCTGAAACTGGTGCAGTTACCGAGTTAACTTTAGGATTGCGTCAGTTAACTAACCAGCTGTTTGGTACATCTGATCCGGGTTTGGCTAGTATAGAAGATATCGTTGGTATTTCTAATTATCTAGCCCCAAAAATGCGTCCGGTAGGTTCCGGTTCTACAAGTGATATGGAGTTTAGAGCTTATCAGAACGCTATTTTGGCTTTGGGCAAAACGCCACAAGCAAACTATATCTCTCTTTATGCATTCAAAAAAATGACTGAGAACGGTATTAGAAACAACCAACTAGAACAACAACTTTTATCGGACTCCAGTATCAATGATATGGAAGTGGTGAATGCCGAGTTAGCTAAATTAGACAGAGGCATTTTTGAAAAATTACCAGAGGATGTAGACGTTAACGACGAAGCGGCTGTTAATGCTTGGTATGCCAGCTTGCCATCTGGTGCGGTGATCGATAACGCCACTATAAAAATATTTGACGGGGCAGGTCCGTTTGTAATTAAAGATTGGGGCTTGATGCAATAATGAGTGTTGAATTACCAAAAGGAGCAGGCACACAACAATTAGGTGAAGAGAATGATTTTACGAATGCCGCTAACCAAAATGAAGCAGATCCACAGCTTGTAAATGAGCTTTCTGAAACCGGTCTGGGTGAGCCTACGGATGACGTTGAATTTCCGGGTGTACCTGAAATAACTTATATGGGCGATGATGCTCCGGGGTTTTTTGAGCGTGTAATACCTAATTTCAAAGCAATTATGGTGAGCGACGATCTTGGTAAATTAGAGATATTTCAAGAAGCCTTCAAAGATGATCCAAGATGGGGTGGTGGCTTTGTAGATAAATTTGGCAATCCAATGATGATTTGGAATGAAATGCCTTACTACGTGAACAAGCCCGGTTTTACTACTACTGATTTTAACACCGTCCTAGGCGAGATAATAAAATATATACCAGCGACCAAATATGTAGGCAAAGCTAAGTCACTCAAAGAAACTGTGTTGAGAGGCGTCCCATCCTACACAGCAACCGAATTAGGATCTAAAGTGGGGGAGGCCGCGATGACTCCTGAAACGGTGGAAGCGAGAGATCAGACGCTTGGTGATGTGGCTAAAGAAACTGGAATAATTACCGGCATCGGAGTGGGAGCTGATGTTATTGTGCCTACCGTCGTAAAGCCCGGTGTAGAGGTTGCTAAAAAAGTAACCCAAGCAGGTAAACAAGCGGTTAGTGAAAGTTTAAAAATAGCTGGCAGAGCTGGGTTTCCACAAATAACTGAGGAAGTTATACAACAATCTAAATATCCACTTACCAGAGGACAAAGAACAGCCGAACTACCCGAAGGACCTACGCCCAGATCCACCACACAAACCGGCGTGGAAGATGAATTAAGAAGAGCGCAAGACTCTGGCTTGGGTACAACGATTATCCGTGGATTTGATGACCAACAGTTATCGTTGATTCGTCAAGACGCCGTTGAGTTACAGACGGAGCTTGGGGCTAACACTATAGGGAGAGACGGTCTTTACGGGAACATACCAAGCGCTGCCGCAGAAGAAACGCAATCTATTATTGGTGGAAGGGCCGCAGCACTCAAAGAAGAATCAAGTGCGCTATATCAAGACTTATTGAAAGTGCCTAGCCCACCGATGATGACGGCGGAGGGGGTCGGTATAGTATCGCGCAACATGCTTGATATACCACCATCTATGGGTGTCACTGGTAGGCAGTTAGATAACATGCCTATTTTGAAATCTGAAATAACAAACCTTCAACGTATTTCCAAAGCATCTGCTAATCCGAAATTTAAAGATCAATCTTTGATGACATTAAACAGTTATCAAAAAAGCTTGGGTCTTGCTGTAAGACAGGCGCCGCCGGGTAGTGCAGAACAAGCAGTGCTTGCGCGGATGAAATCTGATTTAGACGAAGCCATATACAGCGGTATAGAACAGGGTTTTATAAAAGGTGATCAAGCAGTCATTGATCAGCTAAGAAACGCCACTGGTTTGTACAGACAGTACATGGGTCTTACCGGGAAACTAACAGCGAAAGACACACAAGAGCGTGCTGCAAACAAAATTTTGACGAGTCTCTCAAATAACAATTACACCCCAATGCAGGTAACTAATTTGTTATTTGGGCATAACAGATTTGCGCCAAATCAAGCCGTGCCTCTTGTGTTAAAAGAACTTGAAAGATCTTTGCCGCCAGCTGAATTTGATCAAGTCGTGCGCTTGATGAAAGATGGCATACTTACCAGAGCATTTGCAGGAACAGGCGGTGACATTACGAGAACCGCTATTGTTAAAAATTACAATGATATTTTTAACAACCAAAGAGCTATTACGGAGATGTTATTCTCACCGGAGGAGATAACCCGTATCAAACAATTTAGAAAAGATGTTATGCCTACACTGTGGGCTGAAATAAAAGACAACCCTTCTGGCACCAGTTACAAAATTTTATCTTCATTATCACGACAAAACCTGTTGAGTTTTCCAAGCCCGATCGTAAGAGCGGCAGCACCTACGGTTGTGAAAGGAGTGGAAGAAGCACAACAAGCAACAAAAGCAATAGACGCTGTAAAACAAACTTTAGATAGGTTTCAAGCGCCCCTGTTTTCGTCCACAGCTCAGGCTGCAATTAGGCCAGAAGTAAGAGAAGAGACAGATGGCGAGGAAGTATTACGAGAGCTTCCTGAAAGCGAAAGAAGAAAATTAGATGAGTCAATTGATGGGTTACAACAAAGAGTGGATCCTGAAGTCGTAGAGCCAGTAAGACTAGATGGCCCACAAACATCCGCTGTTATGTCGCCGGTAGAAAACACAGATCTTTTTGCAGATTTAGATTTTGGCACACAACCGCAAATGAGTGACACAGCGTTATCATCGATTGTGCTTCCGAGAGATGATGATAGAGAAATAGCCATGCGCAGAATGGCAAGACAATCTGGCATCGGCGGACTGGTTTAACTTTCTAACTCAAGCTCACCCTGTGGCTCAGACTCATGAGCTAAGATCACAGCGCTATCTACATCATAATTAAACTCGTAGCCCATGTATTGTTCACCGTCTACCTGTATGACTAAATTGCGAGAAATTAAACGCAAAAGTGCGGCTTGGTGGTGTAAAGTGAGCCTTGAAAAGAGGTCTATAACTTCTTTTGCTTCAAGCACCGGCTGATAAGTCTGAGGCACAGACTTCTTACGTTTGAAAAGATTCATGCGTTTACACGCTCGCTAAACAGCGATTTATGCTCCCTCTCGATCAATACCTTCAACTGGTCGATCTTGGTCCTGCGCTCACTGTTACAGATGTCTTGCAACATGTTGTAAGTACGAACATCAAGAGCCAAAGACTTACGGGTCTTCGGGTTTACTTCTTGTTGTATGTTATCCATATTACCACTTTAATAAGTTATAAGTGTGGATCATTTTATAAAAATTTGCGACAATATGCAAACTTATGTATCAGCTAAAGAATTACATGTTATCCATGCAATCGCACTGGATGATCAACCAGAACACGTACAAGGCGGTTCAGGACTCTCTGCCTATCATCACTAAGTATGCGGCACAGCAAGGTGTTGGCAAAATGAAAAAGACGCCAATACATAAGATGTTAAGTAATCCCTTCCCAGAGGTGTACACCATGCCCATATTCAGGCGTAGCTGGTGCAAAATGATGTGTGAAGAAATAGATCACATGAAAAAAGAGTTTGGCTTTGAGTCTAACGAAAATGAAGACAGCTTGCGACAGATCCCAGAGATAGTGTTGCGAGAGCGCTCCCCGGAGCTGTACCAGAACATGTGGTTTGTGGTTCGCAACATACTGGACCCTATCATCATGTCCATCTGGCAACGCAGCTGCCCGGATCCTGCCAGTATTCAGATAGCCAACTACAACATCAAAGAACGAGATCAAGGTAACTGGCACCATGATGAGAGCGCAGATATTAGCGTTGTTGTGCCGTTAAATACAGGCGAATACACGGGCGGTGGTACAGAGTTTCACAATCACGGCAAGCTCAAGCCTTTGCCCAATGGACACGGTCTTATCTTCCCATCATTCACACACAATCAC
>NZMJ01000147.1 GCA_002692855.1 Maricaulis sp.
CTCAGTGTCAGTTCTATCTAAGTTGCGAGCCTGAGATTCCATATAATCACGCTTAGCTTTAGCTTCATCATATTCTGCTTGGCCAAGAGTAAAGTCAGTGAAGAAGTTTCTATCTACTACGCCTTCGCGTGACTCGGCTGCTCTAGCAAGGCCGTAGCGAGTTCTTGGATCAGCCAAGTAATTCATGGTTTTTTGCAAGAAGTCGGCAGGCTTACCACGCAAGAAGTCTATTGCGCCCTTTTCGCCCTCTTCGTCGCCACCAAATGCAGCGTCTGTCCCTAGCAAGAACTTAGTGATGCCAGTTGCAGGCTCTGCTGTCTCTACCTCTTCCTCAACAACTGGTTGAGTTGGAGTTTGCTGCGCAGCTTGTTGAGCATTTAATGCAATATTTGCATTAGCTAGATCTTGTTGGTCTTGGCTTATGGTTGGAGTTGCTGGAGGCGTTGGCGCATCTGGCCCAAAAGCTCCATAACCAATTATTGCAGCGGTAGGCGCTCCAACACCTAGAGCCGTCACTGTTTTACCTGGATTCCTAGTGATTATATTCCCTTGACGCCCTTCTATTACATCATCAGCTTTTTTTGTTGCAGCGGGTATGCCAGGCAGATCCATTTGAGACTCTGCTTGATTAAGAATTTCATCAGTTTGATTTGGAGTAAGCTTGCCCGCTTGTTCCGCATCAAGAGCATCCTTTCTAACGTCCTCACCTTTACTGGCTTTTCTGAATAGCCTGTTAAATAAAGCAGTTGCTCCCTTAATGACAGCTTCACCACGGTTATATCTAGGCAGTGAGGCAATGCCGCCCATGGCCATTTGCTCAGCTTCGCGCATCTTTCTCATCTTGCGCTCGCCTCTGGTAACAGGACGGCGCTCTTGAGGTTCAGGTTGCTGAGCCAGTGCGGCAATGCCGCCCATGTCCTGAGGCATTTCATCTGCCATAGCGATATCTTCTTCTGCCAGAGCGGCAGGCAATCCAGCCATTTGAACTTGCAACCCAGACTGCGCTCTAGATGTGCCGCCACCTAACTTCTTCGGAATGGCCTCTTGAAGCTTAACGACTTTTTGAACTTGTTCTGCTGCCTTCGCTCCTTTGACGCCCATCTTTGCGAGCCGAGCCGCAATCAACGCAGGAGGAAAAGCTATTAACCCTAGAGTTGCATAGTCAATAGGATCAGATGGATCAAAGAAAAAATCAGTGATGTCTCTTAGGTTCATGCCCGAACCTTCTTCCGTCTGCTCAAGCGAGAAGAAGTCATCTGAAACAAGGTCACCCTCTGCATACCCACGCACAGGTGCAACGCCTGCCATGATGCCCATGCCTTGGCGCTGTTGAGGCGTCTGGAACATTGGCCTGTTCATGATATCGCTGTACATCATGCCTCCTTGGTTCATGCGCAAGGGTTCAAATTCGACGGCTGGTGCCATATTCATGGGAGGCATTACGGCTGGTGCTTGATTAGTAGGTTGTAAAATTGAGGGTTGCGGCCCCCCTTCATTCTGCAACCCAGCAGGGGAAGTATCTAGTGGCCCCCCAGGAGTGGGTTTCAAGTTTGATAATGGTAGGGGGCCTTGGTAGCGGTTGGCAAAAAGTTCCTGACGTTGCCCTTGCCCTACTAACCCAGACCCAGGCATACCCGGCTGTAACCTGCCACCAAAAGTTTTGCCTCCTTGTTGGCCACCAAAAAACTGTCTTTCTGCTTGGCCTACGGCGTCTACAAACTGATTAACTTTTTGCACTTCATTTTGCTGCATAGGCAAAATATAAGTGCTTTGCAAATAGCCTTTGTACGCATCAAGAGGTTGCTGACCTTGTCCTTGTATTTGTGAAAAGTTTCTTTGCATGGGAGATGCCACGGGCGGAATCCTCTGATCCCCAATGATGCTCTCTAAAGGTCTCGGCCCCATATCCTGAAATTGTGGTCGAATCGAATTAGCAAAAGGCGATTGCATTTGCGCAAGTCCAACTATCCCGCCTTGGTTCATTCTGTTCGCCTCCGACAAAGCAATTGCCATAGCCTGCTTTGGATTTGTTACTTTTCTACCCGAACCGCCTGACTTGAGAGTGCCATCCTTGAACTCTCCCATGACCTTGCTGATCTTTCTCTCACGCCTAGATCGTTTCACGGCGCTAACTTACCTTAGAGTAATCAACACGGTAGTACCCGTCATCGCCCATGATGACTGCGCTTGGATCAACCTCTTTTAGCTCTTGAGCAAGAACGCCTTCAGTTGGGTCATCAACGCCCATAGCCTTAGCTGTGTCATTCCAATCCCATGTGTACCAACCTACGCCGGGCTTGAGATCATCAATCTTTACGATGTTTTCTTTCAGTCGCACATCAGATGTTGGGAGGAACGAAGCAATGGTTCCCAATGCACCTAGTGCCTGAGCACCAAAGCTACCTCTAGTTTGAGCCTGGCCTTGGTTCTGACCCATGCTGAAGCCACTCTGGTACTGAGGCATAAATGGTGCGCCACCTTGCAACAATGCTTGGCCACGCTGCAGTCTCATAAATGGCTCATCAGCCATCTGAGTAGCCGCCTTGTACTGCGCATCAAGACCAGCTTGCTGTATGCCACGACCTTGTTGGCCAAGCTGGCTGAGAGTGCCAATTTGAGTGCCCAACATTTCTTGACCTTGTCGGCCAAGTCCTGCGATGCCTGCTGCGGCTGCACGTTGTGCACCCGTTCCTGCGCCAAAGGCTTGTAATGCAGTGCCAAACTGATCTTGCGTAAGACCGCCAAGGCCAGCTGCAGCACCTGCAGTTCTGCCCATCTGTTGGCCAAACACATCTGCACCAAGTTGCTGGCCTGATAGACCAAGCTGCCCCATTCCACGAGCGATGTCTGCTCTCTGACCTGCAAGCCCCGCTTGAGCTTGCGCCCCCTGTAAACCTAGGGCACCACGCTGTTGAGCAAGAGAACCCATGTCTCTGCCTGCCTGCATGCCCATTTGTCCGGCTTGGCCAAGTAGTGAACCAATGCCTTGTTGTCCAGAAAGACCAAGCTGTCCACTCTCAAGCGCACCTCGCTGAGCCAGTTGCTCTGCACTTATTCCCAGTTGGCCTGCTTGACCTGCAGCTTGCAGTGCTGTGCCAGCACCAGCTTGGCCTAGTGAGCCTGTAAGTTGTGCAGCCTGCTGTCGGCGTCCCTGCGCCTGCTCAAAGGCTTGTTGTGCTTGTTGTGCTGCCTGCTGGAAGCCTTGTGATCGTAACTCAGCACCTGTCTTGGCTTGTTGCTGTAGCACGTTACGGCCAATCTCAGCTTCTTGTATCGCTCCACGAGAACCGCCAAATGCGCCTGCTCGTATTTGTTGCGCTCTGGCATCTTGTTTTTGTTTCTCACCCAGCCTAGCAATCTCTGCTTGCTGAGCATCGATTACTTCTTGTGTGAAGGGGTCTTGGAACCTAGCGATACCTGCAGGATCAAACTGCTCACCAGTGCCTGCAAGTCCAGCAATGCCCTGCATGGCTGCTTCGCGGCCCATCTGACCAGCAGAACGCAAGTCGGCTCCAGCCATCTGAGTTTGTTCACGCGCTCTTCGTGTGGCCTCCGCTGCGCCCGTCTGAGCGCCGCCAATTTGCCCCCGAATGCCACCAGCTGCTTCTGTAATGCCCGCTCTAGCAGTGCCACTCGCTTCAGCTATAGCCCGCTCAGCATCCGACATGCCTGTTTGTGCGCCACCTATGATCGAAGGAATGCCTGCTCCTGCCTGTGCGATATCTCCCATCGCAGCTTCCATGCCTCGTCGCGCACCTTGATCTACAAATCGTTCACCCATGGATGGGTCATAAACACCAAGGCTTTGCTCATATAGCTCACGCGCCCTTGGGTCTGCAAACAAACCAGCAGAACGAGGGTCAAACCCTTGGCCAGCACGCCTAAATAAATCTTGCGCTTCTGCTAGTTGTGCACCAAAACCACCTAAGCCTTGCGCAGCATTACGCGCTTGAACCTCCAATGGTGAAAGACCAGCCACCTGTTGAATAGGAATAGGTATAGGTTGTCCCATCATGCCCAAGTTGCCTTGGGATGGGTCACCAAAGTATGTAGCTAGAATGTTTCTAGTTGCCAACTCCATCGCTGGATCGGCATATGTCTGCCCCGCTTGAGGCAGAATGACGGGGATACTGGTATCTGTTACGCCTGTACTGGCCATTATGCTTTCCTCATCGCTTGCTCGCCTGCCTTCTGTAAGGCGTACATCATGCGAGCGCCCTCACGGCGTTGTTCTGCTTTTGATTTACCAGCGCCGTTTAATTTACCGACGCCACGAACTGCCTTAGCGTTTACAACAAACTCACCATCGCTAAGCATTGCAGGAATATCATCAGATGTCTCGGTGCCAGGGCCAGATATTGGGCCGTTCATGCGAGGAAAATCCACATTGCCGCC
>NZMJ01000148.1 GCA_002692855.1 Maricaulis sp.
ATGGGTGCAGCAGGGCTTGCAGCTCTTATTGGAATGTGGTTTGCCCTTCAAGCAGATATAGCTTTAGCTAAAGAATTACCTGAACCCGCAGATCCAGAAATAACACGTATGGAATTCGATATGAAAGATCAATTGGTGCGTCAAACTATTATGAGCACACAAGAGGATGTTAAAGAACTTAAGGGTGATCTTGATAGAATTGAAGAAAAAATAGATAAACTTCAGTAATGAGATTACTTTACATATGCTTGCTTGCTATCGTGTCTTTAGGAATGAAGATCCCAGACTCAGGTATTTGCGTAGTTGAATTTAATGCTACCTTTAATGCCCCTAATAGCGTGGCATGGATAGAAAAATTAAACGACTGCAAAACATCCCGTGTAGACATTGTGTCTGCTCCAGAGATGCAAAAGGAACATCAGATAATTGTCGTTCCAACAATCGTTGTATTCAACAACGGGGAAGAAGTAAAAAGATTTCAGGCCAATATAATGATGCAGATGGAGGCGACAAAAGATGATGTTCAAGAGGCAGTGGATGAAATCATAATGAGTGATTTCTAATGTACACTTATAACATAGAAGTATTAAGAGTTATTGATGGGGACACCATTGATGCTAATATAGATCTAGGCTTTGATGTAAAAATAAAAAAGCGTGTGAGATTTATGGGGATCAACACTCCTGAATCTAGAACTAGAGATCTCGAAGAAAAGAAAAGAGGGTTAGCTGCAAAGCAAAGAGTAGCTGAGCTGTTAGATACAGCTACAGAAGTTCAGCTTATATCGCATGGCGTAGGTAAGTTCGGTAGATGTTTGGGGGAGATAGACTTCTGCTGTCCTGACTCCCTTACGATGAAGAACCTAAACAACACCCTAATAGAAGAAGGTCATGCCGTAGAATATCACGGCGGCAAAAGATAGTTTACTTTATTCTAGAGTAAAACTCCTCGTCAATATCTTTGATTGGGTTTATAAAGTTTACCCTACAGTATCTATTTATTTCCTCACGCTTTGTCTTACTATTTGTAATACAAGTGTTTGCAGCTTGGTAGCTGGCGTTTTTACTTAACAAGGAATCAATCCTTTTCTTAGTTGTTTTGTTTGTTCTGTAACTCATGAGTAATCATTAAAGTATTCCCACACTCGATACGAATCAAGTGTCTGTATATCAGATAGATGCAAGATAGTTATAACATCCTTACGATCTTTTCTAGTGTATTTCTTTTTGTAAGCATTACGCTTGTGTGTTACTGCCTCATCAGAAACGTTCTCTTCACAATAAGATGCTAGCTCATCTCTATCGACAATGCAAAAACCACCAGCTTCTGGCATATCAAAAGCTATAACATCAGCTTCCCCGTACATCCATCCAGGATTACCACCTACATTTTTAAACTCACACCAAATTTCATCAGGCCTATTGTTTCCTTTAACATCGACACCCCAATGACCTTTACCGTCTAGAGCCATCCAGTAGTCTACATGTAGTTCTTTATCTTCCTGTCTGGTGGATTTAGTTACTGATAAACCCAAAGCTTCAGCAGCTCTTTTAAATCTTATTTCAGCATCTCTCCCTGTTTTCATAGAGAAAGATCTCCTAGCGCTACTAATCTTTATGCTCATCTCTATATTCAGAAGTAGCAGACCTTATAGCGTCTATCTCAAAGTTGATCCATTCTCTAAATTTTTTTATAGATAACTCTATATCTTCATGCTTAAATCTAGGGTTACCCTCTGGGTGTAAGCGTTCGTACAAATCTGTAGTAGCTTCATGTATTCGATCACACGCATCGAATATCAACTCGCTTAACTTATATTTCTCCATCACTGATTGATTTTTTTATTTCTTGAATAGCCTGATCAACTTGACTGCTATTCCTCGCAATAAATAATATATAGTCAGATTTTATACCGACTAAATAATGGAGAAAAAGTTTCCACCGCATCGAGAAGTCATGATGTGATGGTAGGTAGCCTTTTGTTTCTATAATCCACTTATGATCCTTCCCTACAAAATCAGGTGTGTATTTTATTGGGAGAACTGCACGCCCAGTACGATCTGCCATGTCTTTACGTTTAGGAGTCATTTTAAAATACTTGTTTGGATAGTTGAATTTCTCCATCAATTCAAACGTATGCTCCTCATAATCAAAAGATATTTTATGTTCTTTGAGCTGAGTTGCACAATATTTTTCTATTGAACTGGCATAACGCCCTAAGCTTTTTTTCCTGGCAGATCGTTTTTTGGGGGTCTTTGTTCTCTTTTTCACATAAGTAATCTACGATATACTTTATTCTGATTCAACTTTTGTTGATAAAAAAGAAAAGTTTATCGGTATTGTTTTCTCTTCTTGCATTGTTATAGCTTTAAACAGAGGTTTTTGAGTTTTCCACGAATTGAATCCAGTGTGAGAAAGATTCATCACAAACTGATGAGGATCATCCAATGGCGTGGGTTGACCACCAGTCTCAACTTCTCTAACTTTTCTTATGTGTAACTCACTGAGCTTCCGAATACTATGATCTGGCGATTGAACCTTTCGATGAAGTGTTATGAAGCAGTCAGCTCTATTCACAAACTTGCCTCCTCCCTCTGTATCTTCAGCATAAGGAGCTACTGGTAAACCATCAGCACCCTTACGTCTTTGAGCTTCAGTAACAGCGTGCATGTTTAGCCATACAGCTACATTGTTTGTCTTGCTAAATGTAAGAAACTCACTTGCTGCTTCATAGTGATAGTCATGAACACCTATTCTAGAGTTCTTCATGTCAAGCTTTAAGCTGTTGTATGGATCTATAAACACAGCGTCCACCTCTTGCTGCCTCATAATCTTTTCCATAAACACTATCAAATCGCTATAGCTATACACATTATTATTATTTATTACAACAAAGTGATCTTGAACCCACTTGTAAGCCTCACGCCTTTGAAAGTAAGTCATGTCTCCAATCTTTCTATCCATAGCGAACTGCATAATATTCATCTTTACAGATGCGGTTCTATTTTCGCTTGAGTATATGATCCATTTCCAGTCATGTCTGACTACTGAATTTACTATAAGATATAAAGCTGTAGTAGTTTTTCCTACATTGCTATGTCCGTTGATAATTAAAAACTCTTTCTTATATCTGAAGTACTCATCTAACTGTGTATCTCCAGTTAATAACCCCAACTCTATCTTACCTTGAGAATAATCATCTATCCATCTAAAGTCCTCATCATCAGCTGATATAAACGACATGTCTCCATCATTAATTAACAGCTCCCTCTTAGCTGCTTTTTCTTCATCAATAATTTCTTTAATGGGTAGCTCTTTACCATACTCAATACCATCTCTTATTGTCAGTTTAGCTAAAGACTCAGACTCTATATCTCTTTTACTTATTTCACGAAGCAGTACTCTTACTGCCTCTTCTTCTTCTAGTCTACCTGCTGATATGTAACCACCACACAATCGTGCCGCCTGGACCAATGCTTTGTGTTTACCGCCATCTGGTGCTTGACGTATCATGCGACAAGCAAGATTTAACTTCATGTAATCTGTATGATCGTACGCCTCATTGACTGGCACTTGCGCTTCAGCTAACTCAGATGTAAACGCCCCAAACTTTTTATACTCATCTTTTATGATGATGTCTGGATCATATGATTCGTAACAAGCACGAGATTCATTTATACCAGACTGATCTACTTCAAGACCGTGCTGCTTCTCAAAGTATTTTACAAGCGCTCTGAAGTGATCTCTGTGTCTTTCAGGATTAGTGATTTTAACAAGAGCTTTTACTCCGCTACCACTTGGTGATACCCAACATGAATATATGTAATCGTCTGTAGCTAAAGCTTTTTTAGTTGCATCAACGTCAACGTGATCAAAGTCAAGAACAATATATCCACTATGTTCAAATAGCGCTTCGTCAGATCGTTTAGAAAACTCTCCACTAAAACAGACAATCGGAAGTCTTTTCTTTTTATCCTTCTTCCCGTCACGTACTTGTTTTATTAGAGAACCAGACTTCCCCGACTGGATCCTCTTCAATGCTGTCTCTAGTTGTATGTGATGCGGTGCTTCCTTCTCGTATATGTTCTTGAATATAGTTACTTTCATCGTCTTTTGCAATCATTAAAAGAATGAGGTATCCAGCTAAATCCATAACTGTATCCTCTGTCTCGTCGTTTATACCTTTATTTTCTATTCTCTTAAGTTTATCATCTATCCTTATTTTGATAGCTTCTACAGCTGTGAGGTGAGAGAATATATTTGCGGGTATTAGTGCTGAATCTCCATAAGCTTCATTCTTCTTTATCAGAAGATCCATAAGCTCGTTGCATTTCTTCGTTAACTTTTCGTTTGTGTTCATCTAAGGTGACTTGTGATCGTGATAACTCTACTACCTCTAGTATCTCA
>NZMJ01000149.1 GCA_002692855.1 Maricaulis sp.
ATATAATATAGAACAGATTAAAAATTTTCTTACAACTAAATATGGTAAAGATTCTTTTGTTGAAATTTATGGGGCTACTAAAGTTAAGGATAGACAAAAGGCCATAGAGTCTTTTCAAAATGATCCTAAGGTTAGATTTTTTGTTAGTAATCCTACAACAGGTGGTTATGGTTTAACTCTTACTGCCGCAAACACAGTGGTTTATTTTTCTAACAATTATAATTTAGAAGTTAGAAAACAATCAGAAGACAGAGCGCATAGATCAGGACAGACCGGTACGGTAGTGATCATAGATATAATCACAGAAAATACTATTGATGAAAAGATAATGAAAGCTTTAACTAAAAAAGGACAGATCGCAGCTAAAACTTTAGGTGAAGAAGAACTTAAAGATTGGTTATTGTAATTTTTTAAACTGTTCAACTCTTTCTAAAAACTTGTCACCATATTCAGATAGATCAGCTTCATTCAATTTAAATTCTTGATATTGTAATCCCCTCGTGCAAATACTAATTACACCTTGTTCTATTGGTCCATAATTTTTCTTGTGTGCAAGATAGTATGCACCTAGTTGAAGTTTATAATCATCAACCCACTCTTCTCTTTTAGGTTTATTAGCTTGTTTAAAATCTATAATGGATGGTTTACCGTAGGCCATTGCAACTAAATCTGTTGTGCCTGCGTATTGGTTTTCATATTCTAATGATACCTCATTTCCCCAAACCTCTTCTATATCTAAATTATCTAAAATAATTTTGGCCATCATCCGTGGTTGTTTACCCGATTCACTTGCATTAAAATAGCCCTCACCATTGTAAGCGTATTCTAATACTTGGTGCATTTCTGTACCAATCGTAGATGCTTGTTGCATAATTCGATCCGCTTCTTCATTCCCAACTTTTCTACGCCAATTATCTAAAAATCTTTTGTCCTTCGTAGCTGATAAAATTGTGGTAACGCTTGGAACTTTAGCCTCTCCTACAAGATATTTTCTTCCTGTAGTGTCTGAAAACCTATTATAATGTTTATATGGATATTTACGAATCCGTTTCATCTTTATTTTTAACAAAAGAAACATCTACTTCTTTTGTTTTTTTATCTTTATTCTCACCCTCTACAGCTTTTAGTATTGCAAGATCAATTTCAGATAAAGGTTTACCTGCTTTTTGATCAGCTTTTATTAAATCGTATACACCTTTTACAGTAGCCATTAATAATCTTTCCCTTTTGTATATAGTTTAGTGTTATAAAACTTAATTTTTGGTTTGTCTAGTTTTTTTAATCCACTGTTTTCTGATAATCCTTCAATGTTTTGATAAATAGCATTTATTCTTTTTCTAGCATCTACGTTAGATAAATTTGAAAATTCTGGTAAATTTATTTGTCTTAAACCAGTAAACGTTTTTCCAACAATATCTGTCGCTTTAAATTTTCTATAGATATCATTAGCATTGGCCTCTTCACCATTTACTTCATAAAAAGCTTCATTTGGTAATCTTAATTTTTGTTTTCTTAAATCTATTCCTTTTGTTCCACCCCTATATTGTTCTGTTCCAAAACCCCCTCTAAAAAAATCTTCATCTCCTGGCATTGTTATACTTACAATCATTGAATCATATTTATCTCTGTTTTGATTATATTCATCAGTTAATTTTTTTATTTGAGTAGTTGTAGGTTTTCCTGCAAATTCGGCATATAATCTATTTTGATTTCCTGTAACTCTAACCCCACCTGTTTTTAACATCCAATCATACATAGGTCCAAAGTCAATACCGTTGTACCCTTCTGTAGTTAAGAATGCGACTCTTCTGTGTTCTGTGTCTCTAAAATTTCCGCCTCTTAAATTAAAATTTAACATTTTACCATCAGGCATAATAAATCCTGCGTCTCTTATATCTTCGGTAGTTCCAAATTTTTTAATTGATTTTTGTATTAGTTCTAAATCTTTTTCTGTTTGGGGAAGATAAATTGATGAACCTGACGAATCTAAATTTTTTACTTTAAAGGTAAAACCATCTACTGTTGCTGTTTCATTTACTAAATTTGCAAAGTTAACGGCATCCTGCATTTTTAAATCAGAACCAAAATCCATTTCAAAACCAATATTCGCACCTTCAAAATCACTTGGGACTGTTTCTGCCACGAAGGCAGCATCTTGATTAAATTCTTTTGCTCTTTCTTTTATGACATCGCCAAATTTATCTAAATTAAAATTTGATTTAACATTAGCTTCTATATCCAAACTTCTTTCCACTGTTTCTGCGTAAGAGCCAACTGTATCTGCTATTTTGTAGTTAACTACATCAGGAGTGCTTTCGAAAAAATTTTTAATTGGAACTGCTAATTTTCCTTGCTCTAACAACTCTGGAATATCTTCCCGTTGCGCTGAAATCCCTGCTGTTATTTCTTTTCCTCCCTCTTGAGCTTTTGGATAAAATCTTGTTTGTTCATTTGTTTTAGTTCCTGTTACTGCAGGGGCTTTTACTTGTTGGTCAATTTTTCCGAGATCTAAAACTAAATTTTTTTGAACGGCCACTCTTCCGTTTGGTCTTCTTATTTTTTTACCTTTAAATTTTTTCAATTCTTTAGTAGTGGTTGGTTTAAAACCTCTTTTTTTCATAGCCTCTAAGGCTTCAGGACTAGTCAAATCTTCTGCTACAACAAATCTTCTACCTTCATCCCTGGCTTTTTGAATAATATCATTAAAAAGTTGATCACCAGCATCTCTAAAAACACTTCCAGCCTCAACTATTACTAAAGCATCTTTACTGTTTACATCACTTTGATTTACTCTCCCAGACCCAGGCAAAGCTATTTTTGCGCCTGCTATTGGAAGCCCATCTTCATCCACGACAAGCAAAGAATCTTTTTCTTTTGTACCAATAGTATCGTAAGCAACTGACGTAATATATTCTATTGCACCTAATCTTTTGTTGTAGGTGTTTATTAATTCTTGTTGTCTTTCTTTTGATGTGTTTTCAGGAGTTTCTCCCTCTGGATATTCGTGTATTCTATATTTTTCAAAAAGTTTATTTTGTAATTCTATTTCCATTTTAGCTTTTGTAGAGGCAGGCATAGGTGCCATTGGGCCACTCATTCTTTTTTTAAAGCCCTCTATACCACCTCTCATTACTAATAAATCATTCATTAATTTATCATCTAAAAAATTTTGAGTTGTTAAAGTTTTTTCTTTTTCTTCTTCTTTTGGTTCTTCTATTGCTTCAGGTGGGTTATTGTCTCCTATACCTCTTTGTTCAAATATGGTCGGAAGTTGTTGAGGAATTTCTGATCCACCAGTGCTTGTAGGAATATCTAATTTCTCACCTTCTCCGAAACCTGGTATTCGAGGTAAAGGTTTGTCCTCTACAGGTAAAGTTTCTTTTGTGTCTATTTTAGGTGGTTTTGTTTCCCCTGGTTTTAATTTTTTTTCTATGTCTTGTCTTACTTTTTCTATTTCATCAGCGTCAGGTGCAATGACTCCTGGTATTTTAAATTTACTAGTCTGATCTTTCAATTCTGCGGCTACAGCTTGAGTTGGCATAAATAATGCCCTTAACATTTTTAAGTCTGAGCTATCCATATCTTTTGGAGATGCTTTTAGCTCTTTTATAAGTGGTTGTAAATCTTTTTGTGCTTTATATCCTACCGCTCCACCAACACCAATAGTAGCTATTGCTTTTAATAATGCGGGTAAACCAAGGACAGGAGCGACCATGTCATATCCTTGTTACTAGTTCTAAAATTATATATCCCATGCCTGCTAATAATCCACCAGCACATCCAATTAAAATTCTTTCTATTCTTGTAATAGATCCTTCAATTCTATGTATTCTATCATGTGTTTGTTTTTGCATGATACGACAAAGTTTTTCGTGAGATTCAATTCTTTCAAGTGCTGACTTAGACATTAAACAGTTCTCCTTTGAGCTATTGCAGCCCCTAAAGCATCATCAGGAAATAAATTATCATAATTTTGTGCAGTTAGTTGCTCAATACCTTGTCTTACTGGTGATGGTAAAGAAACTCGATCATCTTGTTTTGGTTTGAAAGGATTTGGTAATGGCCCGATATCCTTTATAACACCCTCTTTACTTTTTGGTTCAGGTAAAGCTTCTTCAACAGCTGAAAACTGAGCTGCATCAATACCACCCTTAGGAATCTCTTGTCCGTAAACTTGGTTAACAGTAGCAACTGTTGATGCGAGTTTTCTTCCTGTTCCTGTAGCTTGGTTCATAGTTTGAAGCCAACCTGGCTTATCACCACCAAATTCTTTATTAATTAATTTTTTTGCTGCTCTTTGTTCAAATACATCTTTTGCATTATCGAAAGCACTTCTCCCTAATAATAAACCTTGAATACTTGCTAATTTAAAACCAATTATACCAACTAATTGTCTTGCACCTCTTTGAAATATTCTACTTATACCAGCCGCGGTGTTAGATGGATTTACTAAATCAGCAGGTTTTAAAGTTTTTCTAACCTCACTTACAAAATTTTTTAAAGTAGCAATTTCAGTTGCATCAAATAATGATCTTGCAAAATCAGGATTTTTTTCAAATATGTAATCAAAATTTCTTACCATGGCAGCAGGATTAAATTTACCGTTTCTTATTGAATCATTAAACATTTTTTCAATCATCCCACCTCTTAGCTTAGCAAAATCATTATTTTTTAAAGCCGCTGCTTTAGGGGTTAATTTATCTACACCAAAAACAGTTTTTAATCTGTTTATTATTTCAGCACCATCTTTTTTTCTCCCTACAGTTCCTAAACCATAAATATAATTTATAGCTTTCATTCCTGTCACATCTGGATCTAATAATATTTTTTGAATTGCATTTCCTGCTGTATCTTGAACAGTAACATTACCTTTTTTAATTGGGTTATTTTTAAATGTTTGTTCTTTATAACGAAAAGCCTCTCTGGCTTTTATTAAATTATTTTTAATTACTTCATCGCCTTCTTTTCCAGCAAACAATAAATTATCCATTGTATCGTTATATAATTTATCGAATTCTTGTTTAATAGCGATAGCAGTTTTTTTATCAGTATCATTTTTAGCAGCACCAATAAAATTGGCTAATTTTTTTCTCATAATTTCAAAATCATTTAAAGTTTTAGGAGGTACTTTTTTCTGACTTTTTTTCTTCTTAAAACTATTAACAAATGATTTTATTTCTTTAAAAGCTTGAGTAGAAGCTGGTGTAAGTTTTGTATCTAAAATACCAGTGGCTTCATCGATAGCTTTTAAAAAATTGTATGGTTGTTTTGTTTCATCCTTAATTGTTTTTTTTACTGAATTAGTTAACAATTGTATGTTAGATGCTTCACCATTAAATATAGCATCTTTATCTACTAGGTTGTAAGCATCATCAACTTTTTTAGATGCTACGTCAAAAGCTTCTTCAATAGTATTAATTAATCCTTGACCAATGTCTTCTACACCTTCTTCAATAACATTACCTTGATTAAATTTTTTAATCATAGCTTTTAATCCAAGACCAATATCGATTTCTTGTTTTCTTAAAAACTCTAATGCCTTTTTTTGCACTTCAGGACCAAAGGCACCTTTTGCAGCTTCATATAACGCTGCAATACCCTCTTCATTTCTTTTCGCTTGTGATTGAGAAAGTTCAAATCCAAAATCTCCTGCACCTGCTTGTACAGCAGCAACTTCATTATCAAAACCTTTGGCGATTTGATTAAAGAAATTTTCAGCAAACTCTGGTGTCATTTTTTCCGTATTTATACCTGCTGCCTTTAATGCTTTTTCACCTGCAGGTGTAATTTGTATTCTTCTTACCTTTTCGCCATCAACAGTTTCTGTAATTAACTTATAATAATTAGGGTTACTTCTAAACATTTTAAGAACCCCTCTACCGACAGGGCCAAGCACACCTTCAAATCCTAATGTTATAGCACCAGTTATACCTACTCTTCCTAAATCAAAATCACCCCCAAGTGCTACTGCTCCTAATTCTTGAGCGGTAGTAACTGCTCCTGCTTGTCCAGTTTGTGCTAGGGATCTTTTTAAAATATTTCCTGCATATTTTTTTGCAATTGTAGAGTATCCTGGAATGTATTGTAAAATTTGTGAAGTAGTTTGAATAAAATCTTGAAAAGAAGCACCAGGTCTATTTAAATAAAAAGATTGACCGTCTGGCATTACAGCAATTGGATTACCGAACTTGTCTTCCATTATATTACTTCCTGGTATTTGCTCCATTATAATTTGTGCCTGTGTTCTTATGTTTGGTGTAATACTCATACCCAAGGCAACTTTACCAGCACCTTCACCTACATATTCACCAATTTCAGGCATATCAGAAAATTCAGTAGATTTTGTTCCTGAAAAAAATTCATAAACTGCCTCACCAACTCCAGATAAAAAATTTTTTTCTTTTTTATCTAATCTTATTTTATCTAATTCTTTAATTTTATTTTCATCAGTAATAGCGTTATCATTAATACCTAACTTTTTTTTTCGTATTTCATCGAGTTCTTTTATTTTATTAGGATCTGTAACTTTAGTAACCATTTTAATTCTCCGGGTTATAAGGTATGTACTGACCACCTACATATATATATTGATTTCCTTCACTATCTGTAATTATATTTTCTGCAAATTCTGGATCAACTTTGTTCATATTTAAATTTATTTGTTTTTGTATATCTTCTGTAATTAATGGATTATTTTTATGAAATTCTGCTTTCATTTGTCCATAAGTTTTACCTTCATATCTTCCCTGTAATCCCTTGTTAGCAGCCATGAAAGGTTCTACAACTTCTAAAAAAAATTTTTTATTTATTTCGTTTGCTCTTCTTGTTAATGCTGTGTTAAGTAGAATACCATCTTTAGACATACTTAATCCTGGAGTTACATTAGCAACAAAACTTAATTCTTTATTTGATATTGCTCCTTTAAAACCTTGAAGGTTATCTATTGTTAATTTACCTCCTACAGTTCTTAAAACTTCTGCCAAAGGAACATTTTGGAAGTTAGCTTCAATACCAAACTCATTTAAAAATTTAGTAGCAGATAATCTAAATTCCCCTAAAGCACCTGTCTTCAATTCATCGTCAGGTAACTTTGCAAGTATATCTAATTGTTCTAATATATTATCTAATTGAACAGCACTATTAAAAGTTTTTCTAACACTTCCAAATTCTTCTGCATCAGCTTTTCCTAACTCCTCACCAATTTTTTTTGTATAAGGATCTATTTCTCCACCTACATTTACAGTAGTTCCAGATTTACCAAGTATGTCAATTTTATCTGTAACTAAATTTTTTTGATATAGCAAATCAGGATTATAAGCTTGGCCAAATTCTGCACTAGCTTCTTCAGGTGTTAGTATTTTAAACTTATCTTTATCTTTTTCTTCTTTTTCTCTTCCTATTTTTTCAAGTTTCATTGTGTTAAGGTTTCTTTGATAAGCTCCCTTACCTTGTAATTCAGGTGGTAAATCTTCGTCAGCTACTAATTCGTACTGATCAACTTCATCATCATCATCTTCTAAATCTCTTATCTGTGAGGCAACTGTAGGAACTGCCGCCATACCTTGACCAAGAGTTCTTGCTAATGCTCCTAATTCAGATTCTCCAGGTGCTTTTCTTGCTTGTAATAAAGCTGAAGTTATGGGTGTAAGTAATAAGTTTCTTCGGTCTACTTCAGATAAACCACCAACTTTAAATTTCTTAACATCTAATTTTTTTTCTTTTTTAAGATAAGCATCTCTAAAAAGGGGTCTTAATAAAACCTTATTCATTTACCCTCCTATTCCTGAAAACGCTTGGAAAGCTCCTAATCCTGTTCCTATAGATTGTGCTAATGGTGCTGCTGTTGGTGCAGTAGACATTGTTATTTGTGATTGACTTGTTGGCCCTGAAGCGTAAATGTTTTTTAAGAATTCAGTTCTTTGGAATGGCTCGTAAGCTTGTTGTAACTGTGTTGCTCTTTGAGCGTCTAAAGCTTGTTGTGCTAACTGTCTTTCTAAACCACCGGCCGCTAACAATTGATTTATATCTTGTCTTGCCATATCAGCTTGTTGTTGTCCAAGTGCACCTAATTGTTGCCCAGCTGCTAAACCAACTCTTTGTTGATTCTGTGCCGCTCCTAATGCAGTTTGAAAACCTTGTGCTTGTGATCTACCAATTGCTTCCAATCTTCTTAAATCTTGTTCAGCTCTTTGCACACCTTCTCTTCCACCACCAAAAGCACCTGATCTTACAGCTTGTGCAGATAATTTATTCTGTCCCATTTGTGCTTGTCTGTTAATTTCATCAGTGACATATTGTTGATAAGGATTAAAAAAT
>NZMJ01000150.1 GCA_002692855.1 Maricaulis sp.
AAAATCACCTCAATACTGTCAGAGAGTTTATGAAAAAAGATGGTCTCATATTTCCTGCTGTTTTTAAAGACGAAGAAATACATTGTGGTCACTACAGATTTAAAATAGCAAAAGAAATGGGATACGATGGCATTGAAGCTTATAAAGTGGACACATTTAAAGAGGCTTTAGATTTGACTAATTTTACTGAATTGTGTTATAAGCATTACAAAGAATTAAAAGAAAAAAAGTATGTCTGATATATTACTCACCGATGGTATAGTTAAAATTAAAAATATGTTTGATCCAAACGTTTCAAAATTAATTCAAAAATATACAGATAAAAAAGCAAAAGAACAGATGGAGACTGTAGGAAGAAAAGATTTTTTATCTCAAAGAAATGTCTTAGGTTATCATTTAGGAAGAAGCACTCCATCCGATATTTGGATATATAATTTAATTCGTAATGAAATAACTAGATTGTATCTTTATTACAAAGCAAAATTTCCTTTGTCTACAAACATACAGATAAATCAAATAGATCTTTTAAAATATAAAAAAGGTGGTTTCTATAAACATCATACAGATGATAGTTCAACAACTCCAAGAAAAGTAAGTATCATAATTAATCTAAATGATGACTTTGAAGGTGGTGAATTAAATTTTTACGATCAAAAACAAAATGTTATAGAACAAGTAAAACCTTTTAAAAATAGTATAACATTTTTCCCTAGCACTTATTTATATCCACACTCAGTGGAACCTGTTAAGAAAGGAGTAAGATATAGTATAGTATCATGGCTGAATTAGATTGGATTAAAAAAGGTTACAAGATAATAGATAATTTTTTTACAAAAGAAGAATTAGAAATATTACAACATTATACTCTTAAAAAACTTGAAGATGATAAGACTTATTTAGTTGATCCTGACACATATTCTCCAGGATGGTATAAAGATGCATTAGCTTCCACGTTTTTACATTTAAAAAAACCTTTAGTAGAAAAAGCTTCTGGGTACAAACTTTTTCCTACATACACCTATTGGAGATATTATTGTTTTGGCGGACAATTAACTAAACATACCGATAGACCTTCTTGCGAAATAAGTATAACAGCTAATATAAAAAGTAATGATAAGTGGCCAATTGTTGTTGAAGGTAGAACAATAGATTTAAAAGAAGGACAGGCTGTGTTATATCTTGGCTGTATTGCAGAACATTGGAGACCAGGAAAATATAAGGGAGAAGGTATGGCTCAAGTTTTTTTACATTATGTTAATGTAGATGGACCTTTTGCTCATCACAATAATGACTATTATTTTTATGCAACAGATAATATATCTTCAAAAGATGATGAGAAAAAAATAAGAGAGTTGAAAAAAAAATTTAAGGAGAATAATAAATAATATGTATGAGTCATTAAAAGAAGCAACTAAATTTCATGCGGCCAATCAAGAAAATTGGTGCGGAGAAGCATTAGCTGAATATAAACATGAGGTTTTTGGTATTATTAAAGAAAGAAATATTAAATCTATTTTAGACTACGGATGTGGAAAAGCTAAATTTCACAATATACTTTTCAATAATTCAAAAGTTCCAGGTTCTCCAACTGTAAGTATTGTTGGATATGATCCAGCATTTGCACAATACTCTCAAAAACCAACTGGTGATTTTGATTTAATTTTATGTGTGGATGTTATGGAACACGTGCAAGAAGATAAAGTAGATGAAGTTTTATCTGATATATTTAATAGTTACAGCGGTCATGTATTTATGACAATTACTTGTTATGAAGCAACTCAAGTTTTATTAAATGGTAAAAACGCTCATTATACTGTTAAAGAACCTGATTGGTGGAAATCAAAATTACAAACATATACTGATAGATGCACTGTTATTTTTCAAACCAGACCAGATAGATCTAAGATTACTATAAATAAAGAAGAATGGAAACCTAACAAAAAAACTTTGGATAAACTAGCAGTAAATCATAAAACGTTAGATGAAACTCAAATAGAAAAAGCAAAACTTTTAAATGACTAATACAAAAAAAGTTAACATGGAACATTTCATAGGTACCTATGATGGATATATACCTGACCATGATTGTGATAAAGCAATAAAATATTTTGAAGATGAGTCTGAAGTAAAAAGAACTTTGAACAGACAGGCAGCTGAAAGAGCATTACCATCTATTAAAAAAGATGAACAACTGTTTTGTGGTAGAAATAATGTTAGAGGTTGGTGGAGAGAATTAAAACCTTTCTTTTATAATTTTGATTTATGTTTAAAACATTATGTAGAGCATTGTGGACTACAAGGATATTATGAAGAAGGTTTACAGTTTACTACTTTTAAAATACAAAAAACTTTACCTACTGAAGGCTATCATATATGGCATATAGAACATGGAGCTGGATTTGATAATGAGCCTAGAGCTTTAGTTTATACTGTTTATTTAAATGATGTTGAAGAAGGTGGAGAAACAGAATTTTTACATTATTCAAAAAGGGTAAAACCTAAAAAAGGACGTGTTGTTATATTCCCTGCCGGATTTCCATATGTACACAGAGGAAATCCTCCCTTATCTGGAGAAAAATATATTTTAACATCTTGGATGATGTCTAGAGAAAGTAACTGTTAAGATGTATAAGAAGTAGGTCTTGCACCTAATCTAGAAATTTTTTCATCAGAAGTTTCAGGTCTATAAGTTTCTGAACCTGCTGGATCTTCAACAACTTCGTTGTCTGAATCCCAATCCTCTTGAATTTTTGCTAACCATGCAGTATCAAATCTAGTTATAAATTCATTAAAGTTTCCTAGAACAGAAGCATCATAACTTGAGTGTTCAGTGCCATCCTTGTACTCTACTTGATCATTATCAACATTATCGTCAGTAAATTGTATTGCGTGAATATTTGAAAATTTTGATTGATTCCAAAAAGCGTCGTCATCAACAACTACTACTTTTGGCTCAGAAACTGAAGCATCCCCTGTTTTTTTGTAGACCATTTTATCTTCAAAAACAACTGTCCAGATTCCATGTTTAGTTCCCATAATTTTTCTCCTTATGTTTTAATAATATATACCACAGTTAGGTAAGGTTGCAACACAGAATTAGAATCTCCTGTAAAATTAGCACTCATATTATGTGAGTGTCCGCCTCCACCTCCAGCATTACTAATATTTCCACTTGTAGCATTAGCGATTGTGTTAGTGTTAGCACCAGGAGGATAACCACCTGGTTTACTACCTTGAGCTATCGAGGGACTTTGTGGGTGCCTGTGAGAAGCTACTTGTGGTGTAGATAAAGTATGGCTGGCTAAGTTACCTCCTACATTACCTGTTCCTTGAACTGTATTAGCTCCCCCTGTAGATGCTAAAGCTTTATTTGGTGATTTTCCAACTGGAACATCGTCTTGTAAATCAGGTAAAGTAAAAGTTGTAGATCCGTTTCCTGCTCCATATGTTGTGCCAATTACAGAAAATAAATCTGAATAAGTTGATCTTGAGACAGCTGCACCATTACATTCTAAATATCCTGAAGGAATAGAAGAATCCGTCCAAGGAATAATTAAACCTGTGTTCACAAGTTGTAAATCAGCTAAATTTCCACCGTCAAAATTATATTTAGTTGCTTCGTAGTTTGCCATAGTTTTAAGTTTTAATTATATATATTATTGTTAAATAAGGTTGCAGAACTGACGTTGAGTCTCCTGTAAAGTTAGCAGAAGCGCCATGACTGTGAGAACCACCACCTCCTTGATATCCTGTATATCCTGGTCCACCCCTTGCAAAACTTGAAGGTGTAGGAATAGGTCCAGAAGGTTGTGTTCCTAAATAAGGAACATATATTCCACCCAATCCAGGTCCTGGAGGGTGATCGTGAGTTCCAATTTGAGATGTAGTTAAAGTATGATTGCCTGAGTTACCACTTACGTTTCCAGTTTGTTGAACTGTATTTGCACCGCCAGTAGATGCTAAAGCTTTATTTGGAGATTTACCCACTACCACATTATCTTGTAAGTCAGGTAAATCAAATGTAGTTGATCCATTACCTGCTCCATACGTTGTTCCAATAATAGCAAACAAAGCAGAGTAAGTTGATCTTGAGACAGCTGCACCGTTACATTCTAAAAAACCAGATGGTACACTTCCGTCACTCCAAGGGATAACTGAACCTGTAGAAACACCTACTAATCCTGTTATGTTTGATCCTGAAAAATCGTATTTAGTTGCTTCATAATTTGCCATAATTTTTTCCTATGTTTTTATAATATATAATAAAGTTAAGTATGGTTGTAAAACAGAAGTTGCATCTCCTGAAAAGTTAGCAGATATAGTATGACTGTGAGAAGATCCTCCTGGACTATTTCCATAAACTGCAGCTGGTTGAGTGTGATTTGAGTTTACTGCTCCTCCTGGAATGTTTGCTTGTACTGAAGTAGGTGGACTGTTTTTAGCACCTGTAGTAGGGTGACTGTGAGAGGGCATTTCTGATTCTACTACTGTATGAGAACCAGAGTTACCACCTATATTTCCAGATGAAGCAACTGTGTTTGCTCCACCAGTAGATGCTAAGTTTTTACTTCCAGATTTACTAACTGTAACGTCGTCTTGTAGGTCGGGTAAAGTGAAAGTTGTGGAACCGTTTCCAGCACCATAAGTCGTGCCAATTACTGCGAATAAATCTGCGTAAGTTGATCTTGAGACAGCTGCACCATTACATTCTAAAAAACCAGTAGGAACTGAAGAATCAGTCCAAGGTATTATAAGACCAGTATTAAGACCTTGTATTCCTGTGAGATTTTGACCATCAAAATCGTATCTAGTAGCTTCGTAGTTAGCCATGGATTATTTCTCCCTATATGTCCAACCAGTAGTAGCGTCTCCTGAATAAACTAAACTGAAACCAGCACCTTGTGTATTAACAACGAGGTCTGATGCAGCGTTAGCAATGTTAGAACTATTTCTACCAACAGTTAAAGCGTTGGTATTAAAATCATATCCTTGGTCAATGAATGATA
The DNA here is from genome assembly GCA_002692855.1 of Maricaulis sp. Taxonomy (GTDB): domain Bacteria; phylum Pseudomonadota; class Alphaproteobacteria; order Caulobacterales; family Maricaulaceae; genus Hyphobacterium. The sequence goes on from NZMJ01000150.1 coordinate 5,007, forward strand.
CTTCATCTCCCGTAGCAGGTGATGCAGGTAACGTAATTGTTACAGCTCCACCATTTGTATTTACTAAAAGTTGAGCACCAGCTTGAACTGTTTCATTAGCTGTCACTGCTCTCCAATTTCTTTGCTCAGATAATTTTACAATGTTTGTTCCATCAGAATATAATACATAGTTATTTCCTTCACATAAAAGAACACCTGTTCCTCCTGATGTTTTAAAAGTTAAAGTGTTTCCTGCATGATCACATGCGTTTTGTACATTATAAACTTTTTCAATTGAATCTGGAATAGTAACTATTCTGTTAGCTGCTAAAGTTCCTGTTAATTTAATAACATCATTTTTACCATTTGATAAAGCACCATTAGTAAAAGTTAGAGCTCTGTTAGCGTTAGTTAAGTTGAAAGTTGTAAAACCACCGATTGCTTGTTCTAAAATTAATAAGTTTGTATTTGTAATTTGTCCCCAAGTTCCTGAGTTTTCACCAGTTGCTTGGACTGTTAATTTTAAATTAGCTGATGTTGAGTTTGCCATAATTTAAATTCCTTATTCGTTTTAATTTACTAAAAAATTGAGTTTGTGTCAAACTCATTATGCAGCCCTTGTTGGCACTTCTACCCAACCTGGTGGATCTAAAGGCGCTGAACCTGTATTAACTTCGTTCCAGACTAGAGAATTAACAGAATTCAAGTTCATAGTCAACCCTATTCCTGTTAAAGATACAGTAGCAAATCCTTTAGTGCTTACAGTGCCTAAATTAGCAGTCATTGCTATTCCAGTAACATCAATGAAACTTTCAGCAAATAATGTACCTAATCCAAGACCTGCCGCAAATCCAGTTCCTGTAACTGTTACATCTGCACTACCTGCAACTACTGTACCAACAGCTAGAGTTCCACTAAATCCAATACCTGTAACATTTGCATCAGGGCCAGGATCAACATCTCCTTCCGCTGCAGTTATACTAATACCTGTTGGAACTACACTACCATCCCCTGTAGCTGCTAATGTTCCAATGTTTGCAGACATTGCGATACCATTAACATTACCACTTGCAAACTGACCTTCAACTCCCCATGCATTTACATTCCAACCTTGTCTACCCCAACCTGTTTGGTTAAATGCATCAAGGGTTCCTAAAGCTGCAGTTGCACCAATTCCAGTTAGCATTGCATCAGGACCAGCATCTGCTGTTCCTAAATTACTTGTAAATGATATACCTGTTAATGTTATTTCAAATGATATTTCTACTGATTCATCACCTTGTGATGCAGTCATTGCAATTCCTGTTAACGTAGGTGAAGCATCAATTGAAATACTTTCATTACCTAAAGCTGCAGTCGCAGCAATTCCTGTAACTCTTAAATCACCTGCAATATTCCAAGCGTTTTCACCCCAAGTTAATCTACCCCAACCAGTGTTTATTTCACCGGCTGTAGTTTCATCACCTAAAGCACTAGTCATTGCAATTCCAGTTGGAACAACATCTGAATCAGAAAAGGCAGTTTCATTTCCTAAAGTTGAAGTTAGAGCTTGACCTGTTACTGATACATCTATATCTGTGAAAGCAGTTTCGTTACCTAGTGCAGCTGTAAATGCTATTCCAGTTAGCATTGCATCAGGTGAAGGATCAATAGAACCTGCAGATGCAGTCATTGCAATACCCGAAGGATTTACAATTTGATCAGGATTACCCCAAGCTCTTTGTGACCAACCATCTCTACCCCAACCAAATTCTACAGTAGATGTTGATGCAACTGACGCTAAAGAAAAAGAAGCACCTATACCAGTGACAGAAACAGTGTTGTTATCTTGATCGTTCCAATTTCCTATGCTCCAAGAAAGAGCACCAAAAGAATCTGATGTAACGTTAGCTGCACCACCCATTCCTGCATGGTTACTACAATAATAATATAAGTTTGCTGGAGCAGAAGTTGCTACAGCTATTTGTGTGTACGCTCCACTACTTCCAGGAGTACCTGATGTAGTTACTCCTGTTGTGTATGGAGTTGAATTTCCAGAATCACTAGAGAAAACTAATGGATGTGTTCCGTTCGAAGAATCAGATTGATCGAAACGATAGGTTGCACCTCGGGCTAGAGCAACAGTCGCCTGTTGAACACCATCAATAAAATATTTATTACCACCACCAGTG
>NZMJ01000151.1 GCA_002692855.1 Maricaulis sp.
AGACATAGCATTCGGTAATAATGGTAGTGAAACAAATTCCAGTAATCAGACAATGACAGTTTTCAAGAATAGGTCAGCCAGTACAACTACAATGCAATTTAATGCTAGTGGAACTGGTGGTAATGCGTTTGTTAGGTCATTCACATCATTAAGTGGAACTGGTGTATCTTACGCAGCAGGAGATACTTTCAATTTAAGAACAACAGGAATGCAGGGATATACTAATACACAGGTTGGCCCTGCAAGAATGACGGCATACTTTACGGTAGCATGAGGTGAATAAAATGGCAATAGGAGAACATGGAGAAGAGATAACGATTAGCATGGAGGAGGCAATGGCAAAGGTTAGATATTCTAGGAATTGGATGCTAGAAACATATGTAGATTTTTATCAATCTAAACCTTTGTTGTATAATGCATTAACACAAACAGAACAACAAGAATTAGCAGATTACAGGGCATCATTGCTTAATTGGCCTGAAACACTTCAAGAGATATATGGCGATACACCGCCTAATTCATATGCTAAATATCAACCACAACAACCATCGTTTATGGTTAATCACCCAAAAGGAAGGATGTTTCCAGACCCTCCTTATAGTGGTTAATATTTTTTTAAACGATAAATGATTTATTGTTAATATGGAAAGTCGAGAGTATTTGAAGTGCGCAAAAATTAGGACTAAAAAGTTAGACTTGACGGTTCCGATACAGGCGATGTTCTGGTGGAGCAGGGCTAATTAACATCCGACTAAAGGAACGCCCTCAGAACGCACTCTAGTAGCCTAGAATCAGACGTTTGATTATTCATGCTAGGGTTAGAACCGATGAATAAATCAATTTGAGCCAAATCCGTTTTTTAGCCCAAAATAAAAACGTAATTTGTCAATTTTGAATTTTGCCAAATTTTTTAGAGTTGGCCTCCACAAAGGGCAAGACCTTTTCAGACCATAGAAAGTAACACTCTCTACATTCCCAAATCTTGACCCTTTGCGGAGAACCTACATAAAAACCTAGAATTCTTCTAGGTATCGTATCTTGCCCGCAAGCGGAACACGTTTCTCTAAGAGCCACGATTATTTCCGCCCCAGTCTTGTTGTTCTTCTGCCATTAGATTATCCATGTATTCTTCAATCGTTTGATTGGAAACCCTATCTCCACTAAACGCTGCAAAGAATAACAGACATACTGCCATTAGAAACAATATCCATACTATCCATTCTATTGTACTCACCAGTTCACCTCAATCTCTTTCATTTCTTCTTCATTCATATCGAAGCCTTTTACAACTCCGTTATCTATTCCATACTTCCACAAGTCAAATACTAACTCGCAGTCCTTCAAACAGTATTCTGCTACTTCTGCATAGCCACCTGCTTTCCAAACTTTAGGCGCATCTTCGCTATGCATTATCTTAGCATCTTCTAAAGTATGTGTCACTAGATTATTCAGACTATACCTTTCACCCATAACGCTACTTACTTCACGGCTTGTGTCAATATAGGCTTTCTTGTTGATATACTTCTGAATACAGAATATATCTAGTGAATCCCTCAAAACAGGTAAATCAAAACCTGCTATGTTGTGACCAAGAAGCAGACCCCCTTTCTGCAAATGGTCATCTAAGTCAAACTTCAATTGGGATATAGGCTTGACTTCCACATTAGATTTCTTCAAATCATCTACTGCTTTATCAATGTATATTGTTCCTTTGTCCCCATCCCATGTGCATACAGTAGATACTTGAAACATATGGGTATTACCCCATCCTCCTATATCATAGGAGTAATTCTTAGTTTCAAGGTCTATTGCTAATACATCAGACATACAGTTCACTCCGCAAAATCATCGTCTTTACCACGCCATAGAAAAGACCAACGGCTTATACCATACATTTTCATCAAACGCTTAGTAATTTTATCCATCACTCTCCGCCTCCCCACAGTCTAGCGATATTTGCTTTCTTATCTTCTTCAGGGTCAGGCATTTTAATGTCCTTTGCTCTCTTTAGGAAGGCAATCATATGGTCGCCTCCACCAACAGATACAATCGAACATAACTCCCAACCTTGCTCTCCTTCTGTATTTAGGTTATCTATAACGTTCTTAGGGCCATTGGCCGCATCAAACACCATAAATTTATTCTCCCACTTCACCATCTTTCTTGTCCTCCAATAATCTTACATAAACTACTCGGTTTATTTTATCTTCTTCAAAGTATTCTTCAATCTTAGACCACCATTTGTATAAGGTTGATTGGCCTTTCTTTGTCTTCTCCCTAACCTTTTGGAATAGCACGTTCTTGTTAACCCATCCGTCTTTAGATTTCAATTCACGATAAACCGTTTTAAAGACACTTATATTGGCTCTTTCTTCCAGACCCTTCTTCTCTTCCCGTAGGCTTTCATCAAGCCAAGATACGAGGGACTTATAGCACTTCCTAATTAGAGAGGATGCTTGAAGTACATTTTTTTGCGTAACAATGAACCTTTTATCTTTATCAGATATACTTGGGGCTTCTGCTACTGCACACAATATAGCCATCTTTTGAATGTGTTTAAGCATTCTGTTGATGAAAGTTTCAACAGATTGAAACACTTCTATTCTACTGCTTTCAATGTATTTCTCCATCAATACACATTCTCTCTCTAAAGCGTCATTTGCATTCTTACTAAACCTCATAGTCTTTAGAGGGTCTTGACCTACATCATCAAATCTTTCTTTTAGAGTATCATATAACGTCAAGAAGTTTTTGGCGTAAGTTGTTTTAGGCAATGCTCTATTACCAACTACTCCCCAATCTTTGATTAACTGTCTTCTCATTTGCTTCTGCTGATGTTGGGGTACTTCATAGATAAATATCAGAATCCTTTGAAGCACACCTTTCTCAGTAATTACAGTAGTCAATTCCTTTGGAATATATGTAGTAGCATATACAGAACGCCTACACTTACAAATGATAGGGTCTTCTCCCTGTTTTAGTTTCTTACTGATAACCCATGTTTCTCCCCATAGAGTATTCATGAATGTATTTAGATATACGATTGCTTGTTCTTTATGTTGGCTTTGCTTGAATATACCTGAATACTCAAACTCATCCCACATAGCCATTCCTTCACCTTCTAACTGGCCGGGAACTTGAACATCAATTTCCATCCTTCTCATTTGTCCGTTATCATCTTCTACTTCTTCTCTTCTCTTTTCATAAGAACCAATCAACGCAGCATCAGTATAATCTGTAATATCAAAGATATCAAAATGAGTACCATGCTTTTCATTGATAGTATCGAATGTTAATCTCAATACTGGTAGGAACCAATTAGTCAATGTTGACTTCCCTGTTCCTGATGTTTGCATCCAAAGGAACTGAATGCGAGTATCATCAACATTCAGGTTACTAGGAATAGCAATCATATCTTTACACAATTGACCCAATACAGAAAAGAAGGCTAAGGCTGCGGGTACATCGTTGTAATTAGATGCCAACACCGCATCAGCAGTCCACTTTTCTACAATCTTTGGCAATGTCAATTTATTGCTTTCTGTCGTTGTATTATCATCTACGAAACTGTAATACAGTTCGTCTTCATATTCATTATAATTAGTTTCAGTCCAATTCATACTACCACTTTTTCTTCACTATTTAGTGTGTCTATTATCCTCTTTGCTATCGTTGGGCCTATGCCATCAATAGAGGATAATTCATTTACATTAGATTCTCCTACTTCCATAACAGAACCATATTTTTCTATAATTTTCTTTGCTTTAGATTTACTAACTCCTTTAATGGTACATAGCATATCTAATCTCAAGTCATCAGTTGTAATCCTTTTCAACAATGTTGGTTGAATTACACTTCTTTTAACTGGCCTCATCTTACATATTGTTGTAATTATCTTGGCTGCCTTCTGAGGACTTTCTACCCAAAACACTTTACAATCAGTATCTAATGTTAGCCTACCAATTGCACCATAGAATTTGTGTTTGAGTAATTGTTCATTTATTTCCATATTAACATATTTTGGATAAGCCATTACTTGATGTAGTGAACCATGTATTATGACTATACTATATTCATAGTGCCTATCCATGTTATCTACTTGATTCCATAGTCTTCCATTCAATACTGATTGTAGGAAGTCAATAGTAGATTTTGCTTCAAAGCATACATCTTGATAAACATAGTCACCTATCTCTATCCATTGTTTCTCAGTAAGTATATTCATTCTACTTGCTTCTGAAATGATGAATTCAGAAAGATTAGATTTTTCTCTACTATCTATTATCAATTTATTCATAGCATCACCAACAATAACTCATTTGTAATATATGCGGTTATAGACAAATAAAACATCAACCTCGCTAGATACATTATATCATGTGCATCAATCATGTGTTTATCTCTCCTTTCAAACTTGCATTACATTTACTACATCTCAATTTCATCACTATTCCTTTGTATATATCTTTGTTACCTGATACTTCTTCTACTTCCCATTCATGTTCTAAAGGCTCGCATATCACTCGCAATACCTCCAACACTTACCCGGACAATAACCCTGCGGAATCAATTTCTCTTTACAACTAGGAGCATGATATCCACCATCAACTACAAACTTAACATGATGCCTAGTAGTCTTTTCATCCCAATCCAACCATATATCTTCTTTGTCTGCTATCGCCTTAAATTCATTTATTATTATCTCAATCACTTCCGCTTTCTTTTCTTCGCTAATGTGTCTTTCTCTCATCGTAAGTATATCTCTATACCATTGTGTTAGATACACTCTTGCATAATGTCCGGGGTTTTCTACCATAATTGCATTGTGCAAACATGGTAGTATCGGTAATTCACCAACAGGCTTTGGTGCATTAATTTCAATATCGCTCATTTCGATTGGCTTTACATTAGGCCATTTCACTAACTTGTTTCCATACCTAACTTGAGGATGATTACCAGTCATTGCTTTGTCTAATATAACATCCAATCCAGATTCTAAATCTTCTCTTGTAATAGGAATACAGAAGTACGGGCCTTTGCTACTGAGATTGACCGTGTTAGGAATCCTACGAAGCCTCTTAACCTGAATTCCACTCCTATCCAAAGTCGGAGCAATAGGAGTAAGCGTGGTGAAATACGACTGAATGCTTCTGATATCATCAGCCTGTTCTCCATAAACTATCATATGAAAACCCTTACCACTAAAATACATATTGAAGAATACATCTTGTTCTAATAAAACATCACATACTCTAATACAATCGTAGTAGGCATTTTCTAATGGCTCATCGTGTGCATCAAAATCTAAAAACATTCTGTCTTTGATACAAGTAGAGTCAATGGCTGCATCTTCAGCATACTTACCAAAATCATATACAGATGTATAACAATTCATCTTACCATTGAATGCATTAACCCATACTACAAATTCATCTTTATTGTTTATCTTTACTCTTTTCATCTGTGGAGCGTTCTTTATGTGACTCCCCGCCCACACTTCTCTCGGAAACTTCATTTTTATTCACCTTAAATTCTATTATGGCAGAATCTAATTCTGCTTTCACTATTATTGCTATTTCTGATTTTAGTGTTTTCTTAACTAACGCTTGGAAAAATTGCCCAAAGGTTAGTCCCTGTTCTATATCAACATCCCATAGTAAATCTACCTTAGATTTCGCATCTAAGTCTCCATAGGTTGTATCTGCTAACTCATCAATAACTTCCGTTATGTTTGTTATCTCATTAAAACTCCAAGTCTTATCTCTCAAATATTCTTTTATCTTATCACTTAACATATTATCACCATACCTCTGATTGCGCCGCATCACATATAGGCATAAAACTACAATGTTGACAGGTCTTAAAGTAATACTTCGTAGGGAATTGTTCTCCCCCATTGTGCTTATCTTCATACGCCTTAATCAACTGAGTGATGCCTCTCATTACTGCATTGATACTAGTCTGTTTTACAGGCTCAGTCTCAATATAATTAGACACAGGATAGTACCATCCCCAATGAGTAATAGGAATATTCCTATCTATACCTGCTTCTTCTAATATTTTATCAGGAGCATTATCTACAAGTAGTTTATAGAAAGACAATTCTTTCCTCATACCTGTCCTCTTGTAGTCTTTCCAAGGGCCAGTCTTTAATTCAATAGGGATGTATGCACCATCCTCAATGAACATCCTATCTATGATGCCTTGTAAGTGAACAGTATAGTCCCGTTCTAAGACACATTTAGGATTCAAGTCCTGTGGAATAAATAACTCAGCGTCTAACTTTACTTCATTTATTACAGGTAGATAACTATCTAGTTTGTTTGCTTGCTTGGCTTCCATAAATCTGTTAGCCTCAAAAACTGATATGTTCCTGTATATATCAGTATAACCATCAATAGGGTGTAACCCCATATTGTAATCAACCAATTCGTCATTTGACATATTCTCCGCTTTCTTTACATCGAATACATCAAAGAAATCTTCTCTACTATTGTGTACCGCAGTACCTTTAATCATAGCCTCAGTTGTATCTTGTGGTAGCCTTTCAATATACGAAAACTCGTATTTTCTAGGACACCATTGAAATGAACCAAAGGAAGATTTTGTAATCTTCAAAGTAGGTTCATCATCCTCTACATTCCATTGATATGTATATTCTCTCATTATTACCACCATTCATCTAATGTCTTTTGTTTCGAGTCTCTTTTGATAGGGTCAAGACTCCAACCCATTGCCCTGTAAATAGGCTCCGCCTTCTTTATTATTGATTCAGCATAGTGCGGTAAATCTGCCTTATGTTGTTCTAACTCTTCCACAGTTGATGCAGAAATATAGGAAGGTCTTTTTCTAACACCTGTTACTGGATTGATGTACGTTGCTCTTTGAACATCATCTGCTACTCTAAGGAATACATAAGAATCATCTATCTTGTTTTCTTCATTCTGATGATTCCAAATAACACCTTCAATACCAGAACCAATACTAGGTCTTCTACCTTCTTGTGTTACTACATCAATAGGCTGACCACATTTAGGACAACAAGATTCATGACTGTCTCTTTGTGCTTCTTTGTGAGCATTGATACAATCTTGTATTGATAATTGTTTTTTACAGTTTTTACATTTGTAAGACAATCTTTCTGGTCTAAATCTACTTCTGTTAATAAGATACTCCACCGGAACTCTACCTTCAAGAACTGCGTAGTATGCTTTCTTCAGCATACCTGTTATTTCTTCCTCGGTGAATTGACCGACCCACATCTTTAGAATACTCATTTGAGTCTCCTTTGCTAACTTAGTGATTGATAGTCTCTTAGCAGTAAAACCAGTCATTACGAATTCTGGTTCATCTAAGTATTTACCATCCTTCCAAGATATCAAACCTGCGTTTCTATTCTTAGTCATACCCACACCTAGAGATTGATAGTATTTCTCAAACTCTAATGTTACAGGATGTTCATCTAATTCTAACAGATTAGGAAACTTCTGTCTAACATGGTTATTCAATAATTGAAGGGTTGCTTCTGCTTGTTCCATAGGCATCTGAACATAGATAGAATCAGTATGTCCATACACCACCTTCATTTACATTCACCACACTTATATCTTCTATCCAAACCAAAAGGATGTATTGCCCCACACCATCTACATTGCCTTCTGTTTTTCATATTTGACACCATCCTACATTAATGGAATTAATTACAAAGGCAATAGTTCCAGTAATGTAGAACGACATTCTACCATAGAATATTTTATCTTCTCTATTCATAATTCCATCACCTTAAACGCAGCCTCTCTAATTGCTTCTCTAGCACTAGCAGTTATACTAGCAGCCAAATCAACATCAGCCCAACCAAATCCTTGATAGCCAACCACTCCATAAAAAGAAGCCATCAGTCTCTTAACTGCTAACTGGTTGTTATTCCACTTAGCATACTCAGCAGGGTCTTTTGCAGAATACATTCTCTTCTTATATTCTGTTCTTAATTTCTTTAAGTCTAATACTGCTTTTGGTAGAAGACCTAATTCATCTGTTTTATAATACTTCCAATCCTCAAACTTAACAGGACTGAAATCCCTTGGTATCAAAACATTAACACCAAACTCAGTTGGTTCAGTAGATTTAGTTTCCCAAGATATATTTCTTGCTATCATCATAGAAGGATATAGACCTGCGAAATCAAACGCAGCCACTCCTAAATGTAATCCATTTGTTCCTTCTGATTCTGGGTTGTAAATCATAGCACCTTCATATTCAATCCTTTCACCTTCTTTATCTCCTGTTGGTGCTTTCCAAGTAGCATTACGCATGAAGTAAATACCACCCATATTGGATGCATAGAAGCAAGCATCGAAGGGAGCAACAATCAAACGTTGAAGAGAAAGTATTGCTTCAGAAGTATAATTTTCTTCATCTATTCTTACAATCAAGTCAACGTCTTTCTTTGCATAGTCAAGATAGTTTTGAGTATCTTCTAACCATCCCCTAGAAAAGAATTGATTCTTATCTGGAAACTTTTCACTAACTAGTTTCTTTTCACCAAGGACATTTTCAGATACATAATCTAATGCTAGAGAAGGTAGTGTTCCTCTTTGTGCATCATTCCATTGTCTTTCAAACGCCAAGTCAAGATTTAGGATAAGCCTACCTCTAACTGGTTGTTCAATAGGAGTATAGTTTTTGACCGTTTTACTAAGTTTGATACCATCAGAAAAATACACTCCCTTAACATCATGACAAGGAGATATTGCTCTTGGGTCAATACCATTCTCATGTAGCCTTTCTATTAACTTAGGCAAATCGAACTTTGAACCAAACCAAGCAATTAACATATCAGGGTCTTTGTCAATTATATCATCAACAAAAGCAGACAACATCCTTCGCTCAGTATCAAAAGGCTTTGAATGTCCTTTCACCTTTCTATTTACAGAATCAGGTTGCCACCAATATACCTTAGACTTCTTCGTGTAATTATCATAGTATGAAATACAAGTAATAGCACCATCATGGGGGCCACGTTGTTGCCACTCTAAATCCCAATAAAACTTTCTTAGTTTATATTCTGGTAGGTGTGTTAAACAATCTATGGCATACCGATAATGAAAGGGTACATCTGCCTCAAAAGTTTCACTCCATTGCTTACGAAGTTCTCTAGTATATCCGGGCTTTGGAGGATTCCATGTAACTTTCTTCAAAGCCCTACCATCGAGAGATACAGAACCATCAACAGTATAATGAAGTTGTATTCTGAATGAATCCTTTCGACCATTAACATACTCGGTGATGTTAACACCGGAGCGTTCTGTCTCACTTGCTAAGATGTAAAAATATGGATTGAAGTCTACATAACCTACTTCCGATTCTAATCTTTTATTGTTCTCATCTCTCCATCTAAGAACAAATTTATTTGCATTATCTATTGCAGTAATTATCATTATATCATCCTCTAATATACGGGGCTACTATTAACTTTCTATCTGCTCCACATAGTAGTATTGGAGCATCGTCTTTCAAGTAAAGGTACATTACACCAGAACAAAACTTGTCTAGTGGTGCTGAAAACTCTAGTGTTGAGTCTTCACCTTCACAAGAAATCACAGGTATTGTAACTTTGTAATTCTCAGTTTGATGGAAGTTGACAGAAGATATACTAAACTCTTCATCACTAACATTCAATCTGTATGTTGCAGTACCTACAATAGCACAATTCTTGATAGCCTCCGCTAGAACATTACCTTCTACTGCTATCTTTGTTTCAAAGGTAGTCCTACCGAAAGTAGGAAACTCATCACTTGCATGATTAACTTCCATACCAACAATCTTACTAATCGCAGTAATACCTGAATGCTCAACAAGCAATGGTATCTGCGCTCTTTGTGATTCTGTCTTTAGAATAACATTAGAAGCAGTAATAGTAATATGCATATCATCATACTTGAAAGTCTTCAGATACTTTTGCACTCTCTCTACTTCAAAAATAAACATTGACAGACTACCACTTCTTTGTATGTCAGTAATAGCAACGCTACACATTGCAGCCATTGTATCACTAGCATTTGTCAAAGTCAATGAAGTGCCATCATCGCTTATCGCTCCGGCTACATCATTGCTAATGACTGCGGTTTTTGAAGAGTGTGAACTCTTGTACTTACCTTTCAATGTGACGGCATTTAACGCCGACTCAAACTCTTTCTTATTTACTGTAAATTTTACATTCATATTGCACCATCTCGTAGTTCAGTAATACCATGCCAAACTACATTAGGTGGTTTTCCATCTCTAGTTGTCCATGTAGTACCAACAAGATTACCTTTGGTTCTACTACCAATTAGTTTAGCAAAATACTTCAATTCCCCTTTGTCTTCTCTACTATAACATCTGATTTCTTGTTCCAACTTACCACCCCAATCTTGCCAAGCAGGTACAAATCCTACAACAGTATTGTCAATATACTGCTCCTTTTCGTGAGTAATGTATATCACATCACAATTCAAGGAATAAACTGCTTCCATCATGAAATTGAAAGTCTTGTTTCTTTCTCCGTATTGCCAAGGCATCACCTTAGTTACCTTGGTTGGGTCGTTATTGACCTTTAGTAGACAGGAGTTGAAGTAAGTATCAACACCATCAAATACAAAAACAGGGTCTTCTCCTTCTTGGATTCTTTGCCTAACCATGTTGATGAACATCAAAGAATCTTTCTCAGACTTATTGATGTCAATAACATTTCTTTTATCTCTATTGATAGGACAATGAATCTGAATCCTATCAGTAGAATCGTGGTGTTCTCTCCATGTAGATTCAACACCTCTATCCCAATCAAGCACATATATTGGCTTGTCAGGGAAATCAAGAGATAGACCAGTCTTACCAGTCTTAGGCTTACCCCATATACCTAATACTAGTCTGGCTCTCTTATCTTTCTTCTTTAGGAATTTCTTAGCATATTGCTTGTTCCATTCCTCTTGCTCCTTACCAAAATCAATCTCTTCTGCGTGAGCAATCTTTTCTGCTTTTACTGCATCTCCTTTATTCTCAGTAGTCCAACTCATCTTCATCACCTAATTCTAATTTCAATTCATATTCCGCCCAATCATTCAATATACTGCGTAGGTCTTCTTCATTAACCTTAATTCTTATTTCTTTACCTGATGGAACATGGAACTTCATCCAATATTCACCAGAATCTTCATTGAGTCGCCAAGTAACAAACTCGACAGTTCTTAACAAAGTAGCATAACTACTACCATGTATTACTCCATTTTCTATTTTAAACATACTTTTCATTTAAATCACCTTTGTAGGGGCATTGCACCCCTTTGACGGACACTACTACCGCTAGGAATGTTGGCCTTAGAACCAATCAATATCTTCTTCTGTTGACTCATAGGGTTCTGCTACAACACCACGATTCTCGGTGCAAAGAACACCGCTAACGTTTAGTGTAATATCACCCGGCCCACCATCTTGATTTCTGCCTTGTGATGTTCTACCAACAAGAACCAATGTGGAACCAATACCAAAGTCAATATCAATGTTAGCGGGAATCCAACAAGTTGTCCCTGCCCATGAACCACCATCATAATCGAAATCAGAATTCAAATCGCTTACAGTTATCCTTCTTGTTCCAATACTGTTTGGTGTCATATTAACACTTGATACAGAACCATCAGTAATTACAAACCTTTGAGCATATGGCTTGCCTTCTGATTCTGAATGATGCCTTGCTATATCCGATAGACTACAATAGTGAGACATTGCATTTTCCATCATGTGATTCTGTAAATCAGATACAGATGGGCTTGCAGTCTTTCTACTATCATCATCAGATAAATCAGCATTGTAGACTAGGCTCTCCATTGTTCCCATCTTGAAACCATAAATCCTGTCTGCATTATTACTGTCAGGAATACAGTCAAAGTGGACATAATGGAACGTCTGTGGATTGAAAGTCTTACATCCATCTCCTTTGTAAGAGAAGTAGTAAAGACCCTCATTACCGTCAACAGTACCAATAAACACACCTGCTAGTCTAAACTGTTCAGCAGGTAGTGGTCTACCATAGTTTGCATTAGGGCCACTTGAGTATTGTTGCATACTATCTAATGGAACAATCCACTTACCAACTTCTACCTCATGATGATTATTTGGTAGTTCTGATACAGTCTTAACCTGTTCTTCTCCCTTATGCATTCTGCTAATTTCATAGCCACCATCTTGCTCAAGAACAACGGCTACTTTACCAAGAGAATAGGTTGTATCTGCATCACGGAGATATTCGTTCTTAATTCTCTCATTCTGCATCTTAGCCATATCTCTTGCAGCATCTAAAGATATAAAATATCCAGATGCTTTCTTTACTAATGAATTACCACTAGATTCTTGTTGTGGTGCATCTTTGTAAGCGTATGCTCCACTAAACCATTGTCTAAACAAAGATAGAGCCAAAGCCCAATCTTCAATGGGGTTGAGATTGTTTGTTTCACAAATCTCCATATACTTTGTTTCTGTTTCAGAAACCTCTAATTCCAAGACTTCGGCAGCCTTGGCTATTTCCATATTTACTTTTTCTTCCATGTTTTCACTTCCGATTTTTCTTCTTCTTATTATATTCTTTCTTCAACCTAAAGTATTCAGACCACTTCATCTAATCACTCAAATACAAATCCAAACTCTTCAAGAGTAGTCTGTCTACTATTCTCTAATGTCAATGTTACTCTCATAACTCTCCATCCTCACTTGTAGGCTCATATTGAGGCGACCAAGGTTGTTTTGACCCCATAGCCATACTAGTCGCTTCAACTGCCTCTCCTAATTTAAAACAAAGCAAAATAGCCTCATCGAATGTCATATCATTCGCTAAAGCATAATCACTTATTTTGTCATACATTTCTTTCGGTATTCTTATCTTCATCTATCATCACCTTCTCCTTTAATCACATTTCTTTTCTTTCTATCTTCCAACTTATCTAGATTCAATTGTGCTATTGCACCTAGACTTAGACCCAAATCAGTAGCCAAGTTTGCCAGATACCAAAGAACATCCCCTAATTCTTTTTCTATCTCATACGTTCTTGGAGCCATCCTTGGTTGGTTGGTCATCATTGTTTTGATGAATCCGTCATCACGAATCCACTTTTTAACTTTCTCCGCAACTTCACCACTTTCCCCACAAAGTCCTAAAGATGGATAAATAATGTTCATATCTACTGGATATATTGCGAATGTCTTCGCTTCCCTTTGATACTCATCAAGATTCATCTCTCTTCCTCCGTTGCTAATTGTTCATTCATTCTATCCCAATACTTTTGTTCATAGTAAAGTTCTATGATTCCTTCAACCGTCAAGCATAAACCTGCTAACGCCCAAAAGAAATCTGAATCTATGTTAGTATAACCTAACACATTCAACATTGGGACTATTGTTAGGAGTAATCCTGTAACAACAATCCACTCATATCGCATGATTGCTTTCTTTACATCATGCCTATCTAATACCCCATCATTGTTTAAATCAAATATCTTCATCTAAATCAACTGTCCTATCATCCATGCTGCCAAAACTTTAGGAGTCATGTTTGTACTTCTCCATTCACTTTCACCTATCACTCTTAGATACTTGAACTTCTTAGGCGTTGGCAGACTTTTCTTAACTACAACATCATGCATTCCTATACAAATCGTTTTCATGTCTACCGACATATGTATCATATTGTGCATTTGTTTGAGGGCTAATTCGTATTGGTCATTTAGAATGTGTTCTAACAATTCATTGTAAGGTTGTTGCATTCTTTCTATTTGCATTGATAACGGGGTATTGCTCGAAACAGAAGCCTGTAATTCGGTAATCCCTCGTCTTAAATCACCATTGAGAGTGCCTATAAACTCTTCCAACTGGGAGGATTCTATATGAGATATCCCCTGAAAATCAAGTATTCTATCTAATGCAGTCTTAATCTCTTCATCTGAGAGGCGTGTAAAACCGTAGTTTGCACACCTTGACTGCAAAGGATAGATTATCTTGTGTCTATGGTTGCACGTTATGATGAAACGCACATTGGAACTATAACGTTCCATAAGTCTCTTCAATGCATTCTGAGCATCAGGAGTCATACCATCCATCTCGTCTAATAAGATTATTTTGTGTGGTACATTGCCTATCTTCATGGCTGAAGAAATCTCTTTGATTGTAGTTCTAACCACTTCAAGTCGCCTATCATCAGACGCATTGATTTCAAAGAAATTTGATTCTTTATCTTCACCCAAAACGAAGTTTGCTATTACACCTGCTGCCGCAGTTTTACCTACACCTGCTTCTCCATAGAGAAGAAGATTAGGCATTCCTTCTTTCCAATGTTTCGCATCACTAACAAACTTATCTTGTCCTAAGATTTCTTCTAGTGTCTGCGGTCTATACTTTTCTGTCCATAACATAATTATTCACATCCAATTATCTAATCCAATTTGTTTATCTTTCTTCTTAACTTTAGATACCTTATCTGGTATCTTTGCCCTGCGCTTTTGCACATTGTTTAGTTTTCCTTTCATGTACTTTACAAATTCAGGGTCTTGTTTCAACTGCTCTAGAATATACTTCTCATGGCTTTTCAAGCCAACCTTTCTGCATATCTGAGCATCCTTATCGTAGGCTCTCTTTGATGGAATAGTTGCACTACGGGCAAGTTTTCCATTATGAGAATACGCCAACAATTCATAGAAGTAGTCTTGCGACCATCTTCTTTTCACCTTTGCATCAATGTAGGCTAACTTATTCGGATGTACGTTGGCTACTAACCATGATAAAATCTGAACATCCGGGGGTTTATTCAATTTCAATTTTAGTGCTACATCTTCACGGTCTTGATTCTTCAAGAAATCATGAGTAATCTCAAACACATTTTTGAAGTAATCTTCAGGTTCATCTGAATTAGGAGCAATCATTTTTATTCTTGTCTGTAATTTAGATTTACCTGCTCTCTTTAATTTACAAAGAGAGAATATTTTCTTAGGCACATCCTTTTGGTTTGCCGATGTTAGAACAATTTTGCCTCGATATTTCAATAGTGTATCTACAATCAAATCTGTGTTAGGTTTGAAGTTAGCCTCCAATATTACAATCCCTCTATCAAGAGGAATACTGTAATTGTCCACAACATCATATTCGTTAGCGTACTTTACAATTGGGTCATCGAATAACGCAAGTGCTTGTTTCTTTTTGTCTGTGCCTTCTTTGCCTACTATTATTATTGGTCTTTCTTTTTCTATTCCTATTATCATTCTATCTCCTTCATATGCATTATTTCGGTATAATCCTCTTTACATTTAGGACACTCTATATTCATGAAGAAAACCTTTACATCTTTCTCAACACTAATACAAGTCTGAAATACAACATGACGAAAGCCACATTCTTTGCATCCTTTTCTTAGTGTTTCATATGTTACATTTTCTAAAATTGCTATGTCTTCTTCATCAGGTTGTAACATCATATCTCCCCTTTCAATCGAAGTATTTTATCTAGTCCTTCTAGAGTATGATGTTCTCCACTATCTATTATTTTAATTATCTCTCTAAGTTCTCCCCAACAATCCTTTGCATCAGGTAATGTTTCTGGAACCAACTGAATCAGTTTCCATATATTTACAATACCACCAACAGTCAATATTGGTCTTGGTCTACTTTTGTGTTCCTCAGATTTATACTTAGAGTCAATACCTTTCTGTTCTAATGTCCTATGGACACCTAATAGAAAAGTCTCAGACCCTCTTAGATTTACTCTAACTCTTACTCTATAACCTATGTTAGTATTATCTGCCCTCGAAACATGAATCTCAGGCTTGGCAATAGAGATTAAAATTCCTACCAATTGGTCATCATTATACATTACTAACTATCTCCCTAACTTCTATTAGTTCGTGCTTAACACGCAATTCATCTAAGCCTTGTGATATCCACTCAGCCATTTTGAATTCCTTTATATCAAAAGTAAATACAAAAGAGATTAGCCATCCACGTTTAACATCAAACGTTCTAGCATCCTCTTCTGTTATCTCTTCTATACCTACATAATATGGATGCTTGTAAATATCTTCTATTCCTGATTTTAGTATTGCTAAATCCCTATGTCCGGGTTCCGCATAAAACATAAATCTAATTAAATCACATCCACCGTATCTAGAAACAATATCTCTAATATTGATGTCATACATCTTCTACTTCCTCCGGTTTCATTGCCTCAGAAATCAGATGCTCTTTATAGTCCTTTGCGAACTCACGATTTTCTTCCCATTTACCATTACCCTGTTGAGGGGATAATTGTAAGTGATACCAATGCGCAGCCGTTATTCTATCATCCCCATGCATAATAGCATTATCTTCTGCTTTGGCTGCTAATGTATAAACTAAAGATTCAAGATGTTCAGCCACATAATAAGCCAAATCATGTGAAAGCGGTAAATCAGTTGCTTCTTTGATTACTTTCATAAAGTGAAACCTAGACATACGCTTTCTATTAACTGGTGGAGGCTTTGGAACGATTAATTCATCTTTTTCGTTTACATAGGGAACCAATTTAGCATCCATTTTTTTGAAGCGACCCCTAGTTTCATCACCGACCCTCTTCAAATAGGCCACTTTACCCTCTATTTTTACACAATTATAAGGTATAGCGTCTATAAGGGTCATTGACCCGGCTTTAATCAATTACATTGCCTCCTTCAAGGTATCTAGCGTATCAACTTCAGAAGCATACTTATCTTTTCTAATTCTGATACATCGTGGAAAACGCAGACCAATGTTATTATCGGAGTCTGTGGTAACTAAGTCACACGTTACCTCAAGCACGATGCGTGGTAAGAAATGCATAACATCATCCGAAAATGATTCTACATTCTTTCTCAATTCTGTGGTCAACCACTCTAAATCATAATCGCTGAAGCCAGTACCGACTTTACCAACAGATACATAATCAGAACCATCCTTTACAGATATACCATAAGTACCATACACATGACTTCTTTTGCCATCACCATATGATGCAGATGTTATCACCACATCATAATTGAATCGTGGTGGCTTGTGTTTCAACCATCCTTTACTTCTCTTCCCTGATTGATATGGTAATGAAGGGTCTTTTATCATGATTCCTTCAAACCCTAAATCAATGGCAGTTCTGTATGCGCTCTCTATTGTTGTGTCAGAAGGGAATACATAGGTCTGATATTCAGGTTCTATGATTTCCTTTAGTGCAGTCATCCTATTCCTTTGTGGTTCGTCTAACATAACATTAGCATTGTAAGACAACAAATCGAATACTGCTAACTTAACAGGACACTCTTGCATAGCCTCTTCTTTATTCTTCTTATGAACACGCTTTGCTAGTAATTTATGTTCAGCAGGATTACCTTGCATATCAACAGGATATATTTCACAATCCAATATGATATTAGGTAGGTTCATGCTTCGCACTATATCTACAACATCGGGGAATTGGTTAGTTACAACATTACCCTTTCTGTTGAATATTATTGTAGAGTGAGCATTCATTTCTGATATGTAAGAATGATGAATCTGATACCTATTTCCATCATACTTGATGTCAATGATTGGTTCAGATATAACATCAGTTTCTTTCTTAGCCTTTGCTAACATTGGTTTGACAAACTGCCCATGTACTAACTTACAATCAGGTTCTTCATCATTATCTAATGCTACACATATCTCATGTGCTTTGTTAAACCTAGCATATTTCTCTACTTCTTTGATACCTTTACCATAGTATTTAGCCATCGCTTTCAAAGGTATTTTATTATTAACTCCATTTCTAGGAGTCCTCAACCAGTACCTAAGAAACCATTTCTTTTCTCTAGCACTCATCTTGTTCAAGTGTTCTTTGAATATAGTAAACGAATTACTACTCATCGAAGAACAATCGTTCTCCAATAACTGTATTAGTGTATTCAAAGATATATCTGAATCCTTTTCATTTCCCTCGTCTATTTCATAGACTGCTTCTCCGATATCTCCCCATGTATGGACTGCTGATTCTACTTCGTCTTCAAACAGACCTAACGATTCTGCAATCCAAGTTATCGCTCTTTTGTTACCTATGTTGTTTATGTTATATTCCATAGATAGAATATACATAAGTCTAGCCTTATCATCAAATGAAGGCATGGCTCCAACAATTGTATTTACTTTCATCGTTGGAGTCTGGTTTTCTAATACTTCACACATTCTTGCTAATTTCTCTAATGTCATTAATATGGCCTCCTAATAGTCTTCCAAATCCAATAGAAGAAAAGTACGACTAATACTCCTTCCATTGGTTATGCCTCTTCTTCTGATTTAATCAAACCAGACATAATAAAATATGCCTCAAAGACATGATTCTCATTCAACCTACTAGCCTTCTCGTCTTTGTTAAAACAGATTACTGTTGTTGCTACTAGTTGGTTAACATAGCCTTCACTAACCTGTACTAGTTTAGTGTAGACTTCAGGAGATACATGAGTTCCCTCATTCAACCTCTTCTTTACTCTCTTCTTCATCGAATTTATTGTTTCCATTTTTATCACCTATTGCTTTTCTTAGTGCTTTAACTAATGTCTTGCACTCTTCTACATTTACTCTTAATCCCTTTCGAGTAGGATTGCCATTATTGTACCATCTCATATCTACGATATCAATGTTCCATGTATTAGCAGTCCTGATTACTAATTCATCATTAGCGTTTCTAGGGATTCTTGCTATTATCTTTTCATTATTCAACTTCAAATCCTCCCTTGAATATTTCTAAATCTTGATGATTGAACAGGTATTTTGGGGCAGCAAGTTCATCAAGCCTATTCGCTATCCAAACTGCTCCACCCAAACTACTTACCTGCACAATCTCAAACTGTCCGTTTTCAGTTTCTATTACCTCAGTAGTTTCTACCTTTGGTACTAATCCGTATAGTCTTGTTAACTCTTGAGATACCGCACTCATATTATTAGCCACATACTGTATAATATGCGCCCTTTGTATTGGTATCTTAGCATCAACAGTTAGATTGATTTTACCTTCAAACTCACAAGCGATACAACCTTTTCCTCTCTTACCTTCTTCAAATCTACAAATAGGACAAGGTATCTCCGCAGGTAACGGAGCAGGGAATTTAACGGTTATAGCACTCATTCTCGGCCATCCCAAATCCTGTATGTTAATTCATACTCAACAGTTACATCAAATGGAAATGCTGCAAAATGCAATGTTGCATTACCAAATTCAGGTGCTAATCCCTCAGACCAAATGTAACCATCTTGAACTAAGTGTCCCTTCATATTGAAGGTGTAATTGTGGAATATAACTGAGTTATTATCCACTACAAAACTTAGATGTTCTGCCGTGTAATTGAAACCACCTAATTCAATTAGGCCATATGTTGTATTGGTATCTAACCACATTTCCGGTGCATAAACCAAAGTGCTATTGTTCTCTAACACAAGTGTAAATTCACCAGTCATTGTCTCCCAATCCTTTTGGATTGCTTCTTCTTCATCATATACATCAGATGGGTCGGGTATAGCATCAGCACAACCCGCCAAAAAAGTGCATACAATCATCAAACTCATAATCTTCTTCATTCTTCTTCATCTCCAATAAAAGTGTGTTGAACATATTCTTGATAGTCTTCGCCATTAAGTCCAACACCAAACTTAATTGCCATTCTTTCATTATCTCCTAGAACAGTTGCTTCTTTCATGTGATTGCGATATATAGCAATAGTTCTCAAATCAGTACCACTAAAGTACGCTTTACCAAACGGATGAGTATGAATCCATTCTTTCAAGGGAAACTTCATTTTAGGTTTATCTTTCCCATATAATTGTTCATCTTGACCATCAAAAGATACAAAACCCGGAGAACCAACGGAGATATAAGTGTTATCGTTTGCGTCAATTAACACTTGAACCTCTCTAGGTTTATCAAAAGCAGTTAAAGACATTTGCCATATAGAATAATATAACATCTCTCTATTCCACTTAAAGCCAGATTCAATTTGTTCTCTCCAATTATCTTTAATTACTTCTAAATCTTCATACATCAATTATACACTCCATACAATACAAGACCCAAACCTGCTGCCAATAGTATAACCCATGTAAACCTTGAAGCAGTTGGTTCTGATACCTTAACTGGCATATCTACTTCTATATCATCGAGTATAATAGCGTCAGACCCAAGAGTAGCATCCGACTCCACGGACTCGCTCAATTCTTCAGCGTTCTCAACTCGCACTATTACCTCGTCTGCATACTCCATTAGTTTCTCAATTGCTTCTTTTTTATCATCCATTTCAGGTTCAGGTGCGGTAGGTGTCAATTTACGAATCCTCGATTTTACTGCACCAACAGACCTACTCAATTGTTCTGCCAATACTTCTACTTTCTCATTCATGTTTTCCAACAAGAAATTCTCTTCTTCTTCAGTCCACTTTTTTGCCATTTAACTCAATCTCCTTAGTTGTTCTTCTAACTTTCTTCTTTTAATTATCATCTTATTCTTTCTCCTGTTTCTCCACCATAGAACCAAATATCCTAGTAGAGTTACAGGTAGTCTTTGTTCTGGTATTACCATGTGTTCAATTTCAGTTTCATCATCTGATGATTCTAAGGTTGAACCCATAGTTATCATACCTATCTTGTTCATATTCTTCAATCTCCTTATTCTATTGTAACAAGCCTTCCTAGAGCGACCTAGATGCTTTGCTACCTTATTCTGTGCATCATCATGTGCAGTATAATTCTGTACTAGATACGCATCATCAGCAGGTGTCCATGACCTACCAGAATTAGGTTCATCACCATGAGCGTTTTTACCCCTTGGTGTTTTATTCTTGACCTCTTCTTTCTTTGCTTTGAATTTGACAGTTATGTTGGAAGGGTTTGTCTTTTCCAACTTAATCAATTCTCTTAGTTTTGTTTGGATTGCTCCATGTGAGCGAGCATTCCAACCTTTTACTATTCTGTTGAAGTGGTCATTAAACAGAACGGTAATAATTGAGGCAGGAAATTTCTCGCCACTATCCGTTTCCTCTTTGCTTAGTGCAAGAAGGAACTCTTCTTCTTTTTTAGTCCATGATTTATTTCTCATA
The DNA here is from genome assembly GCA_002692855.1 of Maricaulis sp. GTDB lineage: Bacteria > Pseudomonadota > Alphaproteobacteria > Caulobacterales > Maricaulaceae > Hyphobacterium. The sequence goes on from NZMJ01000151.1 coordinate 21,137, forward strand.
TATTCACTATCCTTTTGTCAAAAATATTTTCATCGTTAAACCATCTTTGCATCCATTGTGCAGCCATACCTGCTACTGCTACATGGGTAAAGTGTATGTCTTTCGTGTCTAACGTCTTACCAAATGATTCACCTTGACAACTGAATGAACCGTCTGGCCCTGCTAGAAATGTGTCACAATGTTTAGGGTCAGTTAAATAACTGATTAATGCTCCATTTCTACCCTGCGCTCTCAAATCTAACCACTTGTTTGTGCAATCATCTTGAAAGCCCTGCCTATAAACCAATCGTCTTACATCTAAATTATCTGCACAACAGACAATCAAATCAAAACCCTTCAATTGGTCTTGAGTCAGTATTGGAAACTCTTTTCTGCTACCTATGGCATCATAGTCCAATAACGCTCTTACTTTCTTCGCACCTATATGCGATGTGTTGAAGTTCTGATAAGACAGATTCTTTACTTCAACAGTATCAGGGTCAGATATGTGTATATCATACAACCCTGTCTTATGTAACAATGGAGTCAAATAACTTCCTATTCCACCTACACCTATTATCAATACCTTTCTTTTCTTATTCATATCTTACACCTGAAATAAATTGCTTGACAGTCATTTGAGCCAAGTCTTTCTTGTTCACATTAAACATACCAAATGTTTCCTTATTCCTATTTCTCAAAGAGACAGGAGTACAATTGGTTGCATTACCTATGTCATGTTGAGTGAATTCTGGTTGAGAACCAAAAGCCCTCAGACATACAGTAATCCATAATGCAGAAGCCATGTAACTTTTAGTGAATGCTATGTCTCTAGCAGTCACATAATTGTGAACGTATTCTACGACTTCTATTGCATCTTTCTTGAAGTTTCTTTTTAGGTTCTCATTACCATATTTAGTGACAATCATATCATGTGTCACTCTATCTACCCAAGGCTTAATCGGCATTGAGTGTAGAATATATGGCTTGTTAAGTGTCCTTGCTAATTTCCTAGCACACTTTGAAACCTTTGAAGGAGACAAACCATTTGTCTTTGCTATCTCAGAGATAGTCAATGGTATTCCATTTTCACGAAGCACTATCAAACATATTGCTGATGCTCTTACATCTATGTTATATCCTTGCATTACTCTACTGAAAAACAGTTTCTTGTAATAATGGTGCGCCCTCTCCTTTAGTGAGTGGTTAGGAAGATAAGGGGACAACGCCATGTTTAGTTCAATGAATCCCCTATTCAATGACTGTTGTTGCCTACCCTTAAACTTCAATTGTGTTCTTCCTAATCTCTTAATGTAATTTCCAGAGAAACCACTACTATTGAATACAGAACCTAACGTTCCTCTATCACCTACTCTCATAGATGCACTACCGTCTTCATTCAAGATGGGTACTTGGGAAACTCTATCCTCAAATATGTGAGTAACTAATACTAAACCACAATCTGAACATACAGTTTCACCTAGTTTCTCATCCACAAAATTAGACGTTGATTGACAATTCATACACTTCAATTCGCAATCACCTTCCAATCTTTTTCCTTACCTGTTATATCCGCAAAGGGAATATCAAATCTAGAAACCTTATCTATATCTTCTTTCAATTCCTTTGGAACATACCTGCCAATGGTATTGACTAGTTTCATTGTTATATTATCATTCAGCAATGCTAGTCCTCTAGCAGCATATTGGTCGCCAAGACTTGAATTACTGTGAACGTTGTCTATGCAGATTGGGCCTCTTAATTGACCACCCATAAAGGATAAACCACCACCTCTTGTATGATACGTTGACCTTCTATCAGAATCAGTTGGATGTAGATAATCATCATGAATAAACACATAAGTCTTAACCTTCTGAATCTGAGTCTTGTAAGTAGAATCTACAATAATCCAATCAGCCTTCTTACCTCTAATTAGCATAGCAGTATATTTACCTACATCCACCAGACGAATCCTTTCGGGGTATCTTACAGTTAGGGAGTTCATTAATTCCTTGGCCCTGTTTTCTACAATGTCTTGTGTTCTGTTTTGACAAAGGAATTCAACCATTAGTTGCTCCTGTGATTCAGATGGTGCTTCTCCTAACAATTCCTTCCATAGTTTCTTCGGAGACATATATGCCCATTTCTTTGCCCTAGTATGACCATGATAAAAATAATTGACAAATATATCTAAGTCCTTTACACTTATTGGCCCCCATACACCATCTGATATTTCTAGTGCAGCCTTATCATTATCAATCATTTGAGTATTCAGTCTAACCTCTACCTTCTCTCTAGTTTCTAAATCAAAGAACCAAAAGGGAGTTCTGTTCTCAAGTACATAAGATACATTCTCCGGTAGCATTATCATTCTAAACATATAGATTGTTAGCGTCTGTGCATCTTCCTCAAAACATGACCTATACAAAGCACGACTTAGTGCAGTCATTAGATTCTTCTTAGTTACCCTTTGACTCATTAGTTTATAGTAAGGGTCTTTCTTTTCTACCATGAAAGTAGCATTGTTATTGTTAGGCAATACAAATGCCACCTTGAAATCATTAGGCGCACTCCAACGTCTACTTCTTCTACCCCATCCTAGAAAGTTCTGTAAAGAATTTTTAATACCCTGAATCAAAGGTTCTCCTTTTTGTGTTCTAATATAGGAGCATTCTATTGAGAAACGAGAGTTATTTACTTCTTTCCATCCATCACCTTCAGTATTGGTTCTAACACTAGCATAGTTTAACTGATATGTAGAATATACATCTACATGAGTAGTATGAGTCTTTGAACTATCATCAGCAGTAGATATATTTATCCTAGCCTTAGTACACCAACCGTAATCATTGAACATCTCACTCCCCTCTTTCTTTTAGGATAATCTTCTTCCTTTCTTCATATTCTTCTTGTGGGCCATCG
>NZMJ01000152.1 GCA_002692855.1 Maricaulis sp.
AAACTCGTTTTGTTTTATCAGCTGCTGCAAAAGCGTAGCCAGTGCCCCTTACAGTTTTGAATTGAACTGTGTGTGCACCCGAAGTCTCGTTTGATATTATGTAAACTTTTTCTATACTGTTCGGAATAGTTACAATTTGATTACCTGTTATTGTTCCTGATAATTTTATAACTGCGTTTCGAGCATTGGATATTGTCGCATCCGACATTGCTAATGCAGTGGTTTGTGCACCACCTGCAATTGAAACATCTTGATAGCCAGCAATAGCTTGTTCAAATAATTCAAAATTGTTATTTGTTTTTGTGCCCCAAGTTCCTGAATTAGTACCTGTGACCTGAAGCTCAATTCCTAAACTGTTTGTGTATGAAACCATAATTATCCTTTTAATGTATTATAAGCGACTTACGCAGCTTTATCAACCTCTGTCCAAGTTGAAGTCGAGCCTCTGTTAACTTCTGCCCAACCTGTTACAGCGACATTTCCTAAACCACTTGTTAAATTAAAACCTGTTACTATTATCGGAGAACTTACTACATCATCTGCGTCTCCTAATGTAATACTTAAACTTAATCCAGTTAACGCTACTTCTTGTCCAGGTGTAGCCGAAAAAGATCCAAAAGATAAAGTGCTACTTAGTCCAGTAAGTGTAACTAGAGCATCACCTGTAATTGAAGGAGTGCCTATAGAAGAAGTTAAAAGAAGGCTTACGGCTTCTCCTACACTAGCTAATTCAGCGTTACCAACAGCAGATGTAAGTGTAAGACCACTTAACGTTACGTCAGTATCGGCGTTTTCTCCCCAGTTACCTTGTCCCCAAGTATACGAACCCCAAGTGCTAGACATTCTAACCTAGCTAATTCTTATAATTGCAGCTGATGTGGTAAATGCAGGAAACTGAATGGTAAACGTTCCAGAAGTTGCAGTTTTATCAGAACCAAAATCTAAAACAGCTACAGCAGGATCTCCTGATGCAGTATCATTATATATCAAAGCTCCTCTTGCAGTCAAAGTTACACCAGTGTAAGATCTATCAGCAAAATCAACTATTGCAGTATTAGTAGCAACTGATGTTCCACCATTAACTAAAGCTTTACCACTAGCAACATATTGACCGGAAGCCGATACCTCACCATCTGTTGTATAACTGGTAGTTGATTTACCAAGAACAGCAGAGTTGGTGTACAAAGCTAATTTAAAACTGTTTCCTCCAGTTTGTTTGAAGTTATGTGTTCCTTCAAGCAACTCTTTCTTAAACGAATTTGTTAATACACTTGTTGTTATAGCCATATTATTACTCCATAAAATTAAGGTGAAGGTGACTGTATGGGTATTCTTGGAACACCTTCTTCATACTGTCCTCTTCTACGTTGTCCCATTTGCTGTAACGCAAATGCCTGAACATCTTCATTATACTTATCAAAATACACTTTGTATAGTTCAGCTGGTCCTTTTAAATACCTAAAACATTCAGTCAAAACACCATTAAGTAACATGGCCTCTTGATAAGTTGATAGATAAGTATTATTAGATGAATCAAAATGTGGTGGGTCTATTATATAATTAATCTGAACTGTGTATTCGGCATCAGGTACAGGAGCCATTACTATCGTAAGATCATCCCAATTTGCGTAATATTTAGGCACTCCTGTTGCATCTGATGAATTATATTCTGATATGAAACTTGTATCTCTTTTTTCTAAAAAAGTTCGCACTCCAGAATTTGTTACTTGTACAGACCTTAGGTAAATTAAATCTGAGGGCATTGTTAGATATCTCTGTGAAGTAATCGTATTTGAAGTTGAGTATTTTCTTAAATCGTCATAATCAACTTTACCTGCAATATCAATCTCAACATGTCTTATAAACTCATCTAAAAGATTATCTGTTAAAACATTTGAATCAACCTCTGTGTAATTACGTACTTGTGTTAAAAAATTTGCATGAGTTATTGACATAAGCTATCCTGATATATTTATTGTACCACCCATACCTGAATGATTAGAACAATAGTAATATAAAGTATCTGGTGCATCACCTGCTACAGTTATTTGAGTATAAGCACCTGACGTACCTGGCACTCCACTTGTAGTCACCCCTGTTGTGTATGGTGAACCTCCAGCGTGTGTTCCGTTACTTGTAGTCGAAAGCCTTAGTGGGTGGTTGTCATTTGTGCCTGCTGACTGATCAAATTTATAAGTTTGACCTCTAGTAAAAGATAGAGTTTTCTGTTGAACGCCATCTATAAAATAGTAGTTGCTGCCGCTTACATTCGCAACAGTTGTGGTCAGTGTTGTTAAAGTATCTGTGCTTACAATACTAACAGTCCCTAATGACATTGTTGCACTATAGCTTGTAAGTTCTGTGCCTAAAATACCTTGACCATCAGTGGGTCTCATACCAGGATTTGTAAGTAAACCATTAGTAATATATAAAACAAAATCACCTGTATTATCAGGAGTTCTTGGTCTAGCGTTTGCCAATGCTATTGCATCAGCTTTAATATGTTTTCTTCTTATTTGAGGGTGTTTTGCTTCAAATTCAGATTTATGAACAAAAGAACCATTCCATTCTTTGACCATTTCATTGTATGGAAAAGCCATGCCAGAGCGGTCTGAAATTGCTTGAGCATATTTACCTCGTGCATAACCCATTATTTAACTCCACCAAATTTAAAACCTCTAACAGCTTTGCCTTTACCTTTTATTTCACCCCCCTCTTTAACTTGCATAGGTGATCCTGCAAGTGAAGCATAAGGATTTGTAAAAGATGTGACTGGTGAAGCTGCTTGTGGAGAGTTTTGATTCATACCAAGTTTTGAATATATACTTGTTCCTGTAGACCTTGTAGGCTGATTTGCATATAAATTTCTATATTTATGTCGGGTTTGTAATCTACTTAGTTCTCCAAAAGCTTTGTCGTATTCAGGATCTCCTGCTTTAGCTTGTCTTTCGAATTTTTCCGTAATTTTTTTACTACCTACTCTTCTATATGTCGGGTTTGTATTTGCTGAATAAAAATTTGCACCTTTCATTGGAGCTTGATAAAACTGTGCACCATAAGCTCCTTGTGTTAATCTAGCATCTTTAGGTAATTCAGTTACCATTTTATATGTAGGTTGACCTCCACCTGCTATTCCATATCCAGGAGGAAGAGTTGTCATTTCATATTGAGGAACTGTTCTGGTTCTAGTCTCTGTAAATTTCAACTCATCTAAATATTTTTGTTTTTCATCAATTTCTTTTTGAAGATTTCTATAATACCCTGTTGTGGGTCCGTAAGAAGTTTGATCAGCAGCAAATCTATATGTTGGAACAAATCTTTTTTCGCTTTTAAGATCTTCTACTAAACTATCAAATTGTTTGTCAGTTGCTTGAGCGAACTGTTTCTCAACATCAGCTATATACGCATCTCTTTCTGGTGCTGCCATGTTTCTAGTGGCTTGAAATTGTATGTTTGCTCTTGTGTCAAAAGTTTTTTGCAAATCTTCTCCACCCTCTAAACCAGCTAGTCTTGTTCTATATTGATTTATTGTTTTAAACAATTCCGGGCGACTTTTTTCTAACTGTGACAGATAACCACCTTCACTTCTTTTATGTATTTTCATACCTTTCATTTAAAACCCCCTTGGATAATAAGTTTGTGGTGTAATATACACCGATGTTCTTTGACCATCTTCGTTTAATGCTCTTGAGAGTTCATCTTCGTATATAAGTTTATTTTGTTGTGTCATAGCTGGATTATACTTCATTGACAAATAATAAGCTAGACCTGCAACCATACAAGGTATAAACCTAAAAACTACATCTGCTGTATTTGTGTAAGCTCCTGCGTCTTCAATTCTTTTTAAATAATAATATTTTAAATAAGTATATGTTGCAGCATCAGGTGTTTGATAAAGAGTTATTGTTGGTGTTGTTTGTCTATCCACATAATACTGACTTGGTTGTCCTTTTGAACCTTTATTAGGAAGTGCTGCATATTCACTTCTACTAATCTTTGTTAGCGAAACATCGTTGGTAGTGGTAGATTGACCCGTAGTTGTGCTTATGTACGCTTCTAGTATGTCGTTCGCATTTGTCGGTGATGTGTACGTCGCTGTGCCGTTTGTCAGAAGTTGTTCTTTGAGTTCTACTTTCCATAAGTGAACCCCGCGGTTTCCCCATTCGCTGAAAAGAATATTTAAACTTCTTCTTGCAGATTTTGAATCATACCCACTGTTTGTTTTCGCAGCACAACGTTCGTATGCTTCTTGAATGATATCGTCAATATTGAGATCAA
>NZMJ01000153.1 GCA_002692855.1 Maricaulis sp.
TCGTTGCACACACCGGTGGCATGCTGCGCGCGGGAGGCAAGACCTTGCGCTGCGCGCTTGGCCGTTCAGGCGTCATTCCAGCCCATGACAAGCGCGAAGGGGACGGGGCGAGCCCTGCAGGCATCTGGCCTGTCCGGCGCGCCCTGTGGCGCCCGGACAGGCTGGAGAAACCGCAAACCGCGCTGCCCTTGCAGCCGATCCGGCCTGATGATGGCTGGTGCGATGCGCCCGCCGATCCCGCCTATAACCGGCCGGTGCGCCTCCCCTGGCCGGCGAGCCACGAGGTGATGACGCGCCAGGACGGGCTTTATGATGTCGTTGTGGTGCTCGGCCATAACGACAATCCGCCCGTGCCGGGCATGGGGTCGGCGATTTTCCTGCATTGCGCCAGCGATGATTACAAGCCGACCGAGGGCTGCATCGCGCTGGCGCGCGATGAGCTTCTGGAGCTGCTAAGGGACATGACCACAGCCAGCACGCTGGAAATCCAGGCTTAGGGGACGAAACGCGAATTTGGTGCGGGTTGCCACCCTCGTCCTGAGGGCGAGCGCAGCGAAGCGTCTCGAAGGGCAAGGGAAAAGCGCCGTTCGGCCTATAAGATGAACTTCGACAGATCGGCGTTCTTCGCCAGATCGCCGACCTGCTCTCGGACGAATTCGGCGTCGATCCGGATGGTTTCTCCGGACTTGTCCGAGGCGGAGTAGCTGATCTCCTCGACCAGTTTTTCCATCACCGTCTGCAGGCGCCGGGCGCCGATATTCTCGACACTGGCATTCACCTCGGCGGCGGCATCGGCAATCGCGTCGATGGCGTCCTCGGTGAAATCGAGCGTCACCTCCTCGGTCGCCATCAGGCCGGTATATTGCCGGATCAGGCTCGCCTGCGGCTCGGTCAGGATGCGGCGGAAATCATCGCGGGTCAGGGCTTTCAGCTCGACGCGGATCGGCAGGCGGCCCTGCAATTCGGGCAACAGGTCGGACGGCTTGGCGACGTGGAAGGCGCCGGACGCGATGAAGAGGATGTGGTCGGTCTTTACCGGGCCGTGCTTGGTGGCGACCGTCGTGCCCTCGATCAGCGGAAGGAGGTCGCGCTGGACCCCTTCGCGGCTGACATCGGCGCCGCGCACATCGCTGCGGGCCGTGATCTTGTCGATCTCGTCGAGGAAGACGATGCCATCATTCTCGGCCAGCTTGATGGCTTCGGCTGTGATCGCCGCCTCATCGATCAGCTTGTCGGCTTCTTCATTGATCAGCGGCTCATAGGCTTCCTTGACCGTGGTGCGGACGGTCTTGGCCTTCTTGCCGAAGCCCTTGCCCAGGAGGTCGGACAGGTTCAGCACACCGGCACCGCCGGGCATGCCGGGAATGTCGAGTGACTGCATCGGCGAGGCGGTATCGGTCAGCTGGATCTCGATTTCCTTGTCGTCGAGCTCATTGCCGCGCAGCTTCTTGCGGAAGCTCTCACGGGTCCCGGCCTGGGCGTTCTGTCCGACCAGCGCGTCGAGCACGCGTTCCTCGGCGGCGGAATGAGCCTTGGCGCGGACCTCGTCGCGCTTGGCGTCGCGCACCAGGCCGATGGCGACTTCCACGAGGTCGCGGGCAATCTGGTCCACATCGCGGCCGACATAGCCGACTTCGGTGAATTTCGTGGCTTCCACCTTGATGAAGGGCGCACCGGCCAGCTTTGCCAGACGGCGGGAAATCTCGGTCTTGCCGACCCCGGTCGGTCCGATCATCAGGATGTTTTTGGGCGTCACCTCCTCGCGCAAATCCTCGGGCAGGCGGCGGCGGCGCCAGCGATTGCGCAGGGCAATGGCGACGGCGCGCTTGGCGTCCTTCTGACCGATGATGTGAAGGTCGAGTTCGGAGACGATCTCGCGGGGAGAAAAATCACTCATGGAAGGCTTTCACTGTGTGCGCTATCGGTGTGGTGAAACCCATGTAGGGGGCAAGCCCCCGGCTGACCAGACCGCTCGGAGTCACAGATGTCAGAACGTCCGCGTTTTCACCTCGCCTTTCCGGTTCATGATCTCGAGGCCGCGCGCGGCTTCTATGGCGGCGCGCTGGGCTGTCCCGAAGGCCGCGAAGACCCCGGCCACTGGATCGACTTCGACCTCTACGGCCACCAGATCGTCACTCATTTTGCGCCGGAGGAATGCGGCGGCGCCATCGCCAATGACGTCGACGGCAAGAAGGTCCCGGTTCGCCATTTCGGCCTGTTGATGGACTGGGCCGAATGGGAAAGCCTGGCCGGGCGCCTGAAGGCAGCCGAAATCCCCTTCCTGATCGAGCCCTATGTCCGCTTCGCCGGAAAGCCGGGCGAGCAGGGCACGTTCTTCGTCATCGACCCGTCGGGCAATGCGCTGGAGTTCAAGAGTTTCCGCGAGGAGCGGATGATCTTCGAAAAGGCGCTCTAGGCGGTCCGCGTCAGGGCCGTGCAGCGCATCTCGGCGTGAAGCTGAGCGTGCCGGGCGAGGATGCGGGCGATATCCGAGTCCTGCGGCGTCGCATCCCAGATGCCGCGCTCGAACGTGCCGCCGAGCACGATGCCGTCCGGGCGGGGGAACATGTAGCCGAACCGCCCGGTATAGGCGTAATCGATCTCGGGCTGGGGCAGCAGGATCGCCAGCTGGCCGCGCACCGGCACCATGCCGTCATCACCAAACAGGGCCCGTGCGCCCAGGCCCGTGCAGTTGAACACCAGCGTTTCGGACAGTTCGGCGATGTCGGACGGTGCCGCGAAGCGCCGCCGCCGGATGGTGCCGCCGGCGATCCGGAAATCGCGCATCAGCTGACGCAGATAGCGCCCGGTTTCGACATACATCGTTGTAAAACGCGTGGCGCGGTCGACCGGGAAGGTGTGCTGCGACGGTGACAGTTCGTGCAGGTCCGGCGGGAAGGTCGGCAGCAATTGGGTCTCGGTTCCACCCAGATTGTAGGTCGGCACCCAGCGAACCGAGTATTCGTCGCCGACCATGAGCTGAAAGCGGTGCCAGCTATAAGCGGCGGCGGCGCGGAATTGTTCGCGCCATTCCGGTGTCACCCGGTCCGCATTGAAATGGCCATAGGGATGCCATTGCCCGCCAGCGATATTGGAGGTCGTGTAGGGCGGCACTTCGTCGGTGTAGATCGTGACCGCAAAGCCTTCATCCTGAAGCAGCCTCGCCGTGGACAACCCCATCACGCCGCAGCCGATGACCGCGACCGGTCCTTGGTGCCCGGGAAGTCCGAGATCGGCTGCGAGGCGGGACGTCCCCCAGCTCAGCGTGATCCCGGCCCCGCCATGCCCGTAATTGTGAACCAGTGCCTTGGCGCCCAGCGTTTCGCGGCGCACCACGAAGCCCGCCTCACGATAGGGGCGCAGCCCCGCGACGCTGCGGATCAGGCGTCCGGGCACGGCATTGACCGGGGCGAGGCAATCGGGACGGGCGCTGATTTCGAGGCGCGGCGCGGCCTGAACGCATCCCGAAAGGGCCAGCGCGCCGAGGCCGACGGTAACCGCCCTGCGATCCGGGGAAAAACGACGAGCTGACAAGACGGGCGCTCTGCGCATGCCGCGACCCTAAAAGAAGTCCGCGCGTGACCGGAAGCGGTAATTCTGCCCGGGACAAAAATTAAGAACAGCGGATGCTCGCCGGGACAGCGCAGTGAGGCGTTCTAGACGTCGAGGTCCAGATAGCGCGCTGTCATGCCGATGGTATCGATCAGGCCGTGGGCCAAGATGAGCGGCCAGAGATTGCGCTTGTAGACGAGGAAGAGCGTGCCGAGAACGATGCCGATTGTTCCGGTGATCACCAGTCCGCGTATGCCCTGGTAGTAGAAATGCCCGTAGCCGAAGACCAGCGCCGCCGCGACGACGGCCAGCGCCGGCGCGAGGGGAATCCCCCTGAAGGCGGCGGTGAAACGGGTGATCAGGAAGCCGCGAAAGAACATCTCTTCGCCAAAGGCCGCACTCGTCCAGATCACCGCCATCCAGGTCAGATAGACCGCCAGATTGCCCTCAATCCCGGCGAAACGGTCGGCCACACCGGCGGGCTCCTCGGACATCGACCAGAATCCGGCGGCCTCGCCGGCAAAGCCGATCCCGACACCGAGCCCCAATATCCCGACCATCGCCAACAGCGTTTGCGGCAGTATCAGAAGTTTCGACTTCCAGCCCGGTACGCGGCGCAGCCCCATGCCCGACCAGCTTTCACCCCGCCACGCCATGTAGGCGGTGAGGAGGATCAGCGTCGTGATGAGGGTGATCGGCCCGGCGAATTTCCAGATGATCTGGTCGGCAATCAGCTTTGAACCAATCGCGAAACCGACAAAGACGAGCAGTTCGGCAAGGGCCAGCGGGCGCGAGGGGTGCGCGGTCTCGGTCATCAACAGTCTCCGGCTTTGAATGTCTCAAGGCCGGTCCGTCCGCCCCCGTTCGATTGTCAGATGCGCGGGGCGGGCAGATTGGATGCGCTATTCGCCCAAGCTTTCCACCACGAGATTGCCATTGGTGTAGACGCAGTGGCGCGGCACGAGCGCCGAACTGGTCAGTGCGCAGAACAATAATCCCGCAGCACCGCTTCGGCGGCATCGGCGATGACATCGCGGAAATAGCGCCCGTCATCGACCTGTCCACTCGAAGCGGTGATGGCGAGGACGAGGCCGCACTCTGTATAGGTGTTGAGATAGGTGGAATCGCCCCAGTCCATCGCGCCGCGCGCGCTGTGGACCGTGCCCAACCCGTCGCGCTCCAGCCAGAAGCCGCCATACGCAGCCTGACCGAGGCTTATTTCGCCGCGCGGCGCGAACAGCGCATCGCGGATCTCGTCCGGCAAGTGTTCTCTCGACAGCACAAAGGCCTGCAGCCGCGCGAGATCTTCGGCTGTCATCAGGAGCCCAGCCGCCGAGATCATGCCGTAATTGCGCCCGGTCAGGTTGTCCGGGAAACCGTTCGAAGGCCAGGCGACGCGCGCGGGATCGGTCAGAGGCGCTTCTCCCCAAAAATCCGCGTCGATGCAGGCTGGGCCGAACAGCTGCTCGCGCGCAATCGTCTCGTAGGGTTGGCCATAGGCCTTTTCGAGTAAGATGCCGAGCAGGTCGTAGCCATCGTTCGAATATCGAAAACTGCCCATACGTTCAGCGTCGAATTCGACGGTATCGATGGCGCGCCAGGCCTCGTCCGCATTCGTGTATTCCTCAGCAACATAGGAGGCCCCGAGACCGGAGCGATGGGCGAGCAGATCGCCAATCGTCGTTCCACGTGCCGCGATGCGCGAGCCGGGAAACCAGCGGGCGAGTGGTGCATCAAGATCAAGCCGGCCGGCTTCAGCAGCCTGAAGCACCAGAATGGCGGTGATGTATTTCGTCGCCGAGGAAATCTGGAACAGGGTTTCGGTCGTCACCGGGACGGAGTCTGCAGCGTCCGCAAAACCGCTGGCGCGGGAATAGACCAGCGCTTCGCCGCGCATCGCTGCAACCTGTCCGTCGAACCCCTGCGCGCGCGCTGCATCGACCACCATGCCGAGGCCGGCGGCCAGCTCCGGATCGGGATGCAGGGCCAGGTGCGCACAGGTCGAGCGGTCGACCTGAACGGGTTCCGGCACCATCCGGGCCGTCGTGCCGGGTGCGGTGCATGCCGCCAGCAGGGCGAGGGGCAGGAGGCAGAAACGTCTGGGCATCAGGGCGGCTCCGGATCAGCAATCGCGCCAATGCTAGCAAACCACTGGCGTTCGTCTTGAACCCGTTTGCAGGGGCGTCAGCCGCCGACCAGTCGCGCGAGACGGCTCGCCGTGTGCCCGGTGCGTTGTCTCAGTTCGCGGCAGAAATGGCTCTGGTCGGCATAACCTGCGTCTGCGGCGATCTGCGACAACCGGGCAGGGGCGCCGACCATCAGGCTGATTGCGCGTTGCAACCGCGCTTCGCATCGGTACCCGGTGGGCGACAGGCCGAAACGGGCGCGAAAGGCACGGGAGAACTCCCAAGGCTTCAGATCCAGTTCTTCGGCGAGGTCCGAAAGGGCGGGCGGTTCTGGGTCGATCAGGCGCGAAGCCGCCCGATCCAGCGGCGTGCAGTCCGGACGCGATTCATAGGGCCGGGTTTCGACATGCTTGAGGAGGCTATGGCCATCCCCGTCCCAGTCGTCCGGGACGCGGCCGCGCCTCGGAGCGTGGCCATGCCGGGCTAGACAATCGCGCAACACGTTTGCATCGATGGGAATGGACACATAGCCAGCGCTGCTCTCGCCCTGACCGTCATGCGCGTGGCAGGCGGGGCGGAGGATGAAGTCGCCGTGCGCCAGACGGGCCTCGCCTGTCAAAGTGCGCTCGCGATAACCACCGCCCTTGAAGATAATCAGGCGGGCATTGTCGTGCCGGTGAAAACCGTGGGACCGGGCCGGTATCATGGCGAAACGATAGGGCCTGGAGCGGAGGTGCGCCAGTCACGCGCCGGTTACTCGCCGAGGCTTTCCACCACGAGATTGCCATTGGTGTAGACGCAGATGTCTGCCGCGATGGCCATGGCGGCGCGGGCGATCTTTTCTGGATCGTCCTCATAGGTATTGAGCGCGCGGGCCGCGGACAGGGCGTAATTGCCGCCCGAACCGACCGCGACGATGCCGTCTTCCGGTTCGAGCACGTCGCCCGCCCCGGTGATCAGGAAGGTGGTTTCCGCATCACCGACGATCAGCATCGCGTCAAGGCGGCGAAGATAGCGGTCGGTGCGCCAGTCCTTGGCGAGTTCCACACAGGCGCGGGCTAGCTGGCCGGAGAATTGTTCGAGCTTGGCTTCAAGGCGTTCGAACAGGGCAAAGGCGTCAGCGGTGGCGCCGGCGAAGCCGGCAATCACCTTGCCGCCGGCGAGGCGGCGCACCTTGCGGGCATTCGATTTCATCACCGTGGGGCCGACCGAGACCTGACCGTCACCGGCGAGGACGAAACGCCCGCCCTTGCGCACGCCCAGAATGGTCGTGCCGCGCCAGCCGGGACGGTTTTCGGATTGTTGTGTCATCGTGCAGCGCTCGCCGGTTTGCATCAAACAGAGCGCCAGATGTGGACCGGGGGCGCGGACCATTCAAGTCCACGCCCCCGGTGATGTTCGTGAAGATCAGCCTCAGGCCGAGCGGCGGGCTTCCAGCGGCTGGCGCATGAAGGCTTCGAACTCGGCGGCCGGGATCGGCCGGGAGAAGAGGAAGCCCTGGGCCAGGGTCGCCCCTTCGTCGCGCAGCAACGCAAGCTGTTCCTTGGTCTCGACGCCTTCGGCGACGGTCTTCAGCTTCAGCGCCTTGGCCATGGCCAGGATGGTCTCGACCACGATGCGGGCGTGCTTGTCCTGAGCCACACCGCGCACGAAGCTCTGGTCGATCTTGAAGACGTCGAACGGCATGCGCGTCAGATAGGACAGCGAGGAGTGACCCGTGCCGAAGTCGTCGATCGCGAAGGAGATGCCGCGATCGCGCAACGGCTGGACCTGTTCGATGACGCGCTCGGGATCCTTCATCGCGATGGATTCGGTCAGCTCGATCTCGAGCAAGTGGGGATCAAGTCCGCACTCATCGAGGGTTTCGAGCACCGACAGGCCGAAGCTTTCACGCTCGAACTGCATCGCGGAAACGTTGACGGCCATCGGAACGTCCATGCCCTGGCGTGCCCAGTCGGCCGCCTGACGGCAGGAGGCCTTCATGACCCAGTCGCCGATTTCGCCGATCAGACCGCATTCCTCGGCGGCACCGATGAAGGCACCCGGCGACAGGAGGCCGGCAGTCGGGTGCTGCCAGCGGACCAGCGCCTCGGCACCCTTCACCTCACCGGTCTGCATGCAGACTTTCGGCTGGTAGAAGACGACGAGCTGGTCGTCCTTGACCGCTTCGCGAAGTTCGTTCTCCAGCACCAGGCGCTCGAAGGCGGACTGGTTCATGCTGGGTTCGAAGAACTGGACCGCATTGCCGCCCGACCGCTTGGCATGGGCCATGGCGAGGTCGGCGTGGCGCAGCAGGGTTTCGGGATCCGCTCCGTCTTCCGGGAACATGGCCACACCGACCGAAGCGCCCAGGAAGACCTGGTGGCCGGAGACCTCGAACGGACGGCGGATGGCGGCGATGATCTGCTGACCGATCCGGGCGGAATCCGCCTCGTTGTCGATGTGCGGCAGCATCAGGGTGAACTCGTCGCCGCCGAGACGGGCCACGAGCGAGGGTTCGCTGTTGGACCCTTGTGCCAGGTCACAGGCACGCGCGGTTTCGCGCAGGCGGCGGGCGACCATTTCCAGCAGGCGGTCACCTTCGCCGATCCCCAAAGAGTCGTTGACGCGCTTGAAGCGGTCGAGATCGAGGAAGAGGACAGCACCGCGCGTATTGTCTTCAACGGCGCGCCGGGCCACGCGTTCGACTTCCTTGCGGAAGCGTTCGCGGTTCGGCAATTCGGTGACCATGTCGACATAGGCGAGACGGTGGATGCGTTTCAGGTTCGCATCGATGCGCGCCAGCATGCGGTTGAAGGCATTGGCGAGAATTTCAAGCTCGTCACCGGTCTTCACCTCGATGCGCATGTCGAGGGATTTGGTCGAAGCCTGACGGGCAGCTTCGGTCAGCTGGGCGACAGGCCGCAGGGCCCGGCCGATGGCCAGCGCCGCGATCGGCAGCACGAGTCCGAGCGCGAAAATCGACAGGAAGAAGTGGCGCTTGGCCGTCGAGGCCGCGGCGGCCCGCAATTCGTCGAGGGGCGAAATCAGGTAGACGGCCCCGGCCAGGCGTCCGGCGCTGGTATAGACCGGCGTGGCGACATGGACCGACTCGCCGCGGCGTTCGAGACGCATTTCGCCGGCGCCCAGCGCCATGACGATCAGCGGATCGGCGGCCAGCGAGGCGTGGATCGCGGTTTCGGTGTCGGTGTGAACGATGACGCGGCGGCGGATGTCGGTGATGAAGGCTTCCGACACGTCCTCGCGCTCGACCATGCGCTCGACCCGGCGGGTCATCAATTCCTCGTCCAGATCGACGATGTCATCCGACACGTTGAGGGCAAGGATCTGGCCCAACATGCCGGCGCGTTCGATCAGGCGTTCCTCCAGATCCCGGCGGGCGGCATGGTTTTCCATCAGCACGAGCAAGGCGGTTGCAAAGGCCAGCAACAAGCCCACGAGCAGCGTGAACTTCATCACCAGCGAGCGCATGCAGCGTGCCACGACGTTCTTAATCGGCGCCATCAGACGATCCTCACCAAAGGATGGAGACGACGCTGCGAGCCGGCGGAGAA
The DNA here is from genome assembly GCA_002692855.1 of Maricaulis sp. GTDB lineage: Bacteria > Pseudomonadota > Alphaproteobacteria > Caulobacterales > Maricaulaceae > Hyphobacterium. The sequence goes on from NZMJ01000153.1 coordinate 9,233, forward strand.
CGCCGCATTCGCTTGTCTGACAAGGACAGGTTTCATCGTTGCCACCACCCATGGTTACCCATTGAGTGAGGGACACTGTCACAAAGGCCTTGCAACGCGGTTAAAGCGGGAATCAGTTTTCGTTAACGGGGCAGGGCAAAATTGCCTGAATTCCGTTTACTTTAGCGCAATGTCCTCAACCGGGCCGCATGGTTGATGCGGCCCGGCCGGGAGCGGCGCCCTTATTTCAGGCGGGCATTCTTGGATTCGGTGAGTGCCTCGAGGCTGGTCTCGGGACGCGCGCCGAAATGCGAAATCACTTCAGCGGCGGCGATGACGCCCAGACGGCCGCAATCGTAGAGCGGCAGGTCGCGGGCCATGCCCAGGAGGAAGCCGGCGGCGAAGAGATCTCCGGCCCCGGTGGTGTCGACCACCTTGGTCACCGTGTCGGCCGGGACTTCCACGGTTTCATCCCCGCGAATGATCACGGCACCCTTCTCGGACCGGGTCACGGCGGCCACGCGCGTCTCGGCACGGGCGCGCGACAGGGCTTCGTCGAAATCCGTCGTTTCATACAGGGATTTCAGCTCGTCCTCATTCGACATCAGGATGTCGATGTGGTTGGCGACGAGATGACGGAAGCTCGACCGGTGACGGTCGACGCAGAAGGTGTCCGACAGGGTCAGCGCCGTGCGGCGGCCTGCCGCCTTGGCCAGCTCCGACGCGCGAATGAAGGCGCGCTTGGCGTCGTCGCGGTCGAACAGATAGCCTTCCATGAAGGTGATGTTCGCGGCGGCGATCTTCTCGCCGTCGACATCGTCTTCGGAGAAGAAGACCGAGGCGCCGAGGAAGGTCGACATCGAACGCTGGGCGTCCGGCGTGACATTGATCAGGCAGCGCGCAGTGGCAGGACCCAGCTTCAGCGGCAGGGTGGCGTAATCCACGCCCGCAGCGTTCAGGTCATGGGTGAAGATTTCGCCCAGATCATCGTCCGCGACCTTGCCGACATAAGCGCCGCGTCCGCCCAGCGAGGCGACGCCTGCCAGCGTGTTGGCGGCCGAGCCGCCCGAGACTTCGCGGCCCGGCGCCATCTTGGAATAGAGGTCGCGGGCGCGGTCCTCATCGATCAGCGTCATGGCGCCCTTCTCGATGCCGTGCTCGGTCAGGAAGGCGTCATCGCACGAGGCGATCACGTCGACGATGGCATTGCCGACACCCAGAATGTCGTAACGCAATTCGGCCATGGGATTCTCCGCTCAGATCGGGGTTGAGGGGCGCCGACCGGGCGCCCTGAGGCTGTGTCCGGGCGTGCTTTACGGGAGACCGCCAACGGGTGCAAGGCGGGTCGGGGGCTGGCACGAATGCCTGCCTTGCCGCCGCGCGCTGCGCGGAGTAATCGCACCCCATGATGCGCACCGCCTTCCTGACCGCCAGCTGCATGTTCGAGGATCGCCCCGAAGCTCGGAGCGATGCGTGGGAGCATGCGCTTGAATTCGCCGCCATCCGTCCGGCCTGCACCGAGGCGGGCATCGACCTCGTCGAGGCGATCTGGGACGATCCGCTGCTGGACCCGCAGGGGTTCGACGCCTTCGTGGTGGGGACGTGCTGGGACTATATGGAAAAGCCCGCCGCTTTCCTCGCAGCGCTGAAGGCGCTTTCGGCGCAGCGTCCGCTGCTCAATCCGCTCAGCGTCATCCAGTGGAATAGCGACAAGCGCTATCTTGCCGACCTCGATGCGCAGGGCGTGCCGATCGTCCCGACCGTCTGGGCGGACCGGGCGGATGCGGCCTCTGTCGCTCACGGATTCGCGGCCTTTCCTGATGCCGACCGGCTGGTGATCAAGCCCCGCGTGGGGGCGAGCGCTTGGCGTCAGGCACGCGTCAGCCGCGGCGAGGCGCTGCCGCCGGCCGACGAATTGCCGCCCGCCGAATGCCTGATCCAGCCCTTCCTGAAGGCGGCCGAGACCGAGGGCGAGGTCACGCTCCTGTTCTTCGACCGGGTGTTCTCGCATGCGCTGGTGAAACGGCCGAAGGCGGGCGATTACCGCACCCAGTCCATGTATGGCGCGACCGAAAGGGCGCTCGAACCGGACGCTGACGCCATCGCGACCGCGTCGGCTGCGCTCGGCGCGGTGCCGGGAGACTTCCTCTATGCGCGGGTGGACCTGATGCGGCGCGGCGACGGCCGATACGCCGTCATGGAACTGGAACTGGTCGAACCCTATTACTATCCCGAGCAGGGGCCGGACCTCGGCCGCCTGTTTGCTGCCGGGCTGAAACGCCTGGCGGGATAGCCTTCCGGGGTTGCCTTGATGTGGCCGGACGGGACTGTTAGGCCCGGATGGCCCGCGGGCGGCGCGGGATTTGATGAAGCGAAACACATTGGAGGCTTCCCCTTATGGAAGAAGCCCAGACACGCCTATCCGACACAAGTCTCGACCAGACGGGCAAGACGGTCTTCACCCAGATCTACGACCAACCCGATCCACGCGACTATTATCTGACCCTGGGGCGGCACAACTACCTGATCCCCGACGCCGCGACCCCGGTCTTCCAGACCATCTATGCCGCCTACCGGCAGGCCCGCCGCGCCAACCGGCTTCACATCACCGATATCGGCTGCTCCTACGGCATCAATGCCGCGCTTCACAAATACGGCCTGTCGATGTCGCAACTGATGGCGCGCTATGCGGCCAAGGCGGCGGCCGGGATCGACACCCGGTCGCTGGAGGAAGACGACAAGCGCTTCTTCCGGTCTCTGGAACCGGTTGATGACCTTGTCTTCTACGGCCTCGACGTGGCGGCGAATGCCATTCGCTATGGCATCGCCACGCGGGTGCTCGATGACGGATCGGCGCGCAATCTTGAAACCGAGACATTGCAGCCCGAACAGGCGCGGCCGCTTGGCGCAACCGACATCATCATTTCAACCGGGGCTGTCGGCTATGTCACCGCGAAGACCTTCACCCGTGTGATCGAAGCGTGCGGCCAGGAAAAGCCCTGGCTGGCCCTGTTCGTCCTGCGCCAATTCCGGGCCGGCGACATTGCCGAGGCGCTGAAACCCTATGGCTATGTGTGCGAGGAGCTGGAGTCTGCCCTGTTCCCGCAGCGGCGCTTTACAGACGCGGACGAGCAACGCGAGGCCTTGTCGCGCCTCAAGGAGGTGGGACGGGTCCCGACACCGGTCGAGGAAGCCGGCTGGTATGCCGCCAATTTCGTGCTGATGCGGCCCGCAGCGGAAGCGGCCACCCTGTCACTTGAAAACATGATGCCGCCATCGCGCCTGCCCACGGCAAGCTATATTTAAGGCGCAATCCGGGGCAGGATGGCGGCAGGAATGACCGGGAGAGATTTGATGCGAGCCTTTTTGATCGCCATTGCCGCCTTCGCCGTCGCCAGCTGTGCGACCACGACCGATCCCGCGCCCGGGACAGGCGAGGTTCGATCCATCATGCTCGGCGAGGAGCCGTGTTTCGGTTTCTGCCCGGTCTATGAGATCACGCTGACGCCCGATGACGGCTATGTTCTCAATGGCCGCCAGCACACCGCCACCCAAGGCGAGAGCCGCGGCATGCTGCCCGAGGGAAGCTTTGCGCGTGCCGTCGCGGCGCTCGAAACCGCCGGTTTCCGGTCCCTGCCGTCAGACCTGACCTACAACAATGCTGCGGCCTGTCCCGGCCCGCATGTCTCGGACATGCCCTATACGAATGTGGTCGTCGAATACGCGAACGGCTCGCATGCCGTGCATCACTATCACGGTTGCTCGGCCCCGGAGATGCGCCAGCTTCGCGAGACGCTGCGCGAGATTGTCGACTACAACACGCGAATCCGCCCGCGGAACTAGGCTTTCGCCGGGGTCTTCTCCGGGTAGCGGCACAGGTCGGCAATCGCGCAATTCGGGCAGTCCGGCTTGCGCGCCTTGCAGACATAGCGCCCGTGCAGGATCAGCCAGTGGTGCGCGCCCTTCATGTAATCGGAGGGCGTGATCGCCTCGAGGCGCTTCTCGACCTCGAACGGATTCCTGCCCGGCGCCAGGGCGGTGCGGTTGGACACCCGGAATATGTGTGTGTCGACAGCGATGGTCGGCTCGCCGAAGGCCTCGTTCATCACGACATTGGCGGTCTTGCGGCCGACGCCGGGCAAGGATTCGAGATCCTCGCGGGTGCGTGGCACCTCGCCGCCGAACTCATCGATGATCTTCTTCGACAGCGCGAAGACATTCTTTGCCTTGTTGCGGAACAGGCCGATCGTCTTGATGTGATCGCGGATATTGTCCTCGCCCAGCGCGACCATTTTCTCCGGCGTGTCGGCGGCGGCGAACAGGCCTTTCGTGGCCTTGTTCACGCCGACATCGGTGGCCTGCGCCGACAAGGCGACAGCGACGACGAGGGTGAAGGGACTCGAATAGTCGAGCTCGGTGCGCGGATCGGGGCGCACTTCGGCCAACCGCGCAAAAAGGTCGGCGGCTTCCTCGGTGGTGAAGGGCGGGATTTTTTTCGTACGCGGCATGGGGGGAGTTAGCCCGGCGGGCCGGGTGCTGTCATTCCGTTTCTGGCGCTCCCTTGTGCCAGCGCTGCTTTCGGGTTGCGGGCATTGATCCCGAAATCGTAGCTAAAATGTTTCAGCCCGCACCGGGGCAGCGACATGTTGGCCTGCCGCAAGAAGCGGGTGGCGAAGGCCGCCGGGCGGGGGCAAAGTCTCACCATGACGAGCGCAACACTCCATTCCTACGATGTCGAAGCCGCCGCGCGGGACTATCCGCGCGTGACCGAAGCCCTGAACTATCTGGGTGATCGCTGGCAGGAACATCCCGACCTGGCCGAGGCGGCACGCGCCGCCGGTCTGTCGCCGCACCATTTCCAGCGCGTCTTCACGCGCTGGGTCGGTGTGTCCCCGAAACGCTATGTCGGTGCATTGGCCCACGGTGCGGCCCGCGAAGCCATCGACGAGGGTGCGAGCGTGATGGACGCCGCCTTCGAGGCCGGGCTTTCGGGGCCGGGCCGCCTGCACGACCTGTTCATCGCCCACGAGGCTGTCACGCCCGGCGATGCCAAGCGGCGCGGCGCAGGGCTGAGTTTCGTGTGGGGCGTGGCGCCCACCCCGTTCGGTGACGGGGTGTTCCTGGTGGCACCGCGCGGACTGTCGGCGCTGGCTTTCACCGATGGCCGCAGCGAGACCGGGTTCGACGACCTGCATGCGCGCTACCCGGCGGCGGATTACCGGCGCGATGACGCCGAGGCCCGGCGCTGGGCGGACCGGATCTTCGCCGGAGAGGGTGAGCGCATTCCGTTGGCGCTTTACGGTACGCCGTGGCAGCGGCAGGTGTGGCGCGCGCTGTTGTCGATCCCGTCCGGGGAGACCACGACCTACAAGACCATCGCCGAGCGGGTCTGCAGCGCCAAGGCCTCCCGCGCCGTCGGGGCTGCGGTGGGCGCGAACCCGATCAGCTGGCTGATCCCGTGTCACCGCGTCCTGGCGTCCGATGGCCGTCTGACCGGCTATCACTGGGGCGTGGAGCGCAAGCGCGCCATGCTGACCTGGGAGAAGCTCGCGGGGTGATCGTGGGATGGCTTTTCCTCCCCCGTTCACGGGGGAGGTGTCA
>NZMJ01000154.1 GCA_002692855.1 Maricaulis sp.
CAAGCGCGTCATATATCTACAATCACGAGATTGGCTACGATGATGACGGATCAGCCATGACATCTTTCATAGAGTCCGCAGCCATAGACATAGGTGATGGGGACAAGTTCGCGTATATTAGCCGAGTCTTTCCTGATCTTACATTTAGCGGCTCTACGGCAAATGTTGAGGGGGAACAAGCGACGTTTACTGTAAAGGCCAGAAACTTTCCTGGCGCCGCGTTTGACAACACGGATGATGGGACTGCTATCCGCACCTCGACATCTCCGGTAGAGTTGTTCACCAATCAACTTAACATGCGGGCACGAGGTCGATCTTTTGCGTTGAAGGTGGAGTCATCTGCGGCGGGGACGAAATGGAAGCTGGGTAGCCCGCGCATAGATATCCGACCAGACGGGAGGCGCTAGTGTCATCGAATCAGATAGCACCGCCAAGACTACCCGAACCGCCGGTCGAGTATACGCAGCAGTATATGGCTGACTTGATCCGTGCGCTGGAACTATTTATCGCACAGGAGCGCAACCCCGGTGAGATGCGGGGCACGAAGCTCACATTGACTAATCTGCCGACGAGCGCCTCTGGACTGGAAACGGGCGCTCTGTATAATGACAGTGGTACTGTAAAGGTAGTGACCTAATGGGACTGTTTAGCAACCTTACGAAAAGCATCGGCAGACTCGCACCTCTTGCGATTCCGGCGATGATTGGCTTCGGGTTTGGTGGTGGCTCGATGGCTGGCATCGGCAGTTTCTTTAGCAACATGTCCACCGCGCAGAAGTTGGGGCTTGGTGTTGGCGCGCTGGCGTTGGCAGGGGGTTTGGGTCAGCGGCAGGAGTACGATTTTGAAGAACGCCCCGAACCTGTGGGCAAGGACTTTGCTATGACAAGTCGGCTGCGTGACGGCAGTATCGTGCAGTTGAACAACCCCGATCAGTTGAAGCAGTATCGAAAAGAAATACAGACTGCGCCGAATCCAGAAGACTATATCGTCAAGGCCGCAGATGGCGGCATCGCGTCAATGTATCATGGTGGGGAGGTCACCGGACCAGGGACCGGCACATCTGATTCCGTGCCCGCCCGCCTGTCCGACGGTGAGTTCGTAATGACAGCAGCGGCTGTCCGTGGAGCCGGTGGCGGAGATAGAGATATCGGCGCTGCCAGAATGTATGATATGATGGCCGAACTGGAGGCCCAAGCGTAATGTCAGTAGCAACCCAATCAGTGACGACGAGACTGCCCGAGTTTCAGGAGCAGTACATTGCCGACCTTCTGACCTCGGCGCAGAACCTGTTCAAGCCCGTTGATGAAGGCGGCAAGGGCTTGTCCATGCCGTTTGTTCAGCAGCAGCTTGCTGGACTATCGGAAGGACAACAGAAGGCAATCGCAAATGCACTTGGTGGTGTTGGTTCATTCCAGCCGTTTCTTACAGAATCGAAGGAGGCTCTAACCTCTGGCCTTGGTCAGGCACAGCAGCTTGCTGCCGGTGCGGGCATGTCCCCGACAGCGTATCAAGAATACATGGACCCGTACCTCGATGATGTGGTCCAGCGGGCACAGGACGACATCGGTCGCCAAGGACGGATTCAAGAGCAGCAGGCAAATGCACGAGCAGTTGGTTCTGGTGCGTTTGGTGGTAGCCGCGCGGCAGTGCTGCAAGGTGAGATTGGTCGTAACACGCTAGAACAGCAGGCTCGTACAGGTGAGCGCCTCCGCAGTGCCGGGTTCTCGCAAGCCTCGAAGCTGGCGCAAGACGCAGCAACGCAGCAGCTTCGTCAGGCACAGCTTACTGGTGGTCTTGCACAGGGTCTTGCTGGCGGCATCTCACAACTTGGCATGCAGGGTCAGCAGATGGCGGGGCAGGACATCAACACACTGCTTGGCATCGGTGGACTGCAACAACAGCAAGCACAGCAAGGCTTGAATGTTGCACAGGCTAACGCATTGGCGCAGCAGCAGCTTCCGTTCCAGCAGCTTGGCTTCTTGGGCGACATCTTCCGTGGTGTCCCGGCGCTGCAACAACAAACTACCCAGACATATACACCGCCGCCAAGTCTCTTGTCTCAAGGGATCGGCCTGCTTGGCGCAGGCTTATACGGCGGATTCTTCAATAGCCCGACCGCAGCGGCAGGAGCAGGACAATGATGCGAAGGCCGCTTGATCGTCGGATGTTCATGAACCCGCAGCAACGTCGCGGTATGGCGCGTATGCCACAAGGAATCTTGGCCTCCGGTCCACGGATCATGAACGCTGCGATGCAGCAGCAAGCGCCTGTTCGCATGCAGTTTGGTGGTCTAGTTGAACAAAACATAAATCAACCGGGTCCGATTCTGGACACCGACGGTTCTAGCCGGCTTCGTCCGGGATCGATTCTGGATCGTATGTTCAACCCGGCTCCCGGTCCCGGCATGTCTATGCCTGACGAATCAGTCGTCTCGCCGTTACCCGCCATGACGAGTGCGGCTGCACCGGGGGCGGCTGCTGAAATTCCTGACTCAAGCCTTGACGAATCAGTCGTACCGGCGCCAAATCAAGGTGGTTCGACGCAAAGTACCACACCCGTCCCCACTGGCGAACCTGCTGCACCAGAACAGCCGGAGTTCACGGTTCTCGGTCCAGAGGACGAAGATGCCCAAGGCGACGACACCACCCCGCCTGCCACGAACAATGAGCAAAATACCGTCCCGGCGTTGGGCGATCCATATTTAGATGAACTCGGCGGCAATCAGCAGGAAGAATCGTCTAATGCCTACAAGCAGCTTCTTAACATGCTCAATGCACAAATGCCCGAGGGCAAGAGCACCGAGACGTATATCGACGAGGCCACCGCACTCTTGAAGAAGTACGGCATCGAAGCCGGCGACAGAGATGAAATGAAGCAAATGCGGATCATGGAGTTCTTCTTGAACATGGCCGCTGGCAAGTCACCGGACTTCTTAACCAACGTCGCCGACGCAGGTAAAGAAACCTTTAAGAGTTACGCAAAAGATATCCGCGACCTCAATGCTCGGGATCAGGAACTCAAGCTGGCTGGAATCACGATGGGTCTGTCCGAAAAGGGCAAGGCGGATGCGACACGGCAAGCGATCAACCTCAAGAAGATCGAGGTTGTTGGCGATGCCACCAAGGAACTCTTGTCCTTGGCCGACAAGTCCAAGCAGGTCGATTACCTCATGCGTGTCGGCGGCAAGTCGAGAGACGACGCAATTGCACTGGTATACAGTGGCAACGACAAGAAGTTGGCTTTCGAGTTGGAGTATAGTGGTCTGCGTGCAGGGGGAGTTTCTCCCTTCTTGTCAACACAGATCGCAGGAAACAGTATAGATTTGACCGCTATTGCCGGAGACACCACCGCTGCCCTAAACGCACTTCAAGGAATTTTAGCGTCTGGTCCTCCAGGCGATGCCGATCTCGCACTGCTCGGTCTTTTAACTGGACAAGGCAGGGTTCAAGCTAGGCAGGCAATCGAAGATGCAGGCTATGAGGACGAAGCAGCGAGACTACTACCGTAGGGGGTCAATATGGCTGTTTATAGAGTCCAAGGCCCGGACGGCACGGTATACAGAGTCCAAGGCCCGGACGACGCAAGTGAAGAAGATCTGATCGAAGCCGTCCGCAAGCAACTTGCCCAGCAAAAAGACGAGCCTGAAGCACGGAAGTCGGACGACGAACCACGGACCAAGGTCGTCAGCCGGGATCGAGTGATTGATCCTGAGACGGAGTCCGAAGGTGCGTTCAAAGAATTCGCCGAAGGCATGGCTTCCGGTGCTACGAAAGCTATCCAAGGCGTGGCGGAAGTTGGCGGATTCGTCATCGACGGCGTGTTCGACACCAACACGTCACGCGCCATCTCTCAATTTGGTGATGACTTCCGCAGAAACCTGGGGATTGACCCCGTTGGTTTTGCGGGCACTCTTGGTGAGATTGGCACACAGTTTGTTCTGCCCGGCGGTCTGGCTGCAAAGGCTGTGTCATCCGGCTTAAAGGTGCCGCGTCTGATCCCCGGCTTCGGTGGATCCGTGATCGCCAAGCCCACCAAACTTGGCAGGCTTGATCGAGTTGTTCGCAAGGGACGGGGCGCCACCCTGCAATCTCGCACAGACAGACTTGGTCGCCCTCGTCTGACTCGAGCAGACGAGGCCAAGCTGCGTGGACAGCAGGCAGGTGCTGCGCTGCTGGTCGATTCTATTGTGGCAACCGACGGCATGACCACGATTGGTGACTTCGTTGGCGGCGGTCCCACACTAACCCAAGAGGACATCGGACTCAGCGGGCGCATGGAAGCGGGGCGTCGTGCCTACAACAAGTTGATGATAGGAGGCGAGGCAGGTGCGCTGGCGATGGCCTTCCCGTATCTGTTAAGCACCACCGCACTGGTCGGTGGTCCGCTGATGGACGCCACTAACCGGTATCTTGTTGGCCCTGCTGCGGTAACCACCAAGGATGCACTGTCTAAATTGGCGGACTCTATCGGCAACTCGGAACTCGCGCAGTATGTGGGTGAAGCGCAAGCACCGGTAAGACTTCTGTCATTCGGTCGTGCCAACCCAGAGACCACCGTCGCTGATGCATACGAAGGTGTAAAGGCGCGGCTGCGATTTCGCGGGAATCTTTCGCAAGAGGCTGCGGAAGCACGGTCCCAGATCCAGGGTTTTATTGAAAGCAACGCCAACCTAGCAGCGTCCACTATTCGCAAACTCGAGAAGGATATCGATAAGGTCTTCAACGGGGCGGCTCGTGTCCAGCTTGGTGGTGACACCGAACTTACCAAGGTTGAAGTCTTCAACAGCATCTATGGGTTCTTGACTCGCAGTGACGGCTTCATTGAACAGGCGCAGCGTCTGGCTGTTCAAGAGGGACGAGCCTTCGATCCAAACAATGTAGATGATTTGCTTCGTGCGCTGCCCGAGTTCACACGCGCGGGTGCAGTAAGTATGCGTAAGCACATCGACGATATGTCCCGTCAGATCTTGAACACAGACTTCGCACAGAGAATCCGGGACGAAGGCAGCTTCAGCGGCTTTGAACAAGAGGTTCTGGACGAAATTACCGGCAACATTGGCAAGTATCTGCGCCGCAAGTACCGAATCTTCGACGATCCGAAACAGTACCTTGAGTCTGCCGAGTACCAACGTAATAGACGGAACGTCTTCCAGTGGCTCACCGCAAACCCAGACGCCGCCCGTCGCATGTACAACGACATTGTCAGTGGAGAAGAACTGGACACACTGGCAGACGACGCTCCTATTACAACGATTGTCAAGAACGAGATCATCGACACGTTTGTGAATCAATACCGCAGCGGAAAAGGTTTCCGAGGGCAGGATGCCAGTGCACTTGCTAACGTAGCGGCGCAGCGCATGAGCCGGAATATCTTCAAGCCGCGCAAGCAGGACGAAATCCTGCTTCAGTTGCTTGGAGAAATCGAAAACCCAACCGAAGCATATATTCGTTCAGTTGGCGACCTCGCCGAAACCATTGCTGTAGACAGGTTCAACAAGTTCCTTCGCGCTAATCGTGGCAGGATGGAAACTCTTGCGGATGGAACGCAAGCTCGTGTCGGCGGAGAAGACATCATTGATGGTGATGTGTACTTTTCGATGGGCAGAAACTTTCGCACCGAAAACTACACAGAGATTTTAGATCCTGGGTTCGGATCTTTAATGTCTGCGGGCAGGGGCGCTCCGGGCAAAGACAGACTTTTTGCTCGTAACCCTGTGTTTAACGACATCACACGCGCGAACAAGCAACGGCACAATTACATTGACTACGGCATCAGAGGGTTTCTTCTGGGCAAGGGTTTCGCGCAGAAGGTTAAGACGGTATACAGCCCCATCACGCAGATCAGAAACGTCACATCTGCTGCCCTATTCGCTGCGGCGCAGGGCAACGTGGGGCGCGGTGCAAATGTGTGGGAGTCTGTGAACCTCGTCCTCGACAACATCATGAAGACGGCGCCCGAAGAGCGGGCAGCGTTCTTCCGTGAGTTGCAGGAACTAGGTGTGGTTGGCACTCAATCACAGCTTCGCGAACTTGAACGCCTGATTGAAGACGGCATCAAACGCGGCGGCACCGGCGACATCGATGAACTGGGTGTGAGCCTCGCTCAAAAGCGGGCACGGAGCAAGGGCCGGCAGTGGTTCGACAGCTTCGACAAGCGGGCACGAGATCTGTACCAAGGTGGCGACGACATCTGGAAGATCTACAACTTTGACTTCGAGCGCAGCAAGATCATCAACATGTTTGGCGGCGATGTTACTGCTGCCGATGATTATGCCAAGAGTCTAGGTTTCAAGAGCCTGAACGAATACTCGGCAGACATTGTCAAGAACACAGTCCCCAACTACGAGCGTGTGCCGCAGTTCATTCAGGATCTCCGCAGAATGCCGGTTGGTAACTTCATCGCCTTCCCCGCAGAGATTGTTCGAACTTCTCTGAACACAATCCAGCGTGGCATCGATGAGTTTCAGCGTGGCAAGCAGATGCAGGAAGAAGCAGCCTCGGAGCTTCGCACCCTGACCTCCCGCAGAGAAGCCGGGATGATGAACCCCGGAGATGCTGTGCAAAAGGCGCGGCAGAAAATGCTGGCCGGAGAACGCATGAGTGACATCGGCGGTCGACGGATCATGGGTTTCGCCGCCACCGCAGGGCTGGCTGGTGAGGCCGTGCAAGAAACATCGATGATGATTACCGGTGTTACTGAAGAGATGATCGAGGCGCTACGAGAGATCGTTCCGCCGTGGAGTCAGAACAGTACGTTGATTCCGACATCAGTGGACGACAAGGGTCGAATCACCGGTTACGTCGATTACAGCTACATCAACCCGTACGATTACTTGAAACGTCCGGTAGAGGGGCTGCTCAACGCCATGCAGGATGGCAAGGCACTGGACCAGGATGCTTCGACAATCGTCTTCAACATGGCCGGTCAAGTGCTGGGCGAGATGCTGTCTCCGTTCGCCGAGGAATCCATCATCACTGAACGCCTTCTTGACTTAACAGTTCGTGGTGGCGAGATGAAAACCGGAGCACGAATCTACAAGTCAGAGGACACTTTCCCTGAGAGGGCAGGCAAGGCGATCACCCATGTGCTCGAGGCTTTCACCCCCGGCATCATTGAGCAGTATCTTGGCTCTCCCGCCAAGGTGTCCCCGCTTACGGGCGACGTTGAGTTCGCCGTGCCTAGTCGTCTTCTTACTTCCTTCCTCGCAGAAGAAGGGTTGGACACTCGTGGCAACCGAAGACAAATCGGCGAGGAGATTCTTCGCTTGATCACGGGCATCGGTGAGGTTCGCGTCGATGCCAAGCGGAGCATGCTGTATCGTGTGCTCGAACACAACAAGGCTGCACGTCAGCCGCAGCAGAACTTTAACAAGCAGCTACGGGCGTTCACTGGTACGATTGAATCCCCGGAAGATATGTTGCGGATCATTCGCGAGAACTACATCCAAGAGAACGAGCGCAAGTTCAAGGTCCACAACCGCGCCTATCGCATGATCCAGAACATGAGGAAGCTGGGCATGACAGAGCAAGAGATTCGAAAGGCTGCGAAGGATCTAGGCTTCTCGAACTACAGCACGATCTCTCAAGGCAGGTTCGAGCCGTTGAACATTGACAACGACATCTTCCTG
>NZMJ01000155.1 GCA_002692855.1 Maricaulis sp.
GAAATGGGATTCTTCCAACAGGAGAATATACGTTGAGGATGCATCGAAGTATCCAGCGCCATCAGCTAGTGGTTCTTTCAAGAATCTGACATCAGTGCCAAGATACAGAAGGGCATTCTTGAGCAGTGGCGAGTGGGTAGTGTACAGCGCAGTTGATACTTCTAACAACTATTTGACTGTACCAGCCAACTTGTCATATGTGTTTTCGACTAATTTCCTCAATGAACTCAGGCGCTCTGAAAGACTGCCCCTGCTTGTTGGACTACATGATGACACAGCTACGGCAATGGCCTCAGATGTCTACACTCCGTCATCTGACTTTGAGAATAGAGGTGAGTATTATTATGACCAAGCCAGCGCAATGACGCAAGGTGGGAATGTTGACTACGGACTCAGGCAGTACGTCAGCGCTGTTTCTTTCAAGAGTGGTCCCGAAACCAATCCGCATGCTCCTCGTGTTGAACCTAAGAGGGCAAAGGGAGAGATTGTTGGGATTAATGCCGAGAAGACCACAACTGATGGAGGGAACACGTATGTTGTATCACTTTCTGAAGAGGACTTTGCTCGCTTTCCTAATCTTGGTAGCCGCGATTCTAATACAGCGAGCGGGGGTACAATAGGCAGTCTATTGTATGAAGCTGTAGTGGATGTGAATGGCACTGAATACAGGTTTCACTACTACGGCCATCTTGATGAAATATCTGGCACTAGTAGTAACACTGCCATACCTAACTCAGCGATAGTCATAGCACATTACGAGAAGACGGGCAGTTACTTCACGCCTAGTGATTTGATTGGCTCTGAGGTTGTTCTCAAGCAGAGGACTAGGAGAATAATGTACGATGAGTACATAGCCGCTTACGCTGGTGGTTCTTTCACCAATAACATACCACCTGCTCTAAGCACTGTAGACCCTCTGTACAGGGAGCTTTTGAACAACATTTACTTCGGCGCTGTTTTCTCAGCTTCAGCTTCGGGCGGTGGTGGAACTACGCTAACAGTCACTGGAACGAACAGTGTGAATGACCTGTTTGATTTCAACGTGCGAAAGGACGACAAGATATTCTACAAGTACGCAGATGGTCTAGGTGATGTCAGAGTAGGGTTCTTAGGAACCGTAACTGAGCATATAGCCGATACCAACGCACTCAAGTTTGAGATTGACACAACCAGTCTCCATAGCACCGTGACAACTCAATTAGCAGCCGATGGTGGGGCTCAGATTGGTGTCTTGGTCAATGACTTCAAGGATGTAGATGCAGTCCTAAACGCCACTTGGTTGAATCCATATGCACCGGGAGGGCTAAGGGATGGCGACACCATCTGGGCCAATATGTCCTACAACAATCCACATGCCGTTGAAGGACTCTTTGCCAAGAGCAGGGGTGTCTACAACGAGGGTGAGGTCTGGAGCGAGTTCAATGGTGGGGAGGGAACTTTAGCCGCTAGCAACCCCAGAGACAGCATACCATTGGAGAACTTCCTGATAGGTGCCAACGCCCTTGAGACTGCCAGAAACTACGCTCAACACGTCAACAGAACGATTGAGGAGAACTATGTATCTCTTGGTCTATCTGCTTCCCTAGCGCCCACTGTGGCATACGTAGACCCATACCTAGCCAATGAGGGACATGCTAGGGTCTTGCTCTATGATGTTGCGCATGACAGGGAGTTCATTGCATTCCAAGACATTCACATGCAGGTTCAGTCATCGGCCAATGCTACTCACATAGGTTGGAACAGACATGTAGTAGAAAACACTGACACGACTATGACGGACTTGGCTGTTAGCCTCCCAGCTACTAACGGTGCTGCTCCGTATGCTTGGACCACACAGATAGACGTAGCTAATGGCTTCCCCTCTCAAAACAGGTACATTCGCTCAACACAACAATCCAAGTTCATAGAGAGTGCATATGCACATGACTTGGCCAATAAACAGAGTGATGACCTCACAGGTCAGACTGTCTATTCTGACGTTTTTACTGACGCCACTTGTGATACTAATCACACTAGCGGTCTTAGTGATGGTTCAACGACTAGTGTTAGACATATTACGATGGACAGCACATCACTTTTATCAATAGGAATGGGAGTTTCTGGCACTGGTATTCCTAGCGGTGCAACAATAAGTGCTATCAATAGTTCCACCGTGTTCACTTTAAGTCATGATACCACAGCTACTAACACGAACACGACACTGACATTTACTAGAACTGACAACGCTAGAATAAATAATTACTCCAGATTGTTTGGTAAGGCACATGGTCACCACGTTCACGTAGGCTTCAGCATAAACGGTGCTGCATCGAATCAATCCTACTCATTCAGCACTCCTCCTAGAACACAGGAAAGCGTAACTACGCTGAACAGAGCCATCGACAGGCATTCCCTATCAAGAAAAAGCGCTAGGAGCTTCATTGACTCGTTGGTTAAGTTCAGAGAGGTATCAGGCAAATCACTACGTGACCCATCCACATTCTTCGATACACCAGACGGCACTCGTGTCATACCAGCCTTCCTCTGTCTCAAAGGTATTCGCTCTAGCTCACTCGATTTAAGCAGTCACGCAGAGGCTAACCAAAGCAGTGGGTTAAGAGGCATCAAACATTTACCACAATGGACTGACATGGATTTCGTCAGAAGACTCACAATAGATGCAGGTGAGATAGCAGAGAAGGAAGGCGTTGTTGATGTGCTTTCAGGTGTCACTGAAATAGTCAGAAAAATCAATCAGTATGGTGCTTTGAATGCTAGAATGGCTAAGACTGTAGAAGTCTTTGATGCTGGTTTGAATGTTACTTCAACAGCCATAGTCGGTGGTGGTTCAGCGCACGACCCTGCTGTGTGGTGGGATGTCAACCAAGCTTTCACAAGCACAGACTCTGGTACTCACATGGGCTATCTAAGGGCACACTTGGGAAGAGAGGTTGAGGACGCTGATGGTAATATCGGTCATACCATAGTGATTCACAGCACAGTTCCCGGCGCATCAGGTAGAAACTTCTGCGTCTGGCTGGACAACAGCACATCTCAGACTACGTACAAGCCAGAGTTCCTGATTGGACACGGCGGTAGGTGGAGGAACTTCTGGGCCCTTCCAGACGAGAGGGAGGGAGAGAACATGCATCCTGCTCCCATGCCTCTTGACAAGAACGGTAGGCCATTCGCCCCAATCACCACGCTCAAGCAGTACATTGACAGCGATGAGAGCGGGGAAGACGTAGTATCAGTAGCTGACATTGGTACGGAGGAAAAGACCGATTTCATGTCTATCTCTGATGTCATAAGCGGTAAGAATCACAACAGCATCAACAGGGACTCCTTTGACTTGGAGGGCAGCACCTCAACTCTGGTCAACGGTCTGAGGATTGGGAAGAGAGCGATATCAAGAATAAACTTCGGTGGTCTGGTGGCAACTGGTGTTCCCGGTTGGGCTCCAGTGGCCGGAACTTGGGGCTTTGGCAAGAATGGCGAATCGACTTACAACGCTAGGTATGGTAGCTCAAGCACAACAAGAACATACTCTTCACACATATCAGCCAATATGCTTGACGAGGAGAACATAGGGAAAGGACAGCTCTACGGCTTCAGACTTAGGGACCATCTAGGTGGTGAGCATGGTATCAGATTCATCTACAGTAGAAGGGGACAGGTCTTCGCCAATACCAACACCAAGACTCCTGATACCCTGCAAGATGAGATATGTGTCTTCTTCGATGACAGGTCCTCTTCTCAGGGTGGCTTTACGGTTGGTACCTCAATGATGGGTTCTGGTGACGCCACTGGTAGGTTAGTTAGCTCATTCACTGACCAGAGTTGGAGAGGCGCTCGTTGGAATGCGAAACCAGCGCCTGAGATTGCAGTGAGGATGTCTTTGGCTTTCGCATCGACCAGCTTCACTGCTACTTTGAGCGCACCATATCGCTTTACTGATGATACATGTGATTACAATTTCCTTGGTGTCAACGACCCTACAATAACAATGGACAGCACTGCATTCTTAGTACCGGGTATGGCCGTGTCGGGTTCAGGTATACCAACTGGTGCTACTGTCGCTAGTATAACTAATTCCACTACTTTTGAGTTGAGCGTATCTACTACAGGTAGTGCAGTAACTGACGGTACTCTTACTTTCACTCATCCCCATCCTGACATCTTAGGGTATCTCGGCTTTCCACTTGAGAATGGTGTGTTACAGATGACCGATGCCGTAACTTCCCAAGATGACGAAGTTGGAAGAGTGGTATCATATGAGAGAAGGGATGGAAATACCTTCTACAACGTACAAAATGCACCAGCTACATCTGGAACTGATATTAAACTAGTATCCCCAACCATCAACTGGAGTTGCTTA
>NZMJ01000156.1 GCA_002692855.1 Maricaulis sp.
GACCGAGGCAGCGGCGGACCAGGCGATGCGGCTGGTCGAGCAGGGGGCCGAGGTGCTGGACGTCGGGGGCGAGAGCACCCGGCCGGGCGCCGAGCCGGTGAGCGAAGCCGACGAGATCGCACGCACCGTCCCCGTGATCGAGGCGTTGCGCCGTGAAACCGGCCTGCCGATCTCCATCGACACCATGAAGCCCGAGGTCGCGCGCGCAGCGTTCGCTGTCGGTGCAAGCATCTGGAACGACGTCAACGCGCTGCGCGCGCCGGGTGCGCTGGAAGCCGCCGCCAGCCTCGACGCACTTGTCTGCCTGATGCACATGCGCGGCGAGCCACGCACCATGCAGGACAATCCGCGCTATGACGATGTCGCGCGCGAGGTCGAGACCTACCTCATGGAACGCACGGAGGCGGCGATTGCCGCCGGTATTTCGCGCAGCAAAATCTGGATCGATCCGGGCATCGGCTTTGGAAAGACGCTCGAACATAATCTCGAATTGCTGCGCAGCATTCCGGACTTGACGCGGCACGGATTTCCGCTGCTGATCGGCGCGTCGCGAAAGCGATTTATTGCGGCAATAGACGATACAGGACAGGCAGATAAACGACTGGGGGGTTCGCTCGCCGTGGCCTTGCATGCTGCAGCAAAAGGTGCAGCAATTTTGCGGGTTCATGACGTGCGCGAAACGGTCCAGGCGCTGAGAGTCCAGGCAGCAATCGGAGGCGAGCAGTCCGCATGAGTTTCACACTCTATGGCGCGCCCGGAACCGGGTCTGTCTGCGTCGAGACCGTACTCGAACTGATCGGAGCCGGATTTCGGTTCGTCCCGGCCTCGCCGTTCGAGGACGGGGAAGAAGTGGCGCGCCTGAAAGCGGTGAACCCGCTGCTCCAGGTACCGGCGCTGGAGCTGCCCGACGGCACGATCATGACCGAGAGCGCCGCGATCCTGCTTTACCTGACCGAGACCTACCCGGATGCCGGGCTGGCTCCGGCCCCGGGTACGGCGGAACGTGCCGTCTTCCTGCGCTGGCTGACCTTCCTGGCCGCGAATTTCTATTCGACCTATGCGATCAGCGACAAGCCGGGACGCTTCTACGAGGACCCATCAGGCCACGACATGCTGGTCCGCGGCGCGCTGGCCCGGCGCCGGGCGCTGTGGCAGCTGATGGAAGCGCAGGTCGAACCGGCACCCTATTTGTGTGGCGCGAACATGAATGTGCTCGACATCTACACGGCGATGATGAGCCACTGGTCACCCGGCCGCGCCTGGTTCAAGGCCAATTGCCCTGTCCTGGCGCAATCCGTGGCCCGCACCGAGGCACACGACGTGGTCGCGCGCGTGTTTGCGCGAAACTTTGACGACTAGAGGCGCTTGGCCATTTCCTCGACCGCCCGGTCGACCGTAATGCCGAAATGGGCGAACAGGTCATCGATGGGCCCGCATTCGCCAAAGCTTTCCATGCCGACGAAACCGCCTTCAATTCCGATCCAGGCGTCCCAGCCAAAGCGCAGGGCCGCTTCGATCGCGACGCGGGGCAAACCGGCCGGCAGAACCGCTTCGCGATAGGCCGCGTCCTGCTGCGCAAACAAGTCCAGACAGGGCGCCGAGACGACGCGGATGCTGTGGCCCTTGGCGGCCAGGGCCTCGGCGGCATCGACCGCGATCTTCACTTCCGAACCGGTCGCGATGAAAACCCCGTCCGTTCCGTCACGAAGCACGTAGGCTCCGCGTGCCGACAGGTTCTCGCTGCCATCATCCGAGCGCAGGAAGGGCAATTTCTGACGGGAGAGCGCCAGCACAGACGGACCATCGGTCGCGTTGGCAGCGGCTTCCCAGCATTCTGCCGTCTCCAGCGCATCGGCGGGACGGAAGACGAGCACATTCGGCATCGCGCGCAGCGAAGCGAGATGCTCGACCGGCTGGTGCGTCGGACCATCCTCGCCAAGACCAATGGAGTCGTGCGTGAAAACATAGGTGACCGGCTGACGCATCAGGGCGGCCAGCCGGATCGACGGGCGGCAATAGTCGGCAAAGACCAGGAAGGTCCCGATATAGGGCCGTACGCCGCCATGCAGGCTCATTCCGTTGGCGCATGCGGCCATGCCGTGTTCGCGCACGCCGAAGTGGATGTAGCGGCCGGAATAATCGTCGGCGCTGAGAACCGGCTGGTCCTTCGCCCTGGTCAGGTTTGACCCGGTAAGGTCGGCCGATCCGCCGGCCAGTTCCGGCCAGGCGGGAACGAGGCGGTCGAGGGTCTGGCCCGACGAGGCGCGCGAGGCGATCGACGGACGTTCCGCGGCCAGTTCCTTGCGGTACTGCGCCATCACCTTTGCGGTCGTCTCAGGCATGTCCGGAGCCAGGCTGGCGATGAATTCAGCCTGCCGACCCGATGCGGCAAGCCGGTCTTGCCAAGCGGCCCGTTCGGCGACCGCGCGGCGACCGGCGGCATTCCATTCGGCGACGACATCGTCGGGAAGCTCGAAGTCGCCATGGGCCCATTTCAGGGCTTCCCGCGTCGCCTTGATCTCGTCGGCGCCCAGCGGTGCTCCGTGCGAGGACGCTTTGCCCGCCTTGGTGGGCGCGCCATATCCGATTGTCGTGCGGCAGGCGATCAGGACCGGCTTGTCGCTGGACCTGGCATTGACCAGTGCAGCGTCGATCGCTTCGGGGTCGTGCCCGTCGACGCGGCAGACCTGCCAGTTGGCGGCCTCGAAGCGTTTCAGGACATCCATGGACTCCGACAGGCGGGTATCGCCGTCGATTGAAATCTCGTTGTCGTCCCACAGCACGACCAGGCGGTTCAGCTTCAGATGACCGGCCAGCGAGATCGCCTCGTGGCTGATGCCTTCCTGCAAGTCACCATCCGACGCGATCACATAGGTGTGGTGATCAACGAGATCGTCGCCGAAGCGCGCATTGGTCATCCGTTCGGCCAACGCAAAGCCGACCGCGGTCGAAATGCCCTGTCCCAGCGGCCCGGTCGTCATCTCGACACCCGCCGTGTGACCGTATTCGGGGTGGCCGGGGGTCTTGGAGCCGAGCTGGCGGAAGTTGCGGATCTCGTCGAGCGTTACATCCTCGCTCCCCGTCAGGTGCAGGAGCGAATAGATCAGCATCGAGCCATGACCGGCCGACAGGATGAACCGGTCACGGTCGGGCCAGGCCGGGTCGGCCGCATCGAATTTCAGGTGCCGGGTCCAGAGCACCGTCGCAACGTCCGCCATCCCCATCGGCATTCCGGGGTGACCGGAATTCGCGGCTTCGACGGCATCCATCGACAAGGCCCGAATGGCATTGGCGAGGTGGCGCATGCGCGCCGGGTCGATGCGGGTTTCAGCGGCGGTCTCGACGGTCATTCGTGTCCCCAGAGGTGCGGAATTGGCGCGGCAGACGGATCCGGAAGGGAATCGCATCTTCACAGGCCTGTGTATAGCGCGGCAGTGTTACCTTCGCGCGTCAGAAAACGGGAGTCCGGTCCTCAGTCCCGCTTACGCGGGTGGCAAGAACGGGATAAATTGCCTCCAGTGGAGGAAATCATGCGAATTCTCGCCGTTGTTTTAGCAAGTTTTGTGGTTGTCTTCGCGATCTGGTGGGCGTGGCCGGCACGCATTGATCCCGCCTATTGGGATGAACCCGAACCCCCGGAACTCAGCGGCGTGCTGGAACCCGACGGGGCGCTGGCGCGCGCCGGTGCGCGCGGCGACGGCCTGATTCACTCCAGCGAGGATATCGCGCTGGCGCCCGGCGGCGGCTTCTACACCGGCCAGCCGGACGGAACGCTGATGTGGGTTTCGCAGAACGGCCGCGAGGCGCGCGTCGTCGCCCGGATCACCGACAACCGCCCGGTGCTTGGCCTGCAATGGCATCCCGAGGGCCGCCTGATCGCGGCAGCGTCGGACGGCGTCTATGCCGTCGACGTCGATTCCGGGCGCGTCGAACTGATCTCGCGCGGGCCAGACGACCGGCCGTTCGGTTTCGCCGACGATCTCGACATCGCCGAGGACGGGACGATCTATGTCACCGACGCTTCCTGGTATTGGGCCAATGGCGTCGGCGAGCCGAGTTTCCAGTACGACATGGCCGAGAATCGGCCTTACGGCCTGTTCTACGCCCTCCAAATGAACGGGACGATCGAGCTTGTTCGCGAGGGCCTCTATTTCGCCAATGGCGTGGCGATGGCGGCGGACGGGCAATCGGTCTTCGTGATCGAGACGTTCCGCTATCGCCTGTCGCGCTACTGGATCGAGGGTCCGCGCGCCGGTGAGTGGGAAATTGTCGCCGACAACCTGCCCGGCATCCCCGACGGGGTGACAGGTGACGGCACCGGCAGGCTCTATATCGCGATGGATACCCAGCGCGTGGCATTGCTGCGCTTCATGCACCGCAATCCCTTCTGGACCCGGATGCTGACGAAATTGCCGGAATTCGTATGGCTGCGCTCGGGTCCGCCGCGCGGCTTCATCCTCGTCGTCGACGAGCAAGGCGAGTATCTCGACAGCTGGCACGATCCCGACGGACGGTGGGGCCTGATTGCCAATGTGGTCCCTGATGGCGAGGGCCGGCTTTATATCGGCTCGCTGACCGAGCCGCGCGCGGGGGTGTTCGTGATCCCTTGAGGGATCAATCGACCCGCACCAGCAGCGCGGTGGCGTCATCCTTCGTTTTCAGACGGCCGATCTTCGCGTCGTCCTCGGGGTTGCGCTCGGCCTGGCGCAGGTCATTGACCAGTGACAGCAAGCCGTCGTCTTCAAGCGCACGCGCCATCAAAGTGTCGACCGTATAGAGACCATAGGGCTCGACGAGGCGGAAGAAGCCGTCGGACATCAAAAGGACGTGGTCGCCTTCGGACACCTTGACCCGGTTTTCCTCGGCGCGGGCCGCCGCCTGAGGATGCAATGAGAAGACCCAGTGGTGGCCTTCGGTATTCATCCGGTCGCGCGCTTCGCGGGCCTTGGCAAAGCCGCCGGCCTTGCCCGCCGGCTCGGCGAGTTGCTGGCGGTTGCTGGCATGTTCGGCCCGGATCAGGTCCAGCTGGCCGACGAAATGCGCCTTTCCACCGGTATGGACGATGGCAACGCAGTCGCCCAGGGCAGCGAATTCCACGGCATCGCCCGAGGCGCGCATCCAAATCCCCCCCGCGCTCGGCAGGTTGTGGCGCGGCTCCCTGGACAGGTCGCAGAGCGCTTCCTTGCGGGCCTTTGCAGCGACGCCGGTGATGACGCGCTCAAGATAGGCCTTCGGCGCCTCGCCTGCCTGCGGCGGGGCGGTGAGGGCGGCGTTCAGCGTGTCGGCATACCAGGCGGCATCGCTCTCGAAGAGCAGGAGGCCTGACGCCTCGCGCTCGACCGCTTCCGGGAAGACACGGCGCGTCCCGACATCGGTCGCACCATCCACCACCCAGGCCGTGCCTGTGCCTTCGTCGAAACCGTAACGGTCATCCCCTGTGCCGGTGCCGGAGGGGAAGTTGACCGCATCGACGAAGGTGAGACCGGCCATGTGCGTTACTCCATTCCGGCGAGGGCTTCGTCCGAGAAGTCGGCATTGGAGAAGACGTTCTGGACGTCGTCGAGATCATCGAGGACTTCGAGCAGTTTCATCACGGTCGCGGCCTTGTCGGCATCGACCTCGATGAGGTTCTGCGGCTTCCAGATGATGTTGGCGGACTTTGCTTCGCCGAGCGATTCCTGCAACGCACTGGACACTTCGCCCAGATCCTCGCGGGCGCAGATGATGACGAACTCGCCGGGTTCATCCTCATCACCCTCTTCGGATGACACGTCTTCGGCACCAGCTTCGAGCGCCGCCTCGAACACGGCTTCCTCGTCGCCGATGGTGTCCGGGTAACGAATCTCGCCGACCTGGTCGAACATGAAGGCCACCGCGCCGGTCTCGCCCATGTTCCCGCCATTCTTGGAGAAGGCGGTGCGGACGTCGGAGGCCGCGCGGTTGCGGTTGTCGGTCGAGACTTCGACGATCAGGCCGATGCCGCCGGGACCAAAGCCCTCATAGCGGATTTCCTCATAGGCCTCGACATCCCCGCCAACCGCCTTGTCGATGGCGCGCTGGATGTTGTCCTTGGGCATGGACTGGCCCTTGGCGTTGGCCACGGCCAGACGCAGGCGCGGATTCATGTCCGGGTCGCCGCCGCCCATCTTGGCGGCAATGGTGATTTCCTTGGACAACTTGGAGAACAGCTTGCCGCGCGCCTTGTCCTGACGACCCTTGCGGTGCTGGATATTCGCCCATTTCGAGTGCCCGGCCATGGCCGAAACCTCCTCACATGATTTCGTGTGACGCCCGGTCAATTCCGGCGCGAACTTGGGCGTTGTCTAGCGCAAGCCTTCGGCGTGTCCAAGCCAGTGATACCGATGCTTCATGCTTTGGCGCTATCGACCTGGAACCGACAGCCGACGATTGGAAGATGTGATGCAGATTTTTCTCGATACCGCCGATGCCGCCCTGATCTCCGCGCACGCTGAATCCGGTCTGGTGGACGGGGTGACAACCAATCCGTCGCTGGTTGCAAAATCCGGCGGCGACTTCATCGAAGGGCTCACGAATATCTGCGCCGCCGTCGACGGACCTGTCAGCGTCGAAGTGGTCGCCACGGACTCGGCGGGCATGATTGCCGAAGGGCTGAAGTTGAGGTCGGTCGCGGACAATATCGTCGTCAAGCTGCCGCTGACCTTTGACGGGTTGAAAGCCTGCGCGGCGCTGACAGCGGACGGACATCCGACGAATGTTACCTTGTGCTTTTCGGTGTCGCAGGCGCTTCTGGCGGCCAAGGCAGGCGCGACCTTCGTGTCGCCCTTCATCGGAAGGCTGGATGATCGCGGCGAGGACGGGATCGGCCTGATACAGCGCATCCGCTCGGTCTATGACGAGTATGGCTACGAGACGCGCATCCTGGCTGCGTCCATCCGCAGCGTGGAACATATCGAGGGGTCGGCGCTGGCCGGGGCGGATGCGGCCACGCTGCCGCCCGCAATGTTCGAAGCGATGATCCGGCACGAATTGACCGATGCCGGGCTCGACGCCTTCCTGAAGGACTGGGAGCAGTCCGGGCGCGGGGCGATCTAGGCGTCCACTATTCCGTGGGACAAACCCGGACACGTTCCGGGAAGAACACTCAAAGGTCAGGCACAACCTGTGACAACAGCCCGCCCACGCGGATCGGTTCGCAGCGCGTGGCCAGACCGGTGCGGTCATCGGTCTCCACGAACAGACCGCTCAGCGTCGCCTCGCCCTCGGCGGGGGTGAAGCGTCCGGAGCGGAGCCGCGTGGTGAAGCGCCGCAGCGGCTCTTCCTTGTCCATCCCGATGATCGAGTCGTAGTCGCCGGTCATGCCCAGGTCGGTGATATAGGCGGTTCCGCCCGGCAGGATGCGGTGGTCGGACGTGGGAACATGGGTGTGGGTCCCGACGACGACGCTGGCGCGGCCGTCACAGAAAAAGCCCATCGCCGTCTTTTCGCTCGTGGCCTCGCCGTGGAAGTCCACGATCACCGCATCGGCGACCTGGCCCAGCGGGGCGGCAGACAGTTCGCGCTCGGCCGCGACAAAGGGATCGTCGAGCGGGTCCATGTAGAGCCGGCCCATGAGGTTGGTGACGAGGACGCTGCGGCCATCGGCGGTATGGAACAGATTGGCGCCCTTGCCCGGTATCGGCAGGTCCTGCGGGTAGTTGGCCGGGCGGATCAGGCGGGAATCATTGTCCAGCAGGGTCAGGGCTTCGGCCTGGTCCCAGGCGTGATTGCCCAGGGTCAGCGCATCAGCGCCGGCATCGAACAGGTCTTCCGCCGTGCCGCGCGTAATCCCGAACCCGTTGGCCGCGTTCTCGGCATTGACGACGACGAAATCGAGCGCCAGCCGGCCGCGCAATCCGGGCAGGTGTTCGGCAACGGCCTTGCGGCCGGTTCGTCCAACAACGTCTCCGAAAATGGCGAGGCGCATGTGCGGCGTCCTGTGTCAGCGTGGCGTGCGGCCTATATCGCACGAAACTGAGATGCAAGGCGGGTCTGTTCGGCCCAAGCGTTGAGCGTTCCGGAATCCCGTGTTAGAGCCCGCGCGGCTTTACCAGAGATCCTGCCCTCTCTTTTCGTTTTTTATGTCCCGATGAGGATTATCCGACATGACCAACACGACTGATTGCGCCGTCAAGGACCTGAGCCTTGCCGCCTGGGGCCGGACCGAAATGGAAATGGCCGAGATCGAAATGCCGGGCCTGATGGCTCTGCGCGAGGAGTTTGGCGAATCCAAGCCGCTCAAGGGCGCGCGCATTGCCGGCTCGCTGCACATGACGATCCAGACCGCTGTTCTGATCGAAACGCTGACCGCGCTGGGCGCCGAAGTGCGCTGGGCCTCCTGCAACATCTTCTCGACCCAGGATCACGCCGCTGCCGCGATCGCCGAGCGCGGCATTCCGGTCTTCGCGCACAAGGGCGAGACGCTCGAAGAATACTGGGATTTCTGCGACAAGATCTTCGATTGGGCCGATGGTGAAACCGCCAACATGATCCTGGACGATGGTGGCGACGCCACCATGTACCTGATGCTGGGCAAGAAGGCCGAGGCCGACCCGTCCTCGCTGGGCGAGCCGAAGTCGGAAGAAGAGAAGTATCTCTTCGCCCAGATCCGCAAGCGTATCGCCGCCAATCCGGGCTGGTTCGCCAAGGCGCTGGACGCTGTCCAGGGCGTTTCGGAAGAGACCACGACCGGCGTCATGCGCCTGTACCAGATGCACAAGCGCGGCGAGCTGCCCTTCCCGGCGATCAATGTGAACGACTCCGTGACCAAGTCGAAGTTCGACAACCGTTATGGCTGCCGTGAAAGCCTGGTCGACGCCATTCGCCGCGGTACCGACGTGATGATGGCCGGCAAGACCGCCCTCGTCTGCGGCTATGGCGATGTCGGCAAGGGTTCCGCGGAATCGCTGGCCCAGGCCGGTGCCCGCGTGGCCGTGACCGAGATCGACCCGATCTGCGCCCTGCAGGCCTGCATGGACGGTTTCCAGGTTGTCACCGTTGAAGACGTGATCGGCGAAGTCGACATCGTCGTCACCGCGACCGGCAACAAGGACGTGATCACGGTAGACCACATGCGCGCCATGAAGGACATGGCCATCGTGTGCAACATCGGTCACTTCGACAACGAGATCCAGGTCGAGGCGCTTCAGAACTTCAACTGGAAGAATGTGAAGCCGCAGGTCGACCTGATCGAGTTCCCGGAAGGCAACCGCATCATCCTGCTGTCCGAAGGCCGCCTGGTGAATCTGGGCAATGCCAACGGTCACCCGAGCTTCGTGATGAGCGCCAGCTTCACCAACCAGGTGCTGGCCCAGATCGAGCTGTGGACGCGCGGCGACCAGTACGAGAACCAGGTCTACATCCTGCCCAAGCACCTCGACGAAAAGGTCGCGGCGCTGCACCTGCCCAAGCTCGGTGCGCACCTGACCGTGCTGTCAGGCGAGCAGGCCGACTATATCGGTGTCGAGCAGCAAGGCCCGTTCAAGGCCGAGCACTACCGCTACTAGGCGGTCCGACACTGCTGATTGAAGGACGCCCCGGACAATTGTCCGGGGCGTTTTTCTGTCGGCCTACCGGTCAATCCGGACAGCGCGTTGCTCGGTGACGATCCAGTCGACCGGCTGGTCATGCTTTCCGGCGGGGACTTTGCGCACCAGCTGTTCCTCGTAACAAAGACCGACTGCGGTCACCGGCCCTTGCTCGCGCAGCCGGGCCAGCGTCATGTCGTAATACCCCGCGCCATAGCCCAGCCGGTGACCGCGCAGATCGGCGGCCAGCAGGGGCACGAGGACAAGCCTTGGCGTGGCGCGGTCGCAGTCCTGTGACGGTTCCTCGACCCCGAACGGGCCCTTCACCAATTCATCGCCCGGAGACCAGTGATGAAAAGCCAGTGGCTGGCCGCGCCCGACGACGCGCGGCAGCGCGAGGCGAACCTGTTCGAGGTGGAAGGATTCCATCAGCGGGCCGGCGTCGATCTCGGGACCGAATGCGCGGTATCCTGAAACGACCGTGCCAATTGCTGGCCAGAGTGCGTCGGGGAAATTGTCGACCAGCGCCCGGCCGGCATCGGGATGGGTCCGGTGCGCCTGGATGCGCCGGGCCTGGGCAGCTTTTCGCGCCTGACGTTTGCGCCAGTTCAAAAACATGTGGCGGTTCCACCTGCGCCGTCGGACCCAAACCTTCCCCTGCGACCTGACAAGTCAGGTGGGCGCCGCGTGAAACGGACCACGGTCCAGAACAGAGGCAGCTCCCTAGAGGAGATGTACGGTCGGCGGGATGGTAGCTCCAAACGCACGCCGCAGATACCGCCAAAACGATATGTGGCGTGCGCGGCGAGGAGACTCAAGTGTCGGCTGCTGCTGCGAGCGCTTCCAGCTTCTCGGCGGCCTTGCTCACGCGTTCCGCCAGTCTCTGGCGTTCGGCATTCAGCCCTTGCGCCCGGCCGCTGTCGGCGGCCTGCAATTCCTCAAGCTGCGCTTCGAGTTCGCTGAGCCTGGTGAGGGCATCGAGCCGCTCGTCGGCCACCACAAGCGACGCCATGAGCAGCAGGCGCAAATCCCCGATCTGCCCCACCTGGCCCGACAGGTCCCGGATATGCCCGTCGAGGTGACGGGCCAGATCGCGCAGATGCGCTTCCTGGCCTTCCTCGCAGCCGATGGTGAAAGCGCGGCCGTTGATGGAGACAGAGACCTTGCCCATCAGTGGCCGTCCCCGCTGGCATCGGCCGCTTCAACGGTCGTCGCGGCGGCGCGAAGATCGCGGATGGCGCCATCGAGTGCTGCGGAGGCTTCCTCGGCCGCCTCGACCAGCGCCGCTTCGCGGGCGCGGGCATCATCGAGGTCCTCGGCCAAACGGGCGCGGTCGGCGTCGTACGCCCCCATCTCCTCGTTCGCTGAACGCGCCGCGTCGGCGCGAGAGCGCAGCTTGGCCGTCATTTTTTCAACGCGTTCGAGCGCGGCATCAAATCGCGCGATGGCGGCGTCGAGGGGGTCGTCCCCGTTCTGGTCATTCGTCATGGCGGGCAAAATCGCGTCTTGTCGCGGAAAGTTCAAGTGATACGCGAAGAATGACGCCTTTACGACTGTTGTCCGTTGCTGCGGCCCCGGGCGCTTGCCATAAGGAGCGCCCCTCCCGATCGCGAAAGGCGACCCCCATGGCCCTGCGGCGCGCTGCCGAACCCGACCAGATCGCCCTCGCCCTTGCGCAAATCTGCTCGCAGGCGGGTGTCGCCGTCATGGACGTCTATGAGAGCGATTTCGCCGCGCGTGCGAAGACCGACCGCTCTCCGGTCACCGACGCCGACGAGCGCGCCGAAGCGATCATCCTGGAAGCACTGGACGCCGTCTTTCCGGGCATCCCCGTGCTGGCCGAGGAACAATTCGAAAAAGGGAACTGCCCCGACACCGAGGACCATTTCTTCCTGGTCGACCCGGTCGACGGAACCCGTGAATTCGTCAACAAGAATGGCGAGTTCACCGTCAACATCGCCCTGATCGCCCACCGTCGGCCGATGGCGGGCTGTGTCTTTGCTCCGGCCTTGAAGCGGCTCTATTGCGGCGGGGAGACCGCCTATGCAGGGCCGGTCAGTTCGGGCGATGACGTGACAGCGGACTTCCTGGTTCCGATCCGCGGACGCGAAATCCCGTCAGACCAGCTGGTGGCGGTGATGAGCCGGTCCCATCTCGATGAACAGACCAAGGCCTGGGCCGAAGCGGCGGGCGTCACCGATGCGGTCTCGGCGGGATCGTCGCTGAAATTCTGCCTGCTCGCCGAAGGACGAGCCGACGTCTATCCGCGCTTCGGTCCGACGATGGAGTGGGATACGGCCGCCGGTCATGCCGTGCTGAATGCGGCGGGCGGCCAAGTGGTCAAGCCGGACGGGTCAGACTTCCTCTATGGCAAAACCGCCGAACGCTTCCTCAACGGGGCATTCATCGCGCGG
Organism: Maricaulis sp.; assembly: GCA_002692855.1. Classification (GTDB taxonomy): domain Bacteria; phylum Pseudomonadota; class Alphaproteobacteria; order Caulobacterales; family Maricaulaceae; genus Hyphobacterium. Next base: position 11,960 of record NZMJ01000156.1, read on the forward strand.
GCGCGGCGTTAGACAGAGTTCCCTCGGCGGGCTGCCGAAGGTCGGCGTCAGCCGAGCCGGCCCATATCCCGCAGCATCGAGATAACCCGCTCGGCGGCCTCTTCCGGTGACAGGTCAGCCGTATGGAGGTGAATCTCGGGGGTCTCAGGCGCTTCATACGGGCTGTCGAAGCCGGTGAAATTCTTGATCTTGCCGTCCTGGGCCTTGCGATAGAGCCCCTTGGGATCGCGCGCCATGCAGACCTCGATCGGCGCATCGACGAAGACTTCGATGAATTCATCCTCGCCGACCAGTTCACGCACCATCTGGCGCTCGTCGCGGAAGGGCGAGATGAAGGAACACGTCACGATCAGGCCCGCATCCACGAACAGTTTTCCGACTTCGCCGATGCGGCGAATGTTTTCCACCCGGTCTGCATCGGTGAAACCCAGATCCTTGTTCAGCCCGTGGCGGACATTGTCGCCATCCAGCGAATAGGTGTGGTGCCCTGCGGCTGACAGGCGTTTCTCGACGAGGTTGGCGATGGTCGACTTGCCGGCTCCGGACAGGCCCGTGAACCAGACGATGGCCGGCTTCTGGCCCTTCATCCGGGCGCGGTCGGTCTTGGTGATGTCCATCGCCTGGGCGTGGATATTGTCCGCGCGCCGCAGACCGTGCCGGATCATGCCCGCGCCGACCGTCTGATTGGTGAAGCGGTCGATCAGGATGAAAGCGCCGGTTGCGCGGTTGTCCTCGTACGGATCAAAGGCGATCGGCTGTCCCGTCGACAGGTTGCACTGGCCGATGCCGTTCAGGGCGATCGACCGGGCCGGTTCCTTCTCGAAGGTGTTGACGTCGATACCGTATTTGATCGTCGTGATCGTGGCCGGAATGGTCGCCGGGCCGGCCTTCAGCAGATAGGAGCGGCCCGACAACAATTCCTGCTCGTTCATCCACAGGATTTCGGCGACGAACTGGTCGGAGACGTCCGGCCGGTCCCCAGCCGGAACGATCATGTCTCCGCGCGCCACGTCGACCTCGCGGTCGAGCACAAGCGTCACGGCATCACCGGCCACGGCTTCGTCCTGATCGCCGTCGGCGGTCACGATCTGCTTGACCGTCGCGGATGCGCCCGACTGGGCGATGACGACGGCGTCGCCCGGAGCGATGCGTCCCGACGCGACGGTGCCGGAGAAGCCGCGGAAATTCTGGTTCGGCCGATTGACCCACTGGACCGGGAAGCGGAAAGGCTGGTCGATCAGTCCGGAGCCGGTCTCGAGCGATTCCAGAAACTCGATCAGCGATCCGCCTTGATACCAGTCCATGCGCGCCGATCGGGTCGAGACATTCTCTCCAAAGCGGGCCGACATCGGGATCGGGGTGATCGACTGGAAGGGCAGGCTGGCGACGGCCTGCCGATAGGCGCCGTGAATGTCCTCGAAACGAGCCCGGTCATAATCAACCAGGTCCATCTTGTTCACTGCCAGCACGATGTGGCGAATGCCCATCATGTGGGCGATCCAGGTGTGGCGGCGCGTCTGTGTGAGCACGCCCTTTCGCGCATCAACAAGGATGATGGCAGCGTCGGCCGTGGAGGCGCCGGTCGCCATGTTGCGCGTGTACTGTTCGTGGCCCGGCGTGTCGGCGACGACGAATTTGCGCTTCTCGGTCGCGAAGAAGCGGTAAGCGACGTCAATCGTGATGCCCTGCTCGCGCTCGGCCTCGAGCCCGTCGAGCAGCAGCGCGAAGTCGATGTCCCCGCCGGTCGTTCCATGCTTCCTGGAGTCGCGCTCCAGCGTGCCGAGCTGATCCTCGAACAACAACTTGGAATCGTAGAGGAGGCGGCCGATCAGGGTCGATTTTCCGTCATCCACTGACCCGCAGGTGATGAAGCGCAGCACGCCCTTCGAGCCGGAGCGCGACAGGCGGTCAATGAGACCGGAACGATCCGCGCCCGACATCAGAAATATCCCTCGCGCTTCTTCTTCTCCATCGAGCCCGACTCGTCGTGGTCGATCAGGCGGCCGGAGCGTTCCGAGGTCCGCGCTGTCAGCATTTCAAGGACGATATCCTCGACCGTCGCGGCATCGCTTTCGATGGCGCCGGTCAGAGGGTAGCAGCCGAGCGTGCGGAAGCGGACGGTCCTTGTCTGCGGTGTCTCGCCATCGCGCATGGGGAGCCGGTCATCATCGACCATGATCGTCGTGCCATCGCGATCCACGACAGGCCGCGGTGCCGCGAAATAGAGCGGCACGATGGGGATGTGCTCTTCCAGGATGTATTGCCAGATATCGAGCTCGGTCCAGTTCGACAGCGGGAAAACCCGGATCGATTCACCCTTGCGAATCCGCGTGTTGTAGAGGTTCCAAAGCTCGGGCCTCTGGGCGCGCGGGTCCCAGCCGTGATTGGTGTCGCGGAAGGAAAAGATGCGCTCCTTGGCACGGGACTTTTCCTCGTCGCGGCGCGCGCCGCCGAACGCCGCGTCAAAACCGTGTTCGTTCAAGGCCTGGCGCAACGCTTCGGTCTTCATCACCTGCGTGTGCAGGCTCGAACCGGAATCGATGGGGTTGATGCCGCGCGCGACCCCGTCCGCATTGGTATGGGTCAGGAGAGTCAGGCCCAGCGCCGACGTCAACGCGTCGCGAAAGGCGATCATCTCGCGGAACTTCCACGTCGTATCGACATGCAGCAGCGGAAAGGGCGGGCGCGAGGGCCAGAAGGCCTTCATCGCCAGGTGCAGCATCACGGCGCTGTCCTTGCCGATGGAATAGAGCATCACCGGATTGGCGAAACCGGCGGCGACCTCGCGCATGATGTGGAGGCTTTCGGCCTCCAGCGCTTTCAGGTGCGCCGACAGGGGGCGGGCGCGGCTGCGCCCCTCGGCGAAGCGCGCGGCATAGGCGTTCAGCGTTTCGGTGAGCGCGCCGTCAGACACGTCAGATACCCCCGTCCGTCCGGGGACGGACCATGGCGCAAAGCGACTGGGCTGTCACGGTTGTGGCGCTGTGAAATCAGGCTGCCGCGCGTTCCGCGGCATAGGCCTGAATGGCGTCGATGACCCGCTGCTGGTCCTCGCCGCGAATGTCGGCATGCATCGGCAGGGAAACGACGCGGTCGCAGACCTTCATCGTCACCGGCAGGCCACCCGGAGCGACCGGGAAATCAGCATAGGGCGCCTGCATGTGCAGCGGGATCGGGTAATAGACCGCCGTCGGCACGCCGCGTTCCGCCAGGAAAGCGCGGAAGCCGTCCCGGTCATCAACTTCGACCGTGTATTGCGCCCAAGTGCAGGTCGCGCCTTCTGCGAGTTTCGGCGTCTTCACCGCGTTGCCGATGCCCTTCTGGTAGGCGTCAGCGGCCTTCTGGCGGAGCACCAGTTCTTCGGCGAAGGCGTCCAGCTTCACGAGAAGAATGGCAGCCTGGAGCGTGTCGAGGCGCGAATTGAGCCCGATGCGGGCATATTCGTACCGCTCGCGTCCTTCGCCATGTACCTGGTAGGACTTGATCAGGTCGCGGACCTTCGCGTCCTTGACCAGAACTGCACCCCCATCGCCATAACAGCCGAGCGGCTTGGCCGGGTAGAAGCTGATCGTCAGCGCATCCGCCCATTCGATGGCGGACTTGCCATTCAGCGTTGCGCCATAGGCCTGCGCGGCATCGGCGATCAGTTTCATGCCGTGCTGGTCGCAAATCTCCCGGATCGCCGGATAGTTCGCCATCTGGCCGAACAGGTCGACGGCAATGACGCAGGCCGGACGCAGCTTGCCTTCGGCTTTCACCATCTCGATGGCGGCCTTCAGGCTTTCGGGGTCCATGTTGTAGGTGACCGGGTCGACATCGACGAAAACCGGCGTTGCGCGCGTCCACGGCACCACTTCGGCAGAGGCCGCGAAGGTAAAGGACGGCACGAAGACCGCATCTCCCCGGCCGATCCCCATCGACAGGAGCGGCAGGACAATGGCGTCCGTACCGTTGGCGCAGGCGAGGCCATGCGGTGCCTTTGCGAGATCAGCGAGCCGGGCTTCCAGCTCGCGCACTTGCGGCCCCAGGATGAAGGCTCCCGAATCGAGCACCTGGCCAATGGCGGCATCGAGCCTGGAGCGCAAACGGTCGCGCTGCGCGCCCAGATCGATAAAGGGAATCATGTCGGTCAATGGTCCGGGCCTCCGGCTGCCGCAGGTCTGTCAATCTGACGCGTGCTCTACACGAGCGATCCGCCCGCGACCAATTCACGAATGGTTTCGCTATTCGACAGTCACCGACTTGGCGAGGTTGCGCGGCTGGTCCACGTCGGTGCCCTTGTAGACAGCCGCGTGATAGGCGAGCAACTGCACCGCGACCGCAGCCACAATCGGCGCCGCGATCGGCGCACAATCCGGCAGCAGGATCACGTCTTCACGCTTGACGCCGCTGTCGGTCATGCCTGCCTGATCCGAGACAAGGATCACCCGGGCGCCGCGCGCCGCGACTTCCTGCATCGTGGACTGGGTCTTGTCCCAGAGGTGGTCATACGGGGCGACCATCACGACCGGGAGGCCGTCCTCGATCAGGGCAATCGGGCCGTGCTTGAGTTCGCCGGCGGCATAGGCTTCGGCGTGAAGGTAGGAAATCTCCTTCAGCTTCAATGCCCCTTCGAGCGCCAGCGGGAAATACACACCGCGCCCAAGGTAAAGGACGCTGCGGGACTGGGTGATCTCCGAGGCGATACGCTTGGCCTCGTCTTCCGTTTCGAGCGCCTTGGAGACGTCACGCGGCGCTTCGAGCAAGCCGGTGACCAATTCCTTCTCGCGGGCCTCGTCGATGAAACCGCGGGCGCGGCCGGCATTGATTGCCAGCATCGCCAGTGCTGCCAGCTGGCAGGTAAAGGCCTTGGTCGAGGCCACGCCGATCTCGGGACCGGCCAACGTCGGCAGGGTAATGTCGGCTTCGCGGGCCATCGTGGAATGGGCCGCGTTGACGATGACAGCCGTCGTCAGGCCGCGTTCCTTGCAGAAGCGCATGGCCGCCAGCGTGTCTGCAGTTTCGCCGGACTGCGAGATAAACAATGCCAAATCGCGCTTTGACACTGCCGGTTCCCGGTAGCGGAACTCGGACGCGACCTCGTTGCGAACCGGAAGACCGGCGAGCTGTTCGATCCAGTACCCGGCCACCTGTCCGGCATAGCCTGCCGTTCCGCAGGCAACGACGATCACGCGGTCAAAGCTGGTGAAGTCGAGACCTTCCAGCGGGCGCACGACCAGGCGGAGCGGGTCGACATAATGCGTCAGCGTGCGGGCGATCACCTCGGGCTGTTCATGGATTTCCTTTTCCATGAAGTGCCGGTAATTGCCCTTTTCTGCGAGCGCCGCCGAAATCTCGACGATCTTCTCGGGCCGGTTTGCCCGCTCGCCGCTGCGATCGTAGATCTCGGCGCTGCCGCGACGGATGATCGCGTAATCGCCTTCCTCGAGATAGCAAACGCGGTTCGTGAACGGCGCGAGCGCAAGCGGATCCGAGCCAAGGAAACCCTCGTCCTCGCCAAATCCGACCACCAGCGGCGCGCCTTCGCGGGCCCCCATGATGAAGTCCGGCATTCCGTCGATCATCACGGCGAGGGCAAATGCGCCTTTGAGGCGCGCCAGCACCGCTTCAAACGCGCCCTTCGGATCGCCCGACTTTTCAAGCTCGTAATCGATCAGCTGTGCGACAACTTCCGTGTCGGTTTCGGTGACGAAGTCGCGCCCGGCACGCTGCATTTCTTCGCGAAGCTCGCGGAAATTCTCGATAATTCCGTTGTGAACAATGTAAACGCGGCCGGCATGATGCGGGTGCGCATTGGTTTCCGTCGGTGCGCCGTGCGTCGCCCAGCGCGTGTGCGCAATACCGCTGATACCTTCAGCAGGATTGTTGTCGAGTACGCGATCAAGCTCCCTGAGCTTTCCCGTCGCGCGGCGGCGTTCGACATGCCCGTTTTCATCGATGACGGCGATCCCGGCCGAATCATATCCACGGTATTCGACACGCCGCAGACCCTCGACGAGGCGGTTCGCCACGGGCTGTGTGCCGACGATACCTACAATTCCGCACATGGTCAGTCCTTCCTAAAGGTCCGGGATTCGGTCGTGTGTTGGTCTGGTTCGCGATGCTTTGTGTCGGCACTCAGCGTCCGCGTCCAGTGGGGTATGATATGTGGCTTGCGATCAAAAAGCGCGAACGGGCTCCATGCCATCATGCGCATGACCGCATTGCGCGGGACTTTTCGCTTCTCCTGCACGTCCCGCCTCTGGCGCATCACGCGCCCCAGACCGATTGTGGCGTCCCACACGCCGCGGACGTACGCCTTCGCGACTCCGCGGCGAATCGAGGCGACGAACAGGGCGACGGTGGCCGCCGCATGAAGGGGGAAGAGGATCCACAGCCAGGGCTGGGGCATGTTCTTGGCGAAGGTCCACAACCGGTTCCGGGTCCCGTGATAGACCGCGAAGGCCGACCAGCGGCTGCTTGATCCATAACCGACGTGTTCGACCACCGCGTCATGGACCTGAATGGCGATCTCGCCCTGCAGTCGTGCCCTGAACCCCAGATCGACATCCTCGCAATAGCAGAAGAAATGCTCGTCGAAGCCGTCGAGGCTCGCAAACAGCTCCCGGTCGATCATCATCGCCGCTGCACAGGGCGAAAACGTCTCACCCTCCTCCTGCAACTCGCTGACAGGCAATCCGTAGCCGCCGCGGAAGGGCAGGCCGAAGGCGTGATAGGCGTCGCCTGCCCCGTCGAGATAGCCGTCGCTTCCATAGGCCAGCTGCGTGGAGCCGAACATGCGCACTGTCGGCCATCGTTCAGAGGCACGCAAAAGCTGTTCAATCCAGTCGGGCTTTGGAAATGCGTCCGGATTGAGCAGGGCGATCCAGCGTGTCGTGACAAGGCGGGCTGCCTGGTTGTTGGCCCCGGCAAATCCGCGATTGATGTCGTTCTCGATCAGCTCGATGCCCTCGGGCAGTTCGCTGGCACGGATGCGCTGCCCGTCAGGCGAGCCGTTTTCAACGACGATCACCCTCGCCGGCTGAACGGTCTGGTTCTTGAGGGCCTCGAGACAGGCCGGAAGCCACTCCCGGCTTCCATACGCCACCGTTATGACGGTTACATCTGCAACAGGCCGGGCCTTCGACGTCACAACAAATGGTCCCATCCGTCTTCGGCCAGCGTGGAGGTAATCGCCTTGACGTCCTCGGCACGGTCATTGCTGATCACCAGCACCGCGTCGTCGGTCACGATGACTGACACGTTCTCGACACCCACGACCGCCGTCATCGGGCCGGTCGACCGGGCGTGGACGTTGCGGCAATCGACCAGATGCACCGCGCCCGACACGACATTGCCCCCTTCATCCTTGGCGAGCACATCCATGAAGGATGTCCATGTGCCCACATCGGACCAGCCCATATCGACCGGGACGACCGCTGCGCAACCGGTTTTTTCCATCACGGCGATGTCGAGGGGTTGTGACGGTGTCGCGGCGAACGCCTCGCGGTCCAACTCCCATACCGTCTCAGCGCGGCGGGCCTTCTCCACTGCCCGGCTCGCCCCTGCCGCGATGTCTGCGGCCCAGTGGTTCAATTCGCGCTGCATGACGGCCGGGTCGAACAGGAATATCCCGGCATTCCAGCTGTAGTCGCCATCGCGAAGATAGGCGGCGGCGGTTTGGACGTCGGGCTTTTCCTTGAACGCCGCGACGGCAAAGCCTGCTCCGATCGCCTCGCCGCGACGGATATAGCCATACCCGGTATGGGGACGGCTCGGCGCGATGCCGAATGTGACGATGCGTCCGCTTTGCGCCAGGTCGATTGCGCCAGCGAGCGTTTCGCGAAATGTGCCGAGATCGGTGATCTGATGGTCCGACGGAAGCAGGAGAAGAAGCGCTTCGTCTCCTGTTGCCTTTGACCACGCAACGGCTGCAGCGGCCACGGCGGCGGTGTTGCGTCCCTCGGGCTCGATCAGGGCTGCGACCGGGGTAATTCCGACGGCACCCAGTTGTTCGAGTGCTTCGTCGGCCTGCGCGGCGCCGGTGATGACGACCGGGGCGAGAATGTCCGGCCCCTGCGAGCCGGGTTTCAGCCGCAGGGCGGTTTCCTGGAGCAGCGAACGCCCATCGACCAGCGGAATGAGGTGTTTGGGCCGATCCTTGCGGGAGACCGGCCAAAGTCGCGTTCCGGATCCTCCGCACATGAGGACGGGTCTGATTGACGGCATCGCGAGCTGACTCCGGAGGGTCGGTAGGGTGAATTTTCGGTCGTTCGGCCTTGGGCTTGCACCTGTCTAGACTGAAATTGCTTCTATTGGGTTTCACACACGGCATGAAATGCCGGACTGAGACCCGCCACCCATTTTTCCGGCGAGAAACGCTCTTCTGCCGCTGCAGCGATGGCGCTGCGGCGGGCCGCGTCAGGAACGGTCATTTTTGAGAGCTGCTCAGCCGCAGCGGCTTCATCGGGATCCGCCCAGACCGCGCCCGGCAAGTTATATTGAGGCTGATCCGATCGCGGCGGCACCAGTTCGAAGCCCACCTCGGTCACGCCCGGCAAGTCCGAGAAGTCGGCATTTCCGGACCAACCGGTCACGAGCGCCGGCGTCCCCGCCAGCAGGGCGCGGGCAATCGACAGGCCGAATCCCTCGCTGCGATGAAGCGAAACGAACACGTCCGCGGCCGCGAACAGGGCGTCGAACTCGTCCTGGGGCAGCGGGTCGTCGAAAATGCGGATGCGGGGGTCCGACGCGCATTCGGCATCGAAACGCCGCCGGATCGCGGCGCTGGCTCGGGAGAGGCCCGACGTCTTGACGATCATCCGGCAGTCTTCCCGGTCCTTGAAGGCGGTGCGAAAGGCGCGGATGGCCCCGATCGGGTTCTTGCGCTCGATCGAAGACAACGCATCGCCAGCAGCCAGGACCAGAAGCCCTTTGTCGGGGTCCGGCAATACCCGTTCACGAAGGCGGCGCGGCAGCTCAGGAGACAGGTTTGCAGGCGACAACGGGTAGCCGGCAACCTTCACCTTGTCGCCCAGCGCAGGGCGCAAGGCATCCGCCGTGAAGTGCGACGGCACCCAGATCTCGTGATAGCGGGCTGCGGGCGCGATCCAGGATTTCGGAATCTGCGGCAACTCCCAGGCCCAGAAGCCGATCAGCAAGCGTCCGCGGAGGCGTTCGGCGCCGATGGCACTGAGCGCGTGAATGCTCTCAGGCGCGTTGACATGCACGATGACAGGCCCCGTACCGTCATCCTCGGGTTCCGGCACCGGCGGCCACGGCAGAACTGACCGCTCGGGCTGATAGATCGGGGTGAGGTCAAAGGATGACGGTGTGATATTCACCTGGCGGAACGCGCTGTGAATGAGCGACGCCGCAGCACCAATGCCCATTGGTGCGCTGAGAAATCCGGCAATCATCGGCGCACCGCGACCGGGATTTTGGGCCGAATCCAGCCGGCCAAGCCGGGCTTCGAGATAGGCACGGCGGGCCGGTTGCAGGGACCGCCTGAGGAATGGCCAAGCCTGTTTCATCAATCCAGGGCCTTTCGGGCGCCAAGCCTAATCGGGGAATTGCACGGAGAGAATTCCCTTCGCCGTTGAGTTTCCAGCTGTTTTTCCGATGAAGTGGATCAATTAATCTGGTCTCTCGCTCGCCTTTTATGGGCTTTCTGTGTAAAGTGAAGGTCGATCTGGGGGGAATTCGTGAATGCCAGTGCTGGCAGCTTTTGAGGTATGTACCCGAAAAACCACAACCCGCGCCAAAGTCAATGGTCCGGATTTGTGCGCCTTTTCGTTGGAAACCTTTTTACAGTGAGTTCCGCTATTATGTGCGCTGACCGAATGTTTCGACGCAGTGCATCCTAACGCTTGCCTTCTTGAAGGCGAGGATTAGAACCGGGGCGATTGGTCCGGCGGACGGACCAAAGGGGTATGGTATGGTTCACGTTCCAGACATGGATCCGGTATTCGAGACGGGGCTTTACTCCGAACCGAATATCGATCTGACCGGTAAATCCGTGTTCATCACGGGTGGAACCGGCTGTCTGGGGTCCAGCCTCGTGCGCGCGATCTGTGACCGGTACGAACCCAAGCAATTGGTGGTCTATTCGCGCGACGAAGCCAAGCAGTTCGAGATGAGCCAGAGGCTTCGTCCGGCTGACCATCCCTATCTTCGTTATGTTCTTGGCGACATCCGCGACGTCGAACGCCTGACCGACGCGATGGAAGGGATCGACATCGTCATCCATACTGCCGCGCTCAAGCATGTGACGATCTCGGAGCAGAACCCCGTCGAGTGCCTGCAAACCAACGCCACCGGTACGGCCAATGTCGTCCGCGCGGCGCGCCGCAACCGTGTTTCGACCGTTCAGGTCGTTTCGACCGACAAGGCCGTCCAGCCGATCAACATGTACGGTGCGTCCAAACTGGCCGCCGAAAAGATCGCGACGTCCCGTCCGTTCGGTATCGATTCAGACCCGACACGCGTTCACGTGGTCCGGTTCGGCAATTTCGCAGGGTCGCGCGGTTCGGTCATTCCGATCTTCGACGAATTGATCCGGTCGGGCGCCACGACGCTTCCGGTCACCGACGAGCGCATGACCCGCTTCTGGATCACCATCAAGGAAGCCGTGAATTTCTCGCTGTCCTCGCTTGGCATTGCCGTTGGCGGCGAAGTGATGGTGCCGCGGATGCGCGCCATGTCGGTTGTCGAACTGGCCGAGGTGATGGCCCCAACGCTGAAGGTCGAGTTCACCGGATTGCGCGATGGCGAGAAATTGCACGAAATCCTGATCTCGCACGACGCGGCTTCGAACGTTCTCGATTACCAGGACCGCTACATCATCCTGCGCGCCAACCGACCGGAATCGCGCGAGCACTTCGTGTCGCTGGGTGCCAAAGCCCAGGGCGAACGCTTCTCGCTCAGCTCCGAAGACTGCCAGATTTCTCGTCCCGAAGCGGCCGCGATCATCAAGCATCCCTCCAGCGCTCCCTCACGGATCGGTGTCGCCGCCGGCTGAGTGTACTCGCCCGTCCGTATTAACCTATCCGATACACTTCTCGCGGCTTCCTAGCTGCAGAATTGCGATTCGCAATCGCCGGGTCAGGGGCTCATGGACCAGATAAATTCTCTCATCGCGACGCGTGGATTTGACCGGGACCTGATGGATCTCGACGGCAAGTCCATTCTGATCACGGGCGGAACCGGCGGGTTCGGCCGGGCGATGGTCGAATTGATTGTCTCGCGCTTCAAACCAGCCCGGCTGGCCGTGCTGTCCCGCGACGAACTCAAGCAGTTCGAGATGGCCGCCGCGTTCGCCGGCCGCTGCGACAGCCTGGAATTCATCATCGGCGACGTGCGCGACGAAAGCCGCGTTCTCGAGGCGATGGCGGGAATCGATGTGGTCATTCACGCCGCGGCGCTGAAACATGTCCCGATCGCCGAACGCAATCCGGGCGAATGCCTGAAAACCAATGTCGATGGCGCGCTGAATATCGTCCGGGCGGCCCGCCGCCTTGGCACGCCGCATGTCTGCTCGATCTCGACCGACAAGGCTGTCAATCCGGTCAACGTCTATGGCGCGTCCAAGCTGGCAGCGGAGAAGATTTTCTCGGCTGCGGCCATGGACGGGGGCGACACGGTTTATTGTTCGGTTCGATACGGCAATGTCGTGGGGTCGCGCGGTTCGGTCATTCCCTTCTTCAACAGGCTGGTCGAAGAAGGCGCGACGGAACTTCCTGTCACCGATGCTCGAATGACGCGGTTCTGGATCACGATGGACCAGGCCGTGAACTTCACGCTGTCCTCGCTTGCGCTTGCTCATGGCGGCGAAGTGTTCGTTCCGAAGATCGCGACGCTGTCGATGCTGGATATCGCGCACCTTGTTGCGCCCGACCTCGAGGCACGGATCGTCGGTATCCGGCCGGGCGAGAAGCTCCACGAGGTGCTGATCAGCGCTGACGAGGCGCGCACGACGCTGGAGCTGAGCGACCGCTTCGCCCTTCTGTCCGAGGACCATGTGGACTCCCGCCTGCGCCATCTCGCCGCCGGGGCCCACGGCGTCGAGGATACGTTCTGCTACGCCTCCGACACCAATCCGGAATTGATCCGTGTTCCGCGAACGGTCGCCCAGCCCCGGCGCGCTGCAGCAGGCTAGACGATGCCCGCTGCGCCCGAATTCGAGATCGCCGGTCGCCGGATCGCTCACGATTGCCCGCCCTATATCGTCGCGGAGTTATCAGCCAACCATCTGGGGAAGCTCGATCACGCGCTGAAGACGATCGATGCCGCCGCCGCGTGCGGCGCCGATGCGATCAAGCTGCAGACCTACACGGCCGACACCATCACGCTTGACCATGACGGCCCCGAATTCGTGATCCCTCACGGGAGCTGGAAAGGCCGTACGCTACACGACCTCTACCGGGAAGCGCACACGCCCTGGGAATGGCACGAGACCCTGTTCTCGCATGCGCGCGACCAGGGCCTGCACGTCTTTTCCAGCCCGTTCGACGCCAGTGCGGTGGACTTGCTGGAAGACCTCAAGGCACCCGCCTACAAGATCGCGTCCTTCGAGATCGTGGACCTACCTCTGATCGAAAGATGCGCAGCGACCGGCAAGCCGCTGATCATCTCCACCGGAATGGCCAATCTCGGCGAGATTGAAGCCGCCGTAACGGCCGCGCGCCAGGCGGGCGATGGCGGGCTGTGCCTGCTCCATTGCATATCGGCCTATCCGGCCCCGATCGCAGATGCGGACCTGATGACAATGCCTCATCTCGGCGCGGCGTTCGGCACGGTGTTCGGGCTGTCCGATCATACGCCGGGGACCGCCGTGTCCGTGGCAGCGACGGCCCTGGGCGCGCGCCTGATCGAAAAGCACTTCACGCTCGACCGGGCGGACGGGGGACCCGACGCCGAGTTCTCGCTGAACCCCGAGGAAATGAAGCGCCTGGTTGGCGATTGCCGGGACGCCTATGAGGCGCTCGGACAGGTCAGTTTCAATCCGCGCGGCAGTGAACGGGCGAATATCGCCTTCCGCCGCTCGCTCTATGCGGTTGAAGACATCGCAGCGGGCGAAGGCTTCACAGCGCGGAATGTGCGCTCGATCCGCCCCGGGCACGGCCTGCCGCCCGGCGCGCTCGGCGCGGTTCTGGGCTCGAAGGCACGCACCGCGATTGCGCGCGGCACCCCGCTCTCACACAGCCTGATCGATTACGACTGAAGGCCCAGCTCGCTGCTCAGCGTGTCAATCACGCGGTCGCAATCGGCATCGGTCATGGCCGGGAAGAGCGGGATGGACAGGCAGTGCCGGTAATAGGCCTCGGCACCGGGAAGGTTCTGGCCGACCGCCCCCCTGTAATCCGGGTGATGATAGACCGGAATGTAGTGCACCTGCGTGCCGATGCCGCGTTTCGCCAGCGCCTCCATCACCGCGCCGCGCTCAAGGCCCAGCGCATCGAAATCGATCAGGAGAATGTAGAGGTGCCATCCCGGCTGCGTTCCGGGACGCCGGGACAGCGGCCGCACGACTGGTGACACGCCGGTGAAGGCCTTGTCGTAGCGTTCGACGATTTCCTTGCGCCGCGCCAGGAAGCCCGGCAACCGCGAAAGCTGGGACCGTCCCAGCGCCGCCTGGATATCCGTCAGCCGGTAATTCCAGCCCAGCTCCTCCTGAGCATAATGCCAGGGCCGCGCCTCGCCGCCCTTCGGATCGACGCTGCGCCGGATGCCATGACTGCGCAGGCGCCTGAGACGATCGGCGGTATCCGTGTCGTCCAGCGCAACGGCCCCGCCCTCTCCGGCCGTGATCGTCTTGACGGGGTGAAAGGAGAAGGTTGCCGCTGCGCTGTGGCGGCATTCGCCGACCCGCTCCCCGTCATTAACCGAGCCGATGGCGTGGGAGGCATCCTCGATCAGCGCGATGGAGGGGAGCGCAGCCTTCATGCCGGCGATATCGGCGGGCTGACCGGCCAGGTGCACAGGAAGGGCGGCCCGGACCCGGCCACCGGCGCGCGTGACGGCTTCGTCCAGCGTTTCGGGAGTCATCAGCCCGGTGACGGGATCGACATCAGCGAACACGACCCGTCCGCCGCAATAACGCACGGCATTGGCGGTCGCCGCAAAGGTTATGGATGGCACGACGCATGCATCGCCCGCGTCCAGATCCAGCGCCGCGAGCGCAAGATGGAGGGCGGCCGTACCGGACGAACAGGCAACGACATGGGACGCGCCGGTCGCGTCACGCAGGGCATCTTCAAAGGTTTCGATCTCTGGCCCCGACGTCAGCCAATCTGATCGCAGGACGGACTTGACGGCAGCGATATCCGCGTCAGAGACATCCTGCCGCCCATAGGGTAGAAATTTCGTCATTGATCAGCCCATTTATCCCGGCGCATGAACACGTGAGTCGCCTCCCCGGTGCAATTGCCCAGTGAAGCCGCTAAACCGGACCCAACCGAGACACAGGGACCTTAAAACCGTGAACAAGAAATACTTTGGCACCGACGGCGTCCGCGGGACCACCAACCAGTTTCCGATCACGGCCGAAACGGCCATGCGCCTCGGCATGGCTGCGGGCCGGTATTTCCGGCGCACCGATGACCGGCGCCATACCGTTGTCATCGGCAAGGATACCCGGCTGTCAGGCTACATGATCGAATCCGCACTGGTGGCGGGCTTCACCTCGATGGGCATCGACGTCTTCCAGTTCGGACCGCTGCCGACCCCGGCGGTGGCGACGCTGACGCGGTCACTTCGGGCCGATCTGGGCGTGATGATCACCGCATCGCACAACCCGTTCGAGGATAATGGAATCAAGCTGTTCGGGCCGGACGGCATGAAGCTGAACGACGATGCCGAACTGCAAATCGAATCCCTGATGGAGCGCGACCCGTCGGACGATCTGGCGCAACCGCGCAATCTCGGTCGTGCCAAGCGGATCGACGATGCCCAGGCACGATATCTGGAGATCGCCAAGGCGACCTTCCCGCGCGAACTGCGCCTCTCTGACCTTCGCATTGTGGTCGATTGCGCGAATGGCTCGGCCTACAAGGTCGCGCCGACTGCGCTGTGGGAACTGGGCGCGGAAGTCATCCCGATGAACGTCAAGCCTGACGGTTTCAACATCAATGACGGTTGCGGTGCCGTGATGCCGCAATTGATGGCCAAGGAAGTGGTGCGCGAGCGCGCCGATCTGGGCATTGCCTTCGACGGGGATGCGGACCGGCTGATCATCTGCGACGAGAAGGGGCAGATTGTCGATGGCGACCAGTTACTCGGGCTGATCGCCGGCGAATGGAACCAGAAGGGTCGCCTGAAGAAGAAGTCGGTCGTTTCCACGGTGATGTCGAATTTGGGCCTGGAACATTACCTTGAATCCCAGAAGCTGAAGCTTGACCGGACCAAGGTGGGTGACCGCTACGTGCTGGAACGGATGCGCAAGACCGGCGCCAATATCGGCGGCGAGCAGTCCGGCCATCTGATCCTTTCGGATTTCTCGACCACGGGTGACGGGCTGATTGCCGCCCTGCAGGTGCTCGAAATCCTGGTGCGTGGCGGAAAGCGGGCCAGCGAGGCGTGCCGCGTCTTCGAGCCGATCCCGCAAATCCTGAAGAATGTCCGCGTTGCCCGCGGTTCCGACCCCTTGAGCACGCCCAAGGTGAAGGCCGCCATTGCGAAGGCCGACAAGCAATTGAATGGCGAAGGCCGTATCCTCGTGCGTGCGTCGGGTACCGAGCCGGTGATCCGGATCATGGCGGAAGGGGACCGCGACGTGATCGAGGACATCATCGACACGATTGCCGAGGTCATTCTCGCCGAAGTCTAGCGCCCGGTCGCCTCGACCACCCGGTCGGCTATGGCCAGCGAGGCCGTCAGGCCCGGCGATTCAATGCCGTAAAGACAGACCAGACCCGCCGCGCCATGTGTCTCGGGACCGGCGATGACAAAGTCGGACGCCGGTTCGCCGGCACCGCCGATCTTCGGCCGGATGCCGGAATAGTCCGGGAACAGCTTTGCCGGGTCCACGTCCGGCCAATAGCGGGCGACGGAGTGCGCGAACGCCTCGAGACGCGAGGGGTCGACGGCATAGTCGAGACGGTCGACCCATTCCACGTCCGGGCCGAAGCGTGCCTGACCCTGAAGATCAAGCGTCAGGTGGATGCCGAGCCCGCCGGGTACCGGCACGGGATAGACCAGGTGTGTGAAGGGCACGCGTCCGGAATATTTGAAATATGACCCCTTGGCGAGGTGCAGGGGTTCGGGCGGACGCGGCAGGCCGCGCAGGCCGCGCGCCAGGGCGTTGGCCGACAGACCGGCGGCGTTGATGACAGTGTTGGCGCGCAGCCGGAAGTCACTGTCGCCGGAGATTTCCAGCACGATGCCATCGGGCGTGATTTCGCCGCCGCAAATCTGTGTCTCCAGCACCAGGGACGCGCCGTGCGCTTCGGCCTCTCCCAGCAGGGCAAGCATGTAGGCGTGGCTGTCGATGATCCCGGTCGAGGGCGAGAACAGCCCCGCAACGGCATTGAGTGCAGGCTCAAACCCATGAACCTCTTTCGCGTCGAGGCGGCGCAGGTCGTGGACGCCGTTGCGCGACGCCGCATTCCACGCGTTGTCGAGTGCCAGCATTTCCTCGGGGCTGGTGGCGACGATCAGCTTGCCGCAGCGCCGATGGGGAACGCCGTTCGCGGCACAGTATTCATAAAGGCGGTCGCGGCCTTCAACGCAGGTCTGGGCCTTCAGCGATCCCTCGGGATAGTAGATTCCGGCGTGGATGACCTCGCTGTTGCGGGCGCTCGTCTCGGACCCGATCAGGTCGTGCTGCTCGAGGATCAGGACCTCGCGCCCCTTCAGCGCCAGCGCCCGGGCACAGGCCAGCCCGACCACACCCGCGCCAATCACCACGCAATCGACCTGTTCCATGCCCCGTCCGATCCTGCCCGCAAATGCCCCTCTGCCGGGCTGTTCACGCTCACCACATACCGTCGCGGATCAATCGCTTCACCACCCGTTCGCACCTGTGTGCATGGCGGTACCCGACAGAAGAGAAAGCCGTTGAACTGCGGTTGCCTCTCCGTTAGGCATGGCGGCGAAAACGGGTCAAGGTTCCAGGGGCCAAGAAAATCATGAAATTCCTTATCACTGGCGGTGCCGGCTATATCGGTTCGGTGTTGACACCGACATTGCTCGAAGCGGGCCACGAAGTGACGGTTCTCGACAGGTTTGAGCCGATGAATGGCTCGCCGCTGGCCGGCTTCTGCCACCATGACGGCTTCAATCCGGTCAAGGGCGATGCCCGCGACGAGCGGATCATGAAGGATCTGCTGCCCAAGCACGATGTCATCATCCCGCTGGCAGCGCTGGTTGGCGCGCCGATCTGCGCGCAGGACCCGATCGGCGCCAAGACGCTGAACGAGGATGCCGTGCGCTGGATCGTCGACAATTCGAGCCAGAACCAGATCCTCGTCTACCCGAACACGAATTCGGGCTATGGCATCGGCGACAAGGACGCCATGTGCACCGAGGACACCCCGCTCAACCCGATCTCGATCTACGGCAAGACCAAGTGCGCCGCCGAGAACGCGGTTCTGGATTCCGGTCACGGCGTGACCTTCCGTCTCGCCACGGTGTTCGGCATGGCGCCGAAGATGCGCGTCGACCTGCTCGTCAACGACTTCACGCTGCGCGCGGTCCGTGACCGGGCCGTGGTCATCTTCGAGGGGCATTTCCGCCGCAACTACATTCACGTGCGCGACGTCGCGAAGGCCTTCATCCACGGCGTCGACAATTTCGATGCGATGAAGGGCAAGGCCTACAATACCGGCCTGTCCGAGGCGAACCTGACCAAGCTGCAATTGTGCGAGAAGATCGCCGAGCACGTGCCCGGCTTCGTCGTTCACGAAGCCAAGATCGGCGAAGATCCCGACAAGCGCGATTACATCGTTTCGAACGAACGCCTCGAAAAGGCCGGATGGGCGCCCGACTGGTCGCTGGACGCGGGTATCGAGGAACTGATCAAGGGTTATCGCATGATCCGGGTGATGAATTACACGAATGTGTAACCCGGTCACGCCAGCGGAAACGTCTCGGACATGACCCAGAAGCTCGCCATCATCGACCAGAGTATCCGGCATGCAGGCGGGCATCACCTGGAGTATGCCTTGCGCGTCGCGGAAGCCGCGGATGCGGCAGGGTTTACGCCGGTCCTGGGCGTGAACCACAAGTTCGACGACGCCAAGGACATCGACTACGAGGCCCACGGGTCGTTCAAATACACCTTCTGGGAAAACCTCGAAGAGGTCAGCCGGGTCGCCGAGGTTATCCGGCTTGCCGGCAAGATGCGGGAATCCGCAGGCAAGTCGATCAAGCGCTTCATGGATGCGCGATATTTCCGCTTCCTGTTTTCCTCTCCGGGCCTCGACTACCAGCGTGCCAACGAGATTGCCGGACTGCGTGACCCGCTGGTGCGCATTTTCGCCAGCGATATGGCGCAGCGACCGTCGTCCGCGCTTCGCCTGCGCCTGTGGCGCGCCACGATGTGGGGGCTGGCAGCCACACGGCGGGTCTTCAGCCGCCTGGGATCGGCCTGGTCGCGCATGCCGCGCGCCATTCGCACGCCCGTTCGCTGGCTGGGGCGGCTGGTTTCACTGGCTTTGCGGGTCGTACGAAAGCTGTTGCTGCTCGCTGCGAAACTGGTGTTCGCGGCCTTCGCGCTTCCCTTTGTCATCCTGGCATCTCCGGTCCTGTTTGCGCGTTCGCATCGCTCGACGCTGCGCCGCGACATGAAGAGTTTCATCCGCAAGGCAAAGCTGCGCGAGGGCGACATCGTCTTCGTGCCGACGCTCGGCGAAACGGAAATGCTGGCCATCGCCGACCTGTGCGCCCAGTCGAAGCGCGCGCGCGGCCTTCGCTGGCGGCTTCTGTTCCGGCGCAACATCTATTCAGGCCGCCCGAATTCCTACGGTCAGCAGAACAACCGGGTCGAGGTTCGCCGACTGCGCCTGTCCTTCAACAGGCTCCAGAAGCGGCTCAAGGGTCTCGATTTCGGCTTCTTCACCGACACCGAGGCGCTGACCGAGCAATACAACATGCCGGGCATTTTCCCGTTCCACACCGCGACCATTCCGGTCTCGAAGGAGCTGGCTGCGCCGTCCGACTGGACGGCCTGGATTCCTGAACCGGTCGTCGCGGGTTATTTCGGCGATGCGCGCGACGAGAAGGGGTATCCCCTCCTCGCGGAAATGATGGATCACCTCCACTCGGACCTGGTGGGTCCGGGACGGCTGAAACTGCTCGCACAGTCGAATTTCAACCTGCCGGGCGGCGAGCCGGGCAGTGCCGAGGCGCGTCTTGCGCTCAGCGCGCAGACGCCGGAATCGCACGAGCTGGTCTATGGGCCGTTCAAGTCCGACGAATATGCCGACGTCTTCCGCCGTGCCGACATCCTCCTGATCCCCTATCACCAGGACAATTACGCGGCCCGATCCTCGGGCGTGTTCGCCGAGGCGCTGGCGCTCGGCCGCCCGACCGTCGTGACCCGCGGCACCTGGATGGCGATGACGCTGGAACATTACCGCCAGGCCTATCTGGAGCGGGTGGCGATGCAATTCCCGCAAATCCCGGCCTTCCGCTACGACACCGGACGCAAGGCCAAGTTTGCGCTGCGCCACATCCATGCCGGCGGTGAAGCGACCTATGGCGATGTGGGCCGCCTGAACGATGTCACGGGCCGCACCCACCTGCATTTCCGCGCCCGTTTCCGCCGCGAAAGCCCGAAGCATCATATCGTGGTCACCTACGAGTTCTTCGATGCGAGCGAGTTGCCGGTCGGCAGCGTCCAGGAAACGCTCTGGGTCAAACAGGTCTCGGTTCAGGCGCTGACGCCGATCCCGGCGGGTGTCGAGTCGGTGAAGATTTCCCTGCGCACGCTCGACCAGGGATCAAGCCTGCTGCCCGACCAGATCGAAGTGGTCGCCCACAAGCTGGGGCCGGATATCGTGTGCGGTTTCGCCGGCCGGATCGTTGCGCCTACCGCCTATGACCTTGCCGAGGGCGTTCGCGAGATCACGGACAACTACGCAGCCTATCGCGATGCCGCCGAGGCGATTGCCCCGGCCTGGCGATCGCAGTTCTCTGCCGAGCGCCTGGTCGAAGAGATCACCGGTGAACCGTCGGACTTCGACAGCCCGGAATCCGACGCGGCCGCCATCGTCGACGAGCTTTATCCGCTTCCCATTGGTGCCCAACGCTTCGCGGCGATGCGCGCCGGTACGGCGGGTGACACGCGGCCGCGCAAGGGCGCAGGCAGCCGTACGAGGGCCGTGAAATGAGTGCCGCCTTCAACTCGATCATCACCCTGTCGGATGTCAGCGTTGGCTATGGCACACCCCAGGTCGTCTCGATATCGCAATCGATGGCGGAACGTTACGACGCCTCGTGCCTGATCCTTGAACCCGACCAGCCCGAACGTCCGCCCCGGCCGATCGATGCCCCGGATGTCACGGTCGAGCGGGTCTATACGTCGAACCACCCCTACGCCCTGTCGGGCCAGACCGAATTCTGCCTGCTGGCGGCCGAACGGATCGATCAGGAAAAGCCCGACGTCGTGATCCTGTGTTCCTTCCTGGGGGCCGGCGCCATCCTGAAGATGAAGCACAAGCCGTCCCTGGTGATCTATTACGGGCTTGAGCACACCGACGAGCGCTTCCAGCGCGAGCGGCGCCTGTTCAACCTTATCTCCGACCGGATCGACCTGTGTATCTTCCCGGAAGAAAACCGCGCCCGGCTGGAAAAACCGCGCCTGGGCCTGAAGCGCCAGCCGACTGCGATTGCCTATAATGGCGCTGCCGAGTCCGCGCCCCATCTTGACTGGGACGAGCGCAATGGCCGGTTCTTCTATGGCGGCCTGCTGCACCCGCAGCGCACCTATGCCGACTATTTCTTTGGCGGCGAACTCGATGATGTGCCGCTCGACCTCTATGGCCTCCTGGACGGCTATGATGACGAGACAGCGCTGATTTCATCCCTGTCCGACCGGCGCAGCGAGATCACCTATAACGGCTATGTGCCGCGCGGGCCGGGCTTTCTCGACCTCCTGTGCGAGTATGATTTCTCAATCGTGATGTGGGCACCGATCGACGAGTCGACCCGCTTTGCAGCGCCGAACAAGTTCTTTGACGCGATTGCCACGCACGTTCCGCCCATCGTGGCGCCGCATCCGTTGTGCCGGCAGATCATCACCCGTTATCGCTGCGGCATCCTGATGGATGGCTGGTCGATTGACGACTTGAAGAACGCCATCGCGCGGGCGCAGAACACGCAGAACACCGGCGAATTCGCCGAGATGATTGAAGAACGCCTGCCGCAGGCCGCGCGTGACCTGTCCTGGCCGGCCCAGTTTGAAAAGGTCGCTGCGGCGATCGAGAAGCTGGTGAAGGACCGCGAGAATCCGAAACGCGGCCAGCGCGACGCCGCCTAGGCCATCGTCTTCCCGGCGTCAGGCAGGACCCGGAGCGCTTCGGCGAACGCGAGCACGACGTGATAGAGCGTCGATGTGGGGATCTTGTCCACCACGGCCTGGCCGTCCGCATCGAAGGCATCGATCCACATGCCGCGCGGGGCCGGATCGAAATACTTCGAGAACAGCCAGTTTGCGCACGCGTCGATAACCGGGCGCGGGTCGGTGCCATCCCGGTCCCACAATGCGACCGCCGCCTTCATGCGCTCGGTATTCGGCCAGGACCGCGACCCGAGATCGATCGGTGCGCCATCGTCGCGCACGGCGTTGAATGTGCGCCCGGTTTGCGGATCGACCCCGTGACGCTCCGCGAAATCGATCAGGGCGCGCGTCTGCGCCGCCGTGTCCCCGCCCAGCAGGCGGTCATGATTGGTGAGGATCCATGCCCATTCGAGCTGGTGGCCCGGTTCGATCAGCCGGCCGTCGGGCGCCGGTGCGCGCTGCCATTCATCGGTGAAGAATTCCGCGAGCGTTCCGGTGCCGAGGTCGAAGAAGCGCCGCGTGAACAGGCCGGCCACTTCGCGCGCGAGATCGGCGAACCGCTCATCACGGGTTGCTTCGTAGACCGACAGGGCGGCTTCCAGCAGGTGCATGTGCGGGTTCTGCTGACGCCAGCCCTGCTTGCCGGCGTCGTGCCAATACCCTTCGACCGGGTGGCGCAAATGTCGCTCGATGGCATCCAGCGAGCGATGCGCCCAGCGCACCAGATCGGCATCGCCGGTCGCGCGATAGGCCCATCCCAGCGCAAACAGTGCAAAGGCGAGGTCATAGAGATCCGGCGTCGGGTCGAGGATTTCGCCTTCGCGGGTCGTGCGGCGCGCAAAGCACCCGGCGTCGTCCATCCAGGCCTTGCCGGTCAGGTGTTCGATGCCGTGGCGGGCAAGCGCCTCGCCGTCTTCCCATCCCATCAAAGCGGCATGGGAGAAGACGTAGATCTGGCGGCAAGTAACCCGCGTTCGCTTGTAGTCAGCGCCGCCATCGCTTCCGTCGAGCGCGAAGTATTCGACGAATCCGCCATTCTTCCGGTCGACCCCGCGATCCCCCCAGACCGGCAGCGCGTCCTGAAACAACCAGTGTCGAATGCGGTCTTCGGTCGTCATGCCTGCGCTCCGATAAGTCAGGTGAGGTCGGCGAGGATACGGTCAACGAGGTCGGCCAGCGACCCTTCACGGTAGGCGTAGCCCGGCAATCCGGCCGCCTTGGCCGCGGCAAGGTCGCTGTCCTGATCCCCGACCAGGAAGCTGCCTTCAGACCGGATCGGCCAGTCGCTGCGCGCCTTTTCGATCATGCCGGGATTGGGCTTGCGGTCGGGATGGTTGTCTGCGCGGTAGCGGTCGACGGCGGCGTCCTTGTGAAACGGGCAGTAGTAGAAGGCGTCAATATGCGCCCCCGCCTCGGCCAGGTCACGGCGCATGGCGCCATGGAATCGATCGACATCGCTTTCGGCGTAGTAGCCGCGCGCGACGCCCGCCTGGTTTGACACGACGACCACGTAATAGCCGGTCTCGTTCAGCTTGCGGATCGCTTCACGGACTCCCGGCTTCCAGACGAGGTCTTCGGGCTTGTGCGTGTAGCCGGCGTCTTCATTCAGCACGCCATCGCGGTCGAGAAAGGCGCACGGCCGCTGGCGCCGGGGCGGGATTTCCCGCTGCGCCTGTTCATAGGTGTCAGGCAGACCGATATCGAGGAAGTAGCCGTCATAGACCCGGCCTTGAAGTTCGCCGGACGCGGCAAGGCGCGGGAATATGTCCTGCTCGATCGAGCATGGGCCGTCGACGAGGCCGAGGATTTCGCGCGACAGCAGATAGACGCCGCCATTGATGAAGGCCGGGCCTTTCAGGTCCGGATCCTTCTCGTGAAACTGCGTGATCCGGCCGCCGTCGAGCGTGACCGCTCCATAGCGTGCCGGATCGGCGATTTCGCGCAGCGCCAGCCGGCCAAGCGCGTCGGACGGTGGCCGTGAGGCCAAGTCGCGCATGTTGAATTCAAACAGGGAATCGCCATTGGCCATCACGAACCAGGGATCGAGACGTTCACTCGCAAACCGAAGTGCGCCGCCCGTGCCCTGGGGCTGCGGCTCGCGGATCACCTCGACCGTTGCGCCGTGGATGGTTCGCCCGTGATAGGCCGCCTCGACCTGCTCGCCGAGATGTCCGGCGAGGAGAATGATGTCGGTGAAGCCGCGGCGTGCCGCCTCTTCCACCACCACATCCAGAAAGCGAACACCGGGAGCAATTTCAAGGAGAGGTTTGGGTATATCGCGCGTCAGC
This sequence comes from Maricaulis sp., assembly GCA_002692855.1. Lineage (GTDB taxonomy): Bacteria > Pseudomonadota > Alphaproteobacteria > Caulobacterales > Maricaulaceae > Hyphobacterium. The sequence goes on from NZMJ01000156.1 coordinate 35,726, forward strand.
GCGCCAAGCCGCGTGCCTCTTCCACCCACGAGGAAGATCGCCTGTTTGACTGTCACAGCCCGCCCCGGAATTCCTGTTGCCGAGCCGGGTTCTTATCAGTGACCCGAGAAAGATCAACATCTAACGGGAGGTCTACGGTATCGATTGCTTGCTGATGCAGGGAGGTATGAGCTAAACGGGCGCCTGCCGTTGAAGCGGGACAGGGACAACTCAATTGGCCACGACCGAAGATCAATCGCTCGATCCGGTGACGACTGACGCCCGCGAGGTCTCACAGACCGATACCGATGGCAATCTTCCCGCAGGCGAGCCTGCGCGTGCGTCCATCGAATTGCGGGACGCCGTGCTGCGCTATCCGCTCGGACCGTACCGCCGCGGCAGCATCAAGGCGGGTGCCATGCGGTTGCTCGGGCACCGTGAACCGATGCCGCACCTGAAATATGTCGAGGCGCTGCACGGCATCAACCTGACGATTTCGGACCGCGAGCGGGTCGGCATCATCGGCCATAACGGGTCGGGGAAATCGAGCCTGCTGCGCACGCTTGCCGGCATCTATCCGCTCTATTCGGGCGATGCGATTGTCCGGGGCCGGGTCGGCACGCTGCTGGAAATCGGTCTCGGCTTTGAAACGGAATCCACCGGCCGGGAGAACATCTTCTACCGCGGTCTCGCGATTGGCATGTCGCCCTCCGAAATCCGCGCAATGGAAGACGACATCATTGCCTTCGCCGATCTCGGTGAGTTCATCGATCTGCCGATGCGGACCTATTCGTCGGGCATGTATGTCCGGCTCGGCTTCGCCATTTCAACACAGATCACGCCCGACGTTCTCCTGATCGACGAAGTGTTCGGAGCCGGGGATGCCTCCTTCCGCGAGCGCGCCGAGCGCCGCATGCAGTCGATCGTGGACAGTGCCGGCATCGTCGTCATGGCATCGCATGACATGGGGCTGGTCGAGCGCGTCTGTGACCGCGTCCTGCATATCGACAACGGCAAGATCGTGAATGACGGCGCTCCGGCCGACGTCGTCCCCGGTTTCCTTGAAGACATGCACCAGCGCGGCAACGCTTAAGGGACGTCAGGACAATGTATCAGAATCTTGAACTGGACGGCCCCCGCAAAACGGTCCCCTCCTATCTGTCCCGGGTCTGGCGCTTCCGTCACCTGGGCCTGAACCTTGCCGGTTCGGACCTTCGCGCGCGCTTCCGCCGCTCGCGACTGGGCATCATCTGGGCGGTCGTCCAGCCGATGGGCTTCGCGATCCTGATCGCGCTCGTCTGGGGCCAGCTGTTCGGCGGCGACACCTGGAGCTATGCGATCTACGTGATGTCCGGCCTGCTGGTGTGGGAGTATTTCTCCAACAGCGTTCTGGTCGGAATGGACAGCCTGACCAACGCCGAAGGCTATATCAAGCAGACGCGCATTCCCTTTTTGACGTTCCAGCTGCGCACGCCGATGACCGGCTTTGTCGTCTTCCTGCTCGGGAATGCCGGACTGTTCATCCTGATGGCCGTTTTGAGCGACCTGCCCCGGTTGGGCTGGCATCTGTTGCTGGTTCCGGTCTTTCCCTTCCTCCTGTTTGGGCTGGTGGCGCCGCTGGCTGTTGTCGTGTCGATCATGGGCACGCAGTTCCGCGACCTGAAGCACGCCACCCAGCTGTTGCTGACCGCGACCTTCTTCCTGTCGCCGGTGATGCTGGCACGCGAATACCTGGCCAATGAACGCGTCGGCTTCCTGGCCTTCGTCAATCCGGTGATCCCGCTGCTCGACCTCTATCGCGCACCGATCCTGCATGACACGTTCTGGTCGTTGCAGCCGCTCCTGGTGGTTCTGGGCTGGATTGCCGGACTGTCGGTGATCGCCGTGCTCGTGACTCGGGCGGTCGGACGGCGCATCATCTTCGCCCTGTGACGCAACAGCCCTCCGGAAGGAAGGCAGGATGACATCTCAATCCCGCCTGATAGCGGTCTCGGATGTCAGTCTCGATTACGGGTCTCCCGAAATCGCCGCCCTGACCGACGCGCTGAGCGGACATTACGGGACGCGAGGCCTGCTGCTGGAGCCCGACGAGACCGACAGGCCGCCATCAGCGCCGCGCGATACGCGGCATTTTGATGTCCGGCGTCTGGGTAGTGGCCTGCCTTCCCAGACCCTGTCCTGGCGCCGGGACTTCCTGTGGCGCGCCCGGCAGATCATCGAGGCGGAAAAGCCGGACATCCTGTTCGTGTGCGGCGGCGCGGTCTTTCCCGTACTGGCTGCCCTGAAGCACCGCCCGGCGCAGGTGATCTACTTTGCCTACGAGCAGATTGCCGACCTGGCAGAACCCGATCAGCGCGCGCACACGGCGATGCTGGCGGACTGCGATCTCGTCATCACGCCCTCGCCCCGGCGGCTGATCCGCGATTGCGAGACTGTCAGCGCGTGGCCCCGGCGTGTGACCGGCATCGTCAATTCTGCCGATGTCGCCTATCCCGAACCGATCACAGCCCTCCCGTCCGGCGAACGCAACGGGCGGTTTTTCTGGTGCGGTGCCCTGCATCGGACGCGCACCTTCGCCGACTGGTTCCTGTCCGACGCGCTTTCGCCATTCCGGATCGATCTCTTTGGCCGGATCAGCGACCCTGACCCCGACCCGCTTCGGGCCGGAATCGAGGAGCGGGATCACCTCCACCATCACGGGCTGGTCCCGGCTGATGCGCTCAACCGCGCGCGAGCCGAGTCAGCCTTCTCCCTGATCTGGTGGAATCCGGAGAATTCCTTCGGACATTACCACCTGGCGTCGAACCGGTTTTTTACATCGGTCTGCGCCGGCGTGCCGCCGATCGTCGGACCGCATCCGCAATGCGTTGCGTATGCCCGCCGGCATGACTGCGCCATCGTGATGGACGACTGGACGCTGGACGCGCTGACACGGGCAATGCAGCAAGCCGCCGATCTCTATGGCAGTTCGGCCTATGACGCGCTGGTTCAGCGCTGCCTCGATGCCCGGGAGGATATCGGCTGGGCCGTCCAGCGTGACCAAGTCCTCAGCGCCTTGCGAGCGATGGAGGACAGGTCATGACGCGCCTCGTCCTGATCCATTCCGATTCCCTTGATGGCAGCGAATTGATGGCGGCCATCGAGACGGCAGGTCTCGGCCAGCCCCGCGACGTCCATACGGTTCCGGACCCAGCGCAGGCGTCACAATCGCCGTCCGTGCAAGCCGATGTTCGGCGTTTCTGGTCCAGCAGGCTGACAAGGTTCGGCACGGCTTCAGCCCGCCATCTCGACCGGCAGCGCGGCGACATCCCGCCCGGCGTGCCCGTGACCTTTGCAGAGCGGATCGCCGCGCTGGCACATGCGGCAAGGGGCCGAACTGGCGATTGCGCCGGACCTCAACGCGCAGGGGCCGACTGGCTGGTTCGCCCGGCCTTGGCCGATACGCTTGCCGCCGGGATGGAGAAAATGACCGGTATCGTGGCCGTGGGCGGACGCGAGACAGCGCGCACATTATGTGAGGCCGCAGATGCCAGCCTCGGCGTCGCCAACCTTCCCCTCGTCTTTGCCGGCACGATGCCCGAAAACGAAGCGCAGGTGTGGCAGCTCGCCTTGAAGGAGTGTTTCCTTAACAAACCCCGATATTTATCCTATCGGGGAGACCCCCTTTCGATCGCGACATGCGCTGCGGAGACTTTCGCCTGACCAGCTCCTCGCCCGTCCTGCACATAATCTGCCCGGCCATGACACATCTGGCCGGACACGAGGCCGTGTATACCGAGAAGCTGGCCCACACCGTCGGCGAGAACGGACTGTCGGCGCTGATCCACTATCCCGCGGCCCTCGGCGCACCGTCCTTTGCGGCACCCTCACGCGAAACCGATTTTCCCGCGCCGGTCGATGCGCGCGGCCTCGCAGGGCGGATAGGGCGGTTCCTGGCGGAGCGTCAGCGGCGCAAGGCGTTTGCGTCCCTCTATGCCGCAATGGGGCCTGACGACGCGGCGCTGATCCACACGGCGGACTTCGCCAGCCTGCTTTCGGCGATGGCGGCGAAGCCACCCCAGGGCCGGCTCGCCCTGATCTGCCGGTTTGACCACTATGACGAGCCAGGTGCCATCGAAGCCCTGAAGCGCATTGCAGACCAGGCCCGGACGTCCGGCACCGCCCTTCTGACGGACAGCGCCTCCCTCTCGGCGGACTTTTCCGCCTTGACCGGTTATCCCTTCAGGACCGTCGCGCCGCCCACCGAGTTCACCCGGGAGGTCGAGACGAAGGATGCTCCGGTTTTCGGTTTCTTCGGCGGAGGCCGTCCGCAGAAAGGGTTCGAGCGGCTTCCCGGCATCATCGAAGCCATCCGGGGTCTGCTCCCGGAGGCGCGCTTCCTGATCCAGTATTACCCGCATCCCGACGATCCTCCCGGCAGCGCGCAGGACGCGCTGACCCGTTTGCGGGCGATGGAGGGCGTCGAGATTGTCGAGGGCTTCACGGCCCCGGCCGTGCATGAACACATGGTACGCCGGTGTGTCGCCGTCCTCCTGCCTTATGACCGGAAGGTCTATCGCCGCGTCACGTCGGGGATATTTGTCGAGGCGCTCGCGAGCGGCGCTGCCGCCCTCGTCCCGCAGGCCAGCTGGATGGCGAACGAGACCGAGCAGCACGGGCTTGAGCGCGCCCTCGTCCTGGATTTCCACGATCCTGACGCCATCGCGCGCGCGGCCGTCGAAGCGGGTACCCGGCACAGCCGCGCAGCCCCGAATATCGAGCGATGGGCCGCGGGACATTCCTATGACGCCCTGTTCCGGGCCGTGTGCGAGGCCCTTTCTTGGCCGGCCCGCTAGAGAGTCACCGGCTGACCGTCGCGGGCGCTATCGCCTACCGGCCGGACCGTTTCAGCGATGATCGCGGCTGGACCGGCGAGGTGCATGCCCCCGGCTTGCTCGCCGCACTCGGTCTCGATTTCCGACCGGTTCAGGAAAACCAGTCCTTCAGCGAACGGGCCGGCACGGTGCGCGGGCTTCATTTCCAGCGCGCGCCACATACGCAGGCGAAAATCGTGCGGGTGGCCGCTGGTGCGGTCTGGTCGGTAATTCTCGATCTGAGGCATGGCTCACCGAGTTTCGAAACCGCGACGGGTCTGCGCCAGAGCGCCGCGAACGGGATCTGCCTTCATGTTCCCGCCGGATGCGCGCACGGCGTGATGACGCTGGAAGACAATACGGTCCTGAACTGGACGAGCGACGCGCCCTTCAAGGGCGAGGCGGCCGACGGCGTTTTCTGGAACGATCCCGCGCTCGACATTGACTGGCCGATGGCCGCATCTGCGGCGAGTGTCGGGGACCGCGATGCGCAGCTGCCCGTCCTGTCGGGACAGCCATACCGCTTCAAGGCAGGGACCGCATGATCGAGACTCCCAATGACATCGCGCCTTATGGCGACATCATCTTGTGGGAAAAGCCGGTCCAGTTTGCCGCCGCACTTTTCATCCGCAACGGTTCGACCGTCTTCGATATCGGCGCGAATACCGGCGGTGTGGCGATCGCCCTGCGCAGGCTGGCGGGCCAGAAGGGCCGGCTGACGGCCTTCGAGTGCCATCCCAAAATGATCGCCTGGTGCCGGGAGAATTTCCGCGTCAACGACGCGCGAGACATCCGGCTGGTCGAAAAGGCCTGCTGGAACCAGGCCGGGGCAAATTTGCGTATGGCCAGCGACGAGGGCTTTTATTCCCCGTCTTCATCGCTTGTGCGCGCCATCAAGACGGACCGGCATTTCGAGGTCGCAACGACAACGGTCGATGTGGAAGCGGCATCAGAAGGGCAATGGCCGGACTTCATCAAGATCGATGTTGAAGGCGCCGAGTACGAGGTGCTTCAGGGCGCCGAAGCGGCACTAAGCCGCGAGCCGGTCATCGTTCTGGAACGGATGCCGCCTCACCAGATGCCGGGACGGGAGGACCGCGACCCGGTGCCGTTCCTGATCGAGCGAGGTTATCGCTGCTTCGATGTGAATTCTCTCGAGCCGCTCGATCCAGACGAAGCGTTCGTTCTGCCGACGAATATTCTGGCCATCCCGCCACGCCTGACAGGTTTCGCGCCGCGCTTCACAGACGCCGCCCGGCAGAAAAGCGCGGATGGCGCACTTACCTTCCCGCTCGATCCGGGCGCCTACCGCATCAGCCTCGACATCGCCGTGCAGGGTGAAGGCACAGGCGCATTCCGTCTGCATGACAGCGCAGGACGCCTTGTCCTGATGGCGGCAGACCGCAGCGAACGGCTGGCCGCGCCGCTGTGCGCCGTCTTCCCCATGAGGGTCGACGCGCCGGACACATATTCGCTGACATTGGAAGGCGAGACCGTATCGCTCGGCGGGCTGACGGTCGAACGGATTGACGGGCTTCAGGCGGACGCCGGCTGACCGGAAATTTCCTGCAAGGCAGCGGTCGCGCTAACCGGAAAGGCGTGTCATAAGGCGCCGATCTCTCGCCCTGCAAGCACGCGGAAAACATCATGCCCGACAAAATTCTCGTCACCGGCGCCACCGGCTTTCTCGGTCGCCACACCGTTCCTGTCCTTGAACAGACTTATGGCAAGGACAAGGTCGTGGGCGTTTCGTCCAAGGACTATGACCTGATGGATCGCGCCCAGGTCGAGAAGATGTTCGATGACATCCAGCCCGACACGGTCGTGCATTTCGCTGCCTATTCCGGGGGCATCGGGGCGAACCGGACCTATCCGGGCGATTTCTATTACCAGAACACCATCCTGACTGCGCACACCTTCGATGTCGCGGCGCGGCGCGGCGACATCAAGAAGCTGATCTACACGATGGGCGGATGTTCCTATCCCGCCAAGGCGACCAGCCCGATTGACGAGAGCCAGCTGTGGCAGGGTTATCCGCAAAATGAGAGCGCCGGCTATTCGACCGCCAAGATGATGGGAACGGTCGCGGCGAAGTCCTACCGCGAACAGTTCGGCCTCAATGGCGTCGTGCTGATCCCGGGCAATCTCTATGGCGAGTACGACAACTTCACCAAGCTCGACAGCCACGTCGTTCCCGCCATGATCCGGCGGTATTACGAGGCCCAGCGTGACGGGCTCGAAAAGGTGGAAATGTGGGGCACGGGCAAGCCGCAACGCGACTTCGTCTATGCCGGCGATGTCGCGCGACTGATCCCCTGGTTCATCGAGAATTACGACTCGTCTGACCCGGTCAACATTTCGGCCGGCCGCACCACGCCGATCAAGGAATTGGCCGAGGATATTGCCGACCTCGTGGACTATAAGGGCGAGATCGACTGGGACACGTCGAAGCCGGACGGCCAGATGGTCAAGATCTTCGACACGGCCCGCCTGAAAGGGCTCGGCCTTTCGTGTGACACGCCGCTGCGCGAAGGCCTGACCAAGACGATCGAGTGGTTTGCCAAGAATTACGAGACGCGTGGAGACGGTTTGCGCTTATAGGCGCCCGCAATCAAGGCAGACACTGGCGGGAAATTCTTGCGTTAAAAGGGGGTTGATGCCCGCTTTTAAACCGCTGCGTGGCTTGATGACGCGCACGTAACAGCGCCTGGGTCCCGCAACCCGCCTCAATTGAAATCTGCGCGTTGCGACCTGTACTTCTATGTGCCTAAGGTGTTTTCAACGCGCGGGTTTCGCGAATCCCAGGTGAGGACTCCGCGTAATCGCATCCATCCCGGTCCAGAGAATTTGAGGGTCCCGTATTCTCCATGCTTGATGAAGTCGAGAACCCGAAGCTGGTCGAGTCGCTCACGCGCTATCTCGACGAAATCGAAGCCGGTGAGCATTCCGACTACGACGCCTATCTGATCGCGACACGCGCCATCATGCTGGCCGCGCGGCTCGGGTTCCGGAACATGGAGTTGAGAACACGCCTGTTCACGGACTCGCAGAAATTCGGGGTGAATTTCCTGCCCGTGCATTTCTACAACCCGGTTCCTGACCTCGATCACATTCCAGAAAGCACGTGGTCGCTGCGCTACGACTCAATTCCGGGGCTGGAAGTCGATATCGACAAGGTGGAAGCCCTGCTCAAGAAGCTGGGCGCCTATTCCGAAGAGTTTGCCGGCACGAAAACCGGAGCGACGAGCCGCGCCTGGGGCGGGGAGAGTTTCGGTGCCGGCGACGCCACCCTGCTCTACTGCATGCTCCGGCATTTCAAGCCCAAGCGCGTGATCGAAATCGGGTCGGGCGTGTCGACCCTCGTCGGTCTGCGGGCATTCGATGCCAACGGATCAGGCCGATACACCTGTATCGAGCCCTATCCCAACCGCACCATAACGGATCTGGCACATCGCAAGCGGATCGAGCTGAAGGACGAGTTTGTCCAGAACGTCCCGATCGAGGAGTTCAAGAAACTCGAGGCGGGCGACGTCCTGTTCATCGATTCCACCCACGTGGCCCAGATCGGCTCTGACGTCGTCTATGAATTGCTGCACGTGGTGCCGCATATCAATCCGGGCGTCATCGTCCATGTCCATGACATATTCCTGCCTGCGGAATTCAGTCCTGAATGGATCAAGGACAAGCAATTGTTCTGGAACGAGCAATACGTTCTTGCCGCCTTCATGGCGTTCAACACCGACTACGAGATGTTGATCCCGAACTACGCATTGCGGGACATTGAGGCGCTACGGCAGGCTTCGGCCGCCAATTTTCCCAATGTCGAGCACCCTGGCGGAGGAAGTTTCTGGTTCCGCCGGAAATAGCCCCTCTCCCTGCCGCCCCCCGCGTATGGCTCACTCCAAGAGCAGAAAATTCCTGTAAGGCTTTGACATTGGCTTCAAAAAATAAGTCATTGTGAACTTTGAAGCCATCAGACTGGCCTCTTCCACCCAGCCGCACGAGGCCGATAGCCGATGAATGACAGCACTGCCTGCCCCATGTGCAGGTCAAATCTTGAACCTTTCATTTCAGTCGAAGACCGGCCAATGGTCATTTGCTCGGACTGCCGGCACATCACTTGGCAAAATATGCCATCGGAAGAAGAAGTCGCGGCGCACTACCAGAAGGTCTACTCCGGGCAGCACGATCAGAAGGACCTGCAGGAAAGCCAGCGCGAATATTACATGAACCACCTCGCCATGCTGGTTAGCCTCAGCCCGCGTGACGAGAATGTGGTGGTCGATTACGGCTGCGCGTGGCCGACGCTTCTTGAGACAGGCGTGGATGTCGAGGGAATCTCCAGGCGAATCGGGATCGACTTTGACGAAGGCGCCCGTGAGTATGGCGGCTTTGTCGGGATCGACATGTTCGCTCCGCACGAAATCAGCCAGAAGATCGAACCCAGAAGCATCGACATCATCCGCTTCTCGCACGTCATCGAGCACCTGATCGATCCGGCAGTCGTTCTTGACGAAATCAGAGCGCTGCTCCGGCCGGGCGGCATCATCTATATCACCCAGCCGATCTTTCCCGTGCTGGAAACGAGCGCGCGTCCGGACTCGATTCAGGATGCCGTCTTTCCCGAGCACCTGCATTTTTTCAATGCCATCTCCCTGCTCAACACCGTGGAGAGACTGGACGCAGAGATTCTCGAGTTCGCCGCCTTCCAGAATGAGGAAGAGGTCCAGGCTCACTTTGACGGCATGATGGATATCGAGCGCGCGGCAGAGGGCGCGCGGCCATTGAAGACGAAGAAGCCGTCCGGCTTTACCGAGATCGGCGGTTATCCACAGTTCTGCGGCGAGAATTGCCATCTCGTCGCGCGGGTCCGCGGCGCGATACCGGATTTCGGGCGCGGCTACGCCGCAAGCGGCGTCCAACGCTGGCTGTGAGGGCGCCCGAGGCGGCGCTACCGGCGCCGAGAAGCACTGATAACAGCCATACTCCCAGCGTCGAGCCTGTCGAAACAAGTATCAGCAAACCAAACACCGATAGTCTATCCGCCGAGAGTGATTCAAGCTGAGAGGAGACTTCGTTCAACATGTTGCTAGCGTTGAACGAATCTCCTATCAAGCGCCGCCTAAGAGTTACCTGATCGGGACCAATCTGATCTGACGGCAGTGATTATTATAATTGCGAGCGTCCGAACATCGTGGTTCCATTGAAACAATTGAGGCGGGCCTGCGTGGCCGGACCAGGAAGAACTTGATTTGCGCACGATCTCTGTAGAAACCGCGCCCGGCAATGATTCTGCCGGGAAGTTGACGCTCAAGGACGGAAACACCGTCGTTGAGGAAATAACCGTGGACGTAGCATTCGAAGCAGTCGCTGAATTGCTCGAGAATTACAAGTTCGAAACCGTCCTCGACATTGGCGCAGGCAATCAGGAACACGCTCGTTGTTTCCGTCACATGGGAAAGAGCGTGACGACGGTCGATCCAATTTTTCCCGCCGATGTGCAGGGAGATTTTCTGGAATACGAACCGAAGAAAAAATTCGACCTTGCTTGGTGTTCCCATGTGGTTGAGCACCAAAGAAACGTCGGAATTTTTCTCGATAAGATCATCGCATGTACTAAACCGAATGGCATTATTTGTATTTCCGTCCCTCCCGAAGTCAGCCATTTCTACCTTCTAGAGCACCCGAATCAATTCACTGGTGGAATGCTCCTGTATCACCTTGTTCTTGCCGGGATTGATTGCACCAACGCCGCAGTTCTTACATACGGCTACAATGTCTCGGTTATTGTCCGAAATAAAACACACTCACTCCCGCGACAGTCATGGAACTATGATAAGGAAGCGCTAAACTTCCTCCCAAAAGAGATGAGGATGTTTGGAGGTCATCAGTTGTTCGGGCCGATCCGGCAATTGCGCTGGCTCCCGCGCACTGACGTGCAGCCTCATATGAACTCCGGCCTTCCGGCACCGGATTTCGAGCCCACCTGGGAGCCACCCAAACCCAAGAGTGCGGCCACCGGCAAGAAGACCTCTGCAAAACCCGCTTCGGCCAAAAAGACCGCTGCAAAGCCCGCTTCGGCCAAAAAGACCTCTACAAAGCCAGCTTCGGCCAAGAAGACCTCTGCAAAGCCTACGCAGGCCAGGAAGAAATCCGCAACGAAGAGCGCTAGCGCCAAGTCCAGGCCCAAATCTGCCTCGGCGCCCAGCGGCGGGAAGACGCCCGGCGTCGAGAAATCCACAGGAAAGAGCAAGGCCGCGGCCCCCTCTACGGCCAAGGCCACATTAAAGGCCGGAGCAGCATCGAAGACCGGAACAACATCGAAGGCCAAAGCCACATCGAAGGCCAAACGCCCTTCGAAAAAGGGGACTGCGGCGTCCAAGCCATCATCGGAGAATACCTAGCCTCCGTTCTGTGGCACTCAAACTAATCCCCGTCCTGCCGGCGGCTCTTAATCTTTGCGCGTTCCAATCGAGGGACC
>NZMJ01000157.1 GCA_002692855.1 Maricaulis sp.
ATCTTTGTAAGAACAAAGCTGTATCTGTGTATACATAGATTGCATCTCTACCTCTAATAGCTCCCATGATCCGTGATCCATCGGCCAGTCTTTGTGTACCAGCTGTGTTAGTTGCCGTAGGCGTATAAGTATTAATATCCTCTTGATCTGAGAATCTAATAAACATATCGTCTTGTGTAGATGTGTCACCAATAGTTGTCTCTGTTCCAAAAAATACTAAGTGTCTATCAGGAGTTGAAACTAACATGTGTCTTGATGCAGTTGGTGCACCAGATATAATTGCAGCTCTTGTTGCTGTAGCATTTGATAAAGATGAATCCCATTCGAACACAGCACCATTAACAATTAAACAAATTGCTTTGTCACCAAAGTTATCTAATGACCACATACCAGGTTCAATAATTAAATCACCTGAAGCCGCTTCACCCCACGCAACATAATCAGTTGAGTTAGTAACTGTTGCACCATCGGAGTGTGCCGATCTAGTAGAGTTTCTTACAGCTCTTGTAATACCTGTTAATGTATTACCTGTAACACCTGTATATGAAATTTCTTCATTACCTACTTGAATAAAATTTGTACCTGAACTTGGAAACTGTGAAGCATCAGTTAATACGATCGATGTCCCTGATCCACCTGTTCCAGCAGTATCATCTAATAACGCACCATTTAAAGTTGTTGTAACTGCCCCTGCAGCTTCACCACCCCAAGACCCTAAACCATATCCAAATCCCTTTGCTTGTACAGCTGGCCCTACAGGATAATAATGTTGAACTCTAATACCACCTGATGTTGTTGCACCAGACCCTGTTTCATTAGAGGGCATTGTAATTGTAAGTGTTGTTGTTGATGGCACAGTTGTTACCATAAATTTTTTATCATCAAAGTCTGATGCACTAAAATTAGAACCTGTTATTGTAGTAAAATTATCTAATAACAATATTTCACCTGCAGCAATATTGTGAGCACCAGAAAAAGTTAATGTTACAACCGCTGATCCATTGGTTGTACTAAATGCACTCGTTAAAGTAGTTGTAGTTTTAATTGGGTGTATGTCATAAAATATACCCCCTGAATATGCGTATAGAATTCTATTACTTCCTATAATTGCATATTTTCTACCCAGACTATTTACGAAATGATGAAGTCCTCTTACAGCTCCTGTCAAATCATCTGTTCCTAATTGTTTCCAACCACCTATTTTTTCAGGTGTACCATATCTAAATCTAACATTATCGCAGTCTACCCATTGTCCTTCAGCTGTAGTTTCTGAAATTTGTTTATTTATACCTGGTTGGAAACCTATCTTTTGTAGCATATTAAATCCTTTAAATATCAGATTTATATTATATATACTAATCTTATTGTTAGTCCATAGCAATTATCTGTATTAGAATAACTAAAATAACCTGTATTTGAAGGGAATGAAAAAAACCTATTTTGAGTCATTGATTGTTCTTCTGAATTTAAAATTTCAATAGATCCATTGTAGCTAGTAAGACATAAAATTCCAGTCATACTTGGATCATTTAAATTTAAATTACTAGGTTTTTCTTCAACCTTAATTTTATTACTTGAAGGCATTTGTAGTATTACATCTGAACTTATAATTGTCTTAGCATTAATATTTTCTAATATAGGAGTTAAAATTTTAGACATAAATATGCTGCTTTCTTTTTTACCCTGATTATCTTTAATTAAAGGATGGGTAAATTTATTTATCTTATTAGAAAGATACCAAGGAAAATTATTAGAAGTAACCATTTGATTTATTTCAAATAATTTTTGATTGTTTAAAAAATTATTTTCTACTTTTATCATCTTCTTCCTTATCTAATAAAACTTTAGTCAATCCGTCAGTGCATATGTCTTTTGTTTTATCGTCAAAATTAAGATTAAATTCCATTACCATTTTCATTAAAGCATTACCAAAATGTTTTAGAGCCTCTGGTGTAAAATATAATTGTTTTCTTTTGTTTAAAATTTTAATTTCTTCGTCATCAAATTTTAAAAAACAAGAGCCATCTTTTTTTTGTTCAAATCTCATTTTATCTTGTCACCCCCCAATAAGGTCTTTTATCTTTTTCCCATTCTTTGTTAGGACCATTTGCATCAACATAATGTAAAAAGAAAGATGCATACCAATCTCCCGTAAATTCTTTTCTCCAATGATAAGAATCACATCCTAAATAAATTACTGCATCTCCAGGTTTAAGATTTACTTCGCTACCATCAATATATATTGGCCAAGAAGTTCCATCACTACCTATATTAACACTTAAACTTATTTCACAAGCTTCTCTGTCAGTATGTTTTTTTAAAGCTGAAAATTTAGTATACATTCTCCAAAAACTATATGTTGGTAATATCTTTTTACCTACTTTTTTTTCTACCAAAGGTTTCTTTTTTAAAAGAAATGATTCGGCTAATTTATCTCCATAATACGAAGTATCGGGGTTTGTAACAACTTTTGAAAATATAGATATTGAATAATGAGTTTGATTAGTTCGATGTGTCATTTCACAATAAATATTTGCTAAATCAATTTCATCTTTACTTAAAAAGTTTTTTACAACTTTAAATTTAAAATCTTTTCCTATAACGCCCATGATACTACCGAATACCTAACACCTTCTGTAACAGGTTTTACTGCATGAGGATATAAAAAATTACTAGGCCAAATTATTAATCTATTACTTTTTTTCTCTACGATTGATTCTTCTTTACTTCCAGGAAATTTAAAACACAATTCTCCACCTTTATAATTTTCATTTACAAAAAAAATACAACTAAAAGTTCTAGGAGTTTGTTTACCATGATCTATATGAAATTCATAGTGACCATTATTTTCATATTTTAAAAGTTGAATGCTTTGTACTTGTTCATTAGTATGTGTCATGCCTATTTCTTTTCCATATGTTTTAAAATAATTAGTTATTAAAAAACAAAAAAAATTTGCCCAAAATACATTTGTTCTACTTTTCTCTTTAAGATTAACTAAATTCCAAACTTTAACATCTCTTACTTTTTTATCTACTATAGTACAGTCTTTTCTACTATCTACAACTACAGCAGCCTCAAGAAATTCTTTTCTAGACTCACAAACTTTAAGAAAATTTTTTAAAGTTTCTTTTTTTAAAACATTATCGTATATTTTTATATAATCCGTTATTTCCATGATTTTTTATGCCACCAAGTAGTTTTATATGTATTTATAATTTTCAAATGTAGTGATAAATCATTTTTATCATTTTCTTTATTATCTAATGCTTCAATTTTCATTTTCCATTGGTCTCTTTTAAAAGGAATTACTTGAACGTATGGAGTGCCTAATTTTAAAACAGTTTCTAAAATAGGATACTTATCTCCATTTACTATAATAGGAAAATTTATTTCTTTATGATATTTGTCGGTATCTACAATACCAGGGATAATTGAAAATCTATCATCTGAATTATTCATAGGTGGTATAAATAAACAAGAATATCCTGGAGGAGTTTTAATTATCCAAGGATTTAAAATTTTATGAAAAGCTAAATCTTTATTTTTTTTAACAAAAGGACATTTTTCACCTAGTTGATCTATTCTATGATATTCAGAACCATCATGATTAATATTAATATTTTTTGTAATATTATTTGATATAGTTTTTTGAACACCAGATTTACCTATCATAGATCTTTCACCATCTTGCACAACATTATGACAAATATAATAGTCTGTTGGTAATTTTAAAATATATCCGGTAGTCAAAGTATCTAAAAAAGGCATGCATCCTTTAATAGTTCTTATTTCTACATGATGATCTAAATCTTTATACCATTTAGGTATATTAAGTTTTGCAGGTTCTGGCTTTATCTCTGTAAATTCTATGTATTCTTTACATGCTATAAAACTTATAGTTTTATCAAACATGAAATGCTTATAGTTTTTTTTATGGTATTTGTAAAGGATTTAAATAAGTAATGCTATTTTCTGAACAATATGTTTCCCAAGATTTGTTTATTGGAAAACTCACTGAAGATGTATCAAAACTTTCAAGAACATTTTTATAATTACTTACGGCTGAATACATTGAATTATTTGAATCGTATCTTTGTAAAAAATTATCACAGATTCCTATAAGTATATTAATATTAGATTTAAGAGCATTTTCATTTGGTATGTTAAGAGAAATATCACTTATAACAACACTATCGCTTTCTAAATTAACTGTTGCTTTACTTTCTCTAACTTTATTAAAATCAGCATCCGATACTGTTTTAACTGTATCAGTTTTTTCGCTAAAAATTAAACCATTCTTATCAGTATCATTTTGAGCTATTCTGTATAAATTGTTTTGATCAATATTTTTTGCAAAAATAAAATATGCCATAATTTATTATCCTTCATTAAATAATGCTATTACCGCACCACTTGAACCGCTGCTTCCTGACGAACCAGATGCACCAGGTGCACCAGGACCACCTTTTCCTTGCTCATTATTCCAAAAACTTTGTCTATTTGCAGTTATACTTTTAGATCCAGGTGCTGAACCAGAACTTCCGCCAGAATTACGAGAACCACCACCGCCTCCATTAGCAGTAAAATTATGGAAATTAGTTGCATTCCCTGAATTACCAGTACCATTAGGATGACCACCACCGCTTCCGCCTCCGCCAACAGAATAAGGAACAGTTGCTGGTCCAGAAAGAGAACCAGTAAAATAACCAAAACCTCCAGCGCCTCCAGATTGTCCACTTTCTGGCGGGTTATTATCTCCGCCGCCTCCGCCGCCTCCTCCGCCCCAAAGGAACGCTTGAACTTTTGTAACGTTAGAAGGTGCTGATACGTTACTAGAACCACTATTAGTCCAAAGTACATATTCAAAGTTTGAAGCACCACTACCAGAAGAAGCTGATATGACTCTTCCTTGAGAATCAACAGAAATTGTTGCTGATGTAAAATCTCCTTTTGATAATGGTTTAATTATTCTTGGCATTTAGTCTCCTAGTCTACCATTTCTACATAAGAAACATGAAAAGCTAAATCGTTAGCAGCTCCTGCTGTTACGGCAATTAAGTCTGTTTCGTCTAAGTAGATAGGTCTTGAAATTAAATCTAGTGTAGAATCTGCAGGCACAGAAATTGTGCTTGCGATTTTATAATAAGTTGAACCATTGTCGTTACTAATTTCCACTGTTGCATCAACAGCGGAAGTTCCATCAATGTTTGCTAATAATATTGTATCTATTCTTACTGCAGTTTCTGCAGGGACATCGATCATAGTAGTTCTGTTTGTATCAGATAAACTACCCATAGCATTCTTAGGTGTGATCGTTGCTATATTTACAAGA
>NZMJ01000158.1 GCA_002692855.1 Maricaulis sp.
ACCATTCTTAGCATAGTAGAATAAACCGTTATCAACATCTAAAAGAATAGAAAATACATCTCCGTCTGCTCCTATATCATTAGTGGTAACACCGTAGCCGCCAGATTGACCAGTACCATCTAACAAAACCTGTTCGTTATAGTTACTGAACTGTATTCCTTTAGTAAGACCATTTTCGTTATCACCCAAATTAACATCTGTACCCCATCCAAAATATGAGCCAGATGAACTGACGTAATTATCAACACGAACTTCGTAATACCATTTGCCGCTTGATGGCACAGCTATAGTGCCATATGCCGCCCTTTGATTTGTTGAGGTTGTGATTGTAAGATTGCCTTTAGAGAAAGTTCCTATATTTGAGTATCTTTTTGAGTCCAGTGTAGAAAAGTTTTGTGTAGGGCTGTCAATAACTTGATCTGTTGCACCCAATCCAACAGTTGGCGTATCAAAGTCATTCGTTGTGCTTCTATCACTTGTTTGATAATCGTAATTAAGATAAGAGGAGTTTTGAAAAGTTAATCTAAATCCATTTGTGCCGTATGTAATTCCACTTATTGTTTTAGGTATCCAATCACCATTCGCTCCTACTTGACCAAAATTTTCTGGTCCTAAAGCTGTGCCATCAATGAAGTTTACTTCTGCCATATAGCCATCAAAAAAGTTTCCACTGCTTTGACCGCCTACTCCAATCTCAACTGTATTGTTAATAACTCCATCACCGGAGGGATATGTTCCAGATGTTGTTTGTTGCACACCATTTACATAAATTTTAAACCTATCAGAAGAAGTGCTTTCTGTAGTATCGTGAACTGCAACAATGTGGTAAAAACTGCTAACACTTTCAAAAGTTTGTGAAGTATTAATTTCTCCGTGCGCACCTTCAAATTTAATTTTGTTATTGGTAAAAAATTGTAAATTATAATCGCCAGCAGTAGAGCAAAAGAAACTTTGCTTTGTACCTAACGTGCTTCTTTTTATCCAGCCACTCCAAGTCCATGTTGCTCTGTTACCAGCCGAACCCGGTGTGCGGGTTAGTTTTGCACTTTCGCCATCATTAAATTTTAAACTGTTAGCTATGGTTATTGTGTCTTGCGGATGTCGTGCGCCACCTGCACCAATGTGCAAGTCAGTAAAGTCACTTCCAGAATACAAAATAGTATCAAAAAAATCGTCTGCTTGGTTATCTTGACCGGGGCCAACTGTTATGTCAGCCATTTGAGTTGCACAAATTGCTTTAAAGCCTGTTGGGACAGCATAATAA
This sequence comes from Maricaulis sp., assembly GCA_002692855.1. GTDB lineage: Bacteria > Pseudomonadota > Alphaproteobacteria > Caulobacterales > Maricaulaceae > Hyphobacterium. The sequence goes on from NZMJ01000158.1 coordinate 1,265, forward strand.
AACTCACCTATACCGTCATCATCTGAAGCAGCCGCTGTGCCGCTTGTTTTATTTCCAGCAAAAGTATCGTCTTGACCAAAATTAAAAACATATGAGGCTGTGCCATATGCCTGTATCCATGGAAATTTATGATTAGCATCAGGTGCTTCAGATGCAGTGTATGTTGATGAGGGATTTGCACCTGTTGATGGATTACCTGTACCTGCTCCTACATCTATATACTCACCATTTATATGAAAATAAAATTTTCTGTTATCAAAATCTGCAGCAACACCGATTATGTCTCCTGCCGTTGGAGCATCTCCAGCACTATGTGCGCCACTATATGCAATTTGTTGTGAATATACACTTCCCTCACCCCAGTCAGAAATGTAAAGATCATTACCTGTAAAATAACCAAGTCCTGAAAAAGACTTTTGTTCTGCATTTGCTGAACCTGCATTGGTTGGCAACTCAACATTATTAAGCCCATTCATATTCGCAACTAACCAACCAATTTGCCAAGATGGAAATCCCGCCTCATTAATATAACACTCGTAATAATATTTACCTGTTTGAACACCATGAGTTGCTATCGCTTGAGAATAGTCGTTGGTTGTATCCCTAACTTTTAAATTACCTTCTGAAAAAGTTGCGAAAAGAGAAGTTGCATTACCCCTTTTGACTAAAGGATTCATTACAGCGAAACTGTTAGTTGGGCTGTCTAAAATAACATCGTGTGCCTCTAAAAGATTTACCGCCCAGTTGTTACCATTGCCTGACTGATCATCACCAATGTTATTCTTTGCTGTTGTACCCTGTGCTGTAGTTGCGGTGCCTTTACCCTCAAAAGTTAAACGATATCCATTTGCGCCATATGAACCAGAGTACTCTTTAGGGACTAGGACTCCACCGTTAAATTCTGCGAAAGCAGTATAATCTTCAGATACACCATCCAACATAATAACTTCAGCCATACAACCAGAAAAATAATAGCGATTTACAGAGCTATTAATTCCAGCACCTATTGCATTCAATCTACCGTTTTGATTCATACTGGTCATAGTTGAATTTAAAGCGGGAGTTTCTGGAAATCCAAAACCAGCAGATGTCCAATTTGCGCTACCTTGATCTATTAACTGACCATTTAAATAAATTCTTAATCTATCTTCATCTTGAGTTTGAGTTGTGTCATACTGATAAACAATATGATACCAAGCACTTGGATCTCTTAATTCAATGTTTGTAGTATAAGCGTTTTCACCACCATTTTCTGAAGCATACCATAGGTTATCAGCATTTGATGAGTTACCAAAAAGCCCAAAATGAGTTGAGCCTTGACCTGTTGCGGCTGCAGTATTTACTGAAGAAAGAAAATTTTCAATGCCAGTATTGCCTAAATCACTACGTTTAAACCAACACGAAAAGGTAAATATCTTATTACTATCGGCATCTGTAGTCCATGTTTTAGAAAGGTACGTAGCATCATTACCACCATGAAACCTCAAAGATTGATTAATCGTGTGACTAAATACACCACTAGTGCCTAATGCCCCACCCGGCGCACCACTGCCGCCTAGACCAGCTAAATTAGCTTGTAATAAACTCATATTATGTTAATGCTCCTGATACAGAAACTAAAACTCTATTGTCGTTTGTATCTTCTTTTACAAAGTATGCTAAATGATATACACCAGCAGTGTTTAGGCTAGTTAATGCTGTTGCGTTAATAGCCACCATACCGTTAACACTAATCGTACCGCCGCCAGTGGTCAAGAAAATATTGCCAGATTGACCTGCTACTGTGTTAGCAAATGTCAACTCGTCATCTCCAGTCGTTGTAGCTTTAAAGTTGTTATTATCTGCTAAGTCAAATGTAATTACATTACTACTAGGTGTGTCTTCTGTAATAGCATCTGTACCATCGTGGCTAGTTGCTCTTCCTGTTACCTGCACACCTGCTGCAACAGTTTCTATTTTTTTAGAATTGTTGTGATATAATTCTACTGCACCATCATCAATAAACTTAGCTAAAGTTTCACCTGAACCATCTATATTTAATGTAGATGAAGCAATTGAAATATGACCATCTGTGCCATCCCAATACATTTCTAGGTCATTGCCATCACCAAACCGTATGCGGTCATCTGTTGCTCCACCACTGTCACCTAAGTCAATGTTATTGCCATTAGTAGTTAAAGCACTAGATAAGTTACCTCCGATAGCTGGTGCCGGAATAGCTTCAAGCTGTATTGTACCAGCAGTGTCATCATATGTCAAGACATGATTATCAGTTTTTGTTGCATCTGCATCAAATGTAAGATTGCCTATGGTTACATTACCCGTGCCATTAGGCGCAATAGTTATTGCACCATTAGCAGCATCAGCTATAGTTATACTTCCAGAGTCTGTTCCCCCGTTTGTATTTAATATTAAGTCGCCTGTGCCGTTAGTTGTAATAGTTGCATTAGCATTGCTGTCACCCACACGAACTGTGTCAGCGTCTAACTGGACATCTCCTGTTCCGTCTGGTGTTAATGCAATGTTACCGTTAGTATCAGTAGATGTAATCGAATTACCATCTATTGTAATGTTGTCAATTACAGCAGACTGACCTGTTATAGTAGTAAACGTACCAGCAGCAGCGGTCGATGCACCTATTACTGTGTTGTCAATAGCACCGTCATCAATATCAACTTTTGATATATCAACTTCGCCTGTGCCGTTAGGTGTAATAGCAATGTTACCATTAGACCCATCAGCTATGGTAATTACACCAGAGTTTGTACCACTGTTTGTATTTAAAGTTAAGTCACCTGTGCCGTTTGTAGTTACTGTAACATTTGCACCTGAACCACCTAGTTGTATTACACCATCTGATTTAATACGCATACGTTCTGTTGCGGCAGCTGATGTGTTTGTTTTAAATACAAGTGCTGTCGCATTATTGTCGGACGCAAAGGTTGCCTCTGCCAATGCTTCAATGGCTGCTCCATCTAGCAAAGCATCTGTTCCTGACGATTCATCTGGCGCATTAAACGTAATCTTACCTATTACATCTGCAGCTTCAATAGAGGTGTGTCCCGTTTGTAAATTAAGATTAAAGCCATCTGCAGCCTTGGCTTGTATACCTGCGTTGTGTTCATGTGTAAGTGTCACTTCGCTATCTGCGCCAAGAGATACTACAGCAGCATCGCTGTCTAGCTTTAGATCATTGCTAATGTTTACAGACGTGGATGCGTCAATATCTACAATAGGCGCAGTAATTTCTAACTCTGCATCAGCGTCTATGTCTAGTTGACCATCCGTGCTTGAGTTAATGAATATTGCGCTATCACGTATTTGAAGTTTAGTTGTGGAAGGAATGTCAATAACACCTGTTCCATTAGGGTCAAGTGTTATGTCACCGTTTGAGTTGGTGGAAGATATAGTGTTAGTATCTATGCTTATATTATCGACAGCTACGCTAGTAAATGTACCTGCTGCTGCACTGGAGCCGCCTATGGTCACACCGTCAATTGTGCCACTGTCTATATCTACTTTACTAATGTCTACTTCACCAGTGCCGTTTGGAGTAAGCGCAATGTTACCATTTGTGTCCGTGCTGATGATTGCATTGCCGTTTATGTTAATGTTGTCAACATCAAGATCACCAGTTACATTTGCTGCACCTGTAATGGTAAGGGTAGTTGTGTCAATAGTAACAGCAGTAGATGCGTCTATATCAACCGTAGGTGCCACAAGTTCTAGTTCAGTGTCTGCATCAATGTCTAGCTGTCCATCTGTGCTAGAGTTTATACTTAATGCACTATCTCTAAACTGTATGGCTTTGTCTGTATCAACTAATAGAGTTTCACCAAGACCATCAATGTATGCTTTACCATTAAGATACATATCTTTAAACTGCAGTGCAGATGTACCTATATCTAATGTGTTATCAGTCTTTGGTTTTACTTCTGTTGAACTAGCTACAAAATCTTGCACTGGACCAAGCACACTAACAGGCGCACCTTCACCTGCCGTGCCATCATGTGTGTGTCCACTGGTAGCATTAAAGGCTGACTCAATGGCATCGTATTCGCCATCAAAGTCAGCAGCGTTAATTACGTTACCGTCAGCAATGTTATTAGCTGTATCGTTTCTGGTATATCCTGTTCCCATAGTTTTACCTTCTTGCGTTAGTGGCGTATTCTACTGTTAATGCGTCAAGAGAAAATGGCGGTGCTTCTGTAGCTGAGTCAAATAAAAATGAAACTGCGAATCCAGAACCAACTACTTGACTTTCAAATAGCTTAACTAGCTTTGCACCATATGAAGTCGTACCAAATATTCCCGAACCAAAAAATCCTACAGTGCCTTGCACGTTTTGAATATTAATAGGTGCTGGTTGTATAGTACCCGCTTCGTCAAAGTCTAGTTTTAGACTTAAATCAAATGCCACGCTTTCTTGCGGATCAGTGTACAAAAATATTTTATAAAAAGTTTTTCGTACTCGTGGATCTTCAATTGGAATAAATGGCGTAGCGAATGATATTGTAATAGGTGTGCCATCAAAGTCGCTACCTGATTCCATTTGATACAGATAGCCATCGTTATTCGCAAACAGCACAACCTCGTTATTTAAGTGGTAGTTACTATCTGCTACAAATGCTCGTATGCCTCTTGTTTCT
>NZMJ01000159.1 GCA_002692855.1 Maricaulis sp.
CTCAACAAGGCAGGTTCAATATCGAAATTGCAGAGGAACCCATGCCGCACTTTGATAATTCTATAATGTCAGAACAGGAGTCAAGGTCCGTAGCAAGACAGATACTCAAGGCAAACAGACTCCTAGCAACGAGAATGGAAACAAAAGGCCATCCAAAATCTTGGTTCATAAGACCGGGAGAGATTGTTAGTTACGGCAACAGAAAATATGTCGTCATGTCAGCTAGCCACATGTTAGCCTCACAACTAAGCGACTTTACTTTCCTTACACTAGAATCAGGTGCTGATACAGCAATCAGGTCCGTGTTTGAGGACGAAGCGATAGCTGAAGAGATAACCAGCGATGACCTAAATGAGCAAATAAAGCAAGTTGACTACGGTTTCTTTGATGAAATTGATATAAAGACCACCCTTCTCCTCACTGTGACAGATGTTAGCGGTACACCTCTTCTAATAGGCCGTAACGCAAACAGAGTCAGTATAGGCGGTAGTGCAAAAACGATTGGACTCGGTAAAAAAGAAGCAGATGAGAGGTTTTTGGTGTTCTAATGGCAGTTAATGATTATTTGAAGAGGCTCTTGGTGGAGACTATCGCCAATAACATAAACGAAGTCAAAGTAGGTTTCGATGGTACACCTGCAACTAGTAGCGATGGCTCACCCGGAAAACCAGCCCCTGTGACTCTCACCCCCACCGTCAAGATACTTGATAGCAATAGCCTGTTAGTGGAAGCCACACTGCCCACAACAGAAAGCTACGATGAAACTATCAAGGAAGTCTATGTTCAGATGAGGGACACCAGTGGCTTCACACCAGTAAGCAGACACGTCTTCGCTCCAATTCTCAAAACAACTGAGAATGAGATAAAAATCCAATTATTGATAGAGGTGAAATAATGTCAAATCCGTTGAAAACACACACAGACAACTTGCAGGATGGGGGATTCATATTTTCCTCATCACTGACTAACATGCTAGAAGCAGCTCATGGAAACGGCGTTTTTATGCTAGAGGACTATGCAACTGGCTCTGGCATCAGAAACACCCCTGCCTCCTTATCAGGTGCAGTGTCAAAAGTCGATGCAAGCACAATCAGAATAAAAGGGGGATTCGCTGTAATAGACGGCTTACTAGTCGATTTTGCTGGCGGATACTCATCGAACGCACCAGCAGACACATTCAATGTCGATTTGGACAATTCAAGTTACGGTTCTGCTCTAACTAATGGACAGTCCGTTATTTTCGTGGTTTATGTCACAACCGACAATTCTACGGGCGTAAAGAGAATAGGGATAGAGAGAAGCAGCGCTACTTCCAGTTTCCCAGTAACGCCAAGCTCGTTCTTGAACGAGGGAGGCGCACTCGACGTTGACCAAACTGTGGTACTAGCTTTGGTAAAAGCTGATTATACCAATAATAGCACAACAATGAAAATAGACATTCAGACAATCTACGATGTCAGGACCTTCATCAGACCTTCCCCAATCTATCTCGGTAGGATGTCCACTGGCGCAGTTGGCGCCACAGTGAGCGATTCCAACAGAATCAACGAGCATCAGGACTTGGATGGTATGCAGGGCGGTGGCACTGAAAACGGGGCATTTACGGCCTCAAACTTAGGAGCCCTCTGGATGAGCAGTGACCCTGCTGGCGAGGATGTCTTGTTTTTCTCAGGTACTCAGGGTGGTTCTAGGAGAACCCATAGGCTTGGACCCAACAAGGCCCTAGTCTCTAGTCCTAGCAGTGATTTGACGTTTGAGTACGATGGTTACAACTTCTTCATACTCACTCCAAGCAGCGCAATAACTCTGACTCCTGATACAAGCGATTCGGCATTCCCGCCCGGACACGTCGTTTATGTCAGCAATCTGCACTCCAGTAACGCAATAACATTTGAGAATGGCTCTAATGACATAACGATAAACGGCAACTCAGGTGCTGTGATAATCTACAACGGCACTGCTTGGTACACCGCTTTCTCCTCTACATCAGCATCCACGGCAGCATCAGGGGCTTCTGGACTTATACAACTCAGTGATGGGTCTAGCGGTTTCACTTCCGATACTGACCTCTCATTCACTACAGGTACTAACACTTTGAATGTCGGTGGACCTATCATTATGTCCGGCTCGCTCCTAAAAGCGCCAACTGGTCTTGAGTTTACACCAACCTCCAGCAATCCCGGCACTGCCGCTAACACACTGTGGAAGGACAGTAGCAGTGGTTATCTGAAATTAAACGCTGATGCTGTTCTGACTGCTGGAAATTTTGCGACTTTGTTTGCCACAAGCGCAGTGGGAATACACTCCTTGACTGCAGCCTCAATAGCATCTGGCGATTTCCTCGCTATAGCTGATGCAACCGATTCTAATACCACAAGAAAGGAATCAATAGACGATATTGCTACGCTATTCGCTGGCACGGGATTGACTGCATCTAGCGCTGTAATAGGCATTGATGCGGCACAACCGACTATTACATCGATAGGACCAAGCGATGCAGCAGTTACGATAGGACAGAATCTAATTGTAACAGGCGACCTAACTGTTAGCGGTAGCACAACCACAATCTCAAGCACCACTATCACTGTGGATGACAAGCATGTGGAACTCAACGCAGTCGATAGTCCAAGTGATGCTAATGCTGACGGCGGTGGACTCATCCTTAAATCTGCAAGCGATAGAAGCATTCTATGGAGCAATGCCAATGATGCTTGGACTTTCAATCAAAACATATACCCTAGCGCAGACAGTAGCTTCAACATAGGTGCAGATGCCACACGTTTCACCGCTGGTTACTTTGACACTGTGTACGGTGCTGGAAACTTCTCAACGATAACAGGCTCAGGCGATGTGGCTATCAATACTAATGATTTCGTAGTGGATACTGACGGGTCTAATCCCGCTAAAGTCGGTATTAACCAAGCAACACCATTGGCTCCACTACAGATAGCCAACTTGGGCTTTGGTGAAGTCACAGGCACTTTGTCTGCTACCGACAACAATGGTAGCAACGTAATCACAATGGCTCTGTTTGCCGTATCCCAATTCCGTTCAGCCAAGCTTTTGATAGAAGTTGATGGCGATGATGGTTCAGGCGGTGGTAGTCCCGGTAATAGAGTCATTGAGGCGGCAGAAGCAGTGGTCACCCACGATGGTTCTGATGGTAGAATAACAACATACGGCGTTGTGCAATCGAACGCCAGTGAAACACTCCAAGCGACCTATAGCGTCACTGTATCTAGCGGTAACCTTAATTTAGTTATCACACCAGAGATAAACAGTGTTCAGTACGATGCGAGAGTCACTTGGCAAGGGATGGTGGCATAGTAGATGACCGAGCGTGATTTTAAAGTAAAGAAAGGATTGACTGTAGAGAATGGGGATTTGGAGTTCAAAGCCGCATCTTCTGTGAAGATATTGGATAACAGTAGCACATCATTAGTTGTGAAAGAGGGCTCTAATGCCTACATAACTCTTGATACGACAAATAGCTCTGAAGCAATTACCTTGCATAAAGCCACTTCTTTCAACGACCAGAATATCACGAACGTAGGCTCGATAGCTCTTGACTCTATTGTTCCTGATAATACTGATATTACGATAACCACCGCTGATAATCAATCTGGGGCTCTTGGTATATTAGACGCAGGTGGAGCTATTTACATGAAAGTTATTTCTACTAATGGCAGTGAGTTAGTTGAATTCCATCAGGATGTTCAACTCCTTGGTACTACGCCAACCCTATCGATAGGTGATAGCGGAGCAGAGGATACCATGCTCCGTTTTCTTGGTAACGAGAAAAATTTTAGATTGGGTATCGATGACAGCGCTGATACCTTTGAAATAGGACTGGATGGTACTCATGGCGTTGATAACAAAACATCCATCAGGATAAATAGCGCGGGTGAAATTACCAAGATAGGAATAGCAACAACTCCTTCTAATGGTCAAGTTTTGGCTTATAACGGTTCAAGTGGTATATGGGAGCCCACTAATTCAGCCTCTGGCGCAGATGGCATGGGGAGCGGATTCGTGCTAGAAGACGGCGATGGCACTGAAGTTACCATTGATGAAAATAAAGAAGTCAAATTTATTGATACTGGTGGTCTTGATATCAATTGGACTGATACATCAAATGGTTCGGATGGTGACCCTTACGACCTTACTTTTAGTTTAGATTTGAATGGTCTAACTGCTGCTGCTGTGGATATAGCCAATGATAGCATAGCCATAATAGATGCAAATGACTCTAATGCAACAAGAAAGGAATCGTTAGCTGATATCATAGCCGCAATAGATGGTACTGGACTAACTGCTTCAAGTGGTGTGCTTGCTGTGGATGCAGCACAAACGCAGATTACATCAGTTGGCACACTAGACGCTGGGGCAATATCATCAGGATTCGGTAACATAGACAACGGTAGTAGCACACTTAACACTGGTGCGGCCACAGTAGATAGCTTGAGTGTATCTGATGGAAATATAACAAATGTCGGGGATATAGCTCTTGACAGCATATCTGCTGATGGTAGTAGCATAAACGTAGCTATGGATGATAACGATGATGCTGCTTTCACAGTCAAACAAGGTTCAGATGTGTATTTTTCAGTTTCTACTGCTAACAGCAGCGAGGCTATTCTGCTAGGGACTGGTATATCTGGCACAGCGATTACGATTGGACATGGAACCTCAGAGGTTACTTTTGGTGACAACGTGACAATCACTGGTAATTTGACTGTAAACGGGGACCAGACTGTAATCAACACCACGGCAATCGTGGCCGAAGACAAATCGATGCTTCTGGGCATAGCTGGTGGAATGGAAGACGCCA
>NZMJ01000160.1 GCA_002692855.1 Maricaulis sp.
CAAGATGGCGGTATGGGTGAAATGGATTTATCCAAAGCCACTGATGATAAAGGATTAAAAATGATTGCTGGTCGATTAAATGCACTTGTAAAAGACAAAGCATTTATGGCATTTATTAACAAGCCACAAGAAGGCCGGCAAACAATGACAGAAGAAATCATTGAATCACCACCTGGTGATGATATGGAAGCCGTAGCAATGGAATCAACTATTCGCGGCCCAACACAACCAGACATCGATGAAGAACAATTAATGATGTCGCGTATGACATAGGAGAAAATTAAATATGTCCGAAGAAGTAGCAACAACCCCAGCAGAAGTAGTAGAAAGCGGGACTGCACCAGAACCTTCAACAACAAAAGGACCTGAAGCATTTCGTGATCGTGCTGCCGAAGCACTGGAACAAGTAAAAGCAAAAAATACATTATCAGAACAAGTAAAAGGTGCTGATAATATATCCATTGATAATATCCCAGAAGGTGTATTACCATCATCTGAAGATACTTTCAAGGGACTTGATTACAATGCCATTATAGAATCATTACCGGAAGATGCTAAGAAACTGGTGTCCAATCTGCGTAAAGATTACACTCGCAAAACACAAGAAATTTCAGCACAAAGAAAAGAACTTGAAGTGCTGCAAAATTCAATTGTAGGTAGCGAATGGGATAAATCAATCGAAGCAATGAGTAATTCTGAAACAGTCGAACTCGATCCATATAGTACGGAATCATTCGAACAAAGAATACAACAAGAAGTTGCTCGTCGAATGAATGAAATGATGGCACCACTAAGACAAGAACAAGCTTATATGCGTAAAAAACAACAACTTGACCAATTTAAAACTGAAAATCCTGATTTACAGGACTACAAAGATGACATTGTCAGTATGTTAAAATCAAACCAGTCTTTGTCTTTACAAGATGCATATTATATTGCGAAAGGTAAAGCGACCAATGAACAACTGCGACAAGCACAAACAGAATTACAGCAACATCGTGAAAACGCACGAGCATATGGATTAAAAGTTGGCAAACCCAGTGTTGGAATTGAAAAACCACCTAAGGGCTTGAATAGCTATGAAGTCTATAAATGGTTGCAAGCACGAAAAAAATAGAAAAAAAATCGTGCATTATTTAGATGGCCCTCATTTCGTCAAGTGAGACAAGCCTTTAGGACCCCGCAAGGGATAATCTACAGACGACAAAACAAAATTAACTATTAACAAAAGGATCCAGAAATGGCTATATCAAATGATATTTTAAGCTCAACCCTGCGAATTCTACTTGACGAAGAAGTCGATAACCTTTTCCGTGCCGTACCGCTTTTACAGCGTATGAAAGAGAAAGGTGGGATCGAAACATATCAAGGTGGTCAAAAACTTGATGTACCCTTGATACTTTCCGAACATTCAAGTATAACGCAAATGAGTAGCGGATACGAACCTGTAAATCTTGCAGTGAAAGATGTACTCCGCAACGCAACATTTAATTGGTGTGATTTTATTGCACCTGTAGTAATAACTCAGAAAGAAGAACTTTCTAACCGCGGTGATCGTGCTATTGTTTCTATTGCAGAAGCCAGAATGAAAGCAACAATGGGACAACTCCAACGCGAAGTCGAAAAACAACTTGTAGCTGATGCTTCAACTATTCTTACCGAACTTAACAGTTTGGATGGACAGTCATCAAATACAGGTTTCTTTGAATCTCACGCACCTTTCGGTGGTCTTCAGACAAACACTGTTGGTGGGATTGATAAACAAGTTTTTACTGACTTCAACAATCAGTTTAAATCTTCTGGTGGTACTTTAGCACTTGACGATATGAATGAACTTTATATTAACACTCAGCTTTATAATCCAATGGGTAAAGCAACCGATTTAATCGTATGCTCACCTAACTATTACAAAGCATATAAAGATCTCCTTCAACAAAACGAGCGGTATGTAGATGAGAAAGTTTTGGATGGTGGTCGTATGACATTACTCTTTGGTGGTGCTCAGCTTTATCCAGATCCATTCTTACCTAAGACTGGTGCTACTGGTGATGACATCATATCAGCTTACTACCTATGTACTGATTACATTAAACTTGCTTTTGACAGTGAAGCACAATTCCGTATGGATGACTTCGAAATGATTAGTGGATATGCTGCTCGATCAGCTAACATTATCACTCGACTTCAGGCATATGTGTCGCATCTCGCTTGTCAAGGTATTCATACCAACGCGGAGGCATAAAATGGCAACAAGTACTACTTTACAATACTTAGATCATCAAAACAAAGATGGCGAAACCTACGGAATTACCGCATCTAACCGTCGTCAAGTCGAATCCTATATCGCTGGTGGAACTATCGCCGCTAATGATTTGGTAGCATTTGACTTTAGCAAATCTACAGACGCTGAAATCGCTCTTACCGTTGTAAAAGCCGACTCAGCATCTGCAAACAGCATTGCTGTTGTAGGATTTGCTCTTGGAGGTGCGTCCGCAGGTGATAAAGTTGATATTACCGTAGCTGGCATTCACGAAAGTGCAAATGTCGCAGGTGCAGTTGTAAAAGGTGATAGACTATCTATTTCAGCTGTAGCTGGCCAAGCAGATACATATGTTAATTCAGATTCAGTACCCATTATTGGATATGCTGTTGAAGATGATACTGGTAATGTAGCTGGTGTTATGGTGATTAAACAGTTTTAATCAAACTGGCATTCCCCTTTGTCAGGATGATTCTCCATTGAATGATTGAACAGTTGTGTTAAGGGGTGGGGCTGGAGCAATCCAGCCCCTTTTTATTAACGAGGATTATATGAATTTACTTGAAATGAGAAATATGATTGGGTCGATTATTGATTATGATCCGCAAATTACAAGTTATAAAAACGAAGTAAATCGAATTATCAATGAGATTTATTTACAATTTTTTACAGAACGGGCGTGGCAATGGGCACAAAAAGATATTGACCAATACACAGTACCCGACATTACAGAAACAAATAAAAGAATAACTACTGGTGCAGCCGGACAAAGAACATTTGAAAACGGCATTGAATTGATGAGCAATACAGCAGACCAGATTATTACTTTCAAAACAAAAGATAATCATACACACGATGGCAGCATACTTGTATTATCAAATGCAGCTGACAGTGATAACAACGGTGTTTATATTATCGACAAAATAGATTTTCCAAATCAAAAGGTTAGAGTTTCCAGAATGGCATCTGATGGTCAGGTAGATTGGCAAGGAACTGCATCATCTACTGATTCAACGATTACAGTCAAGGCGCAACAAAGATATATGACACTACCTGAAGATTGTCATCAATTATTATCAGTTGGTATTAGAAATGTTGATGAAGCAGGTGTTGGAACAAATGCGTTAGGACACTTCTACCCACTTACACGCAGGTATGATGAAGAATTAGATTTACGATTTGACCTGGAAGGAACACCAACAAACTATGTCTTGTATGATGCCTATCCAGAAAATGTTTTGGATGTCTTTGACTTTACACCAAGAAGTGGTAAAGATTTTAAAATTACAGGCACATCAGGCACAAACAACTGGCCAGCTGGTGATTATGAATTTAAAATGGCATATATGTGGAGAGGCATTGTTGGTAGAACATCAGATGCTTTTGCAATAACACTAAACGGATCACAGGTACCAAGGTTTCATACCGACAAAACAACTGATTTAGGTGTTTATGGATTACATAAAGTCTTCTTTGTCAGATTAAAATCAATTACAGGTCAAGATGGTAATACACATCAAGAAGATTTCTTTCGTGATTTATCAAAAATCCGCAACACACTACAGCCTTTTACGCCGTATGTTGGATACTTTTTACAGGATGAATCTACAAATGCTACTTGGCCTGATACCGATATTAACCTATCGACAAGACAAAAATTACTCAGCATACCACGTGAAGTCCCTAACAAAGGTTATAGACAAAGAATACGATTGTTTCCAAGACCTACAGCAATGACACCAATCAGACTTAGATATATCTTCTTTCCTCGTGAATTAACAGATGATTATGATAGTCCTGAGGCACCGTATGATTGTCATCGATATATTGTTTATCGAGCTTGTGAAGAATTATTCTTCAAGCATAAAGATCTGACACAATCAGAATTTTATCGCAAGAAAGCTGAAAGAGAATATATGAAGTTAGAAAACAAATACTTGACACTACGCAGTGGTGTATATATAAAGAAAGATTATGTTGCTGGTCCTATGAGAATTCGTCCATTCCGTAATCTTACGAAACTACCGGATGCCTAATGCAAACTAAAATATCAAACGAAGTCAGACCACAAAAAGGTATAAATACAAATGTGCCTGCTCCTGTTGATACAGCAAATCAAATGGAGAATTTTACTTATGACCAGAAAACACAAGCCTGGCATAACTACCTTGGATACGAACCCTTCTTTTCTTCGAAGGCTGCCGAGTCTAATACTAATTTTGGTTTTCCTGGAATTAGTGGTGCTGTACAGTCTTGCTATGTTTATCAAAGACACCGTGGAGCACAACAATGGTATTTATACGAAGCAAAAAACGCTTCAACATCAGTCTATGAATTGTACTTTATTGACGGATCAAGAGAACAAGGTGTTGAAATCAACAGTGATTTTAAAAGAACCAGAACACCAAAAGGCAGTCCTCATACATCATATGAACCATTCGGACAATATTGCATTATTGTTAATGGATTGGACATCCCATTAAAATACAGAGGCGGTAGTAGATTATATGAATTAGGATGGACAAGGCGTCCAGGATCGCCACAAGTATTGGACCCTGATGACCCACCACCAGATACAGCACCAATTACTTGGTTAGAATCTCTTGCAAAATTTAAAATGGCAGCATCACAAATAGGACAACAATCTGATAGTGAGTTTCCAGGTCTTGGCAATGATGACGGTGGAACATACAAATATAAAATTACATTTATCAATGAAGCAGGATCAGAATCACCAATATCAGATGAATCAAACACTGCAGCTTGGGATGAAACATCGATTACAAAAGACTCGACAACATACAAGAACTATCCATTCTTGTTGATTAATTTACCAATAGGACCAAACGGTACAGTCGCAAGAAGAATATATCGAACCAAGAACGGCACTGAAGATTATTTCTTTTGCAAACAAGTAAATGATAATGCAAGCGAATGGTGCTCAGATTATTTTTCAGATGCACAGTTAGGTGCTGCTGCACCCCTTGATAGTGATTCTGTTGTTATGCCAGCACAAGGTGCAAGACTGGCAGCTGGTTTTAAGAATTGTTTATTTATCGATGGTGGTGATGCAAATCCAAGTCGTTTGTTTTTCAGCACACCGCTACAACCTGATACTTTCAAAGCAGATAATTTTTTCGATATATCAAGCCGTGAAGGTGGTGATATTACAGCTTTGGAACCCTATTACAATTCACTATTGGTTTTCAGAGAAAATGCAATTGATTTGGTGCGCGGTAATCCAGTAAATGGATTCGAACTGGTGCCTTTCATACAAGGTGTAGGAACAAATTCACCACATACAGTCGTACCAATACCAAATGTTGGAATTAGTTTTTTGAGTGAAGATGGATGCTATATTATTCAAGGTGGTTTGGATGGTGGGTCTAACCTAAAACTGGCAAAAATTTCATTACCAATACAGGAAACTTTTGAAAGATTATCTGAAGATTTACTACCCAGTGCAGTTGGCGCATTTTCACAAAAGTGGCGAGAACTACATTACTATGTTGGTATTGATGGAGGTGGTGGTACAGATGGTGGAGATTTAAATCTGGGATTGGTTTATCACATTGATAATGGTCAATGGACATTTCGAACCGGTGATTATCCAGTAGCTTGTATATCAACCGATCGTGATGGTAATTTTATCTTTGGTCCAAGCCGCGACCAGGATAAAGCAAATGGTATTGCTGATACAGGACTACAAGTTATCAGCTCTTGTCATAATATGGGTACTCTTGCGACAGCAACAGGTGGAGAACCAGCACATACATACTCACCTGCACCGATGGTTGCTTGTAAATGGCGATCTGCTTGGCACGATTTTGGCGACCCAACAACAAAAAAATATGTAAAGTATGTGTATTTGTATATAATGACAGAAGGCAACAATCCAATTGATTTTAGTTATTATCGAGACAGAGATTGGACAACAGGTGAAACAGCTTTTAGTTTTCAAATGCAAAGAGGCGATCATCCAGACCAGCCAGTTTATACAGCAACCTCAGCCGATCCATCAGCTGCAGTATGGGGAACATCAAGATGGCAACATACATTATTAACACAGGTCCGCATACCTATTTCACAAAAAGCTTGTAGTGATTTTGCATTTGAATTTGAAACAAGTAATCCTATCCATTTTATGGGATATAGAATAGAATTGAATGCAGATAAAATTAAAACAATCAAAGGTAAATCATAATGGCATATCGTTGGAAAGAAAAGAAGATAATACAGGATACAATTATCGATGCAAAGAAAGTTGATCAGGCATTTAACAACTATACTGGTGTAATAAATGGCGGTATAGATAGAGAAAACATACCTATCAATGCAATAACTGCAACAAATGCCAGGTCAAATTGTTTTGGTAAAATGGAAATGACTGATAATCTAAATGCAAGCACAACTGACATATCTTTTGATAGTAATTACACAGGTGCTACTTCACCAAGAAGTGTTAGAATAGCTGGTTTTCGATATGGCGAATCACCACTTAACGAAGGCGGTACTTGGATAGAAGCTGCATCAGATCAAATCCAATGTCAAGAAGGTATGTTATCTATTCGATGGCGATGTAATTCATACATACCAAAGTATTTTAATTATTACATCAACTACGGTGGTTTAGCATCGAATGTTGGAGCACAAAAAGGTGTTAGTTGGAAAATAGAAGTTGATGGTATTGAAGTATATCGAACATCATACACAATGCCAACACACTGGACACATACTTTGGCTGTCAATGTGCCTGTGCCAGCTGGTCCAAGAGAAGTAAAAGTTTATTGGACAGTGCCAACAAGAAAAAATGACCAAGATGCACAGGCAATATTTTACTGGTATGGTGGTCAGATAACTTTACACAATAGGTATAGATAATGGGAACAGTTAAAATAACAAACTATTACGATGAACAACCGATTACATCTGCAACAACGCAGAATGCAAATCAATCAGCAATCACAGCATCAACTGGTGCTTTGAATGAAGAGAATATTAGAATAGAAGGCATTGATTTTCGTAATTTAAATACCAGAGGTATTCGACTCTTTGGAACACAATACAATGATCGTGCGATTGCAACAGGTCAGTCATTACCTACATTAGGCAATGGTGCTTTATATTATCCATTCAGCTCATCTACATCAGCCCCATCTGGTATTCATCCAGGCGGTGAGTTAGAACACGCTGTAAATCACGATAATACAGGAGTTATCAATACTGCAGCAGGTAAAGGGACAAAACTACAATTAAATGGATCGTCTGGTATTGGATTACAGGTAAATGACAAAGTTGTAGTCCGATGGTCAGCAATGATTTATGCAATCATACCAGGCACACAAACAACTAACATCGATCATCTGATGAGTACATTAATCGCACCAGGTGTGGCAAACAATGGTAGTGGTATTGGTGAATGGTTTTGGATTTTATATCCTAAATTTAATACAACATCTAACGCATTGAATGACAATGATTTTAACGATGCAAATGGTGCTGGTATTGTAAATAGTGAATTATATCTAAATCCTGATAATGATGGTGCTGGAGCAGCAAAATCATCATTAGCTACACACAATACAAATCATATGACTGTAATCCCTCTACATTTATTGTCAGCTGGTAATGCAACAGGACAACCAGATGGTGCGAACTATGCTGATGTAAATGGACCCAGTGAGATTGCAGTTAATAATCATTTTAAAGTTAGTGGTGAATTTAGCTTTACTGTTGATCAGGCAAGAACACTATACGGTGTCCAGTTATTTACATCAGGTGTATGGCGCTTTGATTTTGACCCAACAGGAACAACAACATTGACACCATCAGTTTTTCTCGAACCCGATGTATGCGATCCAGCAAATTCTGATTATGGAGTTGATGATGGTATTGCAATCGAAAGAGCAAAGGTTGATGTAATAATCTATATGGGAGAAATGGCATAATGGCAGTTAGTTTTACACATACATTTTCAAATGGAACAACAATCGACGGCACCAAGCTCGAAGACAATGTTAATAACTTGCGCAACTATGTAAATGGTGGTGTTTCGACATCTGATTTTGGTAGTGATTTTGCTGAATATTATCACATGATGAAAGGCAGTTATATCGCAACTCCTAACATATATGAATTAATGACAGGACCAAGTATGGGTCATCCAGATATACCCAGAGCCCACGGATTTAGCGGTAAAGTCTTAGGTGGTTTGAATGCTGATGACAACTATTTACCTGGTAATGCGATTAGCTTTTATATGGAAGAATCAGGCGATGTGTTTTTATCATTTAATTGTTATCCAAGAGCAATGGACTCACAAACTGGTGCATCACCGCAGGCTGGTAATTTTGCAGTTATTCAGGTAAATCTTGATGGTGTTTCGCAACCTGAAACCAAATGTTTTTTTATGGCCGAAGTAGAACCTTTAGGTGATACAGGACACATACCAATCTGGGAAAGGCGAATGCCAATTCACGAAACTGTAGTTTTATCGAATGTTTCAGCTGGTTATCACAACATTTATCTTGAAATCGGAATGAGTAATCGTCAGTCTGTTTTTAAGTACATTTCATTTGATTTACAAGGACATTATGACTTGGTGTCATAGAAAAATATTTGCGCATTTATTAGGAGGGTAAGATGGCAGATCCATTTACTTTAGGTGGTTTAGCGTTAGGACCGTTATTAAATATCGGTGGTGGCGTGGCAAGAGGCATTGCAACTGGTGTCGCTGGTCAAGCACAAGCCGATGCTATGTTTTCAGACGAAGACAGGCTAAGATTAGCAGAATTACAAAGGCGAGCAGAAGCCGATGCATTAGGTTTGACCGGTGCAGAAAGAGATGCCATCACAAACAATCTTTTACAGCCCCAACAAGCTGCTATGAGAAGTCGTGATGCACAATATGCACAGTTATTAGGCGCTGGTGGAACATCACAAGCTGCATTTAATCAACTAAGAAATCTTGAACAAGCAGAACAAGCACAAGCAGCACAGGCGGCAAGAGATGTTGAATTATTAAATCAACAAGAAGCCAGAAGACAACAAGCTGAATTACAACAATTAGATCGACAAAGAATAGCACAACAAAGTGCTCGAACAGCAGCTATCGCACAAACAATCGGTGGTATAGTTGGTGGTGGATTTGATGTTTTAGCGGAAAATTTAGCCAAATCAGAAAAAGATTTTGCATTAGACCAGACAGATTTAGAAGCATTAGGTTTCGATAATCAACAACAGTTATTAGGTGCATTAAGATATCTACA
>NZMJ01000161.1 GCA_002692855.1 Maricaulis sp.
ATGACACCGAATCTTCCAGATGCAAAGGACGAATGGACAGTATTTAGGGAAGTAGTGCATTTGGTTTCTCATGGAGAACACCGTAATGCTGAAGGATTAGAAAGAATATTTGAATTAAAAGGAGTAATATGAATGGGATTAACCAATTACAATAAAGAAAGACCAATACTACTAACAGGAAAACACGGAACAGGCAAATCAACAAAAGCAAAGACTTTTGTGAATGACCCTATCGTGATGTACGCAAATGATATTGACTTTGATGTAGGTTCCTTTCCGATTGAAAGGGGTATCATCATTGAAGATGTTCATTACAAACCTGATAAAGAAGCAATCCTTGATATTCTTCGCAGATATAGAGGTCAAATAGTTTTAACTTCTATTGACCAAAAATCTGTGCCGAAGAATATCATAGCGATGTGCAAAATTAAAAGAGCAGGAAGCAACAACTTTCTTCGTAATCAAGTGGAAACTATGGCTCCACACTCAGAGCCTCCCTTCTCTTACGAAAGAGACACTTATTCTCTTTGTTATGAATATTTGAAGGAAAGTAATCGTGATTTGATTAAAGACTTGCTTTTGTTTAATAAACCAGCAGATACACAGATTCTATCTTGGCTGGCAGAAAATATGCACCCAAACAGGCTAATTTTTGTAGATGGTGTCGTCAAAAGGCGTTGGAGTCAGCGATATTTCTACGAGATGTTAGCATACTCGCATCAAGGAAACATGGCAGGTCGGTTAAATATGCCGAGAAGGAGACAGTATTCTAAAATACCATTTCTTTCTCGCAAGTTAGGTGTTAAAAATCCTGTTATATTGAATCAGTTATTAAAAGACCCAGAATTTAAAGAATGGGCAAAGAAAAAATTAACACACGCAGAGTGCCGACTTCTTAAAATCGGTGAAAAGAGAAAAAGAAAGAAAACAGACCCAATAAATGTTCAACAGAAATTTTTAGGTGATTATTTTGAGGCCTAAGTGTAAAATTTATGAATGCCCTAACTGCTATAATATCAAAATAGGCAGAACCAAAACTTATTGCACACTTTGCAGAAGGTACACCTATAAAATAAAAATGCATGTTAAAGAATATTTATTTTAAGGAGAGATAAAAATGTTGTGGACAGAAAAATATAGACCAAAAACAATTAAAGAAATTAAAGGACAAGAGCATTTTGTAATGGATGCCAGAAGTTGGATTGAAGAAAAAGATATTCCTAATCTTCTATTATACGGAAATCCTGGAACTGGTAAAACAGGAGCAGGGATGGTTATAGCAAGGGAAATATTAGGCGATAATTTTAATGATAATTTTATTGAAGTAAATGCTTCAGATGATAGGCGTTTAGAAACGGTGCGAACTACAATCAAGAACTATGCTCAAAGCGGAACTATTGGAGATGTTCCGTTTAGAATCATGCTTCTTGATGAAATGGACGGGATGACTACTGATGCTCAAAATGCTTTGAAGCGTATTATGGAACGGTATGCAAGTAATATTCGTTTCATTATTACCTGTAATGACAGAAATAAAATTATCTTTGCATTACAAAGCAGATGTGCAAATTATCATTTCAAACCTCTCTCTAATGAGGTCATGCTTGATGTATTACAATCAATCCTCAAGCGTGAAGAAATAACTCGATTTACCGCAGACGAGATGAAGCCCTTTATATACTCTCTTCATGGTGATTTAAGACGAGGGATAACCGAACTGCAAGCGGCTAAAGCAAGCAATTCCCCTCTATCAAAACAACTTGAAATCGGTTTGACTGAATATAACGAATTGTTAATTCTAATTACAAATAAAAATGCAAATGCTCTCAGCAAAGTTCACGATTTCTTGTATGATGGTAAGTCAGTAAGGGATATTTGTATTGGTTTGCATGACGCAGTTATTAATGCAGAAAATCTGGATTCAGCAACAAAATTTAAATTCCTACGAACATTAGGCGAAAGCGAATGGCGTTCTAACACAATGACCCCGAAAGTGTTAGTATCATGGATGATGGGTCAATTACTATAAAAACAAAAAACAAAAGGTGAAAAAAATGGATATTAAAAACCAAATTGAAGAAGGCGCAAAAGTCATCGGCTTGAGCGTTGAAGAAGCGACGAACAAATTAGAAGAAATTTGTTCCGAAAACGGCATTGAAACATCTAACCCGATTGCTTTGGGTCTTTGGAGAAACTTTGTCGCAAATACCCGACGAGCGCAAAAGTCTGGTAATGAAGAAAAATCAAATGACTCTTTCTATAAGAGTGCGTTTGGATTCTTTGTTTCTCTTGACGCTCCCCGTGATACGATGTCTTGGAACAGAAATCAAGCAAAAGAAGAATTTATGCGTGATTCCGACAATGCTCTTGAAAAGGGTATTGTTGCCGTGGCTATCGAAAATGCTCTCGGTAAATTTACTGTCTCTCGATTTCATAAGGGAACCTACGAAGAAAAGATTGTTTCAAAATTACCAGATGGTGCAGAAACTCTTGAAGATGGACGAATCTATATCCCTCTTGATTCAACAGAAACCTACATGAATGGTGGAAAGAATGAGTTCTTTGGTAAGCCTCTCCCAAAGGAACAGTTCCGACGAACAGGCATTTTCTTTGGTCAAATCGGAAATGGTGAAATGAAGCCATATTTCTTTTCCTATAAGAACCAAGGAGGGGTTGATTTCTCGCCAAATACCTTTGAGTGGTGTCATTTCCTTTGTGTTCTTTCAGGTGATGAAACTTCCATCTATGGTGCGAAGGATTTGACTTTTAGCAGTCTTACTATGAATGCAGATATGGAAAAAGAAAATGACCTGTACCGTGATATGGATTCATTTGATTTTGAAAGTTGTTTGCGAGATAATTTTGATAAGCACCTTTATCCGCTTGTTGAAATGGAAAGAGCGCACATTGAAATGCAATCACAGCCTTCAAGAGAGCGTTTCGTCATTACCGATGGAACTGTCTGCAACATGAACATGACTCCGACAAAGAACGGAAACAGAATTATCAATCTAACTGATTTAAATGCAGAAATTTCTTATGAAGATGATGCAATCACTACCTGTTGGATTCCTGAGCATTTGACTCTTGATTTCGGTATTGGTTCTTCTGTTATCGTTGTTGGACGAACAAGCCAAAGAACCACGGATGAAGGTGTTGAACCAATCACTATCAATGTAGCAGGTCTATATTGTGTGATTCGTCATGGTTCTGCCGTTGAAGTCGCACAGCCCGTTGAGGAAGACTTTGATTGGTTTTGATTGAGTTTTACTCAATTGTGTAGCCGTTGGCGATAATGACGGTCGAAGAGGTGCGAAGCCTCTCCCTTAAGGGGGTAAAATTATGGAAAATTTATACAATAAAAGATATTTAATTAAGAGTAATAGTTATATGATTGATTTATTCAATGTTGATTTTATTACTTGGAAAGAAAACGAAAACGAGACAGGAACCTATTGGGTTAAACTTCACATTGGAACAAAAGAAGCCCGATATGTCTGTTCATCTTTAGAAGAACTACATGGCTTAGTTAAGGCATGGACTCGTCTAAGGGGAGAAGAAATTGAAATGGAAGAAGAAGATTTAATTTGGTGATAATATGGGATTAACTAGTGGAAAAAAGATTGAAGTTGATGAAGGAATGGTGAACAACGCAAGAGTTGTTGCATTCAAGGATAAGTTAGCAAAACAAACAAAAGGACGATTGGCTAGAAACAATCGTCTTATTTGTGGTATTTGGGGAGAACCAAAGACTGTTAAAAGTGGTTTGGCTCTCGATTTCCCAGATAAGCAAATTTATGTTCTTGACTGGGATGATGGTTGTGAACCAACATGGCGACAAAACCATGAAATGACAGATAGGATTACTCTTTGGAATCCCGAAGTGCGAAACAAAAATGGTGAGTTGGATATTCAAAAGTCGGAAGCAAATTCCGAAGATTTTGTTTTGTATGTTAAATCAAAGATTGAAGAGGGCGAAAATGTTCTCTTTGTTTTTGATGGTGTGGATAAATGGCTTGATTGTTGCACTTTACATGTAACTGGTTCTTCAAAGATTGGAAAGCCTCAAAAGATGAAGTTTGAATGGGGAAAGCG
>NZMJ01000162.1 GCA_002692855.1 Maricaulis sp.
CCTTCTTTTAAACCTAGAAGATTACCAACATTAAACATTGCATTTTTACCACCTAAAAAAGTGCTAGCTCCACCTGGTATTAGCATAGGCGCAAAGTTTAAAGCTAGTAAACCTAAAGGTGATTTAAGAACTTTACCCGCATCCTTAACTACACCTTTAACTGCTTTACCTACAGATTTAACAAGACTACCTAGACCGTATTGTACTCTACCGCCATCAGCCATAAACTTTTGCATAAGTCTTTGTAATTCTTCTTGCATCAAATCCATTTCATCTGGAGTTAAGTCTTTATATGGTTTGCCAAATAATTCTTTAGCGATATCATCATAGTCAGCATACGGACCTGGAGCAGAGGCCATCTCCATATCTGGCTTATTACGTCTATAATCGCCTTTTAGAATGATATCGGGAGCTCCTGCTATAAATTTTTTCGATGCTGTAGTGTCTGTTAATGCCATAATTTTGTCTAAATTTAGTTTATAGGGCAGGCATACTAATCCTGAAATATCACACTTTATTTGATTTTTTTACTATCGTCAACACCTTTGAGAGGCTGACTACCTTGATATAGGTCGTCCCAAAATCTACCACAATAAGAATATTCGCCAATGTGAGTGATATAATCTTTTAAATACACATGTATTTTACCGCCCATATCTGACCATCTTTGACAAAAACCAAAGTCTTCACCAAAGTATCGTTTAGTTTTAGGGTCATGAATAGTGTCAAAAAGATTAAACATATTGTCTTTTTTTTCTGTATTACCATTAATTATAGTAGGCTGATATATTTCTAACTCAGGGTAGTGTTTTATCATCTTTTCTATAACTTCTCTTTTAATTAACATACAGCCTGTAGGAGCATGAGTTACTTCTGCTACTCCATCCTCTACTTGTATTTTTGTAGGATCTTCTACTTTCAATGGGAATGTATATCCAGCTTTTGCTAGGTCATCTTTGTCGTTAACAGCTCTATGTTTTGTAGTCATTCGTCTCCAAGCTTTGTCCCAATCAAATGTTTTCATAGGATAAGGACAACCAATAACATCCTTATCTTTTTCTAACATTGTAAAAATAGTTTTAGACTGAAAGTCTATATCTGAATCTATAAATAATAAGTGCGTATAATGATCAGGGTGGTTAAGCATTTCGGCTACACACAAGTTTCTACCCTGTGTAACCAAAGATGATTTCATCAAAGTATAACTAACTAGGATTTTTCTTTGCATACAGTCTTGTTGAAATTTTAAAACCGCTTGACAGTAATGCATAGATACATCGCTATGCACAGGTGTGCATACCATTATTTTGTGAGGAGATGTCGTTCCAATATTGATCGTGGTAATTTCGGTGTCCCCGTTCTTAGATGGCTTATCAAACCAGATGGGTTCATTGTTTGCGCCTTGCGCTTTAGGACTTTTTTGCATTTACCGCTCCTTCCAAAAATCTTTTCCAAGATGTACCAATTTTATTCCAACCGTAGTATGTTTGTGCATATGCAGATTGACATTCTAAATGATTATGTATTTGTTCTTCATGTAAACTATTAGCAGCAGCTTCTATACCGTATGCAAATTTTTTAGCTAGCAACCTATAATCTTTTTCATAAGGTATATACATTGGAAACTCTGCTCCTGTTTCAAACAAAGCGCCATAATTCGTTGTAATACAATACAACCCTGCAGCCATTGCTTCCAATAGTGATATGCAAAATGTCTCCTCAAAAATACTTGGATAAACATACATATTATACGTGTGCATGTGATCTTTTATAAATCCATTTGGTTTGTACCCAATGTAATTTACGTTATCTAATTGTTCTGCTTGTTTATATAATTCTTTATAGTTATGATCGTTTCTTTCATAAAAATCTTTTCCGTATATTTCACAAGACGAATACACGTCTAAACTTATCAAAGGATTTTTTACTAGCTGCATAGCTCCTAATAATACTGACAATCCTCGCCACGGTGTGTTTTGATGGATAATTTTTATAGGTTGACCTTTTTGATAAGGAGCAGACTTACCTATTTTATCTATACCATTTTTAATTACTACAGATTTATGTGTAGGTATATCAAAATGATTTCTAAATTTTTCATAAGTCCAATGACTATTAAATACATACCAGTCATACTTGTCATGATTAGATTTATCTTTAAACCACGGATATAAATTACTTTGATCGTAAGAATTTTTTTGCCATAGGATATTTACTTTTGTAGGATGTAACGGAATTTTTTCTGGCACAGATGTACAGATCTGTACTTCACTTAATAATTTTGTATCAACGTATTTTGATAAATAGTCGAATTGTAATTCAGTTCCGCCTTTAGGTTTTTGGTTTATCATTTTTTTGATTCATTACTTTCTGCATTATGTCTAAGCCTTTCGGAGAAACTTGTACAGTTACATCTTGAACTATATCAGCTCCTTCTTTCTTTTCTTTAAATACTTCACCAGTTTTAGTATTACGCCACGTAGTTATCGTAGTGCAATCTATTTTATATACATTATCCGTTTTCATTCTCTCTGTTTATAAGCGCATAACTTATCAGGCCTTGTATCTTATTACTGCCTGTAGCTGCTTGTACAGTTATAGCATCTCCTGCTTCTAAATTCAAGCCCTGAGGTGAAGCATTTACTTGCGACTTAGCGGGCACATCATCTCGAAAAAATTCGTACTCAGTGCTAGAATCAGATGAGTCAACAAAATTCATATTTACTACGATAGATGATGATGCATCATTGTTTGCACAATAGATGCTTTTAACTATAATTGTTCCATCGATAGGACAAGTAAGCACTGTAGCCTTGCTTGTATCAGCTTGTTTAAAACCTTGATTTTTATAAAATATACTCATGCTAAGAAATAATTAAATGCTTCTTGTTCGTTTTTTAAATCTTGTTGAAAAGAAAAATTAAGTTGTTGTTGCAAAGTATTTAAAGCTTCTAAAACCTGTCTTTGATTTTCTGCATCGTATTCAGGCTTAGGCTCTGGTATGTATGCTGTTACTTTTGCCATTAGTAATCTTGTCTTCCTCTACCAGTTCTATTACTTACAGGACCTCCCGTTGTTGCGCTAACACCAAATCCTTGTCCAAAATCATAAGATTTCTGACCATCAGCGCCTACTCCATATCTACCATCACCACCACCTGGTGGAGCAGTAGGTGAATCGCCACCATGAATATTTATAGATTTTGTCTTTTTAATTTTTTGTTTTAGTTCTTCTTTTTGTTGATCAAATTTATTTTTCATATTAGTTAAGAAAGTAAATTCAGCTAGATTTCTTTTATTCATTTCATTCCATGTTTTACCATACTCATTTATATTATCTAAGCCACCATACTTTTCGGTCCATCTATCTTTAGATTTTTCAAGGGAAGTTACTTTATCTGCATAACCTTTTTCAATAGATTCTGCATAGTTACCAAAAAGACTTCTAACATTTTTACCTCGAAAATCTTTTAATGAACCTGTGTTAGGATCTACGTATATTCCACTGCCTGGAACACCTTTCATATCCATAACCGACTTAATAAATTTTCTATCTTGATATGGAAGAGTATTAAATTTATCTAAACCTTTTACAAATCTCATACCTGGTATAAAATCTATTGCACTGGAAGCTATGCTTGGTACAGTTTTAGTAAAGAAATCTTTTGCTTGTGTCATGATACCTGTTGGTCTAGTAAAATAATTTCTTTGTTCGTCTATTCTTGGATCACCTAAAGCAAATTTTTGACCGCCTGCCATTACAAATGGAGGTTCAAATGTTTGTCCTACTGTTGACTGTGTGATGCCAGATGAAAGCGCAGTGTCAAAAGGTTTAAAGGGATATACATCGTCAGCACTTCCATAAGTTATTGATTTTGGTAATTCTTCTACAGATTTAAAAGGAAAATCACTTTTCATCCCTGAAGAAAAAGGCATAGCTATTGGTACACTGGTGCCGGGATAATATTGAACATTATTATCAATAGGCTGACCTGTAATAACATTAAAATCTGGCTCTGCACTAGCTGCAGGAGGAAAAAAGAAATCTCCTATTTTTTGTAAAATACCTGTTTTCTGTGTTTGTTGGTTTTGAGCAGCCGCTAGATATGCTTCTGCTTGTTCTCTAATCTCAGGCGTATCGCTATTTAACATAGCTTGTAAATTTTGATCTGATATACCTATGCCATAACTAATTGGTGTGGCCATTATCTTCTCCCATCCGGTTGTGCATCAAGTCTAAAAGTTCCATATCTCCACGACTCCCCTGTTGAGGTATTTGCTATTTGAATTGCAACTAGTCGACCTCTAGCTCGAGTATCTATCTTATCAGTGGTTTTAGTTATTGTAAAGGGTCCAAGTGGAGATCCTACAGGAGCGTTGTCTGGATAATCATTTAAAAACAATGTAACTGTAGAATTACCACGTAAATATTTAAAATCAGGTATAAATCTTTTTACAGACATAAAAAATTCTCCGTCTCCTCTGTAATCTGCCACACCCGTCATCTGTCCTAACGGACTTCTTCTAGATGTAATATCCCAGTCTCCAGATTTAATAAAAGCATTAATCGATGTAGTGCCAGAACTGTTGACTTGGTCATCACCTTTCTCATGACAATAGTAAACAGATGCACCATATTTATTAGTTAAGCCACTAATAGCAGCAAAAACAGGCGTGTCTGTAGCACCATAATCCGTAGCATATGGTTCAGAATATACACCCTGATCTTGATAACTAGATCTGTCTAGGGATGATGTTGTAAATACATTTTCTGAATAATTATAAGTTACACATCTATCAATTTGTTCTGATCCAGATTTAGGATAGAACCAATTTATTTCTGTGTACAAGGCATTGGGTGATGAATAAACAATATCAGAAGCGTTATAGTTTATTCCTAAGTTATCTCCATCTGTACTAAATACAAAGTCTTCAACTAAACACGGTAGTGATTTTACTGTACCATCAAATACAAAAAATCCTCCTTCAGCTGACATCCACCATACAGCTCCGTTTGCGTAGGACACAGCTTTAGAACTGATACATCCACAATTCGTACCTACCTGTCTTACAGAGAAAGTAAATGGTGGACCTACGAATTGAATTACATAAGCTGCTTGATCAGTTAATACAAAGACATAATCTTTACCTTGAATAGCACCTACAATTTTATTACCAGTATCTAATCTAAATGAACCCGCAGTGTTGGTAGATGATGGCGCATAAGTGTTTAAATCTTCTTGATTAGAAAATCTTACAAACATTGGATCTTGTGTTAATGAATCTCCAATAGTTGTTTCAGTTCCAAAATGAAATAAGTGTCGATCTCTATCAGATACTAAAGTTAATCTGCTAGCTGTAGGATTATTCGTCGTATTAAAATTAGTTGTAGTTTGAGAAGCTCTGTTTCCTCTAGGTGCAGCTGCACCTGCGTCCCAAGTAAAAGTTTTTCCGTTAAAAATAGTTGCAACTAATACTTCTCCAAAGTTATCAAGGCTCCAGATGCCTGGATCTAGAATTACATTACTTACTGTACGAGATGTCCCCCACGTAGAGTCGCCCCAAAGATATGTACCCCAACCATAACCGGCTGTTTGAAATGTTGGACCCACTATAACATAAGGTTTTATAGTCGCAGATCCTGTACCCGAAGTAGCTCCTGCACCAGCGGCTATAGGAGTTGTAATTTTAAAAGTATGGGTAGTTACGTCCCTTATTTCAAAAGCTCCTTCTGTAAAAGTAGTTGAAGAACTAAACCCTCCAGGTGTAGAAGACATAGTATCAAATGTTATGTATCGACCTGCTTCCAATCCATGGCTGGTTTTATTAACAATTACTTCAGCTGACCCATTAACGGTATCAAAAGTTATACCTGTTATTTGAGAATCTAATGGAGTGATGTCATAAAAGGCTTCCTCGTAGTATAAAAATAATCCTTGAGATGTTCCAATGGCTACGTATCGTTCACCACCAAAACTAGTGAATGCATGTTGAGCTCTAGCAGCTCCTGGCAATGTTTCTTGGGCCACAGTTAATTGTTCCCAACCACCTATTTTTTCTGGTAATCCATATCTGAATCTAACAAAATCACCATCTACCCATTGGCCCTCTGCTCCTGAATCTGTGGCTTGTTTGTTGAATCCTGGTTTGAAATTAAGTTTCTGTAACATAACCTAGGCATTATATAAGGTTTTAGGGAGTATATCAACTGCCTTTAATATAGTCAAAATTAAAGTTACCTGCAATACTAATAGAATTATTGTGCTGTTCTACGCCATGTTCTAAGAAGCTAGGAAATATAATGATCTGATTTTGAGTTAAATTAGGTTTAAAAGTTTGTGGGTATAAACTAGGTTCATCAAATATAGATTGAATTAGAAAATGATTAGGAGCGTAAAATATAGTTTGTGATTCTTTTATCTTTTCATAAATTACAAAAGAAAAATTTGATTTAGGGTGAATATGTGTTTCTTGAAAATCTTTGTTTTTATAATAGTTTTTCCATATGTTAGTTAAATTAATCCGATAAGGTTTATGTATTACCTCGTCCAATAAAGTAGTTATTGTTTTAAGTAAATAATTTAAAGATTCTTTTTCAATAGTGTTATCTAAAGTATTTGTAGAATGACTTGTAGCTACGTTATTCCATTTGTTAAGGATTTTCTTTTCTTTAATTTTAATTTTTTGAGCATCTATGTTGCCTACATAAATTTTTGTGGGAAATATATCAAAATTCATTATTTATAATTTATATTTAAGACAAGTCTAACTTTTTCATCTGTACAACTAATCCCGCTATGTTTTAAGGTAGGGTCGAATACAACAGCTTGATTGGCTACACTCTGATATTTTTTATTATTTTCAAATACTGTTGCTCCATTATTAGTATTTAAATAAAACACTGCTGTATATGTGGATCCTTCTACTCCATCTATATGTAATCCATGCGTAATTGGTTCAGCTGTTCTGGTTGTTAAATTTAATTTACATCTTAATACTTCATTTACATCCAAAGCAGATAGGATGGGTTCAATAACAGTCATATGTTTTTCAGATGTATTTACTATTCCTCCATTTTTTATAAAAGTATGAGTGAATTGAAAATGTTTTTCATCTTTGCCCTCAGAGGAATTAATACCTTTGTTTAAAAACCAAGGAAAGTAAGTGCCCGATATGTACTCACTTATGGGTTTAAAATATTTAGGTTTAACTAAATTTTTAATTACTTTTATTTTTTTATAATTATGTTCCATTCTAACTCGTTTAATAAATCATTTAACTGTATAACTCTATCAGTAGTTCTTCTTAGTTTGTCATGTAATTCTTTAACATCTATAAGTATAAAACTTTTACTGTCTTCAAAAACCATCTTATCTGCCTTGGTTTTAAATGAACCACCTTTAGAAAAATTTTTATTTAAAGGTCTTAAATCAAATTTAAAAGATTGATTAGATTTATTTTTTATTATACCTTGTATGTCCCACAACTGCGTTTGTTGTTGATAAGGTGTAGCATACATAACTTCATCTAAATAATTTTTAAATATCGCTATCAACTTTAATTCTTAGTTTTTGTTTTAGTTTACCAATTTCTTTAATATAACTTTCATTTAATTTATTTAATTCAGAAATTGCAAACTCAAGAATTGATATTTGTTCTTTTAAATGACCATTCATTCCTTTTTCACTTTTAAATAAAATATGTAAGTTATTATATTTTTCTAAATATTCATCTTGTTTTTGATGAGCTAACTTAATTTGATCTTCAAATTTTCCTGTATCCATAAGTCTCCTTTATTTAATTATTTTTTTATACATGTCTTTATCTCTATTTACATTTAAAGCTAATGTTGATGTATCACTTCCCATAACTCCTACAGGCATTGTACTGCACATTATATGATTGTGTATTTTTTTAGATTTGTTTACACTAAATTTAAAATCAAGATGGCTTGGAATAAAATATACAGTTCCTGCTTCTGGGATCAAAGCTCCTTTAGGTGCATTAAACGCATTATACGTATGAATGTTTGGCTCAAAACCTTTTACATCTTTTTCAAAAATAAAATAAGGTTGTCCTTTTTCGTATTCAAAAAACATAACTATAGTAATAATAGAATTTCTTTGACGTATAATTTCAGTATCTTGATTAGGTTTAATTTTATTAAACCATGAGTTTACTATCATAGCTCCGGTGTTCCACTGCATAGTATCTTTGGTAAATTGATGTAGACCTTGATTTAATGTTTCTCTAAAATTAGGTAACTTAGGATGATCTAAACATTTTATAAGTTTACTAGTTTCTCCTTTACTAGGATTTTTTTCTTTTTTGTCTGTCGCAGCATCTGGATACATAGGTTGATACTCCAACTGTTTGGAGAGAGTTTTAACCGTTTTAAATTGTTGAGGATTTAATTTTATTTTTATAGCTCCAACTACTTCAGGAAAAAATTGAGTTACTTCCATGTTCCTCCTTGAAAAGGATTGGGTAAACCCATGTGAGGTCTACCATCATATTTTTGATCAGTTGTTTTTGTATTATTGTAATGAACAAAAATTTGAAAATGTTTATCAAAAGGATTAGGATCTCTCCAATGTTCTAAATCACACCCTCTATAAATCATTAGATCTCCCTTTTTTAAATGCACAGCTTTACCTTCTGTAAACCCAGGGATATATCCTGTGTTTGTATATTTTCCTTTTTTCTTATCGGGTTCTAAATAAATAGGCCAATCATTATCATCAATACAAAGTGTACCTGATATCTCGCAGCTAGGTCTATCTTTATGTCTAGTTAATTCTTCACCTTTTAAATATATCCTCATGTATGAATAGTTTTCATTTAATTTAAGACCAGTAGCTTTTTCAAAGACAGGTTTTAATTTCGTTGTTAAACTATCGGACAAAGGATCTCCATAAGAACAAAAACCTTTATTAACTTGATGATCACCAAATGATCCATGATCTTTATTAAAAGGTGAGATGTAGTTATTTTTTTTAAAGGTATCTAAAATTTGTGCCTTTAGAGCAAAATAATCTTTTACAACATCTGCTGTTTCTTCACTTATAGCAGATTTAATAATAACATAATTTTTTTTATTAAATTCTTTCATATTAATGTAAGGGATTGCCTGATACCCATTTTACCAAACTTAATCTTTTTCCTTTTGTTACTGGTGTTACTCTATGCCAAATTGTTGAAGGAAAAACACAAACAGAACCTTTAGGTAATATTTCCGTGCATTTCCATTTTTTTACTTTACCATTATTGGTAATATTCATAAACTCTAATTCTCCACCTGTATAATCTTTAGGGTCAGATAAGTTAAGAGTCATTGATAATTTTCTATTAGAACCTTTTAAATTACCTTCTTTACTATAAGGCTCTATCCATGCATCACTATGCCAGTCGTAATGTTGATTTAATCCATATTCAGTAAATTGAGCCGCTTCTCTTCGATCCCATTGTAAATGCCAATCAGCTCTTTGATTAGCTTGCTCTATAATATTTTCTAGTTCTAAATGAATCCATAATTCATCTAGCCATGTTATTTTAGAATTTCTAGTTTTTTGTAATTTCTTTTTATTTCTATTTTTAAATACAGTAAAATTTGCCATGCTTTGATCAGTGCCAAAAATATCTCCTTCTTTAGAGTTTTTTGATGCAGCTAATTTAACAATATCATCACAAAAATGAAGTGGGACTATTGATTGAAAATAATAATATAAAAATTTTTGACTTCTCATTTCTAACCTTTCGGCTGAAACTATATCAAAAAATTAATGTATGTAAAGATTAAACAACGATCCACTCAGCGCCATTCCATTGAACAGTGTCGCCAGTAGTTAAATCTTGTGTTGCTTGCCATTTGTCATCCGTTGAATTCCAAGTAACATTAGTATAAATGTTAGGATTTGCTGGATCATCTGGATTAGGATAAGCTAGTTCTGTATCTCCCCTTGGCTCAGGCATCCCATTAGGAGCCTCCCAATCAAAATTAGAGTTAAGTACAAAATCAGAGTACGGTTTAGGTAAGATAAAAACTTGGTTTTCTTCGTCATAAGTATAACCTATTGAAGGCATTTGTTTTCTAGTGCCATCAGTATAAGCTTCTACCCATGTTCCGCCAAAAGTATCAGCGCAATAAGTTGATACATTAGATACATCATCACCTATTGTAACTACGTCTAGAACTAGACCACCTGCATTTATTTTAGCTGCGTATTTCATTAAAAATCTATTGTCCCCGATACTGTAAATGTACACAACTTATCCCCTGGAGGTAAAGTTGATACTGAATTTGATCCTGGTGCTACTGATAAACTAGCTGGTGCATCTGCAGAAGGTACTCTAATGTAAACTATTCCGTTTCCGCCAGATCCTCCTGATCCTGATGGGTCAGAACCTCCGCCTCCGCCTCCGCCGAGTCCGTTTGTTCCTGGTGATCCTCCAGATCCTCTCGGGCCGCCTGCGCCGCCGCCCCCGGATCCTCCGCCTCCTCCAGATCTACCTGTAGAATAAACTCCACCTCCGCCGCCTCCGGCGTAAGTGACAGATGTACCTGTAATTGAATTGGCTGCTCCTGATCCTCCTGGACCTCCTGGTCCATTGTGAGTTGCTCTGTTTCCAACAGCACCTGCTCCACCGCCACCTGAACCTTCGTGGTTAGTCCCTGGACTATCTAAAGGTGCAGATCCATAATTTCCTTCAGAAGGTGTAAAGTTACCTGGTGTATTTCCTAAGCCCCAATACGGAGCTACTGTGTTTGGTTTTGAAGATGAAGCACCTTGGTGATTTCCTCCACCACCTGATCCTCCATCAGCCACCCAAATAGGTGAACCTGGAAGTGATGCTGCAATAGCTGGATCGTTAGAAGGGCCTCCGCCGGCACCACCATCAGCTACGAAATCTCCGATTGTAGAAGCTGCTCCTCTAACTCCTGATGTACCACCTGTTGCTCCATTACCTACAGTAATGGATGCTCCTTTTTTAATAGTTAGTTTAGTACCACCTGGGTAAGAAGTACGAAAACCTCCTCCGCCTGCTCCGCCGCCGGGCCAATAATCTCCAGAACCGCCTCCAGCAACAACTAAATAATCTACATCAAGAGTTGCTGCTCCAGATGTAAGACCTAGTCCTCTTGCGGATCCTGCTCCGATACTTGCTAATATTGGCATAATCTTTCTCCTCCTATTTTATTACGCAAACTGTGTTTGAGAAGCTAACGCTGTAAACGTAGCTGAACCAGTTTTAATAATAGTATATGAATAAACATCTAATGAACTAGCGTTACCTGCAGTTGGTGCAGCTCCACCTTGCCATTCCGGAGTTATTGACGAACCATCGATAGTAACTGCATTGTTGTAATAAGGTGTTGAACCGCATTTTACAATATGAGCTACAGTTATTGATTCACCTGTATCCATGATTGAGTCTAGTGAGTTTGATCCGTCTCCTCTGATATTCAGTGTCCAGTTAGCCGCTGCATCAGATGTAAAATTCCAAACTGCTTGAGTAAGAACATCGTAGTTGATTGTTCCTGTAGCAGCTGTAGCTTCTGTTGTAACTTTTTCAGCAACACTTTGAATTTTACCTTGACCATTGAAAGTCGCTCTACCCGTCCCCTTTGGTGTAATGTTTAAATCAATGTTAGTGTCGCCACCAGTTACTGAAACTGCTGGAGCATTACCTGTAGCTGCGTTAGCTACTGTAAACTCGTTAACTGCAGATCCAGTTGTTGAAAATTTAATTTGTTCATTTCCATTTTCATCGATAATACCTGTTGCATTATCAATAGTAATATTTTTACCATTTGCGTCTAGGTCTGCTGAAAGTTGTGGTGAGAAGTCAGATGATAAATCTGTAAATGCTGTATCAACAACATTTGTTCCATCTGAATAA
>NZMJ01000163.1 GCA_002692855.1 Maricaulis sp.
GCATCACGACCTCTAATCGCTCCTCTGATCTGTGATCCGTCGGCCAGTCTTTGTGTGCCGGCTGTATTCGTTGCTGTAGGTGTATACGTATTTATATCTTCTTGATCTGAGAATCTGATAAACATATCATCTTGTGTTGATGTATCCCCAATAGTTGTTTCAGTTCCAAAGAATACTAAGTGCCTGTCAGGAGTAGATACAATCATGTGTCTTGATGCTGTTGGTGCACCAGATATAATTGTAGCTCTTGTATCTGTTGCATTAGATAAACTAGAATCCCACTGAAAACATGCACCATCATGAATTAAACAAATAGCTTTGTCACCAAAATTATCTAATGACCACATACCTGGTTCAAGAACTAAGTCACCTGATGCAGCTTCACCCCATGCAACAAAGTCAGACGTATTTGTAACAGTTGCACCATCACTATGAGCTGCTCTTGTAGTTCCTCTAACTGCTCTTGTAATACCCGTTAAATTGTTACCAGAAACACCTGTGTAGGATATTTCTTCTGTCCCCACTTTAATAAAGTTTGTTCCTGAATCAGGAAAGTTAGCCGTGCTCGTTAACGTAATTGAAGTTCCTGATCCTCCAGTACCAAATGCATTATCACCTAACGCTCCGTTAAGAGTTGTTGTAATAGCCCCTGCTGCTTCACCACCCCAAGATCCTAAACCCCAACCAAAACCTTTTGCTTGCACTGCCGGACCAACTGTATAATATTTTTGTATTCTTATGCCACCTGACGTTGTTGCACCAGATCCACTTTCATTTGAAGGCATAGTTATTGTTGCAGTTGTATTTGTAGGTGTTGTTGCAACCATAAATTTTTTATTATCAAAATCTGATGAACTAAAGTTTGAATTTGTAATAGCTGTAAAACTATCCATTAAAAGTATATCACCTGGTGTTAACCCATGTGCACTGGAGTAAGTTATAGTTACAGTTGGTGATCCGTTGGTCGTGCTAAACGCGTTTGTTAAAGTGGTTGTTGATTCAATAGGATGTATGTCGTAAAATACACCACCAGAGTATGCATATAATATTCTATTTGTTCCTATGATTGCATATTTTCTAGATAAACTATTAATAAAATGATGTAGTCCTCGACCTGCTCCAGTCAATTCGTTTTCGTTTAATGTGCCTAATTGATTCCAACCACCTATTTTTTCAGGTATTTGATATCTAAACCTAACATTATCGCAGTCTATCCATTGACCTTCTGCTCCTGTAGGAGTTATTTGTTTGTTAATACCTGGCTGAAATCCTATCTTTTGTAACATAATAGTGTTTTATACAGTATTTTAACTACTTTTTAAAGTAAGATGGTAACCCCAAATGAGCCCGCCCATCATATGGATTAGCCAAATCGTGGTCTTTTTTGTTGTAATGTAAAAAAACTTGAGCACAACAATTACCTTTAAATTTGTTTCTCCAATGTTTAAGTTTACATCCTTTGTATATTAACATGTCTCCTGGTGAAAGATTAATTTCTATAGTTTTTTTATTTTTTTCTAAATAAATAGGCCATTTATCTCCTCCTAAATTTAAAGTGGTTGATATTTCACAACTATTTCTATCTGTGTGTTTTTTTAAAACATCACCTTTTTTGTATAATCTAGCATAAGAATATGTCTCAACTAAGTTTAATTTAGTTTCTTTTTTCATGACAGGTTTTAACCACCATAAAAGAGTTTCAAAAACGATATCAGAGTAAACTGCATACGTGCCATTAACTTGTTTATCATACCAAATCCCCATCACAGGATTTGGTTCCATATAATTTGAATTGTAAAAAGTGTTTGCTACTTGTCTTTTTAATATAAAATAATTAAACATAAACCTAGACATTTCTTTGGATATGGCTTTTTTAATTATTTTGTAGTCTGTTTTATTAAAGTCCATCTTTAATACCGTTCACTATTGTTTTTCTAACGGCTTGTAGATTAAAGTGAATAAATCTAAAAGGTTCTACACCTTCATCTACAATAAATTGATGAGGTAAATATGCAGGAAAAAAAATTAAAGTTCCAGGTTTAGGATTATTATGTATTAGAGTTGTTCCATAAGTAATATCTGCTGGATTTTTTAAAGCTAATTTACTCATCACTGCTGCAGGTCTTGGATCTGTGTAAACAGGTCTTGATGTTTTATCTGAACATTTTAAAAAATAAAAACCAGACATGTGATTGTCGTAGTGGACATGAGTATCATGATGACCTCCTCCTTTTTTAGC
Organism: Maricaulis sp.; assembly: GCA_002692855.1. Lineage (GTDB taxonomy): Bacteria > Pseudomonadota > Alphaproteobacteria > Caulobacterales > Maricaulaceae > Hyphobacterium. The sequence goes on from NZMJ01000163.1 coordinate 2,240, forward strand.
AAATTCTTGGACCCAAAATTCATTAATAAATAACTCATAATGTTTCATATCATAACCCATTTCATCTAATAAATTTTTAGAAGTATTTCCAACATAGTCTACTAAAACTTTTAAATCAGGATCATTATGAATTTCTCCTGAGTGATAAGAAAGACTATGATCTCCGACTTTCTTTTTATAAAATAATTCTCTTTCTTTTATTTGTTTTTTTAAATTTTTTTTTGAGAAATTAATGTGTTTATCACAAGCGGTATTAATTTTATCTACCCATTCTGGTTTTTCAATGCTCCATATTGGAGTTGCAAAATAATTATCTGTTCTTAAAATATCATTCATAAGGATAACCCACGTTCCATAGCACAAGAGAATATCTAGTTCCTTGTGTTACAGGTTTTACTCTATGCCATATATAAGAAGGAAAAACAACCAAAGAACCTCTTTCAGATATTTCATGACAGGTAAAAATTTTTGGTTGTTGATCTGGTCTTTGATCGTTATTATAAAATTCTAATTCACCTCCCTTATATTTTTTTGGATCTGACAAGGATATAGTTACAGATAATTTTCTAATTTTTCCGTAAAATTTAGGATTATTAGAATTGCTCCAAGGTTTTTCAAAACTATCATAATGCCAATCATAATATTGACCTTTTTTATATATTGTAAATTGACAGTTTTCTGACCAATCAAATTTAAAATTCCATCCAGCATTTTTATTTGCTGTTATTATATACGGATATATTTCATCATAAATCCACTGATCATTTAACCAAGTTATGTTTGAGTTTCTTATTTTTAAAATTTCTTTTTTTGTTGGTTTTTTCAAACCGTCACCACCGGTTAGTGCAAACTTCTTTTTCAAAGACAAACCTTGTTTTATAACTTTATCACAAAATTCTTTAGACAAAGCTTTTTTAAAATACCAGTAAGCGTATTCGTAACGCATATTTACAAAACCTCTTTATGAAAAGGACTATCATCTATGGTAAAGTCAATAAGTTTTTTATACTTTTCTATGTCAGGATTTATCTCTTCATAACCTTTTAAATTAAAATTTTCAAAATGATTTAAACCATTAGAAATTTGTAAAAAATTATATAGTTCAAAATAAGCCATGGCTTTTTCATGAATCGGAAAGTCCATCCAATTCATGTCCATATTTTTAATTCTATTAAAAAGAGTAGAAAATTTTTCTGGGGGTTTTGTTTTATCTTTAAACTCTTTCCAAAATAGGCTGTCTTCTCTTTGAGTGCAGTAATGAAGATAAATAAAATTAACAATATCTTTCATACTATTTAACATTATAGAATTAAACTGATCGTAACCAAAATTATTTTTTGTGAACATATGGTTAACATAAAAAGGAATTAGTTTTAATTGAGTGACAGTAAGATATAAAGAAGTAGATTCTAAAGGTTCTACAAAACTAGAAGCCAAACCCACTGCCATACAGTTGTTAACCCAAAATTTTTCAAAACATCCTGATTCAAAATCAATTACCTTTCTTACCTCAACTTTTTCATTTAAAAATTCTTCAACTTCTTTTTGCGCTTGATTTTCATCTATATAATTTGAATCAAAGACATACCCAGCACCTATTCTACTTTGCAAAGGAACATTCCACATCCATCCATGTGGTAGTGCAATAGCAGATGTATAGGGATTTATTTGTTCTTTGCTTTTTAAATGAAATGGAATAGCTTTTTTCATAGGAAGACTTTCTCTAAAAGAATTCCATTTAACATTAAAATGATTTTTAATTAATAATCTATTAAGACCTGAAGCATCAAAAACAAAATCAACAAAGTATTTATTTTTTTCACACACAATAGAATTGATATATTGATCAGAATCACAGGTTACTTTTTTAAAATTATCGTTGACATAAGTAATACCTCTTCGAACACCTACTCTTTTTAAATAGTTAGTCATTTTACCTGCATCAAAATGCAAAGCAAAATTTAAATTATTAAGATTTACTTTTTTATTGTATGATAATTTTGCTGGATAGGTAAACTCATTTAAATCTAATTTTTTTAAAATTAAACTTTTATAATAAAAATCTATACAATTATTACCAAAGTAAGGCTCTACATTAAAGTTATCCAAAACTCCAGTTTCACGAAACCCATGAAAATATTTTTTTTGATCCCCATTCCAGTTTTCAAAGCTAATTCCATTTTTAATAGTTGCAGAAGTTTCTTTGATTAATTCTCTAAGATTAATATTTAAATCTCTTAAAAAATCTACAAAGTGTGGAGTGGTAGCCTCACCAACACCGATTGGTCCTATATTTTCATTTTCAATAACAAGTATATTTGATTTAGGAAAAATTTGTTTACAAAACAAAGCTGTTAACCAACCTGCATTTCCCCCACCTAAAATAGCTATGTTTCTATCTTCTATCATGTGTAATTTAACCAACCAGTTAATATATATTTTTCTTTTTTTTCGTTAATGATACCTTTGTGTGTATGAGTAAAATCACTAGGCCAGATTAAAGTTAAACCCTTTTTACAAGGGATTTTTAATTTTTGATAATAAAATTCTGTCCCAGCGTTATCGACTGTATTTAAATAAGTCATAAATACCAGTTGTCTAGTGCATGTCAAAGGCCCTGTTCTTTCACAGTGCCATACTTTAAATCCACCACCAGGTTTATAATATTGAATATTTGGATTTTCAACTAGATTATATTTATGTAAATCCGAAACAAATTTATATTTTTTTTCGTAAAGAAAAATTAATTTTTGAAAACTTTCTGACCAATATTTTTTAAGTAATTTATTTTCTTTTTTTAAACACACATCTAAACTATCTTTTGCATATGATTGCACTTCATCATCATTAACAGTTCCTATTTTTGCTAAGTTTTTATTTTCTTTAAAATATTGCACTAATTCATCACAAATTTTTGTTTTGATAAACCAAGCTCCAATAAAACTATTTAAAGGTGTTTTATATTCTTTAAATATAGATTCCATAACTAACTAATATTCTTGGTTGTGTTGTTACAACCCTATGTTTAACGCCAGCTTTTATAAAGACCGCTTGTCCTTGTTTTAAAATCACACTGTAAACTTTATCGTGAATAATATTTACTTGAACAGACCCTTGATGCACTTGTAAAATATTGTCCATCTCCACATCTTTGTGTGTTCCTAAACCATCTGCATCATTAAATAAACTTAAAAATAATTCTACGTCTACAAATCTATTAGGATAAGCTTGTTCTATAAAATTTTTTATTGAATTAGTTTTATCATTTTCAAAGTTTACAAGTTGATAAACACCATTAAGTTCCCTGTAATTTTTATTCAAAAAATAATTTTTATTTAAATTATATAAAGCTTCTTCAAAAGAAATAAAATTTGATTTTAAATCAAATTTATTAAACGGTTCTGTTAATAATTTTTTTAATACCTCTGTCATTTTTTGTTCAAATCTACCTTTATGTTTCCTGAAATAGTGATGGCCTCTTCTTCATGTTTTTTAACATAGTGCTCTAAATAACTAGGAAATATTAACATGTCTCCTGTAGAACAATTAATAATTTTACTAGTGTTTAAAAAACTATCATCAAAATTACATACGATTTGTTTCCAAGCAGGGTTTAAAAAAACTGTATTACATTCTTTTATTTTTTCATAAATTATGAAAGAAAAACTACTTTGAGCATGCACGTGTATTTCTTGATAATCTCCGTGACTATATTTATTTTTCCAAATATTTAAAAGTTCTATTTTTTCAAAAGGTAAATGTTCTTTAAATATTTCTAAAAGATATTTTTTTGAATAAGAAGATAGTTTATTATCTGTTGAAATAGTGCTAGGTGTTTTGGAATCAAATGTTTTTACATAAGGTCCGGAGTCCAATTTAATTTTAGATAAATCAATTTTTATCTTATGTATAGGCGTATAAAATAAATCTAATTTCATTTAATTATTAATTTCTGTATTTCTGGCAACCAAGCATATTTTAATTCTGTATGTTCAAATATATACCTCAAATCTTCTAAAGTTTCAACCATTGTGTGTCCAGGCATATTTAAAGATGTATTTAATAACAATGGAACTTTATATAACTTTTGATAATTTTTTAATAAATCATAATAATGTTTATTTTTAATTTTATCCACAGATTGCGCTCTACATAAACCATCTTTAGATGTTACATTTAACATTTTCTTTTTTGATTTTAAAACAAACATCATGTAACTTGAATCAACTTTTAAAGGATAAAACCATTTATGTAGTTCTTCTTTTAAAACAGAACATGCAAAAGGACGGTACCATTCTCTTCTTTTTATCAAGTTAATTTTATTTAAACAGTGCTTATCAAAAGCGTTTATTAACAAACTTCTATTTCCTAATCCTCTTTGACCTTGTTCAGAGGGTCCTTGAAATAAGGCCACAGGTTCTTTGTAAACAATTTTAGCCACTTCAATGGAGTCACAATCTACAACTTTATATTGATTAAATATTTCTAAATTGTAATTAGGTTTAAACCCAAGATAGATACCCTCTTTCTTTTCTAAATTACCTTGAGTGTAAAAATACAAAGCACCTAAAGAAATGCCTTGATCACTACATAAAGGGTTTGCAAGTATTTTATTATTAGTTTTAGCTAAATGACTATTTATTAAAACATTTTGAGTTACCCCACCAGATAGTGCAATGGTTTTATTGTTGTATTTGTTAACAGTATTAAAAGCTATCTCCTCACAAGTTGATTGAAAAGTTTTTAAAAAATCATGACTTTCTTTGTCGTTTATATTTGTTGTTAAATTTGGTAGCAATTTATAATAATTTATATTGTTTAATGTAAAATCTTTTTGTGTTTTAAAATAGTTAGAACTAAAATTATTATTGAACAACAATTGTTTTTTTAAATCTTTATTAATTTTTCCCCAACTAGATAAAGCCATAACTTTACCTTCATTATGAACTCCTATTTTTAATTCCTTAACAACTTGTTCATAAGCTTTTCCTATTTGTAAATTACTAGATATTACAAAATTGTTATCTTTATAATTAACATTATCTGAGGTATGACATTGTTTATTTAATAAATTAAACTGACCATCGTAAATACTAGTGTTTTCAAAACAATAAAAATTATCTCCTAAATTATATGTACTTCCGTTTCCATCCCACACTATATGATAATCTATATGTTCATTAAAAAACCAAGCGGATGAAAAAGCATGAAAATCATGATGTTTATCTAAATGAGCATAAACTTCACAGTTTTTATTACATTTTAAAAGACCATTTTTAAATATGTCTTGCCACAAATCTGTTACGCTTCTGTGACTAATCGCGGTAAATATAACTTTATCAAAGGATAAATTAAATGAATTTATTTTATTAATTAACTCAAAGCTAGGATAAGCTTGATGTTTACTTTTATTATATCTATCTATTTGTTGATGAAACAACAATTTATTATTAGAGCACACCGACACAGAACCATCGTGTCCAGTGTGAATAGCTATTAAATTCACAAATTCTTTCTAACTTTATTTATCTCCAGTTTCCAGCTTTAATATATGCAAATTGATCTTTTAAAGAAACTATTCCACTAAATGAAAAATTTCCATTTGGATCAATAATTTTAACTATACCATCACCACCATCTCCAGCATTGCCACAGCCTCCTCCGCCAAGTCCATCGACTCCACTTCTGATACCAGGAGCATTACCTCCTCCACCTCCTGGTGGTCTACAACATGCAGGTAAACTTCCAGCAGGATTGCCGCCTCTTCCACCGCCAGCATATGTTACACAATCTCCAGGCCATGGTGAACCAGGGCCAGCTAAAGCTCCTTGAGGATTGTTAGCGGTTGTACCAGCGCCGCCTTTTCCACCGCCGCCTCCGCCTGTTCTGTTTGACCAGCCACCGCTACCATTATTTCCTTGAGGTGTTCCTGATCCTCCATTTGAAGAATAGTTGTTTGGTGTTCCAGAGGTGCTTCCTCCACCACCTGATCCTCCAGGTCTTCCATTTTTTACTGATGCTGGACCTGTGTAAAATGATGCTCCTCCACCACCTCCAGTGGCAGTATTACCATTAAAAGTTGAATTTGCTCCGTCACTACCTAAACCATCTGGAGTACATGCAGCTCCAGCTCCTCCTGCACCAACTGTGACAGGATAACTATTTCCTCCCGTTACTGGACTTGGATTAACTGGTAAAAAGCCGCCTGCTCCGCCGCCACCTTCTCCCCCTCCGCCGCCTCCCGCGACGAGTAATGCATTAACTGCAGATGTGCTAGGTGCAGCTTTAAAAGTTCCAGGAGCATTAAATGTAAAAGTTGCAGACCCACAAAATTTAGGATCATTTGTTGGACCTATGATTCCACCGTTTCCTCTACCCATTATATTTCACTCCATGTTTGATTAGAATTATCCCAATACATATTTGTATCATCTTGTTTTTGGCACTCCCATCTATTTTCTGTATCGTCCCAATTTAAATTTTTGTACTCTTTAGTTACACCATTGTCAACATAAGTTACAGTCTCAGGTGCAGGGCCTGAAACTTCGTCCCAAGAAGATCCATTCCATCTTAAAATTCTATCATCTTGACCAGCAGCGTCCCATTTTTGCAGTGACTCATTCCAAAGGAAAGGAAGCAAAGATAGCTCTTCACCATTATTAACATATGTGGTTATTGTAGGCTCTGCTATTGGTGGCTCCCAATCATAAGTGCTTGTATTTAATGTCCATGAGGGCCAA
>NZMJ01000164.1 GCA_002692855.1 Maricaulis sp.
GCGCTATGGCTAACTGTATGTTCACCTTTCTTGGGCAATAGTCTTCCCAAACAGGGGCCAACGGGCGCAATCGGCGTCCGAAACGGCCGTGGACAGATGCCGGGATAGATACATGCGTTTGAACCGACCAAGCTTGCTTTTCGCCGGATGCGCCGCACCCATGCTGATGCTGGCGGGCTGTGCCGGCGGCGGCAACACCGAGCTTCCCCCCGCGACTTTCGTCGCCATGCAGGAAGGCCCGGGCGAGGAATATGTGATCGGTCCGCTCGACCAGCTGACCATCCATGTCTGGCGCAATCCCGAACTGGGTGCGGAAAAGATCCAGGTGCGCCCCGATGGCCGCATCACCATCCCGCTGGTCAAGGACATGCCGGCGGTGGGCAAGACGCCATCGATGCTCGAGGAGGATATCCGCCTCCAGCTCAGCCAGTATATCGAGGATCCGCTGGTCTCGGTCATCGTCAACGAATTTGCCGGGACCTTCAGCCAGCAGATCCGCATTGTCGGCGCCACGGCGCAACCGGCCTCGCTGCCCTACCGCGCGAACATGACCGTGCTCGACGCGATGATCGCGGTCGGCGGCCTGTCCGAGTTCGCCGCCGGCAATCGCGCCAAGCTGAATTCCGGCCAACAGGTACATCCAATCAAAAAAGAACCCCGGCATCGCAAAGCGAGCCGAGGTTCGTTCTTTCGAGCGGGACCGAGGCCCTATTCCGGAGCGCCGTCCATGACGCGCAGGGACACGGCACGAGCCGCCATTTCAGCCCGCTCGGCCTCGTGCAGCGGAATCAGGCCGCGATCGGTCAGATAGCCGTAATCGCCCCATGCATCGTCCGAGGTGAACTCGGCCAGATACTCCTCGATGCCCGGCACCAGGCCGACATGCTGGCGCTTCACATAGACGAAGAGCGAACGCGAGATCGGATAGTCCCCCGAGGAAATCGCATCGAAGGTCGGCTCGACGCCTTCGACACGCGCTGCCTGGAGACGGTCCGAATTCTGCGCCAGGAAGGAATATCCGAACACGCCATAGGCCGACGGAGTGTTGGCCAGCGTCTGGACGATGGCGTTGTCATTCTCGCCGGCATCGATCCAGGCCCCGTCTTCGCGAATTCGGGCCATCGCCTCTTCCGGGATGTCGCAGCCGGTTTCCTCGTGGATTTCCTCGGCACCCGCTTCGAGACCCAGCTCGACGAAGGCGTCGCGCGTGCCCGAGGTCGGCGGCGGTCCGAAGACCTCGATGCGAAGGTCCGGCAGGGAGGCGTCGATGTCCGACCAGTTGCGGTTCGGGTTGTCGATCATCGTGCAGTCTTCAGCGGGGACGCGGGCCGCCAGTGCGAGCCAGAGTTGGCCCCGGTTGAGATCGAGTTCCGGGCCCGTATTCACGTTGGAGATGACAATGCCGTCATAGCCGATCGGCATTTCGACAATGTCGGTGACGCCATTGGACTGGCAGTTGGCGTATTCGCTGGCCGTCATGCGGCGTGACGCGCCGGTCACGTCGGCATTCTCGCCGCCCACGCCCTGACAGAACAGACGCATGCCGCCGCCCGTACCGGTCGATTCGACGACCGGGGTGGAGAACTGGGTGCGCGCGCCGAACGATTCCGCCACGGCGGTGGTGAACGGGAAGACCGTCGAGGAGCCGACGATACGCAGCGGGCGGTCCTGTACGGCCGGAGCAGGGGCAGCGGCGGTGTTACCCGGGGTCGCGCTGCCGGACTCGCCTTCCGGTGCAGGGCCGGTGTCGGACGGCGAGCACGCGGCCAGCGCCAGCGCGATCACCGAAACGGAAGTCATGCGGATCATGGAGGTCACTCCTTGCTTCGCCCCGTCGTGAGGGGCCCGATTTTCTGCCCCGGCATAGTCGGGCCGGGGGCAAGTTGCGTGTGAATTTTTTATTACCAGTCGACCTGGAAGCGGGCCTGGATCGCGTCCATGTCACCTTCGCCGAACCGCGCACCCGCGCCATCGACTTCCGCGTGGACGGCGTTGATCATGAAACGCACCGTCTCGACCGGATACCAGTTGAGGCCGAGCGCCAGCGCGGTTTGCTCACCGCTCGCCCCGGCATCCATGCGGTCGGCGCGGAACGCCAGTTCGAACGCTCCCATTCCACCTTCCGTGACCGGACGCGAAGGACCGGTGCGGCGGAATTCGCCGGTCGAGGCGCGGTAGCTGCGCTGCTCGCCCGTGATGTACCAGCCCGTCGTCAGCGATGCCGCGTGAACCGTCTCGCCGCCCTCGGGATCTTCCACGCCGGCTTCGAACAGGGCGTGGAACGGCCCCTCGATCCACGCCGCTTCGATACCAACGAGTTGCGATGTCTGTCCGGCAGGGCGCGCATCGACATAGCGATCGGCCAGGTGCACGCCGGCACGTGACCGCATGCGAACCGACTCGCTGCCATCATTCCCGGCATCGTAGTAGCGGGCGTGAATGGCGAGGTGGACGTTGCGCGTATCGGTCAGCACCGGTGCAAAGGTGGCGCGGCCCGCGACGGTCATCGAGTCGGAGACGTGAAAGCCGGTCGAGTCATCACCCACACCGCCGCCGAACACACCGCCGGTCAGCGAATAGTTGTCGCCGCTGCGCGCAACCGTCACGCCGAGGCGGCGGCCATAACGGAACGCGTCATCCGGCTGCGCACGCTCCATGAAGGTCGTGTAGCGCGACGAGGTCAGGTGCTCGATCGAGTTGGGAGTCTTGAAATGCCCGAGGCGCACCGTCACCCCGTTGTTCGACCAGGACGCAAAAACATCCTTCAGGACGATCGAGTCACCGGCAAAATCGGCTTCGGCGGTATAGCTCCAGTTGCGCCAGCCGCCCTGCACGCCGATCCGTGCCGTGCGCGCTTCCGTGTCAGTGAAATCATCCGTCAGGCCGGTAAAGGATTCATCGATGCTGGCCACGTCCAGAAACAGACGGCCGCGCAGTTCGATCTCGAACGCGCCGTCATCCTGTGCGATGGCGGGCGCTGCCAAGGTTGAAAAGAGCACGGATAGGCAGGCAGTGGGGCGAAGCATGTCAGCGTCCTGTTTATTTGCGCCGCGCGCCACGCGTGACAATCACGCAAAGCTTTCACGACGATCCGGACGCGGACCTAAGACTGTTCCTATGCGCTTCAATGACGGATTGGCGAAGCTTTTGTGAAGCGTGAAGCTTTGTCGAATCTTTTGTGACAGCCCAATCGTCCGCTTACGGACTACATCAGGCGCTTGCGCAGAACCTGGGACATCATGTCGACGAGTGTCACCGCGACGATGATCATGCCGATCACCACGGCCGTCTTGCCGTATTCGAAGCTGCGGATGTTCTCGTAGAGCACCTGGCCGATACCGCCCGCGCCGATCAGGCCCAGGATGGTCGCCGAGCGCGTGTTCGATTCAAACCGGTAGAGCGCATAGGACGCCCAAAGCGGAATGACCTGCGGAATGACCGCCCAGGTCACTTCGTTCAGCGGACCCGCGCCGGTCGCCCGAACGCCTTCGACCGGCCCGTCCTCGATGGCTTCCACAGCCTCGGAGAACAGCTTGCCGAGCACACCGGCAGTATGGAAGGCGAGCGCCAGCACACCGGCAAACGGGCCCAGGCCCACAGCGGCCACGAAGACCGCAGCGACAACCAGTTCATTGATCGCGCGCAGCCCGTCCATCACCCAGCGCACCGGTCTGCGGATCCAGAACGGCGCGATATTGGACGCACCCAGCAATCCCAGCGGGATGGCCAGGATGACGGCGAAGAAGGTGCCCCACAGCGCGATCTGGACCGTGATGACGATCTGGCGGAAATAATTCCCGGCTTCCGAGAAATCAGGCCGTGCGAAACCGGCGACATATTCGCCCATCCGGTCCGAATTCTCTGCCAGCAGCGGCAGCTTGAACACTTCGGCAGGCCAAAAGCTCCACACCAGCAGCCCGACGAACCCGCCCCAGATGGCCGCGTCGATGATCCGGTCCGAAGCCATCCGGCCCGGCGCATATTTCGGCGGCTTCGAAGTCAGGAAGATTGCGAAGCCGACGATCAGGCCGACGACGAGCCCGATCAGCATCCGGCTGAGTTGGCTGGCTTCGGGACGCCGGTTGATCTGCGCAGCCCGGCCTTCGGGGCGCGGCGAGTCCTGCAAATAGGTCGACACCAGCGTCGACACCTGGTCCTGGGGACCATCGGGATTGGCGATCATTTGCTGCCGCGCCATCGCAATGTCGGCAGACAGATCACGCGCGGCAACCAGCCGCTCAAGTTCGCTTAGCTCCGCCAGTTCCGCTTCCAGCTCGGCGACGCGCTCGGCACGTTCGTCCTCGGTCAGGCGCGTGTCGGAACGGGTCTCGGCCAGGTCGCGGATCAGCTCCAGGCGCATGATCGGCTGGAAGTGCTCGTTGGTCGCAGGCAGGAAGCCGCCCATTTCCAGCTCGCGCAACACGGCCTGCTCATGTTCACGCTGGGCGGCATCGCCGCGCCAGCCATAGGTCAGGAAGAATTCCTGGATCCGGGCCTTCGCCTCGGCAGACAGGTCCGTGCGCCACATGATCGGATCGGTCTGGATCAGCGGCGAACGCCAGATGATCCGCACCCGCTCCAGGACATCGGGACGCGCCCGCTGCAGCCGGTCGATATTGGTCGTGTTGTTGGTCGCGGCATCCAGCTGGCCATTGGCAACAGCCATCAGATTCTGTTCGTGGCTTGCGCTGGTCACCTGGTTGAAACAGGTCTGCGGATCGATGCCGCGGTCCGCGAAGATATAGGCCTGCGGGACGAGCGTTCCGGACGTCGACAGCGGATCGCCAAGGCCGAAATTGACCGTCCCGTCGCAGACGACGAGGTCCTCGACATTCTGCATCGGGCTGTCATTCGGCACGATGATGATCGAGCGGTAGCCGAGCTGTCCGTCGGGATAGATGAACTTGGCGAACACTTCGGCATTGGCGCGGCGCGACGCCTCGAGACCCGAGGCATTGGTCAGCCAGGCAACCTGCACCTGGTCGGCGCGCATCGCCTCGATCACACCGGCATAATCGGTCGCCGAACGCAGTTCGACATTATAGCCCGTGTCGCGGCTCATATCCTCGACGAAGGGCTCCCACAGGTGCAGGACGTTTTCGGACTGTTCGGTCGCCACGACGCCGAACACGATGGTCTCGCCTTCCTGCGCCTGCGCCGTGGTCGCGACAGCCAGCAGGGCGGTCAGCGCGGTGAGAAAACGGGTCATCATGCCGGCACCCCGTCTTCGTCGATCACGTCGCGATACTCGTCGCCATAGATCTCGATCAGCCGGTCGCGGCCCAGTCCGCCGATGGGCCCGTCATAGATGATCTGGCCGGCCTTCAGGGCGACGGCGCGGTCGCAATACTTCATCGCGTAATCGACCTGGTGAAGTGTGACGACGACCGTGATGCCGTCCTCGCGGTTGAGATCGTGGAGCAGGCGCATGACGCGCCGCGCCGACACCGGGTCCAGCGAGGCAATCGGCTCGTCGGCGAAGATCGCCTGCGCCCCCTGCACCATGGCGCGCGCAATCGCGCCGCGCTGCTGTTGTCCGCCTGACAGGTCGGACGCACGCTTGCCGGCATGATCCTTCACCCCGACGCGCTCGAGCGCTTCCATCGCCTTGCGGCGGTCCTCGGTGGTGAAACGGCCCATGGCGCCCTTCAGGGTCGGCATGCGGCCGAGGGCACCCAGGAGCACATTCTTGTAGAGGCTGATCCGGCGCACGAGATTGAATTGCTGGAAAATGAAGCCGACACGGGACCGGGCGCGGCGAACCTTGGGCGAAAGCTTTCCCGCCTCCTGCACCTTGTCGCCGAAAATATGGATCGGACCGGACGATGGATCGGCGACAACCAGTCCGGTCGCGCAGCGCAGCAGGGTCGATTTGCCAGACCCGGACGGGCCGATCAGGGCAACCATCTCGCCCTTCCCGACCGTCAGATTGACGGTTTCGATCGCGCGCATCGACCCGTAGGTTTTTGATACTTCGCGGATTTCCAGTGCCGTGGCGGCGTCGGTCATGACGTTTCTGATCCCGTTGCCCGATCGGGGGTTCTCGCCTAGCGGCGCAACAGAATTGTGACAAGTGTTAATGAGAGTCAGTTTGCGCAGGCTGGCACACGAATACACCGCTCAACGGAATGACCGCATTCGCCCCGTCGGACAGGGTTCGGCGCATCAACGCGCGGGACATGTCCCCCTGCCCGTCGGACGGGGTTTCGATCGCTCCGGTAAACAGGACCGTCTCACCGTCGACGGTGACCAGCCGTTGATAGGTCTGCCCGTCGACGGGCGGGTTGCGGCGCGGGTCAACCGTGATGTGGCGTATCTCTCCGTCTAGCCACAGGCGGACCAGCCCGGCATCGAGATGATCGAACAGCACGAAAGCCGGCCGCGCATCGCGTGTGAACAGGAATATTCCGCAATTGCCCGGCGGCAGGTCTTGCGCGGGCAGACCGCGCTCCGCACTGCCGCGCGGCGGCGCGCTGACATAGGGTTGGGTGGAGAGTTCGGGGCGCAAGCTCCCGGCACAACCCGTCAAAAAGGCGGTTGCCCCGACCACGGCCCCGATCAACCGGCCCCACCCCATTCCTTCAGCTCCCGGAAATCTGCAGACTCCACACACTGTCTTCGAGCACGAAGCCACTCGCTTCGAGAACCGCGGCAATTTCGTGCGAACCGGTTTCGACCCGCGCCTGTCCCGTGACCCTGCCGGGTGTCCAGCGGATATCGGCCGACACCGTCGCATCCGGACTTTCGCCGGACAACAGCACGGCGAGCGCGCCCTCCCGGCATTCCAGCACCCCGTCCAGCGCAGGCAGATCCGCGCCGAGCCGCTGGCCCATGGCAAAGAGGGCGTCGCTGCGTACACGCCCGCTGGCCGACAGACACGCCCCGTCCTGCCAGACGATCCGGTCGATCGTCACGCTGGCCGCATCCTGCGGCGACAGCAGCCCACCCGGCAGCAGAACAAAGGAGGCTGGCGTCATGACGGCGTGAGCATCCACAATGCGATAGCCACCCGCGCCGGTCGACGCCCGGCCCTGGCCGCGCAATGACGGATCATCGATGCTCCAGTCGAAATCCGCACGTCCGCTCAAGAATCCGTCCAGACGCATCGCCACGCCAATCTCACCCAGGCGGCGTGGCCCAACCGCCAGACCCTGAATGTGACCGTTCCAGACCGTCCCGAAGACGGCGGCATCACGGCCTGTCCCGGTCACCGCACTGATCGCGCGCAAGGGCAGGAAGACAAGGAGCGCGGCCAGCAGGAACGCGGCGAACAGGGCGAAAAGTCCGGTACGTGGCATCATGGCACGCGCTCCAGAACCAGCTGTGCCGACACCAGCGTGCCCGAGTCCCGTTCGATGGTGATCCGCGATGCGGCGATGCCGAATTGCCGGTCGAGATCGGCCAGCCAGTTCATCATTGCGTTCGCCTCGGCCTGTTCGATCCAGACATTCAGCTTGCCGTCAGCACCGGGCAGCAGGCGGGCAATCGTTACGCCATGCGCCGCGGCGCGCTCACCCGCCAGGGTGCGCACCGGCTGGCCTGTTCCCGATCGGGCGGCGTCTCCGTCGCTGTTGGCGCGATATTGCGCAATCCCGGCCTCGACCGTGCGCACCCGCTCGACTGCGGCGACATAGCGGACGCGGCTGTCTTCGTGCCAGGCGTTAAGCGGAGACATCACCCCGTACCACAACGCTGCCGCCATCAGTCCCAGGCCCAGAAAGCCGAGCAGACCCTGTTCGCGCGCAGACCGCGTCTGCCATTGGCTCGACACCTGTTTGATCAACGCATTCATCGGCTGAACCTCACCCGGAATTCGCCGCGCACCTGCGCGCCGTCCTGACGCGCGCCTTCATCCTCGATCAGCAGACCGGCGCTCAGCGCCCTGTCGCGCAACGCCTCAAAGCTGTCGAAGCCGGGATAGGTCGCACTGACACTCAGCGCCCCTGAGGCCGCGTCATAGCGCAGCGCATCGATATTGAGCGTCGCGCCGTCTTCCAGCAGGCCTGCAAAGGCAGCGGTCAGGGCCAGAAAGTCCGAACCCCCGCCCTGCGAGGTGCCGACCCTTTGGCGCAGCTGAGCTTCCAGATTCACCACGCGGGTCACGTCCGGGAAAGCCTCGCGGAAGGCGGTTTCGGCGCGAAGGTCGAGACGGGCGGCCTCGCTGCGCAGATAGAGCCCTTCGCCCAGGCTGAAACCGGCAAACAGCACCAGTGCGGCAATCGCCAGCACGCCGGCCCGCCGGAAGGGCGATGCAAGTGCCGCCCAGTCCGTCGATGCGGAATGACGATTGCCGAGCAAGGCGGGCAGGTCTCGCAGAACCGCATCGGGCAGCCCGCTCGCGGCGCGCGCGAAATCCACCGGAGCCATCGCGTGAAGGGTTTTCGGTGCCGCCTCTGCGGCCAGTCCGGGGAGCCGGACACGCGGAGTCATCGCCACGGAGCCGGGCCGCAATTGCGCCAGCAATTCGGGGAACAGGATCGCCGACGGCTCCGCCTCGATGCGCCCGCACACCGGCCCGGTGCCGGTGCGGTTGAGGAAAACGACATCATTGTCTTCGTCCGCGATCAGCAGATCGCCGGCTTCGGACTCCAGCGCCATTGCCTCAGGCAGCAGCCAGGCCGGACGCACATTGATCGACGACGCGATGCGCTGCCAGCGTTCCACCAGCGCCTTGTCTGCCGCATGCACCCACCGCGATCCGTCAGCGCGCCGCCTTCCCACCGCGATTGCGGTGTCCTCCAGAGAACCGGCGATCTCTTCTTCAATCGCGAAGGGGGCGGCCTGCCGCGCTTCACTGTCGCCGCGCGCGGGCAGGATCAGATTCCGGACCAGCAAATCGCTCGACGGCGCCAGATAAAGCGCACGCTCCACCCCTTCCAGCGGTGGGCGTTCGCCGACGACGAGCCCGGCCGCGATTTCCTCGCCGCTCTCGCGGTCGATCACGCTCCAGGGCACACGAGATCCGCCAGGACGCGGCAGGCGGACAATCAGGTCGCGGCCCATCTACAAACTCCCGAAGCGTTGGCTGACACGGCGGATCTGGCGCGGGCTGGCCTCGACCGTTTCGCGCAGTGAAAACCGGCCCTCGGCCAGTTCGACATCGACCCGCACATCGAACCAGCTTGACGTGACACCGGCCCGCGGCAGGGCTGCGCCTCCGGCATTCAACGCGGCGATCCCGGCGTCATTCCAGAAGGCGGAAATGTCGCCATATCCGCCCGATGGCCGACGCATAAGCACGCCTTCAGCCTGACGCAGCGACAAACGGCCTTCAAACAGGCCGACCAGTTGCGGCGCATCTTCCGGGCGCAGCGTGTTGACGTTGAGCGGCAGCAGCACCGGATCGGGCAGCACGCAGACATGCGGGGCGACCTGCGCGAAAATCTCGGGTGTCATGGTCGCCAGCGCCCACATCTCCTCGACCTCGGCCATCGGCGCATTGGCGGCCCGGTAAGGCGGTGTGGCCGACAGATAGGCCGAGTCCTCAGCCCCGCCGATGCGCGGTGAAGAGTCTCGGTCGATCCAGTCCGCGGTCTCGCCCGCGATCCGCTCGCTGGTCCCGGTCGGAAGGCCGAGCGCCCCGAGCAGAGCGCGGAAACGCTCGCCGGCATGGCGCGCCGCGTCAGCGTCTGCGCCCGGACCCGGGACCAACGCATTGAGGTTGAAGCAATTATTGGCGTCCCAGACACGCGTATTCAGAACTCCGCCCTCGACCGGAAACGAGATCGGCCCGGTCAGCCACGGCGCATCCGGACGGAAAGCCAGGCTGTCGTCTGACAGATGCCGGGTGATCAACGCCTCGGCATAATCACGCGCGCCTTGCGCATACCAATAAGCCGTGTCGCGCGCGTCGAGATTGGCGCCGCGCCGGATCGACACGCGCAGATCGCCAGTCAGCTCCACGGCCACCGCCGACATCGCCGCGACCACCGCCAAAGCGCTGATCAGGGCTGTACCGCGTTTGGACGCCGGCGCCTTCATGCGCGCGCCTCCGGCAGGCGGACGACATGTTCGACCGGTCCCAGGTCCGGCAGCGTATAGCGCAGCCGGATCGCAGTCGGCAGCTGCGACATGGACTGACCGGGCAACACCTGCGCACGTGGCATCCACTGCGCACCGAACAGGAAATCCACTGAAATATCATCCGCCTGACCCAGCAGCGTGCGGCGGATGACCGGGGTCTGCGCCGCGGCATCCGGATAGAGCGTGACCTGCCGGTCGAGCCGGGTGCCGCTCAGCACATACTCGACTCGCTGCAGCGAGGACCGGGGCCGGGCCTGACCGGGATTGGCCCAGCCGCGCCGCGTCAGCGACAGGATGACGGTGCCTTCCGCCTCGCCCTGTTCGCCCGCAACGCCGTCGATTGAACCGGCAAACAGCGTGGCGCGGGTGCGGCCATCGGGTCCGCGCGACGGACGCAGCACAACCTGTCCGGCATCATCGCGCAGCAGGGTACGCAGCGTATCGACCTCGCCCAGCGCTGCGATTCGTCCGGAATTGACATCGCGCGCCGTCAGTGAAGATGTGAGGAGCCCAACTGACACAGCCGCCATGACCGCGAACACAAAGGTCGCGACCAGAACTTCGACGAGGGAGAATCCGGCCCTGCCCGTCATTGCCGCCTCGTGAACGTGACAAGCCGGGCCGCTTCGCGGCCATCCGCCTCGTCATTGACGGTGACCACGACACGCGCCAGCGCCTCGTCCGTGGTCGGCTCGATGGAGAGCGACCAGTCATAGGTCCGGTGCGCGATTTCATAATGCCCGTCTTCTTCGGTCAGTGCGCCGGACCGGGCGAGGCGTTCGTTGAGAATGTTGTCGGCGGCGATGCGCGCGAGACTGCGCGATTCCAGGATGGCGGTGGTCCGGGTCGATTGCTGAACCGCATTGAGGAGCGCCATTCCGGCAATCGACAGGACGGCGAGCGCGACCATCAGCTCGATCAGGGAGAATCCGGATTTCGAGCCGGCCGTCATGCGCCCTCTCCGGCCAGGCGGACCTGTCCGCTTTCGAAGGTGACGCGGACCCGGTGGACGCCGTCTTCCAGCACGAATTCGGCCGCCTCATTCACCCCGGTCGGATCAAACCAAAACGCGGGACCCTCGCCGCTCTCCTGTTCCGAACGCAGGAAAACGCCATCACCGAACTGAACCGGGCGTAATCCGGACGTGTGGTCGGCCTGCCACTCCGCGCCGTCAAACCGGGTGAAGGCATAGCCATCATGGTCCAGTGTCAGTCCGATGAAGTCGCCACTGGTGATCGCCGCGCGCTCGGCCCGCATCAGGTCCAGCGCCAGCCGGTCAGCGGCGCGCTGTGCCGCAGGCGTTCCGGCAGGCAGCGTCAGCGCCGCTGCTCCGGCGAGCATCGCGATGACGGCCAACACGACCATCACTTCGACGAGCGAATAGCCCGCCCGGACGCTGGCGCGGTTCAGCGTCATTGCATCCAGTTTCCAATGTCGGCGTCTTGCCCCTCTCCGCCCGGCCGTCCGTCGGCCCCCAGCGAGTAAATGTCGTACTGACCATGCTCACCGGGTTGCAGATAGAGGTAGGAATTGCCCCACGGATCGTTCGGCAGGCGGCGGATATATCCGCCCTCGCGGTAGCGTGCGGCAAGGCGCGGATCCGAAGGAGCCTCGACCAGCGCTTCCAACCCCTGATCCGTAGACGGATATACGAGCATCTCGACCCGGTAGAGCTCGATCGCCTGATCCAGCGTCGCGATATCGGCGCGCGCCTTTTCCACCATCGCCCTGTCCTGCGACGGCAGGACGTTGATGACGACGATGGTCGCCAGAAGACCGATGATCACCAGAACCACCATCAGTTCGAGCAGCGAGAACCCCGCCTTGCGGCGTTCGGCTTCGGTGAGGTCGGGACGTGTTGTCATGGGCGGCTCCATTATCCGAGCGCTAGCGTGTTGAGTTTCAGGATGGGCAGCAGGATCGACAGGACGATGCCCGTCACGATAACGCCCATGATGATGATGATCAGGGGCTCCAGCAGGTTCAGGAAAAGGGACATCGCGCCGTCCATCTCCTGTTCGATCTGGGCAGCGCCCCGCCCGAACATGTCGCCCAGTGAACCGGAGCGTTCCCCCGCCGCGACCATGTAGATCAACAGGGGTGGAATCCCGCCGGCCCCACGTAGGGCATCGGACAGCGATCGTCCGGTTTCGACTGCGTGGCTTATCCCGGTGATCTTTTCGGCGAACACCGAATTGCCGGCCGTTCGCTTCGCGGCTTTCAGCCCGTCAGGGAGCAAGGCCCCGGATTTGAGCAGGATTTCCATGGTCCGGGCAAAGCGCGCCGCCTCGGCCTTGCGGATCGTCGAGCCCACCAGCGGCAGGGCCATGAACAGCCGGTCCCGGGCATTGCGGACGGCGGGACGCTTCAGCGCCAGCCACAATCCGGCAATGACGGCGGCAATCCCGGCCAGCAGGATTGGCCAGCTTGCCTGCAGGAAGCCTGACACACCGATCAGGAACCGCGTCAGGACAGGCAGGGTCACGCCCGTGCCGTCAAACTGCTCGGCCAGTCGCGGCACGATGAAGATCAGGAGAGCGCCCACGACCGCCAGCGCAGTCACGCTCAGTGCAACCGGATAGATCAGCGCCGCCTGCAGCTTGCGCCGCACGCCATCGGCTTGCTCAAGATAATCGGCGAGCCGGTCGAGCACCGCGCCCAGCCCGCCCGACATTTCTCCCGCTGCCACCATCGCCCGGTAGACCGAGGGAAAGCTGCCGCCATGCGCGGCCATCGCGTCGGACAGGCGCTCGCCCTCCATGACGCGCGAACGCAGATCGGTCAGCACCCGGCGCATCGCCTGGCTATCGACCTGCCCGGCGACGAGGCCAACGGCCTCCTCGACCGGCATCCCGGCATCGATCAGGCTGGCCAGCTGGCGGGTGACCAGCATCAGTTCGCGTTTCGACAGCGCCTTGCTGGCCGTCCGGCCACCAGCCTTGCGCAATGCATCGCTGGCAGCGCGCGCCACCTTCAGCGGTGAGAGCTGCCGCCGGCGTAATTCGCGGCGCGCCGCAATTTCGCTGTCCGCGGTCAGAAAGCCTCTATTGCGCTTTCCCGCAGCGTCGAGGGCTTCATACTCAAACGCCGGCATGACCATCCCCGTCTTCGCGGCAGACGCGAAGCACTTCTTCAAGACTGGTCACGCCTGCACGGACCTGGGCGAGGCCATGCTGGAACAGGGTCTGGCGGCCTTTGAAGGCATGCGCCGCCATGTCCTTTTCGCGCGCATTGTCATGGATCATGCCGCGCAGCGTCTCGTCGGCCGTGACCACCTCATAGAGGCCAACCCGGCCGGTATATCCGAGGCTCTTGCACTGGCCGCAGCCGCGCGGGTGATGGAGCGTGACCGCCTCATCACCGGACAGGCCCATCGCCTCGAGCTCGGCCGGAGTCGCGGGCCGCGCCTCGCGGCAATGCGGGCACAGACGCCGCACCAGGCGCTGCGCCACGATGGCGGAAATCGTCGACCCCAGAAGGAAGGTTTCGACGCCCATATCCTTCAGGCGGGTGATCGCCGCCACCGCCGAATTGGTGTGGACCGTCGACAGCACCAAATGGCCGGTCAGGCTCGCCTGCACCGCAATCTGGGCGGTTTCCACATCGCGGATTTCACCAACCATGACGATGTCGGGGTCCTGGCGAAGAATGGCGCGCAGGCCTGCCGCGAACGTCATCCCGACCTTGGTATTGACCTGGGTCTGGCCGATGCCGGGGATAGCGTATTCCACCGGGTCCTCGACCGTCAGGATATTGCGCTCCGGCCCGTTGAGCAGGTTCAACCCGGCATAAAGCGTCGTGGTCTTGCCCGCCCCGGTCGGCCCGGTGACCAGCACGATCCCATTGGGCTGGGCCAGCGCCTTTCGAAGATCGCCGAGCGCCTGCGGGGCCATGCCGAGGTCCTCCAGGCTCAGGCGCGCGGAGTCGTTGTCCAGGAGGCGCAGCACCACCCGCTCGCCAAAGCGCGACGGCAGGGTCGCCACGCGCACATCGACCGCCCGCCCGCCGAGAGACAGCGACAAACGGCCATCCTGCGGCACCCGCTTCTCGGCGATGTCGAGGCGCGACATCACCTTGATCCGAGACACCAGCGCCGGGGCGACGCGCGGCGACAGCGAGGCGGTTTCCGCCAGCACTCCGTCAATCCGGTAGCGAACAGCGACGCGGTCTTCATAGGGCTCGACATGGATGTCGGAGGCATTCGTGCGGATCGCTTCGGCGATCAGTCCATTGATCAGCCGGATGATCGGCGCGTCGGATGCCCCGTCGAGCAGGTCTTCGGTCTTGGGTATCTCGTCGATGATCCGCGACAGGTCTTCGGCGCTGTCGGCATCGCTGCCGAGACCGTCACCCTCGAGACCCTCATAGGCGTAGATATCGGTCAGCGCCTTGTCGAAGCTGGCCGCATCCATCTCGCGCACCGGATAGGGATAACCCGCTGCCCGCCGCGCCTCGAACAGCGCCAGCGGATTCGCGCCGCGCCGGATCACGAACACGGGCGGATCGCCGGGAATCAACGCGACCCCCTTGTCGCGGGCGAATCCGTAAGTGATCCGCCCCGGCACGGGAGAGGTGACGGACTGCATGTTCATTGACCTGCCGCCGGCTCCATGGCGCGCGGCGGCAAGGCGAGCATGTCGGCGATGGCTTCCAGTTCGGCGATGTCCGGCGGCGTGGCTCCGGCGCCGGTCCGGACACGGCCATAGCTGCGCCCGGTCGTGGTGCGCATGTCGGCTGCGCTGCGGATAATCGTCGGACGGATAAAAACCATCAGATTGGTGCGGTTGGCCGAACGGCCCTCGGAACGGAACAGCCGCCCGATGCCGGGAATGCTGCCAAGACCCGGAACCGCACTGACGCTCTCCTGCTCGTCGCGCTGAATGAGACCGCCGAGCACAATGATCTCGCCATTGTCGGCGAGAACGGTCGTCTGGATTTCACGCTGATTGGTGATCAGCTCGTCAGAGCGGGACGACACCGTGCCGAACACGCTCGACACTTCCTGGCGGATGAAGAGCTGGATTGTGTCGCCGTCATTGATCAGCGGACGCACTTCCAGCTGAACCCCCACATCCTGGCGCTCGATGGTGCGGAAAGGGTTGGTGTTGGCCGAGCCGAGCACTTCGCCGGTGGTAATCGGTATCTGCTGCCCGACAAGGATCGAGGCTTCCTGATTGTCGAGCGTGAGGATCGACGGTGTCGACAGGATGTTGGAATTCACGTCCTCGCGCAGCGCATTGAGGATCATGCCGAAAATATTGCCATTGCCGTCTTCGCCCGCGAAGCCGGCGGTGATCCCTCCGGCATTCAGCAATGACGCCAGCGCCAGGTCGCGCAGCGACGGGTTCGCCGCTGTCCCGTCATCATTCTCGCCAACGGTCAGCGCACCGCCGATGGCCAGCAGGTCGGGGCTGGAATTGCGGTAGCGCGTCATCAGGAAGGGCGCGTCGCCGTCCGTGTCGCCGGTGAGCAGGAACTGGACACCCAGGTCGCGCGCGGACGTGTCAGAAATCTCCACGATGATCGCTTCGACCAGCACCTGCGGACGGCGGACATCAAGCTGGCGGATCACCGCTTCAAGCTGGCGCTGCGCATCGGGCGGTGCGTTGATGATCAACGAATTGGTCTGCGAGTGGAACGCCACCGACACCGTTGCGGCGGGCGCGCCTTCGCCGCCCGAGAGCTGGGCGGAAATCCCCTCCAGAATCGGCAACAGCGACGCGCCATCGGCATGACTGAGGGTCACCACCCGGTAATCCTGCGTCGAGACACTGACCGCATCGACCTGCTGCGCCAGTTCGCGCATGCGGGTCACGGCATCGCGATCGCCGCGAATGAGGATGGAATTCGAGGACGGCACAGGCACCACTGTCACGCCGAACAGACCGTCCTCGTCCGCGCCGGTGCGCGTGCCCATGCCGTCGATAATCTGCGCCATGTCCGTGGCGGAAACATTCTGCAAGGTGACGATCTCGTAGATCGACGTGTCGCGGTCGAGTCCGGCAATCACGCCGCGCGCGCGTTCAACGTTGGCGGCATAGTCGACCAGCACGATGATGTTCGATCCGTCCACAGAATTGACGATCCCCTGCGGGCTGGTGATCGCGCGAATCGCTGTCGCTGCACCGCGCGCACTGGCGTGTTGCAGGCGGATCACAGCCGTCACGAACTGATCGCCATCAGTGGTGCCGCCGACGGCACCCCCGGCGCGGGCGGCCTCCTGGTCGGGCAGGATCTGATAGGTGCCGGGGCGGGTGCGAACCGCCGTGAACCCGTTCACCCGCAAGGTCGACAGGAAGACCGTAAACAGCTCGTCGCGGCTGAGGGGTGTCTGGCTGGTAATCGTCACCATGCCGGTCACCGCGGGGTCGACAATGAAGGTATAGCCGGTCACCAGTGACACGTCGTCGATCACCGCGCGGATGTCGGCATCACGGTAGTTGAGCGTCTGACCGTCCTGGGCTTTCGCAGCGGGAGCGAGCAGACACAGGCTGACCGCAACAACGGTGAACCAGCGCACAAGATTGGAAAGGGTCATCTCGGATCCACGTTGATTGTCTGGGATTGCCCGCCGCGCTCGACCTCGAGCTGGAGGCGGTCGGCTGCGCCAACCTCTCGCATCACCCGGCCGATATCCGTGCCGGAGCCAATGCGAAGGCCATTGATGGAGGTAATCAGATCACCGGCCTGGAGCCCGGTCCGCGACAACAAGTCCGCCCGGCTCGCCTCAGTCAGGCGATAACCGGCAAGTACCCCGTCGCGAAACTCCGGCACGACCTGTATTCCCGTCCAGAATTCGGCCGCCACACCGTCAGTGGCCGTGACACCCGCGGGAATGGATGAATTGCGCCGTGCTTCTTCGCGCAGATAGAGCGACTCGGCGATACCGAGACGGCGGATCGTGACGCGGTCGGGATAAACCGCTTCCAGCATCACGCCGTCGATGACCTCGGACCCGACAGCGTGGCTGCGCTGGGGTGATCCCGAGGCCTGTATCACCGCTGAGCCGCTCTGCGGGTCGGGTCCGCGCCGGACGCCGAACAGGGTCAGATCGAGCGCTGTCTCGGGCGCGATGATTTCGCTGTCGCTTGTGCGCTCCATATCGGTTACGGCGAACAACCGCCCCCCTTGGAGCGCGGAGAGGTCAGCAACACGATGGGCCTCGCCCGATACGGTCTGTGGCAGGGCAATGTCCATGTCCGAAGCACTGGCTCCGTACGCCACCAGCCAGATCAGGCGCGCGGTCAAAACCGCCAGCACACCGAGCAGGACCACTTCGAGCACAGACGCGGCAAGGCGCGCCGCTTTCGCTTGTGCCCCCCGTCCGGTCCATGTCCTGATGATATGCGAACCCATGCCCGTTCCGGCCCCTCTTGGATGGCGCGGAAAATATGACGCCCGGGCGTCACTCTGATGACGCCCGGGCTTCAGTTTCTTGACGTCTCTTCTGCGGTTTTGTGACAGGGCCGGAGCCCTGCCTTGCACCGATCAGAAATGCGCCGTCAGGCTGACCTCGAAGGTCCGGCCACGCTCATAGGTGTTGAACTCCGTCTCGCCGATCGTCGGGTTGATCTGGAATTCACGATGGTCTTCGTCGAGCAGGTTCCGACCGCCAATTTCGACGGTGAAGCTCTGACCCTCGAGATCGAAGTCGCGGCGGTAGTTGAAGTCGAGTTGTACCCCCGGCGATTCGATGACGTCCGGCAAGACGGCCCCCGGCTGGCTGAGGCCACGCTGGAGAATGCGGTCGTCCACCCAGTTCACCAGCAGCGTCATCTGTTCCACATCGGTTTCCCAGCCGAACTGGGCGTTGACGATGTTTTCCGATGTTCCCTGCAACTGCGAACCGTCGAGGTTGAACAGGCTGGCTGATCGCAGTGAACCGGTGATCGGGTCAAACACCATGTCGTTGGCGTCAGCCTGAACCTCGGAATCGGTGAAGGTGTAGTTGACCGAGAAACGCCAGTCGCGGCGCTGCAGCCAGTCGATCTCGAGCGGCATCTGGAAATAGGTGCGGTATTCGAGTTCGACACCCTGAACGGTAGCTTCCGGCGAGTTGATGAAGGTCGACTCGAACACGAAGGTCGATGTCGAGAACTGCACCTCCTCGATCGGGTCTTCCAGCTGCTTGTAGAAGCCGGCAATGGTCACGAACTGGTCGCGGTCCATATAGTATTCGAGACGCGCGTCATAGTTGCGGATCGTCGAGTCCACGAGACCGCTATTGCCCCGGTAGAGACGCTCGGTTTCCGGATCGAAAAAGGCCGAACGGGCCAGTTCACGAAATTGCGGCCGGGCGATCGTTTCCGAGTAGCCCAGACGCATCTGCAAGTCGTCGGCAAAATTCCAGGTCAGGGTCGCGGCCGGGAGAAGATAGTCATTCTCCAGCCGTGATCCGGCCCCCTGGTTGCCGAACCGGTCCGAGGTCTGGACGACTTCGGTCGCATCTTCATGGCGAACACCCAGCGTCGCCCGGATGTAGTCGGTAACGTCGATATTGGCTTGCGCGAAAACCGCGTCCACGTTGAGCGAGGCGACATAGGAATCGTTCGGCGTAACCACTTCCTGAAGCACGAAGCGGTTTGGATCGATGTTGTCCGGCGAAAACAGGAAGTCGGGCCGTGCTGTTTGCACGTCGGCTGGCAACGAGTTGCCACCGGCAAAACGCAGCGCGATGAAATCGTACTGACGATCGGTCGATGCGCTGTCACCGCCCGCCATCAATTCGATCTGACGACCATCCATCCAGTTGAAGGTGTAGATCGCCTCGGCACCGAAGCTGGTAATATCGTCGGTGAGTTCGGAAAATGCGATCGAGTAGTTGTTCGCGACCGAATAAGCGATATCGCCGTTCGCATCGATATAGCGGCGGAGCGAGCGTTGATACGGCGCATCGCGGCTGGCCTGGGCATTGGAACCGCGCCAGCGGATCTCCAGATCACCGAAGGCATGTTCGCCCGCGACCTGGAACATGGCCAGTTCACGCTCGTACCAGCCCGTCGACTCGTCCCACACAAGACCGGTTGAGCCCTGTGCGTTGAAATCACGGCCGGTATCGATCTGCGATTCCTTAGACGTGGTGTGGACGTAGAAGCCGGTGAACTGAACCTCATGGTCGGCCGTCGCGAAGGACAAGGCTCCGAGACCGTTGACCGTGACGTTCAGGGCCGTTTCCGTCGTGGTGAAGTCATTTCCGATAATATCGCCGAGCACGAACTGACGCCGTGCGCGCTGGGTTTCCCAGTTCTGGCTGTATCCGGCAGCGCCTACAAAGCCGATTTCCAGATCGCCGGCATACCAGGCGTTGCCGCCATCAATGTCGAAAGACGAGTTCGGTCGCAGATCACCCGACTGAATGACCGAGATCGGGGAATTCAGCAGGCTCTCGCCTGCGGCTTCAATCTGGTCATCGGTGAGCGAAGCCAGCGGGGTGTTGCCTTGAAGGTAGCCACGAAGGACGCGCGGCACTTCGCGCAATCCATCATCCCAGCCGGTCCAGTCCCAATCGGAACCGTAGTGGAAAAGGCCGGTATTCTGGGTCGTGTTGGTGTTGTAGCTCGCGCCGGTCGACAGGTTGAGGAAGCCTTCGGCCGGCAAACGCAGGGTTTGCAGGTCGATCAGGCCGCCACCAAATTCCGCCGGATAGTTGGAGGAATAGGTTTTCTGAACCGAAATCGTGTCCAGAATGCCTGACGGGAACAGGTCAAGCGGAACCGTCCGGCGCAGCGGCTCCGGGCTCGGCAGCGGCGAACCGTTGAGCAGAGCGGCAGAGTAGCGGTCACCGAGGCCGCGAACGTAGGCAAACCGTCCGCCGACAATCGACAGGCCCGACAAGCGCGTCAGGGCAATCGCGGCATTGGAATCCCCGGAACGGGTCAGGTCTTCCGGGGTGATGAAGCTGGCGACCTGCGCCGTCTGGCGCTGGGGCTCGGGAATGAATTGTCCACGAACGACAACGACGTCGCTCGGCTCGGACGAAGCGGTGTCCGGCGCGTCTGCCGTGTCCACTTCCTGGGCGAGGACTGATGGCGACAGGAACATCGTCGTCGCAAGCAAGGCCCCGCAGAATGAAAATGCGCGTCTCATGGGTACAACCCTTTGATCTGATGGCGAGAGATCTCGAAAGCGGACAGGCCGGACCGGCCGGCCTGTCCGTGATCGAAATCAGCAGGGGCTCGTGGCTTCGAGACCGCAGGTCCAACCTGCCCACCAGCGATCCTGGTT
This sequence comes from Maricaulis sp., assembly GCA_002692855.1. GTDB lineage: Bacteria > Pseudomonadota > Alphaproteobacteria > Caulobacterales > Maricaulaceae > Hyphobacterium. The sequence goes on from NZMJ01000164.1 coordinate 20,248, forward strand.
GTTCTGAACCGCACCGATGTAGGAGGTGGAGGTGAACCAGGGATCGACGGTCGACGGATCAAGCGCTGTCACGCCCGTCTCTGCGCTGCCGTTGATGAAGGTCCCCGACAGGGTCGAGGCGGTCATCGTCGTGTTGTGGGCGTCGGCAGCCACTGCACCCTGCGCCGCAGCGGCGTCAGAGTTACCGGTGGTCAGGCCGCCGTCACAATCGAACAGGACCGAATTGAACATCGGGTCAAGGGCGGCGTTGTATCCGGCCACACCGTCACCCGCAGAGCTTTCCCAGCGGAAGCACTGCTTGCCGAAGTCCACGACACCATTGATGTAGCGGCCAACCGTACCGGTGTTCAGGCGGAAGGCGTTGGTGCGGTCACCGACAACCGTGAAGTTGGCAATCGCCGGATTGGACGGAAGCACGCCCGGAGCCACCGACGACATCTCGAAGATGTTGTCGCCGCCGCCGGCACGCTGCAGCACGATCGCGAACTGGATGTTGCCGTTATAGCCGTTGTCCGTGTCGATCGAGTCGTCGTCATTGCCGGTCAGGACCAAGTTGCGGACATTCACACTGCCGCCGAAGAATTCGACGCCATCGTCCGAGTTGTTGTGAACCTGGATGTTCTCGACATTCGTGCCTGAACCGACGCCCGCGAAGGTGATGCCGTTCAGTTCATTGCCTTGGGTGTTGATCGCGAAGCCGGCGAACTGGACCCGGGTATAGGTCAGCGAACCGGAATTGTCGTCCGCAATGGCGCCGCCGTACAGCGCGTCCGGATTGGTTACGCCTTCCACGATGTTCTCGCAGGCCGCCGTACCCGGCGTTGCGGCATCGCGGCAACGATTGATCGGGGCGCGGCCGAGGATGACCAGGCCACCCCATTCACTGATCGCGTCAGTACGGTCGCCCGGCGCGCTCGTCACGTCGGCTTCAGACGTGAAAATGACCGGATTGGCGAGCGTGCCGTTGGAGAAAAGCTGGGATCCGCGGTTCACGACCAGGTGGTCCGAGCCTGCATCGCCGAAGATGGTCACGCCCGATTCGATGGTCAGCGAAGCCGGGTCACCGCCGGCGGCATTGCCGTCAGCACCCACATCAACGCCCACGTCCACACGACCGGCGAGTTCGTAGAAATTGCCGCGTGTGAGACGGATATCATTGGTGATGACGCCGGACAGACGGCAAACCGTCGTTCCGTCGATGTCGAAGCCGGAGTCGGTTGTGCCCGTCGGGCAGACCGGATCAGGGAACAGGTTGAACGTCCAGCCTGCCGCCCAGTTCTGGGTGACCGTCTCGGCCGGCGAGAAGGCGCCGATAAAGCTGGCCGCTTCAAACGAGGCATCAACCGTGGTCGGGTCAACCGGTGTTACGCCGGCTTCAACCGGACCCGGAAAGAAGGTCGCGGCAAGCGAGTTGGCACCGACGAAGTTGTTGGAATCAGCATTGACCGCACCCTGCGCCGCAGCGGCGTCGGAATTGCCGGTCGTCAGGCCCGCATCGCAATCGAACAGGACCGAATTGAACATCGGGTCGAGGGCGGCGTTGTATCCGGCCACACCGTCACCGGCAGACCCCTCCCAGCGGAAGCATTCCTTTCCATAGTCGACAACGCCGTTGACGAAATGGCCGACCGTTCCGGTGTTCAGGCGGAACGCATTAGTGCGGTTGCCCACGAGGGTGAAGTTGGACACCGTCGGGCTGGACGGCATGACGCCGGGAGCCACGGAGGACATTTCAAAGAGATTGTCACCGCCATCGGCGCGCTGGGTCACGACCACGAACTGGATGTGACCGACATAACCATTGTCAGTGTCCAGCGAGTCGTCGTCATTGCCGGTCAGCACAAGGTGGCTGACATCGACATTGCCGCCGAAGAACTCGACGCCATCGTCCGAGTTGTTGTGAACCTGGACATAGTCGACTTCGGTGCCCGAGCCGACACCGGCGAAGGTGATGCCGTTCAGCTCATTGCCCTGGGTGTTGATCGCAAAACCGGCGAAACGCACCTGCACATAGCGCAGAATGCCGGAATTGTCGGTCGCGTCATTGCCGCCGTACAGCGCGTCCGGATTGGTCACCCCTTCGACGATGTTCTCGCACTGGGCGGTGCCCGGCGTCGCAGCATCGCGGCAACGATTGATCGGAGCCTGACCGAGAATGACGAGACCGCCCCATTCTGAAATGTTCGAGCCGCCGTCATCGTTCGACGGGTCGGCATCGGCGCGGCGCTCGATATCGGCTTGTGACGTGAAGAGGATCGGGTTGGCCGCATTGCCGGCCGCTTCGATTTGCGATCCGCGGTTCACGACGATGTAGTCCTGGCCGCTATTGCCGAACACCGTCACGCCCGGCTCGATCGTCAGACGAGCGGCGGAACCGCCCGTGCCGGTCGCACCGACGTCGGAACCGATGTCGAGACGACCGTCGATTTCATAAACGACACCGGTTTCGTTGGTCAGCGTCAGATTGGTCAGGACAGCGCCCGAAACCACAGCCACCGTGTTGCCGCCAACCGCCGCTGTGCGGCAGGTGAAGCCCGACGGACAAGGCGCAGCACCGCTGCCGCCGCCTCCGCCGCCGCCACCACCGCCACCCGGCGGCGTGCCCGGATTGGTAACGCCCGGTGATTCAATGCTCGATCCTTGCGAGCAGGCTGCAACGAGCAGGCCGGTCGCACAGGCCAGTGCGAGTTTCTTGACTGAGAAGTCCGTCGACATGGGTGTCCCCCGATAGATGACGCGATCACAAACGCTCCGTGGCGGCCATGACGCGCCGCCCACGAAATCGGGGGGACACAACCCAAACTTTGCTACAGCGGGATGACGGTTTGACTTCGCACCTGTCACACACCGGACATGCAATCGTCACAACCGCCGCGGTGAGAGGAGCGGATCACCTACATCACTGTTTTCACGAGCTTTTTTTCGCCGTGACCGCGCCGCTATATCGCCGTTTGAGAGAATGAATTTTTGGTGTCACTTCCGCGTCGGGAGTGCAACGATTTGATTTCAGTTTCTTGTCAGCCGGCTTTTTCAGGTCGCCATGCAGGCGACGGCACATTGCTGTCACATTCACACGTGAGCGTGTGCATGCGGAGGGCGGCTTTTCAGCGGCTTGGACACATGAAATTCCGCATCGTTTTCCTCTTTACAGGGGGGCGGGAAAACCCTATTTCCCGCAGTCCCGGCGGAGGTGACGATGCCGGATTGGGTTAACTGCCTCACAGGGGGTCTCGTGCGTTGGAAACGTACCACTCGCCCCTGGACCTGGTCCGCCGTCGGCTTGCTGAGGGTCCGGTCGCGTGCGCGCGCCCTGACCGTCTGGCCGTAGCGGCCCGCTGGTTCCAGGACAATTTCTCCGGAGAGACGCTGTACGCCGTCAAGGCCAATCCGTCTCCCTGGGTGATCGATGGTCTCTACGAGGCCGGAATCCGCTTTTTCGACGTCGCTTCGCTGGACGAAGTGCGACTGGTGCGCGAACGCTGCCCGGGCGCAACGGCGGCCTTCCTGCACCCGGTCAAAAGTCGCGATGCGATCCGCAAGGCGTATTTCGACTACAATGTCCGCATCTTTGTGCTCGATTGCGAAGCTGAACTCGACAAGATCCTGACCGAGACCGAGCACGCGAAGGACCTCACCCTCATCGTGCGCATCGCCGTGTCGAATGCAGGTTCCGCGCTGCCGCTGGCCGGCAAGTTCGGCGCCAGCGCCTTCGACGCGCCGGACCTGATCCTGCGCGCCCGCGGCGTCGCCGCCGAACTGGGCATCAGCTTCCATGTCGGCAGCCAGTGCATGGACCCGTCCGCCTATCGCGCCGCGATGATGGAGGCGAGCCGCCTGATCGCACGGGCCGGTGTGACCGTCGACATTGTCGATGTCGGGGGCGGTTTCCCGTCCATCTATCCCGGCCTGATGCCGCCGCCGCTGGAAGACTATGTCGCGGCGATCGAGGCGGCCTTCGAGGACATGATGGTGCTCGAGAATGCCGATCTGTGGTGTGAACCCGGCCGGGCGCTCGTTGCCGAGTCGACCTCGATCCTGACCCGTGTCGAGTTGAGAAAGGGCGATGCCCTCTATCTCAATGACGGCTCCTATGGCTGTCTGTTCGATGCGGCCCACGCCAAATGGCCCTTCCCGATGCGGGTGTGGCGCGAATCCGGTGAAGTGGGCGGCGACCTTGCCCCCTTCCGCATGTTCGGCCCGACCTGCGATTCGATGGATTCCATGCCGGGGCCGTACGATCTTCCGGCCGACATCCGCGAAGGCGATGTCCTGGAGATCGGCATGCTCGGCGCCTATGGCACGGCCATGGCGACCCGGTTCAACGGCTTTGGCGATGTCGAAACCGCGGCCGTCAGGGACTTTCCCTGGGCCAGCCTTTACGACGGAAAGCCGCGGACCCAGCCGGTTCACGCCGGTTCGGTCCTGGCTTTCCCGCGCGCCAAGCGCCGCAAGCTGCGGATGCGTCGCCGCTAGACCTGCCTTCCTCACAACGCGGCGTCCGGTCCCTTCGGACGGGACGCCGCACCTATTCCATGCTAGGGGGCTGATCCGATCGCCCCCTCGAACACGACAGGTATTGAAACACCATGACAAAACGGTCGAACGAGAAAGCCAAGCTGCTCGACTCCCCCGTCGAGCACATCGACATCGCGTCCTTTGACGGTCGCGTCATCATTGATGCGTGGGAGAAGATGTCCTTCACCTCCCGCGACGCAGCGCGCGCGGCACGCATCCTGGAATCGGCCGTCGCCGATCCCGATTGCTCGGTTATCCTGACGCTGGCCGGGTCCACGTCCGCCGGCGGCTGCATGCATGTCTGGCGCGACATGGTGCGCAACAACATGGTCGACGCCATCGTCTCGACCGGCGCGGCCATCGTCGACATGGATTTCTTCGAAGCGATGGGCTTCAAGCATTACCAGGCCCGCGAAGTCCCGGACGACCGGATCCTGCGCGATCTCTATATCGACCGGATCTACGACACCTATATCGACGAGGAAGAGCTGCAGGCATGCGACCATGCCACGCTTGAAATTGCCGACCTGCTCGAGCCGGGCCCGCGTTCATCGCGCTCCTACATCAAGGCGATGGGCAAATGGCTGGCCGACGGCAATGCCAAGAAGGAAGGCTCGCTCGTTCAGGAATGCTACGAGCACGGCGTGCCGATCTTCTGCCCGGCCTTCTCCGACTGCTCGGCCGGTTTCGGACTGGTGAAACACCAGGTCCAGCGCATGAAGGCAAACAAGCCCTATTTGTCGATCGACTCGGTCGCGGACTTCCGCGAACTGACGGACATCAAGATCAAGGCTGGCAAGACCGGACTGTTCATGGTCGGCGGCGGCGTGCCGAAGAACTTCGCCCAGGACACCGTCGTCTGTGCCGAAATCCTTGGCGAAGACGTGCCGATGCACGCCTACGCGGTCCAGATCACGGTCGCCGACGTGCGCGATGGCGCCTGTTCGTCCTCGACGCTGAAGGAAGCCTGCTCATGGGGCAAGGTCGACGTCGCGCTCGAACAGATGGTCTATGCTGAAGCGACGACGGTCGCACCGGTCATCGTGTCCGACGTCTTCCATCGCGGTTCGTGGAAGTCCCGTCCGCGTCACCGCTATGGCGACATGTTCAACGACTAGACTTCGCAATTTCCGTTTACGGATGATCTCGGCCGGGGCGCTCTGCTCCGGCCGTTTTCTTTGCACCGGTCAGCATTCGAATTTCAGGCACCGCGCCTGTACGGCGGAATAGAAGCCATACCCGGCGATCACCAGAGCGCCCCCGGCATAGAGCCAGAAGCCCAGGGGTTGCTGGCGCAGCCAGCTCAACGAGGCGGCAAGTCCCTTGACGTCCTCGGCATCCTGCGTCCAGCCGCCGACCGCCAGGAAGACACCCACCAGGATGAACAGCAAGCCGCGCCCGGCGATCGAAATCTCGATGGGCAGGATCAGCTTTCGATGCCAGCCCGACAGCGCCAGATCGTCCTGCCAGCTGTCGGTAAAAGTCCGCATGATCTGGGCAATGCCGATCGCCATCAGCGCAGCGCCAAGCGCAAACACGACAAATCGTCCGAATGGCCGCTCCAGCAGCCACCGGGCAAGGGTCTCGGTCGTGCCGGGGCCGTCTCCACTGTTGGCGCCGAAGATGACGGCAATCGCGGCGACACCCAGCAGGCCGTAACTCACCCCCGTCGAGAGCATGCCCAGGCGGGCGAACCGGCCGCTGGCATCGTCTCCCTTTCGGCGAACGTCGGCGATCCCCTGGATGAACCGCCAGCCTGCATAGGTCAGAAGGCCGAGCCCCATCGTGACCAGCAGGACATGCCCGCTCCAGTGCGTCTCCAGTACGCGGAAGGCATCGCCGGGGCTGTAGCCGTCATCGCCTTCCTGCGGCAGCAGCGCTGCACGCAGCATCAGTCCGGCGACCAGCCAATAGACAACGGCCCGGGCCGTCAGGCCCGCGCGAGCGGCAGTGGCATAGATCGGGGACGCAAGCAGCGTTTTGGACACAGTGACGCAACGCCTCGTCGGCCCGCCTGTTCCCGGCCGGCCCGCCTTTTCCTTGCCGTAGAACCCCGCCGCGCCTAGCGTCAAGAAATGGATGACCGGATCACACCGCGCCGGAGCGGACTTGAATCAAGACCGCTGGACGAAGCCTCGGCGCTTCCGGCCGAATACTATCAGGGTGACCACTGGGACCGGTTCGACCGCGAACACCTGCTCGCTCCCGGCTGGCAGGTCGTCGCGCCGGCCTCTGCCCTCTCCGGGTCCGGCGATCACATCGTGCGCGAACTGGGGGGCAAGCCGGTCATCATCGTTCGCAAGCCCGATGGCGCGCTCGCCGGATATTACAATATCTGCCGCCACCGCGCGGGTCCGCTGGCCCTGTGCGATGGCAAGGGCGCCAAGCGATTGCGCTGTGCCTATCACGGCTGGATCTACGATCTCGACGGCCAGTTGAAGGTCGCGCCTGAAATGCAGGGCGCCAGGGATTTCGATCACAAGAGCATCCGTCTATGGCCGATTGACGTGCGCGAATGGCAGGGGATGGTGTTCGCCCGCGCCGGGAACGGCACGGCATTCGAGGCGATGATGGGGGATATCGGCGAACGCCTGGCCCCCTATCGTCTCGGCGAGATGCGTCACCACACGTCGCGGGTCTACGAAGTCGAGAGCAACTGGAAGGTCTATGCCGACAATTATCTTGAAGGCTA
>NZMJ01000165.1 GCA_002692855.1 Maricaulis sp.
ATGTGGCAATTTTCTTAGATGGAGATGTTTTACATCATTTAACCGATAGACTAAGTTGTAAAGAACCTTATTCTGAATGGTTATTAAAATGCACAGGAGGTAGGTATCGTTATGTTTCGTAAAGTCAAGCTATACGGTAAGTTAGCTGAATTTGTTGGTCACAAGGAATTTGAAGTAAAAGTAGATAGTGTTGGAAAAGCAGTAAGTTTTTTAATTCATAATTTTCCAGGACTAGAAGCGTATATGAGTCCTCAATATTATCAGGTAAAAGTAGGTAATTATGAGATAGATGAAAAAGAAATAAACTATCCAGTTGGTCAAGAGGACATTCATTTCATACCAGTAATTAGTGGTTCTGGGGGAGCTAAAAAAGCATTATTAGGTATAGCTTTAATTGGTATAGCTATTGCATTACCTGGAGCAGCACCAGCTTTCGGATTTGGAGGTTTTACGGCAGCAGGAACGGGTGCTATGGCTGCATTTTCAGCAACTTTAGCAAATGTAGGATTAGGTTTAACGCTTATGGGAGTTAGCGAAATGCTTTTTCCTACACCCCAACCTCAAAGGTTTGAATCAGAAGAAGATCCTAGATTATCTTTTAACTTTGGTGGAACTCAAAATACCAGTAGGGCTGGAACACCAGTTCCAATAGTTTATGGTGAAATATTTACAGGAAGTGTTGTAATAAGTGCAGCGATTGACACTAACCAGGTAGAAGCATGACAGAAGATAAAAGAGTTATTAGAGGTTTTGGTGGTGGACCAAAGCCACCTCCTCCTCCATATCGTGCTCCTGATACTTTACACAGTAGAAGTTTTGCAACAGTTCAAGATTTAATCTCCGAAGGCGAAATAGAGGGTTTTGCAAGTGCATCAAAAGAAGGTCTAACAAAAGGTACTACTGCATACCAAAATGCAAGTTTAAAAGATGTTTTTTTAGATGACACTCCTATACTTCAATCTACCGCAAATAGTTCTAGTCCTAGCGATAACGATTTTAACTTTCAAGATGTAACCTTCAAATCAAAGTTTGGAACGTCAAACCAAACTGCAATGAGTGGTATTCCTGCTGAAAGCAGATCACCCACCAGTGTTGCCGTTATTGTAACCGCCTCCACTCCTGTTACCAGGCAAATTACTAATACAGATGTAGATGCAATTATAGTTACTTTAACTTGGCCTCAAATTCAATTTGCGAAAGATAATGGAGATGTTGTTGGAGATGAAGTAGCTTATAAGATTCAAGTCCAATACAATGGAGGTGGATTCAGCGATATTATAAGTACTTCTGTTAGTGGAAGAACAGCAGATGCTTATGCTAGAGATCACAGGATAAATGTTACTGGTGCTTTTCCTATTGATATTCGAGTGGTTAGAGTTACAGCAGACAGCACAGATGCAGCAAGAGTAAATGCCTTTCAATTTACAAGTTTTCAAGAAGTTATTGATAATAGTTCAAGTTATCCCAACAGTGCTTATGTAGCTCTTCGATTAGATAGTAAGCAATTTAATCGTATTCCTACGAGAAAATTTCGTATTAGGGGTATAAAAGTAAGGATTCCAGGAGCAGGGGCTTCGGGTTCTGGTACTCCTAGTGTTGATATACAAACTGGCAGAATAATCTATCCAGACGGTTACATTTTTAATGGAGTTATGGGTGCTGCTGTTTATACAAATTGCCCTGCGATGTGCTTGCTAGACCTTCTTACAAACACGAGGTATGGGTTAGGAGATCATATAACAGATAGCAATTTAGACTTGTTTAGTTTTGTAGCTGCCAGCAAATACTCAAATACATTAGTAGACGATGGTACAGGATCAGGTACAGAAGAAGCTAGATTTAGCTGTAATGTAAACATACAAAGTCCTAAAGAAGCATTTGCAGCAATAAATGAGTTATCTGGTGTAATGAGATGTATGCCAATATGGTCTGCTGGAAGTGTAACAATATCCCAGGATAAAGAAACGTCAGCAAGTTATTTATTTAATTTAGCAAACGTGCAAGAAGGAGGTTTTTCGTACTCAGGCAGTAGTCTAAAACAGCGTCATTCGGTAATATCTGTAAGTTATTTTAATATGGATTCAAAAGAGGTAGATTTTGAAGTTGTAGAAGATACAGCAGCTATAGCAAAAATAGGTACAGTAATAAAACAAGTAAAAGCGTTTGCTTGTACTTCTCGAAATCAAGCTGCGAGATTGGGCCGTGCAATACTCTTCGCTGAACAAAATGAAAGTGAAACTATAACTTTTAGTACATCAATAGACGCAGGAGTTGTTGTCAGACCTGGTTCTGTTATAGAGGTAAACGATCCAGTTAGAGCAGGAGCTAGAAGAGGTGGTCGTGTTGTAACTGCAACAACCACTGCTATTACTATTGATGCTGAAGCTCAAACTACATTGCCCTCCTTAACAGATAATCCAACATTAAGTGTAATTCTTTCTGATGGAACTGTAGAATCTAAAACCATATCTAATATTACGGGAGCAGTTTTAACTGTTAGTTCAGCTTTTTCTTCTGCTCCAAATGCAAATGCTCCTTACTTAATTTCAAGTACAAGTTTACAAACACAGTTATTTAGGGTAATTCAAGTAGAAGAACAAGATGGTCTTAATTATGTAATTACAGCTTTGACGTATGTAGAAGGAAAGTACAATTTTATTGAAAACGGTACTGCATTACCAGCTAGAACAATATCTTTATTAAATCAACCAGCAGACCCTCCAAGTAACCTAACAATTTCAGAAAAGACAGTTGTTATAAATAACATTGCAAGAAGTAAATTAATAGTAGATTGGCAACCAGTACAGGGAGTAACACAATATTTAGTTAACTATAAATTTGAAGATGGTAACTATGTTTCGCAAGTGGTATTTAGTTCTGATTTTGAACTACTAGATACACCTATTGGTGAATATACGTTCCAGGTATTTTCCTACAATGCTGCTTTAGTTTTATCCGCAAATCCAACAACAAAAACATTTACTGCTGTTGGTAAAACTGCTGTACCAGAAAATGTAAGCAACTTAACTATTGAGCCTGTAAATGAACAGTTTATAAGACTAAGATTCACACAAGCCACAGCTATAGATGTTTTACATGGTGGTCGAGTTTATATCAGACATTCTAGATTAACTGGGGGTGCTGCTACATTCCAGGCTGCTCAAGATATTATCGAAGCTGTCGCTGGATCTGCTACTGAAGCTATATGCCCTGCTTTACCTGGAACTTATCTTGTTAAATTTCAAGATGATGGCGGTAGATTTAGTACAACAGAAGCGAAAGTTGCGTTATCAACAGTTCAAATAACAGATGAAATTACTGTTAAAGAGGATAGAGAGGATAATGATACACCAGCTTTCAATAACAATAACTCTAGCCTTTTTTCAAATACTGAATATAGTTCAGCTAAAGGTGGTTTAATTCTTACAAATCCAGTTAATAGTCAAACTGGTACTTACACTTTTGCAGACACTTTAGATTTAGGAAGTGTATTCTCTTTGTCTATAACTAGACATTTTCAAGGAGTTGGATTTTATACAGGAGATTTATTTGATAATAGAACAGAAAATATTGACACATGGACTGATTTTGATGGATCAATCGCTAATGATGCAAATGCTAAATTACAGGTTAGAACTTCCACAGATATGAGTAGCTACTCAGATTTTAACGATGTAGCAAACGGAACTTTCAAAGGTAGGGGTTTTCAGTTTAGAGTAACACTTGAGACATCTGATACTGCACAAAACATAAACTTACAACAGTTAGGATATGTAGCTACTTTAAAATCAAGAACAGAACAGAGTGCTGTAATCGCATCAGGATCAGCAGCTAAAAATGTTACTTTTACTAACGCTTTCTTTGTTGGAACGTCTGGATTAGGTAATCTAAATAATTTCTTACCAGCAGTTGCAATTAACCCACAGAATATGGCTACAGGAGATTATTTTGAAGTTACTAATGTAAGCGGAACAGGATTCACCGTTCATTTTAAAAACTCAAGTAATGCTAGTATTAATAGGAATTTCACTTACCAAGCTGTTGGTTTTGGTAAAGGAGGTTAACATGGAGAAAAATAGTATCTAACTATGGCTGACGTTACAAATTATACGATTGAAAACAACTCAGGAGCCAATGTAAGAATTGACCTTAATAATGTTTTTGCTGCAATTCAATCAAGTAATTCTAAATCTACTGATTTGGCAACAAGTCAATGTGTAGCTGGTATGCCTTTTTTAAATACAACTACAAATATTTTAAAAATAAGAAATTCAAGTAATGGTGGATTCACTGAGATTGGAAATATAGACACAGCAAATTTAGGATTACTTCCAGCAGGGGGAGGAACTATGACAGGTGCTTTATTAGGACATGATGGTTCTAATGCTGCTGCTCCTGCCTTTAGTTTTGATACAGATACAGATTTAGGTCTATTTAGAAAGGCAGCAAACATAATGGGATTTAGTTCTGCTGGTACAGAACAAATGGTCTTTGACGCAAATGGAATAACTTTAAGACAACAAAATGAAATTAGATTTGGAGATAACGATAGTTCTCATTATGTTGCACTAATGTCTCCACACGCTGTTGGCACGAGTTTTACTTTGAAACTTCCAACTACTCAAGGGGCAAATGGTACGCTTTTACAAAATGATGGCTCTGGTAATTTAAGTTTTCAGCCTGGTACTGTTATTGTTGGCTCTACAACCATAAATGTCGGAGGCAATGCAGCAGCCACAATTGCTGGGCTTACATCTTTAACTGCTGCGACTCTTAACTGTACAACTCTTAATTTAACAGATGTTCAAACAAATAACCTTAAAGATGCAAGTGGAGCTAATTCCACGACCCCTGCACAAGTAAATAGAGGAAGAGCAAAATTTTGGGTTAATTTTAATGGCACAGGAACATTAGCTGTAAGAGATAGTTTCAATGTTTCTTCGGTTACAGATGGTGGAACGGGTAGATATACAGTTAACTTTTCAACTAATTTTGATGCTGATGATAATTATTGTGTGGCATTTTCTATGGGTCAAAGTAATACTAATGGAGATCACGGTAACTTTTTTTTAATGGACGGCTTTGAGGGTGGTGGAGATTTAATTGATGCTGGTTCTGTAACTGTTGAGATACATAGAGCAAACAGTAGTGTTGCTATGATGGATAAAAAACACGTTCATGTAATTGGTTTTGGAGATCAGTAACTATGGCAAATTCAGATAAAAGATTTTTATACACAGATGACAATGGAACTCTTTGTATTGTTTGCCCTTGTGATGAAAACATGAGTTTAGATGAAATCAAAGCTAGAGATTGCCCTAGTGGAAAGACAGTTTATACTGTAGATAAATCTGAAATTCCTACTGATAGAACTTTCAGAAATGCTTGGACTTATACGGAGTAACTTATGGGATTTGGTATAGACATGACAAAAGCTAAAGAAATTCATAGAGACAATATTCGCTACGCAAGAGAACCTTTGCTTGCTGCACTTGATATTGAGTTTCAAAGAGCTTTAGAAGCTGGCACTTCAACTACAGATATTGTTGCTAAAAAACAGGCATTAAGAGATGCACCAGCAGATTCAGCTATTACAGCAGCTTCAGATACAGATGCACTAAAATCACAATGGAATACTTCTATTCTTGGTACTTCTCCTTATAGCTAATGGCAATTTCTCCTGGTACATACAACATGACGATCCAAAGAAGATCGGATCATAATATACAGCTTGTTTTTAAAGATTCTAATAGTAATGCCATAAATTTAACTGGATTTACTGTAGAAGCACAAGTTTGGGAAGAAACCAGAACTACAAAGTATGCAGATTTCGGAGTTACCTACACAAATAGATCAACTGGAACGGTTGATATTGCTTTGACCGATACACAAACTGCAACTTTTAGTCCAAATATTTTAAAATATGATGTATTACTTACTAATCCTTCTGGATTAAAGGAGTATTATTTAGAAGGAAGCATCTTTATGAGTGAAGGTTACACAGCATGACTTCAGTAAACATCACCACCACTAAGAATACTGTTACAGTTAATGAAGGAGATTCAACTGTAACAACTGTTGCGACTCAAGGACCACAGGGTCCAAGTTTTGCTGTTACTGGAACTACCATGAACGATTCTAATAAAGTCGATGGATCGGTAGTGTTTTTCGACTCATCTAGTGGTACATTTAAAGCAGATGCTACGACTACAAAACTTACACTTGTTAACGGAGGAAACTTTTAGTCATGTCAAATACTATTAGAATTAAAAAAAGATCAGCAAGTGGAAGTGCTGGTGCTCCTTCAAGTTTATCTCCATCAGAATTAGCGTTTAACGAGGCAGATTTAAAATTATATTATGGTTTCGGTGATAATGGTTCTACTCCACCTTCTGCAAGTTCAATAATTACTGTTGGTGGTGCTGGTGCATTTTTCAATAAAACAGATACAAGAACTGCAAATACCGTATTATCAGGTCCGACAAGTGGATCTGCTGCTGCTCCTACATTTAGAGCTTTAGTTGCTGCTGATTTACTTAAATTAAATGAATTTACTGCTCCTGATGTTGCAAAGTTTGGACCTTGTGGCCCTTGAGTTGCAACAGTAATAACAGTTGAATCTCCTTCATTAACTGTAA
>NZMJ01000166.1 GCA_002692855.1 Maricaulis sp.
GACATCAGAAATTTTAACAGTTAGAAATGGTAAACCAGTTTCTAGACAAAAAATAAATATAGCAAAACCTAAAGTTAACACATAATAAGGAGTTTAAATGGGATTAATTCTTGATTTAGGCACTCCAAAAGAAGAAGAGCTTCAAACAGCAGAAAAAGATAACGAGATCAGTACATTTAAATCTGTAATGGCTGGACTTGGATCTGGTCTTTTTAAAATACCTGAAGGTTTCATATCTACAGGTGCAATGTTTTATGATCTATTTAATGACACAGAAAAAGCTGCAGAGGTAGAAAAATATTTTGCAAAAATAAATCCTTTTGATGAAATGGCAGAAGCAACAGCTGCTGGTAAAATAACAGAACTTATTGTTAACATTGGTGTGCCTGGTGGATTTGCAGCCAAAGCTGCATCTAGTATAGCGAGAGCTGGTATTGTTGCATCACAAAGTGGTCGACTTCTTAATCTTGGAACACAAGCAGGTAAAGAAGCAGCAGAAGTTATTGGTAAAAAATTAGCTAAGAAAGCAGCCCCACAACTTACGAAGACAGGTAAAGCAGTTACATTTGGATCTGGAGCATTAGGAGCTGGAGTTGCAGAAGGAATTTTTGTGGCAGATGTAGAAGATGCAGGTACATTTGGAGATTTAGTTGGTGGATTTACAGAGTTAGATAGAGATTTAGAAGGAACAGATTACGATCCAGCAAGAGCTTTATTAAACAGATTAAAGTTTGGAACCGAAGGTACTGCATTTGCAGGCGTCTTGGGTGGTGCTGGTATAGCAATAAAAAAATTAAGAAACAGCGATAATGCAGGTAGAGCCGTGGATGGTAAGCTTAATAGATGGTTAGATAAATGGATTTCACAACCATTTAGAGCTAGAGGAAAACAAACTAAAGAAGCATTCATGGCAGAAAGAAAATTATTAGGATCACAAGCTGCAGACATGAACGCTGCAGAAACTACCATTAGAGAACTAGATAAACAAATTAGTAAACTGTTTCCATTTTTTAAAAGAGCAATTGGTGACAGGGCCGTGGATGGTCAAAGAAGAGCCTTACTTAAAAAGATGAATCAAGTCTTATTATCCAGTGAAAAGAATGCAAATAAACTAGATCCTATTATTGATACAACAAGAGATGCAGATGGATTACTTATAGAAAAAGTAAGATTTGGACCTATGAATTCTAAAGCTATGGATGAGTTTGTAGAGCAATTAACTAGGTTAGGTGCTAAACAAACAGATATAGATAATATAAAATTAAATTTAGGTGTAATGAGAGAAGGTTGGGGTCAATTATTTACTTCGATGGGTAAAAGATTAGATGCTGATGGAGCTGCAGAGTTTCAACAATTGTTTGGCGATAAAGTTACAACCTGGTTAGATTCTACTTACGATGTATTTAAAAATAGAAAATCTAAAATAGGAGAACTATATACACCTACAGCACAAGTTATGGAGGCAGCTAAAGCTTCTTTTAAAAAATTATATAGAGAAAATGTAGGAAAAGAATTATCAGATGCAGCGGCACAACAAGAAGTTTTAAAAGTATATAACTCTGCAAAACTAGAACAAGGTTTTAAATTAAACTCAAAATCAGATCCATACTTTCAAGTGCCTGATTTCTTTTTAGGAAAATCTATTGCTGATGATGCATTAAAAGTAAATGATACGCGACTTGCAGAATTAACAGGAGTACAAAAAGAAATTATTGAAGATTTGTTTGGTAAAGGTAATGATGCGTTTCAAACTATTTTAAATGGTACAACTAAACTTTCTGGTATTGTTAGACGAAATGAGTATTTTGATAATCTTTTAAATACTTCTAATGAATTAAGAGCTGCAGGAAAAACTCCTACGTTTGCTAATAGTAGAGATGAAGCAGCTAGGTTATTCGGTGGTGTAGAAGGTGTTGATTGGAAAGCAATTACACCTGTAAGAGCTACCAAAGCAGGAATCAAAGGGATAGAACCACTTGATCCTCAATTAGATTATAAACAAACACTAAGAGCATTAAAGGGTGAACGTAAACCTATATTAAGAGGTGAGGTGGATATGGAATTACCAATACATAATCCATTACAAACTAAATATGCGTTAGTTGGAACTGTAGATAGCATTGTAAAACCTATAGATGAAATGGCAGCAGGCAGAAGTCTTGGTTCACAAATTTATCAAAATTTAATTTTGTATCCAAAAGCTACTTCACAGATGGCCAAAACAATTCTTTCACCATTTACACACGCAAGAAACTTTATAAGTGCGGGAGCTTTTGCAATGGCTAATGGTATTATTCCATTCTCTGATCCCAAAGCTGTTAAACAAGCTTTTAATGCTTTACAGGTTGCATCACCTGGAGCAAGAAAAGACAACGCATTTTATCAAAAACTTTTAAGACTTGGAGTAGTAAACTCACAGGTGCAACTTGGAGATCTACAAAATTTATTAAGAGATGTTAACTTTGGTGGTATCACAGGAAAGCTTGCATCTGCTGACAACCTAGCAAGTTATGGTTTAAATAGATTACTTAAAGGACTATCAAGAGTTAAAAAGTTTTCAGAGGATGCGTATACAGCTGAAGATGATTTTTGGAAAATCTTTTCTTTTATTGGTGAAAGTAAAAGATTAAAGGATGCATACAGAGCCGCGGGTTTACAATTAGGTCAAGAGTTTACTGACATGAGTGGTAATGTTGTTAGACTCACCGATGATTTAATTGAAGAACAAGCAGCAGATATTATTAGAAACAATATTCCAAACTATGCTTACGTTTCAGAATTTGTAAAAGGTTTAAGAAAACTACCTTTAGGAAACTTCGTATCGTTTCCTGCAGAAATAATGAGAACAAGCACTAATATTGTATCAAGAGCACTAGATGAAATATTTTATACAACAACTGTTAATGGTAAAACTATTCGACCTTTTAGAAACATTGGATTAAAAAGATTAGGAGGCATGGCATTTACAACCGCTGCGGTACCAACAGGAGTCGTGGCAGGAGCATCAGCGCTTTACGATGTTACAGCCGAGGAGCGTGCAGCGATGAGAAGATTTGTAGCTGATTGGTCTAAAAATTCTACACTGGTTCCTATTAGAGACAAAGAAACAGGTAAATTAAAATACATAGATTTCTCTCACAGTAATGCATACGACACAATCACAAGACCCATTCAGACTATATTAAATAGGGTGCAGGCAGGGGAGCAAGATAAGAATGGAATGATGGATGATTTCATTATGGGTATGATTGAGTCTACAAAAGAATTAGGATCACCATTTATTAGTGAATCTATTTGGACTCAGGCATTGATGGACATCGCTCCTATCTTAGGTAGAAGCGGTAGAACTCCCGAAGGTTATAAAGTATATGGAGATCGAGATCCTTTAGGAACAAAAATTTCCAAATCAGTTATGCATTTAGTTCAATCACAAGCTCCTTTAAATTGGAAGCAACTTCAAAGAATTGGTTTATCTATGAAGCCTACTGATGATATTGGAAGAATAGATGACAGAGGTAGACAGTATGAATTAGGTAATGAAGCAGCTGGTATTCTAGGATTTAGAGCAATTGAAATTGATCCAGAAAAATCTATGGTTTATAAAACTGCAGAATACTCAAGAGCAGCTCGAGAATCTAAAGCTTTATTTTCTAAAACAGCTTTAAGAGGTGGTGTAGTAGAACCAAAAGATTTAATTGATGCATACATTGCTGCTAATCGTGCATTGTTTAATAGTCAAAAACAAATTGTGCAAGATCTAGATGCTGCTGAAATTTTAAAAGGAGACATGAAAGAAATTAGAAGATTTGTTTCAGGTAAGGTAGGTAAGAAAAATTACAATGCTTTAAACAGAGGAATGTTTGTGCCTTACGTTCCATCTAAAAATGTATTTAGAAAGTCTAGAGAAATAACAAGAGAGATACAAGAAGTAGATCCTAATTACAGAGATCCATTAAGAGATATACTTCCAACAATTGCAAATATTAGAAGACAACTATTTAGAGCAGACTTACTTGGTGAGTTTCCTGAGATAGAAAAC
>NZMJ01000167.1 GCA_002692855.1 Maricaulis sp.
AAAAGTAATTATATCATATCCTAGCACTAAGGATTATTTTACAGGAAAGGGTGAAGACCTCTATTGCCCTAAATGTGAAATAACATACAAAGGTGAATAGAATAGGAGGAAGGTTAGCATGAGTTGGTGGGACATTATTAAAACCGAAAAAAGACATATGGATATGCTAGCCGACTACGAAGGTATGCTCTCGGATGGCGATGCTCAACGGGTTCTTTTGGCTATTTACAACAAAGCCAATGAAACCGATAATTTAGATGTTTATGTTGTGGACCCTAACAACAAACTTACCGGCGGTGGGTTTGAAATGGTAGGACAGGTTGATGAAAACCTACTCTCCGACGAGGAAGTTAGAGAAGTAAATATGCTTGGCGACCGTTTTAGAAGAGGGGTCCTGCAACCGCAAGAGGTTGCCCGATATAGAGAACTTCTTGAGGACGGGGGAGTAGTAATCCGAGAGGGAGGAGCAGGCATTCCCACCTATGAAATCCCTATTGTTATTGGCTTAACAAATGAAACCAACCAAAAAAGACTCTTAGTTAATCTTCACATCATGGAAAGTAATGGTAGATATGATGCTTTCTTACATAAGAAGGCCGTTGCCGGAGATGCCTCCTTCATGCAATCTAGAGCATTCATCCAAGAAATTTACCAATTCTTGGAGGAGATCGAATGAATTGGAAACTAATTCTTAAGTCAGAAAAAGACCCAAGAGAATTTTTTGAAACATTTGTTAGTCAAAGAAAAGAATATAATGAAAGGGGGCGCAAAGTTTTAACTTCTCTTAGGGAGGGCCTATTTAATTTCATTTCCCGGTGGGGTATTGAAACCTACGAGGATATGTTAGAATCGGGAGAACTAGGAGATGTTAGACAAGGACACTTCATTTTTACTAACCAATACTACCGCAACGGAAAAATTGATTTTGATGCCTATAATAACCCACAGGGTAGAGAACAGCGGATGGAGGAGGTTTTACGGAGAGAGGCTTACTATCAAATTTTAGTTTCAGTATCACAAAACAAGCGCAATTCCGGATTACCCTTATTTTTATTTGATATTATGAACGGCGAGGGAGCAGACCCAAACTTTAGACCAACAATTACCGTAGTTTTTGCTGGAAACAACCCAGATTTGACTCAATTTGATACGGAGATTGAGACTGAAATAAGACACAGCACAATAGAATTCCTTGAAACATTAGTTGGGGAAATTAAAACTTTACCCGAACCTAGAAAGCAATTGGGGGGCGGTTCATCTTGAAGTGGGAAACTATTCTAAAAATTGACTGGCGAGAAATTGTTGATGAATTGATGCGCCCCGACAATGTTCTTTTTGACTCACTATACATGGAACTCTCGCAAAGGTTGGGATTTAAGGCTCCCTCTAAGGACGAGGTAATTGACTACTTGGAGGATAACTACTCAAGGCATAAAATTTGGAACAATTTATATAGTATTAGTGAGGATGAATAATCAATGACGAGATGTGTTCTTTTGGACCAATGGTTTGATGCCGAGTCGGAAAAACTTGACAAGAAAGAATCTAAAACAAAGAAATGTTTTGTAACGGGGGAAAGAAAATGACATGGAAAAATAAAATTAAAAAACAATTAACCCCCGATACTGCTGCTTCATTTATTGATGCCTCAGTTAAAAATATGATTTCAATTTTAAACAATATTAGTAATAAGCAAGCCAATGTAGATGTGAATAACGATGGACAAGTGACTAATATAGACTTACAAGAAATTAATAAAGCGATTAATAGTTTAAAATTCTTAGAAGAATTTTTTAATAAAATTTATCGGTGATGTAAATGACATGGAAAGAAATTTTAAAATCGGAAGTAGAGAAGGCCCCCTTTGGCTTTGGTAGAAAGAAAAAAGAGGATATTTACAACGACCCCACTAGGGACCCTGCTGTAATGGGATATACTCGTCAATTTATTAGATATTTAAATAATCACGAAATGTTCGGGAAACCCGGATATGAAGGACAATTAGCCGTTTTACAAGTTAGAGATGCAATACAGGGAACGGGACCAACCAAAGGCCGCCTACAAAAAGAAGGAGGTTTAGTTTATCTCTTAGGTTTTAAGGCAATTAATAATACAAGACAACAGGAAAAGCGACCGCTTATGACTAAGGAACAAATGATTCAAGCCGCTAAAAGAGAATTTGAAAATGCAGGTGGTTTTCAAATAGAAGACGAGGGAAATCAATTAATTATTAGAAAGTGATTCAAATGTCATGGTTTCAAATTGTCAAAGTAGGGGAGCGAGTCGTCTATACAGGCACTTGCCCCAAATGCAAGAGATACTTTGACAAGACCGATAAAATTAAATTTTGCCCAAAGAACTTACCTGCCCCCGCTGAATCTCATATTCAAAATGTGGACACCTGCCCAATGAAGGAGATGAGAAGGTGAGATGGTGGGACATTGTTAAACTCCGAATCGGTCATTTGGAAAACCTAATCCAGCAATTTACTCACTTTCACAATACCTCACTAGCGAGGCAATATATTTCCAAGGAGGACCGGCCCCTAGCAGAACGCCTCTTTGAAAAAATTATGGGCATGTTAAATGACCCTAATATATTTGACAAACTAGATAATAGAGGAAACCCGATTGCAGACCCAATGAATTCATATTACTCTTTGTTAGTAGCCTCGCCGGAAATGCATCACAGGGATTTTGGACATCTCTATGAGGCTATTTTTGACCAATTAGAAGAGATGCGCCGTCTTGAATTGCAGGGAGGCGGAGTAGGTGTCTAATTGGTTTAATATTTTAAAAATTAAAACTCCCGATGGTGCTTACCTAATTAACTCCGCTGGTTCGTTTGAGGAGTGGAAAGGGCGACTACAAAAATTACTAGAAGATGTAGTCTTGCAAGAATTTAAAGCAACCAGCACTCGTGCTAGAGAAAGGTCTAGGGTGAGAGTCACACAAGACCCAGTAGGTAATCCTAGAACTAAACTTCTTGACTCCGATGAAACTATTTATCAAGTTTCTTTTAGACACCCCTATACAGAAGTTTCTTGCTCAATTGATTTTCTTTTTAAGGAAAATCCCAAAGCAGATAACCTCTACTATGTAACGGCTATTGGTTATAACTTAGGCCCAAACTTTGTTTATGACATTAATTATGAAATCGGAAACGAAGGTGCTTTTTTAGAAGAAATTGTTGACCGTGTAGGAGAATACATGGAAACCTTTGCCCCGGCTAGAGAAACCGGACAAATTCCTTCAATAGAAGAAGAAGAGGGCCGCAAAACCCAAGCACAAATTAACCAAGAATTAGCAAGAGAAAATCCCGGCTATTTTATGATTGAGGGTTCTATGAGAGATAGGGCTTGGATTTCTAATGAAGTCGCTAAAAGAAATATTTCCTTGGAGTCGTTCTTAGCACAAAATAATATTTCTATGGAAGACTTTACTACTGGAATGCCTGCACCTCCACCGCCTCCTCAACAACCGCAACCTAGAGAACCCACAGTTAACCAAAGAAGAGAAAACTTACGACAAAGAAGAAATCAATTACGACCTAGAAGAGGAAGAAGAGGAAGAAGAGAAGAATAAAAAGTATTATATATGGGATTCCTCTTAGGGCTGAATAAGGTGGTTAAATGACTATTGAAGATAAAATTGAAAAGGTCGCAGAAGAGGCCGAAGACTTGGTGGAACTTGCTGAGGATTTGGGATTAATTAGTGAAGCAGATGAAGCAAAGTATAAGGCTATTCTACGAAAGGCCCTACCAGCATTGTTGGTGGCAGTTCCCCTGTTTATTGTTCTCTTGAATTGAGTAGCATGGAAATAAACCGGGCAGTAATGGTAGCGTTAAGAAACGCTGGCCGTGGTCGTGGATATGATATAGATTTTTCATCTATTGATAACCCGGAAGATATTCCTCTTGCGTTGCAGATTTTACAGGAAGGTAGATTTAATACTGACTCTATTCTATTTGACCTTGAGGATGATGAGCGAGCGCAAGTTGTTGAAAACATTATTTCCCAGTTAAAAGAAAACATGCCTAGTGATTTGGAACCTATTGGTAGGATTGCCATTGAGGGCAGTAGGAATAAACCAACAAAAGTTATGTCCGATGATTACCCATTAGAGGGTTCTTTGGAAGAGTGGCTTGCCGCTAATATGGAAAGTCTGTATAACAGATTTAACGAGGGGGATTATCGTCCATTGGCTGGCCTATACTTCTACATGAAAGAAAATAATCTACTTGACCAATACGACGAGGCCATTAGTGGGTTCTCGCCGGGAGAAAAAATTCAAGAAATGCTTGGTGAAAAAATCACAGAAGAAACAAGACAAATTAGAGAAATTTTGCGTATCTCCGAAGATAGAACCCAGTATAGGGTCATTATGAACGAGAGAAGGTTTCAAAATATTAGTGGGCAGGACCGAGAGCAGTTTATTAGGTTAATGTTCAGCACTAATATACAGGTTAGAAAGGGAAGTGGACCAGTAAATAAAAGTTTAATACCCATTGAAAACACCTTTGCTATGGAACCCCTTATCAATTTTATTTTTACTATCTCCGATACCCAACCTAGAGTTTTCGTAAATAAAATCTACGGCCTACACACTAGAAGGGACCTACCGGAACAAGAGTTTGAACCCAGACAACCATACCAAGGAAAGTTTAGACTTGGTGGTGGGGACATCTTATCTACTAATAAAATTTTAAGAGATTATTTAGATTCTATTAAACCTACCGACCTTACCTTGGAGGAATTAAAGCGTAGAGTGAACCGTGGAGATAACCGAACCCTAGAAGCAATTGAAGAGTTTGCTAAGGTGGACAGGTTTCAATTCAATGAGAGGCTTTCCCGACAGGTTCAAAGAAATAACAATTTATTTTTCTCCACTCTTTATGACCTAGCAGACGAAGATTACGAAAGCGATGGGTTTATTTTAAGTCCCGAAAATGAAGAAATTATGGCTATGATTCAATATTTCACACGATTGTTTGATTCGGACTTTGACTTTGACGACATGCAAAGAACAGATAGCGACGAGGAACAGGACTCCATCGTTGCAGAAAAAATTAACGAGGCTAGGCAAATTATCTCGGATGGCTTCTACCAAGCATTTTATGAAATCGTAGAAGCGATGGCACGACGCCCCGAACTGAAATACCGAACCCGAAATAATACTTCGGGGTTGGAACTATTGGAAGATTTAGCACTATTACAGGAGGTCTAATAAATGTTTGAAAACTACCCGGAAGAGAATGAAAACCATACCTATATCCGAGGTAATGGAAAAGAAGTTACACTAGATAATAGAAGAATTAGAAGGCAATTTACCGAGGACACCCCTCCGTCAAAAGAGGGCCAATACGAAACACTAATTTTTTACAATCAGTTAGCAGGGTTCATCAATCAAAATATTACCTTTGAACCAGAACTTCCACGGGAGGTTAGAGGCGAACCCACGCTTGAAAATTATCACGAAAGGGGCCTGCGAACCAAACTGTTTATTGAATCAAACCCCGTGGTCGTGAATGCAACCAGTGGATTGGACACTAGAAGGTTTGAAGAGTTTGACGCTTATATTAAGGTGAACCCTCAATTAGAAACTTCCCTGCAAAGCATTTTTGATGCGGTTATTAACCTACTTGGTGGTGAGGAACCCGAAGGCGAGGAATACGATGGGGGGTTAGAATTTGAAAACTTAGCAAACTATCTCTCTATTAGGGACATTGGCTCCTCTTCCGAAAGAAAACAAATCTATGACCATTGGGAAAACTATTACAAGCGTTTCTCGGAAGCACCCGACAAAAAAACACTAATTGAGTATGAGGTTCCCGCCGGAGAGGATATGCCCGCTCCCCTGTTTAAACTTAAACAGAATCCATTTATTCTACCCTGTATAGTAGTTCAGCACTCGTCCGTGAACTATATGCAAGAAGAGGGTGCTGTGGGTATTTTCCGAATCGCCAATGAAATTTTTAGAGAAATTACAAGAATGACCCGTGAGGAATTTAAGCAAGAGTTTTCCGAAACAGAACTTGTTTCTTTCATTGACCGTGATGGTGAGGCAGGAAACGCCTACGAAGAACTAGTGGCAAATAACTTAAGACAAACCGAGAAGGCCCCAAAAGAAGTAGACCCACTAACATACCTACACTTAACAAAAGAAAGTAAAATGTTTTATGCTGGGGACGAAGATGAAAAGGTTAGAAAGTTGCTTAGAGACTACTTGAGGGAAAACTTTAGCGGCCTTCAAGCAGTAATTTTAAATGTCTTAGATAATCTAGCAGATGAGACATTAGAAGACTATAAAGAAGCGGTTGTTCCTTCCTCGGATGGCGTCTACTATTTACCCATCTTAGATAACCACATTCAAGAACTTTCAAAAATTCCGTTGGCCCCCGGAATGGAAATCCCCTATTTTACATTAAGAATTAGGGAAGCCCCTCCTGCACTTCAAGAGGGAATAGAAATTGATGCCGCCGCTCAAGAAATGATAGGAAAATTATACCGATTAGAAATTGAAAAGAAATCTAGAACCTTTTCAAATTACCGACAGGCGGTTAAATTTGTAAATACAAATCTAAAGACATTTTTTAATTTCGTTAAAGACGAAACAGTTCTCGGAGAACTTAGAGCATACAATCCGAATGTTGGTGTGAAGGTGGCAAGAAGTGGCTCCGCTTCAAGGGGTTCTCTTTCGCCAGCATCAGTCGGACCAAAATATCCAGCCATCGCAGGTGAACTTCCCACAATGGTTGAGGTTGAGGGTAGAGAATATAACGAGTTCATTGATTTTGTTTATGAAAAATATGGAAAGGACCTACGACAACAATTTTTCTTCAACAGGGATATTCCTTCCTTTATGGAGGACTCCGACTATCAAACTTTTATGGCCGCATATACTAGTCTTAAAGAAATCGGCCCAACCGCTATTGTTTCTCAGTTAACAAAATATCCCGCCACGGCGATTGAAGCCGAGGATTTACAGGCCCTAAATAACTTTTGGAGTAATGTTCGTAAGGGGTCAACGGGAAGCATTGGTGCTTTAATTGAAGCGGGGGAGGATTCCATCTCGGCATTCCTTCTATTGAATTCTAAAATCAATGAGAGTAGGGCTAGTATTACTTCCAAAAGAAAAAGAATTGCTGACTCCTTGGGTAAAATTATTTATGATATTGCTAGACTGAGGGATATGGAACAGGTTGCTTCAAATGTTTTCTTGAGAAAACAAATCTCCGAGTATCGCAACGCTCCCATTGATAAAGAACTATTGGACATTTTACCTATCCTAAATAACAAGATGTTCACCGATAGTTTAACGAAGCCGGAAAGAAGAGAAGTTCAACAGTTAAGTTCTAACCTCAAGGGCAATTTCTACAAGGAGATTATGGGGGCTGGAGACACCGATGCAGAAAAGGCATTCCTAAAGGCCATTGATACAATTAGAGGTGAGGGTGGTCTTTATATCTATAAAGCATACCTTGACTTAAATAATGTAGAGAATGTTGACTATGTTTCTAATCTAATCCGGAAAGAGGACCGAGTAGATATTTACGCTACGGACATGGAAAAAATTCTTAACATGAATCAAGAACCTCTTGAAACTGTTGCCACCAAAATGGGTGTTAGCGAAACAGTTATCTATAAGGTTAGGGGGCTATTCCGTTGAAGAAAGAATTGGGCTACGGCTCCTCCTTGCCGGGTAAATCTACTTACTTACCCATCGTTACAGACGACGAGGGCAAGCCAGCCGTTAAGCCTGATGTGTTTATTGATGATAAAATTTATTCCGAGGCCGAGATGGTTTCACTTTTTCAAGTTAGCAATCCCGGTAGAAAAACTAGGGAAGAGATGGATTTCTTTCCTCCGCTGACTAGGCAGAATGCTGATGGGTATTACATCATGTTTGACCGAGCAAATACCATTGGAGGAGAACCCTTAGCGGTTGGTCGTGTGGGATGGAAATATTTACCGGAACATAAATTGTATCTCACCACCGGAATTAAAGTAATTGACATGTATAGAGGTTTAGGGTTGTCTCGCTCTCTGTGG
>NZMJ01000168.1 GCA_002692855.1 Maricaulis sp.
AAGAGATTTACTTTTTCAACACATGACTAATAACCCTATTGGTGGTATCTCTACATTAAAAAATTATCCGTATGCTGTTTTTGCTTTTGGTAATAAAAACATTAATGCAGATTTAGAGGACTTTGAATCTTTCTTAAAGGGTCTTAGTGAGTTAAACATAGATGATGAAACTCCCTACTCTCTTCCGGAAGAGGTGGAGAAAGAAATTTCAGATAAGTTGGGTGTGGGCCTATTAAACTATTACGAGAACAATGGTTTAACTCGTCCTATTGCATCACTAGAAGGAAGACAGAATAGATTTAGAGGCAAAGTTATACGCTCAATTGTTGAGGATGCTATCGCGTCTTCTTTGCCGGGTTTTTCACAACCAACGGGAGCGCAAAGAGGGTTTAGATTAGAAAAATCCTATACTGGTATGCCTGCAACTCTTAAGGACCTTACTAATATTCAAACCTTTAACGATTTACTAAAGGTAAAGGGCGAAATTCCGTTGTATATATCTGCTAAGAAAAAGCAAAAAATTTATTTAGAAGAATTTAAGAAGGCCCTATCGGATATGGAGCAATATTTCAAGGGAACCAACTTTGCACAATTTATTGATATTGCAGGAAATATGGAATTTAATTTAAGAACCGATTTTAGTATTAAAGAAACGGCTCCTCTTCAATACAGTTTCCTACTAAAAATGAGAGATGCTTCTAGGGTTGACATAGGAATGACGGTAATTTTTGAATTTAAATTTAGTTTGCCGGACTTTCAATCTAACACAGAAACTAATTTAACCCTTGAAGAAGTAGATGTCCAAAGGTATATGGATAAAACTACCCAGAGTAGATATACCGTTGATGTAAATAAAATAGACGACTTAAACCTAGAAATGGTGGATATTGTTAGACGAGTTTATGAACCCAAGAGATTTTATAGCGGGGAAGAAACACAACAATTTACAAAACCAAGAATGACAACTGGGGCGGAAAGACAAACTAGCCCCATTATGACCGCTAGGGGATTAATGACTGAAATATTTAGAGAACAGGCCTCAAAGGAAAATACTATTGTTTTACAAGACTTAACAATTGATAATTTAACTGGTCGTATACTTGGTGTTTTATATTATCCGGGCATTACAGGAAGTGGTTTTTACATATCATTGGATGATAGAAAAAGCGGCTTAGTAAGAATAAGAACCGAAAGAAGAGAAATTTTCGTCGTATGCACGGGTAGTGTAACTTTTGAAAGAGATGTAACAGACCCCAATGTTTCGGAATCTGCTTGCTCTTATTCTGCTACAAAAGCAGATTTTGAGGCTAGCATGGATGATGCGGCAACGGCATTTTTAGTGGCTGGTTCGGGCAGGGAACCCTATGTGGATATAAAGGAAATTGACTTCCAAGAATCTGCGTCAAAGCCGGGAGATATTGCACACATAGAAGTTTCAAGAGGACAAAAAGCAGAAATGGAATATGAATTGGTGGGCGGTGATATTTCCCCACCTAGTAGTAATTTAGAGATGATTAATATTCAAGACGGGCTTATGAATCAATTAACAGATTATCTAAAAACAAGGTTTTCATATACCACCTCGGACACAGTGTTTTCTTCAATTAGATTAAAGGTTTATTTAAACGCATACCAAAAAACCTTATCATTTAGGATTAGGGGATATTATATTGATGGTGAGGGAGACCGAAATGATGATGTTTTAAATATCGGATATATGAACGGAAAACTTAGTGCTGAAAACTTCCAATCATTACAAACAAGAGAAGAATATATTAAAGAAATTTTAGATAATAATTTAGTAAATAAAATCGGAGATGATTTACAAGAAAAAATAAAAGAAATGCGCGATACCGTAATAGACTATGTAAAGGGACCGGGTAAAAAATCCCTTCTTGATAAAATTAGAAGAAGGGCCTATGGCTATGAATTGGGTCAAACCTCAAGGGCGGGTCAAGAATTCGCAGATAGAAAATTCAGGGGGAAAAGAGATGAATGATAAAATTAAAGAAAAATTAGACAATAAGAAAAAACAAATTAAAAAGAACTTGGCTGTGGGGGTTCCCGAAGCACCTCCGGAGAAGTGGGAAAAAAATCCAACAGTTCCGGACTTTGTTCAGGGCGGACCTAAAATGAGTAAAAAGTGGAAGCAGGTTTGAGGTGATTTAATGGTGATGGAGAGTTTTAATCTAAAGCAGTATATTATTCAACATATCAAGGATAAGGACCCTAAAGAATTAACTACTCAAAACATCAACAAATACATTAGAGCCGCTAAAGCATTTCAATCGGGTGTGGAGTCTAACGAGGTAGAGTTAGATGAGGATATGAAAAGATTCATTTCTTCTATGGACTTACTATCGGAAGGCGATATTACAAAAATTGTTGAGCGATTAAAGGGATATTTTAGACTAAGCGGCGATGGCGATGTGCTAAGAGTCGGACCCAATAATAGGTTTGTTAGGTTTGATAGGCCCGAAAATGCTAGGTCTTACCAAGGCATGTTTAGACGGTCGGGTTCTTCTCTACAGGTTAATATTGAGAAACTACAAGAAGAACTGTCCGGTGGGGTTATGACTGATAATCTCTTAGCATTTTATGATGCCTTGTTAAAAGTTTTACCCATTAAAATTAACATCAAACCCGATAGAAGGATTCTTTTCTTGGCTAATTTTATTGGTGTGGCGGCTAAGACTCTCACCGACAGGGAACTTCCCTCCACAGTAGAAGGGGGCGAAGCAAACATTTCACGATTTATGGTAGTTTGGCCGAGAATGAAAACTAGAATTACAAACGCCATTCCGTTGGGACGAATTCCAAGAAGAAGAGTTTTAGAGAACCTGTATAGGATTTTAACCTCATACGATTTCGGTATTGAAATTTTTACAGATATTTTCATGGAGGAAGAGTTTGTTGAAAACGAGTTAGATGTCCCGGTGTCCTTGGCCCCTAACAGCAAGACCTACGCAGAATGGATTGTCCTTACAATTTTATCCAAGCACTCACCTACTATATTTTCAACGAGGGAAAGAAGGGTCGTTAACTCCTTGGACATTGATATGGAGTTTGACTACACTACGGGTTTTCCTAAAGACGAAGAAAAAATGAACTTGGAAGAACTTAGCACAAAAGAGAGGCGACGACTAAAAACCCACCTTCAAGACGCAGAACCCACAAAATTCTTTGGGGAGGAATACCTTAAACTAACAAAAGTTATAAATACATTGGGCAGTATAGTAGATTCAGCGGAAGAGGATGAGTTAGAGGAAATGGACGAGGAGAACCTTAAATTAATTAAAAAACTAGCCCACCTAAGAAAGCGATACGAGGCACTATACGAAGAAATATACGAAATGGTATACGAGGAGGAAGAATAATGGATGAAGTAGTAGAAATTATTAAAATGTTAATCACACGGATTGAAAATTTAGAAACACAGGTTAGAGACTCAAATATGAATTTGATGAAATCGGGAATGGTTGTTCATACCCCCCGACCATCAATGCGAACCGCTAGCCCAGTTCCAACAGGTGATGCTATCGCTAAAATGGACTGGTCAGAATTAGATGAATTAGTAGAAAAATTGGAGGGAACACTATGAGTATGGTAGGAGAACAACCAACAGACGATTTAAGAGATAAGAGGATGCTTTTAACCCGACTCGTTGAGTTGGAGTCAATCATCACCAATGCTTTGGGACTAATGGCCGAAACCGGGGAAGAACGCCCCTACAAACAAATTAAGCCACAGCCAATGAATGTTGAAAGTATGGCCGCTAAAGCAAAGGCGGGTTCTATTCAAGAGGTTAAGAAAAGCCGAGGACATAAACTTCTACCGGAGAATCTATTTTACAAAAGCACCGAAGAGGATAGGGGGATGCCCCGAACCGAGGACTCGGAGGTTCCGGAGGATTCTCAAGATAAGGATTTAGAGGCCGCATTGGAAACCGCTCTTGAAAAACTTCGCCGGTATAAACACACCCTAAAGGTTAGTGAAGAAGCCGCATTTGTTCCCTCCGATGAAGCATGAGGGGGATAAAAATGTTTTCCGACGATTTTTCTATTCATAAAAATACGGTGTCCTTAACTAATAGGGTAAAGGCCACATATTTAACGGCTGTTGAAAATCCAAAGGCTTACGACTATGAATGGGAAAAACTTGTTGTTGAATTAAGAACTTTATTAGAACAGGATAAGTATAAGAATATTTTTCCCGATTTGGAATCGGATATTCTTTACTCGGACAAAACTTTAGATGTTAAGGATAGGAGAGCAAAACAATTATATGCGTCCTTAACAGCAAGACCTGTCCTAATGAAAGAAGAGGAGAAGGTTAAGTTTATTACTCCGAATAAGCCCATGTATAGGATTTTTGACATTGACGACTTGAGAGAAATTAAGGGAATGACCGGAGAGTTTATCGTTCAAGAAAAATACGATGGGTTAAGAGTTCAAGTTCACAAAGAAGGGGATAGCGTTAAAATTTATTCCTTCAAGGGAAATGACATTACAGAAAAATTTCCAAAGTGTGTTGACTACCTAAAGAAAAAAGAAGTCAAGAATTGCATTTTAGACGGAGAGGCTGTCCTTTACAAGGGGGAGGAGCCACTAATTCGTGCCGATACCTTAGCGTATATTAATAAAAAGGAAAAGGGCGAGGGGGATATTAAAATTCATATTTTTGATATTATGTCCTATGATGATGAATCCGTTGCTATGGAAAAAATGGAAGACAGGCTAAAAATTCTAATTGCAGAATTTACCGCCCTTACTAATGAAATCATGCTTTTTCCCAATAAGAGCAACACTAGAGAAGCAGACTCTTACGAAGAAATTGAAGAATATGCTATGGAAATTATGAATAATCCAACCTCCGAGGGGGTTGTAATTAAGGATGCTAAATCCTCTTATGTAATTGGAAAGAAGAAAAACCCCAAGTGGATTAAGTGGAAAAAAATTATTGATTTAGATGTAATCGTTCTATCAAAAAGAATTAACAAAAATAAATCTAACACATATATTGTGGGTATTGGTCCGGTAGAAGAGGACACCCCAAAGGCAAGGGAATTTAAGGGAGAGTATTATGCGGAGGTTGGTAAAACTGTAAATACCAAGGCCGATGTAGAGGAAGGTAAAATTATTCGTGTGAAGGTAGACGAGGTTATGGGTAATGCGAAGAAAGGTTATAGCCTTTATAATGCCAAGTTTCACGAAATTCCGGAAGTCGTAGAATCGGATAAACTGATTACATTAGAGTTCTTAACTAAGAATGGAAAGAAAAGTTTAGCCGACTACACAGTAGAGGCTCTCAAGAAATCGTATGTTATTACTGATGGCGTTCATGGTATTGCAAAAATGGACTTGGAACTTAACATGGATGGCTTGGTTTTTCACGGTTTCAAGGAAAAGAACCTCATGTCAAAGAATGCATATCCTGATATGGAGGTATGGAAGAAGGAAATCAAAAGAGCCTATGGTAAGGATAACGGTAGGTTCATGTCGTTTGTTCAAGAGATTCTACAAAACCACGGAACCCTTAGCATTGAAAACATTTTCAAAAGAGCGATGGAGCATGATGCGGACTTGGTTAACCGACTATTTGGTGATAAAAACGGAATGACTAAAATGAAAAGAAGACTCATGCAGATGGGGGATGCCTACGGTATCGTTGGTAAGGATAAATTTCATCACGACGATAAGACCCTTAATAAAATGGATAAGCGGGTTGGAAATTTTTTGATGTGGTTAAGTAAGGATGAAAAAATTTACTTCGTCGTTAAGCATGAAGATTTTGAAAATGTGTGGGAAATAGATGTGGGGTCAAAGGAGAACATCTATGACTTTTTAGGGGAGGCAGGTAAATATCCCTGTAAGTTGGTTTCTGCCCCACAAGATGATATTCTAATTGATAAGGGTAAGGTTATGTTCGGCGCACACCGACATGGTTATCACGAATATATGTTAAAAGGAAAGGACATTGATTCAAAACTTCACATTAGATACCTTCCCGTGGAGGATAAAGAAATGTGGTTGGCTTTTACAGGATATGAAACTAAACCTGCACCGGAAGAATCTAACGAGGGACTTTATGACGCTAGAGGAGATAAATATAACAAAATGCAAAACAAATCTACAGAAAGTAGATAATATTTATATAGTCTTTTAACCTACTAATTACCATGCAGTTAGAGACTCCTATGTTTGGTAATGCACCTACCGATGGTGGGGAATTTGTCATTCTTAAGGAAAACAAAGAGTGTGTTATTGCTGGCTACGCCTCCGTTGATGTGGTGGATAAGCAAAACGATAAAATTACTCTTAACGCAATCCGAGATGCGGCAGACGGATTTATGAAAAATGACCGCTTTCGTAATGTGATGATTACCCACTCTAATGTTCAAGTGGGTGAAGTCTTAGACAATTATACAGATTCCAAAGGAAAAGTCCTAAAAACAGGCGTTGATGATACAGGTTTTTTTGTAGTGATAAAGTTAAGAAATGATATTGAGAAGGCAAAGGAGGTCGCACGGGACATACGCCGTGGAAAACTTCGTTCCTTCTCAATTGGAGGACAGGCAATTAACAAAGCCAATAAGTATGACCCCGATGTTGGGAGTTATAAAGAAATTGATAAGTTGGAATTGCATGAAATCACAATTTGTGAAGAAGGGATTAATCCCGAAGCCAAATTTAATATAATTAAGGAGGACAAAAAAATGAGTGAAATTGAAAAGGCATTAGCCGAATTTAACGATGTTATGGCAGAACTGAAAAATACCGTGTTGTTGAAGGATGATGATGATGATTCCCGCCAAGGTATGAAGATGGAAGAAGCCGGAACCAAAGAAAAGATGAACTATGGTTCTAAGGACGACGAGATGAAAGAGGACGACGCTTTCCAAGATGAAGAAATGGCCGATTACGAAATGGGCGACTACATGAAGGAAGAGGACGACGACATGGAATCTCTTGAATACATGAGAACGGAAAAGGGTGTTGAAACTCTTGACCTTTCTCCTTCTAACCTTGAGAAGGCTTACGAGGCTTTCCGAGCGGAGAAGGAAGAGGACCGAGCATACGAATTAGTTA
Organism: Maricaulis sp.; assembly: GCA_002692855.1. Taxonomy (GTDB): domain Bacteria; phylum Pseudomonadota; class Alphaproteobacteria; order Caulobacterales; family Maricaulaceae; genus Hyphobacterium. The sequence continues at coordinate 7,089 of NZMJ01000168.1, forward strand.
AGGCTGAATTTGAGGCTCGCTACGCAAAGGAACTTGAGATTGAAAAGCAAGAAATTGCTAAGTCCAAGTTTAACGCACAATCCGAACTTGAGGTTCTTCGTGAGGAACTTTCTTCCTTGAAGAAGAGTTTGGAAAACAACGAAATCGCTAAGGCACAGACGGTTGAAGAAACGACCCGTCAACTTAGTGAGGATTTTTCCCGTGTTGGCGAAATGTCTTGGGACGAGGTTCACAGCCTTTTCTCAAAGCACGAGGGGGGTATTTAAAATGAGTGGATATTTTAAGACTATTGGAGACTTGGAGCGAGCAACCTATGGATTGGGTAGCGATAACCTTTTGAAAGCAACTGGCGCAACTACTGGTATTGCGGGTGGACACCACACCGCCGCTGGTCTTGCTGGTGCAGGTGGCGATAAGAGCCTTTACAATTTAGTTTATGGACAGAAAGTTTGGACCATGATTAACCGTGAAATTAACGCCCTGTCAATTCTTCCTAAGAAACCTTGGCGTTCTAGCGGTTGGCGAATTATGAAGGAGCGAGCCATTGGTGGTTCAGCAGATACCTTCTCCGTTTCCGACCTTGATGATTTGGGCGGCACGGCTGAGAATGCCGCACTTTCGGGTATTACGAATGTTAAGCCCGTCTACGAGAACCTTCATGTTTCTCCTAAGACGATTGCTCACACTTTTGAAATTTCCGAAATCGCACAATTGATGGCTGGTCTTGACGATGGTTTGGGCGACCTTATCGCTACTTACCGTGAAGAAGTCGGTGTTTCTCACGCTGAATCTATGAACAAAATGATTTTGCAGGACTTGACGGCTGTTGCTGGAACTGGTATTGACGCACACGCTACTAAGGCTGATAACTCGCTTATGAGCCTTTTCAAAATCGTGGCTACTCACGCAGAAACCAACGCTTTGTCAACCTACACCACCAACAAAAACAACCTTTACGGTGTGGCCCGTGATGGAACCTCCGCTACGGAATACTTGGAATCCTATGTTGATTCTAACTCCGGAACTGAGCGAAACCTCACGGTGAACATTCTTAACACGGCTATTCGCAACTTGATGGCTCGTGGTGGAGAACCCAAGGTTATTTTGACGGGCTATGATACCATTCAAACTCTCGGTGAATTGCTTCAAGCACAGGAGCGTTTCATGGGTAGAACGGAAATCACGCCAACCCACAACGGAATTAAGGGTGTTGAAGGTAGAGAAGTCGGTTTCCGAGTCGCTACCTATCACGACATTCCTATCATTCCCGTGAAGGATATGCCCAACGGCGGTGCTGGTATTTCAGATGTTCTCATTCTTGATACCGACCATCTGTTCCTTTGCACTTTGAAGCCAACTGAATACTTTGAAGGCGGCATCAACGCTGATGTTTTCGGACACGGCAAGTTAGGACACCGTGGACTTTACCGAACTGTTGCAGAAGTGGTTTGTTCCTACTTCCGAGGACAAGGGAAACTCCTTGACCTCCAATGAGGTGGTTTAATTGGCACATACAGTAACATTGTTAGAAGACCATTTGGGACAAACTGCTCCTAGAGTTATGGGACATGAATATGTAGTAGATGCAGTATTGGATATTACTTCTTATACTGCTAATGGTGAAACCATTGAGGCCTCATCACTAGGATTAAGTAGAGTTTCATGTGTTGTAGTGTCGGGTATTTCAACCGATACAATTGCAGGTGGTTATTCTGTTTCGGTAATTAGTGCTGAAACGGGCGCAGGTGCGGCTACGGGAGGTAAATATCTTTCTTCTTCGCAATTTCAAATCAATGTCCCTGCCGCCAGCAATACAGATAATATCGGTGAAATTAGAGTTAGAGTTTGGGGACTTATTTAAGGAAAGGTGATTAAGTGAGAGTTAAAAACATTACTGGTGGGACTAAGGTTATTTTCGGGAGAGCGTATTTGGGTAATTACGAATACGATGTTTCCGAGGACCTGCGAGATGTTTTTCTTAGAAATGGATTTGAGATTTTGGGAGAGGAGGTGGCTGAAACCCTTGTTGAGGAAACCTTAGAAGAATCAACGGAGGTTGATGAAGTCGCACCTCTACCCGATTTCTCCTCTATGACTAAGAGAGAATTGCAGACTTACCTCACAGAACAGGGTGTTGTTTATCTAAGACAAAACACCAAGGCTGAATTACTTTCACTTGCTTTAGGTGAAAGTGAAGAAGAGTAAGTTTTATAACATAGTCTCGCTTGGTTTATATCAAGAGGGAATATTATGCCTGTGAATTCTACGAAAATTACTGCGAACACTCAAGTTTCATCCATTGGTGGAACCTTTGACGGATTTATCTTTTTTAATGGTGGAACCGCATCGGTTGTCTATGTCTTTGATAACAATACCGCTGATGTTCAAGCACCGTTTGATTACAACAACGACCCCACGATTGCTGGTCCCACGGCTGGCTTATCAGCAGGAATGTTAGTTTTTGGTGATGGAATCCCCGAAGGAGCCACAATTAGTTCTATTACGGACGCACTTAACTTTGAATTAAGTGCTTCTACTACGGGTGGTGCTAAGACCGGTTCTCTTTTAACCTTTGTAGCGGTAGATAATCCAATTGGAAAGTTTAAAATTGATGCTAACACTAGTGATGATATTCGGGGATTAGAAATTATCTGTCGCAACGGAATTAAAATTGTTGCTAATAACTTCACTAGTTTGGAAATCTTTGCCCTCACCAATTAGGGGGTTAAAGAATGGTTCAAGTTCCAAGACTACGAAACTACGAGAAAAAAATCCCTTCGGGGGTTGAGTGGACTGAGGCTTTGTCCTTAGAGGTTCTAATTGATTTTATTAATGCTGATATTTCCGGAAGGAAGAAAGGCATGGGTGAAGAAGAAGCCGCCACATTAAATGAGACTAAGGCTTTGATGAGAGGTCTTGTTGATTGGCTTTCAACCGACCACGAAGGGTTCATCGGATATGATGATGAAAGGTTTGATGCTATCAATCGTGCGGCATTTAAAAGTCTCTTAGATAAAAGAATGCTAGATGAGGACTTTGCTGGGCTATTTAGTATTTTTAAATTAGAGGCTGATGAAGAAAGCCCCACCCTATCTGCTTTATTGGCTGGTAATGCCGATGAGTTTCAAATGGATATTGATTTAACCTCGGATGAAAACCGAGCCTTGATTGGTGATTTAATCGCTGAGGATTTAATTAAACCTAAAGGAGCCGCCGTATCTAATTTTGTTGATATGGTTCATCAACAGTTTGGTAAAAATACCTACACCGATGAACAAATTATCCAAATGGTAAAAAACAGAGAC
>NZMJ01000169.1 GCA_002692855.1 Maricaulis sp.
GGTTGGCGTTCTTTTGTTTGGAATAAATGGTTGGACAGAACTATTTACATACGAGTATAACCTCGTCAACTTATTAATTTTAGGTTGGCTGTCGTCAGGGACATCATATATCTTTAATATGGTATTCAGCGACAAAGGAATACAGATAGGAGAAAATAATGGATAACTGGACAAACAAATGGATGTTGCAACCCGTCAGACGTTGCTGCAAGGGATCCTAACTCGCGCAGGTAGCGCCTGCAATTGGATAAAAAGATGAACAAATATTTATTAACAGAATACTACGAACTTTGCCCCAACGGGATTTGCGATGATTTATTGACTGAAGAAGAAAAACGTATGGTCCGCGAGGACAATGCGATGTTTCTTACGGGTGTTATGCAACGCGCAAACCATTTAAATGGAAATGGTCGTGTTTATAGTCGTCCCATATTGGAACGGGAAGTTGACAATTATAACAAGCTTGTTCGTGAAAGACGAGCCCTTGGTGAGTTGGACCATCCCGATTCAGCAGTTATCAACCTCGCGAACGCTGCACATCTTGTAACAGAAGTTTGGTGGGACGGTGATGCTGTTATGGGCAAGGTTCAAATTTTAAATACACCATCTGGACAAATTCTTCGTTCTCTCGTCGAGTCCGGCGTCAAGCTGGGTATTTCTTCCCGAGGAATGGGATCTGTTCACGAGTCAAATGGTAGGACAATTGTTGAAGATGATTTCCAATTAATTTGTTTTGACTTTGTATCCGAGCCTTCAACCACTGGTGCGTTTATGATGCAAGAAAATAAACAACCTAATATTATTACAAAAGCAGATCGTATTAATAGGGCACTAAACGACGTACTGAGGGAAAAATGAAAAAATCAGAACTAAGACAGGTTCTCAAGCCTCTTATCAAAGAGTGTATTAAAGAGGTAATCTTTGAAGAGGGTATCTTATCTAATATTGTATCCGACGAAGCACAAGGTCTTGGTGGGCAAACAATTGTAGAAACACAACAACCAACCCCACCACAGCGAGACTATGAAGAAGAGACCCGTATTGCTAACCAAAAGCTACAAGAAACAAGAAAGCGTATGTTAGACGCTGTTGGCAAGGACGCTTATAATGGTGTAGACCTTTTCGCAGGGACAACTCCAAGTGCAGCCCCCACAGAAACTAAGCAAGGCGATCCTCTTTCTGGTGTGGACCCAAGAGACTCCGGCGTCGATATTAGCCAATTATTCGGCGGTGTAAATAAGAATTGGTCAGGAATGGTAAAATGAGCAGAGCATCAAATTTAATAGTAAAACCTCTTAAAAATAATAGGCGCGGCAGAAAGGTAAACGACACACCCGAGCGCATGATTCGTCGCTTTACACGCAAGGTAAAAAAAGCAGGCATCCTAAACGAGGTTCGCCGTCGTCGTTATTACCGCAAACCCTCTGAAGTTCGTAATGAAAGAAATAATCGAATCAGAAGAGAAAAAGCAAAAAATAAGAACTTAAGAAGCAAAAAGAACTAATTATAAAGAAATATTAGGAGTTTTATAGGATGTCACAAACATTCAGAGCATACAGGGCAGGAGGAAGAACACGCACAGTTCAAAATCTTGGGCTTACAAATGGAGCACCCACACCAGAGGCAGTAGCATATACATTTACCGCCACCACATCAGCGCCCACGACTGATACTGACGGCTTTAAAAACCCTGGATTACAAAAAACACTACACTTGTTAATGAAAAACAACAACACAGGTGGAACTGTTACTGTCCGATTATGGGGTTATCACTCTGCTTTTGATGAGTGGGGAGTATTAACTGTCTTGAACCCAACAAATGGCGTCCGCCAGGCCATTTCAGTTTCTGTTGGGGATAATGTAGACCTCTATAACATCTTTGACATCGAGGGAATTGAAAGAATTGCTGTTCAATGCACGGCGTTTGCTTCATCAAACAGCGCAACAGTTTGGTTAGGTACAAATACTATTTAAAGGGGCACGGCTGTAGATGGGCGAATTTTCATGGGCATACATTAGCGGAGGCGCAGGCCAAGGACCAAACAGATCTGTCCAGATGCACTTGGCAGAAAATGCCTCCCTTAGTGGTACTCGTAATTTTACTTACGATTTTGATACTGACACGCTCAATCTGAGCGGAAGTATGGAGATTTCTGGTACTTTAACTGCAAATCAATACAACATTAATATTGTCGATAAGACAGTTACCAATCTTTCCGCCAGCGGTGATACTAAGTTTGGCGATACATTTGACGATACACATCAATTTACAGGCTCTGTTCTTATCACCAGTTCGCTCACGGTGCAGGATGAAGAAGGCAGTGAAATGCCACTTCTCGCTGTTAATAGAACCCATATTTCAAGTTCCCTAAACATATCGGGATCTGCTTTTTATGGTGACGGTTCAAATCTTTCGGGTCTTACCGCTAATAGTATAAGTGGCTCAAAGGGTTCGTTTAATACTGTCGATGGCATTGTAACTCTTACTGGAAGTGCTGATTTTGAAGGTATTGTTGGCATTACCGGATCTCTTGAGCTTACTGGATCTGGACAAGCATTGATTGTACTTAAGACTCACGATGCTGACAATCTAAAAGAAATTGTATTTAACAAAGAAGGTTCGGCTGCGGCAGCAATTCAAATCAACTCGGCTGAACATATGTTTGTTGAAAACGAGAATGCAAAAGACATTATTCTTAGAGCAAACAATCAGAATGTTTTAAGAGTCATAGGGTCTGAAAGAAAAGTTATTATTGGTGCCGTTACTAAAACATCAGCATTCGCTGAACTAGATGTCCAAGGTAGCGGCATAATTTCCGGCTCTCTTCAGGTTAGTGGAAGTTCGATAATTGGTAATTTAAAAGAACATGTCGCAACAGTCGGAGGACAACTAACTGCTTCTCAAGGTATTACCCTTGGGGATACCGCTTTTATTCCCCAAAACAAGAATATTATATTTGGCACCGGCTCCTCCGCTATCCAATACAACAAGGAGTTGGGCAAGTTAGTCATCTCAGGATCTCTTGGCGCTGGAGGTATTGACCTTCAAGGTGGAGAAGTTACTATTGACTTTCCTGGTGGAACTATTGCCTCTGGATCTTTAGCAGGAGCCGGAAGCTTCGTTGGCTTAAACAATCAAAACAGATTGGTCTTGTCTTCAGTGCCACCCGCAGCGGCAGCAGGGTCAAACACCGAAATTCAGTTTAATAATAGCGGGAACACTGGTGCATCTTCAAACTTTACATTTGACTCAACAGACAACGAATTAGAACTTAAAGGAACTCTTGAGGTAGTTAGCGGCTCTGGTGCAGCAGAAAGAACTGTTTTTCAAGTCGATTCAAGTGGTGCTACTGGCGCGTCTGGATCAGTTCGCGGACGCATGGTTCAGAGTATTATCAGCCAGTTTGATGTGACGACTGGAGGCAATGCCCGAGCCGGTCGTTTTGTTTCAATTGGTGGCAACAACGCAACTTCAAACAACTCACTCTCAAGACTAAATGGAATGTTAACGCCATTCAGCGGAAGGCTTATAAGTATTACTTACCACTTCGGCTCAGGAGCAGGCTTTCAAGATCAAACCAAAGGAAATCCAGAGTTTGCATTATATGTAGCAAATGTAAATGAACTTAATGGCAGCACCTTTTCCGCAGCCGCTAAGGAGACCTCTTGCGTCACTGCATCCACCTGGCCAGGAAACAATAGAGTCGGAGGAGTAAATGTACAAACAGGTAAGGGTGCTCTTTATGAATTGAATAATGTTACCGGAAGTTGGTCTTTTGGAACTGGTTCGGCGGTTGGGTTGTTTTTCCGATCAGGTGATAGTTCGGGCAATAACTACCCAGGGCAATCAGCAGTTACAACAGTTTGGGAGTTCGATCAGCTTGACCCATACATCAGTGGTTCAGGTAACTGATAAGATTTCAGGCATTTCGTAAAATAATATACTATTTATATTTGACCAATTTTATTTTATGGAGTGTCTATCTATGTCTACTTTGTTAGAACAAGCAA
>NZMJ01000170.1 GCA_002692855.1 Maricaulis sp.
TGATTGTTATCACAATCATTTCTTTCTAAGTTAGTTGGAGAAGGGCCAGACCGGGAGACTGAGCTGGCCCTTTTTTATTTAAAGGGAAACTACTAAATTTGAAATAAAAACCGTAGTACATAGATCTACAGCTTTTCTTAAATGTTCTAAATGTTTTCTATGATATTTTTTTGATTCAGGTTCTTTACAATTTCTGTATTTATTAAATTGATTCGAATACTTTTTCCAAGCGAAATTACGTGGTGAGAACTGTATATCTCCACGCATAATAGCCATTTTATATCTTTCTTTTACATGATCAGGTTCAAATCCTGCATAATAACAAACAGTATAAAAATCAGTTACATTGCTCATAATCCAAGCATGAGCGTCACATTTATAAATTGATGGTTTTCTTTCCTGGCTTACCTGACCTGCATCTTCAATCGCATTACAAAGAACACCTCTCCAGAGTTTCTCTTCAGGCTCAACATCAGTGCTAAGTAATTGTGCTGCGAAGCTAGTGCCCATAAGTTTTAATAAGGAAAGAGAGTAGATCACGGTAATAAATTGTCCCTTCTATTTCTCCACGAAATTTTCTAGATTTGTCATAATCCTTATGTACACTATCTATAACTGCGTGTATATCCTCACCACTGTGCTTTTCTTGGTTCGGTTCCTTAATAAAAATATCACGATATGCCATTGTAGTATTATAGCTACTTATCATCATTTTTACCACCATCTACGATCTTAAATTTATATAGTTTTGCTTTAGTTTTTATCTTTTTTTCTTTTCCGAATTGCCACACAGCATTAATATCTGCCATAACTTGAGGATCAAATTGTTCCCTGTAACCTACCTTATCGCCCATGTATAAGCGAAACATAACACTTGTGATTTTGTTGTATTCCTTTTTATCTAGCTTGTTTGCTAGAATTTTTAAAGAATCTAGGAATTCGTTAGTGGATTGTTTTCGAGCCACGTCTTACAAACTCCTCTAAAAGCTTAATTAGATTCAACACATATTGAGTATCAATAGTTGCTGGTTCGTGTTCCGTGGTTGTTTTTTCTTTTTTAATTTCGAAGTGACCTGCTCCCTTACATTCTTTACAAGTCTGTGTCTCAGAGTAAGGAATAATTCTTACATATCCATTACCATTACAGTTCTTACAAATATCAAAGGGTTCACCTAATTTTTGATTCATTTTCTTTTTATACTTCTTTTTTGTCATGAGTAAAGGGAAATTTTCTTGGATTTCTATTTTTTGGCCATCTACACTTAAATTTCTGCACGACTACTGATTTATGGTTCTTCTCGTCACCAGTCACAATTAAGATATCATGGCCATTTTCTTGAGGATGTATATGATAAGTAATATAATTATTTACCTCTATTTCACGAGTGCCTGTCTTTAAATCATCTAGGTAATTATCCAAATCGATACAATCTTTATCTGTCATCATGAAATAAGTCCTTTAATTTTTGCCAAAAAGTTCTTTTCTTTTTTACTGCACGTTTTATTTCATATAATAAATCATGCATTGGAGATCTTTTTTGTGCATATGCAGCACCAATCATCCTTAATAATTTAAGCTCATTGTAAGCTGATTGTATGGTTTTCTTTCTAAGTGTAATTGTAATTGTTTTCATAACTTATCTTTCCAAGAATAATGTCTTTGAAGTTCTGTATAATCTTCAACATGACCATACGATTCTCCGTCTCTTAAAATTTTAAGCATCTCTTCACAGGTAATATTTACATTCTTTTTTAATTGCTCAAGATTACGTTGTGTTTCATTTAAAGTTGTTTGAAGTTTTTTATTTGCTTCTTTGAGTCTTTTAATTTCATCTTCTAACGATGGAGATACATTATTAAAAGCTTTTGCTAAATCACCCATTGGGTCTAAATTATCACTCATTTAACCCTCCGTTGAATTGTGTATTGCAACTTCATATGAATTAAGAATTTTTCTATGTTCTTGTATAGCATCATACTTATCTACATATCCTTCAGCTTGTAACATTTTTGCCATAGAAGCTCTAAGACTATCTTCACATTTATTTGCAATAGATTTACTTAATGAATGAAACAATTCAGTTTTTTCTTTTGTTTCGGTTAAAGATCTTACTCCATTTGCATCCATACCTAATTCTAAATCCATTTCTCGCAAATTTTCTAATACTTGGTTCATGGATACTTTACCAAAACCAGGTGTACGATATAGTTCATTTGGTGTTTTCTGCACTAGATCCCCTACTGTTTTTAATCCCATATTTACAAGCGTGCTAAAAGTTCTTCCGCCTACTGTTAAATCTGAAATAGGTCTTTTTAAATGTAAGTTCATTTTTTTCCTTTTCCGTTAGTTTTTAATATTTGTTTTTTATATGCATCAACAGACATATTTTTTTTCTTTGCCTGGTATCCAACATATTCATTTACAAGTTTAGATATCATTGATGCAGGTGATCTAAATTTTTCTGTGCATAGACCTTGCAACAATTGATAGTCTGGTTTTCTTACTGCAACCGATTTAAATTTATTTATATCCATGTTTCTTTAACTCCTGTTTCATTTGAGGTTTTGTTTTTATATGATCTTTAACAAGCACATTAAACACTCTGTCAAAGTATGGATTTGAATCACTATAGTTCCAACCTTTTCTGTCACTAAGTTTTCTGATAGCAGCAAGCTGTCTATCTTTCCAATTCATATCTTTCATTTTTACATTAGCCATGCTAGTCCTAAAAAAATTAACATGGTTTTTGGAAATATGATGAACAAAATTACTATAGCTGCAAAGAAATATATCCATTCGCTCATCTGTTCTCCAATTCGTTCATTGCTAAAGAAGTACATAAATCAGTTGGTAATGGCTTAACATATTCATCTTTAACTTTGATGTGCAGTTTTTTTAAATTACCTGCTATCTCATCAAAACTAGATCCCTCTGATAATGCCATGTCCATCTTTTCAACTAAAGCTTTGAACATTTTTGATTTACTTTTTAAGTTCATTGTTTTTTCTCCTATCCCATCAATATAGGAATTCCTGTTTACAGTGTCAACAACTATTTTGTGGTAATATACGATTTATGAAAGAATTTTTTATGATGGGTATGTTATGCCTTATTAACCCTATGACTGGCCAAGAACAATGTGCATTTATACACGAGGATCCAATTATGTATTACCCTGAATCTGTTTGTAAAGAGAAAGCAGTCAAAAAAGTCAATGAAATGGGGGTTAATTTGACCTCAAAAGGATTTCAAATTTCTAAATTATATATGAACTGCCTTGTTGACAAGAACCGTTTAAATACTTGATTTCACACGCAAAAGTTGATAAGATTATCCTATGAAGCAATATCGCTTTCAATGTTACGCAGCTGGACTGTATTTTAATAGTGTCGTAAACGCTGCAACGGATGATCAAGCGATAGAGGGCTTTGTCCAGAATCTTAATGAAGGTAAGTATTCTGTGAAACAAGATGGATTCGGTCGTGGAATGCGCCGGTTCCATATAACTTATGAGGAGCTAGTAAATGGCACTGCAGGAGTTAATATCGAAGAAGCTTCAGCTGGAGTCTCAGTGGGCACAGCAAGCGTTAGCGCAGGGTAGAGTTACACCTGATATGAAGTGGCTTGATATTGAAATCAAAGGTCTTAGAGTTAAGATCAATGAACAAAGCGTAAAAGATGCACATAGTCTTTTACAAAAAACTGGTTAAAAACTAGTTTTTTAATTTTTTTTAGAAATCATTAATTTGGTTAAGGGTCTTATGCCCGCTTTTAAAAGCGCACACTTAGCGCAATAATATTTTTTATTTTCTATTATTATTGCTTGGGCTTTGCAATCTTCACATTCTCGGTAAAGATGTGAGGAACCTTTTCTGCGTATTTTTTGTTCTTCCCCTGCCATAACTTTTCCATGAGTTGACTCATATCAGGATGTAATTCCCAACATAAAACATTTAATCTAGAAAAAAAATTAACTTCTTCTCTAGAGTTAGCTTTATAGAAAAAACTTGCATCTCCTTGTTTTTTCAGCACTTTGAAACGATGGTTACCGTTTCGTAATTGATCCTTTTCATCTATAACCATCGGACACAACAAACCATTTTTTTCAATATCTGCTCTTATAGTTTGTTTAAAATCATTATGTGTGCCATGCACAATTTTTACATCCTCAAATTTTTTTAAAATTAATCTTTCTTTAAATACCATATAGTATGGCCAGATAACCGTACCCATACCTGCTATTTCATTTTTATGAAGCTTGTCCAAAGTCATCTCCTAATGCTACATCAACTTTACTTGGAACTTTAAATTCCATGCAGTTTTCCATTGTTTCTTTTATTGTTTTAATGTCTTTATCATCTTTTATATCAAAACATAATTCATCATGTATTTGTACTTTAGGTAAATATCCAGCTTCATAACAGCTTACAATTGCCTGTTTTGTTTGATCTGCTGCAGATCCTTGTATAAGCCTATTTAAAGCTTTGTATGTAAAAGCTCTTTTAATATTATTTCTTCCATACTTTGAAGATGCATTTTCAAATGTTTCTGGTGTATGAATACCAAAATCCCTTGGTTCCCACATTTCAAATCTACATTTTCGACCTTTTTTTGTCCTAATTACGCCTTCATCATTTGCTTTTTGCATGCATCTATCAGATAATAATTTTACAAATGGAACTTTACGATTATACTTGGATATTAATGCTGATGCTTCTTCTGTTGACAGGCCGAGCGATATACCTAATTTGTTTTTTCCCATTCCGTACATCAATCCCAACCCTATTGTCTTGGCTTGTTTTCTCTCTATTCCTGCTAGATCTGCTACTGTTTGGTGAAAGTCGGTTTCTGAATTAGCGTATGCCTCTACGAGTTCATTAGATCCTTCGTATCCGTCGCCAATAGAGGCTGCGTAATGGACTACCATTCTTGGTTCTTGTTGGCTATAGTCAAAACTTCCCCATCTACAACCCTCTTCTGGTAAGAAGAGACCTCGGATTTTTGGTCCAAAATCTTTGTTACGTGCTGGTAACTGTTGAAGATTAGGATTAGCCATAGACAAACGGCCGCTGACAGTCCCACCACTATCACTACGTAGTTGATTGATCTCGCCATGTATCCTCCCATTATGTTCGTATTTTAAAATTGAGTCCAGGAATGTACCATGAAACTTGTTGATCTCTCTAGCCTGTGCTATAAATTTACTTATTTCGTGTTTAGAATTAGCTAACCAATTGGATGTAAAAGATGGCTCATGAGTTTTGTCAGTTCGTGGATAATCTAGGCCAAGTCTATCATAGGCTTCTCCTATTTGTCGTGCTGCCCATATGTCTACTTCTTTTCCTACTAATTTCTTTATTTTTTGTAAATAAATTTTCTCCTGTGCTTGGAACTCTTTCTTCAAAGCATGAGCTTTTTCTACATCGACACGTACCCCTTTCTGCCTCATCTTCAGCAAAATTGGTAAAAGCTTAGATTCTAAATCCCAAACAGTTTCAAGATTTTGTTTATATAATTCTGGTTTAAAACGTTGCCACAACAGGTACGTGAGGCGTGCATCTTGTTCTGCATAAAAGCCAACATGTTCTGCAGGTAATTTCCACATCTCTGCTTTCGGATCTATACCATGATCCTTAGCTGCTTCTTTTAAATCATTTTCAGACTTTAGCTCACCAAGATAATCTTTAGCTAATGCATTTAAGCTGTAAGACCATCTATTTTCGTCAATGACACCCGCTGCAATCATGGTATCAATTATTTGACCATTAACTTGAATACCCATTTGGTGTAACCAACCAACGTCGTATTGTGCATTATGAAATATTTTTTTATTAGGTAGAGCACACACATCTTTCATGTATTTAAGAACTTGTGGCTCAATCATATTACCACCACCAAAATGTTTGAAAGGATAATAACCTTGCCAACCTTCAACAGCTACAGCAAAACCTATTACA
>NZMJ01000171.1 GCA_002692855.1 Maricaulis sp.
CATAACCGGAACGAGAAAGGGCTGGTCCTCTAACTAAAATTGTCTTCATTATTATAACTCCGTAAATTTGTATTTTTGATAATTTTTTCTGGTTTGCCAAGAACCATGTTTTTCAACCGTTTCATCAATTGCTTTAATCCATTCATTATTAAACTTATCAAAATTGTAGTTCTTCAACACATGCTCTCGTCCAGCCATCCCAAGCGCAGTGCGTTCTTCAGGGCTCATTTCATATATTTGACACAATGCATTAATAAAATCTTCCTTACTAATCCTGTCTTCGTAAATATATGGAACATCCTGTGAACCGATGATAGCTTTTGAGCTTGGCTCAATTCCAATTCCAAACCAGTTTTCGCCATCTGTAACCTGCTCTTGTAACCCTCCAGTCATATTAACAACAATTGGCGTACCACAAGACAATGACTCCAAGGTAGCAAGACCAAATCCCTCGGCATCAGATACATTCACAGTACAATCAGCAGTGTTATAAATTTCTGCAAGTTTTTCTGGAGGTACTTTAGCAGTTGAGAAAAATACTTGTCCATTGTCCAATCCAAGATGTTCAATAATGTGAATTAGATTTTGACCATGTGGGTCATGAGGGTCAGTATGCATAAGTAATGTTGCCTTATCATGCCCAACTCTATCTAAAAATTCCTTAAACCAAAAAATGATACTACCGGATTGTTTTCTCCTGGCATTTCTGTTATTCCAAAAAAACAAAAATCTGTCATCATCAATATTCATTAACTCTCTTTTAATGTTCTTTTTTACTTTAAGGTCAAGAGGTTTAAAAACATCCCCATCTACAGCATGGGGTAAATAAATAGAATCAACTTCAGGGGCTACAGTTTTTACAATTTCATGTGTGACCTTGGAAATGCAGACAATCTTATCATTTGAATCATAATATGATTTATTAAACATAGGTGCAGGAAAATTATCCCAAACATGATGGTATACCATTGGAACGTGGGCACGAATTTCGTTATCCATTGCCCAAAGCCAAGTCCAAAATCTAGGATCAGTCATAAACCAAAGTAGATCAGGCTTATGGTGTCTAAGAACGGATCTTACCTGATCTTGATTTCCGTATCCATCAACAGGAAAAACAATCCAGTCATCTCCCCATTCCTCTGTCTTCATTGGGCTATAGTTTTGATGTTTGATTGCGCCGCCAAGACAAACAAAAGAGTATCTTCCTGTTTTAAGAAGAGCCTCGCAAAAGTATTTAGTCTGTGTGCCAACACCGGAGGGTGTAAACGGGTGATCCGCTAGCACAAGTATTTTTGTTTTTTTATTCACAGTAAGTCCTTAATTACAATGTTTTGTTTTGTAGAATTCACAACCATATCCAGAAGTGCAGGATAGTTTGTTTTTAATGTGTACTCCACTTTTAATAGTTTGAATTGCTTTGTGTAGTAACTCCAAAGCGTTATCAATCCTTTTTTGCCCACTAGTAACTTTAAAAAGCTCTACAATATTCTTCTTCGATGTTCTTTTCAAAAGACCAAAGTGTGTATGAACGTTGTTAGGGTTAATTCCATACTTCTGACAGAAAAAATGTTTATAAAGAATAAGCTGATAGACAATCATCTTATCAGATCTTTTTCTGCTATCCCAGCCCCAAGAGCAGGTCTTCCAATCAATTATATGGTAGTCTTCGCCTTCTTTAATGATAAGATCAACGAATCCTTTAAATAAATAGTCATCAAAACCACTGATCGGCTCATATAACTTTTCCTCAGCCATAAAAACTTCACAATCGTCAAAATACTTATCAAGCGAAGGAAGCACCTGTTCAGATAATTTACCACCTTGTTCAAACATATCAATGATAAGTTTTTTGTTTAACTCTTCAGACTTTAACTTTTTAATCTCATCTCTGAATTTCTGATTAAATAATTCTGGCTTAGGGATACTTATTTCTTCCGTTAATAAGTCCTCGCAGACAGAATGAAGTGCAGTTCCAAAAGCGGTATATTCATTGCCCTCAAACACTTTTAGCTTGTCGATGTTGACAAGCTTGTGATAAAAAGGACAATGATTCCAGTTTTTTAATTCCGAATAGGAAATATGGGGCATTTAAGCCTCTTTTTTTACAGATGGTTTATTTGTTTTAACATTGTTTTTTTGGATTGAAAAAATCCAAGTTGCAGTTAAACCATTTGGGTGAGAATTGTTAATGCTATCAACACTGCCAACGGATGTAATTTTTAATTTCTTATTTTGACTTAAATATTTGTTGACATCAATTGTTTGAACTCTTCTAACTTTTGATTCCTCACACTCTTGGCTTTTCAATTCTACTACTAAACGAGGCGGAACGCACATCGTGACAATAACTATTCCTTCTTTTTTATTAACCTCTATTTCAGAGTATTTCTCAATGTATTCATTAATATTCATTTGCTAATTCATCCAATAAATCTATTTTTCTTATTAAGACCGGGCACATTTTACTGATTTTGTTTCCTTCTTTCATGTAAAAACGCTCAAATCCTGTTGCATAATATTCCCCCAAAGATGTAACAGAGTATGCACCAGGAAATAGACCCATAACTAAATTATTTAGTTTTGCATATCCAATATCTTGATACAAAAACATATCAAAGTCTTCGTTATAATTAACATTTAAGAACTCTTCTAATATAACATCATACCCTTCATTTTTCAAGATACTGTATAATCTTTTTCTTTTGCCAAGGAACTCGACCATTAATTTCTCATCTCCATAGATTAAATCTCTGTTATTATCCTCAACAGCGTGTGCCATCTCATGGATAATATCATCGTACATATCCTCTTCAGAGGCTTGAAAATTCGAGATATACAAAACCCCATCTAAATACATAGCATTAAGTTCTCTATCGATCATCTCTGGGAATGTACCAATCTTTACTGCATGGACATATCTAAAATATGCAGAAGGCATAATTTGTTCTATTTTTTCAAGAACGGCACGAAGATTAATATGTTCAGGTAATGGGTCTTCAGACCAAACAGGTATCTCATTATTTAGGTAATATATACCTGATCGTTCAACACTTTCTTTAATATATCCAATTAAAAGCGTTGACATTATTAAAGACCATCATTTGTAGATGCCTCTTCTTGAAACATTTTTTGCCCAGCATCAACATCATTTAGTGCTTGATGATATCCACGAACCCAGTTTTCTTCAGCAACAGCCATTAAAAATTCTGGAAATTCTGTAGCCATAGTTTCAACAATCATTTCTACGGTTACCTCCCCAGAGTCGGGATCATGTCTTTCACCCACATAATTCACTAACCAATCTTTCATTTCGGTGTCGGTTTCGACCGTTTCTTTTAACGTTTCAGTTTCGTTGTAATTCATTTTTTACCTCTATAGAATTGCTGCCGCAATTGTAGCGACCTTACTTCTTTCGCCTTTTTTTAATGTAATATGACCAGAAATTTCTTGATCTTTCATTTTTTCAACAACATACGACAACCCATTTGTTGTGGCATCGACGTATACATTATCAATTTGTTCAATGTCGCCAGTAAATACAATTTTTGTATTTTCACCGACACGAGTAATTATTGTCTTAATTTCGTGAGCACTTAAATTCTGGCATTCGTCAATAATAATAAATGCATTTGAAATTGAACGACCACGAATATAAGTTAATGCCTCAATTTCTATTGTACCCTTTTCTACATACATTTCAAGAGTTGCCCTATCATCCCCCATAAGATATTGTAAGTTATCTTGGATTGGCATAAGCCAGGGGATCATTTTTTCCTGCATATCTCCTGGCAAAAAACCAATGTCTTTACCCATGGGTTGAACTGGTCTAGATACAATTAATCTTTTATATCGTGTCTCTGCTCCAACAACTTGCTCAAGCCCTGCTGCCAAACTTATAAGACTCTTGCCGCTGCCTGCTTTTCCAATAACACTTACAAGGGGTAAGTCTGGGTTCATTAGCATGTCTAAAGCAAACTTCTGCTCTTTGTTTCTCGCCTGAACTCCCCAAACTCCATTTTTATATCCAACTACTTCTCTGATTGGTTCTGCATAAGATTTAAAAAAACCTAAAGCAGTTTTTTTTGGGTCTGCATCCGAAGTAAGCATGATAAATTGATTTTGATATAAACAATCACATTCCTCTTCTAACAAAGATTCATCTAAGTAAATGTCTTGTTTGTCATAAAAGTCTTCAATA
>NZMJ01000172.1 GCA_002692855.1 Maricaulis sp.
CGTACAAAATGATGTTGATCTGTATAATCTACACCTTCTTGTCTCTTGTAATCCATCTCAATTAAATACTCTAAACCTCTAACCTTACCAACTGTAGCAGCATCGCTATAGTTTGACTCAGTACCATCGTAAAAAGTTTGCGCTTTGTTTTCATAACCAAACCTAGCTATTTTACGTAGACCAACTGTTAAGTTGTAATCGTATGGTGTAGATATTGTGCTTGTTGATAAACCGTTGTCTACAGAAAACACATCAACGTCTGATAACGATGTACCACCATTTACAGCTGCGTAAAACGTAGAAGACTTTAATAATGACTTTAAGTCTTGACCACAACATTTTTTAGGTGCTGCGCATGATGTTAAAATTACTAATATTAATATTATTATTTTTTTCATATTTAAAATGTTGGAAATTTACTTTTTTTGCTTTTTCTTGTTTGCTTACTTGCTTTTTTAACTTTATCTTTATAATATTCAACTTCTTTATTTTCTATACCTAAATTGTATTGACTCCAACCTAAGAACATTAGCAGTCTATGAAAAGCGTTGTGTTGATCATCTAAGCTTTGTCTTACGTTTTGTGTTTTGTTATATAATCTGTTTACAGGTACATTTGTTATTCCTTCAGTGTAATTAGTTACAGCAGACCAAAGTGGATTATCAATGTTAAGTATAGGCATTTCTTCTATTACTTTTTTATTATATTGAAAAGTTTTTTCTGCGTTAACTATTTTTCTAGCCTTAATACCAAGTGGTGGTGACACATTTAAAGCCTCCATTAATACAGCACTTTCATCAGCTCTATAACCTTTTTGTCTTTGCTCTGCAAACTTAATACCCATGTTTTTAAGCGTAGATATTACAGCACCCATAATACCAGCTCCACGTAAAACAGAGTCTATACTACCGTTTATCATACGCTCTTTTTTCTTTAAAAATCTTTCGTCTTCTTCTACATCATCAAACATCATAGCAAATAAAGCTGTTTGTAAACTATAGAATATTAAGTTTTGAGCAGCAAAATAATATAGTATTTTATTTGCATTTGACATATCACTTCTAAACTGATCAGTATACGGTGGCGTAATTCTTCTGTTTATTAAATCTTGCATTGCTTTTTTACCAAGTCTATTGTACTGTGATGTAACGTTTTGAAAAGCTAATATTAATTTACCTAGTGGCGAGGCTTGTTGTTGTGAAACCATATCAGGTCTAGCAGACTGCTGTGTAGACTCTGCTATTTCTTGAAAATCTTCAAAAGCTTTTGTTTCAGCTTCTTTTTTACTTAAACCTTGTTTTAAATATGTATTTACTCTGTTTCTGTACATAGTAGCACCACCTGTAGCAATTGCTATATTATCACCAATTTGTGTAGGTAAAAATCCTAGTTGTAATAATTTTCTTATTAAAGCTTGTACAGGATTTTTTGATTTAGCAACGGCAGCGGCTAACTCAGCGCCGTTTACGTCTGTTTGTATACCAGAACGTCTTTGTTTCATAAAATCAGAGTTAAACAACATAGCCCAGTCAGCCCAGTATTGTTTTTTGTTAGCAAAAGCTTTAGCAAACTTAAATATGTTGTTATCACCAAAGTTCATAAAGTTAACAAAAGACATTTGCTGTAATATGGCTGATCTAACGTTAAAGAACATGACAGAACCAACAGCACCGTTTAAATAGTTCATTAACTTATTAACTAAAGCATTTTGTCCTGAAGGTCTATTAGTACCTGTTTTTACTCTATATAAAACGTCTTCAAGTGCATTTCTAACACCTATACCATAAGTAGCTTCTATTTTATTTAAGTTTTCTGGAGAAAACACAATATCAGCATTTTCTTGAAACTCAGTAAAGTATTTAGCTCTACCTATTCTACCAGTAGCATCGATTAAATCAGTTCTAATATCACCAACCTCCCACTCTGGTGTAGGTGCAACATATTCTTTTTGTTTAGATATTACGTTTAATTTTTCAGCGTAATTTTTTAAAGCAATATCGTTGTTAACTAAATCGCTTAATTGTTTTTGATCAGCTTTACTTAAACCTTCTATTGTATGACCGTGTTTATTCCAAAGATAAACTCTTACAGCATCTTCATAAGTAAAATCACCATCAGGTGTTTTTTGTTTTAACTTGTTAACTACATCAGGATTATTTCTTCTTAATAACCTGTAATCGTTTGCTATAGCTTGTTTAGCAGAGTTTAATTCTCTATAAGCTCTATTGAGTGGTTTTATTAAAGCTTTTTCAAAAAAGTCTCTATGTCTATTACCTTGTTCGCCTTTACCTATAAAGTTATATAACAAACCTACAAAGTCCTCGTGTGATGGTGGTATAAAAAATCTAAACTTACCTTTATTAGCACCACGCTTTCTAGCTTTTACATCACTAAAACGTTTTTTAGCATCTACACCAGTAACATCTTCTAGTACTTGATTAAAATCATCATTCATTGAATTACTAAATTTTAATCTAGCTTGCTGTACGTTTGACTTTACGTCTAATTGTTCTAACGCACTTTTAACAGCTTCAACGTTAGGTAAAGCATCGTCAACAAAATACATGTCGTTATATCCTTCAGAAAACTTATTAAGCATCCACAATGCTTTTGCTTCACCTGTACTGTTACCAAGACCAGTTATGTTTTCTATAGGTATATCAATACCTTGTGATTTTAACCAACCGTGTATTGCTGTATCTGCTTGCTGTTGTCTTGCTGTTAATACAAACACGTTTTCAGGTCCAAACTTTTTAATTTGATTTTTCATTTTTTGTAATAACGGACCTTCTTTACCACCTCTTACATTTACAAAATCTTTAAAATCAAAAGTATAACCATCATCTGCATATTTTTGACCTAATATAGGCCACTCAGCACTGCTAATCTGTACAACATCATCACCTTTGGTAGCTGTAACAAAGTTTTTACCTTCAACAATTAACGTTTCGTCAAAATCAAAAGTACTCATACCTCTTTTTTTACTGTGGTATTGTTTTGTTACTCTAGCATTATCAACAGATTTTGATAGCTTGTTTACTTGATCAACAGGCTTTTGTAAAGAAGCAGCTTGTTCTAACAAAGCTACAAAAGAGCTTTCATTAGTTACGCTATAATCAGAAACTTTTTTTACTTCACCAATAGAGTTTTGAAACTGTACACCAAATCTTATTACTTTACTTCCGCCAGGCGCTATTTTAGGAACTTTTTTACCTTGAGCGTTTTTAACTTTTATAGAACCAGAATTTTTTAAATATAAATTTGTTACAATTGAAAAAGAATCTTTTGCTGAAGGTAGTTGAGGTAAAGGACTTTCTGATGAGTCATATATATTATATAAACCTAAACCAAGTAGTTCTATAAAATCTACACCTTCAACTATTTCTCCATCTGGCATTACACCTCTTTTAGCTTTGTAATGATCAGTTAGCGGCTCAGCAGTAGGGCTTACTC
The DNA here is from genome assembly GCA_002692855.1 of Maricaulis sp. Taxonomy (GTDB): domain Bacteria; phylum Pseudomonadota; class Alphaproteobacteria; order Caulobacterales; family Maricaulaceae; genus Hyphobacterium. The sequence goes on from NZMJ01000172.1 coordinate 3,454, forward strand.
GCTTTATATTAAATTCACTTACTTTTTCTTTTTGTAGTATTAAATATATATTGTAAATAGTTTCATCACCTATTTGAGATAAATCTCCAGCTCTTTCTTCACCTTGTAAACGTCTACCTTCTGTGTTTAAATCATAAGCTACACCATTTACTTCAACTGTTCTAACACCATTGTTATACAACACAACAAGTTCGTTATATCTGTTTATATATTTTTCTAACGGACCATTTTCTTTTAACAACTCGTTCATCATACCTTCAAAATCAATAGAGCTATATGAAGCTGGTCTATTTTTAGCTAAAGCGTATGTTCTAAGAGCTAGATCAAACTTGCTTAAGTTTACCGCTCCTAAAGGTACGTTTGTAGCTTCTTTTGCAGTTCTACCGTACTTTAATTCTAAACTATATCTTATACCAAAAATTTTAAAACTTACATCTGCTAAACCTCCTTTTTCAGTACTAGTGTTTACATCTAGCTCAATAATATCAGGATCAAGACCATAACTTCTTATTAAATCTATAATTACATCTTCAAAAGCTCTACCTCTATCAGCATAAGGTGTGCCGTCTGGCTTGCCATCTTTAAATCTTTTTTCTGTTTTTTGAATTAAAGAGTTACTAAACTTTATAGTATCAAAAGTTTTTAACTCTTGCTCTACAAGCTCTGCTGTTCTTGAAGCAGCTCTTAATTTTGCCTGCATTACAGCATCCATGTTACCTGAGTTTTCTTCTATGTAGTTGTCAACAGCTACGTCTTTTTTTCTTTCAGCAATCATTAATATTAACGCTCTTCTTCTTTCTCTTAAAACACCTGGCTTTCCTTGCGTATAATATTTAATGTATTTAGGTTTGCTAGCTTTACTTTCAAAAACATCTTTTCTGTAATTACTAACTTTACCTGTTTCAGGGTCTATGTTTTTGTAATCTTTTCTACCAACTTTTTTCTTTTCAAACCAAGGTAGTTTTCTGCTTTTTTCAACACCTATACTTTTTACGTTTTCATCAAAAGTATCTCTAATAAAAACTTCATACTCTGGAGTAACTCCTTTTGATGTTACTTTAGGAATAGCAGCATCTAAATCTTTTCTTATTTCATTTAATACAAGTTTATCAGCACGTTCTTTTAAATTAGCAGGATTTTCTTCTATTAAGTTTTCAACTCTTTCTGTTATAGTTGTATTAACATTGTCTTCTAAAGGTACATCAAAAGTACTTAAAACTCTGGGTCCATCAGCTAACTCTTGTGTAGTTTCTACAGGTGTGTCAGCTACTTGTTTAGCTTCTGGTGCATCAGCTCTAACTTCTCTTTTAGTTTTTTCAGCTTTAGTAGCTAATTTTTTAGCAGCGTCTAGTTTACCAAAACCTACGTTAGCCATTATAAACTCACCTAAACCTCTTGGCCCAATAACTGTACCATCTTTTCTTTTAGCAGCAGGATCAAAGTTTATTAAACGATCAGTTACAGAGTCTATAGTTTCTTGAGTTTTTTCAGGACTCATTTGTAAACTTCTTATATAATTGTTTATAGCACCACCTGGTTGTATAGCTTCAAAAACTTTATTAAACGTTTCTGGTTTTTGAAAGTCAGCTTTTGTAACAGCACCTTGTTGTAAATCGTTTATAGTATCAACAAGTTGGCTTCTTGATTGTTTTGTTTGTGTAGGCGCTGCTGTAGCACCAGTTGCTTTTCTAATACCTCTACTTAAAGCTCCTTTATGTATACTTCTGTTGTAATCTTTTAAAAAGTTATACATACCATCAGCTGACTCAAAATCAACTTTTCTAATACCAAGATCTTGTAATAGATTTCTTACAGAGTCTATAACTCTTGTAAATATACCGTTGTCAAAAGTTATTTCTCCATTTTCAACTGCATCTGAAAAAGCTGTAAAGTACTCGTCTTTATTTTTATTAATATAGTCTTCAGTATAATTATCTTTTATTCTTTTTAATACAATAGCTTTATTTTTTTCACCTATTTTATTTAAAAAATCATCTACAAGTTTTTGGTCTATCTTATCAGCTTTACCACTAGCTTGTATTATACCGTGCAATAATTCATGGTTAGCTGTATTAGAACCTATAATACCTTTTGTTTTAGCTACATCTTTATTAATAACTATATCACCTTCCGGTGTAATAAGACCATTAGAGTTAGCAGCTTCTTTACCATATTGCTGCTCTATTTCAGCTTTTGATAAATTATCTATAATATTTAAATTATATAGTTTAGCATGTTTTTTAGCAAAAGACATACTAGCTTCAAAAACATTATCAGCTAAATTTTCTTCAACTTGCTTTGCTGCTTTTTTTCTAGCTCTAACATCAGCTGTTCTACGATCAACACCTTCATACTTATCCATTATTTCGTTGATCTGATTTTGTATATTTTCTACTCTAGTTTCAGCACCAATTACTCTAAATATACCTTTTTTATTAGCATCAGCTTGAGCTTTTTCTAAATCTTTTTGTAAACCTACTAAAGTTTTTCTATCATTATCTTCTGATACTCTAGGATCTATTTTAGACTCAAGACCAGCATCTTGTAATTTTTCGTCTATAAACTCTTGAAACTTAGGATCATTTATAACACTAAACTTTATTTTAGTTTTTTCTTCAGGCGTTAAAGTTTCACTGTTTAATATATCAACTATTTCTTGCTTTGATCTTTTTTCACCGTTTATATTATACTGACTTCCTTTTAAAGCTTGAGCTAACACCTGGCCTGTGTTTAAAATTTGACCAGGACCAGCAATTTCACCTACAGCTTCTAGTAAAGCTTCACCTGTATCTATCTTTTGTTCAGCACCAACTTGACCTGCTATTTCACCAACAAAACCACCACCCATTTCTATAGCAGTACCTGCTGCAAACGCTCTTTTAAACTTACCTGACTTGGCTAGTCTTGATGTAGCTCCTGCAGATAAAACAAAAGCTAAAGACTCTATAGCACCTATATTTCTACCTCTAGCAGCAGATCTTTGTTTTAACTTATTAAAGTTTTCTTCGTTAGATAAAACTTCTTTAACATTTTCTTTTGTAAGCTCAACACCTTCACCAACTTCTTCTTGAATTAATTCCATTAATGTTAAACCAGTTTCCATAGCACCAACTAAACCACCTATGGCA
>NZMJ01000173.1 GCA_002692855.1 Maricaulis sp.
GTACAATCTACTGAAGAATCTGGGTTTCAGGAGAATGTTGCGAGACTCTACATAACTCCAGACTTGATAGGTGACAATCAACCTCTACTCCAAGATGAGATAACTCTTACATTTTCTGGATCGACAAGAGGAGCTAAAATAACAGATATACGCACACTAAAAGGTGGGCAAGAGTATTTGTTCCGTATTGATGTAATGTTCTAATGACTTTAGTAAATACACGAGCAGCATTTGAAACAGCAATCCTAGATAAGGTTCAAGACGCTGATCCTACAGTTACTGTAGTATTTGATAATACTCCATTTACAAAACCAGGTTTGAAGAAAAAATATGTAATGGTCAGTTTGGATTTTACTCAGTCAACTACACAAGCCCAAGGAGCAGCACAGGATTATTATGCTGGAACAATTACCTGTGGTGTTATGACACCTAAAAATAAAGGAACAGCAGCAGCAGCCGAAATAGCTGAATCAGTAATAGATGGACTAACTTCAGTAAATTTATCCACATATACCGATACTTTTTCTGTTTCTCCTCGTGTATCCCAGATAGCTGGACCAACCTCTATAAGCACAGAAAGAGAAAGTCGCTTTCTATCTGTAGTCAGTTGCAGTTTTACCGCCAATGCCTAATAAAGACATATCACAGCTTTCTAAAGATTTAGAGCAAGACATGATAAGACTCAGAGGTAAGGTAGCCTCTGCAATGGTTCAAGATCTACAAGCTGCTGGTCCTTGGTGGACAGGGCATTTTGCTACAAGTTGGAAGATAAGCGAAACTCCAGTGGAGCCAGTAGTGAAGTCTAAGAAAAGGGAAAAAATAGATGAAGGCAAGATAGAAGGTTATGATGCCTCATTACTTGAAGTAATGTCTGACCCTGATTTTTCAGGTAGTGCATACGATCAGATAAGAACTACCAGACGACTACCAAAAAGAAAACGACCTAAAAAAGTACCTTTAGAGAAAGATATGTATGTAGGTAATGAAGCTGAATACGCTGGTTTTGCTGTTAATAACCCAGGAGCTACCGCACCTGTAGGAGTTGAAGGAGGTGTGACTTATTCTGAACATGAAAAGATAGTTGATGAAATAACTCCACCAAGTAAAAATCCAGATTGGTATAAAATTTATATGGGAAATCAACATTACAATGATGCTATAGCATTAGCATTAGCTGAAACATTCAAAGCTAAAAATATAAGTTTTGGTGCTGATTATTAGTAATAAGCTATACTACAAGAATAGATATAATTTTTTATGCCAACAGCAAGAGCAATCGACAAACTAAAGCAAGCCTTTAGTATCGAAGAACGTAGTAGTTACTCCATTTTTAAAGGAAAAGAACTCATCTTAAAAGTGTTTTGGTCGCCTCTTACAATAGCTGACAGAGATACAATAAACAATACACTATTGGCTATGAACAAAGGTCAGGAGGAAGGAAACCTTGACTTTGCTTTACAAGTTATTGTTACAAAAGCAGAAGATGAGTCAGGAGCGAAACTTTTTACTGCAGGAGACATACCAATCTTAAGAAGAGAAATTCCACTATCTGTCTTACTTGATCTAATGACTAAGATGCAAAGCATGGGCGAGGAGGAAAGCCCTGATGCCGTAAAAAGCTAGACTAGAGAAAGACAACTTTATGTTTCTTCAGTTTTTTATTGCTGAAAAACTAGGTTATACCCATAAAGAACTCCGACAGAAAATATCTACCCAAGAACTGTTTGCTTGGAACGCTTACTTCAGAATACAGGCAGAAAGAGAAGAAAAGGCTCACGAAAAAGCAAAAAGACAAGCTCAGAATCGTAAGATACGCTAAACTTGTGTTATCTAGTAATTTTTAGTAAGTGGCTGCCTCGAATTACAGTGTAAATATAAAGCTAAATACTAAACCAGCGATAGATCAGCTTGGAAAGCTGGAAAAACGTGTAAATGTTCTTAGAAGAAAGCTCAATACTCCGTTAAGAATTGAATCTAAAGCAGTAATGCTTAAAAAGCAGCAGCTTGCTTTGGATGACAGAAAATTCGCCACAATGAAAATAACCAGAAGGTTAGGCGAACAGTTAAGGAAATTAGAAAAAGATGGTGTAAATGTAGATAAACAAAAATTACAGCTATCTAATGCAGCTAGACACACAGCTAAAGGAAGATTAGAAACCGCAAGAGCCTCGAACAAGTTAGTTGCCGATGAAATAAAAGGACTGCAAAAAGTAGTTTCGTTAAACAAACAGGCTGGTAGAACAGGATTTACTGCTGCCCAATACGGACCACAAATGGCTAACACCTACGGTGCTGGGCAGGCTGCTATGAATGTTGATACTAAATTCATACAACAGACAACCCGTTTAAAAATTGCACATGATCTAAATATGCTGGAGTTGAAAGGGGTAGATATTTCAAAATTAAGAACTAAGTTAGGTAAACTTACAGATGCACAAAGAAAAAGAGAATTTGGATTAGTAAGAAGGTTAAACAGAGAACTCACAAACGGTATCAAAAAAGAAAACAATAAATTAGCAATATTACGAGAACAGGAAAGAATAAATAGAAGAAGGTCAAGAGCTATAGCTGCTGCCAATGCTCCTACTACAGGTGGAAGAGGTGGAGGCGGTGCTATCTTCCAGAGTGCACTGATAAGTGGTGGTTTTCCTTTATTATTCGGGCAAGGACCAGTAACCGCTATCGGTGGTGCGTTAGGTGGTGGAATCGGTGCTGCTGTAGGTGGGCAGATGGGTGGATTTGCAGGAGGTATTGTCGGTACAGCTATCATTCAAACTATAACTAATGTAGTTAATGGCATAAATGAGTTAGGTGGTGCGTTGGCCGATCCAGCGAACAACATAGACAAATTAACTGAATCGCTATCTAAATTCGATAAAAATATTCTTACTTCTGTTCAGATACTCCAGTCAGCAGGTCTTACAGCATCGGCAGGACAGTTTGCAAGAGCTAGATTTGGTATGCAGTTTGGTGCTGGTGGTGCGAATAGTCTTGAAGAAATGAATAAGGCATTTAAAGAGTTTGCCAAAGTAACAACTAAGTTGGGAACAGAACTTGCAATATTAGCATCAGGTCCGTTAACTGGATTTATGAAAATGCTTAACTTTGTACTAGGTGGAGGAGGTACAGCAGCAGAAGGGGAGAGTTTGGCAGATACTATAGACAGGACTATAACTGAACGTGAAAATGCCATAGAGAAAATAACCAATTTAGAAATTTCTTTACAGGAAAATTTAAAAAAGAGAAATGAACTGAGAGCAAGGTTTGATACTAAAGAGAAGTCAAGAGAACTTGCAGCAAGCGGAGAACTAGGGAAAGTACAAGCTGAATTTAGAAGATTAGGTAGTGAAATACAAGCAGGAAAGTTGGATTTAGGAGTACTAAAAGATCAGGTAAAAAACTTTGATGCAACTGTAAAATTAGCTGAGTTACAGAGGAAAATACTTAAAGAAAACGAGGTAGATCTTAGAGCACAGCTAGAGATAGAAAAAGCAAGGTTTGAAGGTTCTGAAGAAGAACTAATAGTCTTAGAGCAACGAAATAAATTAACTAAATTAAACTTTGCGATAGAAAAACAGATAGCTGAAGTAGAAGCTGTAAGAGAAAGCGGAAGTAAAGCAGAATTAGAAAGAGCAGAACAAACTCTGATTAATCTAAGATTACAGAAAGATTTAGAAGAGCAGATAACACTAAACAGATTAAATGCTGCCGATCCTGCAATCAGTCGTATGAACGAATTAAATAAGAAGATGAGAGAGCTTAACGATATAACAGAACAGTCAGTCAAGTTATCAAAAGTAATGGGAGATTCGTTTGCTGAATCATTTAAGGGAGTAGTAAGAGGAACAATGACTGTGCAAGATGCGTTCAGAAATATGCTCAATAGAATAGCTGATTTCTTTATAGACACTGCTGCACAACTGGCAGCTACGCAACTCCAAAGAAGTATTTTGGGTTTATTCGGCAATATGTTTAATTTTAGTACTACTCCACTTAATGATATTCAAAATACTCCTGTATATGCAGCAAATGGTGGTCCTGTAGGAATGAGAAATCCTTATATTGTAGGGGAACGTGGACCTGAATTATTCGTTCCAAATCAATCAGGAAACATAATCCCTAACCATGATCTAGCTGGTTTAGGAGGAGGCTCAACAACTGTGGTAGTTAACGTAGATGCTTCTGGTTCTTCTGTTGAAGGTGATGAACAACAAAGCAGAGAGCTTGGTCGTCTTATATCAGTTGCAGTACAATCTGAATTAATACAGCAAAAAAGACCAGGAGGATTACTTGCATAATGGCTACTTTTCCTTCTATTACACCTAGATATGGACAGCAAAAAAGGTCTGCACCAAATGTTAGAACA
>NZMJ01000107.1 GCA_002692855.1 Maricaulis sp.
ACATTTTTTCTTTTGTCGTACTTAATGATATATCTTATGTAATCATTCATAGCTTTTTACTTTTCATCAATTTCGCTAGGTGTAAATGTGTATGTGTACTGTGGCTCAATAGGTGGTCTAGTTTGTGTCAACAATCTCCACTTAGCCTCATCTTTTGCTTTTGATAAAGATTCAGCTTTTACTGAAAATGTACCTTCTCTCCTTTCTGAAATTTTAATCTTATATGTTTTCATCTTTTTCTAATATTTCCTCTATCCATTTGGCAAATCTTTTAGGTTCGTCTGCTGTACTTCTCATGCAGACTGATACATCGTGATCAATATACATTCTTACAGACCACGCTAAATCTTCTATCATTTCCCATATATCTTTGCCTTCCAAACCTTCAACAGATTCGTGAGCAAACTCCTCAAGAAAACTATACTTCTTTTTCTTTTCCCACTTATCAAACCCCTCAGGCAAGTGTGTCACTAGATATGTACCACTAGCCCAAATATAATCTTGAAGTGTTATCTCCCCTTCACTCATCTTCGCTATCCTCTATAAATGATTCAGTTAATATAAATCTGTTTTTCTTAGCTATCTTTTCCAAGATTGGATAACAAGCATCAAAGTATTCTTCATCACTAAATGTTGCTATCTCTTCAGCGTATGAGCCTTTAGGTGTTTCAAAGAAAACTTTAACTGTCATGTTCGTTCTCCTGCTCAAAGTAATCTGCATTATCGCTAGTGATAGCTTGATACTTATCAGGTATATCTTCGTACAATATATTTCCTTTGTGTTTTGTTGAAACATGGAAGTGATTGATCTCATTAGACATTAGCTTTTCCATAAAGTATTTTCTAATCTCTTTGTAATCCCATGTGATTACTTCGTCATCTTTGTCATCAACCAAAATCGTACAAGTTAGTTTAGTCTGCATTGTTTTTCTCCCAATCTTTAAAAGTTTCTTCCGCCCAAGCTAGACTATCAATACCATTCATAGCCCACCACATTTTCTCTTTGCCTGTTCTATGACAATCCATGTGATGATCTGCACATAATGGTACTGCCCACTCATCGCCATTCTTTAGTCCCCAACCTCTGTGATCTGCATGTCGTAAGTGATGTGCATGAACACCAACCTTGCCACACACTAAGCAGGGAAACTGCCTAATGTGTTTGAGGTATCGTTCACTTCTTAGTCTTTCCTTGTTCAAGTATTAAACCTTTAATAGTCAACCTTTATCCCAAAATCTAGGGGCAAATAATTTAGCAAGTAGTTTCTTACTATCTTTTTGTATTTCTTCTAGGTGTTCAGGAAAGTTCTCATCTACAAAGTGTTCGTACTCTTTGCTGTCATTAAACTTAACCTTTTCTTCTTCCCAAGATTCTTTAAACTCAAGATAGTCAATGAGTTTGCCATGTGCTTTGTCACCATAAATAGGTTTTAGTTTGTCTATTATTTCAGTATAGAGAACATGGAATTTAAAAAACTCATACTCATCTATGTGATCTTCTATTTCTGTTACTACATTAACAAATTTGTGCATCTTATCTCCCCCCTAAAATGGTATATCTTCTTCTTCAAAAGAATCTGATTTAACACTAGCCTCAGCAAAGACATCATCAGTTGCCTCTTGTTCTGCTTTAGCCTTATCGCTTTTGTAGGTGTCTATCTCAACAACAGTATAAAAGTATTGAGCATGTTCACCTGTTTTTGGATTTGGATTCTTAGAGACTCTATCCCACATAGCGATAGATAAGTCCACTCCCTTTTCCCTTCTAGTATCTTGTTTAATAAACTCAACCATTTCCCTTAACAGTTCAGCGTTGATCGTAATCGTGCTTTTGTAATCAGGGTGTGTTTGTTTATTCTTATATCCATTCTTGAATATATTACCTGTTGCTTTAGGTTTGTTTGCGTAATCAGACATTTTCTAACTCCTGTTTTTTCTTGTCTTTTAGTTCAATTAATTTTTCATAGACCTCAGCACTAGCTTTCTTGAGTTTGCTAATCGCATCTTTGTTCTCAATCCAATTATCTTTTAGAGATTCAAGACTAGTACTACCGCCCACTCCCATAGCTAAAGCCTCATACAAAACATTAGCATGACTTTCATCTTGCTCATCTTGTTTTGGTTTAGCTTTAGGTTTTGCTTTTGGTTTAGCCTTGTAGTTAGATTCAGCACTATTTCCGTCATCATCTTCACTAGGTAAGCCACAAGCAGTTATAAGTGAATACCTTTTCGCATAGGTCAAGGCACTCCCATATCCTTGAGGTGTTTGCTTATCAGCAGGAACATAAACTCTCCCTGCCTTAACAACCCCACCATGTCCGTGAAACTCAGTTTCAACACATTGTCCCCCTTCAGCAAGATACACTTTCTGCAAATAGAAAATGCCATTGTTGTTTAGAGGTTCTTTAACTGCATCAATCACAGTTTCCAAAGGGGCATAGCCACTTCTAAAGTGTGGGTTAGTCCCTGTCTTTGAGGCAAAAGTCATTTCGCTTTGTGCTTTAACTAAAGCCCCAATAAGTTTATCGTTAATTTCACTCATCTTTTATACTCCTTACTATTTGAATTAACATCTTTACATCACTACAAACAAACTGATCTAGTGTTAGTTTCCTTGTCCTAATAATAAAAGGGTTTGATCTCTCCTCTATGACGACATGCTTTTCATTTTCGTCTAGTGAAAGGGTTATGTTCTCAATGCCATACTCACCAAAGATTTTTAACATGCCAATTATCTTTGCCTCTAGTTCATTCATTGTCTTGTTTCCATTGTTGATACTGTTCGCACCAAGTATTAACCTTGCAATAGTTATCTACACATCTAACAGGCATACCTATTCTCTCCTCTATTTCGTATTCATCGCCTTTATCTTTAGCAAAGTTCTCAGCATCTTCTAAACTATCAAAGACTTTTAATGCCCTAACATTCTTTTTCTTTTTAACTGCATAGGTGTCCTCTCTCTGCCACCTTTCCTCAGGGGTACAGTCAGACATTCCCTTTTCAAAAGCATAGTCTTGTATGGCTTCTCTGTGCCTCTCAACCCTATCCTCTAAGTAATCTCTCTGTTCATCGTATGACCATAGTTTTACAGGCACTACTACTATTTGTTGTTGGGGATATGATTGATCTCTCTTTGCATTGTTTCTATTCCAATCTCTCAGGAAAGCAATCACTTGTAGTTCTTTGATCTCTTTGTTCTTACACTTATGAACAAGATAGGCATAGCAGTTCAGTTGCCTTTCCCAATCTAGTTTAGGATTCTTGACCGCCCAAACAGAAGTAAACTTATAATCCATGACAGTAATAGAGTTATCATCTTCTATCTTTTGAACATCAATAGCACCGCTAATAGTCCAATCATCTATATCTAAAAACAATCTTTCTTCTACAATGTGGTTATCATCTGCCCCCTTCTCTGTTATGTGATGTAATGCACTACCTAAGTTCGCCCAAAAGGTATCCGTCACATCTTCCTCAATCTTATTATCGTTAGCCATTCTTAGAATAGAAACTCTAGGTGAATCAATAAGCTGTGTTATTGATCTATCAGACTTGCCCCTAGAATAATCTCTACTCTTAGCTAAGTTAACTAAGGTTTCAGGTAGGTTATATTTGTTGGTTATTTTGTTCGCCATACTCTCAACCCTCTATCTTCTTCTCTTGATGTCAGTTCCATATCAATATCAGAAACTAATTTAACTCTAGCTTTAGCGTAAGCAATCCTACTTCTAAGAGCAGAAACATTTTTCTTATCCTTTAAATCATCGCTAGTCATAGGTATAAGAAAACACTCATCTACTTCAAGCTGATTAAGAGTTTCAATGATGTCTTTGACATTACTGTCCGCCTTAGAAAACTTGTTTCTTGCAGGGGGTATAGGTATTTCTTTTTCGATCTTATACATTTTTAACTCCTTACCATTGAAATTATATTCATTTTTGTATTAAATACAAATGTTAAATAAATTTTTATTAAATGAATAAAAAACTTTGTATCCAAGTAATCATTCAAGCTATTAGAGAT
>NZMJ01000108.1 GCA_002692855.1 Maricaulis sp.
GCTTTACGACTTGATAAATTTTCTTAGTTTTAGGTTTAACTATTAAATAGTTTTCAATAGCCATTCTTGCTCTTACACCTTTTCCTGAAAAGATTGCTCGTGGTAGATAATTTTTAGATGCATATTTTAAACCAGCTTTTAATTCTCTATCCTCGTATTGAGGCAAAACCTTTTTTAGTTTGTAAAAAGTATTATGACCTTCTTCAATAAAAGGTTTAATATCTAATGCAACCCTTTCCTTGAAGGCTTTAGTCAATTTCATTATTCTTTGTTCTCCATTTATATACATATTTTACTCCTTTGTTGTTACATACCATTATATCATACTGACCATAAAAGTCAAAGTGCCTAGTTTTCTGGTATTTACAAAAGCACAAAGTATAAAAAAGAAGTGATAATTGATGCTAAAACGAATCGATTCGTTGTTTTTAAAAATAATAAAAATTTAAAAATACAGCTTTTCTGCGTGTTACATAGATATATTTGCATATCACTTCTAATCTGATATAATTATTTTATAAACAAAGGAGAAAAAAATGATAACAGAATTACAAACATTAAGAAGAAATGCTAAAAATTATTTTAATAAATTAGGTGTTACTAGTTGGTCTAATGATTACACATTTATTTATACTGGTGATGAATTATTAGAATTACAGTTTGCATATGGTAGTTCCTTACATGACTGGATTAGAAATAAAGAAGAATATGACACAGAAAAAGTTATGGACATATTTGGTTTTAAGAATAGTGAAAATTATTCTTGGGAGTGGGTAGACACTAATACTATAAATTTATATAGAATAAAGGAGATTGCATAATGGATATAATGGAGCAAATTAATCAAGCACAAAAAGATTATAAATTTTTTTCTAATATGTTAAAAAAATTAAAAAAAATTGAAAACAAAACTGAAGGTAACAAATATGCTATGAAACAATGTGAAGATATGTTATCAAATTTAAATCAGTTTTTTGAAGATGTGGACTACACCACACAAATTACATACGATTAATTTATTAAATTTGAAAAAACGAAAGAGGACTTACATAGTCCTCTTTTTTTTTGTATACTGTTAGTACCAAGAATTTTATAACTGATATAGACTGGCTTGGCAGACCCCCTAGAGGACTATATCTTTAAACTAGGAGATAAAAATGGCAGTACATTTTACAGGACCTATTTTGTTTGCAGGAAAAGACGGAACAAAAAAATGGTTCGAAAATTTACCAATAGACAGAAATCCTGATTACATAGCATATATGGATGACTTTGACAGAATTGGATTTGATTCAAATACTGGACATAGATGGACAGTTGTAAAAGATTCAGGTGCGTCTGTAGCAATAGTAGCAGACACAGTTGGTGGTGAAGTGGCTTTAACTTCAGCAGGTACAACAGATAACGATGGTGCATCAATTCAAAAAAATGAAATTTTTGCAGTGCAATCAGGAAAAGATTTATGGTTTGAAGCAAAAGCTAAATTATCTGATGCTGACCAGATGGATTTTTGCATAGGTTTTACAGTTAACTTTGCAACTAATCCAGAAGCTATGTTATCAGCAGCTGATAGAATTGTATTTCAAGTAGACGATGGGGATGCTTCTATTCTTTGTAAAACTGAAAAAGATGGTACAGAAACTTCAACTGACTCAGGTATTGATTTTGCAGATGATACTTATAGAACATTAAGTATTAGAGTTCAAAGCACTGGCAAAGTAGATTTCTTTATAGATAGAAGTTTAGTTGCTACACACACAGCTAATATTCCTGATGATGAAAATTTAACTATTGCAGCTATGTCAATTTCAGGAGATGCCACAGGAACTAAAGCAACAACTTTAGATTATATGTTTGCAGCTTCAGATAGATAAGGAGATAAATTATGGGTTTACAACTACAAGTTAAAACCTTTAAACCAGCAGCAGCCTCAACGACAAGTGTGGCAGCTGCTCAAACTCTTGGAGGAGCTGGTAATATGTCACTTGCTACAGCAGCTGGTACTGGAGCTTATGCAGGAACAAATGTAGGTTCTACCATAAGTTTGACTTCTACTGGAAACATATCTGCAAGAACATTTACTGTGACTGGAACAGATGCCTCTGGTTCAACTATTACGGAAGATATAACTGGTCCTAATAATACTACAGTTACTGGTAGTGTGTTCTTTTCTACTGTTACACAAATAGCAGTAGATGGAGCAGTTGGGACAAACACTTCTGCTGGTAATGGTGCAGACACAGTTGGAGCTATATTCACTGGAGCAACAAGAGTTAAAGGTGCACAGATTACAACAGGAGGAACTGTAGCAGACATAAGTTTTAAAGAATCTTCTCAAACAGGTACAACTAAATTTTTCTACACTGTAGCTACAACTACAAAAGATTATATTGAACCTTATATACCTGATGATGGTATTTTGTTTAGAGAAGGTGCTTTTATAGATTTGCCTTCAGGTAGTGTTGTAAGTGCAACAGTATACTATGGATAAATACACAGCAGAGCTTCTTAGTTTTAAAAATGGTGGTATGCCACCAAAAACCAAGAAGTATTTTAGGTCTACAGAGTCTGGAGCAGGAATGACTCAAAAGGGTGTTGAAAAATACCGAAGAGACAATCCTGGTTCCAAACTCAAGACTGCTGTGACAGAAAAAAAACCAAGCAAGTCTAGACAAAAAAGAAGAAAGTCTTATTGTTCTAGAAGTAAAGGACAAATGAAAATGCACAATATAAATTGTCAAAAAACACCTAAAAAAAGAATATGTGCAGCTCGTAGACGATGGAGATGTTAAATGAAATTATCAGAAAATTTTTCTTTAGATGAATTTACTAAATCACAAACAGCTTTACGAAATGATATTGATAATACTCCTAACAAAACTCAACTTAATAATCTTAAAGCTCTTTGTACGAATATATTACAGCCGATACGGAATTATTATCTTATGCCTGTTATTATATCTTCTGGTTTTCGTTGCACTGCTCTTAACAAGATGATTGGTGGAAGTTCTTTTTCACAACATACAGAGGGAAAAGCAGCAGACATCGAAATATTTGGAGTTAAAAATGATGAACTGTCAGACTGGATTCATACAAATTGCTCTTATGACCAATTAATTTTAGAATTTTATGATGGTGTAAATCCTAATTCAGGTTGGGTTCATGTTTCTTTTTGTTCTGAAAAAAATAGATATGAATATAAACAAGCCACTAGAAATAAAGAGGGAAGAGTGGTATATACTTTAAGATGAGTATTAGTCGTAGTCAAATGAGGCAACAAATATCTAAGCCTCCTCAGAAAAAAAAATGGACAAGAAAAAGAAAAGCTAGTATAAATTGTGCTAAACCTAAAGGATTTAGCGAAAGAGCTCATTGTGCAGGAAGAAAAAAACGAAAGTCTAAAACACGATAGAGAAGTTATTGAAGTAAAAGATTTTGTTACTGATAGAGTATGTGGATTATTAGAACACACCATACTATTTAGAAAGACTCATATATTTGGACATAACTCAAATGAGAATGATAAAAATTATTTTTACTATGTAAAATTTGAAGATGATTGGTTTTTAATAAATTATCTAATAAATGAAATTTGTTTTACTTTAAACTTTAAAAAACTTGATGTAGAAAGAGTATACAGTAATATTCAATATCCTGGTCAAATAAGTGATTGGCATACTGACCATGCAGACGATAGAGCAAGAACTGCGTTAATTATGTTAGGACCTACATTACCAGAGGGAGTAGGAACTTTTCAAACAGAACATCAAAACATAAATTTTGAAAGAGGTAAATTATTGTTTTTTAAAAGTAGAATATTACACAGAGCCTTGTCTGGTAATAATCCACACATACCTAGAATAACACTAGCTCTTAAATGTTTTTTACCAGAGTAGACACAACCCTTGTCAATCTCTATACTGTATATAGAGGTGTACTATGACAAAATTATGTCCGAGAGGAAAAAGAGCTGCTAAAAAAAAATTTTCAGTTTATCCCAGTGCGTACGCTAATGCGTATGCATCTAAAATATGTGCTGGAAAAATTAAAGACCCAAGTGGTGTAAAAAGAAAAGATTTTAAAGGTCCTAAACCAGTTGCAACTGGAGACTTTATAGATACACACGAAGTTATGGGTAGTGCTATACAAAGTGATTATGGCACAAATAGTTCTGCAAAATCTTACTATAAAGATTTATTGAAGTAATGTCAGGGTTGAAAAAATGGTTTGCTCAAAAGTGGGTAGACATCGGAAGTAAAAGAAAAGATGGTTCGTTTGCACCTTGTGGTAGAAGTAAACAAAAAGCAGATGCTAAAAGAAAATATCCGAAATGTGTTCCTTTAGCAAAAGCTAGAAGAATGAGTGAAGGACAAAGAAAAAGTGCAGTAAAAAGAAAAAGAGCTAAAGCTCAAGGTGTTGGTGGTAAACCAACAAATGTAAAAACTTTTGCAGTTCAAGGTGGATTAGCAGATTATTATAAAGGAGTGATATAATGACTACAAAAATATTAGGACAAGAATTTAGAGATTTTAAAAAAGGAGACCTTATTAAAAGATTACAAAGTAAATTTGGTAAGGACAAAGTAAACAAAAACACTTCTATGAAAAAATTAAAAGAACTAATAGGTAAAAAAGAAGGTGGAGTTACAGAGGGTATAAAAAAAATTAAAGCTAAGGGTTTAAAAAACGGTGCTATGATGGAAGGTGTTAAAGCTGGATTGATAGGTGCAGGAGCACCGACTATTTTAAAAAATAAAAATAAATCAAAAGTCAAACTACCTGGTGATAGACCTGTAGGTTCACCTTCTCCAACTGTTTTTCCTAAAAAGAAAAAAACTACAAAAGGTGCAGTAACTGACAAAGAGTTAAAATTTAAAGGTGTTCCTTCTGCTTATGGTAAAAAACCAATTAGAAGAAAAGTCAAGAAACCTAGAAGAGCTTTAAGTGAAGGAGGAATGAATTTGTCACCAAAAGCTGATTTAGATGGTGATGGTATGTTTAGTAAATATGAAAGAGCTAGAGGAGAAGCCATTCAAAAAGCTATGACTGAAAATAAAAAAGTAGAAGGAGGAATAGTTCGTGGAGGGGGACAAGCTATTAAAGGAATAAAATTTAAAGGTGTTATGTAGGGTGAACTATGGCTACTTCTGGAACAACAGCTTTTGATTTAGACATAGATGACATCATTGAGGAAGCCTATGAACGATGTGGTGTACGCACTAATTCTGGAAAGGATTTAAAATCAGCAAGGCGAAGTTTAAATATTCTTTTCAGCGAATGGGGAAACCGAGGGGTTCACTTATGGAAGGTAGAATTAAAAGAACAAGAACTAACAGCAGGGACAGCAACTTACACAGCACCAAGCAACGCAAACGACATATTAGAGGCTTATGTTTCCACAACTACTGGAACTACCTCGTCTACAAACGATGTCTCTCTTACCAAAATATCAAGGAGTGAATATGCAGCCTTACCTAACAAAGGTTCACAAGGTCAACCTAGTCAATATTATGTGGACAGACAAACGACTCCAACAATAACTTTGTATCAAACACCAGATGCATCAACTTACACTTATGTGAAATATTATTATTTAAAAAGAATAGAAGATACTGGTGCGTATACAAATCAAGCAGATGTGGTTTTTCGTTTTATTCCTTGCATGGTTGCAGGACTTTCTTATTATTTAGCTATGAAAAAAAATCCACAATTAGTACAGCAAAATAAATTATTATATGAAGATGAATTACAAAGAGCTTTAACAGAGGATGGTCAAAGAACTTCTGTTTACATTACACCACAAAATTACTTTCCACAAGGAGGATAGATGGCATACGCAAGAGGTAAATATGCTCAAGCAATTTCAGATAGGTCAGGATTAGCTTTTCCTTATAATGAAATGGTAAAAGAATGGAATGGTTCTTTTGTACACAAATCAGAGTTTGAAGCTAAACATCCACAGATAAGAAAAAAACATATTAAAGGAGATGCTATTGCTTTGGCGAATGCAAGACCAAGACCACCTGAAAATGAAAAAGAATTTTTATTATTTATCAGTAGTGGTTTTTTTGCAGATAATGGAGACGGTGGAATTGGTGGAACAAGTATGACAGTGGCACAAAGTGATTCTATTTTAGGAACTAAACTCACAGCAGTGTCTGCAACTTCAGCAGTTGGTACAGATTTTACAGTGGTGATTTCATGACTATTTCACATTCTAATTTTTTAACACAAGTTCGTAGTTACACTGAAGTAGATTCAAATGTTTTAAGTGATACTTTACTTGACCAGTTTATAAGGAACACAGAATTAGATATTGCTAATAAAGTTGATTATGATGATATAAGAAAATATGTGTCTGCTACCACTGTGGCTAGTCAAAGGTTTTTAAATACACCAAATGACACTATGGTCATTCGTTCTGTACAAATTATAAGTAGTAGCACAAGAGATTTTTTAGAGAAAAGAGACACTTCTTTTATAGCTGAATTTAATCCAGCAGATACAACAGGACAACCAAAATATTATGCAAATTGGGATGATAAAAATATTTTATTAGCTCCAGTGCCTGACCAAGCATACACCATACAACTTAATTACATTAAAGACCCTGACCATTTTGATTCTTCTACATCTACCTTTTTGTCAACACATCAAGAATCTTTGTTATTGCATGGAGTATTAACAGAATGTTTTAGTTATTTAAAAGGTCCTATTGATATGTACAACTTATATAAAACAAAGTATAATGAAGAGATACAAGACTTTGCGTTGCAACAAATGGGTCGAAGAAGAAGAGGCGAGTATGATGACGGTGTACCTAGAATACAAGTGGCTTCCCCTTCACCTTAACTAGATAAGGAGTAAAAAATGGCAATAACAACAAGTGTGGTATGTAATGTATTTAAAAGAGATGTTATGAAAGGGGTTCATAATTTTACTAATCCTGGTGGTAACAGTTTTAAATTATCTATGTATACATCAAGTGCTACTCTCGGTAAGTCAACAACTTCTTTTACATCTGACAATCAAGTCTCTTCACCATCTGGATATTCTTCAGGTGGAAGTGCTTTAGTTCCAGTTACACCTACTTTAGACAGTGATACTGCTGTAGTAGATTTTGCTGATTTGTCATTTGTAGGAGTAACATTGACTGCAAGAGGAGCTTTAATCTATAACGATACTGCATCAGGAGACCCAGCAGTAGCTGTGTTAGATTTTGGTGGAGACAAGACTGCTACTTCAGGAACATTTACAATACAATTTCCTGCTTTTACAACCTCTGCTGCGATCTTA
>NZMJ01000109.1 GCA_002692855.1 Maricaulis sp.
CTTAACTAATAAATATGGTGCATCTATTTACTATTGTCATGAGAAAGGTGATGACCAAGTCAATAGTTCTGGCACTACATCAATAGATGCATTTATTAAATCTGGAGACTGGGATATTACATCTAGACGAAGTGCGTTAGGACAACAAACGGGGGTAGTTGATTATAGAGGAGATGGAGAGTTCTTTATGTCAGTTAAGAGATTTATACCTGATTTTAAATATTTACGTGGTAATTCACAAGTTACATTATTCTTAAATGATTACCCTGACAACGCTCCTGTAGGATCGCCTTTAGGTCCCTTTACAATTACATCAACCACTGATAAGATAGACACTCGAGCTAGAGGTCGATTAGTAGCTATTCAAATAGCTAATACATCTACAGGTGAAGCTTGGAGATATGGCACTTTTAGATTAGACGCACAACCGGATGGAAGAAGATAATGGCAGAACAATCGATTAGTTATGGAATAGGTTTATCAGATCAACAATTAAATACTATGTTGAATAGTGATGTGCCTGAGATTAGACAACAAGCAGAGAACTATCTAGCCACGGCTCAAAGCCAACAAGCAGAAAAACCAAATATTTTACAAAGAATAGGAAATTTTTTTAATATAGGTTCTGCTGGAGCAGCAGAACCAGATATCTTAGATCGTAGAAGTGTCATTACGGGTGAGTTTCCTCAAAATCAATTTCCATTTAGATCTATGGTTGATATGGCAGCTGCAAACGATTTAGCTCTTAATAACATGTATACAACGTCTACTACAACGCCATTTGATGCTAGAAATATACAAACTATATTTCCTACAAATTTTTCTAATGCAGGTATTACACAGTCAACAGCTGCTAGAGAATTTGAAGAACCTTTTCAAATTATCAATGGTCAAAAAGTTTATATAAGTGATATACTTGGAACTAGACAAGCAGAAGAGAAAGCAAATGTCTTTCAAGAACCAAAAGGTATTTTAACTCAAGCAAAAGATTTTATTACTCAACAATTACCTAAAACACTTAAAGGTGGATTAGATACATTAGTTAATTTTATTCCAGGAATGCGGTTTGTAAGAGCTATAGATAAATTTGATACACTTCCATATATGGACAGAAAGTTTATTGAATCTAGAATGGGAGGTGATGTGCCAGGTATAAGTGTTGATCCTAGAACTGGTTTATTAACAGATGCAGCTGGCTTAAATGTTAGAAGTCTTAGAGGAAATTATGCAGAAGCTGTTGATGATGAATATGAAAGATATAGTAAAGCTATTGAAAGAGCTAAAGAAAAGTATGGTGTAGGTTTTGACGGAACTCAATTTACAGGAGCAAATGCTGACATAGCTAATAAAATGAACGATCGTAATATAAACATGTTTAATTTCTTTAAAAATCAAAAAGCTGCAAAAGATCAACAAATAGCAGATCTTAGAGCTAAGGTGAAAAAACAAGTTGAAGCTGGAGTCACAGCAGATAAAGGTCAGGCAATGCACGGCGGTGGTGATGGCGGAGGATTTGACAAAGCTAAGTATGAGGCAGGTAAAGCATCAGCTATTGCACAAGAACAATCTATGAGAGATTATGCTAGAGGAAAATTTAATTAATGGCGAAAGTAACAAACTATATACCTGAACCAAAACCTGAATACGATGTAGAAAATCAAAGACAGATACTAGAGTCTTTGAATACTTTACAACAACAGCTTAATTTTTCTTTTCAACAAGATTTAAAAAACGAACAGGATGCATTTAATTATTTTTTATCATGAGTATATTTTATAAAAACCAAGGTTTTAAACAAGCTGATACAGCCAAGGCAACAGTGCTTACTTGTCCTACAGATGCAGCGATTATAGTTAAAAGTGTATATTGTGCAAACAACGATGCATCTTCATCTATTATAGTAAATATGAATTTTGTTGATTCATCAGATTCTAATACTGAATATGAATTTTTTAGAGATGATTTAACAGCTAAGTCGCAAGTAAACGCTTCACCTCAGGGCTTGAATTTAGAAGCAGGTGATGCTATAACTGTGCAAGCAGCTACAGGTAGTAATAAAATACAGGGCCTGATAAGTTATGCTTTAATAAATAGAGAGAATGAAAACGGATAAAGACAACATACTTAAAATAGATTGCACTACAATAACTACGTGGCGTAATACTAAAACTAACGAAGTGTTTAAAGAAAAGAAAGATGGACCTGATATAGTACAGGATGTAACTGTGCAGGTATCTCCGAAAGGTTTAGACATGATACAGAAAGCGATGAATCAAAAAAATGATAAACCAAAAACCTAAAGGCGGAACTGAATTACAATTCGATTATTTATCAAAATACGTCGATTCAAAATTATTAAATGAAGTACAGATATGTACATCTGTGCCTGAAAAAATTCCTTTACATCCTACAAAAGTAAATATCCTATGGCAAAAAAATTCTTACGATCAAGGTAATTTATATCCTTGGTTTAAGGACAAATCTAATCATGACAAGTACGATTGGTATGTATTTAATAGTCATTGGACTTATGAAAAATTTAGAAATCATTTTGATATTCCCACACACAAATCAGTGGTGATTAAAAATGGTATAGATAAAATAGGTAAAGCACCACCTTATCAAAAAGGTCAACCTATAAAAATTATTCATCAAAATACACCTTGGAGAGGATTGTCTGTATTGTTAGGTGCTATGCAGCTAGTTAAGAATCCATTAGTAAGTTTAGATGTTTATTCGTCCACAGAAGTATATGGTAAAGACTTCTATGATCAAAACGATCATGCTTATAAAGAACTCTATAAACAAGCAGAGAAATTACCCAATGTTAATTACATAGGATATAAACCAAATAACTTTATAAAAGATCATTTACATACTTATCAAATGTATGCGTATCCTAGTATATTCGAAGAAACTTTCTGTATATCTTTATTAGAATGTATGGCTGCAGGGTTGTATTGTATTACAACTAATTATGGAGCTTTGTTTGAAACAGGTGCAGAGTTCCCTATGTATATCCCATATGAAAATGACAGAAGAATGTTAGCTCAAAAGTTTGCATACGGAATAGAAGCTGCTGCTGAAAGTTTACATAGAGAAGAAATACACAATCATTTAGAATGTCAGTCTGCGTATGCACAAGCATATTACGGTTGGAATAAAATAGGCACATCGTGGAAAAGATTTTTGGAAGGAGCGGTAAATGCAAAAAAGTAATAAAGCGCAAGGCGCTAACAATGAACCCATCTGGTTTACTCCGCCAACTCAGGATGGGGACACAGAAGTTACCACCATCAATGTTGGCACCCAATCTCCGTACAAAGTAATGGTATGCACACCAGTGCATAGCGATGTATCTATGCATTACTGTCAAGCTGTTTTAAAGTTTCAACAAGAGTGTATGCAAAGAAAAATATTAGTTAGTTTTACTTTGATGAAATCCTCTTTAGTTACACAAGGTAGAAACTTGTGTGTAGCTGAAATGTTAAACCACCCAGATCACTACACACATTTATTATTCATAGATTCAGATATAGACTTTCAAGGTAAAACAATTTTTACAATGTTAGAAAAAGATAAAGATGTAATTAGTTGTGTATATCCTATGAAAACTTTTGATTGGGATAAAGCCTGGAGAAGGACCACAACAAAACATAGAGCTATTAATTCAGCGGATGATTTAAAAAATTCAGGGTATACATTCCCCGTTAAAGTAGAAGATCCACAAAAGATACAAGTAGAAGATGGAGTCGCTAAAGTAACTCATGCTCCTACAGGCTGTATGTTAATCAAAAGAGAAGTCATAGAAAAGATGATAAAAAAATATCCGGAGCTAGAGATATATCAACCAACTATAATTAACGGTAATACAGAGAAAAAAGACAATATGTTTAATCTTTTTGACACGCTTCATGATCCAGGCACCAAGAGATACTTTGGTGAAGACTTTGGTTTCTGTCAAAGATGGTCCGATATGGGTGGTGAAATACATGTATATTTAAAAGATTATATTACTCATGTTGGAGAATACTCTTATTGTGGTCGGTTTTGGGATGACTTGTATCAAGGAAGTCAACCTCTCAAAGGTGTTGACGATAGCACAAAAATCAAATAAAGTGTGATATTTCAGGATAAGTACGCCTGCCCTATAAACTAAATTTAGACAAAATTATGGCATTAACAGACACTAAAGCATCGAAAAAATTTATAGCAGGCGCACCAGATATCATTCTAAAAGGCGATTTTAGACGTGATAAGCCAGAGATGAAGATGGCTTCTATGGATGAAAATGAAAGAGAATTCATGAGACTTGTAGAAGAGTTTATGGAACGAGGTTTCAATCAACAAGAAGCAATTGATGCAGCTAGAGAAGAATTTGATAAAAAAGCTATGGCCTACGGCGGTAGAGCACAATACGGTCTAGGAAGCTTTGTTAAAAAAATAGGTAAAGGTATTAAAGGAGCTGTAAAAGGAATAGGAAGTATTCTTAAATCTCCTGCAGGTCTATTAGCTTTAAACTTTGCACCTATGTTATTACCAGGTGGAGCTAGCACTTTTTTTGGTGGTAAAAATGCTATGTTTAATATTGGTAATATATTAGGTTTAAAAGAAGGGGCTGATGCAATGAACGCTCTTAAAGTAGGTGGTGCTGGTGCAGCAATCACTGGACTATTAGCTGGTATGGAACAAGAAGAAGGTGAATCCGATATGGACTTTGCACAAAGACGAGCGGAAGTAAAAGATCAGTTAAAAATACAGTTTTCAAGATTATATCCAAAAGGTGATAATGAATCACCTGAAGACTATGATGTAAGAATAAATGCTTTGGTTGAAGGAGCGGGTGATCAGACAGTCGATGTAGGAAATATGGCTGATGGTGGTAGAGTTATGAGAGCTTTTGGCTCTGATGAGTTAGTGGAAAAGGCATCAGGCATCGAGGGCCTTCCAATAAACGTTAATTCTAAAGGTGTTAAAGAATTAGATCTTAGAAATACTGGTGGATTTATACCGCCAGTTGGTGTAAAAGAAAAAGCAGATGATATCCCAGCGATGTTATCAAACAACGAATTTGTATTTACTGCTGATGCTGTAAGAGCAGCAGGTGGTGGTAGTGTCAACAAAGGTGCTCAGAGAATGTATGATCTCATGAAAAACCTAGAGAGTAAGGTGGTGTAATGGCAGAAATTTCAACAGTACAACAATTACCAGCACCGTTTATTGAAGCGGCTGGTAAAACATATTTACAAGATTTACAGACAGCTATTGGTGGTTTACGTGGAGCAGATTTATCTAAAACTATGGGTAGACAGTTTGTGGCTCCAACGTCAGCTATCACACAAGAAGCTCAAGCATTAAGAGGTGGACTAGGATCGTTTGCACCTTTTTTACAAACAGCGGCGGCTACAACTGGACCAACTGCATATCAACAGTTTATGTCTCCGTATCAACAAGATGTAATACAAACAACCCTAGACGAGTTTGATGTACAAGCGGCAAAAGGAATTCCTAGTATTGCAGCACAAGCTGTAGGTAGAGGTGTTCTTGGTGGTGGTAGAGAGGGTGTTGTAAGATCAGAGTATCAACAAGCAAGCGACAGGAACCGGGCAGCACTTCAGGCGCAACTATTACAACAAGGTTTTGGTCAAGCTCAACAAGCAGCGCAACAACAATTTATAAATCAATTAAATTTAGCTCAACGAGCTCCAGCATTATTTGGTCAACAAATTTCAGCGTTGGGTGCATTAGGAACCCAACAACAAGCGCAGGAGCAAGCTCTTAGATCTGCTGATCAACAGCTAGCTTTTGCACAGCAACAACAACCATTAAATTTAGCTCAACAATATGGTCAGGGTGTTATGGGATTAATTTCTGGATACCCAGCACAATTCCAAACTCAATCAACGCCTACACCTTCACCATTACAAACAGCATTAGGAGCTGGAGCTACATTAGCAGGGGTATATAAAGCGTTAACATAATATGAGTATTACATTTAAAAGACCTATGTTTAGAAAAGGCGGTGATGTCGGTGGTGGCATCATGAACAATGTTGTTGAAAGAGGGCAGTACGCTACAAGTAATGCAGACGATCTTGGTGTAAAAGAAGACGTAGGCGTAAAACTTTCTGATAGTATTGATACAATTATGGCTGCTGGTGGAGACAAAAGTGGACTTAATGATCCTTTAACACAATTTTTATTATCGTATGGACCAGCTCTTGCAACTCAAACAGGTGCCGGTAGTACCATTGGAAACATAGTAGCTGCAGCAAAAGAACCTACGGCTGATTTATTAAAAGATATAAGATCACAAAAGAAAACAAGACAAGCAATAGCACTAGACCTATACAAAGATTTATCTGACTCAGACAAAATAGCTTTACAAGAAAAGGTAGAATATTTAATGAACGAATTTAACATAAGTAAAGAAGAAGCATTAAACAGAGCATTACCTGAGTTTAGAAAAAAACGAGATCCTTCTGATCAAGCTCAAATAGACTATTCATCAACCATTGACAGTATTATTGATTCTACTAAAAATAGATTTAACGTACCAAAAATAGACAGGCTACAAGCTGAAGCTCTTTATGGTAACTTACAAAGTTTAGAAAAAGGTAATCCAGATGCATACAAAACTTTCGTTGGAACACAGTCTAGTAGTAAATATGTATTTGGAAGTAGTGAATATGATACAGACAATAATATTCTAGAAAATTCTGTATTAGCGGACTTACCAGATGGTGTTATTGTGTATGATATAGAAAAAGCTAAATTTGTTAAAAAACAAGGCAACAAAGTTATTGACGTAGTTTCAGTTATTGATGAGGAGTAGAAATGGCGGACAAGTCCAACTGGTACGATTTTCTAATTCCTTCTGATGACACCAGAAAAGCAATCGAAGAAAATTTAGAAGAAGGTAAACTTTATAACCGTATTATAGGTGAAGAGGGTGTTGATGGTTTACTTATAAGATTAAGAGAAGAAGAACTTTTAAACGAGGGTGTACCTGAAGCTGAGGTATCAAAAAGAATAAAAGAAGAAAACAAATATACCAAATTATCATCATTACTTCCAAAAGACGTATCTTTATTTGGAGAAGCAAAAGCTGCTCAAGCAGAAGCAAAA
>NZMJ01000110.1 GCA_002692855.1 Maricaulis sp.
ATCTGACAAAATAAGAAGAGATGTAAAAATATTTGCTCCTTCTTTAGCAGACATGTTAGGAGAAACGCCAGAATAAATAATGACAGTCGGTGTAAATATATCACACGACTCTTCGATATGTATTAAGAAAGAAGAAACTGTAGAATTTTTTGAAGAAAGTCGTTTTAGTAAAAATAAATATTGGAGTCCTACTGCTAAAGATTTTGATTACAAAAGCTTTAGAAAAATAAAAGATTTTAATGATTTATTTGTTTTTACTTCATGGGGCAGACACCCTTATTGGAGTGATGAAACTCATATTAAAGAAGATGAGCTTATAATAGAGGGGCTTTGTAAAAAGTATAATATTAAAAATTTTTTTTTTAACAGAAACGAACATCATATTTATCATGCTGTTGCTGGTTTTTATTTAGCTCCTTTTAATGAAGCAATATGTGTTGTTGTTGACGGTGGAGGCACTTGTCCTCCTTCAACTCTTCCTGACGTATTTCCTTTTCCTGAAATATATAGAGAAGTTGATAGTATATATTTTATTGATCATAAAAAAATTAAACCTTTATATAAAAAATACAGTAGCGGTAGATATTCTGCGCTTTATACTAATTTAGAAAATAAAACTAAATTAAAAAGTATTTTAAAATCGTTTAAAAATAAAGATTATGAATCTCCTTTAAATACGAGTTGGTTGAAATTTAATAATTGTACATATAACATATCTTCCTTTTACAATCCTGGGCTTTTGTTTAGTCATTTATGTGGAACTATTGGAACTTTTATTATGCGTCCCGATGGTCCTTATAGTGCACCAGGTAAAGCAATGGGTTTATCTTCATACGGAAATAGCGAAGGTATGCGAGATGAAGACCT
Organism: Maricaulis sp.; assembly: GCA_002692855.1. Taxonomy (GTDB): domain Bacteria; phylum Pseudomonadota; class Alphaproteobacteria; order Caulobacterales; family Maricaulaceae; genus Hyphobacterium. Next base: position 868 of record NZMJ01000110.1, read on the forward strand.
TGCTAAACAAGTTCAAGAGGTTACAGAAGAATACACCATAGATCTTATTGAGCGGGCCTTGGTTTCTGCTAATTGTAAAAATATTGTTTTGTCAGGAGGGTATTTTTTAAACTGTGTAAACAATTATAAATACACTCAATATTTTAAAAACGTTAATTTTTTTGTTGACCCTTGTCCTCATGATGGCGGTACAGCATTAGGAGCTGCATTGTGGTATGATAATTACAAATAAAGAAGAAGCGATTGAAAAAATTTTAAAACAAGAAATAGTTGCACTTTTTCAAGATATATCAGAATACGGTCCAAGAGCTTTGGGCAATAGATCTTTATTGTTTGATCCTAGAAACAAAGATGGAAAAGATATTGTTAATGTTATTAAAAAACGAGAATGGTATAGACCTTTTGCAGGCACTGTTTTATTAGAACATGCGAAAGATTGGTTTGAGATGGGAAGGATACAAGAGTCACCTTATATGTCATATGCCATACCTGTAAAACAAGATAAGAAAGAAATTATATCATCTATTACACATGTTGATGGAACGTGTAGAATTCAAACACTAACTAGAAAACAAAACAAAAGTTTTTATGATTTAATAGAGTTATTCTATCAAAAAACACAAGTTCCTATTCTACTTAATACATCTTTTAATTTAGCGGGAGAAGCTTTAGTAGAGACAAAAGAAGATGCTTTGGACACACTAAATAGATCAGATATTAATTATTTATACATACCTAATGAGTAAAGTATTTATTAAAGAAAACTTTTTCCCTGTTGATGTGTATAATCAAATTACTCAAGAAATGTTTTCTGTTGAATATATTGCTCCTCCAAAAGATTTAAGAGAAGCTTTAGAGGGATCGTATTGGCATGAACATAAACTTCTAGAACAATCTGATGTTGGAGTTGTTACAAAAAAATTAATAAAAGATAATTTTAAGTTTAATATTCAACAGTTAAATTTAAAATACACAATGGTAGGTGCTAGCGACATGCCTCGTCCTCATGTTGACTCCTCTACAGGCGCTACTCATCAATGTTTAATTCATATGTATGGAGAAGAAGCTGTAAATAATGGCACAGGTTTTTATCATAAAAAAGAAAACGATGAATTAGAACTTAGTATTCATGTTGGGTTTAAACCCAACAGGGCTATATTTTTTTCATCTGATGTTTATCATGCTCCACTACAGTGGGCTGGAAATGGTTCTTGGAGATATTCTCTAGCTACTTTTTTCTTTTAAGCACTACAAGCTTCACATTCCACTTCAGAATCTAACCCAGTTACCATAACCTCCGCACTAGAATTATATGGTTTACCCTCAATTACAGGATGACAACTACAGCCTTTTAAATGCTCCGATAGTGTTTTTTCTATTTTTTCTTTTTCTCTTTCCACTGCTAATAAACGTTCGTGGTATCTGCTCACCTTGTCAGCAAGGGTAGCTATAGCCTTCAATACTTCTTGATTTTCCATAATATCTCCTTGATTTGTAATTTTTGGGTGAGATCTAATTTAAACACGTCTGTGGTAATTATCAAGTAATCTTTTTTAAATTGTTTTCTTGACAGCGAATTCATGTTATGAAAGACGAAGAAAAAATGTTAATTGAGAAAGAAAATTTTATAAGTAATGACTTATGTGATTTTTTTATAAGATTTCACAATATTAATTCACAATATCATACTACACACAGAAACACTTCTATTCTTGATTGTGAAGAACATTCTTCAAAAGAAAATTTTGCTTTTAAGATTTTAATTAAAAAATTAAGTATGCTTGTAGAAAATAGCATTAAAAATACTCTTATAAATTATTCACAAATAGTAAAATGGCCTACAGGGGAACATCAAGACGAACATATAGATTTTGATTATCATACCGCAACATCAGTTTTATATTTAAACGACGAATACGAAGGAGGTCACACTGTTGTAGGGAATACAATTATTAAACCTAAAAAAGGCAAAATAATTTTGTTTGATGGTAGTAAAACAAAACATAAAGTTTTACCAATTACATTTGGCACAAGATATACTAATGCTACTTGGTATGTAAACAAAACAGAAGATGACATAATTAATGATAATAGATAACAATTTTTTATCAAAAGATGAATGTAGTTATTATGTTAATAAAGCTAATAAAAATGTTGAACCTTATGATTGGGACAAAAGAGTCGTTTTTATTCATGACGATACTTCTTTAATTTCAAAAACAATTAATTATTTTAAACAATATAATCTTTTTTTAAAATTAGATGATATACACATTCAAACATGGCCTGTAAATTCTTCAAGCGATTTGCACATTCATGGTGATAAATGTGATTGGGATGATGGCAGAAAAAATACAAAATATAATACTTTAATTTATTTAAATGATGATTATGACGGTGGAGAGTTTTACACAAACAATGTTACTTTAAAACCAAAAAAAGGCACAATTACACTTTTTGATGGCACTGAAACTTATCATGGCGTAAAACCAGTAAAGAAAAAAGAAAGGTACACAATTATTTTATGGTGGAAAAAATGAAAGCACAAACTCAAATATTTGGTAGAATAGTTAAAAGATATAATCTTCCTTTAGATGCTATAGATGATTTAAATAATAGATATGAAGAACATAAAAAAGATTTAGCTTCTTTTGGTCCTAGACTTGCTGGCAGATTAGATTCGGAATTAGAATTTACTCATATGATTGGCAAAACAAAAATATCTAAATACATTGTTGATTGTATGAACGACTACATTGAAACTTTAGAAAAGACAGGATTATATGAGGGATCTAAAAAATTAGAAATATTAAGCTGTTGGATTAATGATATGAAGGAAGGAGAATACAATCCACCACACACTCATCATGATCGAACAGGGTGGTCTACTGTTTTGTTTTTAAAAGTGCCTGAATTTGTTGATGATACAAAAGATCCTCATAAATTTAAAGATGGTAAATTAGGTTTTATTTGGCCAGATGGCGTTGCTTGTCATTGGATGGATCCTGAAGTTGGTCATTTTTATATTTTTGAAGCACGTCATAGTCATTGTGTTATGCCTTTTAAAACTAAAATAAAAGGTGCTGTAAGAAGATCCATGTCTTTTAATTTTATAGAACAACCTGAAGTAATTAAAAATGTTTGAAAAAGAAATTAAATTTTGTGCGAC
>NZMJ01000111.1 GCA_002692855.1 Maricaulis sp.
CCCTGCGGGAGAAAGGATGCTTCTAAGGGCAGAAAGAGAAGATGTCGTCCCACTTGTGCCGCTTGTAGAACTTACAAAAGAAGGAGGGGAACACGATGAATTGGCAAAGTATTCTCAAAAGGGATATGTCCTACTGTGTTTGTAGCGGCCCTAATAAAACAAAAGGCTTCACATGTAAGGCCCATTGTCGTAGTAAGCAAATGAAAAGGTGATTCTTATGCCCATTAGAAAAGTAAAAGGCGGCTACAAATGGGGTAGCAAGGGCAAAGTCTACAGAAGCCGTAAAGATGCTGAAAGACAAGCCGCCGCCGCTTATGCTTCGGGGTATGTAAAAAAAGGCTGGAAAGAGGTTTTAAAGAAAGACCCAAAGAAGGGGACGGGTAAAAAACCCAAGGGTTCTTCTCGTAGGCTTTACACCGATGAGAACCCAAAAGACACCGTTCCTGTTAAGTTTAGAACCGCTTCCGATGTTAGAGATACTTTTTCAAGTTCAGCATTTAAATCTAAATCACATAAAAGACAATCACAAATTATTAATCTAGTGGAACAAAGGGCTAGGGTGGCCGCTAAAAGAGCAAAGGACCCCGAAGCCAAGAAGAGACTTAAGGCCGCACACGCAGTAGCCCTATCTAGAAAAGAATCTAGTAAAAGAAAAACGGAGAGGATGCGAAGATGAATTGGAAAGACGCTTTACAGAAAAAACTTAGCCAAGGCTATATTAATGATTTTAATGAAGTAGCGTTAAGACTTCTAAACGAGAGAGGGAGAATTACCGCTGGTGTGGTTTATGATAACCTGCCTAAAAAACTTCGTAGGATTATGAATCCAACAAGGGTTGCCATGTATCTAAAAAGGGTCCCCGGAGTAGTTTATACCGGAAAGCCCGGAAAGGGCGGAGGAGACTATATTCTAGAAAAATCTATTCAAAAGGCACGAAGGGGGTCCGCTTTTTTAAACGCAGTAGCAGAAAGACTCCTTACTGACGAGTGGATGCCCGTAGAAGAATTACATTCCCTCTCATTGGATTTAAGACAGAAAAATGGTAGGCTTTATAGAGATAGGCTGGGACAGTCTCAACTGATAAACTCCTTAATCAAATACGGTATGGCGGAAACTACTGGTGGAAAGACTTCAAGCAAAAACTTAATAAGAAGGAAACAATAAGGTGATAACATGAGCGATTGGTGGAGTATAATTAAAGAAACGCCTAAATATCCACCGACTGTGTTATTTGGTAGGGCAAACCCTACTCCCAAGGAACCTTCCCCCGAAATGGAAGAAGATATTGAGGCTGTCGTTGAGCAAGAACAGGCGGAGTTTGAAGAAAAAAAGAAACCCAAACAGGGAACTAAATTTTTAGGTGGCGGTCTCATTAGAGATGGTGAAACTGTTAAACGCTACAAGGGGAGGGATTAACCATGTGGGAAGATGTTTTAAAAAAGGACTGTGGGTGCGGTTGTAATGATTGCGACGATAGCCTAGTTAAGGCCTCGGAAATTAAAAGAGTTAAAAATGGGGTCATGTATAGGGGAGAGAAGTTTCCCGGTGTGAATAAACCAAAACGCGCACCCAAGGGTAGCAAGAAAAAATATCGTGTGCTGGCCCACCAAAATGGAAAATACAAAATTGTTTCTTTTGGAGCGAGAGGCTACAAAGACTTTTTACAACACAAAAGCAGTAAGCGTAGGAAAAATTTTAAGTCTCGTCATAACTGCAAACAAAAGAAAAATAAATTAACTGCTGGGTATTGGGCCTGTAATTATAATTGGTGATATTATGTGGGAATGGATTTTAAAGAAACTAAAAAAGACCTGTCCGGTTTGTGGTCATAAAAATGATATAAATGCTGATAAGTGCAGTAATTGTGGTGCAGATATTTCCGATGTAAAGTGATAACATGAGTTGGAAAGCCGCCTTACAGTCTGCTGATAATGCTTCGGATGAGGCTATTATGCTTGGACAGATGGCTTTCGTATTAGAAGTAATTACTAAAGAATTGAAGAAACCCAAACCAGACATTCCTATGTTATTACAAATGGTGGAAGAAAACTTAGAAACAACCATTGAGGAACTTATGGAGGAATTGAAATGAGTTGGTTTTTTATTTTAAAAAAAAGAAACCGCCCAGCCGCTCAACAAAAAATAGCAAAAAAAGTTAGGAGAGTTGCTAGACCCTTTATTAATGAGGCAGTTGAAAATTTTCTTGCTGACAAAAATGAAGTCAAAATGTCGGAACTGAGAAATATTGTTAAAGAATCTACTAGTGATTTGCGAACCCATCCCGACCTACAAGACTTAAATCCAACACAAAGGGGAAGATATTTAACTGAGGAAAAGGGTGCTTTTTTATCAATTGCTACTTATAAAACTAGAGAGTTAGGTTTTATTCTTCAACCTGCCAAAACTCGGTTAGGTAAAAAACAAGAGTCTAAATATATTAGGGGGGAATAATTGTGTTTAGAAAAATCATTGAAAAACTTTCTAAAACTCAAGAGGAGATGAATGAAATCCTTGAAAGAATTATTTCTCAAAATGAGGACATGGAAGACTTATCGGAAGAACTTTTAGGCGAGAGATTATCGGATGAAATTATGTCCCAAGTCATTGAGCAGGAATTTACAAAAGTCATTGAGAAGCGTATCAAGGAGGCCTTTGAATGAGTAATATTTTAAAGGACAGAAAGGATGCTAAGTTTATTAAGGACTTAGAAAAAAAATTAAATGATAAGGGATATGAATTAGTCGCTTATACACCCGCACGATTTAAAGGAAGACATGGGACAGTTACAGTTAAAAACCCGGAAACACAACAAGTAGTAGAATCTACTTACTCTTCAAAAACTAGTCCGAGGGCTGTAAAAAATTTAGTGAGCCAAATTGTTAAATTATTTACCGGGCGTGGAAGAAGGGGGCAAGGTGAGTTTAAACTTTCTTTGGATGGTCCGCAAAAAGAAGAATGGTTTGGGGTGCTAAAAGGCAAAAAAATGTCCCAGCGGTCCAAAGATGTTATAGAAATGGTTATGAGAGATGGACAGGAAAGAAGCGTTATGCAAATTATAGGAGATGCTTCTACCTATGTAAAAAAACATCCAGTAAAACACACCCTAAGAGATGTCCCCACAAATAGAGAAATTTCTTCTTACTTTAGAGGTAATCCTGACTATCAAAATATGGGAGGAAGCCCCACCATGTATAGGAGAGTTTAAAATGGACGAAACAACATTTTTAGTCTCGCTCTTAGCGGATAATTGGAATGCCGCCATTACCGCTTTAGGTAGTGATATTCCAGCCGTTCACAGGGTTCGTCCACAAATTATGGATATTCGGTCTATGGATTCAACAAGAAATACTACCAATCCCGGTAGGGGAGGAAATCGTGCTAGAATTTCTCGTGCGAAAGACCAAGATACAAATTCGGATGGAGTTATTGACACCGCAGATTTAATCGTCTGTATGGAAGAATCTCAAACTATTGAATACCCAACATTTGATTATTCCGTTAGGAATGAATCCTACACAATGGGTATTCGCATCCGGACAAAACAAGACGACAGAAGAAAGTCCGATGGAACTAGATTAGCCCCCTCCGGAGATACCTTCGGTAGAGATAGAATAGAAAACCTTTATAAAATAGTTCGCTATATACTTGAAAATAACCGTAGGGGATGGATTCAATCGGGTTCCGTAACGGAGAATTTTAAGCATATTGAGATGGGTTCTAGGGTTGAGCAGAACGATAAAAAGAGTAGGATTTTTGGATATAAAGTAAGTGTTATGTTAAAACGATTTTCAGTTAGTTTGTAGGTGAGAAAATGGTTAGTTCAGATATTTGGATGGGAAGCGGAGCGACGGTATCAATGATACCCGAACAGAATATTAATTTAGGTGTTTTTACTAGTATTGCTGCGGCTAGCGGCAATCAACGAGTTATTACCCTTAACGCTACATTCACTACTAATTTTTCACTTGTAGCAAACTTATACCGAGGGTGTTATTTGAACATTCACCTAGCATCGGATAATGTTTTAAAGGACAGAGTTTTAATTCAAGGAAATGCCGCCAACACACTAACGGTTAATGATTCTTTGCTTGCGGCTGTTGTTTCCACCCCTAATGACTATTATGGGGTTATTGAACAATACGGTGCGCCTGTTCCTGCTCCTAAAATTTCTACTAACCCCGCCCTACTTTCGGACACTTGGCTTGGTTTAGTAACTTCTGTAACAATTCCTTCAACGAGCGTTGATACTCAACAAATGAACCTTGTTTCCGGTGGAACTAGAAACTTCATTTACCAATATAAGGGTATTGAGACTACGGATGGTGGAAGTATTGATATGGTGGCTAACTCATTTTGGCCTCTTTACTACGCATTGGGTAAAAAATCAATTACTACCCCCTCCGGTGCAGAAGCGGCACATACCCCAACAAACGATTTTACTTTAGCAAGTGGAAGTGGAACCGGATTTATCTATTCCGAGGATGAGGACACTATTCACCGAACCGAGGGAACAACCATTTGCCCACCACTAGCGGCTGAATCTACTCTTGCTAATCATTTGTTGCTTAACAACGATGATGTGGAAAATGATTTTATTACCTACACCTTCACGGAAGAAAACGGTCATACCTTGCCTTCTTTTGCTTTAGAATATACTCTTAAGAAAGCAGACCAAAACGCTACTGTGGGTGTTGATTCCGCCAAGGAAGATGTGTATTCAAAAATTTATCCCGGAACAGTTATCAATTCATTAACAATGAGTGCTGATGCGACAGGTCCAGTTAATATGAATTTATCGCTAGCGCACAAAAAAACCTTTGTTGCTCCAACAAATTATCAAACTCTTAACGGACAAACAGATGTTAAGAACTTTATTAACTACCGAGGACGACAGGGGCAAACTGAAACTCTCACTAGTGATTCGGATGCAAATACCGAGGCATTGATGCGACCTTTCTTCTTTTCCGATGGAACAATTTCTCTCTTCGGACAGGACTATATTCGCTTGGCTTCATTTAATCTCGTAATTGATAACGCACTTCA
>NZMJ01000112.1 GCA_002692855.1 Maricaulis sp.
ATCGCTCCTGCTACTGCAGGTAAGCCAATGGCTCCTGCTTTTAGAGCACCTGTAGTCATGTCTCCACCACCTAAATTGCTTATAACACCACCTGGATTAGTAAATAAATTTTTAGCTGCTGTAGTTGCTGAGTATGTTGGGGTAGCTGTACCTTGAGCAGCACCCAAAGGACCTATTGTTGCACTTGGGGTTGCACCACCCATTATAGTTCCTTTGGTAGGTGCTAATGTACTTACTCCAGTTGTAGCTGAAGTTGCACCACCTGCTCCAACAGTAGCTGGTGCTGGGCCCATGGCAGCTGTGCCAAGTTGACCACCACCATATCCTCCAAGACCACCTGTAACAGCACCTATTAATGGGTCTTCATCTCTTAATGCAGCTATACCTGCACCCGTAGCAGCACCTGCAGCCAAAGCAAAGCCAGGAAATGCAAAACCTGCGGCTACTGGAGCTAAACTTGTAAATAGATTTCCTAAACTCATAACGCTATTATAACCTTTTTATAACCTTAATCAACGGCTTCTGCCCCTGATACGTGAATTGTTAGTCCTGTTCCACCACCTTTAAACTGTATAGTTTCTGCTGCATTTAAAATCTGTGTACCCTTCCATTGATAAGTAGTATTTGCAGCTATACTATGTGCATTAAATAATGCATTTGCTGTTCCTGCTGTGCCTTGGTCAGGCACTAAACTAAGAAAGAAAGTTACTGCTCCACTTGTAGTATTACATACTGTGATATCTTTGATGTAAGTACGAGTGTTAGACGGGCAAGTATAGATAGCTAAAAAAGCTGTGGTGCTTTCCGCCTGTGCCAGTCTTGCTGGTGTAATCCTTTGAAACGCCACTAATTATCTCCTATCCAGTTTAGTGTAGCTAGTGCATCTACTCTAGCTTTTACTTCATTGTTGTTACCATCCACTTGGTTAAAATATAGACGTAGCTGGTTTACAAACTGCAACTGTTGTCCTTCATTGTATTCTTTTGGTGGGTTACTTAAATTAGGTCCTTTAGTTGATGGTATATTTGACATTATCCTCTCCTGCCGTCTGGTCTAAAATCTATTCTAGTCGTGCCAAGTTGCAACTGCACCCCAACATCTTCACTTGCTATCTTAAAGTTCATCTGTCTACCTCGTGCTCTAACATATACTTGATTAGTAAACTGATTAACACCTGCTGTAGTTACTACATCTCTACTCAATGACGACCCTGCTACATCTGAAGTGCCACTTGCAGCACCAGGAAAGTTTCTTACTCCAACAGTTATTTGTACTTCTGGTGTTAATGTAGCACCCCCTGCAGTTGCAGTATCTGAGTTAGTAAAGTTAACATCAGGTATGACTCTCTTAGTTAAAACAAAATTATCACCATCATCAATCCCAATATCAGCAGATTCTATAAATGCTTCTATAGCAGTTGGGTCTGCACCTGGTGTTACTACATTGTCTTTACCATCTTCGTGCCTGTAAACATATCCATTGAAAGTAGCTAATGGGAACTTAATGGTGCCAGGGTTTGCCCAAGCATCTCTACTTAAATTACCGTAATACCAAATGTTTTCTTCATAATTAAATATAACATATCGGTCTATACTGTTAGACTCACTTGAACAATAGAACCATATTATTTCATTGAACTCACTGTTTAACCCTGCAAAATTTAGAAAGCCGTTGTCCTTATTCATATCTTCAAAGACGTACTGTTTTAAAGTACAAGGTAGTGTGTTAACACGCCCATCATACATAAAGAACTTATCTGCTCCCATCCAATACACAACATTGTTAGCCTCTACGACAACTTTGGGGCCAATAATGTTGATACTGTCACTAATTTCTTGAATCGCAAATACTTCTTCTGTGCCTAAAAACTGTAGTGTTGAAAGAGAAATATCTGTGAAAATCAAAACCTCTTGTCGTGTTCTATGTCCTGTAACAATCTCAGACCCCTCTTTGACTCGTATAAAGCCTGCTGTGTTAGTAATCTGAGGTTTCCACTCTTCAGGTTGTGGACCTATATCAGGGTCTACGTTTGCCCACCTAATTAATAATGGGTCAAAGGTGCCAGAATAAGTTACTTTAACATAAGTGCCCGCTACACTAGCATTACCGCCTGGGTCATATGGTATGGTAATGGTAAAAGTTGTGCTTGAAGGCACACTTACTACTTGAAACTCACCTTGATAAACTTGTGGTGCTTGACCGCTAAATTCAACCCAGTCATACACACTCAATCCATGCCCTGACCCTGTAGTAACCGTTGCAGTAGTGCCAGACCTAGTAATACTAGATATAGACTGACCTGCTGCAGTAGTACGACCATAAGATGTACCACGTAAACATAACAAATGCCCACTTGAAGCAAATATTATTTTACCCACTTGTTCAGGCACAGCTCGTGAATTTGTTACAGCACTAAGTTTTACTGCACGATTAGATATATTAGCATCATAATCAAAGAAAAATATATCACTATCCTCTATATTATAGAGAACATCATCATTAATTTTATCTTGAAAGATAAGTCTAGCGGGTAAACTAACAGGAGTATCACTTGCAGAACCCCAAGTATTTCTATTCCATGTGCCTGCACCCCAACCATAACCGAAAGTAATTGTTGCGTTTCCTATAGGATGTTGAAAAGCAGCTACAATACTTGTGCCCCCACCTGCAGAAACTGTAGATGTGGCTGCTGCAGCCACTGTAATTTCAAAAGTATTACTTGTAGTATTAGCTATTTTAAACTCTGTATTTAAGTTAGCAGCAGATACACCACCGACAGCAGATGCACCACTAAAAGTCACATAATCACCATCTGAGCCTCCGTGCCCTGTTATGGTCACTACCACTGTAGTTGACTCGTCAGTGGTTTTAAAACAGTTATCTGTAGAAGAACTTGTTGAAGTTGTAAAGGTAGTTCGTAAAGGAGTTATGTCATTAAGGGCAGTTCCTTTGAGAATATAATTTTTTTCGTTAGTGCCAATACTAACTATTTCGTTTGCGTCAGATGTGCCGTATTGTAAAAGGCTACCTGCTGTACCAGCATACGCAGTAAAGTTAATTGGTTTCCAACCACCTATTTTCTCAGGATAACCTTGTCTAAATCTTATTTTGTCACAAGAGTACCAACTTCCTTCAGAAGAATAGTTACTTCTATCTCTGTTGATTCCTGGTTGGAATACAAGTTTCTTTAGTGCCATATCTATCTCACTAATTCAAAATGAGGTCCATCTTTAAATGTTTTCCAAGACCCACCCCAAACATACGGAATATTCAAACGCACCGATGCTTCAGTAAAAGCAATATTAATAACTTCATAATCTAAAAAGTCCCAAGACACTGCTCCGTCTTTCCAAGCGTATACATCTATAGCTAAACCTTTTAAATGCTTAGAGTTCATAGTCTGGCTTTTACCTTGTTCAAATAATAACTTTTGTCTTTCTTTGGTACGTAATCCTTCGCTAATACCAAAGTCAATAGTGCTGATTTGAATAGCTTGCTTGACTAACTCTTGCATGTCAGGATGTACTCCTTCTAATTTACCTAATGATTTCTGTGATAGTTTAAACATTACTTTGTAAACTTCCCTATTGATTTAAGTCCGAAGGACGCTCCGATTGACGCAAGGATTGACCATTGTAGCCATTCTGGGAATGTAGACAAAAACTGGATACCTTGTGCTACGTAAGGTTGTAATGATGGTATAAAACTCACAATGATAAGTACGATGAAACAGAGGGTCCAGGCTTCGTCTTTCCAGCTATCTTTAGTGGCATCAGCCATAGTGTTTTCCCACTCAACTTTGCCCTCTGCTATTTTCTTTTTAACAGCAGTTTTAGCTTCTATCTCTGCGATTTTTAAGTCAGACTTAGCCTTCGCCTTTTTCGCTGAGTGTTCAAAGTAGCCTCCAACCGCCTTTGACAACCCATTGACTAGTAATCCAATCATAACACACTCCGATATTAATAATATCTTATTTTATATCAACAGCGTAATAAATGCACCTTTTATGATGAAGTGTTATTTACAACTCTACCTTCAGCTTCAATAGGCTCATGAATATCTCTAGCTTCTTCTAAAATTTCAACATATTTTAGTAAGTTTTTTGATTCACGACCATCGCTTGTTTGTAGGTACTTTTTTACTTTACTAATTATTCTTTCGTTAGTCATTTTTATAAGTTTAAGTTTTCGTTTAAGTGAATTTTTATAATATCTAAAACAGCTAAGAATGTCTAGAATTATTTAGGGTTAGGCTGATTAATAGCTTCCCAGTTGTAAAAATGTGTTATACCAAAACGCCCATATCCAAATTCAATATCTTTTTTTGATTTTAAAGGTGTAACTTCATGCTCTAAATAGCTTGGAAAAAATAACATACGATTTGGTACACATTCAACTGTTGCATCTATTGGCACAATTCTAGTATTACCACCAAAAAATTGTTTAGGCTCTCTATATAACCAAATTAGACAAGTAAATTGTACGCTGTCATGATGCGGTTTATAGTATTTATCTCTATCATAATAACCTATAAAAGTAGAATCAGTATTAGTATTAATAAAATTATTATGATGAAGAGGCATCGTTTCTAACACAATATCATGAAAAGCTTTACTTCTTTGTTTATACATATTTCGTAGTATAGGAGATATTTTACTACCAGTAGGTGTATAATAATCCCACATATGAAAACGATAAGCATTTGATTTTGCTTCCCCATTATTACTTCTTGCTACTGCTGAATTTTTACCACCTGCTGTTTCTACTTCTTCAATAGGTTGTGTTGAATACATATCAAGCTCATACCATACAGCATTTAACTCTTCTTGAGTATACCAATTATCAATGACTAAATAGGGAGCTTCTTTCTTTTGATTACAAATTTTAACATCCCAATCCTGTTTTATTTCTTTTTTTAATGACACGTTTTTATTCTCCGATTATTTATATAAAATTAAAGTTAAAGTTAACTCTACGATATTCGTCAGTACAATTTGTACTAGCATGAGGTTTACTAGAATCAAAAATTAACATTCTATTAGCTATAGATTCTATTCTAGTATTATCTTCTAACATAGTAAAACCATTACAAGTATTTAAATAAAACACAGCACCTGTATGTGGCTCTACATAATCAACGTGCTTTCTATAAGTAATTAAATTCTCTGTTCTAGGAAACAAATTAGCTTTTGCTCGTATTAAGTTTTTTACTTTTAATTTTGACAATATTAACTTTTGAGTGTCTTGTAAGAAAGAGCTACACACTTTATTAAATTCATAAAAATTATGTACAAAATAAAAACCATCACTGTTAGTATCATTTTCTTGCCCAACATATCCAGCAAAATACCAAGGAAAATAGGACTCACCTTTATTGTTTAGAACTATATCTTGTACTATTTTAAATTCTTCGGGTGATAAAAAGTTATCAACTATTTCAGGTTCTTTTACTATAACAGTCATCCTAACGTACCATCATCTCTACCACCCATGGTAAATAGTCTTTTATGTGGGTATATTCTATTGTTAATCTTTACCATAACTTTGTCATCTCTAAAAAATCCAGCTTGTATTGACCATACATATTCATCACATTTAAT
>NZMJ01000113.1 GCA_002692855.1 Maricaulis sp.
GAAAAATTTTTTGATGATTTAAATCCATTTGATGATGAAGCTGAAGCAAGAACTATTGGTAAAATTACAACAGCATTAACACAAATAGCTCCTCTTGGAGTTTTTGGTGCTGTAAAAGGTGCAGCAATGGCACCAAGAATATCTGCAGCAGCAAATAATTTAGCTAGACGAGCACTTCAAGCAAAACAAACAGGTAAATATTTTGGCGCATTAGACTTTGGTAGAAAAGCTTTAGCAGGTGGCGCAAAATTTGTGGGTAAAGAAAAAGTTGCAAAAACAGCTGGAGCTGTTGTTGGTAGTGGTATTGGAGAAGCCATTGTATCAGATGAAGACATAGGAACACTTGGAGATATGTTAAGAGGTACATCTTTAGAACCATACGCGCTTTCAATGATGGATAGAGAAACACAAGAGGGTAGATCAGAAGCATATAGAAGATTAATGAATAGAGTTAAATTTGGTACAGAAGGTGCTTTATTTAATTTAGGTTTAGTTGGTATAGGTAAAGGAATACAAGCTCTTAGAACTCCACCAGAAAAAGGTTTAGCTGAATATTCTGATAATATGTTAACTAGAGTTTATCAAAAATATTTGCGTTATGGTTTAAGTCCACAAAATACTGGAACAAAAGCTACTTTAGAATTAAAACAAGGAGCATTAAGTTCTCAAGATGCTGTTTCTTTTTTAGCTAAAAAAGAAATAGATAGATTTGATAAAGCTTTAAAAGATGTTTTCCCTGCTATTGAAGACACATATTTTACTGGTGCTAAGAAAGTTCCTAGTGCACAAGCAGAAAAAATATTTTTAAATGAAGTTCAAGAAATAATGCAACCTACAAAAGGTACGCAAGAAAGTATTATAAATCAAGCGAAAAGAAATTTAAATTTTGAAATTGATAAACAAACAGGATTAAGAAGATTAAAAAATCCTATAGCAGACGATGTTGATTTATTTAAAGTTGAAGATTATCAAATAGTAAAAGATGGAAAATTTGATCGATTATTAAAAAAAATAAAAGATACTGGAGCTGATCCAGAACCATTAAAAAATGCAATATTAAATTTTAGATCTTCGGTTGATAGTATGTCAGCTAGAATTTTATCTAGAGGATTACCTGAAGAATTATCTAAAACAATTCAAAAACAAATAGGTGGATATTTAACAACTGAGTATCAGATGTTTAATAGACTTAATCCTTTAAAAAAATATAAACCAACAGGAGAAACTATTACTCAAGCGACTCGAATGTTAATTAAAGACAAACAAAGAATTGCTTTGTATAAAAAAAGAGAAGCAGCTAAAGCAGCAGGTAAGTCTATACAACAAGTAGATAATATTAGATTAACACAACCTGAATTAAATGACATAATAAAAACTTCAAATACAGATGTAGATGTTTTTCTTAAAAAAAGATCACTTGATGAAGTAGCAGAGGAATTACCTGATGGTACAAAAGTTCCAATAAAAGAACAAATAGTAGGTAAACCAGCCACAAAAGAAATAGCAAAACAAGAGATTGATGCAATTAGTATTAATCCATCTATTTTAAAAGACAAAGTTTTAAAACCATGGCAAGAGTTATTAGCAGGTAAAATAACTGACCCTAGATACACTTTTATTTCAACTGTGGGTAAACAATCAAATTTAAATTATACTTTAAAATATATGGATGAAATAAATAAATTAGGAAGTGTTGGTCCTAATAAATTTATATTTAGTGGTGTAGATGATTTAATTCAATCAGGAGTTGCTAGAAACACCGAAGAGGCCTTTGCACTTTTAAATGATAAAAATAAATTTAAACAAGTTCCAATTAAAGCTTTAAGTGAAGCACCTAATGGCTTATCAGCATTAGAGGGGAAATTTGTAAGAGCACCAATTTATGATGCTGTGTTTGATACGGCCAATAATTTATTAAATAATAATATAGCAGGTCAGTTATACAAGTATACAATACTTGGACCTAAAGCCATTACGCAAGTAGCTAAAACAGTTTTATCTGCTGTTACACACATGAGAAATTTTTTAAGCGCAGCATCTTTTGCTTTAGCTAATGGTGCAGCGTATCCTAACTATGGTGACATTGATGTTTTATTTAGAGGCAAAGGTGTTTTACCTGCAAAAGATTTAACTTACGGAAGGGTTGTTGGATCAAAAGCTTTTGATGAAAACTTAGAACAATTGTATGCTAGAGGACTTAGACGAGGTATTTTTCAATCACAAGTTCAAGTTGGTGAGTTTAAAAGAGTGTTTCGTGATTTTGCAACACTAACACCAGGTCAAGTAGATGCGAAAGTAACAAGAGGTCTATTTAATGTTAAAGATAGAGTAACAAAAGTTTACGGTAAAATTCAAGATGCATACGTTGCAGAAGATGATTTTTGGAAAGCAATATCTTTTAATTTAGAACGAAATAGGTTCGATCAGATTTTTAGTCAGTATGGGATAGACTCAAGTAACTTTAGACAAATATTAGAGGGTAATGAACAAGCAGTAAAAGCTCTAGGAGAAAATGGAAAAAGTTTAAGTGACTTTATACAAACATCTGTTCAAAGAGATTTTGATTCTGTTACAAAACAATTTAATGGATCGTTTGATGATTTTGTTGATGAAGTATCAGCTAATTTAGTTAGAAATCAAGTGCCTAATTATGCATATATTGGTAGAGCAGGAAGAGCTTTGCGTTTATCACCATTCGGTAATTTTATAGCCTTTCCTTTAGAAATATTAAGAACAGGTAATAATATCATTACACAAGGTATAAAAGAAATTAATAGTGGTGTTCCTGAAATAATTAAACTTGGTCATAAAAGATTAATTTCTTTTGGTTTAACAGTGGGTGCAATACCAAATGCATTTAGAGAAACAGGTAAAGCATTAAATAATGTCACAGAAGATGAAATGGAGGCATTAAAAAGATTTGTTCCTGATTGGTCAAAAAATTCTACACTTATTCCTGTGGGTAGAGATGAAAAAGGTTATTTAAAATATTTAGATTTTAGTTATTCAAATGCGTATGATACCTTAACAAGACCTGTCCAATCAGTTTACAACGCCATAGCACAAGGTGCTAATTCAGAGGAATCTATGAAAGAAGCTGCAGGTAAAGGTATGTTAACAGCAGCTAAAGAATTAATGAAACCTTTTGCAGATGAATCTATATTTACACAAGCTTTAACAGAATCAGTTTTTGGTAGAGGTGTTGGTAAAAATGGTAAAAGAATATACAATCCAGAAGACGATACATTTATTAAAATAAGAAGTTCTATCGCACACCTTGCAAGCACTTTTAAACCTGGAACAGTAGATCAAGCTTTAAGAGTAGGTAGAACTTTAGCAAGTAGATCAGATAAATATGGTAGAACATTTAAAATAAATGATGAGTTATTTGGCTTGTTAGGATATAGACCATTATCTGTAGATCCTGAGAAAGCTTTAAAATTTAAAACTTCTATTCTTAATAAAAAATTAAGACAAGACAGAGCTTTATTTACATCACCACTTTTAAGAGGTGGTAGAATTACAGCTAATGATATTGTAGAAACTTACAAATATTCTGAAGCAAGAAGGTTTTACAATTTAAAAGAAGCATACAAAGATATTAATGCTGCTAGAGAATTAGGTATGTCTGATGCACAAATAGAAACAGAACTTAGATCGAGACCTGGTTTAAAAAGAGAAATTATTAGAAACTTAATGGATGGAATATTCACTCCACAAGAACCTACCAAATTCTTTAAACAAAGAGTTGCAGAAATTAATGAAGAATTAAATAGAAGTGAAGGTAGATCTTTACCAAACCCTTATAATCAAGCGGAAAGAATAATAGATAGAATAATAAATAAAAATTATAAAATTAATTTATCAGATGAAAGTAAAAGTCTTACTGATATAGATGTACCACAACCAAGTATATTTCAACAAGAATCACGGATCACGACTCCGCCTTTAAATACAGCACCAGTTGACGCTAATATAATCAACACACAAGCTCAAAATGTTGGCTTGAGTTTACCAGCTAATTTTGCTAGTTTATCTACAGCAGATAAGCTAAAAACTTTAAACGATTTAGGAATAAGGATTGGGTAACCATGGCAATA
>NZMJ01000114.1 GCA_002692855.1 Maricaulis sp.
CATGATAGACTTTGATGATGCTCATGGTATCAGAGATGAAAATGGAGCAGAACAATTAATTTTTGAAACAACTAGTTCTGCTGTAAACCATATTGATGTAACTAACGCTGCAACAGGCGCGGGACCTCAAGTAGGTGCAGTTGGAGATGATTCAAACGTTGATTTGAAATTAAGACCAAAAGGAACTGGTAACATTGAAGTAATGGGTGCAACAAACCCAGGTGCAATTCAACTTAATTGTGAATCTAACTCTCACGGGATTATATTACAATCACCTCCACATAGCGCAGGGCAGAGCTACACACTAAAATTCCCCACTGGAAATGTAACAGCAGATAGATTTTTAAAAGTAGATAGTATTACAGGATCAGGTGCAACAGCAGTTGGTCAATTATCTTTTGGTGAAGTATCTGGTGGTACATCATGGCAAGCAGTTAAAACTTCTACATTTACAGCAGTTGCTGGTGAAGGTTATTTTATTAACACAACCGGTGGTGCGTTTGAAATGGATTTACCTGCAGGAAATATTGGCGATGAAGTGTCATTTATAGACTATGCAGGAACATTTGATACAAATAATTTAACAATCGATCAAAACGGTTCAGAAAAAATTCATGGGTCAACTGATCCATTAGTAGTATCAACAGAAAGAGCAGCAAATACTTTAGTTTATGTAGATAGCACACAAGGTTGGCTGTTAAAGGTTAAATAATGGCTGAATACAGAGAGCTTGTTGGAGAGGCTGTCAAAAATATTTCGGGTAGCACTGGAGTTATTGAAGGACAAATTTGGTATGATACTTCTGCAACTAATTTTAAATTACAATCAGTTACTAGTTCAGCAAGTTGGGCTAGTGGTGGAGCAGTTCCAGTAGCAACAAATCAAGCTGCTGCTGCAGGAACATATTTATCTGGAATAATGTTTGGTGGAAATACTCCAAGTGCTTCGCCAACTTATTCAGCTCAATCATTAACTTATGATGGATCTTCTTGGACAGCAACACCAAGTTTAAATGCAGGCAGAGGAGGAATAGGTGGTGCTAATAGTGGAACTTCGACAGCTACTCTAGCATTTCAAGGTAGTGCAGGAGCCCCTTTGCATGCAATGACTAATTCTGAAGAATGGGACGGATCTTCTTGGACAGCAACACCAGCTTTAAATACTGCAACTGCTTTAGCCGGAGGATCAGGAACAAGCACTGCTGCATTATGTGTTGGAGGAGAATTGCAGGCACCAAGTTTTGGTGACTCTAATAGAACCGAAGAATGGAATGGATCTTCTTGGACATCTGTAACAAACAGACCAGCAAGTATTAGAAATCATAGTTTATTTGGATTACAAACTGCTGCTGTTAGCTGTATGGGAATTAATTATACAACAACTGCACAAGAATATGATGGAACTAATTGGACATCTGGAGGTGCGAACAATACAGCTAGAAGAGGCCAGAATGATGGCACTGGCTCAGAATCAGCTGGTTTAGTAGCAGGTGGACAAGCACCAGGGAGTCCCGCTGGAATAACTGCAACTGAAACATATGATGGAAGTTCTTGGACTTCTTCACCAGCAAGTTTACCAGCAGGAAAATTTGATTGTGCTACATTTGGAACAACTTTAAATGCTGTTTCAGCTGCTGGAAGAACTCCAACTAACTTATCTACAGTTGTAGAATGGACTGGAATAGGAGTATCAGAAACACAAAATATTACAACAAGTTAAAAATTAAGGAGGATAAACTATGGCACATAAAACATATCAATATTGCGTAGCAGAAAACTGGGGTAAAGGTTTTATTACGCATAATGATTCTAGAAAACTTAACATTTTAAGTTTCCCTGGTAATGTGTTTAGAGTACCTGCTCACAATCAAGATGCTAACAGATGGATAGCTGGAGTGGCTGGCACTCACAAAACTTTATCTGAAGCACAAGCAATTGTTGATGCAGAAGTTACTCAAGCACAATCTGATTGGGATGCTATACCTGAAGATGACGACAGAAAAAATTCTGGTCATCCACTGTATGAACCTAGACCAGCAGATATAACATTGGAGGAATAATAAGTGGCAACTTATTACGACATATTTGGACAAAAGATACAGTATATTTCATCTGATCCTACTAACGTAGCAACAGGTCAGGTTTGGTATAACTCTACTACTAATGTTGCTAAACTAAGAGGTGTTACTGCAGCGGCTGCATGGTCTTCTACAACTGATAGAAATAATGCTATGAACAATGGCGCAGGAGCTGGAACTGTAACAGATGCAGTATTTTATGGTGGCTATCAACCACCTGGTAATCCAGCACCTATTCCCGCACCAGGAGGAACTGGATATTCGGCTATTACAGAAAAATGGGATGGAACTAGTTGGACTAATTCTGGTGCCATGAATAATGGAGGATCTAATGTAATTGCTTATGGACCTTCTTCAACATCTGCTATTGCAGCTAATAGATATGCTGATTCTCCAGGTGGAGTTTTTTATACAACTTCAACTGAAGAATTTGATGGATCTACTTGGACAAACAAAAATGCTTCTAGCACAGGAAAAGAATCTGGTGCAGGAGCTGGAGTTCCAACCGCAGCTTTTGCTACTAGTGGTAATCAACCTCACGGAGCAAACAACCCTGGAACTGCAACAGAAGAATGGGACGGAACGAATTGGACATCAGGAGGTGCATTAAATAGCCCAGGTCAAACTGGAGCAGGAGCCGCAGGCACTCTTACTGCAGGACTTATCTGTGGTGGACAATATGGTTATCCTGATACAAAAGTTGCAGTCACTCAAGAATACAATGGAACAGCTTGGACTTCAGTTACTGCTATGCCAGCAACTAGAACTAGACATGGACAAACAGCTACACCTCAAACAGCAGCAATATTTTTTGGTGGATCGGAGGGAGCTTTTTCACCTTTATTACAAAATTTAAATTATGATGGAACTAACTGGACTACTGGACCTTCAATGGGAAGACCAGCTCCAAACGCATCTGCTATGGGAGGAACAGGAACTTCAGGAGGTCTTTTGGCATCAGGAGGAAGTCCTTACGTAGCAACTACAGAACAATTTTTACCTGCAGGAACAGCAGAAACAAGGACGGTTACAACGAGTTAAATCATGGCAAATTATTCGAACATATACGGAATTAACATACCAATAAGATCATCAGATCCTACTTATCCAGAAGATGGTCAAATTTGGTATAACTCATCAACAAATATCTTAAAAGGAAACATTAATTATGGAACGGGATCTTGGTCAACAGGAGGAAGTAGAAATACTAACTCTCCAAATGGAATGAGTTTAGGTACTTTATCTGCAGCTTTTTTAGTAGGTGGAAGAGTTCCACCAGCACCCCCATATGCAACAAATGCTACTGAAAATTATGATGGAACTTCTTGGACGACAGGAACTCCTACTGGTCAAGACATGGATTCAGGTACGGGAGAAGGAAGTCAAACAGCTGCAATTATTGCTGGAACAGGATGGCCTGGAGCAGGAGGTAAAACTCAAACAACTTATTTATTTACATCAAATTCTTGGACAACAGGACCTTCAACACCTGGTAGTGTAGCAAGATACTATGGTGCAGCAGGAGGAACTGGAGGACAAAGTGCAATGATTAAATTTAATGGTGAAGCCCCTGGAGGATCAGTTTCAAATGCAACTGAAATTTGGAATGGATCTTCTTGGTCATCTGGTAATAACACTTTAGTTGCAGGAGAAGGTTCTGAAGGGTTTGGAACTTCAACAGCTGCTGTAGGTTTTTCGTATGGTCCATCACAACCTCAAGCTTATGTTATGGAGTATGATGGAACTTCTTGGACCGCAGGAGGAGCTTTTCCAATAACAGGAAAAAATAAAAGTCTGGGTGGAACACTAACAGCAGGAATTGCAACTGGAGGTAATGGAACTCCAGATACCATAAATGCTTTATATGATGGAACTAGTTGGACTGTGTCTCCTCAAAGTAGACCTATTGGAGGCGCACAACCTCCCAAAGGTGAAGTAGGAACTCAAGGATCTCATTTAGCAGTTGCAGTGCCATCTCCAACTACTGCAACTTTAGAATGGGTTTCAGGTTCAAACGTAGTAACTATAAGTAGTTCTTAACATTGACTTTATAATAATAAAGTATATATCTCTTTATTATATAAAGGAGATATCATGACAGAAAAAAGAAATATAAAAGAACTTGTAGATAAAGAATCAGATAATTTACATAATATATTAGATCCAAATGACGTTACCGATTTTAAAGGTATGGTAGATGAATTAAGAGATACTTGGACAAAAAAACAAATATTTAGAACCGAAACAGAAATGAGGTTTTCAGTTTTAAATGATTTAAAATATCCAACTAAAGCTGCAAAGTATTGGCAATGTGTTAGAGAACAAAATGTTTATTTAGAAAATTTAATGAGTTTATCTTTCGAGTATAGAAGAACAGATGCTAAATTAAAAAAACTCAGAAAAAAATTAGAAAAAGAAACAGACGAAATAGAAAAGGAACTTATTCAGATTGATATTGACGAAGCAACTTATGGAAAAGCAAATATGCAATTAACAGCAAAAGATAGAATGAGAGAAATTAGATTATGGTCTCAGTTAAAAAAAGAAAATGATGATGGCACTTTTGATAAACAAAATGTTAACACTCATCAATTAGAGTCTTATCACAAAATAATGATTAATAGAAAAAATACTTTAACTCAAGGATCTAGTCAACCAGAAGTGTTTAATGTATTAGGTCAATTAGAAACAATTGAAAGAGTTAGGAAAGAGAAGGGACAACTTGAAGGTCAAAAAAGAGAAGCTATTTCTGCGCAAACAAACCTTGGAGCAAAATCCAAATAATCAAAGACAGTCTCCTCTTTATAAAGAAGTTAATTTAGATGAAATTTAATTTTATATATTTAGGGCAACCTATTTTAAAATGTGAAGTTCCTTTTGATGTTTATAAAACAATAAACCATATCTACGAATCTAATTTTAAAAAATTATATCCTGCTAATAAACAATTAATTGGTAAAATTAAAAATGAACATAGTTTGTTTTATGATGGTAAAAATGAAAAATCTATAAAGAGACATAATTTATTACCCTTAGATATAACGAAGTGGTTTGAAAGTTGTTATAAACATTTTTTAAGTTGGAATAAAACAGTTGACTACAAAATACATTTAAACTCTATTTGGGTTAATGAAATGAAAGAACACGAATATAATCCTGTTCATGTCCATCAAGGTAATTTGTTTACTGGTTTATCTTCAGTCATGATTTTAAAATTGCCAGAATCTTACGGAGAAGAATATTCTGCACATGACACACCACAAAATGGAAAGCTTCAATTATTAGGAGGATGTAATGGACAGTTTGCAACTGTAGATTATCAACCTGTTTTAAAAGAAAGAGATTTTTTCATTTTTCCATATGATATGAGACATACAGTTTATCCTTTTAATGGACCTGGATATAGAAGAACACTTGCTGCAAATTGCGATGTTGATTATGACCCTATTAAAAGTAGAGGAGCAGTTTAATGTACGAAAATAAAATTATATGTGAACCAAAATGGAAAAGTTGGATTATTGAAACTAAAGGACCGTTACTAACACCTGAACAATGTAGAATGGTTATTGATTGTGGAAGAAGTCAACCACCTCAAAAAGCTCAAGTTGGTTTAAATACTCCAGAGGGTGGGGTAGACACTAAAAAAAGAGTAACTACTATTTCTTGGATTCCTTTTCAAGCATTGCCTCAATTGTATAATACATTAGATACGTTTATACAAAAAGCAAATTTAAATCATTTTGGTTTTGATGATATAAGAATTACGGAACAAGCTCAGTTTACAGAATATCCAGAAGGTGGCTTTTATGACTGGCATATGGATACAGACGTCGTTGGTTTGCATGAACCACCCGTAAGAAAAATATCTATGACTCTTTTATTAAATCATGAATCAGAGTTTGAAGGAGGAGATTTAGAATTACTTTCACCTGGTAGATTTAAACCTATGAAACAAGGGCATGCACTTTGTTTTGCATCGTTTTTAAATCACAGAGTAAATCCTGTAAGACGTGGTATTAGACAATCCCTTGTTGTTTGGTTTGGAGGTAAACCGTTTAAATGATTAAAGAACAATTTTTTCCAACAACCATATATGGTAAAGATATAAAATTAGACAACGAACTATTTGAAAAAGAAATAATTGAATGGTCTAAAAAAGATCCTGGTATAACAAAAACAAACCGAGAGGGTTGGCACTCTACAACTGAAATGCATAAGATGCCTGTCTTTAAACCTTTAGTAGATGAGTTATTTAAAATGCAATTTGAAATATATGAAGAAGAATGCTTAGACAGAGAACCTATATTAGGTAACATGTGGGCTAATGTAAATCCGCCAGGCTCGTATAATCTTTCACACGTTCACGCCAATAGTTTGTTTAGTGGTGTCTATTACGTAAAAGTTCCAAAAAATTCTGGTAGTTTAATTTGTAATGAACCAAGACCAGGAGTTCAATTAAATATGCCCATACGAAAAAAAGGTGAATTACCAAAACATTTATGGCGAGAGGTACATTTAGAACCTGTTAAGGGTAGAATACTTATGTTTCCATATTATCTTTGGCATTCTGTTGATTTAAATAAATCTAATGATACAAGAATATCTGTTTCTTTTAATTTTATACAGAAAGGTTTTTAATGTTTGATAAATATCAAGTAATAAAAAAAGCAGTTAACTATGAATTAGCTAACTTTGTGTTTAATTATTTTTTACTCAAAAGAGATGCTGTTAATTTTATGTATAGAAATAATATTACGTATGATAATGGTACATTAGGGACTTGGTCTGACGAACAGATACCTAATACCTATTCTCATTATGCAGATCCTGTAATGGAAACATTATTAATAAAAATGTTACCTGTAATGAAAGAACATACAGGTTTGGATTTAATACCTACTTATTCTTATGCAAGAGCTTACAAAAAAGGTGATACATTACATAGACATAAAGACAGACCTAGTTGTGAAATATCAACGACTTTAAACCTAGGCGGTGACCCATGGCCTATATTTATTGATGGTACAGGTGCTGATAACGTCTTAGATGAACGTAGAAATATAATCAAACCCAACGCTCCAGAAGGCACAAAAGTCATGCTTGAAGTAGGAGACATGCTAGTATATAGTGGCTGTGACCTTGAACATTGGCGAGAGCCATTTGAAGGAAACATTTGTGGTCAGGTATTTCTACATTATAATCATGTAAACGGCCCATTTGCTGACAAAAACAAGTTTGATGGAAGACCTATGCTAGGACTACCATCATTTGTAAAATAGTATTATAATGGAGTCATATGTTACAAAAAATAGGTTTTCAACCAGGTATTAATAAACAAATAACACCTACAGGCGCAGAAGGTCAGTGGGTTGATTGTGATAATGTTAGATTTAGATATGGTACACCTGAAAAGATAGGTGGTTGGAAACAATTAGGTGAGAATAATCTAACTGGTGCAGGACGTGGTCTTCATCATTATGTAAACAGCCTAGGCAGAAAATAC
>NZMJ01000115.1 GCA_002692855.1 Maricaulis sp.
CGATTTGTAACTAGAATTTGCATACCCTCGTTATTAAGACCACCGCCGGTAGTGGTATCTCCCGTGAAAACATTACTTACTCCATAGAAAGAAGAAATTCTAGTTCGCAAATCATCCTTAACATTGATGTAATCCATTTCCTTGATAGTGTTTGTAAAGGAAACCCAATTTACATTTCCGCCGGAACCTCCCTCGGTTTCAATTCCCATAATAGGAATATAGTGAGGGTCCCGTTCTAACTTTTCTTTAACACCTCTCCAATATTTAACTAAAGACTCCATGTTATTAGTTTGAACCGTTAGAATACCTCTTGGGGTTCTTGCCTTATTGTAAAGGGTGCTGATATAAGACTCCATAGCGGCAAGAGTAAATATGTGATTAAATAGTGTAAGAACGGGTGGGTGTCCGTAAAGTCTTGACGGCGAGTATTTGCTAAAATGAACAACCTCTCCCATGATGTAATTCTGCTCATTCTTTCCGGACTTATTTACAAACTCAATAGCATGAAGGTTGCCGCCACAAACACCGCACTTATCGTATTTATCCTCACTAACAAAGTCTCTATGTGTAATGCAAGTATAACGAGAATGTCCTCGGTCGCCGTCCTCATCCACCTCAATGTGCATTGTGGTCGGGTCCCCTCGGTAAAGTTCATTAATTTTTGACATCACTACCTGTCCCTTTTTGTCCAAGTAATAATCCTTAACTAAAATTAAATAAGCATCATCTAGAACATTCAAGTCGGTTTCTAATTCCTTCAAGACATCAATAAACATTTGGTGTGATGAATTAATATACCCCTCAAAGAACTCATAGGCATACATTTTTTGGTTGAGGTCCGGTCTTCTTAAATCAAAGGACCCGCAATTTGAACATTGTTCTACTTCTTTATGGTGTTCATGTCCACAGTTATTACACTTCAAGTCAAATGCTTTAATCCATTCATAGCCTCGTCGGAAAATTTCTGTTTTTAGTTGCACCAAACAGGTTCTAACCACCGTAGAGTTTTCAGCCGTTTCGTAGAGATATTTTCCTGCGTAGTGCTGGGGCATTCTCCTCTCTTGGATGCCCATGTTGTATACTTGGTCATTGGCAGGAGTCGGTGTTCTTCTCCTAATTAAATTACGAAGGGTGTCTCTCAGTCCCATATTTAGTCCTCCTTAACGATAGAGTCCACGGCGTTCATGTAGTCCCACCGACTGTTTTCCCTATATTTGATAACATCGGCTTCCTGTATATTATACTTTTGTAGTTCGTCCTTATTTACAGCATCTTTCCAATTTTCCCACTTGATGAGTTTAAAAATTTCCTCAAGGCGGGTCTTGGCCCACGGCTCCTTCTTGAAGTTTTGCTTAATCATAATCGCCTCTTGAAGAAGTTTGCCTTGTTCCTTTTTCATTCGTAGGTGGGGGATAGTTTTTTCCAACAACTTAGTGATGTCCCCTTGACTGTAAAAATTTAGTCGGTGCTGGCTTCGGTTGTTCTCGCCAACCTTTTGGTCAAGGTGAAGGCGACCAATTTTTAATTGATTTTCCATTTCCTTGAAGAAGGCCTTGCCTCGGTCGCCCGTAGCAATCATGCCCACACGAGGAGCGTATTTTGCATCCATTGTGATGTAGCCATCGGAGTCAATGAATCCAGCCACATAGGAAAAAAGGTCCTTTTTAATTTCATCCGAGAAGATGAAATATTCACCGTCCACATTGATGGCGTCTATTTTCTTAAGCATTTTTGAAATCGTCTGCGGGGTTGTAGAACGGTGGTATGACGAGGGCAACAGGGAATGAATAGTGTTGCTGGTGATTCCCGGATTATTACAAATGGTTTTCACTAGCATATCCTCCAATACCTTTTGTCGTGGCTTACGAATAGATTGATGAGAGATATTTTTTAATATTTCCTTGATTGCCTTCTTGGAGGATTTAAACTTTTTAACCTCGGTCGTGTAATCCTCTCCGTAGTCTAAGCCGGACTTTGTAATATCGGCTTCCCACATTTTTACCAAGTTATCAATAATTGTTTGTCGGGTTTCACCGTCTTTGATGTGGTATAATTTTTTCAACATGCCAATGTTTGGCGTGAGCATTTTAACTGATTTCTTAAATGGACGAAGCCAATAAATACTATCCAATGAATCGTCTAGGTGTTCGGTGTAGGCCTTAATTAGATGGTTAATGGTAGAAGACATTTTTTCTCTTGTCTCCCCCTTGAGAGTTCTTCTAATAACTCTTAGTTCCTTAACTACTTCGGGAATGGTCTTTTCCTCAATTAGAGGTTCCGTAGGCATTTTAGTAATATGCTCTCTAGCCTCGGTAAAATTAATTGATAGGTTAGATGAGATGTCTTTAATAACTTCGGTTTCATCATGGCATTGATATTGTAGCCACGAGTTTTGAATTTTTGCCGCCTCTCTAATTTTTTCATCAATGTCCTTCACTTGAGATTCTGCTTCGTCCAACTGACTCCCCGCTGTTTTTCTTCGGTTCAAAAGTTCTTCCAATGCTTCTGTGTCAATTTCTTCGTCCTTAATAATTAATTCCATAAATACCGCCTCCTAAATTAATTGCTGGTTGTTTTGATTCAAAAATATTCATATCTTCTAATTCAATAAATGCGTCCGAGAATTTCTTTGTGGCGTAATTAGCCAAGGCCAGCGCAATAACTGTATCGTCGTGTGCGCCAAGCCCTTCAATCCTTCCATTGTTTCCGATACCGAAGGCCTCTAACTCTTGAATAATTACATTAGAAACCTTCTTATCCTCGTCTTTTTGATAAGGAAGAAGAATTTTATTGTTCTCAAAATTCATCTGCAAGTTAAGAATAATCTCTTCCTTTTTCTTTCTACTCATGGTGAACTCTTTCACGGGGAAGTCGGAAATATCTCGGAGTTCCATAGCAAAGGATTTAGCAAAGGTGTTTGTTTCAATCATTACGATTTCCGGTGAGAACCTTTGACACAAATCGGTGATGCGGGTAATGTGTGAGCGAAAGTCCATGTTCTTTTCCCGAACCATGTGAACTACCTTTTTATTCAAGTCCTCGTCCACCTCAAGAACAATCATAACGGTGTAGTCCCCGTTAATGCTCATAGATGGGTCGTAGCCTATGTAGTATTTGAAGGCCTCGTTATTTCCGTGGTATTGTAAGGAGGAAGTGCGGTCTTTTGCTTTCTCCACATGCTCTTTTCCAAACAACATCGTGTTAGAAGAAATAGGAATGCAAAGGTATTCTCTCGTAAATTTGGAAGAACCAATTTCTCTTCTGCGTCGGTCCAGCGAATCAATATCCCATCGGGAGGGCCAAAGTGCTTCACCTGCTTGGTTGATGGCGGGATAACGCTTTACATCATACTCGGTGTTTTCCTCTAATTCAGCGAATATATCCGTGTAGGTGAAAGGCGTCCCAATCATTCTCAAAGAGGAGGTGTGGTGAAGCGTAGGAATCATATCTCCCCAAAACCAATCCGAGACTCGCTGAATGGCGGTCATAGAGAACTCCTTCATCGGGTCGTCAATGATAATTTCATCGGGGTGGAGTCCACGAATTTGAGAACCAACCGACCTTTCAACGATGCGGTTCCCATTGGTGAGTTCCATTCGGCCAACGGCCCAACCCTGTTTAGGTTTGAACTTCTTCAAGGCGGGGATGGTAGAAAACATTCTGTCAATGTCCTTCATGTGAACCATTGTTTGTTTTTGGTTAGAGGAGATGTAGATAATTTCGTATGGGGGTTCTTGGAAACACAATTGGAACACACACCACGAGTGGAAGAAAACTGATTTGCCGTGGTCTCGTGAACAAATCGTAACGGTGCGTTGTGTGGATTGAACACGCTCAAGCCATTCCCTGTGGAAAGGAGCCATTTCAAAACCTAGAACTTTAGTGAAGAAATATTCAAAATTACCTTTGGAGGCTTTCATGTCCATTTCCGTGAGTAGGTCCATCATTCTTCCTCCTGTTCGTGTTCGGGCGAGTAATAAACCGGAAGAGGACTATTGTTTCTTATTCTAAAATACATTCTTCTATGAAATCCTTCTAACTCTAAATTATTATCCCTTTTTGCTCTTTCTTTCATACGGCTATGATATTTCTTTTTATTCGTATCATCCATATTATCGTATTGCTCCTTTGTAGTTTCTAATCCATATATAGATTCGCCCCCGTGTTCGGGAGAAGGGAATGTCGGAGAGTTCGTCTTTGCCTTTACTCTTTGTTTCATCCTACTATGAAATTGACTTAATTCTTTATTTTTCTCATCATTACGATATTTTGTAAATAAAGCATTATGATATTTAAATTTCTGTTCCTGTGTTAGATTGTTGTATTCTTCTAAAGATAATTCCTTATAGGTATCTGAAAAACCAGTAGGGGTTGTTTTTAGTTTTTGTTTTTGACGACCCGTTATATCATTAGTTTCTAATTCAAGTGAATAATAATCTTTAAATCGGGTGGGCTTTTTATTTAAAACTTGATTAATTCTTCGGCCCTGTCTGCCATGAAAATTTCTTAAATCTTGATAACTTTTCATTTCTTTGTAAAGAGGGTTTTCCGTATCTGTTAAATCTACTGTGTGATTTCGTTGTAAAACTTTTAGTCTAAGATGATATGCCCCCTGCTGATGAAGATGCCATGCTCTCCTTTCTTCCAAAGAAGCCGCTTC
>NZMJ01000116.1 GCA_002692855.1 Maricaulis sp.
ATGGCCCCCCTCGGTCCTTCGGACCACTCCCCCCGTAAACTGGGGGAGAAAGCTGACGTTCGTGAAGGGGTCGAAAAATGTTGATTACAACGATTGCCGCCCTGGCGCTTCAGGCAGCCGAGCTGCCGTCCTGTGACGCGCTCGAATACGAGGGCACGCACGAAGACTGCGTGCTCGTCACCGCCGACGGGTCGACGGCTACATTCACCTTCCAGCCCGGCGAATGGGGCGAAGCGGGCAATTTGGCTATCGCTGGTGCAGATGGCGAGACCGCCCTGTCCGAAAGCTTCGAGACCGAGAGCTTCTTCTACCCGTCACTGATCGATCTCGACGGGAACGGATTCGACGACATTCTCGTCCCCCTGATCACCGGCAATGTGAACACCGAATACGTGCTGATCATGGGCGGTGAGGGCGGCTACCCCGTCGCAAGCCGGGAGATCAGCGGTCACACCCTGGAACCCGTCACGCCGGGCCTGTTCGTCACGCACGCACGTTCAAGTGCCGTGGAACATTTCGCCAGCTTCTTCACCTGGAATGGCGAGGCGCTCGACCACGAAGCCACGGTGTCCATCACCTTCCAGGACGAGGACACGTCAGTCTGCACGCTCGCAACCGGCCAGGTCGGTCGTGGCGAGGACTTCTACTGCGCCGCGGTGATGAACACCTCCGAAGAGACCGAATAAGAGGCGGAAATCGCCCATAAAACACAATGAGACCTCCCCATGCCGATGCTTGAAATCACCAACCTCCATGCCTCCGTCGATGACGGTGAAAAGCCGATCCTCAAAGGGCTCGATCTGTCGGTCCCGAAGGGTGAGGTTCATGCCATCATGGGGCCGAACGGGTCCGGAAAGTCGACCCTGTCCTACGTGCTGACCGGCCGTGATGGTTATGACGTCACGGACGGCAAAATGGCGTTCGACGGCGAGGAAATCGGCGAACTGGCACCTGAAGAACGTGCCGCCCGCGGTCTCTACCTGTCTTTCCAATACCCGGTGGAAATCCCCGGCGTGCCGACCATGACCTTCATCCGCGAAGCCATGAACGCCCAGCGCAAGACGAGGGGAGAGGACGAGATTTCGGCCCCGGATTTCATGCGCCTGATCCGTGAAAAGGCCGCCTTGCTCGATGTTTCCATGGATATGCTCAAGCGCCCTGTGAATGTCGGGTTTTCCGGCGGTGAGAAGAAGCGGATGGAGATCCTGCAGGCGCTCGTGCTCGAACCGCGCTTCCTCATCCTCGATGAGACCGACTCCGGTCTCGATATCGACGCCCTGAAGGTCGTGTCAGACGGCGTCAATGCGCTGCGCTCTCCGGAGCGCGGGATGCTGGTCATCACCCACTATCAGCGCCTGCTCGAATACATCACGCCCGACCGCGTGCATGTGATGAGCGCGGGCCGGATCGTTGCGTCCGGAGGCCCGGAGCTCGCCAAGGAGCTGGAAGCCGAAGGTTACGACAAATATGTGAGGGCTGCGTGACCTTGCCGATCACCCTGACTCCCGCCGAAAACGCCTTGGTGGACGCGCTCGAAGGCGCGACCGGCTGGCGCGCGGCTACGCGAACGGCACTCGAGACCCGAGGATTGCCCAACAAGCGGGTCGAAGAGTGGAAATGGACGGACTTGCGCCGGCTCAGCGGGAATATCACCGCAGATGGCCGGGTCACCGTGACCGGAACGCGCGAGCCCGACGCCCTCTTGCCGGTGACGCACGCCCCGACCGAGATGCTGCCGCGTCTGGCGGCTGCCCTGGGCGGCGATGCGCGGCTCTACACGCTGACCGATGGCGAAACCCTCGATCTCGACTTGTCGGGCACTGACGGGGCCGGGCATGGCATCATCGTCGTCGAGATCCCGGCCGGTGTCTCAGCGCGTGTCCATGAGCGTTACGCGGTCGCCGATGGCAGCTTTGCCAATATCGCGGTGCTCTACCGGATAGGCGAAGACGCAAACCTCGACCGGATCGTGACCACGGGCGATTGCCCCGGCATCCTGACCGTGACCGCTGGCGTCGATCTGGGCGAGGGCGCATCCCTGCGCCAGACCGGACTGACCTTTGGCGGCAAGCTGGTCCGGCTGGAGACCCACCTTTCGCATCCGGGCGCCAAGGCCGATGCGCGTATCGACGGGGTCTATCTCCTCGCGCCAGGCCGTCATGCAGACCAGACTACCACCGCGACCGTCCACGGTCCCGGCGGCACGTTGGCCCAGCTGATCAAGGGCGCGGTGGCATCAAACGGTCACGGGGTTTTTCAGGGCAAGATCCATGTTGAGCGCGAAGCACAGCGCACCGATGCGCGCATGACCCATCGCGCGCTCCTGCTCGGTGACCGCGCCGAAGTCGATGCCAAGCCCGAGCTCGAAATCTACGCTGACGATGTCCAGTGCGCTCACGGCAATGCCCTGGGTGCAATCGACGAGACGGCATTGTTCTACATGCGGCAGCGCGGCCTGCCGGAAACCCAGGCGCGGGCGATTCTCATCCGCAGCTTCCTGTCCGAACCGCTTGATTTGATTCGTGATGCCGCGATGCGTGATTCACTGCTTGAAGATCTTGCGAAGGGACTGGAGGCGCTGTCGTGAACGCGCCCGTGAAACCACCCGCCCTCGATATCGCTGCCATCCGGGATCAGTTCCCGATCCTGTCACGCGAGATCAATGGCTACCCGCTGGCCTATCTCGACAGTGCGGCTTCGGCCCAGAAGCCGCGCGCCGTGATCGATGCCGTCAGCCACGTCTATGAGCACAGCTACGCGAACGTTCACCGCGGGCTGCATACGCTGGCCAATGAAGCAACGGCTGCATTCGAAGGGGCACGCGGGAAGATCGCGGATTTCATCGGCGCCGAGCGGGCTGAGCAGATCGTGCTGACGCGCGGAACGACCGAAGCGATCAACCTCGTGGCCTACAGTTTCGGTCAAACGCTTCAGCCGGGCGACGAGATCATCGTCAGCCAGATGGAGCATCACTCCAACATCGTGCCGTGGCTGCTTCTTAAAGACCGTCTTGGCATTGAGGTGAAATGGGCGCCGGTCTCGGACGAGGGCACACTCGATTACGAGGCGCTGGACGCGTTGATCGGTCCGAAAACGCGGCTCGTCGCCATCACGCACATGTCGAACGTACTCGGCACCTCGACCGATGCCCGGCGCATCACGGAGCTGGCGCATGCGAAGGGCGCGGCGGTCCTCATCGACGGATCACAATCGGTAGTCCACATGGCCGTCGACGTATCCGAAATCGGCTGCGACTTCTTTGCCTTTACGGGACACAAGCTTTACGGGCCGACCGGGGCCGGGGCGCTCTATGCGGCCGGAGACTGGCTGGATCGCCTGCCGCCCTTCCTGGGGGGCGGCGAGATGATCGCCGACGTTCTCGATGATGGCGTGACGTTTGCCGATGTGCCGCACAAGTTCGAGGCAGGCACGCCGTCGATCGCGGACGTCATCGGTCTCGGGGCCGCCATTGACTGGGTGAAAGGTCTCGACCGGACCGCCGTCATGGAGCACGAACGCGCCCTTCTTGACCGCGCAACAGCCGGCCTGACTGGGATGGACGGCGTCCGGATCATCGGCACCGCGCAGGACAAGGGCGCCATCGTGTCATTCGCGGCAGACTGGGCGCATGCACACGACATTGCACAAATTCTCGACCGCTATGGCGTCGCAGTGCGGGCAGGGCATCACTGCGCCCAGCCCTTGATGCGCCGGATGGGCGTGACATCAACCGCGCGTGCCAGCTTTGCTGCCTATAACACCGCCGAAGAGGTGGATGCCTTCCTCAATGCCTTGAATAAGGCCCGAGACTTCCTCACCTAGATGAGTACCATGACCGAAACCGTGAAACGCGATGTCATCGACCTGTCGACGCCAGCCGGCGGCAGCGATCCCGTACCCACTGACGAGCTGGCGGTCGGGACGGTCTCGGCCATACCGGCGGAGGAAATCGAACGCATCACGACGGACGTGGTGGCGGCCCTGAAGACTGTGTTCGATCCCGAAATCCCGGTCGATATCTATGAACTCGGCCTGATCTACAAGGTCGATCTGGAAGACGACCGGACGATGAAGATCGAGATGACGCTGACCGCGCCCGGTTGCCCGGTTGCGGGTGAGATGCCGGGCTGGGTCCAGGAAGCGGCCGAGACGGTCGAAGGTGTCGCCCGTGCCGAAGTCAATCTGGTTTTCGAACCGCCCTGGACGCCCGACCGCATGACGGACGAAGCGCGCCTACAACTGAACATGCTCTAGGCTCTATCCATGACACGCGAACGCCCCAAGGCCCTGAACCTGACCGATGCCGCCGCTGAACGCGTCAAGGAATTGATGGCGAGCCGCGATGCCGGCTTCCTGCGCGTCGGCGTCAAGAATGGCGGCTGTGCCGGCATGGAATACGTGATGGAGTATGTGGCCGAACCGGACCCGCTCGACGAACGGGTCGAGGACAAGGACGTCGCGATCGTGGTTGATGGCAAGTACCTGCTATTCCTGCTCGGCTCGACGATCGACTATGAGACCACGACGCTGCATTCCAAGTTCGTGTTCCGCAATCCCAACGAGACCGATGCCTGTGGCTGCGGCGAAAGCGTCACGCTCGTGGCGGCAACGCTCGACCGTTAGCGTTTATCCGCAGCTAATTCCTGCTGTCACGATTCCCAACCGGCGCTGGTGAGACTATCAACGTCGGTCCGGCGCACTGCGGCGCCGTGAAGGGACCGGTCATGAAGCTCTACATCTCGACGACATCGCCTTACGCACGCAAATGCCGCGTGCTCCTTCGTGAAAAGGGGCTGACCGCCCGGATCGAGGAAGTCGAGACCCATCCGTTCGACAGTACGGCCGACTTCATCGACACGAATCCGCTCGGCAAGGTGCCGGCGATGACCCGCGAGGGCGCAACGCCGCTGATCGACTCGCCCTTGATCTGCGAATTCATCGATACGCTGTCCGAGCCCCGCTGGATCCCGAAATCAGGCCCGGCGCGTTGGCGTGTGCTGCGCTTCCAGGCACTGGCAGACGGACTGATCGACCTGACGGTGGCTCGGCGGATCGAAGTGACAAAGCCGGACTGTGAGCCGTCGAAATTCTGGGTCGAACGTCAGGAGAGCGGCATCAGCCGCGCGCTGGACCTCCTGGAGTCGGAAAGCGACAAGTTCGGCGGCGCTGTCGACCTCGGTGCCGTGGCGATTGCGGTCGCGCTCGGTTATCTCGATTTCCGCTATCCGGAGAGCGAGTGGCGCCAGGGGCGCGAAGGATTGCAGGCTTTGTTCGACCGATGGGCCGAGCGTGCGTCCTTTCAGGAAACCGCGCCGCCGGCTTCGTAGGCTGCAGCGCGCTTTCGCGCTTTCGAACTGAGCCAGCCCATGACCGGGCCGATGAAGAAATAGATGCCACCGGCAAATGGCGTGAGATGCGCTGGCAGGGTGAGGCCGAGAATCACGGCCAGCATCGAAATCACGACGGCGGCGACGCCCTGGCGCACCTCGAGGCGCGTCATCTCCTTCTCTGCCTCGCTCAGTTCCAGCATCTCTGCATGGCGCAGCGCATGGGCGTAGAGCAGGGCGAAAACACCAAACACGGCGGCGTAGCCGCTCGCATAAATGGTGACCATCAACCCGGTCTGGTCGAACGTCATCACGTCGCTGATATGGACCCCCGACGTGTAGAATCCGGTGGAGAAGTTGACGAGGAAGGTCGCAAGAAACTTCAGCGGATAGGCAAAGATCATGATCAGAAAGAGCACGACCGAGTTCAGGAAAAGCGTCTTGCCGTCTTCCAGGTCATAGCGACGGAAGAAGGCGTGGTGCTTGGTCCAGATGAGCAGGATCAGTGCAAAACACAACGCCACCGCGATCGCTTCGCGCCACAGCGCCTGCAACTCCGCAAAGCTGGCGGGGACGGCGGACGCGACGATCAGTGTCAGCGACAGCGCAAAGACAATATCCGACAGGTTTTCCAGCCGGGTGACATCCCGTCCGCGCCAGCGAAAGAAGCGTTCCCCTCGCAGGCTGCGCTTGGATTTCTGCGTGGTGTCCAAAACGAGTCACTCCCCCTTGCGGGGGAGTGAAGCAGGCTTTGTATCAGGCGTCGAGCAGACTCAGGCGGCGTTGGCCACATCGGCATTTTCATCCGATGTGACGCGGTTCCGGCCCTGTTGCTTCGATTTGTAGAGGTAATTGTCAGCGCGTTCGATCAATTGCTCGACCGATTCACCGGCCTTGAACTCAGTGACGCCGATCGAGATCGTAATGTTGCCCAGGTCCTCATTGGTCGACTTGCGCATCAGCTTCTTGGATTCGACCGTCGCGCGGACCTTGTCCGCCAGCACTTTGGCTTCAGCCAGCTTGGTCTTTGGCATGACGATGCCGAATTCCTCGCCGCCATAGCGTGCGACCGTCTGGTGCTCCGCGGCGTGGCGCGTCATGCAACCGGCAACAAAGCGGATGATCTGGTCACCCGTCTGGTGACCCCATGTGTCATTGAACCGCTTGAAGTGATCGATGTCGCACAGGATCAGGCACATCGGATCGCCCTCGGTTTCGAAACCTCGGCGGCCCTTGCGCAGCATCTCGTCAAAGCGTTTGCGGTTGGCGATACCGGTGAGGGCATCGGTCATCGCTTCTTCGCGCACCCGCTCAAGATTGCTGCGCAGCTGCGTGACTTCGCTGGACGTTTCATGCAGGCGGCGCTCGAGCGATTGTGACCGTTCCTGCATTTTCGCAGTCGCGTTGATCAGCGTCTGGATCATGTTTTTCAGCGCATCCGGATCGGTCTCGCGATCCAGATCGCCGCTCGCACCCTCCAGGGCGCGCCCGTAATCCATCTGGTCACGATGGGCGGCGCGCAGTGACTCGCGAACCGCACCCAGTTCCTTGGTCATCTGACCGGAACTGGCCATCACTGCGTCCTGAAGACGCTTGAGGCTGAAGAACTTTTCGTGGATGGCATCCAGGAAGGCAGGATCGAAGGCCCGGCCTTCATCGATATGCTTGTCGAGCGCATCGCAAAGTTCGGAATTCTGATCGCAGGCGTAGGTGGCCCAGATCGCGTAATTCTCGGAGGTGGGAGGAATGTTGAATTCCTCCATGTAATCGAGCGCCTTGCGTGCCAGCGCCCAACCCTCTGCCCTGTTTTGCAGTCGTCCGCTCACAGCTTCGCCCTCTTCTTCCGCTCCGGCCCATTCTGGACCGGCCCCTTAGACTGAAAACTAGTCGCGAAGAGGAAAGATCAGGTAAACGCAGATGCTGGACGATCAGGAGTTGCGGAAAAATGCCGGAACGTCGTCGCCGAAACCGAGAATCTTTCCACCACCACCACTCGATGGTGAAATTTCCTCGCGTTCGTCGCGTCGTTTCTCGTCGCCCTCGGATTTTCCGCGCGATCTGGATTTGCTCCGGCCACCTCTGCGCGAGCGGCGGGCTCCGCCTTCAGGGCGAGGCGAATCACTCGTAGTGGACTCGTCCGGCTGCGCTGTTTCATCCGCAGCATTGTCTTCCGTCGTCGCCTCCGGCTCGGCGGCAGGCGTGTCAGCGGCCTTGGGTTTCGCATCGCCCGGCTTGGCGTCCAGCAATTCGATCTTGGTGCCGATCAAGGCTTCGACTGCAGCAAGTGACTTGCCGTCTTCGGGACCGGCGAGGGTGATGGCCTCGCCCTGCAGTCCGGCCCGGCCTGTCCGCCCGATGCGGTGAACATAGTCATCCGCGTGATGCGGCATGTCATAGTTGAAGACATGGCTGACGGCGGGGATGTCGAGACCGCGGGCGGCGACATCACTGGCGACCAGGAATCGTACTTCGCCGGTCTTGAACTTCTCAAGCGTGGCTGTGCGCGTCGACTGGTCGAGATCGCCGTGGATCGGCGCGGCGGAGTATCCGTGCTTTTGCAGCGCCCGGGCGACAACATCGACGTCGCGCTTGCGGTTGCAGAAGATGATGCCGTTCTTCACGCCGTCTCGATCCATCGCCTTGCGCAGCGCATCGCGCTTGGCCTTGGGCGTCTTGTCCTTCACCCGGATGAGCAACTGGTTGACCGTGGTGGCGGCCATCGCCGGACGCGAGACTTCAACACGTTCCGGATTGTTGAGGAAACGCTCGACGAGGCGCTGGATTTCCTTCGGCATCGTTGCCGAGAAGAACAGCGTCTGGCGCCGCGGGGGCACCAGCGAGAAGATGCGTTCGATGTCGGGAATGAAGCCCATGTCCAGCATGCGGTCGGCTTCATCGACGACCATCACCTGCACATCGGCGAGCAGGATTTTTCCGCGTTCGAACTGGTCGAGCAGGCGGCCAGGCGTCGCGACGAGAACGTCGGCGCCCCGGTTGAGCACCTGTTCCTGCGGTCCGAAGGCGACGCCGCCGATCAGCAGCGCCATCGTCAGCTTGGTGTTGGCAGCGTATTTTTCGAAATTCTCTGCCACCTGCGCGGCAAGCTCGCGGGTCGGCGTGATGATCAGCGAGCGCGGCATGCGGGCCTTGGCCCGGCCGTTCATCAGCTTTTCGATCAGCGGCAGTGTAAAGGACGCGGTCTTGCCTGTACCGGTCTGGGCGATCCCCAGAACGTCCCGGCCGGACAGGGCAACGGGAATGGCCCCGGCCTGAATGGGCGTGGGCTCGGTGTAACCGGCAGCGTCTAGCGCGTCGAGAATAGCGGGGCTCAGCCCCAGATCCTTGAAACTCATTCGATCCTAGCGTGGTGTATAAACGGGAACGGCCGCACCCCATGGTGCGGCCGCCCGAATGGTTGCGCGCACCATACGGCGCGCTATTGCCCTGTCAATGCAGGCTCCCGCCTAGCGCCGATAGGCGAACGGAGTTGTGTCTTCAAGGTCGCGATAGCGTTGAGCCAATCGCGTCTGACGGGATTCCATCTCGGTTTCCTCGCCATCAATGAAGACATGCGTCGGAGCGCTCATCACCTCGAGCGGGTCTCCATCCCAAACAACCACATCAGCCGCATAGCCCGGTGCCAGTGCGCCATAACGATCACCGACGCCATAGATCTCGGCGGGGGTCGATGTGATGGCCCGGAAGGCATCATCCCACGGAACGCCATGTGCGACGGCATTGCCGGCATGTTGGGGAAGCAGACGGGCGTTGAAATATCCGTCTGCGCTCTCGGTGGTGTACGCGACCGTCACACCCGCCCCGTTCAGCCGCTGCGCAGCCGCGAGCGTCGAGCCGAGCGAGTCGAACGAAGAGGGAAGGTTGCGCAGTGGGTCGAGGAGAACCGGGATGTTCGCATCAGCGAGCTGGCTGGCGACCATCCAGGCTTCCGCGCCGCCCTGGATGATCACGCGAACCGGCGCATGGTCTTGTGAAAACCGGATGGCCCGCAGGATGTCGCTCGCGCGGTCGACATTTACGACCAGCGGAATGCGGCCCCGCGTGACGTCCACCAGGGCTGCGGCGTCCATACGGCTGATCACGTCGCCTTCCGATCCGCCCGAATACCGGCCGGGATAGGCGCGCGCGTCGCCAAACGCCGCTTCGAGGAACAGCCATGCTGCCTCGCGCGATCCGCCCGCCGTTGCTGCGCCAGACTGGCTCAGATCGGCGAACATGAAGGCCCGGGGCTGGAAGACGGAGTCGTAGTCGCCAGTCGCGTCGGCCAACGCACCGCGTCCGCCGAAGATTTCCTCGCCGGTGGACGGGAAAATCGCAAATCGCGTGATGCCCTCGATCCGGTTGGTCGCGATATAGCTGCCATTGGGATTGAAGGCGTCTGTAACGTCGATCGCGGCAGAAAACCCGGTGTCTGCAGCCGCGGAATCATTCGCGGAGTCCTCGAGTGCGACTTCGACGAGGCCGAGCTGGGTGAGGGGCGCGAAAATCCCGGGCGTGATCCATCCACCATCGGCGTCGACGGTTTCGGCACCTTCGGGGACATCGACGTCCGCACCGACCGCGACAATCACGCCGTCACGCATCAGAACCGTGCCGTTTTCGATTACACCACTGCCGGTGTTGGTGATCACCCGGCCATTGGTCACGGCGAAATCCTGTGCCGCAGCCGGCGCGGCGGCGGCGAAGCCAAGGGCGAGAAGAGAAAGAAGGCGTTGCATCAGTCGTCTCCTTCACCGGGCTGGCCGACATCAAAATCGCTGATCGGCTGGTGATCGGGGTTGCTGCGGTCAAACAGGAGGGCACCGTCGATGAATACCTGGTCGGCGACGGTGTAGGTCGAATAGGGATTGCCCGACCAGATCACGATATCGGCACGCTTGCCGGCTTCGAGTGATCCGGTTTCCTCGAAAATACCAAGCGCGCGCGCCGGGTTCGAAGACAACCACGACCAGGCGTCCTCATCAGAGATGTCGAGGCCCAGCCGGCGTCCATCCGAAAGCGCCTTCGCGACCTCCTGGTTCAAACGCTGGATGCCTGAGGCATCATCGGAATGGATCATCGCGCAGGCCCCGGCATTGTGGAGCAGCGGGAGATTTTCGCGGATGGAATCGTAGGCTTCCATCTTGAAGCCGCCCCAGTCCGCCCACACGGCTGCGCAAATGTCATTGTCTCGCAGCAGATCGGCCACCTGGTAGGCCTCGACCCCGTGGTGGAAGGTCGTCACCTGGTAGTCGAACTCGTGCATCATATCGATGACCTGCGCCATCTGGTCGTCGCGATAGCAATGCATCTGGATCAGGATTTCACCGTCGAGCACGCCCATCAGCGTGTCGAGTTCGAGGTCCTGCGTCGGCGGGCTTGCATCCTCGCCGGCCTCGGCCTCTTCCCAGTATTCATGCCAGCTGTCGCGGTAATCGCGCGCGCGGACCCAGGCAGCACGATATCCGGCCATATTGCCCATATCGGTGGCAGGCGAGGAACCGCGATTGCCGTAAACCCGCGACGGGTTTTCGCCGCACGCCATTTTCAACGTGTAGGGCGCGTCCGGGAATTTCATGCCCTGGACGGTGCGCGATGGGACATTGCGCAAGGTCACGCCGCGACCGCCGAACAGGTTGCCCGAACCGGGCAGGGCGTGCAGCGTCGTGACGCCTCCTGCCAGAGCGCGCGCAAATCCGGGGTCCTGCGGCCAGACACTGTGTTCCGCCCAGACCTCGGCGGTGTTCGGCTGGGTCAGTTCATTGCCGTCGGAGTGGGCGCTGACGCCCGGTGACGGGTAAACGCCGAGATGGGAATGGATGTCGATGACGCCCGGCGTGACGAAACGGCCATCCGCGTCAATGCGGGTCGCGTCTTCGGGCACGTCCAGATCGGTACCGATCGCTGAAATCCGGCCATCGACGATCAGCACGCTGCCATTCTCGATGCGGCCGCCGACACCGTCGAAGATCGTCGCATTGGTGATCAGCGTCGTTTCGCTTGGCAGCGGCGCGTAGGTGGACGGATAGGGATTGGTATTGATCCGCACGATGTCGGAATCGCCACCGTCATCGTCGTTCGCTTCAACCGCCGCCGCTTCGGCTTCCGACTCGGTATCCGGCGCTTCGCCGCCCCGGTCACAAGCGGCCAGCGCCACGGTCGCAGCCATGATGGCCGTCCAGCGCGTCAAGTTCTTCAGCATGTTTGGTTCCACCCCCGCAAATATCGCGCACCGAACCCCAGCGCGGCGGCATTCAACACATGCTCGCGGGCATCCGTCAAACGTCGATCGACGCCCCGAAATCCGGAGCGTGGGTCTGGATGTAGTCGAAGCGAAGCTCCGGCTTCCGGCCCATCAGCGTTTCCACCAGCGCCTCGAAGGACGGGCGCGCGGCTTCGTCGAATGTGATGCGGGCCATTTGCCGGGTCGCCGGATCCATCGTGGTGGATTTCAGCTGCGGCGGCGTCATTTCACCCAGGCCCTTGAAGCGGCCCACTTCGACCTTGCCGGACTTGAAGACTTCGCGGGTCAGGCGTTCGCGGTGGGCGTCGTCCTTGGCATAGACGGTCTTGCCGCCCTGGCTGAGGCGGTAGAGCGGCGGCTGGGCCAGGAACAGGCGGCCCGACTGGATCAGGCCCGGCATCTCCCGGTAAAAGAAGGTGATCAACAGGGCTGCGATGTGCGCTCCGTCGACATCGGCGTCGGTCATGATCACGACGCGCTCGTACCGCAGGTCATCGAGACTGAAGCGGGCGCCGGTTCCGCAACCGAGCGCCAGCGTCAGGTCTGCGATTTCCTGGTTCGCCGCGATCTTGTCGAGACTGGCCGACGCGACGTTCAGGATCTTCCCGCGCAGCGGCAGGATTGCCTGGGTCTTCCGGTCGCGGGCCTGCTTGGCCGATCCGCCGGCGGAATCGCCCTCGACCAGGAATATCTCGGTGTTGTCGGACCCCGTGCGGCTGCAATCGGCCAGCTTGCCGGGCAGGCGCAGCCTGCGCGAAGCAGACTGGCGTTTGACCTGCTTTTCCTTGCGGCGTTTCAGGCGGTCTTCAGCGTGTTCGATACACCAGGCCAGAAGCCGTTCGGCCTCTTTTGGTGATCCGGCAAGCCAGTGATCGAACCGGTCCCGTACGGCGGTTTCGACCAGCCTGGTGGCTTCAGGCGTGGCCAACCGGTCCTTCGTCTGCCCCTGGAATTCGGGGTCATGGACGAAGACCGACACCAGCGCACCGGCCGTCCCGATGACGTCATCGGGCGTTATCAGGCCACCCTTCTTGACGCCCGACAATTCGGCATATGCACGCAGGCCCTTGGTCAGCGCGTTGCGGAGGCCCTGTTCATGCGTGCCGCCTTGCGGCGTCGGGACGGTGTTGCAATAGGATTGAACGAAACCGTCTGCCTCGCCAAATCCGGTCGCAGACCAGGCAACAGCCCATTCCACTCCGCCGTGGCCTTCCTCGCGCTCGATCCGGCCAGTGAAGGCGTCTGTGGTGATCAGGGTGCGCTTTGCGGTCAACTCGCTCAGGCGGTCAGCCAGACCGCCGGGGAATGAAAACACGGCTTCGGCAGGTGTCTCCGTGCCTTCGACCAGGTCCGGTGCGCATTTCCAGCGGATCTCGACGCCCCGGCGCAGATACGCCTTGGACCGGGCCATCGCAAACAGGCGGGCCGGGCGGAAGCGGGACTTCTCGCCGAAGATCTGGGTATCGGGAACGAAGCGCAAAGAAGTACCGCGGCGGTTCGGGGTCGGTCCCACGGTTTCAAGCGGTCCCAGCGGCAAGCCGCGCGAATAATGTTGGGCGTAAAGCGTCTTTTCGCGCGCAACTTCGACATCGAGTGCGCTGGACAATGCATTCACGACCGAGATGCCCACACCGTGCAGGCCGCCGGACGTCTTGTAGGCCTTGTCAGAAAACTTTCCGCCCGCATGCAATGTCGTCAGAACGATTTCGAGCGCCGACTTGTCGGGAAATTTGGGGTGCGGATCGACCGGGATGCCGCGGCCATTGTCGATCACGGTCACCGAGTTGTCTGCGTCAAGGCGGATCTCGATCCGGTCGGCCCATCCGGCCACGGCCTCGTCCATCGAATTGTCGAGGATCTCGGCGAACAAGTGGTGCAAGGCGCGCTCGTCCGTACCGCCGATATACATGCCGGGCCGGCGGCGAACGGCTTCGAGTCCCTCGAGGACTTCAATTTGCGCGGCGTCATACCCACCGCCTGATTGACCTGTTGGCGCGGGGCTTTCCGTCTTGGAGGGCGCTTCAATGGGGGTGGACTTCGCGGGCGGAGCGGACGCTGGCTTTGCCGCAGACGCAGGCTGAGCGAGCGTCTCCGGCTTCGTATCGGCCTTGGGCTGCGACGGCGCGGAAAAGAGGTCGTTTTGCGATTCGGGTCGGCTCATACCCTAGTCATGCCAGACTCGCGCGCCTGTGTGCAGCCTTACAGCAGCCAGAAACGTCCGCGATTGAGCCGGCTTTCGCAGCCGTCGAGCTGGCCTTGATAGCGGGTTGCGTCCCGGGCCACATCTTCGGCCACGCGCATCAACCACCCCTTGGAGCGGTAGCTGCCATTGTTATAGCCGGTGTGGCCTTCGTGATAGGCGAGGTAGAGCGCCCTTGCATCGTCATGGCGAATGCCTGAAAGGCGCCCGCTCATCTGGCCGTACCAGCCGATGAAGTCGACCGCATCGCCGAAATCATCCCGGTCGGCGCCGCGATTGCCCGTTTGGTCGCGATACCAGTCCCAGGTCCCGTCGAGCGCCTGGGCATAGCCATAAGCCGAGCTGGGACGGGGGCCGGGGATAATGCCGAGGAGCCGCGTCCGGGCCGGCCGGGCATGAGCGTTGAAGCTGGATTCGCGTTTCAG
Organism: Maricaulis sp.; assembly: GCA_002692855.1. GTDB lineage: Bacteria > Pseudomonadota > Alphaproteobacteria > Caulobacterales > Maricaulaceae > Hyphobacterium. The sequence goes on from NZMJ01000116.1 coordinate 14,194, forward strand.
GATTGCGAGTTGAACAGCGGGCGGAATACCCCAGCGGCGTTCGCTTCGCCGCAGATCCCGCCACCAGGACCGATTGTCCTCCAGGATCAGGCAGGCATCCTCGACCTGGTCGGGGCGGTAATGCCCGCAAGCCGACACGAGTGTCGCGATCGCGCAAAAAAGAGGCAGGACTGCGTGGCGCATGTCCTGCCTCTTGCCCTGAACAGGGTTAATTGCGGGTAAGCGTCCCGACTAGAACACGATGCGGAACAACAGGCGCATGGTGTGCCGCGTGAAGCCGTCGCGCAGGTCCGCATCGTAGTCGAGGGAGAATGTCGAGTAATCCGAACCTGCCTGGATGGCGAAGCCGACAATCCCGCCGCTGCCCGGAAGATCCGGGGCCTGGAACGAGAAGGGTGTGTTGTAGCCCACGAACATGGCGTTCGTTTCAGAGCTCGAGCCGCCAATGTCGCTGCGGTAGCCAACGCGGAACTGGGGTTCCCACCAGCTGTCGGCACCGCCGAAGCGGCGACCCACGGTGAAGCTTGCTGTCGAGGCAAAGGTGGTGCTGGTGCGATCTTCGACCGCCAGGTCGATACCCGCGCCACCGCCAGTTTCGGTATAGGCCTGTTCGTAGATGCTGAGGTAATCGACCGACAGGGACGGACGTGCGTACCAGTCGCCCATCATGTAATCACGGCCGAACCGGGCAGACGCCGAATAGTGCCAGCCGGTCCACTCGGCAGTGGCCGATTCATCAAAGGATCCAATGACGACGCGGCGCTCGGCTTCAAACCGGTTGACGCCGGCACTCGTGTAGAACTCGCCGCCGAAGGCACCGAAATCGATACCGCCATAGGCCCCGAGCTGGGCGGTGAGGGCGGTCATCGGCTTGTCGAAACCATCCGATTCCGAAATGTCGCTTGCGGCGCCGGCCATGTTCACACCGACCGCGTAGAACGGGCCGAACGGACGATCAACGCCCATGGCCAGGCCGAAGCCATGACCGCGATAGCCCGGACCAAAGGCATTGGCCGAGCGATCAGCGAAATAGGCAAATTCCTGTGCCCAGATACCGCCGGTATTGCGCGGGCTGCGACGGGCGGCATCAAGTCGGCCCGATACGGCACCCAGTGCACTGTCATTGCTGGCCATGGCGAACTGGATCGCGCTGGCAGAGTACTCAGGCATCAGCTGATTGTAGGCAGAGTAGAACTCCGCGGCCGTGGTCAGAGCCGCGAAGGCCGCGCCGAGCGACGCACGATCAGACCATGTCTGGAACGCCGTATTGTAGGCCACGGCCTGGTTGGCATGCATGCCAAGCTCGTCCGCAGTCTTGCGGCGCAGCGTCAGGACCAGCGTGTTCGGATCGGCCGTGTCCCGCGTCAGGGTCGAAGCGTAGAGGTAGGGCGCGTCGGTGTTCTCGAGCGAGGTCAGCGCTTCGTCGATCACCAGGCTGTTCGCCTGAAGCACGACATAGCTGGCACCTTCGCCGATCAGATTGGCGAGCGAGGCCGTCACGCGTGAACCGGTTTCGAACGTCACGGTGCCGCTGGCGCGGATCAGGGGTTCGTTCTCGGGAGCGGTGTCGACGCGGAAGATCAGGCGCGAGCCATCCTGGAAACGGGCTTCGCGAATGTTCGCCGTGCTGGTGTTCAACACTTCAAGCGAGCCGCCATCCGCGACAATCGAGAGATCATTGTCGGCGTCATGGAGCGACGACGAAACCGCACCCGACCCGGAAATGAGGAGTTGATCAGCACCTGTGCCGAAATAGAGATCGCCACGGATAAAGCCGGCCGAAATGTCGATCACATCATCGGCCGAGCCCAGCATGATGTCGCCGCGCACGCCGACCTGGCCATTGTCTACCTGACCCTCGCCCAGCATCTGGCGGAAGGTGACAGTCTCGGTAGCGGCCGAAAGGTCGATGGCCACGGCGACCGCCTGTTCGGCGGGCTGATCAGCGTTTCCGTTCAGGACCGAGCCATCTGTACCGCGGAGCAGGGCACTGATGGCGCCCGTATTCTCAATCAGGCGCAGCGTGTCGGAGCGGTCAGTGATCGAAATGGCGCTGCCGCCTCCGGTCGCCTGGGCCAGCATGACGCCTGAATTGCGCAGCGTCGGCATGACCGCGCCGGCCTCGATCATGATGATCCGAGCCGTGCCGCCGGGACCTTCGGAATTGGCATTGATCTGGAAGTCGTTCTGAACGAGCGCGACAATGGCCCCATCGCCAAGGACGATGGCGGTCGCGATCGCGCGGTAGGAGCTCGCGCGGATTGTCCCGGTATTGAGAAGGCCGCCTTCGACGGTGGTGGTGAAAAGGTCGCTGCCATTCCGCTGACCTTCAATGCGGACGGCTTGCGAATCGATGCCTTCAAACAGGCCGAATGCTGAAACCACGCCATCATTGACGAAGCCGAAATCGAATACCGCATCCTGGTCCTGGCCCTCGAGCAGGTCGGCCGAAACGGATACGGGGCTGATGACGATGTTGCCGGGAGTTTCGCCCAAAGGCGGGGCAATCCAGATCGCGGGCGCTTCGCCGCGCGTCGTGACGGTTGCACCGGTAATGTTGGCAACCGGGTCGCCGCCTGACAGGTAAATGCCCCCGCCGATGCTGGATCCGATCTGGATGGCCGAGCCGCCCTGCGTCGTGTCGTCATCATCGAGAATGACGTTGTCGCCAGGCCGCGCAGCAACGCGATAGCCGGTTGAAGCAACATTGCCCCTGATCAGGAACAAGCCGTCCACCATCTCGCCGACATGGATGCCGACTGAGTCCTCACCGGTCACGACGATATTGCCGGCCGTCAGGAGGTCACCCGTCACGCGGGATCGCGACTCGATGCCGTAGGAAAAATCGCCGGTCATCGTGATCCGGCCATTGCTGACCAGGTTGCCATTGATTCCCGCGAGGTTCCGGATGCCGGCCGACCGGTTGCCGACGACGGTAATGCCGCCCGCAGCTGTGTTCGTTACATTGCCGTTGAACGGCGAATTGCCATCGATGAGGATACCAACCCGGTTGGTGCCCGTCGCAAGCGGCCCGTCGATATCGCCATCACCGTCCGTATCGACCGAACCATTGGTCTCGGTGAGGTTGATGCCGCCCGTGTTGGTCAGCCCGCCCGTGCGTCCGCCTTCGACAAGAATGCCGACGGCGTTGTCGGTGTTGGAGATTTCAATCCGGCCATTGTTGGTGACCGTGTTGTCAGAGTCGAGGACAACGGCCGGTCCCGGATTGCCCGAACTGAGAACCACGCGGCCATTTGTGCCGATGATGATGTTGTCGGGGTTGCCACCATTCGCGGTCGACGTGCGGATCGGATCCGTCCGTTCGCCATCGACATTCGTGTCGGCCATGGCGGGTGCCACGGCGGCCAGAAAGGATGCGCTGATCGCGCTGGTCAGCAACAAACGGTTCCGCATAACGCCTCACTCACGGTTAAATCGGCGACAGGACACACAATTCCAGCTGCGCTGTCTAGCCGACTGCACCGTTCGCGTCGAGCGATGCTGCATATGAATGCGGCCCGGCGAGGTGCCGGGCCGCTGGATGGAACGCCGATCTGGCAGGTCAGCACTTGTAATAGAGTTCGAATTCAACCGGATGCGGGTGCGTTTCGATGCGCAGCACCTCTTCCATTTTCAGATCGATATAGGCGTCGATCTGGTCGTCATCCATGACATTGCCCTTCTTCAGGAAGGCACGGTCCGCGTCGAGCGATTCCATGGCTTCGCGAAGGCTGCGGCAAACCGTCGGGATGTCCTTCAATTCCTCGGGCGGAAGGTCATAGAGATCCTTGTCCATCGCGTCGCCCGGGTGGATCCGGTTCTCGATACCGTCGAGGCCGGCCATCAGGAGGGCGGAGAAGGTCAGATAGGGATTGCCCGCCGGATCGGGGAAACGGGTCTCGATACGCTTGGCCTTCGGGCCGGCACCGAACGGGATGCGGATCGAGGCCGAACGGTTCCGCGCCGAGTAGGCGAGCAGGACCGGGGCTTCAAAGCCCGGAACCAGGCGCTTGTAGCTGTTGGTCGAGGAGTTGGCGAAGGCATTGATCGCGCGGGCGTGCTTGATGATCCCGCCGATGTAATAGAGGCAGGTTTCCGACAGACCGGCATAGCGATCGCCGGTGAAGGTGTTGTCGCCGTCTTTCCAGATCGACTGGTGAACGTGCATGCCGGTGCCGTTGTCGTTCCAGAGCGGCTTCGGCATGAAGGTCGCGGTCTTGCCATAGGCGTGGGCGACCTGCTGCACGATGTATTTATAGACCTGCATGCGGTCGGCCATCGTGGTCAGCGTCGAGTAACGCATGCCCAGCTCGTGCTGCGCCGGGGCCACCTCGTGGTGATGCTTTTCCGGCTGCAGGCCAAGCTCGTTCATGACGGCCAGCATTTCCGAGCGCATGTCCTGCGCGGAATCAATCGGCGGGACCGGGAAGTAGCCGCCCTTGTGTCCGGGCCGGTGGCCCATATTGCCGCCTTCGAACATGGAACCGGAATTCCACGGTCCTTCCTCGGAATCGACTTCATAGCCGGTCGCTTCCTGCGAGGTCTTCCAGCGCACGTCGTCGAACACGAAAAATTCGGCTTCCGGACCGACATAGATCGTGTCGCCTGCACCGGATGCCTTCAGATAGGCTTCGGCCTTCTTGGCGGTCGTGCGCGGGTCCCGGTTGTAGCTTTCGCCGCTCATCGGATCGAGCACATCGCAGAACATGAACATCGTCTTGTTCTGGAAGAACGGGTCGATGGGTGTGTAGGACGTGTCCGGCATCAGCGTCATGTCGGACTCGTTGATCGCTTTCCAGCCGCCGATGGACGATCCGTCGAACATCGTGCCGTCTTCCAGCATGTCCTCGTCGATCATCGACGCGTCGAACGTCACGTGCTGGAGCTTGCCGCGCGGGTCGGTAAATCGCAGATCGACGAATTCGACGTCTTCGTCCTTGATGCGTTTGATGATGTCGTCGGACATGGGTCAGGACTCCCGGTGGGAATTGGCGATGAAGAGGCGGGCAGGCGGACGGACGGATCGTCGGGAGCGACGCGAAACCACGTTAAAGTGCGTTCTCGCCGGACTCCCCCGTCCGGATTCGAATGGCGGTCTCGACCGGCGTGACGAAAATCTTTCCGTCACCGATCCGGCCGGTATGGGCGGCGGTCTGAATCGCTTCGATGATCGCTTCGACACGTGCGTCCGGTGCGATCAGCTCGATCTTTATCTTCGGGAGGAAGTCGATGACATATTCCGCGCCGCGATAAAGCTCGGAATGGCCCTTTTGCCGGCCGAAGCCCTTGGCTTCGAGGATCGTCATGCCCTGGACGCCGATTTCCTGGAGTGCGTCGCGGACGTCATCCAGTTTGAACGGCTTGATAATGGCTTCGATCTTTTTCATCGGCCTCATCAGGCTGCATTTGACGTTATGGCGTTCGGGTCACACGATCCGGATCGGTCATAACGCAGTTGCAGCATTTATACAGATTTTCAAACGAATGACACCCGGTTTGGCAGAAATTTTTTCAATCTCGGGCGTACGCCATGCAGATGCGTGGGCGTCCGCACACGGACGGTCGGACAGGGCGCTGATGCAGGCGGCGGGCGAAGCTGTGGCCGCTGCGATAAAAGCGCGCTGGAGCCCGCGTCCGACAACGGTTTTCGTGGGTGCCGGAAAGAACGGCGGCGACGGAATTGTCGTCGCCTGCCGCCTTCAAGAGGCCGCGTGGCCGGTGACAGTGGCCCGGGTTTTCCCCGATCGCGATCTCACGGGGGAATCGCTTGCTGCGGCGCAGCAATGGCAAGGCGCCGTCATCGACTCCCGGGATGCCGAGACTCTCGACACAGAACTGTTCGTCGACGCGATATTCGGGATTGGCTTGTCGCGTCCGCCGGAAGGCAGGGCCGCGCAGGCGATTCGCTGCATGAACGCGTCCGGCCGTCTTGTCGTCGCCGTGGATATACCGAGCGGCATGGTCGGCGATTCGGGGCATGTTCCAGGAGAGGCTGTTGAGGCGGACCTGACGGTCACCTTCCACAGATTGCGGCCCGCACACCTTCTGTTTCCCGCCCGCGCTGCCTGCGGGGAGATTGTGTGTGCGGACATCGGTATTGAAGGGTTTTCACCCGGACCCGATGATGTCGCCGCGCAGGTGAATTCGCCCGATTGCTGGCCCGATCTGCCGGTGTCGGCATCTTCAGATACGCACAAGCACCGCCGTGGGCGGCTGGCGGTCCTGTCCGGACCGGCGAAGGCGACCGGCGCCGCAAGGTTGGCAGCCGAAGCCGGCCTTCGCGCCGGGGCCGGGCTGGTCACGATCCTGACCCCGCCAGGCGCGGCACTCGTCAATGCCAGCCAGCTGACCGAGGTGATGATCCGATCGTTCAAGGGAACCGACGACTTTCTTTCGGTGCTCGAGAACATTCGCGCCACAGCTGCAGTCCTCGGCCCAGGGGCCGGGAAGGACGACACGCTACGCAAGACTGTAATCGCCGCCTTGTCGCGGCCCTTGCCGGTCGTGCTGGACGGTGACGCCCTGTCGGTATTCGAGGACGAGCCTGAACATCTGCTGGGGCAGCTGAGAGACGGTGACGTCCTGACGCCGCATGCAGGGGAGTTCGAGCGGCTCTTCCCCGGACTTGCCGAAACGGCGGTGAACAAGATCGGCGCGGCCCGGACGGCGGCGCAGCGTGCCGGTTGCGTGGTGGTCTTCAAGGGCCCCGACACCGTGGTCGCCGCCCCGGACGGCCGGGTGCGCGTCAATGTCCATGCATCCACAGCCATGGCGACAGCGGGCACCGGCGACACTCTGGCCGGGATTGTGGGGGCCTTCCTCGCGCAGGGCGCACCGGCGTTTGACGCGGCGTCCGCTGCGGTCTGGCTGCACGGTGACGCCGGACTGCGTTCAGGGCAGGGGCTGATTGCCGGGGATATCTTAGACGCCTTGCCCGGCGTCCTGCAGTCCCTGACACGACACAGGCGCAAGGATGCCGCGCGTCGCGCCTTGATTGGCCGGTAAGGGCGTGCCAATCCCGATATTCGCCAGCGCGTGGAAGATCCGATGACCGACAAGACGCCCAAACTGACGCCGTTCGAACAGGATGCGCTCGACTTTCACCGCTTGCCGACGCCCGGAAAGCTGTCCCTGGCGCCCACCAAGCCGATGGCGACTCAGCGCGACCTGTCCTTGGCCTATTCACCCGGTGTTGCGGTGCCTGTGAAGGCTATCGCTGAGAACGAGGATCTCGCCTACGACTACACCTCCAAGGGCAACATGGTCGCGGTCGTCTCGAACGGCACTGCCATTCTTGGTCTTGGAAATCTTGGCGCTATGGCGTCCAAGCCGGTGATGGAAGGCAAGGCCGTCCTCTTCAAGCGGTTTGCCGACATCGACGCGTTCGACATCGAGGTCGACTACACCGACCCTGACAAGTTCGTGGAATGCGTCGCCGGGTTCGGAAACACGTTCGGCGGCATCAATCTGGAAGACATCAAGAGCCCTGAGTGCTTCGACATCGAGCGCCGGTTGCGTGAAATGCTCGACATCCCGGTCTTCCACGATGACCAGCATGGCACGGCCATCATCGCGGCGGCAGGAATGATCAATGCCTGCGAGATCTCGGGCAAGAAGCTGTCGGATCTGAACGTCGTCCTGGTCGGTGCTGGTGCGGCCGGTCTGTCGGTGATCGAACTGCTTCAATCGATGGGTGTCGACAAGGAAAAGACCATCGTGGTCGACAAGGACGGCGTGGTTCACACCGGCCGGAACGACCTTTTCCCGCGGCTGCGCAACCAGGCGGTCAAGACCGAGTTGCGGACGCTGGAACAGGTGGTCCGCGGCGCCGACTGCCTCATCGGTCTGTCCGCTGCCGGTGTCGTCAGCCAGGACATGGTCCAGTCGATGGCGTCCGACCCGATTATATTCGCGATGGCGAATCCGACACCTGAAATTCTTCCCGAACTGATCCGGGAAGTGCGCGGAGACGCGATCATCGCGACCGGCCGGTCCGATTATCCCAACCAGGTCAATAACGTTCTCGGCTTCCCCTACATTTTCCGCGGCGCGCTGGATGTCCGTGCGCGCACCATCAATGAGGAAATGAAGATCGCCTGCGCCCGTGCGCTTGCCGATCTGGCGCGCGAGGATGTGCCCGACGAGGTCGCCGACGCCTACAAGGGGTCGCGCCTGCAATTCGGTCAGGACTACATCATCCCGACTCCGTTTGATCCGCGTCTTATTTCTCACATCCCGCCAGCGGTTGCGAAGGCGGCGGTCGACAGCGGTGTCGCGCGCATCGTTCCCGAAGGCAGCGACAGCTATCGTCAGTCGCTGGCCCGAAGGGTCGATCCGACGGCTGCGCTGCAGCAGCGTGTCGCGTCCGTGCTGCGCGCCCAGCAGAAGACCATCGTCTTTGCCGAAGGCGAGGCACCGTCGGTCATCCGAGCCGCGCACGCTTTCCAGTCGCAGGGGCTTGGCAAGGCAATCCTGGTGGCGCGCGAGGAAACGGCTAAGGCCAACATGAAGGAGCTGGGCCTGCCCGAAGACGAACTGGAAATCGTCAATGCCCGCCTGTCGGACTACAATTATGACTACGCGAAATTCCTTTACGAGCGGCTTCAGCGGCGCGGCTATCTCAAGCGTGATGTCCAGCGCCTGGTAAACACCAACCGGAACGTTTTCTCCGCCTGCATGGTCAAACTCGGCCACGCTGACGGCATGATTACCGGTGTGACCCGCCATACCAACGCAGCGATGACCGACATCCGGCTGGTCATGGACCCCATTCCGGGCGGGCGTGTCGTCGGACTGAACACCGCGATTTCCAAGGGCCGGACCTTGCTGATTGGCGACGTGCTGGAATCCGAATTCCCGACCTCGAACGAACTGGCGGACATCGCGATGGAAATGGCGGCGACGGCCCGCCGCTTCGGCATGACCCCGCGCGTGGCCTTCCTGTCCTATTCTTCGTTCGGCAATCCGCCGGGCGAGCGGACCGAGAAGATGTCCGGAGCGGTGAAAATCCTCGACGCGCGGGGCGTGGACTTCGAATACGAGGGCGAAATGGCCGCCGACGTGGCCCTCAATCCCGACCATCACGAGCTTTACCCGTTCTCGCGCCTGACCGAGCCCGCGAATGTGCTTGTCATGCCCGCCGTGCACTCGGCTTCCATTGCCACCCGGCTGTTGAAGGCGGCAGGTGCGGCGACGGTGATTGGTCCCATAGTGGTGGGACTTGAAAAGCCGGTCCAGATTGCACGGCTCGGTGCCTCGGTGTCCGATATCGTGAACCTCGCGGGCCTTGCTGCGTACGACCCGTCACGCGCCGCGCTCTAGCATTGCGCGACGCCCTCCCCCTGGGGGGGGAGGGAAAAGAGGAGCGTCATCCTCCGTCACCCCCGCGAAGGCGGGGGTCCAGATTTCCGGCTGTTCTGGATTCCCGCTTTCGCGGGAATGACGTGAGATTGAAGTGCGCATACCCGCCAAACGCTGTCTTCTGACCCAAGCGTGATGCGCGCGTGAGCGAACGGGCCTATATGGTCGAGTCTCAACGCGAGGGAATCTTATGGCAGGACGCGCGAGCCGCGACATGACCGAAGGTCCGGTCTTCGGTCACATCATGCGAATGGTGATCCCGATGAGTTTCGGCATCGTCGCGATGATGCTGACCGGCATTGTCGACGCCTATTGGGTCGGGATGCTCGGCACGCCTCAGCAGGCCGCCGTCCAGCTCAGCTTTCCGGTGTCCATGCTGGTGATGAGTGTCGCCATCGGTCTGGGGGCAGGCGCGGTATCCGCAGTGTCACGCGCGGCGGGCAAGAAGGATTTCTCTTCGGTGCGGCGCATCGCCACCGATGCGCTGACCCTCGCCATCCTGATGGTTGGCGCGGTCTCGATCGTCGGCATCATCTTCGTTGAACCGATGTTCCGGCTGATCGGCGCGACCGACACCATGATGCCGCATGTCACCGACTACATGACGACCTGGTTCGCCGGCATCGTTCTGATTGTCGGTCCGATGGTCGCCAGCAATGTCCTGCGGGCCATCGGTAACGCGGTTGTTCCATCGATCATGATGATCCTCGCCGCTGTCGTGAACCTGTTCCTCGACCCGTTCTTCATCTTCGCAGAATTGCCCTTCGTGGGCTTGCCGGGCCTCGGATGGGGCGTATCGGGTGCGGCGCTCGCGACCGTGGCGGCAAATGCGGTGACCTTCGCGCTGGTCGGCTGGTATCTCGCCTTCCGCGAAAAGCTGATCGATTTCTCCTGGCCCGGCTTCGGCGAAGTCTGGCACCACTGGCAGGAGATCGCGCGCGTCGGTCTGCCCGCTGCGGCGTCGAACATCTTCAATCCATTTGCGCTGATCGTGGCGATGGGCGCGCTCGGCATGGCCCAGTTTGGCGATGCCGCTGTCGCCGGCGTCGGTGTCGGGGGGCGTCTGGAAGCCTTCGGTATCGTGCCGCTGTTTGCCCTGTCCGCCTCCATCGGAGCGGTAACCGGACAAAATGGCGGCGCTGAACTGACCGAACGGGTCCGCCGCGCCTTTTTCACCAGCTTTGCATTCTGTCTCGGCTGGGGCGTGATGGTCGCACTGGTCCTGTTTGCGCTCCAGGGCCCGCTCGCCAGTGGTTTCCTGCCCAGCGAAGCCGGGCAGGGCGTTGCGCGCGCCTACTGGACGATCGTGACGATCACGATTGCAGGCTACGGCATCTCGATGGCCGCCAGCGCGGGTTTCAATGGCCTGGGCCGCCCGTCCTACGGGGTGATGATCACATCCAGCCGTGCCGTGATGATTGTGGTCTTCTCGATCGCCGGGGCGATGATTATGAACAATCCGCTTGGCGTGCTGTTCGGCATGGCACTCGCCAACATCCTGTCAGGACTGGGTACGGCAGCTTTCGTGCTGACCCGTGCTCCGATGACCGCCAAGGGCGGGAAGGCACGGCGGCAACCGAAGACGGTCAGCCGCGATCCCGCTAGCGTCGTTCCAGAATAGCGCCGAGCTCCGCTTTGCCGCCCAGCGCCGGGTGCGGCCAGGGCGTCAATTCGCCGTCGGGCCAGATCCAGCGGCTTTCGGGAAACAAGGTGTGCATCACGCCGATCGGACAGCCATAGGGCGGCCCGCCGCGCTCGTCCTTCTGCATGAGCAGGGCGAACAGCTTGCCGCCGGGCTTCAGCCAGCGGATCAGGGCCGCCTCATAGGTTTCGCGCAGGCGCGGGTGGATGGCGCACAGGAAGGTCTGCTCATAAACCGCATCAATCGGTGCGGCGGGGGTCCAGTCGAGGATGTCTCCGGTGATCAGTTCGGCGGAAAGATCACATTCATCCAGATGCTTGCGCTGCCAGTTGATCGCGGTTTCCGACAGGTCCGCACCGATGGTGTGAATCCCCATTTCGGCAAATCCCGCAACTTCGGGCGCGCGGCCGCAGCCGGGAATCATCACGCTTTCCAGGTCGGTGAACGCACCCTTCCGGGCCCAGTCGAGGAAGGCCGGATGCATCTGGCCGCGTTCCCACGGCGTCGTGCCTTCAGCAAATCGCGCTTCCCAGTCGAAGGCGCTGCGCTCCTCCTCCAGCTCTGACATTTTCAGCGTCCTTTCGCCCTTCGCGCGCGGGAAAAGGACTGCTATCACCGCGTCCGTAACCGGCCAAGGGCCGGATATCCCCACGATGCGGATGTGGCGGAACTGGTAGACGCGCTGGATTTAGGATCCAGTGGAGCAATCCGTGGAGGTTCGAGTCCTCTCATCCGCACCAGATCACGTGAGGCGTTCATGACAGACGCCAGTCTCGACGAAAAATTTCCACTGGAGCGCATGCGCCGCCGTATACTGAAGGTCAATCATGCCGGCGAATGCGGCGCGATTGCTATCTATGGCGCTCAGAGTTGGTTTGCCTTCGTCTGGGATGGCGAGCTCAAAACCTTCCTTTCCGAAGCTAGGCGCCACGAAATCGGCCACCGGGACCGTTTTCGCCGTGCCATGCGAGAACGCGGCGTGTCACCATGCCCCGGTACGGCGCTTTGGGTTGCCGGCGGTTGCATCCTCGGACTGGTCAGTGTTTGCGGCGGCAAGCGCGGTGTCTATGCCTGCACGGCGGCGGTCGAGCGAGCCGTTCACGGGCATCTGGACGAACAGATCGAATTTCTGGCCGGTCGTGACGATGCGCTGATGGACGTGATCGGCGAAATCCGGATCGAAGAGGCCGTCCACATGCACGAGGGCGAAGCGGGCTATAACCCGAACTGCCAGACAGCAAAGGGTTTCACCGGTTTTGTCTCCGTCGTTGTCGAAGCGCTCATCTGGCTGGCGACCTTCGGAGATTCGCAGCGGCTTCGCCGCGCACTGCCACCCACCGAACCATCCCGTTGCACGGGGCGGGGCAGCGTGACATAACGCGCGCTTCCTGACGCCCGGGGTGACTTCTGCCCCCGCCAACGCATGACCGGATACCTTCTGATGAACGTCACCGAAACCAAAGCCGAAGGCTTGAGCCGCACGTTTGAATTCGTGGTCCCTGCAAAGGACCTGCAAGCTCGCCTCGACGCCAAGATCGAAGAAGTCCGCCCGCAGGTTCGCCTGAAGGGCTTCCGTCCGGGCAAGGTGCCCACCAGCCACATCAAGAAGGTGTTCGGCGAATCGATCCTCGGCGATGTGCTCGAAGAGCTGATGCCGAAAGCGGTTCAGGACACGATGCAGGAGCGCGGCCTCGAGCTCGCGACCCAGCCGAAGATCGAGGTCAAGTCCGACCCGGCCGAGATCAGCAAGGGTGGCAAGGATTTCGAATTCGAAGTCTCCGTCGAGGTGATGCCGGAATTCGAGCCCGCCGACGCCAAGAAGATGTCGGTCACGCGCCCGGTCGCCGAGATCGAGGATGCGCAGGTCGAGGAGGCGCTCGCTGAGCTGGCCGCCCAGAACAAGTCCTACAAGGAAAAGACCGCGAAGACGGCCAAGGCCGAAGACGGCGACCTCGTGGTCATCGACTTCGTCGGCAAGATCGACGGTGAAGCCTTTGACGGGGGTTCTGCCACCGACGCCCGCGTCGCCATTGGCGACGGCGCCTTCATCCCCGGCTTTGAAGAGCAGCTGATCGGCGCCAAGGCCGGTGAAGAGCGCGAGCTGAAAGTCACCTTCCCGAAGGATTACAACGCCAAGCACCTGGCCGGTAAGGAAGCGATTTTCGAAACGACGGTGAAGTCGATCGAAGCGCCGGCCGAGACCAAGATTGACGACGAACTCGCCAAGAATTTCGGTCTCGAAGACCTGGCCGCTCTCAAGGATGCGCTCAAGAAGCGTTTCGAGCGGGAGCACAATTCCCAGTCGCGTCTGCGCGCCAAGCGCGACCTGCTGGATCAGCTGGACGCGGCGCACCAGTTTGACCTGCCGCCTTCCATGGTCGAGCAGGAATTCGCGACGATCTGGCAGGAAGTCTCGCACGCCATCGAGCACGGTCATCTCGAAGACGAGGACAAGGACAAGTCCGAAGACGAGCTGAAGGCGGAATACCGCGCGATCGCCGAGCGCCGCGTGCGTCTCGGTCTCGTGCTCGCCAAGATCGGCCAGGGCGCCAATGTCCAGGTGACGCAGGAAGAAGTCTCCCGCGCCATCAACGCCGAAGCCCAGAAATATCCGGGTCAGGAACGCCAGGTCGTCGAGTTCTTCCAGAAGAACCCGAACGCCGTCGGCCAGATCCGCGCCCCGATCTATGAAGAGAAAGTCGTCGACTACATCCTCGAGCTGGCCAAGGTCACCGACAAGAAGGTGAGCCGCGAGGCCCTGTTCGAAGACGAGGACGAGGCTCCCGCCAAGCCGGCCAAGAATGCTGCTGCCAAGAAGGCTCCGGCCAAAAAGGCGGCTGCAAAGAAGGACGACGCCAAGGCCGATACCAAGAAGGCCCCGGCGAAGAAGGCTGCTACGTCCAAGAAGGACGATGGCGACAAGCCGGCTGCGAAGAAGAAGGCTCCGGCAAAGAAGGCCGCCGCCAAGAAGAAGTCCTGATCCCTTCCCGGGACAGTTGATCATCAGCGGGGCGGCCTTTGCCGCCCCGTTTTGATTCAGGCCGGTCCTTCGCAACTGGTTAAGAAGCCCGCTCGTGCCTTGCGCCGGTCTGCGACGCTCGCGATATTGTTTCCGCCATTCTTAGTGACTCGGTTCGGCGGCTTTCTCTCCGGACGGGTTCTGACCGATCAGCGGGAGCCTTTCGATGCGAGACCATGAAGACGTGATGATGAACCTCGTTCCGATGGTGGTGGAACAGTCGAGCCGCGGCGAGCGCGCGTACGACATCTTCTCCCGCCTGTTGAAGGAACGGATCATCTTCCTGACCGGGCCGTTCGAAGACGGCATGGCGTCGCTGATCTGCGCCCAGCTGCTTTTCCTGGAATCGGAAAATCCGAAAAAGGAAATCGCGATGTACATCAACTCGCCGGGTGGGCACGTCCATTCCGGCCTCGCGATCTACGACACCATGCAATACATCCGCAGCCCCGTTTCGACGGTCTGCATGGGCATGGCCGCCTCGATGGGGTCGGTGATCCTGACTGCCGGCGCAGCAGGCAAGCGCATCGCGCTGCCGAATGCGCGCATCATGGTTCACCAGCCGTCCGGCGGCTTCCGCGGTCAGGCATCGGACATCGAGCGTCACGCCGAGGACATCATCAAGACCAAGCGGCGGCTGAACGAAATCTACGTGCATCACACCGGGCGCACATACGAAGAAGTCGAGGCCAAGCTGGACCGCGACACCTTCATGTCGGCCGAGGAAGCCAAGGAATGGGGCCTCATTGACGAGGTCTTCCAGAGCCGTGATGCGGTCGAGGACAGCGACAGCTAGCAGCGCCCAGCGGTGCTGCGTGCTTGATTGTCCCGGACGCGATGTGGTCGAATAGTTCCGCTGTGGAAACCTTTCGCCAACCTTCGGCACCGATCTTGCGGGTTGGAACAGGTGCAGCGGATTGAGTCGCCCGACAGGACAGGGCGCGAACGGGAGCGGATATGAGCAAGACATCGAGCGGCGGCGGCGACGCGAAAAACACGCTCTACTGCTCGTTCTGCGGTAAGAGCCAGCACGAAGTCCGCAAGCTGATTGCCGGACCGACCGTCTTCATCTGCGATGAATGCGTCGAGCTGTGCATGGACATCATCCGCGAGGAGAACAAGACCTCGCTGGTGAAATCCAAGGAAGGCGTACCCACGCCCCTCGAGATTTTCTCGGTGCTGAACGACTACGTGATCGGGCAGGAGCAGGCCAAGCGGGTCCTCTCGGTCGCGGTTCACAACCACTACAAGCGTCTCAATCACGGAACCCAGAACGGCGAAGTCGAACTGGCGAAGTCGAACATCCTGCTCGTCGGCCCGACGGGTTGCGGCAAGACGCTGCTGGCCCAGACGCTGGCGCGCATCATCGACGTGCCCTTCACGATGGCCGACGCGACGACGCTGACCGAGGCCGGTTATGTCGGTGAGGATGTCGAGAACATCATCCTGAAGCTGCTGCAGTCGGCCGACTACAATGTCGAGCGCGCGCAGCGCGGCATCGTCTATATCGACGAAGTCGACAAGATTTCACGCAAGTCGGACAATCCCTCGATCACGCGAGACGTGTCGGGCGAGGGCGTCCAGCAGGCGCTCCTGAAGATCATGGAAGGCACGGTCGCTTCGGTCCCGCCCCAGGGTGGACGCAAGCATCCCCAGCAGGAATTCCTGCAGGTGGACACGACCAACATCCTGTTCATCGTCGGCGGTGCCTTTGCGGGCCTGGAGCGGATCATCGCCCAGCGCGGCAAGGGTTCGGCCATGGGTTTTGGCGCCGATGTGCGCGAACTGGACGATCGCCGTGCCGGCGAGGTCCTGCGCGAAGTCGAGCCCGACGACATGGTCAAGTTTGGCTTGATCCCGGAATTCATCGGCCGTCTGCCGGTCATCGCGACGCTCGAAGATCTCGACGAGGGTGCGCTGGTGCAGATCCTGACCGAGCCGAAGAACGCGCTCGTGAAGCAGTATCAGCGCCTGTTCGACATGGAAGGCGTCCAGCTGACCTTTACCGATGACGCCATGGGCGCCGTGGCCCGCAAGGCGATTACCCGCAAGACGGGTGCGCGCGGCCTGCGGTCGATCATGGAGGGCATCCTGCTCGATACCATGTTCGAACTGCCGGGCATGGACGGTGTCGAAGAGGTCGTGGTCAACGCCGAGGTTGTCGAGGGCAAGGCAAAACCGCTGCTCATCTACGCCGAGCGCAAGAAGACCGAAGCCCGGGCTGCGGAGCCGCGCGACAGCGCCTGATCCGGCCTGCGTTATCCCCGTCTATCGACTTGACGCCAGTGGTGTCCGTATCCACCTGACAAGGTGAGAGGCGGACATGCCGCCCTGCTTTGGATGTCCGCCATTGCGCGTCGAATCGGGTCAGTCTGGTGATCAGGCAGCCGGTTGCGTTGAGCGATGGCTGCGGCGTCCACGGAGACAAGAGATACATGTCAGAAATGAAGACGCTTCCCGTTCTGCCGCTGCGCGACATCGTGGTTTTCCCCCACATGATCGTGCCGCTCTTTGTTGGCCGCGAGAAATCGGTCCGTGCCCTTGAAGAGGTGATGCGCGGCGACAAGCAGATCCTGCTCGCAACACAGAAGAATGCAGGCGATGACGATCCGGCCACCGACGCCATTCATTCGGTCGGCGTGATCGCGTCAGTCCTGCAATTGCTCAAATTGCCTGACGGCACCGTGAAGGTGCTGGTTGAAGGCGGCCGCCGCGTTCGCCTCGAAAAATTCATCGACAACGAGAACCATTTCGAGGCCGAGGCGGAAATCCTCGAGGATTCCGTTGGTGACGAGGCCGAGACCGAGGCGCTGATGCGCGCCGCTGCCGAAAAGTTCGAAGACTACGTCAAGCTGAACAAGAAGGTGCCCCCCGAGGCCCAGGCCGCCATCGGTCAAATTACCGAGGCCGGCAAGCTGGCCGATTCCGTTTCCGCCCACCTGGCCGTGAAGATCGCCGACAAGCAGGCACTGCTGGAGGAACGCGAAGTCGCGCGCCGCCTGGAACGTATTCTGGGCCTGATGGAAGGTGAGATCTCCGTCCTTCAGGTCGAGCGCAAGATCCGCTCGCGCGTGAAGCGCCAGATGGAGAAGACCCAGCGCGAATATTACCTGAACGAGCAGATGAAGGCGATCCAGCGCGAGCTGGGCGAGGGCGAGGAATCCCGCGAGGAAGTCGCCGAACTCGAGCGCCGCATCAACGAGGCCAAGCTGCCTAAGGATGCGCGCACCAAGGTCGACGCCGAGTTCAAGAAGCTCAAGCAGATGAGCCCGATGTCCGCGGAAGCGACCGTCGTGCGCAACTATCTCGACTGGATACTCGCGCTGCCCTGGAACAAGCGCAAGCGCCTGAAGTCCGACCTGCAAGCGGCAGAAACCGTGCTCGACGAAGACCATTTCGGTCTCGAGAAGGTCAAGGAACGGATCCTTGAATATCTAGCCGTCCAGTCGCGCTCCAAGAAGCTGCGCGGGCCGATCCTGTGCCTCGTGGGACCGCCGGGTGTCGGCAAGACGTCTCTTGGCCGCTCGATCGCGCGCGCCACGGGCCGTGAATTTGTCCGCATGTCGCTCGGCGGCGTACGTGACGAAGCGGAAATCCGGGGCCACCGGCGCACCTATATCGGGGCCATGCCGGGCCGGATCATCCAGTCGCTGAAGAAGGCGAAGTCGGCCAATCCGCTTTTCCTGCTGGATGAAATCGACAAGCTGGGTGCGGATTACCGCGGTGATCCGTCATCGGCGTTGCTCGAAGTGCTCGATCCCGAACAGAATGCGACCTTCGCCGACCATTATCTCGAGCTCGACTATGACCTGTCGTCGATCATGTTCGTGACAACCGCGAACACGCTCAACATGCCTCAACCGCTCCTCGACCGGATGGAGATCATCCGTATCGCGGGGTATACCGAGGACGAGAAGGTCGAGATCGCCCAGCGGCACCTGATCGCCAAGCAGCGCAAGGATCACGTCCTGAAAGCGGATGAGTGGACGGTCGAGGAGGGCGCCATTCGGGGCCTGATCCGCTACTACACCCGTGAAGCGGGCGTCCGTAATCTCGAACGCGAAATCGCCAATTTGGCGCGTAAATCGGTGCGCAAGATTGAAAGCGGCGAGGTGACGTCCGTCACGGTCACGGCCGACAATCTGAAGGACTTCGCCGGCGTTCAGAAATACCGTTTCGGTGAAACCGACAGCGAGGACAAGATCGGTGTCGTGACTGGGCTGGCCTGGACCGAGGTCGGCGGTGATCTTCTGACCATCGAGGCCGTTAAGATGGCCGGACGCGGCAAGATGACCGTCACCGGCAATTTGCGCGATGTGATGAAGGAATCCATTTCGGCGGCGAACAGCTTCGTTCAGGCGCGGGCGCCGTCACTGGGTGTGAAGCCGACGGTCTTCCGGGCGACCGACATCCACGTCCACGTTCCCGAGGGGGCGACACCGAAGGACGGTCCGTCGGCCGGTGTCGGCATGATGACCGCCATCGTTTCCGTCCTGACGCGAAACCCCGTTCGCAAGGATGTCGCCATGACGGGCGAGATCACCTTGCGGGGGCGGGTCCTGCCGATTGGCGGATTGAAGGAGAAGCTTCTCGCGGCCCTACGCGGCGGCGTGAAGACGGTCCTCATTCCGTCGGAGAACGAGAAGGATCTCCAGGAAATCCCCGACAACGTGAAAGAGGGGCTGACCATCATCCCTGTCTCCACGGTCGAGGAAGTTCTGGCGAATGCCTTGGCCAATCCGGTTGAAGCCGTCGAGTGGACCGAAGCCGACGAAGCGGCTTTGGCCGCGTTGTCCGGACCGCCCCAAGCCGGCGAAGCAGGAACCTCCGTCGCGCACTGACGGATAGCTTGCCGTTCCATCTAAAGGCCGTCCGGGAACATCCGGGCGGCCTTTTGCGTTTCTCCCGGACACGTACTGTCCGGCACGGGTGTCATGCCGGCTGCGTCCGGAACATCCTGGGGAGGAAATCCGTGAAAGTCTTGATGACCGCTGCCCTCGTCTGGGGAAGCCTCGCCGCTGGTACGGCGCACGCACAGTTTACGCCCGAACCTGACAGCCAGCCGGAACACGCCATTGGCGCCTCGGTCCTGCCTTCGGCCCGTGCCATTGCGACCACGCCAGGCGTGTCGGTGCGATACTCGGCGGCCGTGTCCGATGTCGCGACGTCGGGCAGCGCACCGCAGAATTGTACGGTGACCTTGCCCGGCATGCCGGGAAGCTTCCAGTTCCAGACAACGGATTCCAACGGCAATCCGACGGGCGTGGCCAACACAGCCTTTTCGGTTCCGGCAGGCGGCAGCCAGTCCCTGCAATTGACCTATTACCCGGTCAGCAGCACGCTGAGCGGCCAGGTGCTTGCCTTCGACTTCGACTGTTCGAACCGCGCCCCGGCTGCGGTTATTCACGGCGTCAGCGTCGCCTACCTGACAACCAGCCCATCGACATCGCCCACCCCGGATTTGATCGCCAGCCTCACTGCGGCCAATCCGTCCGCCGCCGGCGGACTGAAGCTGGATGCCAATACCGGCGACGGATTCATGAGTACGGCTGTCCAGAACATCGGCGCGGCCGGAACGATCACAATCGAGGCGATGTCGCCTGAAGCCTTCCTGCAGCTGACGAGCGCTTCGCAGAATGAAATCGACGCGGCAAGCGACCTGAACGGCGCCTCTTTCTCGGTCTGCCGCTACTATTATGGCAATTGCGTCTATGTCCCGCAGATGACCGTCGATACGGCCACGTTCGTGAACAACTGGGCGATCTTCGATGTGCGCGTCTATGGTGCCCAGGCTCCGCTGGTTCATGCGCCGGGTTATAATCGTGCCTATTTGGTGTTCAGGGAAAGCGGCACGGGACGCCTGCTCGGCGCGGCCAGCCTACCGGTCTGCTCCGGTACGTTGCCGCGCTGCTGATCTCTAAACGTTGCGAAGCGATTGACCGTTCTGTTTCGCCCGTCATGCAGCATCGCATGATCAGTTCGTTGGCCTTTTGCTACCGCGCGTATTTTGGCGTCCCGACAGGGGGCGGCTCACTCGCGTTGCGCTAGGAAAAGCATCAACGACGAATGAAAGCCCCCGGAACCACCGGGGG
>NZMJ01000117.1 GCA_002692855.1 Maricaulis sp.
CAAAGTGGTCGCTATTCCGAACCGCGAAACCGGTTCCCACTTTCGCTGGAACCGCTCCGCGCCGTTATCGCGGCCCTCTGGCCGGCCTCCCGAACCCTCACTCCGCTGCCGGTCCTGCGGGATATCCCGGTCCCCGCGCGCTTTCGCTGACGCAGGCGTACGTTCCGGCCGCTCTTTTGCCCGAACGGTTCGTCTCGCGGTTCAGGCTCGAGGCATCACCCCCCGCCGCCACGATATGAGACGACTGCAGACCGCCCCCTTCACGCACGGCGAGGTGAGAGGAGTATGGGGCGGGAGAAGGTGGGTGGGGATAAATCGAACTCCAGTCCGTCACGCCATTCATCTCTGAGTAAAATTCCTCTGAGTTGACACGCTTCAGAGCATGGCCTATATCCCGAACATCAAGGAGGCTCCCGATGGCCAACAGCACCACCCGAGAGGACTTTTACAAGTTCCTCAGCTGGATCGAAGAGAAGGGACTCATTCCAGCCCGCACCGCAGGAAATCGGCGGGGGGCGGCAAATAAAGTCCTAGATATTCTGGATGAAAACGAAGCTGCAGACGTACTCGAAATCGATGTTGATCATGTAATGACCCGGTTCGAGAATTTGAACCGTGGCAAATATTCGCCATCCAGTCTAGCAACTTACCGGACAAACTTGATCACGGCACTGACAGACTTCAAGTCATATGTGAAAAACCCGATTGATTTCAAACCGGCAGCCGGACGACGCCTTAAGATCAAACGGACGCAAAACGGAACTGACGAAAGCAAGAAGACGCCCGAGCAGCCGCATCCTCAGCCTACACATCGTCCTTCAAATGATGTGGGCCCGACTTCCAACGTGATTCCGATACAGATTCGACCGAACACTGTTGTGCGCGTTCAGGGGCTGCCGTTCGATCTGTCCAAGGCAGAGGCTCAGAAGGTCGCCAACATCGTTCTTGCTCACGTTCTTGAGAGCGAATAGCAGAAGGAGGCATTATTCATGCTCAGAAGGAAAGTAGCCACCATGCGCAAGCTCGCCCGCATGGTTGGCAATAATGCAAAGAGCCGTCGCTAAAGCCCCTAGGAAAGGTCAGCGACGGCCCTTGGTGAGCCCACTCGTCGGCGGTCTCGATCACCGATATTGGATCGAGACCGTCAATTTGTCAATCGAATCAGAAGGATTCGAACGATGTGCTCTATTCATGAGCTCAGCCGGAAAGATATCGTCAGGATCAAAAAGCGCTTGAAGCGTGGCGATCATCAGCATGATATCGCAGCCGACTATAACCTGAACCAAGGCCGCATTTCCGAGATCAATACCGGAAAGCGGTTCAAGGATATCTCGCCTGACGGCAACGAACAGCCCGGCCTGTTCTAATTGGAGCGCCCGATCAAATTTCGATTTGGTCGGGCGTCGCCCTCTCCCCGACGGGAGAGGGAATCCTGTTGGCGCTAAACCCCCAACCTCACACGGAACACGCTCCCCTCTGCCCCGGTAGCGACAAGCTCAAGGTCGCCGCCCTGTGCGCGGGCGAGTTCGCGCGCGGTCGAGAGGCCAAGGCCAGTCCCGTCCTTGCGGGTTGAGCCCACGAAAGGCTGGAACAGCTTGTCCAGCACCTTGCCGGGTATCCCGGCGCCGGTATCGGTGACGAGGAGTGTGACCGCGCCGGCCTCGCCCCCCGCTTCGCCCGCCTGCGTGACGGTGAGCGTGCCCGCACCATCGGGCATGGACTGGATGGCGTTGCGGAACAGGTTGAGGAAGATGCGGTGCAAATGGTCGGGGTCGGCTTGCAGCACCAGCGAGGCCGGGACGTCATTGTGCCAGGCGGTCTCGCCTTCAGACGCCATCGCATCGGCGGCAGCCTCGTCCAGCGCCTCGTGAAGCGCGACCGGCCGGCGCACCGGCGGGGCTTCTTCGGAGCGGCCGAATTTCAGCGTCTCCTCGCACAGGCGGATGCCGCGCCCGACGGCGCGCACCAGCCGTTCGCCCATCGTGCGCACACGCGCGTCCTCATTGCTGGCGAGATTGTCGGAGACGAGCTGGGCGCTGGACAGGACATTGCGCAGGTCATGATTGATCTTGGCGACCGCCCCGCCGAGCGCCGCCAGCCTTTCGCGCTGCTTGAAAGCCTGGCGGATATCATCCTGCATCGCGGCCAGCGCGATCTCGGCCTGGCCGATCTCGTCGCGGCGGCCGGACGGGCGAATGGCCTTGGCGGGATTTTCCGGGTCGCGCTGAAACCGCGCCATCGCCGCCGACAGCCGCCGCATCGGGCGCACGAACATATAGAAGAGTGTCACATAGATGAGCGCGCCGGTGACGAGCGCGATGAAGGCCGAGAGCCAGAACAGGCCGGCCGAATAGGCCAGCAGTTCGCGCTTCAGCGGGGCTTCGGGAACGATGACGTCGAGCACAACGTCCGGGCGGCTCATCGGCGAGCCTATGATTCTCAGATACCGGCCGTCGGGCGCCAGGAAAGTGCCACCGGTCTGGACCACGTCCTGAAACCAGTTGAGCTGGTTGCGGTCGACCACGACCAGCTCGCCCTCGATCGGGCCGCCATAAAGGACCAGCTCGTTGCGGCCATCGATCACGCGCGCCACGGCGACCGCGTCGGCACCGGACAAAAGGTCGCGCACCTCCACCTCGCCCAGCGCCTCTTCCATCGCGACATCGGTGGCGAGCGCGGCGATGTGGGCGGCCTGCACCCGCTCCACCATCCAGGACGAGCGGAAGGCCGAGGCCAGCGGCAGGAAGATCACCATCTGCGCCAGCATCACATAGACAATGATGAACAACAGGAGGCGGCCCGGCAGGCTGAAGACCGCCGCGCGTCCGATCGCAGTCACAAAGGCCCTGCCCCTGTGTGCGGGTCCGCCCTGGGTGTGGTTATCTGTCATGGCGCGGTCACGTCTCGCGCATACCCCGCTGCACAGGGTGCGGCAAGGCAGTGGTTGTGCCTTGACGGGGGGAAAGCCCTCGCGTATTCACCGCGCCTCTTTTCGACCTCCCGATGGAGCGCGCCCGTGAAACGTACATATCAACCGTCCAAGCTTGTCCGCAAGCGCCGGCACGGCTTCCGCGCGCGCATGGCGACAAAGTCTGGCCGTCAGGTTCTGGCTCGCCGTCGCGCGAAAGGCCGCAAGCGGCTTTCGGCCTGATCGAAAACCGCGAAGACAGATTGGCTGTCGGCCGCCTCACGGTGCGCCGGCAGTTTCTGTTTGTGGCCCAAGGATTTAAGACGGTTCGACCGTCCGCCGTCGTCCAGGCCCGCAAGGGCGATGGACCACCCGATTCCTGCCGCGCAGGTTTCACCGCGACCAAAAAGGTCGGCGGCGCGGTGGTGCACAACCGGGCCAAGCGCCGCCTGCGGGAGGCTGCACGCGCGCTTCTCCCCCTTCATGGCGTGCCGGGAACCGACTATGTCTTCATCGCCCGCCATCAAACGGCAGCGCGTGACTGGTCACTTTTGCTTGAAGATGTAAAAAGCGCGCTGAAAACCCTCGCCCCGACCCTTCGCGGCGAGTCAAACGGACCCAGCAGGACAGGACACGGACCCGATGGGCGATAATCGCAACATGTTCATCGCGATCGGCGTTTCGCTGGTCTTCATCATCGTCTACCAGATGTTTGTCCTCGGACCGGCAGGCGAGCGGCGCCAGGCCGCACGCGAAGCCGCCGAGATCGCGCAGCAGGCCGAGCTGGCCGATCCCTCGATCGCCGACGACGCCCTGTCGACCGGCACCGCCACCCGCGAAGACGCGCTGGCCGCCGAGACGCGTATCGAGATTGACGGCCCGGCCGTCTCCGGGTCGCTGTCGCTGACCGGCGCGCGCATCGATGATTTGCGTCTGCTGCGTCACGAAACGGCGGTCGATGACGAATCTCCGGTCGTCCTGCTCAATCCGCGGGGCAGCACGGGCGCCCTGTTTGCGCAGGATGGCTGGTCAGCGGCGGGTGACGGCCCCACCGACACCCCCGGAAACACGACCGAGTGGACGCTCGTCGAGGGCACGACCCTGACCCCGGATACGCCGGTGACGCTGGAATACCGCGGCAGTGACGGCCTCGTCTTCCGCCGCGAAATCAGTGTCGATGACAATTACATGTTCACCCTGACCGACACGGTCGAGAACACGACGGGCAATACCGCGATCCTGTCGCGCTACGGCATGGTGCGCCAGTCGGGCATCCCCGAGGACTTCACCAATTTCTTCATCCTGCATGAAGGCCCGATCGCGGTCATCGACGAGCGTCTGCACGATCGGAAGTTCAACTCGATGGATCCGGGCGACCATGACGAGTGGAGCGGTGTCGGTGGCTGGGTCGGCATCACCACGAAGAACTGGATGACCGCCGTCATCCCCGACCAGAGCGCCGAATACACCGCAGAATTCCGCCTGATCGAGCGCCAGGGCGATGACATCTTCCAGACCAGCTATCTGCTGGCCCCGTCCGAACTGGCCGCAGGCGGCACGCTGACCTCGGTCTCGCGCGTCTTCGCCGGCGCCAAGAATGTCGACATCCTGCAGGCCTATGAGGAAGACCTCGGCATCCAGCGCTTCGACATGGCGGTTGACTGGGGGATGTTCTGGTTCCTGACCCGTCCCTATTTCACCGTGCTGCACTGGCTGGCCCAGCTCTTTGGTCCGCCCTACGGCTTCGGTTTCGCCATCCTGGCCGTGACCGTCCTGGTCAAGCTGCTCTTCTTCCCGCTCGCCAACCGCTCCTATGCGTCGATGGCGAAGATGAAGGCACTGCAGCCGAAGATGGACGAGATCCGCAAGAAGCATCCGGACGACAAGCCAAAGCAGCAACAGGAAATCATCCAGCTCTACCAGAAGGAAAAGGTGAACCCGATTGCGGGCTGCCTGCCGATCCTATTGCAGATCCCGGTCTTCTACGCGCTCTACAAGACGCTGTTCGTGACGCTGGAAATGCGCCACCAGCCCTTCCCGGGCTGGATCCAGGACCTGTCTGCGCCTGACCCGACATCGATCTGGAATTTGTTCGGCCTGATTCCGTGGGATCCGTCCGGCATCATGCTGATCGGCGGCGTGCTCGCGATCGGCGCCTGGCCAATCCTGATGGGCCTGACGATGTGGGCGCAGCAGTCGCTGAACCCGCCCCCGCCTGATCCGACCCAGCGGCGCATCTTTGCCTTCCTGCCGCTGCTCTTCACCTTCATGCTGGCGAACTTCGCCGCCGGACTGGTGATCTACTGGGCGTGGAACAACTTCCTGTCGGTGATCCAGCAATACGTCATCATGCGCCGCCAGGGCGTCGAGACGCAGTTCGACAAGCTGATCAAGCGGATCATGAACCGCGGTGCGGGAGCCGAAAGCTGAGCCAGCCCTCCGACCCGGCCGCCGAAGGGCTGGGCCGCAAGCTGTTTGCCCGGCCGTGCAAATTCATGCTCGGCGCGGTGGCGATGGACGGCCTGCCGCCGCCCGACATGCCCGAAGCGGCCTTTGCCGGGCGGTCGAATGTCGGCAAGTCGAGCCTGATCAACGCCCTCACCAATCACCGCCAGCTGGCGCGCGCTTCAGGCGAGCCCGGCCGCACGCGCGAGCTGAATTTCTTCGACCTGGGCGGTGTGATCCGCCTCGTCGACCTGCCCGGCTACGGATTTGCAAAAGCCCCCAAGAAGGCGGCCGAGCGCTGGACCCGTCTGACCGCGGACTTCCTGCGCGGCCGCCCGAATCTGAAGCGCGTCTTCCTGCTGATCGATTCCCGCCACGGGCTGAAAACGAGCGACGAAGCCGTGATGAAGGATTTCGACATCGCCGCCGTCAGCTACCAGATCGTCCTGACCAAGATCGACAAGCTGAAGCCGGACGAGATCGCACCGCGCATCGCCGACACCGCCAAGAAGATCGAACGCCGTCCCGCCGCCTTCCCGCAAATCATCGCCACCTCCTCTGCCAAGGGTGACGGGATTGATGAATTGCGGGATGCGGTCGCCGCTTTGGCGCCCGAATTCTCCGGATAGACTGCACCCCATGATCCGCATCGCTGTCATCGCCGCCGCCCTCGCCCTGACCGGTCTCGTGCCGCGCGCCGAGGCAGCCGAGCTGTGCAACGAAACGAGCTATATCGCCGAAGTCGCCCTGGGCTGGCGCGAAGGCGACCGCGTGCTCGTGGAGGGCTGGACCCGGCTGCGGCCCGGCGAGTGCGTCGAGGCCGGCCCGGACATCGACCCGGACAGCAGCGATCCGCTCCTGCTCTATGCACGTTCCAGCGCGGCCTATCTGGAAGGCGTGCGCGAATGGCGCGGACCGGTGACGCTGTGTGTCGGACCGTCCGATTTCGCCGTCGAGGGCATCACCGACTGTGACGCGCTCGGGCTCGAACCGCGTGGCTTCATCGTCCTGGGGGGCGATCATCGCCAACGCGCCGTACTGGACGAACCGCTGAATTTCGGAGACCGCGCGCAGGAAGCGGGCACCCAGCGCCTGTTGCAGGCTGCCGGTTATGACATCCGCAATATCGACGGAGTCGAAGGCCAGCGCACCTATCGCGCCATCGCCAGCTTCGTCAGCGATACGGGCCTGCCGCGCACGCCCGAACGCCCGCAACTCATCGACGCGCTCGAAGCGGTCGCGCTCAACCGGAATTCCCGGCTCGGCCTGCGCCTGTGCAACGAGACGGCCGTGCCCGTTGCAGCCGCCATCGCACGCCAGCGCGGCGACATATGGGAATCGCGCGGGTGGTGGCGGCTGGAGCCCGGCGCATGCAGCCGCGCCATCGCGGCGCGCCTGACGACCGCCGACATCTGGTATTACGCCGAAACGCTGGAAGGCGGCCGCCGCCCCCTGATGGGCGGAACGGACGGGTTTTGCTTCGCGCCGTCCCGCTTCAACGCTGAAGGCCGCACCGATTGCACGACGCGCGGCTATGCCGAAGGCCGGTTTTCGCGAATCCCGGCACCCGAGGAAGGCCAGTCCATCGTCACCCTGACCGACGCCATGTTTGCCCCGGCCCTGCCGGCCCAGACCGCCGCCACGGCCGGCACACCGGAGCCGCAGGAATGACGGGTCCGGATCTCAGCCACGTTTCCACCTGGGTCTTTGATCTCGACAACACGCTCTATCCGTCCGACGCCGAGGTGATGTCGCAGGTTGACCGGCTGATGACCGATTATGTCGCCCGGTTGCTGGACCTTCCGCGCGAAGAGGCCCGTATCGTCCAGAAGACCTATTGGCGCGAGCACGGCACGACGCTGAACGGTCTGATGGCCAACAAGCAGGTCACCGATGCACGCGACTTCCTCGACTTCGTGCATGACATTGATCTCGACGCCATCACGCCCGACCCTGATCTCTGCGCGCGCATCCAGGCGCTGCCCGGCAAGCGCTATGTCTATACCAATGGCTCGCTGAAACATGCCGAGCGCGTCTGCGGCCGTCTGGGCCTCGATGACTGCTTTGACGACCTGTTCGACGTCGAGGCGGCGGGGTTTCAGCCCAAACCGCACCGGGCGGGCTATGACGTGTTCTCCAGGCGCTTCGACATTCGTCCGGCCGAAGCCTCCTTCTTCGAGGACTCGGTGCGCAACCTGAAGACCGCACACGAAATGGGCTGGACGACCGTGCTGGTCTGGCCAAAGCCCGGTCCGCGCGACGAGGAATGCGCCGAGCCCGGCCATCATCCCGACCACGTCCATCACGCCACCGATTGCCTGAAGACCTTTCTGGGCGATATCCGGACGGCCCGACACCTTTCCGCGAAGTGAGTGCCATGACCGACATCGAAGCCCGCATCAACGCCGCCTGGGACAATCGCGACGCGATCGACACGAAGGATGCCGACCTGCGCGCAGCGGTCGATCACGCCCTCGACCAGCTCGACAGCGGGAAGGCCCGTGTGGCCTCGCGCGAGGCAGACGGCTCGTGGACGGTGCATCAATGGCTCAAGAAGGCTGTCCTCCTGTCCTTCCGCCTCAACCCGATGGCGATCATTCCTGGCGGTCCGGGCGGCGCGGTCTGGTGGGACAAGGTGCCTTCCAAGTTCGACGGCTGGACTGAAGCCGACTTCAAGGCCGCCGGCTTTCGCGCCGTGCCGCCCTGCGCCGTGCGCAAGGGCGCCTATATCGCGCCGGGCGCGGTCCTGATGCCGTCCTATGTCAATATCGGCGCCCATGTCGGCGAAGGGTCGATGGTCGACACCTGGGCCTCGATCGGCTCGTGCGCGCAGATCGGAAAGAATGTCCACGTTTCCGCTGGCGCCGGTATCGGCGGCGTGCTGGAACCGCTGCAGGCCAATCCGACCATCATCGAGGACGGCGCCTTCATCGGTGCGCGCTCCGAAGTCGTCGAAGGCGTCATCGTCCGCGAGGGCGCAGTGCTGGCGATGGGTGTCTTCATCTCCGGCTCGACCAAGATTGTCGACCGCACGACCGGCGAGATCACCTATGGCGAAGTGCCGCCCTATGCCGTCGTCGTTCCAGGCAGCCTGCCCGATCCCAAGGGCGGCCCCTCGCTGAATTGCGCCGTCATCATCAAGCGCGTCGACGAGAAGACCCGCGCCAAGACGGCCGTCAACGAATTGCTGCGAGGCTAGTCCCTCTGCCTTCAAGGAGAGGGTTGGGGGTGGGGGATGCCCCTCACGTCTCCGTCGAAGCAGAACCCCCAAGGGAGACGGAACAATTATCGCAAACCCCTCCCTCCCCTTGAGGGGGAGGGACGCGAGCGGCTTGCGTCAGCAAGGCGGGAGCGGGGGGGGGGGGCGGTTCACAGCGCCGCTCCACGGTCCCCCCGAATGCGGGGAGCCATGATCGGGGGCAATCAGCATGTCCCGAGTTTGACGAACATCCCACGGACGCCCCCACCCCGGTCGGCTGGCTGACGCCCAGCCTCCCGGCCCTCCCCACAGAGGGGGAGGGCAAACCCCTGACGAGATCATTTAGCCAATCATCAAATCGTTCTTGACATCATTTCGACGATTAGCTAATTGTCGATTTATGAGCACGGTCTTCAAAGCGCTGTCCGACCCGACCCGCCGCAAGGTGCTGGAGCTGTTGCGCCAGCGTCCGATGAGCGCGGGCGAGATCGCCGAGCATTTCGACGTCTCCAAGCCCACCATGTCGGCGCACTTCGCCGTCCTGCGTGAGGCCGACCTCGTCATCTCGGAAAAGCAGGGCAAGGCCGTGATCTATCAGATCAAGATGTCGGTGCTGGAAGACGCACTGCTGGGTTTCGCACAGATTTTCGGTTGGGAGCTGAAGGACGGCCCGATGCCCGCTTCACCGCCCGCAGACAAGGAGGTGCCCGAACAATGAGCGCCACATCCCGCCTTCCTCTCTTCGCACTGACCGCGGTCACCGCAGCACTTGCGGCACTGAACTGGTCTGCCGATCCGTCCAATGCACTGGTCTGGGCCGGGGCCATCGTCCTCGTCCTCGCTGTGATGGCCGCCAATGCCTTCGCGATGAACGGAACCTCCGACACGGCCCGCCAGCGCGACCGCACCCTGCGTGGCAGCCTGATGATGGGCCTCGGCCTGATCGCGCTCGCGCTCGGTTTTGCCTACGCGACGGAAATGGGCCTGGGCGATGGGCTGGACAAGCGCGCCACGCTCGTCGGGATCGGGCTGATCCTGGTCTTCACCGGCAACATGCTGCCCAAGACCGTGCTGCCGCTGGCCGCGCGGGGACGCAATCCGGCCCGCCAGGCTGCCGCCGAACGGTTTGCCGGCCGCGTCTTCGTCCTGTGCGGCCTGGGTTTCGCCCTGTGCGCCCTGTTCACACCGCTCGCCTGGGTGACAGTCACGACCGGCATTTGTGGCCTGGTGGCCTTCGCCGCCGCGATGTCAGCCTGTTTCTGGGTCTCGCGCGGCACCCAAACCCTGCAGGAGGACTGATTGATGCAGCGGACAACCGGAATTCGGATCGCGATCGGACAACTCCTCATGTCGATTTTCTTTGTCTCGCTGATCCTGGTGATCGACCCCATCGTCGGTGACACCGTCGTGCGCTGGATGGCGCTGGGCTACATCCTCGTCAGCGGTGTCGTCACGGCAATCTGGCTGCCGGCCTGGCTCGCGGCACAGCGCGGCTGAGGCAGGCCGCATCAACAGGACGTGCCATCCTTGCGGGTGAAGGCAACCCGCCCCTTGCCCGGCGTGTTGGGCAGGTGCAGGTCGATATCGGAGTAATGCACTTCGTCCTCGTCCTCCCGGCGCGACCCGACCACCAGGAACACGGCGTCCCGGTTCGACCGGTTCTGAAGATGATGCCCGTCGCCATCCCCGGCGGGAAAGCCCGCAAAATCACCAGGTGTCATGATGGTTTCGCCGGCATCGGTCACCAGCACAGCCTCGCCTTCGAGAAGATAGACGAACTCGTCTTCGTGGCTGTGCCAGTGCCGCTGGGATGACCAGCTTCCGGGCGGCACGCGCACCAGATTGACTCCGTACTGGGTTACACCGGCTGCCTCGCCCAGTTCCTGCCATTGGCGCGCCTGACAGGGCTCGTCGAATGGCGCGGGATAACCGGAACCCGAACGGGTCTCGACATCATCAACGGCCTGTTTGGTCATCGGCGCATCCCTGTCCGTTAAACTCATCCTGATCCAAACTCGCAGGAACGCAGCCTGCCTCACATTCCTATAAAGTTACATGCGCGGCTAAAATCCAACCACGTTCAGTTACCGATTTAGCCGAGCGATCATCCCTAGGATCACTCCCTCATTGCCATTCTCATTTACTCCTTATAAGGCTTATAAGTGATGCATTCGAGAGCGCGTAAGGAGCGGGAGATGAAAGCCGGTCTGCTCGACATTGACCTTGAGACTCACAAGCTGATCGAAAGCAACAGACAGTCGCTAAGCGAGTCACAGCTGGAAATTGTCAAGCGCGCCCTGAGAGCCGTTTCGAACCCTGCGCGATCGAATGGATCACGCGCGCGCATTTCCAGCGAACCGGCGGCGGAGCGGCGCACGGGGCATTTCGCGATCCGCCTTTGTGGAGACACGGTGATCGCGCACAGCCAAAAAGATGCCTACAAGAAAACTCTGCTTCGGCTTGCAGAGCGGGATACGGATTTTCTCCAGCGTCTGGCGAACGAATGGGCGGGTTCACGCCGGATTGTGGCACGCAGCCATGAAGCGCTCTATCCGAAAAAACCAGGTCTGGCTGCGAGGTTGGTGCCCCAAGCGCTGGCTAATGGATGGTATGTCGATCTCAACCTGTCTAAGGATCAGAAGATCAAACGCTTGATCATGGCGTGTGCGCTCTCTGAGCTGGAGTTCGGAAAGGACGTCGTCGTTGACTTCGGTTGAAACCCTCCACGACCCGATTCCGCTGGCCCGAGACCTGATCCGGGCGCCATCCGTCACCCCGGCCGATGCCGGGGCGCTGGACGTGCTGCAGGCCGCGCTCGAATCCCTGGGTTTCACCTGCCGGCGCTATCCGTTCGGTGAGGTCGACAATCTATATGCCCGGCGTGGCACGGCCCGCCCGGTCCTGGCGTTTGCGGGCCACACGGACGTCGTCCCTCCGGGGCGTGAAGCGGCCTGGACCCATCCCGCCTTCGCCGCCGAGGTCGATGACGGCACGCTGTGGGGTCGCGGCGCGGCCGACATGAAAGGCGCCATCGCGGCCTTTACCGCCGCGATCGCACGCTTCGACTCGCAGACAGGCGGCCAGGCCGGGTCGATAGCCTTCATCATCACCGGCGACGAGGAAGGTCCGGCCATCCACGGCACCAAGCCGTTGATGGAAGCGCTCCACGCCGAAGGCGAGCATTTCGACCACGTCATCGTTGGCGAGCCGACCAACCCCCGGCAGATCGGGGATACGATCAAGGTGGGCCGCCGCGGCAGCCTGAACGGCGTCATCACGGTCACCGGGCTCCAGGGCCATGTCGCCTATCCCGACAAGGCCGCCAATCCGATTCCGCCGCTGCTCGATCTCCTGACACGCCTCCAGGCCCGGACGCTCGATGACGGCGCGCCGCATTTCCAGGCCAGCAATCTGGAAGTGACCTCCATCGACGTCGACAATCACGCCCACAACGTGATCCCGGAAACCGCGACCGCGAAATTCAACATACGGTTCAACACGGCCCATACCGGCGATGACCTGAAACGCTGGATCGAGACGGAAGCCAGGGCGTCCGGCCTGGAATTCACCGGCCGGATCGCGCTCGATCTGAAAGTGACCGGTGAAGCTTTCCTGTCGACGCCCGACTGGTTCACTGATCTCCTGTCCGACGCGGTCGAGGCGGAAACCGGCAACCGTCCGGCACGCACCACGGGCGGCGGCACGTCTGATGCCCGTTTCATCAAGAACTATGCGGCCGTGTGCGAATTCGGCCTGGTCGGGGCGACGATGCACCAGGTCGACGAGCGCGTTCCGGTCAGCGATGTCGAGACCCTGACCCGCATCTACACACGTGTCCTGAGCGGTTACCTGCGCGGGGCAGGCGCATGATCCGGATGCTGGCCGAAGCCGCCTTTGCGATGTCCGGCATCGGGCGGATCCTGCTTTTCCGGCCCGACTGGTCCGACCGGTTCAACCTGACCGAACGTGGACTGGTCCGCAGCTTTGGCGCCGCGCTGATCGCCCTGCCCGTCTATGCATTGATGCACGCCTTCTTCTGGCAGATTTCACCCGCCGGGACGCCGGTCCAGCCCCTGTGGTATTTCGCCATCGACCTGGCGCGGCTATGGCTGCTTTTCCCGGTCGTGGCAGCGCTCGCGGTCATGGTCACCGGCCTGAAACGCGACTACGCGGCCTGGCTGACCGTGCGCAACTGGTCAGTCCTCGCCCAGATTCTGGTGGTGACACTGATTGCCGCCACGCATGTCGCGGGCCTGACCGGCCAGGTCTTCCTCGCTTATTTCTTCGTGCTCTTCTATCCGGTCTTCGTCACCGTCCTGCACCTGTCGATCGCCTTTGCCGTCCTGCGCGGCCCGTGGCAGCGCGTCGCCGGTGCGGGGATGATCGTGGTGCTGGCTGATTTCGTCAGCCGCGAGGGAATGCAGGCGCTCGCCACGGCCCTCAACCCGGTTCAGCCGTCGTAATCCACCTCGCGCTGGACATTGGGACACTGGGCGGCAAAAGTGCCTTCTGCAGTTTCAGCGTGTGGGGGATCGCCCGTGTTTCGTATTGCCGCCGCCTTATCGGCCAGCCTCTTAAGCCTGTGTCTTGCATCCCATGCGGCGGAAGCACAGCCCAACGTCTTCTTCGCCATTGAACCGGGTGTCCGCACGCAAACGGTGGGCGACGTCCGAACAGCCATCCTCGCCGTCGTCAATGCGGGCGACGAAACCGCCGAGAACTGCGCCTTCGTGACAAGCCCGAGTCCGATCACGAGCCTCGATTATTTCGAGATCACGATCAGCGGCGGCGCGATCACGGGCACCGGGCCGCAGAATTCGCCCTTCGACGTGCCAGCGGGCGAGACGCGCTACGCCGCCATCGCCCTCAATATTACCTCAGATTTTCAAGCGCACGGCATTCCAATTTCCACACGCCAGTCACTCGCTTGCGACAATTTCGTGGGTCAGGGCGTTGCGGGAATCAGCCGCTTGCTTCTGTCGCAGGTCCCGGCCAATTCGGCCGATGTCGTGTCGTCATTGGCGGCGGTATCCGGCGACGGCGTCATTCGTATCGCCAGCAATGGCGGGGTTCAGCGGGCCGGAGCGGCCATGGTCAATATCGGCTCCGGCGGCGCTGCGGAGTCGATCACGGTCCGGCCGGAATTCCGTCGTTCGGCCTTTTCAGGCGTCCCCTTCGCCCTTCGTGGCGCACCGTTCGAGCTGCAGATTTGCGAAACCAACCCGTCGACCGGCCAATGTCTCGCCCCACCCTCCGACACCGTGACGGTGTCGCTGGACGGCAATCCCCGGACAGCGTCCATCGTCGTGCGCGATCATGCGGGCTATGCCGCACGATTGGCACCCGACACCAGCCGGATTGCCCTGACCTTCCTCGATTCGAACGATTACGTCGTCGGTCGGTCCAGCCTGGCCTACACTTCGCCCGGACCGGCACCGGACCCCCAGACCGCCAGCATCGCCGACTACGCGGGGATCTACACCTTCCGGACAACCGGAAATGACGGCGAGCAATACAATGGCAGCCGGGATTACTCCGACGGCTACATAGTGGTCGATCCCGATGGCAGCGTGTGGCTGTCGGGCTATTATACATCCGGCGTCCTCGTCCCTACCCCGGGACGGCAGTCCTTGACGACACGGCAATTCGCGTTGGGCCAGGCCCAGCTGGGTGCCGTGTCCGACGGCACTCAGGCGTGGTCGATTGCCTTTGATGGCTGGACGAAGGAAAACATCGGGCACCAGAATTCGACAGAATTTTCCGCCCTTTTGTCCGGCCGGGTTGCCCGTGGCTACACCTTGGGCAGTCTGACCGTAACGGCAGGCGATACATCCAACTCCTCACTTCAGGCGTGGCCTCTGCCCGCCGGGTTCCGCGCCGAATTCGACGCGATTTCGTTGCAGACGGTCGATTTCCCCTCGCTTGCGGGGGAATATGCAGCGCCGGAGACCCTGCGCGACCCTGAAGCCGCCAACCGCTACCAGATCCTCGTCGACGCCCAGGGTACCGTATCGGGCTTTTTCCAGTATTTCGTCGACAACCCGCCGACAAACCCGGAACGATGCGATTACACAGGAACGCTGAGCCTTGCCGATCCCGCATTGAACGTGATCCGGTTCAGCGGGCAGATCACTGGATGCAGCCTGGCCGGGCCAGCGACCGGCGTGGGCATTTCCTCGCCAGGCGTGACGATCTTCGCGTCTACGGGCAGCGGATTCGAACAAGTCGACAGTGATCAGCTCACCTTGCTCCTTCGCAACACGCAGAGCCGAATGGCGTTCGATTTCCCTGCCGTCCGGGAAATTACGAGCAACTGATCAACCGCTGTAATCCACCCGCGTGAGATAGAGCCCGTCCGGCGGGGCGACCGGGCCGCAGCGCTGACGGTCCGCGGCATCGAGTGCCGCCTTGAGGTCGCGCGCCGACCATGTGCCGCCGCCGACCTCGACCAGGCTGCCCGCGAAGGAGCGGACCTGGCGATGCAGGAAGGACGTGGCCCGGCAGGTGATGTGGATCTCGTCGCCGGCCCGGCTGACCGCGATCGCGTCGAGCGTCTTCACCGGGCTGTCCGCCTGGCACTGCGCGTCGCGGAAGGTCGAGAAGTCATGCGTCCCGGTCAGTGTCTGCGCTGCCGCGTGCATGGCGTCGGCATCGAGCGTGTAGGGCACACGCCAGACCCGGCCCTTGTCCACCGTCAGCGGCGGGCGGCGATCGATGATGCGGTAGAGATAGTGGCGCTTCTTCGCCGAGAAGCGCGCGTGGAAGTCGTCATCCACTCTTTCGGCGACGAGCACCGCAACCGGATGGGGACGCATGTGCTGGTTCAGCGCATCGCGGACCGTGTCCGTGCGGAAGTCCTTTTCAAGATCGATATGTGCAACCTGCCCCAGCGCATGGACACCGGAATCGGTCCGTCCCGCCGCATGGGAGACGACCGGGACGCCGCCCAGCGCCTCGGCGGCGGCCTCGAGAACGCCCTGGACGGTCGGCTGGTCATCCTGCCGCTGCCAGCCCGCAAACGGCCCGCCATCATATTCGATCGTCAGCTTGTAGCGGGGCATCAGTCCAGAACCGCGCCAGCGGGTACGGATGTTCCGCGCAGGAAAGTCTGCGCGTCCATCGCGCCCTTTCCTTCCCGCTGCAGGCGGGTCAACCGGAGTGCGCCGGACCCGCACGCCACCAGCAGCGCATCGTCAAGGACTGCGCCCGGACGACCCTCGCCGGCCTGCGCGACCGCGTTCAGAACCTTCACCCTTACAGGCTTGCCGTCCACGGTCAGCGTGAACCAGGCGCCCGGAAACGGCGACAGGCCCCGAATGTGGCTGCTGAGCTGATCGGCGGGGCGGGACCAGTCGATTCGCGCTTCTTCCGAAGTGATCTTCGAGGCGTAGGTCACGCCGTCCTCGGACTGAGCCTGCGACCCCAGCGAGCCACGCTCCAGTGCCGCCAGGGCGCGCGGCCACATCTGTGCGCCGGTCGCCATCATCGTGTCATGCAGGCTGCCGGCGGTTTCGTCCGGCCGGATCGCGATCGTTTCCGACAGCAGGATCGGCCCGGTATCGAGACCAGCCTCCATCTGCATCACCTGCACGCCGGTGCGCGTATCACCCGCTATGATGGCGCGCTGGATCGGCGCCGCACCGCGCCAGCGCGGCAACAGCGAGCCGTGCAGGTTCAGGCACCCGAAGCGCGGCGCATCCAGGGCCTCCTGCGGCAGGATCTGACCGAAGGCGACGACAATCGCGACATCAAGATCGAGCGCCGCAAACCCGGCCAGAACATCCGGGTCGCGGAAATTCTTCGGAGTCTCGACGGGCAGGCCCAGCGTGTCGGCCAGTTCGTGAACCGGTGTCTTGCGCTCGGCCTGGCCACGGCCTTTCGGGCGCGGCGGCTGGGTATAGACGCGTGCAATGTCGTGCCCGGCAGCGGCAATCTCCGCCAGCGAGGCCGCAGCGAAATCGGGTGTCCCGAGAAAGGCGAGGCGCAATGTCATGGACGGGTTTGAGCGCGAACACTGCGCGCGATCAAGCCCCGCTGTGCGTCAGTCCTCGAAGCCCCACGGCGCGGGCGGCGCATCGACGGGCCGGGACAGGTCGAACACGGCACGGAAATTCCGGTCCGGACGCGTCAGGCCATAGGTGAAGGTGTCGCCGTCGATTTCCATCAGCCAGACATTGTCGGCTGACACCGCGATGCCTTCGCGCACGAACAATTCCCGGCTGAACGCGTCGGCCGGGAATTCGGCGCGCAGACCGGTGACAACTCCGTCCGTGTCACCGCCATACTGGGTCAGCACATCTTCGCTGCCGTCCTCGTGGCGATGATCGTGTTTCAGACGCAGTCCCTCGCCCTGCCGGGTGACGACCCAGGTCCGCGAGCGGTTGTCGCCGACATGAAGCGGGATGCGGATCTCGTCGTCGGAGCATTCGCGGATATGCATGACCATCCGCTCGGACCGCCAGTCGGCATCGCGCGGATCATCGCCGAGAACGTTGCCTTCATAGGCCTGACCGCAGCGCGCGGACAGCGCGGCAAACAGGTCATCGGACGAGGATTCGGAGGTGGCGCCACAGGCAGCAAGTGCGGCAGTGGCGGCGAGCGCGAGGCTAATCGAGAATGTTTTCATGGGACCAATCGAGCCCGGCAGCAGCGCCGGGTCAAGTGGCCGCCTGGTCAGCGGCATCGATCAGGCGGGCGCAGGACTGCAATTCGTCAATCCACCGCCCGCTCGTCTCGGCGCAGGCGCGCCGGTCATTCCATGTCTGGACTCTCGGCCAGGCGAGAATGGTCACGGTCAGGATCAGGAGCGCGGCCGTGGCCACGCGCAAGACCGTGTCGCGGCTCACCCTTCGACCGGGACTTTTTCGGCGCTCAGCTTCTTCACCTTCTTGACCGCACGCTCGCGTTTCAGACGCGAGAGATGGTCGATGAAGAGCACGCCTTCGAGGTGATCCATTTCGTGCTGGATGCACACCGCATAGAGACCTTCGGCCTCTTCGATCACTTCCTTGCCTTCGTAATCGAGATATTTCAGCCGGACATGATCGGGCCGCTCGATCTCGTCATAGATGGTCGGAACCGACAGGCAGCCCTCTTCGTAAGGCAGTTTGGAGTCCGACGCGTCGAGGATTTCCGGATTGACGAAATAGCGTGGCTTGCGCTCGCCCTTGCCCCAGTCGAGATCCATCACGATCACGCGAACCGGTTCGCCGATCTGGATTGCGGCAAGGCCGATGCCGTCAGCGGCATACATGCTCTCCAGCATGTCATCCATCAGGTCACGCAAGGAATCGTCCACCCGGTCGACGGGTTTGGACACCTGTTTCAGGCGCGGGTCGGGAACGGTGAGAATGTCGCGTACAGCCATAAGCCGTTAGGTATGCCGGGCAGCGTTCGGGTTCAAGACTGGGCTTCGTCCGGGGCGGACAGCCCCGGCAGGTCCCGCTCGTCGCCATCGTCGTCAGAATACCCCTCCGGCAACGACTTCTTGGTCTTGGCCCCCAATTCCTTGAGCATTTCGGTCTGGCGGATCACATTGCCGCGCCCCGACGACAACCGGTCACGAGCGGTCTCCCAGGCCCCTTGGGCCTGATTGATCCGTTGTCCGACCTTGTCGAGTTCTTCGACAAAGCCGACCAGCTTGTCGTAAAGCGCCCCGGCCCGCTCGGCGATGGCCTGCGCATTCTGGTTCTGCCGCTCGATCGTCCACAGATTCTGAACCGTGCGCATCGCCATCGTCAGGTTCGTCGGCGAGGCGATCATCACCCCGCGATCGAGCGCATAGGCGACCAGCTCGTGGTCATTCTGGAGGGCCAGCACGGCCGCGCCTTCGAGAGGAATGAACATCAAGGTGAAATCGACGCCCGGATAGAGCGAGGCGTAGTCCTTCTCGCCCAGCGATTTGACGTGATTGCGCACCGACGCGATGTGCTGCTTGAGATAGATGCTGCGCTCATCCTCGGCCTCGGCATTCACGCACGATTCGAAGGCGTTGAGGCTGACCTTGGAGTCGATGACCAGCCGGTGCCCGCCGGGCATGTTGACCACGATGTCGGGTCGCAGGCGGCGCCCTTCGGCATCGGTCTCGTTCGACTGGGTCTCGAATTCCTCGCCTTCGCGCAGTCCGGCCTTCGACAGGATGCGTTCCAGCACCAGCTCGCCCCAGTCGCCCCGCACCTTGGACGAGGATTTCAGCGCATTGGTCAGGTTGTTGGCGTCCTGCGAAATCTGAACGGCGTTCTTGTGCAGCGTGTCGACCAGCGTGTGCAGGGCGCTCGTCTGCCCGGTGCGCTCCTTCGCATCGTCGATCACCCGCTTCTGGAAGCCATCGAGTTGTTCCTTCAAAGGGTTGAGCAGGTTCGACAGGCTTTCAGCACTTTTCGCGCTCAGCTCCTTGCCGCTGGCCTTCAGCACTTCGTTCGCCGTCAGCTGAAAGCTCTCATTGAGCTGCTTGCGGGCGGTTTCGAGGTCGGCCAGCCGCTCGGCATGGTGTTTCTCGGCGGATTCCAGGGTCGCCTTCAGGCTGGCGTGGGCGCGTTCGGCCTCGGCGCGCGCCAGGTTGGCTTCGCTCAGCTGGGTTTTCAGATCATCGAGTCCCCGCCCGGCGGCTTCGGCTTCGATAGCCTTGCGCTCGGCCTCGCGCAGCCGTCCGTCGAGCGCATTGGCGCGGCGGCGTTCCATCAGCCAAAGCACAACAAGCAGAAGGGCGAGGAGAAGCGTTCCCGCTCCGAATAGCATCAGGTCCATGAGGTGTCGTCATCCCGGTTCGAGTCGCGATGGATACTACAGAACAAAAAAGCAACGGCCAGTGCCTGCCGCCTTTCGCCCGACAAGCGAAATTAACCCGCAATCAACCGACAGGCGATTCTGGCCCGGTCATTGCTCTGTACCCCCTCAGAGCAGGGAGACCGGCCAATATGCGTATCGAGACCGTTTCGATCCGGGACTTGTCATCCGACGATGTGCGTCGCTGGAACAGCTGGGCTGCACCGAATGGCGCCCTGATCAGCCCCTATCTGCTGCACGACTTTGCCGCGGCCGTCGATGCCGTGCGCGGTGATGTGCGCGTCGCCGTCGCCCGCGAGGCCGGCGAGACTGTCGGCTACTTCGCCTATCACACGCCCAAGGGCGGCGTGATCCGCCCGGTCGGATCACCGATGTCGGACTATCAGGGTATCGTCGCGGCTTCGGGCCGGTCGCTGTCGCCGCAGGACATGCTGCCCGGCGCCCATGCCTGCGCGCTCGTCTATGACAACTGGCTCGATGCCGGTGTGGACCTGACCCGCGAGCGCCGGGAGCGTGACGGCTCGGTGGTGTGCGATCTCAGCGACGGGGCAGACGCTTATTTCGCGCAACGTTCGGCACTGCACCGCGACCACTTCAAGAAGATGGCGCGCCGCCTGAAACAGGCCGAGCGCGATTTCGGACCGGCGCATTTCGTGTTCGGTGATCCGACCGGCGATCACTATGCCATGCTGAAAGCCTGGAAAGGCCGCCAGTACCGGACCACCGGCAAGCTGGATGTCCTGTCCGTCGGCTGGGCTGACCGCCTGCTGGGCGATCTGCGCCGTCGTGAGGGCAGCCCGTTCGGAACCCTGACGGCAGCGCTCTATTTCGGCGACCGCCTGGCCGCTGTCGAAATCGGCCTCAAAGCCGGCGGGGTCTATCATTCTTGGTTCCCGGCTTATGACCCGGTATTCGCACGCGTCTCGCCGGGACTGATGCTGATTCACGGCGTGATCGAGCATGCCGACCGGCTGAACTATTCGCGCGTCGATCTCGGGCGGGGCTCGGCCCAGTACAAGAAATACTATGCCAGCTATGAAGTGCCGCTCGATTCGGGGCGCGTACTGGAAGCCGGCATGGCCTCTGCCCTGATCCGGGGCTGGGAAGCCGCAGAGGCTTGTGCCCGTGTCCTGCCCGAAAGCCTGTCGCAGGTGCCGGTCCGTTTGCGCCGCCGATGG
The DNA here is from genome assembly GCA_002692855.1 of Maricaulis sp. Taxonomy (GTDB): domain Bacteria; phylum Pseudomonadota; class Alphaproteobacteria; order Caulobacterales; family Maricaulaceae; genus Hyphobacterium. The sequence goes on from NZMJ01000117.1 coordinate 20,516, forward strand.
GCGCAGGTCAGCGCGTTCGAGCCCGAATTGCCGGCGCGCATCGGTACGCTCGCCCGCTCGCTCAGGACCGGCCCGCAGGCGGCCTGATCCGCCTCAGTCGGAACTTGCCCTCCACCGCACGCGCTCTACCCTCGTTGCTCCTGTCCGGCTGAACGAGGTTTGCCATGTTGCGCGCACTGTCTGCCCTGCTGCTGTTATCGACCGCACCTGCCCTGGCCCAGGAAACCGGAGTGCAAGCCGAAACCGTGGCGGACGGGCTCGATCATCCCTGGTCTCTCGCCTTCCTGCCTGAAGGCGGCATGCTGGTCACCGAACGCGCCGGCCGCTTGCGCCTGATCCGCGCAGGGCAATTGGTCGAGGACCCGGTCACCGGCGTGCCGGACGTCTTCAACGAACGGCAGGCCGGGTTGCTGGATGTCGTGCTTCACCCCGATTTCGAGTCCAATCGCTTCGTCTATCTGTCGTTCTCCCAAGGCAACACGGTGCTGAACCGCACCGCGATTGCGCGGGGACGGTTGAACGCGGACGCGACCGCTCTGGAGGGCACTGAAATCATCTTCCAGGCCCAGGCCACCAAGCCGGGCGGCGCACATTATGGCGGACGGATTCTATTCACGACTGACGGGATGCTCCTGCTGACCATCGGCGAAGGCTTCATCCGGCCGCAGCAGGCGCAGAATCCGGACAATCATTTCGGCACGATTGTACGCCTGACCGAGGACGGCGAACCTGCACCCGGCAATCCCTTCGCCGACGGCGAAGAGGGTGACGCGGCCGTCTGGTCCTACGGTCACCGCAATCCTCAAGGCATCGCCATTGAACCGGTCAGCGGCGATGTGTGGGCGCATGAACATGGCCCGCGCGGCGGCGACGAGATCAACCGCGTCGTCGCCGGCAGCAATTATGGCTGGCCCGAGCGGTCGAATGGCACGCACTACGATGGCGGCGACATTTCCGACCATGCCGAGGGCGACGGCTTCGAACATCCGCTGCTCCACTGGACACCGTCCATCGCCCCTTCGGGCATGGCCTTCTACCAGGGGGCTGAGTTTCCCGGCTGGCAGGGCGACCTGTTCGTGGGCGCGCTGGCGGGCGCTCACCTGCGCCGTGTCGACCTCGAGGACGGCATAATCGTCGGGCAAGAGGCCTTGCTGGACGAGCTCGGCGTTCGCATACGCGATGTCCGCACCGGTCCCGATGGCGGGCTCTACATCGTCACCGACGAGCCGGAACCCGGCGGGGCCGTGATGCGGATTGTCCCGGCTAACCGCTGAAGTCGAACAGCTTTCGGCCGGTCGCAAGGTTGCGCAGCACATAAACCAGCGGTGTATCGAGGAAGGCCGTCAGCATCTTGAACACGATCTGGCCTGCGATCAGGCTGAACAGCGCCAGCCAGGGCACCGAGCCGCCAAAGGCCACGGTGACGAAGATCAGTGAATTGACGATCTGCGCGACGATGGTCGAGATGTTGTTGCGCCACCAGAGACGGTTCTTGCCGCGGTCACGCTCCCGGAAGTAGTGATAAATCGCCACGTCGGTTGCAGCAGACAGCGCAAAGGCGACGATGCCGGCCAGATTGGTCCGGATCGAGCCCGCCAGCATGAAATCGAACGCGGCTTCCTGCGTCTCGCTCCAGAACGGCGGATTGGACACGATCGGCGTCCAGTCCTCGATCCCGACGCCCATTGCGAACAGCAGGAACAGCACACCGCGCATCAGGACGCCGTTGATGACCACATAGGCGGCCATCTTGCGTCCCCAGACCTCGCTGACGACATCGGTCGCGCTGAATGTCAGGGCAAAGGCGAAGGTGCCGATGGGCACGAGCAGACCATAGCCGAACAGGCTGACCTCGACCGGTTTGACCGCCAGGATCGCAGCCGCCACCAGGCAGGTCATGAACAGGCCGATGCTGAAAATGAAGATGAAGCCGGCCGCACCCTCGAACGAGCCACACTTCGTGGCCACAGGGGCATCCTGCTTGTCCCGGACAGGGCTCATGGCTGGATCACTCCAAGGAGGAAGTCGGTTTCACAATGTGCGGCTGTAATCGTAAAGGCGGTGTTCACGCTGGTCGGCGGCTTCGGAAGGCCGCGGCGAGCGTTCCGTCATCCAGATAGTCGAGCTCGCCGCCCACCGGCACGCCGCGCGCCAGCGAGGTGACGGAAACCCCCAGCGGGGCCAGCTTGTCGGCGAGATAGTGCGCGGTGGTCTGACCGTCGACCGTGGCGTTGAGCGCCAGCACGATCTCCTTCGTCGCATCCTGCGTCGCCCGGTCAAGCAGTCCTGAAATGTTCAGGTCGTCAGGACGGATGCCATCGAGCGCCGACAGTGTTCCACCCAAAACGTGGTATCGGCCACGAAACGCGCTGGCGCGTTCCAGCGCCCAAAGGTCGCCGACCGTTTCAACGACGCAGATCACCGCCGGGTCGCGGCCCGGCGCCGCGCAGATCGCGCACGGATTGGTCACATCGAGATTGCCGCAGGTCGAACAGGCGCTGATCTTGTCCGCCGCTTCGCCGAGCGCCTCGGCCAGCGGCGTCATCAGCGTTTCGCGCTTTTTCAGCAGGTGCAGAACGGCGCGCCGGGCCGAGCGCGGGCCCAGCCCCGGCAGCTTGGCCAGCAGCGTGATCAGGCGTTCGATTTCAGGTCCGGCAGTGGCTCGGCTCAAGGCGGGATCTCTCTCGAATCAACGCATCCGGTCCAGCATAGACCGGGATTCGGCCTACATCCCCGGCAGGCTCATCCCCGGCGGCATCGGCAGGTCGCCCGCAGCATCCTTCATCACGCGTTTCTGGACCTCGTCGGCCTTGCGGCGCGCGTCAGACATGGCGGCGATGATCAGGTCTTCCACGACTTCGGCTTCCGACGGCACCATGATGGACGGGTCGAGCTTCAGCGCCTTCACCTCGCCGCGCGCGCTCATCCGCACCGAGACCAGGCCGGCCCCGGATTCACCGGTGACTTCTTCGCGGTCGAGCTGCTCCTGGGCTTCGGCCAGTTTTTTCTGCATTTCGCGGGCCTGTTTCATCAGCCCCATCAGGTCGGTCATGTCAGGATCTCTCGCGTTTTTGATCTTCGTCGTCGGAGACGGCTTCGTCATCTTCCGAAGCGCTGCGCACATCGACGAGTTCCGCATCGGGGAAATGTTTCAGCACTTCGGCGACCGCCGGGTCACGGCGCGTCACCTCGAACAATTCGCGGCGTTCGCGCTTGCGGCGTTCCGCCCAGGTCTCGCCGCCGCGCGAATCCTTTGACGGCAGGACCGCCCAGGTCGCCCCCGTCCAGTCGGACAGGGCGCGCGACAGGCGCTGCGCCAAATCGGGCGGCGCGTGATCGACCGGCTCGTAAACAATGCTGCCAGGCTTGTAGCTGACGGGGCGGACAAAGCGCTCGACGTCGGACTTCAGACGGATGTCGCGCTTGCGCTCCAGCAGCGCCATCAGTTGATCGAATGACTTGGGGCCTTCGACCACCTCATCGGGGGCGACGGGTTCGGTTTCTGCCACCACCGGTTCGGGCGGCGTTTCGCGGCGCGATTGCAGCGGGTCGTCGCGATGCTGGCTGGCAGGGGCGTCGGGTTCCGCCCCGCTCGGGGCGTCAGGCTTTGGGGCAGGCGCCGGCTCCTTGCCCGCCATGCCTTCCGCGATCATCCGCGCCGCATCTTCCGGTGACGGCAGCGACGCCGCCGACGACAGGCGCAGCAAGGTCATCTCGGCCGCCGACAAGGGCTCGGGCGCTTGCCGGACATCGTCGAGCCCGGTCAGCAAAATCTTGAACAGCCGCGTCAGCTGGGCCAGCGACAGGCCTTCGGCGATGCCGGCCAGTCGCGCGACGGTTTCCTTCGCCTCGGCCAGATCCGCGCCCTCGCCGACGACTTTGACGCGCGTGATGGCGTGAACGAAATCGAGGCAGTCGCGGGTCACAACGGCAGGATCGGCCCCGGCATCGTAGAGATCGGCAATCTCGGCCAGCGCCTTGGCATGATCGCCCGACAGGGCGGCTTCCAGAAGGTCGAGCACCCGCGCACGGTCGGCCAGGCCCAGCATGTCGCGCACTTGCAGCGCCGTGACGGGCGCGGCGCTGTCACTGCCCTGCACGATCGCCTGATCGAGCAGCGACAACGCATCCCGGACCGATCCTTCGGCGGCGCGCGCGATCAGGGCCAGCGCGTCACCCTCGATGGTCGCGCCTTCCTTGCCGGCAATGCCCTTGAGGTGCGCCGCCAGTTCGTCGCGGTCCACCCGCTTCAGGTCGAAACGCTGGCAGCGCGACAGGACCGTCACGGGGACTTTGCGGATTTCGGTGGTGGCGAAGATGAATTTGACGTGGGGCGGCGGCTCTTCGAGCGTCTTCAGGAGCGCATTGAACGCCGAGGTCGACAACATGTGCACCTCGTCGATCACATAGACCTTGTAGCGCGCGGAAACCGGCGCATAGCGCACGCCCTCAAGGATTTCCCGGATGTCACCGACACCCGTGCGCGACGCGGCATCCATTTCCAGGATGTCGACATGCGCGGATTTCTGGATCGCGGCGCAATGCTCGCCCGGCGGATCCAGAACGATGGAGGGCTTGTCCACGTCGGACGTTTTGTAATTCAACGCCCGGGCGATCAGGCGCGCCGTCGTGGTTTTCCCCACGCCGCGAACCCCGGTCAGCATGTAGGCGTGCGCAATCCGCCCTGACGCAAACGCATTGGTCAGCGTCTTGACCATTGCTTCCTGGCCAATCAGGTCTTCAAAGCGTGAGGGACGGTATTTGCGCGCCAGCACCGTGTAACCGGCACGGTCTTCGGGGCCGTCCAGCCCAAGGGGTGGAGCGTCCGCTGTATCCGGCATGTCGGGCGGCGCGTCGTCCATGGACCTGTCGGGGCTGGTGCGTCATTGGGTGGAAGACCGGACAGCGACCCGGAGCGAAACTCGTTACGGCTGCTTCCTTCCGGACCTGACCGGGTTGGCGAGGGCTCCGTCCGCGCCGGCCTTCCACCCCCAATATCGCGTGTGGATGCTGCCGGTGCAAGGCGCAGAAGTCAGCTTCGGGTCAGTTGGCTGCGTCAGGAGGCGTATCGGCGTGTTGCGCCTGCGCCATCAGGGTACCGCACGGCGCGTCCTCGCCCAGTCCCGGCTGGATGAATGGCAGGGCGGCAAGCGGGCCGGCGATTCCCGCCAGAATGGCCGCCGCACCCCCCTGGAGCAAGGCAGGCAAGGCATTGATGTCGACCGACGGATCGCGCAGCGTTCCGCCAATCCGAACGCCCCCGATCAGGCTCCCGAGCGAGACATCCTTCACGTCGGCATCGACTGCGAGCGTGATGATTTCGGTGCGCAGGGACACTTCGCCCGTCATCCGGATCAGACTGTCTTCCGTGTCGAGGACGACCGGGCGGGCATGCGCGATGCCGTCAATGACTTCGAAGCGCGCCGCCGCACAGCGGATCGCCTCGTACTGGGCATTCTCGTCGTCTTCCGAGAGCATGAGCAGCAGGACTTCGCCGAGGTCGAGACCCGCCCCTTCGACGGCGATCTTGCGCAATTCACTGCCCGGCCCGGCCCAGATGGCAATCTGTCCATTGGCGGACGCGAAAGCCGATCTGAGGTCCGAGCCGGTCATGTTCAAGAGGAACTCGCTGGTCAGGATGCCGTGCGCGAGACGGCCCTGCGCCACATCACGCAGGTCGAATCCTTCCAGCCTGCCCTCGGCGCGGCTGTTCACCGTGTCAGAGCGTGCATCGATGTCGATTCGCCCGTCGAGCATGCCGCCCAGCGGCGCTTCGAACACCAGGGGATCGATCGTCATCACGCCGTCTTCGAGGACCAGGCGGAACTCCATCGAACGCAAGGGGAAGGGACCGGCCTTCACTTCCTCGGCCGTGAAATGCACATCGGCATCGGCGGTCCGGAAACGCGCAAAGTCGAGTTGGGCGTCGGGGATCAGGCGCGGGCTGCTGGCATAGGCGGCATTGGCCGCTTCCTGCACGGCATTTGCGTTGCCGGTCTGGACATCGGACGGCGCCCCGATGATGACGCCCAGATCATCGAAATCCAGCAGGGCTGACGTCAGGTCAGCGGTCAGAAGCGGTCGCTCATCGGAAAAATCTGCTGCCATCTCGCCTGACAGGTCGCTGTCACCGACCCGTCCGTCGAACGGTCCGAACGACCACACATCACCCTCATGCGCGAGGTCGCCCGACAAGGTGAAGGGCGGGGTATCCGGCGCGGCCAGACCCAACAGGCTGGCGAAGCTCGCGAAATTCTCTCCGGCAACGTCTAGCTGACCGCGGAACCCATCGAGTGTCAGCCCTTCGGCCTGCCCCGTCATGGTGAGAACCGATTCGCCGCCTTCGGCGCGCATTTCAAAATCACCGGACCGCAGATCGCCCTGACCGGTCGTGATCAGCAACACCGAAGGATCACGGGCGGACCGCGCAATCTCGAGCCGGACCGAGGTCATGTCGACCATGGCGACGCGTTGCAGCATCGCTGGCGGCCCGCCATTCCCGCCGCTGCCGAGTGTCATTCGGTAAGCCGCATCATCAATCGTGGCCTGCTCGACGATCCGTTGACCGATCAGCGCTCCCAAGGGGTCGAGCCGCAGGTCGAGCGTGGAGGCCCTGCCCTTCTCGACCAGCGTAAGGCTGCGAAGCCGGAGAACGGGTTTCCAGTCCCACTCGACCCAGCCCGCTTCAAGTTCGACGTCGCGGTCGGTGCCGTTCGCGATCTGCGAGCGAATGAAGGGTGTGGCGCGTTCGGCGTCGGCCAGGAACACCATGATCCAGATCAGAATCGCGATGAGGCCGGCGAGGAAAAGCGCGACGGCCGCGAGTATCCAGGGCGCGTTGCGAGACAGCGGCAAGGGACATCCGATCACGGTTGATACCCCTCCCGAACGCACCGGAAACACTTGCAGTTCCGATTTTATCGACCGAACCGCCAGTAAATCATGTTAGAGACTCATAAGTTAGCTGGGGACTTCGCATGCGCCATCTACTCCTGACCGCCCTGATTCTGCTGATTCCGGCCCATGCTTCGGCCTCGCAGGACACAGTCTGGGCCCGCCACGGCGACTATCCGGTCAAAGTCGTCAACGACACCTGGTTTGATGCCGAGCGCGATCGCTCCATTCCCATCCGGATCTATTGCCCGGACGGTGAAGGCGTATTCCCGGTCATCGTGTTTTCGCATGGACTGGGCGGCAGCCGCAGCGCAGCGCCCTATCTGGGGCACCACTGGGCCAGCTGGGGCTTCATGGCGGTCTTCGTCCAGCACCCCGGTTCCGACGAGGGTGTGTGGCAAGGACGGCGCGGAGAGGCCGCAATCGAAGCGTTGCGCGAAGCGGCCAGCCCGCGCACCGCTGTCACCCGCTTTGGCGACATTCCCTTCGTCCTCGACGAGATCGAGGCCCGGGCCGCGGCCGGCACAATGCCGGCAGACCCGGCCCGCATGGGCATCGCCGGTCATTCCTATGGTGCCCATACCGTTCTGGCAGCGCTCGGAGCCGGCTATGGCCCCGGCGGCCGCGTCAGCTTCGATGATCCCCGCCTGACCGCCGGGGTGGTCTTGTCCCCGCCCCCCGCCGATTCAAGAGCCCGCAATGGCGCCGCCTACGACACGATTGGCGAGCCGGTCCTGCATCTGACCGGAACGCACGATTTCAGCCCCATCAACGCGGATGTTGCTCCGGAAAGCCGACTGGAAGCCTTCGAGGCCTTGGGTCCGGCCCCGCAATACCTGATCGTGTTCGAGGGAGGCGACCACTCTGTCTTCAACGGCCAGCCGCGCCCCGGCCGCGTGGAGCCCGAGAATTACCTCGCCATTCAGGCCGCCACGGCAGAAGCAACGACACTGTTCTTCCAGGCCTGGCTGACCGGCGATGCCGACGCACGTGATTTCCTGAACAGCGAGTCCTTTGATACCCGCTTTGCGCCGCTCGGAGAGGTTCGGCGCCGGAACACGCCCTGAGCTAACCCGCCGACGCCCCGCGCAGGAAGGCCGCGTGATCATCCAGCGTGGCAACGAGATCCGGGTCGCCGCCTGATTCCACCAGGAGGTCACGCCACCAGGTGACGACACGCGCCTGCGTGTCGAGCCATTCGCGTACCGCACCATCAGCAGCGCACCGGCGCATCGCGGTCTCGTCCGTTACAGGATCTGCTTGTTCATGGTCGTTCGCTGCGATCAGCATGGATTGCCTCTCCTCGACTCACCCCCGAGACCTCATATTATGCGAATAAGTCGCAAGAGCAAATATGTCATGGCAGCGACACGCGGCACGGCTATTGGCTTGGGGCCAGCACGGCGCTAGCACGGGACGCGGCACGCGGAGGCGAGAACGAAATGACCGAACAGGACTTTCCGCCTCTCGCCTTTTCCGGCTGTCCGCTCGATCGCGGCGAGGCGATCCGCCGCGACGAGGCGGCCATGTCTGCCCTTCTGACGCAGCCCGCCAGCCGCCGGATCGTGCTGCGAGGCGGCGAACCGCTGATGCGCGCCGACGGACGGCTGGTGCGATACCCGCTCACCGATCCCGAATTCGCGCCGGAGGGCGATCTGGTCTTTCTGGGTTTCGAGGACAATTGCGCCCTGTTTGCCGGCGAGACATCCGATGCCAGCGAGCCGTTCGAGGATGTCCGCTTCAGCGACCCGCGCGCCGCCGGCATGCGTCTGGAAGCGGGCGAGTCCGGCATCTATGCCTTTGCACGGTCGCTGCTGCTGTGGCGCGAACGGCGCGGCTTCTGTTCCAATTGCGGCGGCCGGTTGCAGGCCGTCGATGGCGGACTGCGCCGGGACTGCCCGGCGTGTTCGACCTTCCATTTCCCGCGCACGGATCCGGTCGTCATCATGCTGCCGGTCGATGGTGAGCACTGCCTGCTGGGCCGGCAGGCGGCCTGGCCGGAACGGATGTGGTCTGCACTGGCCGGGTTCATGGAGCCGGGCGAGTCGATCGAGGAAGCCTGCGCGCGCGAGGTTCATGAGGAGACCGGCGTGTGCGTCGATCATGCCCGCGCGGAATATGTCGCGTCCCAGCCCTGGCCTTTTCCGTCGTCGATCATGATCGGCCTGATCGTCCCGGCAGCCACGCGCGACGTGACAATCGACCCGGCCGAACTGGAAGCGGCGCGCTGGTTCTCGCGGGCGGACGTCCGGGACATGCTGGCGGGCATCCACCCCGACGCGGACATTCCGCCGAAGATCGCCATTGCCCGGCGCCTGCTGGAGGTCTGGGCGGCGCGCTGAGGCCAAGAAAAAGGGCCCCGCCTGAGCGGGGCCCCCTTCATTCGTCGCAGTGCGGCCAGGACTTACTGGACGCCGAAGCGGCGGACGTAGGAGATGCCGAAGCTGTCGACATCGCCGCCATCGTTGAAGTCGGTGCGGGTCACGTCGACGCGGACACCGTTATAGCCGTCGAAGAACCATTCGCCGCCGATGCCGTACGAGAAACCGTCGTCATCGTCGCTGAAGGTCACGCCGCCGGCCGAAGCGTCAAAGGACGCCGTGGTGTAGCCGGCGCGAGCGAACAGGTTCGCATTCTCGGCGACCGGGAGACGGCCGACCACGAAACCGCTGAGCGCGTATTCCATGTCGACGTCAACATTGGTGCCACCGACATTCACGGTGTCGCCGTTGACGCCGATATTGCCTTCGCCTTCGACACCAAAATAGTTGGTGAAGTCATAGCCGGCGCGGACCGTGACCGCGTTGAAATTGACCGAGTCAGCGTCGACATAGGTGTAGCCACCCGACAGCTTGAAGTCGCCGGCGTCGGCAGAAGCGACAGACGCCAGGGCGAGGGTCGCGACAGATGCGGAGAGGAGTGTGCGGATCATTTTTTGAATCCTTCTTGTATTGTTGACCAACCTGAAACGGAGCGGATACCCGCTGTCCGTCGCGCTGATCTGAGCAGGCTGAGAACGGCCCGCAAGAGGGATGTTTCCGCGATTTCAGCAGTTCTGTGTGCAGCGAATTCCAGGTGCGGCCTTCGCGCAACGCTGTTTGTCGGCGAGGTGTTTCGACCGTGGCAGCTTTGTGGCATTTGCCTCCCCCGCGACCGTTCGCCGCTGGACGCGCGCGCGGCTGCATCGTAAGGGACGCACAAAGCTGCCGCCCTGCGCGGTTGCCTCTCGAAACGGCGCATGGCAAACACGCTCGCGCTCTCAACGGTATATCTGGGGACGAGAATGGGCGATCTCTTCTGGAACAAGATTGCTGGCGTGGTGATCGGCACCATCCTGGCGGTTATGGTCATTGGTGTTGTGGCTGAGGGGCTGTTCCCCGAGCACACGGCGGAGGGCGAGTTTGCCTATCCGATGGACCTGTCGGCACTCGGTACGTCGTCGGGAGCCGCCGAAGCCGCACCCGAGATCGATCTGGGCACGCTGTTGGCCAATGCCAGCGCTGATGCAGGCGAGCGCATCGCGCGCCGTTGCGTCTCTTGCCACACCTTCGACCAGGGCGGCGCCAATTCGACCGGACCGAATCTCTGGGGCATCGTCGGCGCCGATATTGCCTCGCACGCAGGCTTCGCCTATTCGGGCGCCCTGACATCGATGGAAGGCAGCTGGACCTACGAAGCGCTCAACGCCTTCATCGAAAGCCCGCGCAGCTACGCCCAGGGCACGAACATGTCCTTTGCCGGTTTGCGCGGCGAAGAGGATCGCGCCGATTTGCTGGCCTATCTCCAGACCCTGAATTCCAACCCGGTTGCCTTCCCGGCACCGGCCCCGGTCGAAACCGAGGCCGCAGGCGAAGGCGGCGATGTCGGCATGGAATCGCTGGACGAAGCCGGTGAGACGGCCGCGCCCGAAGGCGAAGCGGCCGGTATTCCCGAACAGGCCACCCAGTCCGAAGCCGCAACCGGCGACGAAGACCTGACCGCTGACGACGAGCCGACCGAAACTGAAAACGACAACGGCGGCCACTAGGGCCGCCGTTCAGGTCACGGTTCGATCCGGCCGCCGCGCCTAGCGCGCGCGCCGGAACAGCGACGTCACGGGTCCGGCTGACGCCTCGATACGTTCAATCGCTTCTGTCACTGGCTCCATCGCCGTCGCCATGTGGTGCGCGTTGGCATGCAGCAGCAGTTCGCCATCGAGCATGATGCCGACATGGCCCTTCCAGAACACGAGGTCACCGCGCCGCTTGGGCATGTCGAATTCAAGGTGCCGCCAACGGCCGCCGAGTTCGACTTCCTGCAGGTCCGTATCGCGCGGGGCCGGAATGCCCGCCGCTTCCAGCGCCAGCTGCACCAGCGCCGAACAATCCAGCCCAAGGCTGGTTTTCCCGCCCCACAGATAGGGTGTGCCCAGGAAGCGCTCGGCCACGGCCACGAAGTCGGGCTCGCTCGCATTGATCGGCGTGATGTGGGCGTCAGGCACCCACCCCGTGCCGATCACCTCGACATAGCGGCCGTCACGCCGCCCCGCTGACACTCTCGCGTTGAGACTGATCAGCTGTGACGGTTCGCACTTCAGGTCAGGCTCTGGAAATACATAGGTCCGCAAGGCCGAAACCCGGTGGGTCGCCAGCAACACCTCGTCAGACAGCGCTTCGCTGCGCACATATCCGACATAGCCGTCATTGCGGGCGAACCCCCAAGCCCAGCCGTCCTTTTCCTCCAGGACGGCGAACACCTCGCCGAACAGGAGCTGGGTGTCGACCGGCGCGTCGTCGGACGGCTTGGCACGCAGCCAGATGGCCGAACGCGCAATCTGCTTGTCGACCGGGTCCACAAATCGGTCCGCCTTGACCTGCCCTTCCAGAAATGAAGCCGCCAGGTCGGCGCGTGCCGGTGTCGTGCGTCGATCCGTCATGTCAGCGTCCCTCGCCATAGCGTTCGCACAGCATGGCCCACGCGGCGCGCGAACCCAACATCTCCCCGCCTTTCGGGCGGGCGGGACGGTCATCGGGGTTCCAGGCGAAGATATCGAAATGCGCCCACCGGGTTTCCCCGACGAACCGCCGCAGGAACAACGCGGCCGTGATTGAGCCGGCGAAGCCGCCCGACGCCGCATTCTTCAGGTCCGAGATACTGCCATCAAGCCAGCTGTCGTAATTGTCCCACAGAGGCATCTGCCAGACGGGATCATTCGCCCGCACGCCGCCGCGCGAAATCGCTTCGGAGAGTTCGGGGTCGTTGGAATAGAAAGGCGCCACGTCCGGACCCAGCGCCACGCGCGCGGCCCCGGTCAGCGTCGCGAAGTCCAGGAGCAGGTCGGGATCGGTTTCGACGGCGCGCGCAATCGCATCACCCAGCACCAGCCGGCCTTCGGCGTCGGTGTTGTCGATCTCGACGGTCAGGCCCTTGCGCGAGTTCAGCACATCGCCCGGGCGGAAGGCATCCGCGCCGATCGCATTCTCGGCAGCCGCCACATAAAGCGTCAGGTGAACCGGAAGCTTGGCATCCATGACAAGACGCGCGAGGCCGATGGCATTGGCCGCGCCGCCCATGTCCTTCTTCATCAGGCGCATCCCGGCCGCCGACTTGATGTCGAGGCCGCCGGAATCGAACGAAATGCCCTTGCCGACCAGCGCCAGGCGCGGGTGCTCCGGATTTCCCCATTCCAGTTCGATCAGGCGCGGTGCCTGGGCCGCTGCCCGCCCGACGGCATGGATCATCGGATAGTTGTCTTTGAGCAGCTTGTCGCCCGTTGTCGATTTCGACTTGGCGCCAAACTCCTTGGCGAGCGCCGCCACGACGTCCTGCAACGCTTCCGGTCCCATGTCCTGTGCGGGCGTGTTCACCAGGTCGCGCACGAGATGGATGGACGCGGTAATCCGCTTGGCCTCGTCCATGTCCGCCCCGTCGACCGGCATCAGGCGGGCGGGCTTTCGCGCCGCCGCCTTGTAGCGGGTGAACTGATACCCGCCCATCGCCCACGAGACGGCGAGCTGGGTCGGGTCGAGCCCATGCAACGGCCCTTCGAGACGCCATGCGCCTTCGGCCAGTTGCATCGCAGCCGGACCGAAGGACTGGGGATCGTTGGCCTGTCCGACACCGGCGATGCCATCAGCGCCTGATCCCTCGGGCAAGGTCATCACCTGTCCGGCGCGGCCGGAAAACCCGCTTCGCTTGACCAGCGCGCGGACATCGGCGCCGAGCGCCGACAGGTCGTCCTCCAAATGGCTGGAGCGGATAAGGCGGACGCTGGCGGGATTGGATTCGCGTGATGTCGCGAACAGATCGGTCACGGACGGACTCCCTTCATCGGGATGGTGAAAGACTGAAAGGCTTTGTTAAGTCATTTTTGACGGGCTGGGGCCACGATCAAGTGCCTGAATGGCGTGATTCGCACCTCTGAAAGAGGAAAGCCCATGTTCCGCTTCCACACCTTGCTTCGTCCAGCCGTTATCGGACTGGCCTGCGCGGCCACTGCAGCGTGCGCCACATCGCGCACGGCACAAGAGCAGGAAATGGCCGATGCGATGGAAGCTCGCGGCAGCATCGTTCCCGCCGGGCAGGCCGAACGCCAGGCCATTCGCACCCAGGACTTGCTGACCCAGGCCGCCTTCTGGGCCGAACAGCATGATCTCAGCCCCGGCGACCGCGAAGCCGCAGTCGAATTCGTCCGCGTCCTGCGCACCCTCGGCAACAATGCCCGCGCCGCGGAAGTGGCCCGCCAGTCGATGGCGCTCTTTCCCGACGATGCGGATCTTCTCTATCTCTACGGCATCGCCCAGACCACGCTGGGACGGGGCGGCGCAGCGATCGAACCGCTGTCACGCGCCCGTGCCGCGCGCCCCGGCGACTGGCGTATCATCAACGCGCTCGGCGTCGCCTACGAGGTCGCCGGCCTGACCGACGAGGCCCGCAGCCGCTTCCGTGAAGCGCTGGCGATCGCGCCGGGCGAAGCGGCCATCCTGTCCAATCTTGCCCTGTCCTACGCCATGGGCGGTCAGGCCGAACAGGCCGAGACCATGCTGCGCGAAGCCATCGCGCGGCCCGGTGCCGGCGCTCAGGTGAGACAGAATCTGGCGCTGGTGATCGCGCTGCAAGGCCGGTTCGACGAAGCCGAACGCCTCGCGCGGACCGATGTCAGCACCGAAACGGCCGAAGCCAACATGGCCTATGTGCGCTCGATGCTGACCACCCAGCGCCGCTGGGATGCCCTTCGCGGCGACGGGGCTCGGTAGGCGCTGACGCCTGACCTAAAACTCCGGGCCGCCTGTCGCCATCGGCGGGGGCGGCGGATCAACCGGCTTGTCCTCGATCTTCTTCAGCGGAAAATCAGCCCGGATTTCCGGGGCGACCAGCGTCTGGTCAAACCGGAAGTGTTCGACACGCTCGCGCAGCGAGGCCGGCGCGCGATTGTCCTTGGCGGCATCGGACGCCCGGTAGAGCGCGAACAGGCGCAGATAGCCCTTGTCGTCCCGCGACAGATCCGTTTCGTCGAGCCGGTCGATGACCTTTTCCAGTGCCGAAACGCCCGACTTGAACTTGCCTGTCTTCATGTCGACCAGCGCCGCCACCAGGGCGACACGCCAGCCAATCTCGGCAAAATCGAGTTTCTTCGGAGCCGCCGACAATTCCTCGCGGGCACGCTTCGCATCATCGTCCCATAGCGCCCGCATGGCCTCCTGGGAGGCCCGGCGCGCGGTCGCGGTGATCTCCTCGCGGAGCTCGGTCTTCTTGCGTCGCAGAATCATGCATGCCTCACAAGGCGCGGGCGCGTGCGGACAATGCCGCTGCGCCAACCCACCCTAACTCAAATTACAGGCCTTGGTACCGAAGATACGCCGGACCGAGAATGACCACGAACAGTACCGGCAGGAAAAACAGGATCATCGGCACGGTCAGCTTCGCCGGCAGCGCAGCCGCCTTCTTCTCGGCGCTGGCCAGCCGCATGTCCCGGTTTTCCTTGGCCATGACCCGCAGCGCCTGTCCCAGCGGGGTGCCATAGCGCTCGGCCTGGATCAGCGCAGTCGCCACCGCCTTCACGCCGGGATGGTTCGTACGCCGGGCGAGGTTTTCATACGCAACGCGCCGGTCCTGCAGATAGGACAGCTCTGCGGTCGTCAGCGACAATTCCTCGGCCAGCTCGATCGACTGGCTGCCGATTTCGCCCGAGACCTTCTGGAAGGCCGCCTCGATGGACATGCCCGCCTCGACGCAGATCAGCAGGAGATCGAGCGAGTCGGGAAACGCCATCATGATCGATTCACGCCGCTTCTGGGCGGCATTGGTGATGTAGAGGTTGGGCGCGTAATAGCCCAGCATCCCCAGCCCCAGCGCCGCGCACCAGCGCGTGATCGTCGGCAGGCCGAAATCATTGACGAACATCAAGTAGAGCGCCGCTCCGGCAAACAGGATGATCGGGGCAGCAAGCCGGAAGAAGTAGAAGGTGACGACCGGTCCATTGCCGCGATAGCCGGCCTGGGTCAGCTTGTCCTTCAGCGCCGGGTCCTCGAACAGCTTTTGCAGGTTCAGGTTTTCCACGATGCTGCGCATCAGGCTGGGCTTTTCCTGCCCGCGCAGCTTGTTGCCCTTCTCGAGGGCTTCGCGCGACTTGCGGCGCAATTCCTCGCGGCGGTTCTGGACTGACTTGATCCGTTTATCGAGCTTGTCGGCCCCCATCATCGGAACGGTGATGGTGACGATGGTGGCGAACACCATCATCGCGGCGATGACCGCCCAGATGAACTGGGGATTGGTGACGGTTTCGGCGATGGCATTCATGTCCCGCCCCCGTCAGTGCTTGAAGTTGATCATGCCGCGCATCATCAGGATGCCGAAGCTCATCCAGATCAGGCCGCCCAGCAGCATCAGCTGCCCCTTGGGCTCGGTGAACATGGCATTCATGTAGGACGGCGTCGTGAAATAGACGATGCCGAGCACGCCCGGCGGCAACGAGCCGATGATCATCGACGACGCCTTGGCTTCCGACGACAGGGCGCCGATCTTCTCGCGCATCATCTTGCGTGCACGAAGCACCGCCGAGAGGTTGGACAGGGCTTCAGCCAGATTGCCGCCTGACCGCGCCTGGATTGTCAGCACCGTCGCGAAGAAGTTCAATTCCGGCAGCGGCATCCGCTGGACCATCTTCTTGACGCCGTCTTCCAGTGACACGCCCATCGACTGGGCCTCGACCAGCTTGGCAAACTCCGGACCGACCGGATCAGGCGATTCCCGCGCGATGATCTTCAGACATTCATTGAGCGGCAGGCCCGACTTCACGCCCCGGACGATGATGTCGAGCGAGTTTGCAAATTCGTTCGTGAACTTCTTCTGGCGGCCCTTGCAGCGCATGCCCAGGAACCACCGCGGCAGGCCAAGCCCCGTGCCGACCGCCGACGCCGCCGCCACCCAGATCGCCTGCCCGGTATAGAGCGAGACTGAAAAGGCGATCACGCCGAGGACGCCCGACGCAATCCAGAACGCCGTCGGTGAAAACGACATGCCCGCCTGTTCGATCCGGGCTTTCAGCGACAGGGATTTCTTGCGCTGGTCCTTCTGGCGCTTTTCGAGCTCCTTGAGGCTTTCCTGGACCTGCTTTCTGCGCTGCTGTGTCGGGTCAACCGCCGCACTGCGGCGCGGTCCGCGCGACGCGGCTCCGCCGAGCGCAACCGCCTTGCGCTGCTTGGCATTCTGGCTGTCGCCCATCGCGCCGGTCGCGACCCAGCCGACACCCCCTACCGCGATGAAGGCAGCGATCGCAGCGGCAATCAGGACGGGATCGGGGCCCATCAGCCGGCCTCCGACTCGTCGAGTGCGGCGGCCAGTTCGCGTTCCAGGCCATAATAGCGGGCCCGGTCCCAGAATTTCGGACGGGCAATCCCGGTCGAGACGTGCTTGCCGGTGATCTTGCCGTCGGCGTCCTCGCCATCGATCTCGTAGACGAAGAGGTCCTGGGTGACGATCACGTCACCTTCCATGCCCATCACTTCGGTGATGTGGGTGATCTTGCGGGTACCATCGCGCATCCGCGCGGCCTGGACCACGACATCGATCGAACCGGAAATCATCTCGCGGATCGTCTTGGAAGGCAGGTTGTAGCCGCCCATCGTGATCATCGATTCGATACGCGACAGGGCTTCGCGCGGGCTGTTGGCGTGCAGCGTGCCCATCGAGCCGTCATGGCCGGTATTCATCGCCTGCAACAGGTCGAAGGCTTCCGGTCCGCGCACCTCGCCGACGATGATCCGCTCGGGACGCATACGCAGGCAGTTCTTGACCAGGTCACGCATCGTCACCTGACCGGAACCCTCGAGATTGGGCGGGCGGGTTTCGAGCCGGACGACATGCGGTTGCTGGAGCTGCAATTCCGCCGCGTCCTCACAGGTCACGATCCGCTCGTCTTCCTCGATATAGGCGGTCATGCAGTTCAGGAGCGTCGTCTTGCCCGAACCGGTACCGCCGGAAATCAGCACGTTACAGCGGGACCGTCCGATTACGCCCAGGACGCGCGCGCCAGCAGGCGTGATCGAGTTGAACTCGACGAGATTGTTGAGCGTCAGCTTGTCGCGCTTGAACTTACGAATGGTCAGTGTCGGGCCATCGAGCGCCAGCGGCGGCGCAATGACGTTCACACGGCTGCCGTCGGCGAGACGCGCGTCGCAGATCGGGCTGGCTTCATCGACCCGGCGGCCGACCTGGCTGACGATCCGCTGGCAGATATTCATCAGCTGGCCATTGTCGCGGAAACGGATATTCGTCCGTTCGACCTTGCCGTTGACTTCGATGAACACGTCGCCCGCGCCATTGACCATGATGTCGGCAATGTCGTCGCGCGCCAGCAACGGCTCGAGCGGGCCATAGCCCAGCACGTCGTTGCAGATGTCCTGGAGCAGTTGTTCCTGCTCGGCAATCGACATCGCGACATTCTTGATCGAGATGATCTCGGTGACGATGTCGCGGATTTCCTCGGCCGCGGTTTCCGCGTCGAGCTGCGCCAGCGCGCCCAGGTCGATGGTGTCGATCAGCGCGTTGAAGATCGTCGTCTTGATCGCGTAGTACTGCTCGGACGGACCCGATGTCCGCGCCGCTTTCGGCAAGGACCGTTCGGCAGGCTTTTGCGGCTTCTGTGCCGGCTTCTGGGCGGCAGGAGGCGCGGATTTCGGCTGAGACGCCGCCGGCTTGGCAGGCGCAGGCGGGCGCGCAGCCGATTGCTCGGCCGCAGGCGCGGGCGTCTGGACAGGCGGGGCGGCCGCCGGAGCGGGCCGCTGGATCGTCGTTGCGTCGCGTTTGCCGAACATGAGCGGGTGTTATCTCCCGAACATCTTGGAAATGATCGACCGTCGCGGCGGAGACGACACACGGCCGGAAATCAGCGAGGCTAGGTGGTTGAAGCCCTCGGCCGCCTTCGACTTGGGATCGAGTTCGCAGATCATCTGGCCGTTATTGGCCGCCTTGCCGAACAATTGCGGTTCGAACGGCAGCACCAGGGCGGGCGGGGTTCCCAGCGCCTCGGCGAAATCCTTGACCGGGATTTCGGGGCGCTTGGGCACACCGGCCATGTTCACGACGACTTTCGGCAACTCGTCATTCGGACGCGCCGACGCGATCAGGTCGAAAAGGTTCTTCGCATTGCGCAGAGACGCCAGGTCCGGCGTCACCGTCACGACCACCTGGTCGGAGGACAGCAGTGTCTGGCGCACCCAGGGCGACCATGTGTGGGGCAGGTCCAACGCGATGAAGGGCGCCTGCCGCTTCACCTTGTCGAGCACCATGTCATAGGATTCGGGCGTGAAATCCCAATCCTTGTCGAGCGTGGCGGGCGCAGAAAACAAGGACAGCTTGTCGGTACAGCGCACCAGCAAACGGTCGAGCAGCGCATCGTCGAGGCGGTCGGGTTCGTTCAGCGCATCGCCCAGCGTCTGGGCCGGATCCTGGTTGAAATCGAGGCCGGCCGTTCCGAAGGACAGGTCGAGGTCGACGAGGACACAGTCGGAATCGAGACCTTCCGACACGCACCAGGCCGTGTTGTGCGCGATGGTCGAGGCGCCGACCCCGCCCTTGGCGCCGATGAAGGCCACCGACTTGCCCGCGAACGGCGCTTCGGGATCGAGATAGAGTCCGGAGATGGCACGAATGATGTGCAGCGGTGTCATCGGCGGAACGAGATATTCGCTGACGCCGCGCTTCATCAGTTCGCGATAGAGCGCGATATCGTTTGCGGCCCCGATGATGATGACCTTGGTATCCGGGTCACAGACCCCGGCCAGTTCTTCGAGCTGATCGAACAGGCCCTGCCCGCGCATGCCGGTTTCGACGATCAGCAGGTTCGGCGTCGATGCGTCGTAGAAGCGTTCGATTGCGGCCGGCAGACCGCCAAGTTCGACCTCGACATGGGCTTTCTGCATCCGCCGGTCACCCGCCGCATTATGCAGAAGCGCGCCGGTCTCGGGCCGCTCGCAGAAGGCATGGATCGCGATCCGCGGCACCGGTTGGTCGGACAGGGTGTTGTCGACTTCGCCATAGGACGCATCACCGGCGACCGGCGACAGCGGAACATCCATGTCGTAATCGTCGGGATTGAAACTGCGCGTATCGGTCTTGCGCTGCGGTTCTGCCATCATCGGGTCAGGCGTGTCATCCAGCGCGAAGTCGTCGAACATCTCGGCTTCCGGCGCGGCGGAGCGGCGCGACCCGGCGGCCTGACCGGTCGCACCGAACGGCCGGTTGCCTCCGCCTTGCGGGCGCGGCTGCGCCTCCGGCTGGCGGTCGAACCCGTCATCAGCCGGGCGGGCGTCCATTTCACCCAGGATGCGGCGTTCGATTTCCTCGGCATCGACGAAGTCGTCATTGCCGTTCAGGAAATCGTCGTCGTCTTCGTATGAGTAGGTTTCAGCCATTCTGTTGCCTGTCTTCCACCTATTCAGCCACTTGAGAGACGGCACCGCTCTCGTCATCGCTGCGTTGCGACGACGTGCGTTCGCCTGCGCGCCAGCGGTCGAGAATGGTCGCATTGCGGCCTGCATCGGCCGGAGCCGAGCCTGACGGGCCGACAAGGTCGTACGCATTGCCGACCATGGCGGCATAATTCGCTGCGGTGGCGCAGCCAAAGCGCGGATAGGCGCGGTTGTCGTATTCCGCCGCCAGGTTTGACCAGCCGAGATTCTCGCATTCACGCGGGGCGTGCGCGGCATAGACCGTATAGCTCACGATGATCGGCGAGATCGGCGCACCCTGTGCATCATACTCACCGGCCGCGACCTGGTGCGAATTGATGCCGCGCCCGTCCAGGAAGGCGAACAATTCGCTGACCGCGCCATCCGCGAGCGCATCGTCCGCCGTGCGGTCGGGAAAGGTCACGACAAGCGGACCCGATCCGTCTCGGCGATAGGACTCGACGAAGGCGCCAAAGGATCCCATCTGCGACCAGGCCAGGCCACCCTCATTCGGGCTCATCGCCAGTTCAAAGCGCGCCGTTTCCTGCGTCACATAGGGTTGCGGCAGATTGCCGGCGCGGTCGCTCGGCATCGTGTAACAGCCTGACAGGGCCAGACCGGCGGCGGCAAGAACAAGCAGGGTCGTACGCGTCATCCGGTGTCTCCCTAGTCGAACAGAAAGCCGATCGGTCCGCGCCAGGACTGGCCCGACGTATCGGCCCCCGGCACGCCGTAGGCGCGGTTGATATGCCCGAACAGCATCGTCTCGATCTCGCTGGCGGTCGCGAAGCCGTCCGCCGGCGAGGAAATCTGCGCATCATTCGTCGGGTCGACGAGATAGGGCGTCACGATGATGACCAGCTCGGTTTCCTGGTTCTCGAAGTCCCGCGAGCGCGCCAGCGCACCAAGCACAGGGATGTTCTGGATGCCGGGAATGCCGTTCAGGTTCTGGCGGGTTTCTTCCTGGATCAGCCCGGCGAGCACGAGGCTGCCGCCCGAGGGCAGCTCCACGGTTGTTTCTGCCCGCGTCACGTTCAGCGCCGGGATGGTCACACCCGGAACCGTTCCGATGATATTGCCCTGGTCGTCCGTGACCGAGGTCTCGCCGAGCGACAAAGCGCCCTGGCTCGACAATTCGGAGACTTCGGTCGAGATCCGCAGGCTGATACGGCCTTCCGACAGCACGATCGGCGTGAAGCCGAGGCCGACACCGAACTGCTTGTATTCCACCATGATATTGCCGTCGCGGTCGCGCCCGGTCGGGACCGGGAATTCGCCGCCGCCGGCCAGGAAGTTCGCAGCCTCTCCCGACGTCGCGGTCAGGTTCGGCTCGGCCAGCGTGCGCACCAGGCCGATCTGCTCGAGCGCGCGTATCAGGCCCCCGGCGCTGGAAATGTCGCCGCCACCGCTGTTGGTGTAGTTGAGATTGCCCGCGAAGCCGCCCAGCGAACGGCCGACCAGCGAGAATTCGTTCGAGGTCGCGACCGACACCGCCAGGTCATCGAGTTGCGCAACCGCCGACAGGTCGATTCCGAGCTGGCGCACGATGGTGCGCTGCATTTCCACGATCCGGACCCGCAGCATGACCTGCTGGCGGCCTTCGATCGCGATCATCGACAGGACGTTTTCAGGATTTTCCACCCATTGCTGGGCCAGCCGGCGTGCCGAATCCGCAGACGCGGCATCGGGCGCCGACCCCGACAGGACGATATTGTTGTTCATCGCCTCGGCGGTGATCCGGGAGTCCGGCAGGAAACGGTCGATCGTGTCCTGCAGGGCGCGGACATCGCGGTCGACGCGGATTTGCAGGTCGAGGATCAGGTCGCCATTGGCGTCAAAGAAGAAAGCGTTGGTCGATCCCGTCGTCATGCCAAGCAGATAGGCGCGGCGCGGCGTCCGGATCACGGCATCGGCAATGGCCGGATTGGTGACCAGCACATCGGCCGTATCGACGGGCAGGTGAATGATCGCGGCCTGCGACATCGGCAGGTCGAGCGTCTGGGCGGCAGGACCGTCACCTGACGAAATGATGTGCACCTGCCGGGTCGTGGTTTCGCCCGACTGGGCGGATGCCAGCGGGCTGAAAGCCGTGGCGGCGGCAAGGCAGAGAAGTCTGATCAGCATCTCAGCGCCCCCCATCGCCCAGCGCCACGTCCTGACGTTGGCCATAGCGGTAGACCGTCATCGAGTTTCGGCCCTGGTCAGAGGTTTCCGGGACGTCTTCGCGTTCGGGCTGTTCACGGGCTGCCAGCCGGGGGCCGCCATCGCCGTCGGCGAGGCTGCGCAAGGCCAGGAGGATTTCACCGCGCGCCACGGCGAGCGACACGGCTCGAGCCTGGTCAGGTTCAAGTTCCAGCGTAGCCGTCGAACCGACGACCGCGTCCTCTTCTTCGTCATCGCTGAAGATCTGGTCGATCGCCAGAACGCGGGCATTCTCGACCACGGTCTCGGCGACAAACCCGCCGGAACGGCCATAGCTTTCGCGGCCGCCCGATTCATAGGTGACAATCACATCGACCCGGTCATTGGGCAGGATGAATCCGCCCGCGCCCGTTTCGGCAGACAGGGGCACGGCGACGGCGCGCATGCCCGGCGCCAGAACGGCCGACATGAACCCGGCTTGGCCGGCCGGAACCAGCTTTCGGGTCGTGATCGGCTCTCCTTGTGCGATTCCGGCCCGCACAATCGCGCCGACAAATGATTCGATGGCGTCGGGATCGCGTGATTCGGTGACATAGGCCGGGCTGACGGCCTCCTCGGGCCAGGCCTGCCAGTAGAGGTCCGATGCCGTCACGCGCTCGCCGGTTGCCAGGTCGCCCCGCGCCGCGAGAACCCGCACCGCAGGCGCTTGTTCCACAACGCGTTCAATGACTTGCGGTTCGCTGGAGCCGGAGCTGCGATATACGAAAAACGCGGCGGCCGCGGCTGCGGCAGCAGCCAGAACCAGAATCAGAATCCGGGCGGAATTCATCGCGGCACGTCCCCTCTAAACAAAGGTCTCCGCGTTTGATCAGACTCGGAATTTCTCAAAGGGGCGTTAAGATTTACGCCGCAATGCAATGCGTTTCGTTCTCCCGCGCACCTAGCCTGAGGCGAGCGTTAACAGAGCACTGCCCGGAAGGGTCCAGAACGCCCCCGCTGCCAGCGCAATGCCGTAGGGCGCGGGCGCCCCGACCGCGAGGGGGGTTCGCGCCACCCACCCTGCCGACAGGCTGGTCGCCGGGACCAGTCGGCGCAGCAGGATCAGTACGAAGGCGAGCACACCGCCCATCAGGGCCGACTTCGCCAGGAACATCATCGCATCAGGCCAGCCGAACCACAGCGCTGCCGCAGCAATCAGCTTGGCGTCCCCGCCGCCAATCCAGCCCGGCGCGAACAGCGCCATGCCGATCACCAGGGCTCCCGCCCCGACGGCCAGGTGCAGGCCGAACTCCATCCAGCCCATGCCGAGAAATGCGGCAGCGAGCGGGAAGGTCAGCGCGATGGAGGCGTTCAGCCAGTTGGGAATGGTGAAGCTCATCGCGTCCTTGATGGCGGCAAACGCCAGGAAGAACACAAAGACGAGGATCAGATATTGTCCGGCCACGGCGACCACTCCCGAATTGCTCGACAGCCTCTATAGACGCGCGTGCCTTGCCTTTGACTTAACATCACAACGAAAAGGGCCGCCCGGTCTCCCGGGCGGCCCATTCCGTGACTGCAGTTCACGTCAGTGCGATTAGATCGCGTCGGCGACGGTCTGCAGATTGTCACGAACGCCGGTGCCGAGCGCCGTCACGGCGCCGATGATGACGACCGCGATGAGCGCGGCGATCAGGCCATATTCGATGGCCGTTGCACCAGATTCGTCCTTGAAGAAGCGTGTAACCATTTTCATTTGGGTCTCTCCCGTGTTGCTAGCACACAATCCACCCGGGTCAGTCCGTCCCGACATCTCCCGAATAGCTGCATCAAACACGAAGAGGCTTTCAACCGCGTTAAAGGCTATCCTTAATTTTGTCTATACATCGCTGACTGCG
The DNA here is from genome assembly GCA_002692855.1 of Maricaulis sp. GTDB lineage: Bacteria > Pseudomonadota > Alphaproteobacteria > Caulobacterales > Maricaulaceae > Hyphobacterium. Next base: position 44,358 of record NZMJ01000117.1, read on the forward strand.
AGGTATGGTGAATAAAGACTGAACAAATCGATTCAAGAATATTTGGTAACTTTGCAGCACAGTCGTTTAGAAAGTTTTCATGCGGGCGCGGTTTGCTGGAGTTGTATCCAGACTGCCGGAGAACCGCCATGCGCCGCCTCGTCATCGCCATCGCCGCCCTGATCGCCCTGCCGGGCCTGGCCGCGGCTCAGGACCGATACATAGAGGCCGACCACGCCGAGGTCGTTCGGCTGCCCGCTCCCGCTTATACGGTGGTCATCGGCAACCCTTCAGTCGCGGATGCCGTCATCCATGACCGCAACACGCTGATCCTGACTGGCCGGCTGCATGGCCGGACCAATGTCATCGCGCTCGACGCGCGCGGGCGTGTGATCTACGCGCAAGAGGTTATCGTCGGCGGCACGATGGACGGCGGCGTCACGCTGTATCGCGGTGCCAATCGGACGACCTATGCCTGCGGGGCCAGCTGCGAGGCGACGCCGACGATCGGCGATGACCCGGAGCGCTTCTCGACCCTGTCCGACCAGGGCAATGCCCGTATACAGGCAGCCGCCCAGGCCCTGGCCGCAGCCGACGGCGGCAGCGCCCCGCTCGCGGGCGGACGCGAATAGTGCGTTAACTACGGCCCTTTACGCGTATTTAAACGAGATCGGTCACAGTCATCTGAAAGGATGGCGGTGAAACGATGCGCCTCACTCGGCATATCAAGACATTCCGGCAGGACCGGAAAGGCTCGACAGCGGTTGAATTCGCGCTGATCGCAGGCCCGTTCTTTTTCTTCCTGATGGCGCTGGTCGAGATCGCCGCGGTCTTCTTCGCATCAACCGTGATCGAGAATGCTGTGCTCGAATCGGCACGCGAGATCCGGACCGGACAGGTTCAGGCCGGCGGCATGGACGCCGAAGGCTTCCGCGAAGCGGTTTGCCTGCGCGTCGAGGTGATCGCCGACTGCAACCGCCTGGAATTCGATGTCCGCGTGTTCGAGGATTTCGATGGCGCCGTTGGCGCCGATCCGACCAATGACGACGGCGAGCTCGATCCCGACACGATGGGCTTTGATCCGGGGGATGCCGGCGACATCGTGATGGTGCGCGTCTTCTACCGCTGGCCGCTTTTGATGCCGAACTTCTTCGCGAGCATGTCCAACCTGCCGAACAATGAGCGCCTGATCACGTCGGCGACCGTCTTCCGCAACGAGCCGTGGGATTGATGATGCGCCATCTGCTTCGATATCTGCGCGCCTTTGCCGGTCGAAACGAGGGTGTTTCCGCCGTCGAGTTCGCCTTGATCGCCCCCATCATGCTGATCTTCTATCTCGGCGTGATCGAGGTCAGCCTTGCCCTGTCGGTTGACCGCAAGGTCACGTCAGCGGCCAGCGCTCTCGCAGATCTCGTGGCGCAGGACGACGTCATCACCGACGACGAGATGGACCAGATCCTGAATGCCGGGCCGGTCATCATTGCCCCCAACCCGGCAGCCCCGCTCCAGATCCGCATTTCAAGCATTTCGATGAACCTGATCGGCGAGGCCGAAGTCGACTGGAGCGATAGCCGCGGCATGACGCCCCTGACGGAAGGGGCGCGCTACACGCCGCCGTCGGGGCTCCTATCGCCGGGCCGGTCCCTGGTCATGGTCGAGGTGACGTATCTTTACGAATCGGCCTTTGCCGAGATCGGCGTCGGCCGCTTTGCGATCGAGGAAACTTTCTATCTTCGCCCGCGCCGCTCCCTGGTCGTCAGCCGACAATAACCTCGGCACGCTTCAGTGCCTGCACCGCACCATGACGGACATCGAACTCCAGCCCGTCGAGCGATCGCACCGGCACCACGCCCAGCGCGCAATTCGTCACGAAAATGGCCTCGGCGGCCTGCAAGGCATCCGGTGAAAACATGCCTTCACGCACCGACAGGCCTGCATCTGCTGCGCATTTCATCACGGCTTCGCGGGTAACGCCGGTCCGGATGGCACAATCGGGCGACGGCGTGACCAGTTCGCTGCCGCAGATCCAGAATATGTTGGCGCAGTCGCCGCCCGAGACGTGCCCCTGCGTGGTCAAGCACAGTGCCATGTCGCCGCCGGCGCGGACCGCAGCGCGGCGGGCCGCCGCATTGTCAGTATAGCTGAGTGTCTTGTGCCGGCTGGCAAGGCTCGAAGGGGAGCGCCGAAGCGGCGCCGTGACGAGCGCCAAGCCGTCGGGCGGTTCTGAAACCGGGCTCGCCGACAGGAACAAGCCGGGCCGCGGCGCCTCGATCACCCCCAGCCCGCGAGGTCCTGCACCGCGCGACAAGGTCACCCGCACCATGGCGTCTTCACCGGCGGTTTCGGCGCCTTCGGCTATGGCCTCCCACCGGGCCGGGCAGTCGAGGTCCATCGCGCGGCAGGCCGCCTCAAACCGCACGCGGTGAAGGTCACCGCGGCGCAGCGTGCCGCCCTTGACCCGCAGGGTTTCAAACACGCCGTCTCCAAGCAGGAAGCCGCGATCGTCCGGACGCAGATCGCCGTCCTGAAAGTCGCGCCAGCCCTGACCGGTCCAGGTCTTCATCATCCGGCAATCGCCTTCTTCAGGGCCGAGGCCTTGGCCATCGTCTCTGCATACTCCTCCTCGGGATCCGAGCCGATCGTGATCGCCCCGCCCGACCGCCCGGAGACGGCCCAGCCGCCGTCCTCCTCTTCCAGCGTCAGGGTGCGGATCATCACATTGAAGTCCATCGTCTGCGCGCGGTCTCCGATCCAGCCCAGCGCCCCGCAATAGGCACCGCGCGGCGCGCCTTCCTGCGCGCTCAATATATCCATCGCCCGCAGTTTCGGCGCCCCGGTGATGGATCCGGGCGGGAAGGCCGCCGCGAGAAGATCCAGCCCGTCCCGGCCCTCGGCGAGCTGGCCCGTCACCGTCGAAACGAGATGATGGACGTTGGCGAAACTTTCCACCTTGAACAGCTCGGGAACTTCGACCGAACCGGGCGCGCAGACACGAGACAGATCGTTGCGCATCAGGTCGACGATCATCAGGTTTTCCGCCCTGTCCTTCTCGCTCTCGGCGAGTTCGCGCACGAGCGCGGCATCGGCCTCAGGCGTTGCGCCGCGCGGGCGGGTTCCCTTGATCGGCCGGGCCTGGGCCACCCCGTCCTCCAGCCGCACAAAGCGTTCCGGGGAGTTGGAAATGACCACCCGCCCATCCGGCAGGCGCAGATACGCCCCGTGGGGGGCCGGACTGTCCGCCGTCAGCCGCCGGAAAAGATCGAGCGGCGTGTCGCCCTCCCCCAGTCGGCCGGCAAAGGGCTGGGACAGATTGGTCTGGTAGATGTCCCCGGCCCGGATGTGGTCGAGGATCGCATGGCAGGACTGCAGATACTTCGCCTTCGGCCAGACTGGCTCGAAACTGCCAGACGGCGCGCGCGCGTCCGGCAAGGGCCGGACCGCCGCGAGACGCTTTTCGACCGCCCGCATCGCCGTTGCCCGGCCTTCCAGCGTGACGCGACGCGCCAACGGATCGAATCGCAGCCAGGCGCGATAGGCAAAAAGGTGGATGGGCGGCGTGTCCGGCGACCAGTCTGGCCAGCTCAGCGTGCGGGCTGCTTCATACTCGAACAGGCCAGCGACAAGGTCCCCCTTCGCTGCCGCATCCCGCGCGGCCCCAATCGCATCGAACCAGCCCCCGGACTGCGCCTCGGCGCGGCCGATCGGAAAGGGGGCGGCGGGGCCTGGAAACAGGAGGGACTGTGTGTCGGGGCCGCCGCTGAGGAGGAGTGTACCCGTCTCGCCGGCGAAGGCGGACAAGGCGTGGACCGGATCGATCCAGTCGAGCGGCTTTACATGCCCCCTGACGGCGGCCGTCATCCCCGCACCAGCGCGTCCCTGAGGCGCGCAATCTCGTCTTCATCAAGTCCGAGCACGTCGCGCATATAGACCTCTGCCGGTCCCATCACCTCGAACGCCTGGGCCAGATAGTCTGCCTCGACGCCCAGGAAGAGGCGCATCTCGTCAGGCCCGATCTTGCTGCCCGTGCGGTCGGCAATGCTCTTGGCGACTTCGGGGACCAGGCTGTCGTAATCGACCGCAGTATTCGTCGCGAGATAATCATCGATGACGGTGTCGCGGTCGACGCCTGCGAGCTCCAGCGTCATGGCGCAGAATATCCCGGTCCGGTCCTTGCCCGCTGCGCAGTGCACGACGAAGGATTCCGCGTCGGCATGATCTCCCAGCGCCCGCAGACCGGCAGCGAAAGCCTGCTGGTTGCCCGGATCGGTTGGCAGACGGCGATAGGTCGACAGCATGAAGTCCCGGATACCGGCCGCGCTATGGTCGCCTTCGCGCAGGAAAACCAGGTGCGGCGGTTCGGCGTGCCCGGCGAAATCCGATGCCAGTACGCGCGGATTGAGCACATCGTCCCAGCGGGACGGTTCGCGCTCGCGCTCCAACGGGCGTCGAAGGTCCGTCACCACGGTCAGTTTCATCTCGGCAAGCCGCTGACAATCCGCATCGGACGCACGCGCAAAGTGGCCCGACCGGAACAGGCCGGAACGCACCCGCGCACCATCACGCGTTTCGTAATCGCCGAAATGGCGAAAATTCCGGATTCCGTCGAAGGCAAGGACACGGCTCATGGCGGTCTGACTAGGCCGGGAAATCACGCGGGGCAACCCGGTAAAAATGACAACTTCCGGGTGTCACAAACCCCGGTTAAACTTGGTCTGGAATTGTTGAGGTAGTTTCCATGCGTTACGCACTGTTTAGCGCGCTCATGCTGGCGCTCTCCGCAGCTTCGTCTGCTGTGGCACAACCCAATCTCGCGGCGGCAATCGCACCGAATGCACGGTCGGTCGAAGTTGGCACACCGGCGACCTTTTTCGCCACGATGATCAACTCCGGTGACACCGGGGCAACAAATTGCCGGGTTGAACTCGATCCGGAGAATGTCGGTCCCGCTACGATCAGCTATCGCAGAACGGACGCATCGAACCAGCCAGTCGGCACCAGCGACACGCCCTTCGACCTTGCAGCCGGGGGCAACCAGACCCTCGTGCTGAGCGTGACGCCGCAGACAGCGTTTCCCGCAGCGCTCTACCGCTTCAATTACGCTTGCGACGAGGCGTCGACGGGATCGGTATTCGGTGCGAGCGACGTCTATATCCGCAGTTTCGCCACCGGCGCGAATGCGTCCGATCTCATCATGATCCTGCAGACGCTGTCGAACGATGGCGTTGTCAGATTTGCCGAAAACGGCCGGCGCGGCGTTGCCGCGGGCGCAGCCATCAATAATGGCGGTGACGCCGCTTACGTCTACGTCCAGCCCGTCTATCCGGGTTACACGTTTTCATTGAACGGACCTGTCAAGAATCACCATCGCAACCTGCTGATCTGCCAGACCGACGCGGCCGGGGTCTGCCAGTCTTCACCGTCCAGTTCGTTGGAGTTCACCAATCTCGCTGCCGGGACGGTGTTCACGTTCAACATCTATTTTGACGATTCCGCTGACGGCGAAGTGCCTTTCATGCCTGAATTCCTCCGGCTCACGGCGCAGGCAACGGAAGTCCGGGTGAGTGGTCAGGGAACAACTGGAATGGCAGGCGCGACGAGTGTTGCCGTCAGCGAACCTGACGGTCCCGCGCTCGCCGCCGATGTCCCGCTCTCCGGCGTCTGGTATGGCTATTACGGCAATCCGGATCAGTCCGGAAGCAATCGCGTTCAGGTCATGCTGACGCCCGACGGGCGGTTTGTGATGCGGTCCTTCCTCGTCAACTTCCTGAATGAAGCCCTGACCGTGCCTCGCGAACTTCTGCTCTGGGGTCAGCCGACGGTCACGCGCGTGGGCGATGCCCTGCATGTTTCCGGTTCGGTCAATTCACTCAATACCGATGGTTCGGTCGGCTCGGAGTCGCTCGACGGGCTGGTGCTCAATCTCCAGTCACGGATGACAGGCCGGCCGGCGGCACTCGGCGGAGACCGCGTGCGCGGATACTTCTATCGCCAGTTGCCGTCCGGTCAGATGTTGCCTGCGCTTTCCGATGACGTGAACAACAACAACCTTCCGGACAACACCTGGAATGTGGCTCGCCTTACGAGAGCTGGATTTTCTGCATCCGGTTTCTGGAACCTGTCCAACACCCGGGAAGCCTTCTCCGGCAATCTGACGGCCACCAGCGCCGATGGGAATGATACCTGCGAATCGGCGGTATCGCTCAGTCCTGTGCTTCCGGCTTCGGCGGGCCCGGCAACGCAGCGCTTCGACGTGACCGCAACATTGTCGTGCACCGGGAACGCCAACCTCAATCTCTCTGGCCAATACACCGGTTGGGGGATTGCCGAGGCCTGGACTGAATTCACCAACGAGAATGCGCTGTGTGGTGTTTTGCTGTTCTTGTCGGATGGCGACACGAACTTGCCGCTCTACGTTTACAACAACGTTCAGCGGACCCTAGGCTCGCCACCCTGCAACACCTTTTTCTAAGCCGGCCTACTCCAGCGCTTCGCGGACATCCTCGATCTGGCGGTCGTAGAGCCCGATCAGGTAGCGCTCCTGCGCGGCCAGTTCATGGAAGGCGAACTGCATCAGGCGCAGGCGCGGGATGAGCGGCCGGGATTCCAGCGAGTCGACCGTGCCGAAGAACGTGTCTGCAATCGACCGCCAGGTGGAATCGGCGCCGCCCGCCTGCGCATTGTAGATCAGGGCGATGTCGGCAATCAGCCCGTATTCGACCGGATCGAGATCCCCGCGCGCCTGCGCATAGTCCCAGGCCACGCTGGTCAGTCGCGGTTCCTGGATGCCGCGATCAATGATGGCGGGGAGGACATCGAACAGCACGCCCTCCTCCGGGGCTTCGCCGCGTTCGATACGGGCAATCGCCTCGCCCAGCCGCCCGGCCACCTCTTCGTGATAACCGACCACCTGGCGCAGCGCGCCGGCATTGGCGTCCATCTCTTCGATGATCCGCTCCAGCGCCGTGTTGGCCGCGTGCCGGTCGGCGACGTTCTCGCGCCATTCATTGACGAGGAAGCCCAGCACCACCGCGAACACGATGAGCAGCGCCTCGATGGCCGCGCGGCCTAACCAGGCATAGCGGGGGGCGGCGCCATCGCTCATCGGAAGGGAGGCTCGTCAAAGCTGCGCAGCTTGCGCGAGTGCAGCGCAGAGGCTTCGTCGCGCTTGAGGATCTCGATCGTCTCGATCCCCGCCATCAAATGCTCGCTGACCGAGCGTTGGTAGAAAAGATTGGCTGCGCCGGGCAGCTTCAGCTCACCGTGCAGCGGCTTGTCCGACACGCACAAAAGCGTGCCGTAGGGCACGCGAAGACGGAAGCCGTTGGCCGCGATGGTCGCCGATTCCATGTCGACGGCAATCGCCCGCGACTGGTTGATCCGGCGCGCCTCGGCGTGAAAGCGCAGCTCCCAGTTCCGGTCCGCATAGGTTGCGACCGTCCCGGTGCGAAGCCGCCGCTTCAGGTCTTCGCGCGAATCCCCGCTGACCGTCTTGACCGCATTGGCCAGCGCGATCTGGATCTCGGCGATAGGCGGGACCGGGATTTCCTGCGGCAGGTCGCGGTCGAGAACCCGGTCATATCGCAGATAGGCGTGCGCCAGCACATAGTCGCCCAGGCGCTGGGAATGACGCAGCCCCCCGCAATGGCCGATCATCAGCCAGCACTGCGGACGCAGCACCGCCAGGTGGTCGGTGATCGTCTTGGCATTCGACGGGCCGACCCCGATATTCACCAGCGTGATGCCACGCCCGCCGGGCGCCTTCAGGTGATAGGCCGGCATCTGGAAACGGCGTCAGGGCGCCCCTTCGACCGCCGCGCGCGGATTGCGGGTGTCGGCATCAACCGTCACGAAACCGGCAGCGGACAACGACTCGTATTCGTTGTCTTCCTTCAGCTGGCGGATCGCCCACGCCACGAAGGCGTCGACATAGCGGTGATAATTGGTGAACAGGATGAATTGCTGCACGTCCTCATAGGGCGTGCCGGTATAATGCCGGATGCGTTGCAGCGAGTAATCCACGCGCGGCGCATCGAACAGGCCCAGCGGCCGCGCCTCGCCCGGCGACGGGCTGCGTTCGCCATTGGGCACAGCGTCGTCGATCCGCGCCAGGTCGGCATACGGGAAATGGCGCACCAGGTCGGCGGCACTGGCCTTGTCGAGGTCAATGTCCTGCGACCCGTCGAGCACATAGGAGAAGGCGATTTCCTCGTCCGACGGGCCGGTCTCGATCGTGATCGGATACTGGTCTTGCAACAGGCCCAGCTGCTCTTCCAGATAGGGCCGGAACAGCGATGGTTCGGTGATCGCCAGCCGGTAGAGGCCGGGCTCGGAAAACTTGCCGAAGGCGCGGCTGATCGGTGGCGGCGAACCGTCCGTCTCGTAGTGAACGCGCAGCTCGGGATAGGCGAATGCGCCCTTGGCGCGGGCCTTCGCATCGGGCGGCGTGCCGTCGTCGATATAGGATTTCAGGGCCTCGCGAAGATTCTCGGTCGAGGCGTCGTAAATGGCTTGGAGGCGGTCAATCGCCTCCGAAGGCGTCTTGGCGGTCTTGAAGTGTTTTTCCATCGCCAGCTTCTAACGTCCATCGCTGGCCGGCGTAAAGGGAAACCCTACTCCGCCGGGACGTTCGGCCGCGTCGACTTCATCTTGTCGAACGCATCCCACACACCTTCGGCGCCGTGCCAGTCGCCCTTGGTCGCTCCCTTGGAATATTCCGTGGCGCGCGCCTCGAAGAAGTTGGCGTGCTCGACCCCGTTGAGGATCTCGGTCAGCCAGGGCAGCGGGTGTTCCTTGGCTCCGTAGAGGGCGGGCAGCTTCAGCTGGCGCAGGCGCCAGTCCGCGATGTAGCGGATGTAGGCCTTGATGTCGGCGGCGTTCATGCCTTCGACCTCACCCATCTCGAAGGCGAGATCGATGAACTTGTCTTCCAGCATCACGACCGTGCGGCAATTCTCGATGATGTCATCCTGCACCGACGAGGTGAGCGCGCCGGTTTCACGGGAAAACTCGTGGAACAGCTTGATCATCCCTTCGCAGTGCAGGCTTTCGTCGCGCACCGACCAGGACACGATCTGGCCCATGCCCTTCATCTTGTTCAGGCGCGGGAAGTTCATCAGCATCGCGAAGGACGCGAACAGCTGAAGGCCCTCGGTGAAGGCCCCGAACATGGCCAGCGTGCGCAGGATGTCGGCATCGGTCTCGACCCCGAAGCGCTGCATGTAGTCATGCTTGTCGCGCATCGCCTCGTAATCCATGAAGGCGGAAAACTCGTTGTCCGGCATGCCGATGGTTTCGAGCAGCAATGCATAGGCGGCGATGTGGATCGTCTCCATGTTGGAGAAGGCCGACAGCATCATCTTCACTTCGGTCGGTTTGAAGACGCGCGCATAGCGCTCCATGTAGTTGTCGTTCACCTCGACGTCCGACTGGGTGAAGAAGCGGAAAATCTGCGTCAGCAGGTTGCGCTCATTGTCCGACAGCTTGGTCGCCCAGTCCTTGCAGTCCTCACCGAGCGGAACTTCTTCCGGCATCCAGTGGACCTGCTGCTGCTTTTTCCAGAAATCGTGCGCCCAAGGGTAGCGGAACGGCTTGTAGGAATGGCTCGGCGTGAGCAGACCCGGACGCGTCGATTCGGCGGACATGGACATTTTCCCCTGCAGCAGGACGGTTTTGGCGCGGACAGCATCAACCACCGCGCCATTCACAACATATTGGGGTTAATCACCCCCCAACGTCTAGGGGTAGGGGCTGAGTGAATCGGTGGATAAGCCCGATTGAGTCAGTTGCCGGCCGGAAACGCCTTTACCAGCGCCGGCTGACCGACAGCGCCGCGAAATTCTCGTGCGCGTCATAACCCTCGGTGCCGGCCGTGTATTCGCGCTCACGGCGCACATAGGCAAAGGACAGGTCAGCGTCGCCGAACCGTACCGCAACACCGGCCTGCGCATCGCCGACCACGGCATAGGGCTGAAGCGTCATGGCGTCGCGCATGTTGAAGCCGGCACGCGGGTCGTAGAGCAGCGCGCTGCGCTCGGCGCCGGCGAAGACATACCAGGCCGGCCGCTCGTCCGTGGCGCCGCCCAGATACTGGCCCAGGCGCAGCTCGGCCCCGGCGCCGGCAGCGGTGCCGTCCGGTCCGAAGCTGAAAGCCGCTGTGGGCCGAATTCCGAAATCGAACTGCCCCTCGCCGCCGGTCGCATCATATTGGGCGACATAGCCCACGGAGACGCTCGACCGGTCTTCATCGGTGAGATGCAGCAATGCCCGGTCGGCAACGGCTTCGGCGGAAAACAGCACATTTGCCAGGGACGCATCGTCCGGGTCGTACACCCGAACCTCGATCAGGCCTGACGCGCCCAGCGGCGCGGACGCCACACCGAAACCGTCAAGCGCGGTCAGGGCGGGCGAAAGACCGGAACTGACGGCGAGCGCGGTCGCAGCCACATCGGCCGCCTCGGGAGAGATCGTGCCGGTGCGCTCGTTCAGCAGGGGCGCCCGGACAGCCGCCAGCGCATCCCATTCGCCCGACTGGGCGAATGCAGGTGCAGCGGACCCGGCAAGCAGGCCGGCGCACAAGGCCAGATGAATGGGCGTCAGACGCATGGCATCCGTCTCCCCGTAACGGTCGCTCGCTGCGATCATAACATGCTTCGCTACACGTCTCGCGGGAAAAATGGTTAACGCCCTGCCTTTTCGCCATCGCGGTAAACAACGGGTAAGTTTGGGAAATACTGGCAAAATAAAAGGGCCGGGCGCAACTTTTGCCCGGCCCTTCAACACCTCGTCTTACGCCCTTACTGACAGGCGAGACATTCCTCGTAATCGGTCTTTGCTGCGGCCTCCATCGAGACCTCCGCATCCGATTTTGTGCCATTGGCGAAGCCGACCCGCTGAACCGATTTCGACCGGCAGTAATAGAGCGATTTCACGCCGCGTTCCCACGCCGTCCAGTGCAGCATGTGCAGGTCCCACTTATCGATATCGCCCGGCAGGAAGATGTTGAGCGACTGCGACTGGCAGATGAAGGGTGTCCGGTCCGCCGCCAGCTCGACAACCCAGCGCTGGTCGATCTCGAAGGCGGTCTTGAAAAGGGCCTTCTCGTCGTCGGTCAGACAGTCGAGATGCTGGGCCGACCCTTCGTGCTCGAGGATGGAGGCCCAGACATTCGGCGTGTTCTGGCCCTTTTCCTCCAGCAGCGCCTCAAGCTGGGGGTTTTTCACCGGGAAGGATCCCGACAGCGTCTTGTGGACGTAGTAATTCGCCGGGATCGGCTCGATACCCGCCGACGTGCCGCCGCAAATGATCGAGATCGACGCCGTCGGCGCCACGGCCAGCTTGTGTGAGAAGCGCGCCTTCACGCCTGACTTTTCGGCATCGGGGCACGCGCCCTTTTCCTCGGCCAGCGTCACCGACGCGGCGTCTGCAGCCTGCCGGATATGCTTGAACATCTTCATGTTCCAGGACTTCGCCAGCGCCGATTCGAAGGGGGCGTTCTGCATTTGCAGGAAGGAGTGGAAGCCCATCAGTCCAAGACCGACCGAACGCTCCTGCAGCGCGGAATAGACCGAGCGGTCCATCTCCGGCGGGGCGCGGTCGATAAAGTCCTGGAGCACGTTGTCCAGGAAACGGAAGACATCCTCGATGAAGGTCTTGTCGTCCTTCCATTCGAGGAATTTCTCGGCATTGAGCGAGGACAGGCAGCAGACCGCGGTGCGGTCCTTGCCATTCTGGTCGATACCGGTCGGCAGCATGATTTCCGAGCACAGATTGGACTGGCGCACCTTCAGACCCAGCTTGCGCTGGTGCGCCGGCAGCGCCTTGTTCACCGTGTCGGAGAAGATGATGTAGGGCTCGCCCGTCTGCAGGCGGATTTCCAGGATCTTCTGCCACAGCTTGCGCGCGCTGACCGAACGGACCACCTCGCCCGAACGGGGCGACTTCAGCTCGTATTCCTTGTCGTCGCGCACCGCTTCCATGAAGTCGTCGGTGATGTTGATGCCGTGGTGCAGGTTCAGGCTCTTGCGGTTGAAATCGCCCGACGGCTTGCGGATTTCGAGGAATTCCTCGATTTCCGGATGGTGGATGTCGAGATAGACCGCAGCCGATCCGCGGCGGAGCGAACCCTGGCTGATCGCCAGCGTCAGCGAATCCATCACCCGGATGAAGGGGATGATGCCGCTGGTCTGACCGTTCTGACCGACCTTTTCGCCGATCGACCGGACATTGCCCCAATAGGTGCCGATACCGCCGCCATTCGACGCCAGCCAGACATTCTCGTTCCAGCTTCCGACAATGCCGTCGAGGCTGTCGTCAACCGAGTTGAGGAAGCAGGAGATCGGCAGGCCGCGCGTCGCGCCGCCATTCGACAGCACCGGCGTGGCGGGCATGAACCAAAGGCGCGACATGTAGTCATAGAGGCGCTGGGCGTGCTCGGGATTGTCGGCATAGGCATTCGCCACACGCGCGAACATGTCCTGATAGGATTCTCCCGGCAGGAGATAACGGTCGTTCAGCGTTTTCTTGCCGAAATCGGTCAGCAGGTCGTCGCGGGACGAATCCGTCCGGACCGTCTGGACCACGCTGAGATGCGACTTGGGCTTGCCGCGCTGGATACGTTCTGCGTCCGACATAGCGTCGTTCCGTGCCACATTTGCAGCGGAATCGTAAGGCGTCATGTCGTTACTCCCCCAGCGGTCGCGGCGCGCAATTCACCTGCGCGCGAGAAGCACCGTCTCGCGCCGCGAACGTGTTAAAACCCTTGATGATGTGTCCGGCTCCCCGAGCCGACCCAACATATAGTGATCAAGCTCAGCGCCTCGGTCAACGGTCCCAAGTGCCCGAAACGCGATTTTTTGGTTAACGAATTCCTAATCGCCTGCTGTGACTGGTGATATTCGTTAAGCCTTTTTCAGTGCGCGCCAGACGGGAAAAATTCCCGTCCCGCGCACCTAGAGATTCAGCAATTCCGGGTCGCCGCCCTGTGCCGAGATATTGACCGTGATCGTCCTTTCCGCGGCAAGCCGCGTCAGGTAGTGCGGCCCGCCCGCTTTTGGTCCGGTCCCGGACAACCCTTCTCCGCCGAAGGGCTGAACGCCGACCACCGCGCCGGTCATGTTGCGGTTGATGTAGACATTCCCGGCCGGCACGGCGCGAAGGATCGAATCGTGGAACCCGCCCAGGCGCGAATGAACGCCCAGCGTCAGGCCGTACCCCTTGGCCGCGAGCTGCCCCGCGATCTCGACCAGATTTTTCCGCTTGTAGCGAAGGACGTGCAGCACCGGGCCGAACACTTCGCGTTCCAGCAGGTCGAGCGATGGCAACTCCACCAGTGCCGGGCCGAAATAGGTGCCCCGGCTGCCCATCGCCCCGGTGCCGATCTGCTTGATGATCTTCGCCTCGCGCTTCATGCGCTGCATGTGACGCTCAAGCCCTGACAGGGCTTCGCCATCGATCACCGGACCGACATCGGTGAACGGATCGGCCGGATCGCCCACCGCAAGTTCATCCATCGCGCCTTTCAGGCCCTCGATGAAGCTGTCGGCGGTATCTTCCGGCAGGAAAATGATGCGCAGGGCCGAACACCGCTGCCCGGCCGAACCGAAGGCCGACAGGATGGCGTCGTCGATCACCTGTTCCTTAAGGGCCGAGGTGTCGACGAACATGCCGTTGAGGCCGCCCGTCTCGGCGATGAGCGGCGCGATCGGCCCCTCCCGGTTTGCCAGCGTCCGGTTGATCAGTTTGGCGACCTCGGTCGAGCCTGTGAACACCACACCGTCGGCGCGCTCGTCGCTGGTCAGGGCAGCGCCCACGGTTTCACCGCCGCCGGGCAGGAGGTGCAGCACCTCCTTGGGCAGTCCCGCCTTCAGGAAGATCTTCACCGCCTCATAGGCGATCAGCGGCGTCTGCTCGGCGGGCTTTGCGAGGACGGTATTGCCCGCGGCCAACGCGGCCGAGACCTGACCGGTGAAGATCGCGAGCGGGAAATTCCACGGGCTGATGCACACAATCGTGCCCCGCCCCTTCAGACCCAGGTGGTTGGTTTCGCCGGCCGGTCCGGGCAGGCGGTCGGGCGCGGCGAATTTCTGCTCCGCCTCGGCAGCGTAATAGCGCAGGAAATCGACCGCTTCGCGGACCTCTGCGACCCCGTCCGGCAGCGTCTTGCCTGCTTCGCGGGCCATCAGGGCCAGCAACCGATCGGTTTCCCCCTCCAGCGCATCGGCCATGTCGCGCAGGATCGCACCGCGTTCGGCGCCGCCGCGCCGGTCCCACTCGCCCTGCGCCTTGGCAGCGGCGGCAAAGGCCTTGTCGATAGCGTCCATGGACGCTTCGGCGACGGTCCCGATCACCCGGCTGCGGTCTGCCGGGCTGGTCACGTCTTCGCCCTTCCCGCCCAGGTCGCGGCCCGAAACAATCGCGCTGGCCTGGATCGGGCGCGCCTTGTCAAAGGCGGCCTGCGCCTTGGCGAGGCGTTCGCGCACCGGGATCTGGCTGAGATCGACACCGGCCGAGTTGCGGCGCCGGGATCCGTAGAGTTTCAGCGGCGCGGGAATGAAGGGGTGCCGGTCAATCGTGTCGGCGCCCTCAAACGGGCCGCGCGCCACATCCTCTGCCGGAACGGTCTCGTCGAGGAAAGAGTGAACGAAGGACGTGTTGGCCCCGTTCTCCAGCAGGCGGCGCACCAGGTAGGGCAGCAGGTCTTCATGGCTGCCTACCGGGGCGTAGATCCGCACCGGGTGTTTGCCAAATGCGTCCTCGGCTGCGTCATAGAGCGGCTCGCCCATGCCGTGCAGGCGCTGGAATTCGTATTTGCTGACCCCGGCCTTTTCGGCAAGCGCGCGAACGGCGGCAAGCGTATGGGCATTGTGGGTCGCGAACTGGGAATAGATCGCGTCAGGCGCCTCCAGCATCCGGCGCGCGCAGGCCAGATAGTTGAGATCGGTCGCCGGCTTGGTCGTCCAGACCGGGAAGTCGGGCCAGCCCATCTGCTGAGCCCATTTCACTTCGCTGTCCCAATAGGCGCCCTTCACCAGCCGGACGAGGAAACGCCGCCCGGTCTTGCGGCCGAGCGCAGTCAGCCCCTCGATGACGCTTTCGCACCGCTTCTGGTAGGCCTGGATGGCCAGGCCCAGCCCCTGCCAGTCCTTGAGGGACGGTTCACCGGCCAGCCGCTCCAGCAGCTTCAGAGAGATAACCAGGCGGTCGCTCTCCTCGGCGTCGAGGCAAAGCGCGATGTCGGCCTTCGCAGCCGCTTCACACTGCTCCAGTACCAGCGGGTAGAGCTCGTCGAAAACCCGCGATTCTTTGACCGCCAGATAGCGCGGGTGCAGGGCCGACAGCTTCACCGAGACACCGTCGACGCTCTCGATCGGGCCTTCACCGCGCGACGCGCCGACATCGGCGATCGCGTCCATGTAACGCTGGTGATAGCGCGCGGCGTCCTTCGCCGTGCGTGCGCCTTCACCCAGCATGTCGAAGGAGTGCAGCGCCCCGGGCGTCTTGTGGCCGCGCTTCAGGGCCGCATTGATCGTCCGGCCGAGCACGAATTGCTCGCCGAGGATGCGCATCGCCTGCATGGTCGCGGCGCGGATCACCGGCTCGCCCATGCGCTGCGTCAGCGTCTTGAAATAGACACCCGGATCGCGCCGGGCGCGGCGGTCGATCTCGACCAGCGAGCCGGTCAGCATCAGCCCGAGCGTGGAGGCGTTGACCAGCCAGTTTTCCGACTTGCCGATATGCTCGCTCCACTCACCGGAGGAGATTTTCTCGGCGATCAGGCGATCAGCCGTGTCCGTGTCCGGCACGCGCAGCAGCGCTTCGGCCAGACACATCAGGGCGAGGCCCTCCTTGTTCGACAGGCCGAACTCCTGGAGGAAGCTTTCCATCAGTCCGCGGCGCACCGTCATCTTGCGAGCGCGCACCACCAGGTCGATGGCGGTATCGCGGATCGATTCCAGTTCGGCAGGCGCGAATCCCGACTTGTCTGCCAGCCCGCGCGCCGCTTCTGTCTCGTCGCGGAATTTCTGCGTATCGATGGCGTCCCAATCGACAATCTGGCGCGGGGCGGCTGCAGTCATGGCGGGCTCCGTAAACCGGGGGGGGCGGTATCCGGCGTTGCATAACGATTCGAGTGCGGAAAATCGATTCGCATCGGCTGCTATTCGTGCGGCTTTCGACGCTGCGCTGCACAATCGCTCGGGCCCGTGTTTCACCGCCGGTCACTGTCGTCCCGGCGCACTGCCTCTTCGCCAAGCCGCACGAATGGTTTATGGAGACGGAATGACCCAGACCCAATCCCAATCCACGCCTGCCGACGCGCCCGAAACCGACGACGAAGACGACGGTGGTGACCGCCCGCAGCGCATCATGCTCGTCACCGACGCCTGGGAGCCACAGGTCAACGGTGTCGTACGCACCCTGACCCGCGTGACCCAGGAATGCCGCGAGATGGGCCACGAGATCGAGGTGATTCACCCCGGCCAGGGCTTCCGCACCATGCCGCTGCCGACCTATCCGGAAATCCAGCTGGCTCTGGGCGCGCGCAAGACGATCGAGGAACGCTTCAAGGACTTTGAACCCGAAGCGATCCATATCGCGACCGAAGGTACGCTCGGCATGGCCGCGCGCGCCGTCTGCATCAAGTGGAAGCTGCCCTTCACAACCAGCTATCACACGAAATTCCCGGAATACGTGAACGCGCGCTTCCCCTTCGTCCCGCTGGCCGCGGGCTATTCCTTCATGCGCTGGTTCCACAATTCAGGGGGCCGGCTGATGGTGGCGACACCGTCCATGCGCGAGGACCTGGAAAAGCGCGGCTTCAAGAATATCACGCCCTGGGCGCGCGGTGTCGACACCGACATTTTCAACCCCGGGCGGCGCGGCATCGATGGCGGTGTCTTCAAGGACATTGAAGGCCCCGTCTTCCTCTATGTCGGACGTGTGGCCGTCGAGAAGAATATCGAAGCGTTCCTGAAGATCGAACTGCCCGGCACCAAGGTGGTCATCGGCCCGGGACCGCAACTCGAAGAGCTGAAGAAGAAATACCCGGACGTGAAATTCCTCGGCGCCATGTATGGCGAGGAACTGGCCCGTCATTTCGCCGACGCCGACGTCTTCGTCTTCCCCAGCCTGACAGATACTTTCGGACTGGTGATCCTGGAATCGATGGCAACCGGCACACCGGTCGCCGCCTTCCCCGCTCCCGGCCCCAAGGACCTGATTCCCGGTTCCGGCGCCGGAGCCGTCAGCGAGGATTTGCAGGAGGCCTGTCTGGAGGCGCTGAAATGCGATCGCGCGCGTTGCCGGGAATATGCCGAAGGCTTCTCCTGGCGCTCCTGCGCGGAAGATTTTGTGAAGAACCTCAAGCCCCAGCCGAAACCCGAACGCCGCCGCATCTGGCGCCGGATCCGCCGACTGGGCCGCCCGGACCGCAAGCCGCTCTTCTAGGGCTTTGCCGGGATCAGTCCGGCAATCGCGCCAAGCTGAATTCCGGCCAACAGGTACATCCAATCAAAAAAGAACCCCGGCATCGCAAAGCGAGCCGAGGTTCGTTCTTTCGAGCGGGACCGAGGCCCTATTCCGGAGCGCCGTCCATGACGCGCAGGGACACGGCACGAGCCGCCATTTCAGCCCGCTCGGCCTCGTGCAGCGGAATCAGGCCGCGATCGGTCAGATAGCCGTAATCGCCCCATGCATCGTCCGAGGTGAACTCGGCCAGATACTCCTCGATGCCCGGCACCAGGCCGACATGCTGGCGCTTCACATAGACGAAGAGCGAACGCGAGATCGGATAGTCCCCCGAGGAAATCGCATCGAAGGTCGGCTCGACGCCTTCGACACGCGCTGCCTGGAGACGGTCCGAATTCTGCGCCAGGAAGGAATATCCGAACACGCCATAGGCCGACGGAGTGTTGGCCAGCGTCTGGACGATGGCGTTGTCATTCTCGCCGGCATCGATCCAGGCCCCGTCTTCGCGAATTCGGGCCATCGCCTCTTCCGGGATGTCGCAGCCGGTTTCCTCGTGGATTTCCTCGGCACCCGCTTCGAGACCCAGCTCGACGAAGGCGTCGCGCGTGCCCGAGGTCGGCGGCGGTCCGAAGACCTCGATGCGAAGGTCCGGCAGGGAGGCGTCGATGTCCGACCAGTTGCGGTTCGGGTTGTCGATCATCGTGCAGTCTTCAGCGGGGACGCGGGCCGCCAGTGCGAGCCAGAGTTGGCCCCGGTTGAGATCGAGTTCCGGGCCCGTATTCACGTTGGAGATGACAATGCCGTCATAGCCGATCGGCATTTCGACAATGTCGGTGACGCCATTGGACTGGCAGTTGGCGTATTCGCTGGCCGTCATGCGGCGTGACGCGCCGGTCACGTCGGCATTCTCGCCGCCCACGCCCTGACAGAACAGACGCATGCCGCCGCCCGTACCGGTCGATTCGACGACCGGGGTGGAGAACTGGGTGCGCGCGCCGAACGATTCCGCCACGGCGGTGGTGAACGGGAAGACCGTCGAGGAGCCGACGATACGCAGCGGGCGGTCCTGTACGGCCGGAGCAGGGGCAGCGGCGGTGTTACCCGGGGTCGCGCTGCCGGACTCGCCTTCCGGTGCAGGGCCGGTGTCGGACGGCGAGCACGCGGCCAGCGCCAGCGCGATCACCGAAACGGAAGTCATGCGGATCATGGAGGTCACTCCTTGCTTCGCCCCGTCGTGAGGGGCCCGATTTTCTGCCCCGGCATAGTCGGGCCGGGGGCAAGTTGCGTGTGAATTTTTTATTACCAGTCGACCTGGAAGCGGGCCTGGATCGCGTCCATGTCACCTTCGCCGAACCGCGCACCCGCGCCATCGACTTCCGCGTGGACGGCGTTGATCATGAAACGCACCGTCTCGACCGGATACCAGTTGAGGCCGAGCGCCAGCGCGGTTTGCTCACCGCTCGCCCCGGCATCCATGCGGTCGGCGCGGAACGCCAGTTCGAACGCTCCCATTCCACCTTCCGTGACCGGACGCGAAGGACCGGTGCGGCGGAATTCGCCGGTCGAGGCGCGGTAGCTGCGCTGCTCGCCCGTGATGTACCAGCCCGTCGTCAGCGATGCCGCGTGAACCGTCTCGCCGCCCTCGGGATCTTCCACGCCGGCTTCGAACAGGGCGTGGAACGGCCCCTCGATCCACGCCGCTTCGATACCAACGAGTTGCGATGTCTGTCCGGCAGGGCGCGCATCGACATAGCGATCGGCCAGGTGCACGCCGGCACGTGACCGCATGCGAACCGACTCGCTGCCATCATTCCCGGCATCGTAGTAGCGGGCGTGAATGGCGAGGTGGACGTTGCGCGTATCGGTCAGCACCGGTGCAAAGGTGGCGCGGCCCGCGACGGTCATCGAGTCGGAGACGTGAAAGCCGGTCGAGTCATCACCCACACCGCCGCCGAACACACCGCCGGTCAGCGAATAGTTGTCGCCGCTGCGCGCAACCGTCACGCCGAGGCGGCGGCCATAACGGAACGCGTCATCCGGCTGCGCACGCTCCATGAAGGTCGTGTAGCGCGACGAGGTCAGGTGCTCGATCGAGTTGGGAGTCTTGAAATGCCCGAGGCGCACCGTCACCCCGTTGTTCGACCAGGACGCAAAAACATCCTTCAGGACGATCGAGTCACCGGCAAAATCGGCTTCGGCGGTATAGCTCCAGTTGCGCCAGCCGCCCTGCACGCCGATCCGTGCCGTGCGCGCTTCCGTGTCAGTGAAATCATCCGTCAGGCCGGTAAAGGATTCATCGATGCTGGCCACGTCCAGAAACAGACGGCCGCGCAGTTCGATCTCGAACGCGCCGTCATCCTGTGCGATGGCGGGCGCTGCCAAGGTTGAAAAGAGCACGGATAGGCAGGCAGTGGGGCGAAGCATGTCAGCGTCCTGTTTATTTGCGCCGCGCGCCACGCGTGACAATCACGCAAAGCTTTCACGACGATCCGGACGCGGACCTAAGACTGTTCCTATGCGCTTCAATGACGGATTGGCGAAGCTTTTGTGAAGCGTGAAGCTTTGTCGAATCTTTTGTGACAGCCCAATCGTCCGCTTACGGACTACATCAGGCGCTTGCGCAGAACCTGGGACATCATGTCGACGAGTGTCACCGCGACGATGATCATGCCGATCACCACGGCCGTCTTGCCGTATTCGAAGCTGCGGATGTTCTCGTAGAGCACCTGGCCGATACCGCCCGCGCCGATCAGGCCCAGGATGGTCGCCGAGCGCGTGTTCGATTCAAACCGGTAGAGCGCATAGGACGCCCAAAGCGGAATGACCTGCGGAATGACCGCCCAGGTCACTTCGTTCAGCGGACCCGCGCCGGTCGCCCGAACGCCTTCGACCGGCCCGTCCTCGATGGCTTCCACAGCCTCGGAGAACAGCTTGCCGAGCACACCGGCAGTATGGAAGGCGAGCGCCAGCACACCGGCAAACGGGCCCAGGCCCACAGCGGCCACGAAGACCGCAGCGACAACCAGTTCATTGATCGCGCGCAGCCCGTCCATCACCCAGCGCACCGGTCTGCGGATCCAGAACGGCGCGATATTGGACGCACCCAGCAATCCCAGCGGGATGGCCAGGATGACGGCGAAGAAGGTGCCCCACAGCGCGATCTGGACCGTGATGACGATCTGGCGGAAATAATTCCCGGCTTCCGAGAAATCAGGCCGTGCGAAACCGGCGACATATTCGCCCATCCGGTCCGAATTCTCTGCCAGCAGCGGCAGCTTGAACACTTCGGCAGGCCAAAAGCTCCACACCAGCAGCCCGACGAACCCGCCCCAGATGGCCGCGTCGATGATCCGGTCCGAAGCCATCCGGCCCGGCGCATATTTCGGCGGCTTCGAAGTCAGGAAGATTGCGAAGCCGACGATCAGGCCGACGACGAGCCCGATCAGCATCCGGCTGAGTTGGCTGGCTTCGGGACGCCGGTTGATCTGCGCAGCCCGGCCTTCGGGGCGCGGCGAGTCCTGCAAATAGGTCGACACCAGCGTCGACACCTGGTCCTGGGGACCATCGGGATTGGCGATCATTTGCTGCCGCGCCATCGCAATGTCGGCAGACAGATCACGCGCGGCAACCAGCCGCTCAAGTTCGCTTAGCTCCGCCAGTTCCGCTTCCAGCTCGGCGACGCGCTCGGCACGTTCGTCCTCGGTCAGGCGCGTGTCGGAACGGGTCTCGGCCAGGTCGCGGATCAGCTCCAGGCGCATGATCGGCTGGAAGTGCTCGTTGGTCGCAGGCAGGAAGCCGCCCATTTCCAGCTCGCGCAACACGGCCTGCTCATGTTCACGCTGGGCGGCATCGCCGCGCCAGCCATAGGTCAGGAAGAATTCCTGGATCCGGGCCTTCGCCTCGGCAGACAGGTCCGTGCGCCACATGATCGGATCGGTCTGGATCAGCGGCGAACGCCAGATGATCCGCACCCGCTCCAGGACATCGGGACGCGCCCGCTGCAGCCGGTCGATATTGGTCGTGTTGTTGGTCGCGGCATCCAGCTGGCCATTGGCAACAGCCATCAGATTCTGTTCGTGGCTTGCGCTGGTCACCTGGTTGAAACAGGTCTGCGGATCGATGCCGCGGTCCGCGAAGATATAGGCCTGCGGGACGAGCGTTCCGGACGTCGACAGCGGATCGCCAAGGCCGAAATTGACCGTCCCGTCGCAGACGACGAGGTCCTCGACATTCTGCATCGGGCTGTCATTCGGCACGATGATGATCGAGCGGTAGCCGAGCTGTCCGTCGGGATAGATGAACTTGGCGAACACTTCGGCATTGGCGCGGCGCGACGCCTCGAGACCCGAGGCATTGGTCAGCCAGGCAACCTGCACCTGGTCGGCGCGCATCGCCTCGATCACACCGGCATAATCGGTCGCCGAACGCAGTTCGACATTATAGCCCGTGTCGCGGCTCATATCCTCGACGAAGGGCTCCCACAGGTGCAGGACGTTTTCGGACTGTTCGGTCGCCACGACGCCGAACACGATGGTCTCGCCTTCCTGCGCCTGCGCCGTGGTCGCGACAGCCAGCAGGGCGGTCAGCGCGGTGAGAAAACGGGTCATCATGCCGGCACCCCGTCTTCGTCGATCACGTCGCGATACTCGTCGCCATAGATCTCGATCAGCCGGTCGCGGCCCAGTCCGCCGATGGGCCCGTCATAGATGATCTGGCCGGCCTTCAGGGCGACGGCGCGGTCGCAATACTTCATCGCGTAATCGACCTGGTGAAGTGTGACGACGACCGTGATGCCGTCCTCGCGGTTGAGATCGTGGAGCAGGCGCATGACGCGCCGCGCCGACACCGGGTCCAGCGAGGCAATCGGCTCGTCGGCGAAGATCGCCTGCGCCCCCTGCACCATGGCGCGCGCAATCGCGCCGCGCTGCTGTTGTCCGCCTGACAGGTCGGACGCACGCTTGCCGGCATGATCCTTCACCCCGACGCGCTCGAGCGCTTCCATCGCCTTGCGGCGGTCCTCGGTGGTGAAACGGCCCATGGCGCCCTTCAGGGTCGGCATGCGGCCGAGGGCACCCAGGAGCACATTCTTGTAGAGGCTGATCCGGCGCACGAGATTGAATTGCTGGAAAATGAAGCCGACACGGGACCGGGCGCGGCGAACCTTGGGCGAAAGCTTTCCCGCCTCCTGCACCTTGTCGCCGAAAATATGGATCGGACCGGACGATGGATCGGCGACAACCAGTCCGGTCGCGCAGCGCAGCAGGGTCGATTTGCCAGACCCGGACGGGCCGATCAGGGCAACCATCTCGCCCTTCCCGACCGTCAGATTGACGGTTTCGATCGCGCGCATCGACCCGTAGGTTTTTGATACTTCGCGGATTTCCAGTGCCGTGGCGGCGTCGGTCATGACGTTTCTGATCCCGTTGCCCGATCGGGGGTTCTCGCCTAGCGGCGCAACAGAATTGTGACAAGTGTTAATGAGAGTCAGTTTGCGCAGGCTGGCACACGAATACACCGCTCAACGGAATGACCGCATTCGCCCCGTCGGACAGGGTTCGGCGCATCAACGCGCGGGACATGTCCCCCTGCCCGTCGGACGGGGTTTCGATCGCTCCGGTAAACAGGACCGTCTCACCGTCGACGGTGACCAGCCGTTGATAGGTCTGCCCGTCGACGGGCGGGTTGCGGCGCGGGTCAACCGTGATGTGGCGTATCTCTCCGTCTAGCCACAGGCGGACCAGCCCGGCATCGAGATGATCGAACAGCACGAAAGCCGGCCGCGCATCGCGTGTGAACAGGAATATTCCGCAATTGCCCGGCGGCAGGTCTTGCGCGGGCAGACCGCGCTCCGCACTGCCGCGCGGCGGCGCGCTGACATAGGGTTGGGTGGAGAGTTCGGGGCGCAAGCTCCCGGCACAACCCGTCAAAAAGGCGGTTGCCCCGACCACGGCCCCGATCAACCGGCCCCACCCCATTCCTTCAGCTCCCGGAAATCTGCAGACTCCACACACTGTCTTCGAGCACGAAGCCACTCGCTTCGAGAACCGCGGCAATTTCGTGCGAACCGGTTTCGACCCGCGCCTGTCCCGTGACCCTGCCGGGTGTCCAGCGGATATCGGCCGACACCGTCGCATCCGGACTTTCGCCGGACAACAGCACGGCGAGCGCGCCCTCCCGGCATTCCAGCACCCCGTCCAGCGCAGGCAGATCCGCGCCGAGCCGCTGGCCCATGGCAAAGAGGGCGTCGCTGCGTACACGCCCGCTGGCCGACAGACACGCCCCGTCCTGCCAGACGATCCGGTCGATCGTCACGCTGGCCGCATCCTGCGGCGACAGCAGCCCACCCGGCAGCAGAACAAAGGAGGCTGGCGTCATGACGGCGTGAGCATCCACAATGCGATAGCCACCCGCGCCGGTCGACGCCCGGCCCTGGCCGCGCAATGACGGATCATCGATGCTCCAGTCGAAATCCGCACGTCCGCTCAAGAATCCGTCCAGACGCATCGCCACGCCAATCTCACCCAGGCGGCGTGGCCCAACCGCCAGACCCTGAATGTGACCGTTCCAGACCGTCCCGAAGACGGCGGCATCACGGCCTGTCCCGGTCACCGCACTGATCGCGCGCAAGGGCAGGAAGACAAGGAGCGCGGCCAGCAGGAACGCGGCGAACAGGGCGAAAAGTCCGGTACGTGGCATCATGGCACGCGCTCCAGAACCAGCTGTGCCGACACCAGCGTGCCCGAGTCCCGTTCGATGGTGATCCGCGATGCGGCGATGCCGAATTGCCGGTCGAGATCGGCCAGCCAGTTCATCATTGCGTTCGCCTCGGCCTGTTCGATCCAGACATTCAGCTTGCCGTCAGCACCGGGCAGCAGGCGGGCAATCGTTACGCCATGCGCCGCGGCGCGCTCACCCGCCAGGGTGCGCACCGGCTGGCCTGTTCCCGATCGGGCGGCGTCTCCGTCGCTGTTGGCGCGATATTGCGCAATCCCGGCCTCGACCGTGCGCACCCGCTCGACTGCGGCGACATAGCGGACGCGGCTGTCTTCGTGCCAGGCGTTAAGCGGAGACATCACCCCGTACCACAACGCTGCCGCCATCAGTCCCAGGCCCAGAAAGCCGAGCAGACCCTGTTCGCGCGCAGACCGCGTCTGCCATTGGCTCGACACCTGTTTGATCAACGCATTCATCGGCTGAACCTCACCCGGAATTCGCCGCGCACCTGCGCGCCGTCCTGACGCGCGCCTTCATCCTCGATCAGCAGACCGGCGCTCAGCGCCCTGTCGCGCAACGCCTCAAAGCTGTCGAAGCCGGGATAGGTCGCACTGACACTCAGCGCCCCTGAGGCCGCGTCATAGCGCAGCGCATCGATATTGAGCGTCGCGCCGTCTTCCAGCAGGCCTGCAAAGGCAGCGGTCAGGGCCAGAAAGTCCGAACCCCCGCCCTGCGAGGTGCCGACCCTTTGGCGCAGCTGAGCTTCCAGATTCACCACGCGGGTCACGTCCGGGAAAGCCTCGCGGAAGGCGGTTTCGGCGCGAAGGTCGAGACGGGCGGCCTCGCTGCGCAGATAGAGCCCTTCGCCCAGGCTGAAACCGGCAAACAGCACCAGTGCGGCAATCGCCAGCACGCCGGCCCGCCGGAAGGGCGATGCAAGTGCCGCCCAGTCCGTCGATGCGGAATGACGATTGCCGAGCAAGGCGGGCAGGTCTCGCAGAACCGCATCGGGCAGCCCGCTCGCGGCGCGCGCGAAATCCACCGGAGCCATCGCGTGAAGGGTTTTCGGTGCCGCCTCTGCGGCCAGTCCGGGGAGCCGGACACGCGGAGTCATCGCCACGGAGCCGGGCCGCAATTGCGCCAGCAATTCGGGGAACAGGATCGCCGACGGCTCCGCCTCGATGCGCCCGCACACCGGCCCGGTGCCGGTGCGGTTGAGGAAAACGACATCATTGTCTTCGTCCGCGATCAGCAGATCGCCGGCTTCGGACTCCAGCGCCATTGCCTCAGGCAGCAGCCAGGCCGGACGCACATTGATCGACGACGCGATGCGCTGCCAGCGTTCCACCAGCGCCTTGTCTGCCGCATGCACCCACCGCGATCCGTCAGCGCGCCGCCTTCCCACCGCGATTGCGGTGTCCTCCAGAGAACCGGCGATCTCTTCTTCAATCGCGAAGGGGGCGGCCTGCCGCGCTTCACTGTCGCCGCGCGCGGGCAGGATCAGATTCCGGACCAGCAAATCGCTCGACGGCGCCAGATAAAGCGCACGCTCCACCCCTTCCAGCGGTGGGCGTTCGCCGACGACGAGCCCGGCCGCGATTTCCTCGCCGCTCTCGCGGTCGATCACGCTCCAGGGCACACGAGATCCGCCAGGACGCGGCAGGCGGACAATCAGGTCGCGGCCCATCTACAAACTCCCGAAGCGTTGGCTGACACGGCGGATCTGGCGCGGGCTGGCCTCGACCGTTTCGCGCAGTGAAAACCGGCCCTCGGCCAGTTCGACATCGACCCGCACATCGAACCAGCTTGACGTGACACCGGCCCGCGGCAGGGCTGCGCCTCCGGCATTCAACGCGGCGATCCCGGCGTCATTCCAGAAGGCGGAAATGTCGCCATATCCGCCCGATGGCCGACGCATAAGCACGCCTTCAGCCTGACGCAGCGACAAACGGCCTTCAAACAGGCCGACCAGTTGCGGCGCATCTTCCGGGCGCAGCGTGTTGACGTTGAGCGGCAGCAGCACCGGATCGGGCAGCACGCAGACATGCGGGGCGACCTGCGCGAAAATCTCGGGTGTCATGGTCGCCAGCGCCCACATCTCCTCGACCTCGGCCATCGGCGCATTGGCGGCCCGGTAAGGCGGTGTGGCCGACAGATAGGCCGAGTCCTCAGCCCCGCCGATGCGCGGTGAAGAGTCTCGGTCGATCCAGTCCGCGGTCTCGCCCGCGATCCGCTCGCTGGTCCCGGTCGGAAGGCCGAGCGCCCCGAGCAGAGCGCGGAAACGCTCGCCGGCATGGCGCGCCGCGTCAGCGTCTGCGCCCGGACCCGGGACCAACGCATTGAGGTTGAAGCAATTATTGGCGTCCCAGACACGCGTATTCAGAACTCCGCCCTCGACCGGAAACGAGATCGGCCCGGTCAGCCACGGCGCATCCGGACGGAAAGCCAGGCTGTCGTCTGACAGATGCCGGGTGATCAACGCCTCGGCATAATCACGCGCGCCTTGCGCATACCAATAAGCCGTGTCGCGCGCGTCGAGATTGGCGCCGCGCCGGATCGACACGCGCAGATCGCCAGTCAGCTCCACGGCCACCGCCGACATCGCCGCGACCACCGCCAAAGCGCTGATCAGGGCTGTACCGCGTTTGGACGCCGGCGCCTTCATGCGCGCGCCTCCGGCAGGCGGACGACATGTTCGACCGGTCCCAGGTCCGGCAGCGTATAGCGCAGCCGGATCGCAGTCGGCAGCTGCGACATGGACTGACCGGGCAACACCTGCGCACGTGGCATCCACTGCGCACCGAACAGGAAATCCACTGAAATATCATCCGCCTGACCCAGCAGCGTGCGGCGGATGACCGGGGTCTGCGCCGCGGCATCCGGATAGAGCGTGACCTGCCGGTCGAGCCGGGTGCCGCTCAGCACATACTCGACTCGCTGCAGCGAGGACCGGGGCCGGGCCTGACCGGGATTGGCCCAGCCGCGCCGCGTCAGCGACAGGATGACGGTGCCTTCCGCCTCGCCCTGTTCGCCCGCAACGCCGTCGATTGAACCGGCAAACAGCGTGGCGCGGGTGCGGCCATCGGGTCCGCGCGACGGACGCAGCACAACCTGTCCGGCATCATCGCGCAGCAGGGTACGCAGCGTATCGACCTCGCCCAGCGCTGCGATTCGTCCGGAATTGACATCGCGCGCCGTCAGTGAAGATGTGAGGAGCCCAACTGACACAGCCGCCATGACCGCGAACACAAAGGTCGCGACCAGAACTTCGACGAGGGAGAATCCGGCCCTGCCCGTCATTGCCGCCTCGTGAACGTGACAAGCCGGGCCGCTTCGCGGCCATCCGCCTCGTCATTGACGGTGACCACGACACGCGCCAGCGCCTCGTCCGTGGTCGGCTCGATGGAGAGCGACCAGTCATAGGTCCGGTGCGCGATTTCATAATGCCCGTCTTCTTCGGTCAGTGCGCCGGACCGGGCGAGGCGTTCGTTGAGAATGTTGTCGGCGGCGATGCGCGCGAGACTGCGCGATTCCAGGATGGCGGTGGTCCGGGTCGATTGCTGAACCGCATTGAGGAGCGCCATTCCGGCAATCGACAGGACGGCGAGCGCGACCATCAGCTCGATCAGGGAGAATCCGGATTTCGAGCCGGCCGTCATGCGCCCTCTCCGGCCAGGCGGACCTGTCCGCTTTCGAAGGTGACGCGGACCCGGTGGACGCCGTCTTCCAGCACGAATTCGGCCGCCTCATTCACCCCGGTCGGATCAAACCAAAACGCGGGACCCTCGCCGCTCTCCTGTTCCGAACGCAGGAAAACGCCATCACCGAACTGAACCGGGCGTAATCCGGACGTGTGGTCGGCCTGCCACTCCGCGCCGTCAAACCGGGTGAAGGCATAGCCATCATGGTCCAGTGTCAGTCCGATGAAGTCGCCACTGGTGATCGCCGCGCGCTCGGCCCGCATCAGGTCCAGCGCCAGCCGGTCAGCGGCGCGCTGTGCCGCAGGCGTTCCGGCAGGCAGCGTCAGCGCCGCTGCTCCGGCGAGCATCGCGATGACGGCCAACACGACCATCACTTCGACGAGCGAATAGCCCGCCCGGACGCTGGCGCGGTTCAGCGTCATTGCATCCAGTTTCCAATGTCGGCGTCTTGCCCCTCTCCGCCCGGCCGTCCGTCGGCCCCCAGCGAGTAAATGTCGTACTGACCATGCTCACCGGGTTGCAGATAGAGGTAGGAATTGCCCCACGGATCGTTCGGCAGGCGGCGGATATATCCGCCCTCGCGGTAGCGTGCGGCAAGGCGCGGATCCGAAGGAGCCTCGACCAGCGCTTCCAACCCCTGATCCGTAGACGGATATACGAGCATCTCGACCCGGTAGAGCTCGATCGCCTGATCCAGCGTCGCGATATCGGCGCGCGCCTTTTCCACCATCGCCCTGTCCTGCGACGGCAGGACGTTGATGACGACGATGGTCGCCAGAAGACCGATGATCACCAGAACCACCATCAGTTCGAGCAGCGAGAACCCCGCCTTGCGGCGTTCGGCTTCGGTGAGGTCGGGACGTGTTGTCATGGGCGGCTCCATTATCCGAGCGCTAGCGTGTTGAGTTTCAGGATGGGCAGCAGGATCGACAGGACGATGCCCGTCACGATAACGCCCATGATGATGATGATCAGGGGCTCCAGCAGGTTCAGGAAAAGGGACATCGCGCCGTCCATCTCCTGTTCGATCTGGGCAGCGCCCCGCCCGAACATGTCGCCCAGTGAACCGGAGCGTTCCCCCGCCGCGACCATGTAGATCAACAGGGGTGGAATCCCGCCGGCCCCACGTAGGGCATCGGACAGCGATCGTCCGGTTTCGACTGCGTGGCTTATCCCGGTGATCTTTTCGGCGAACACCGAATTGCCGGCCGTTCGCTTCGCGGCTTTCAGCCCGTCAGGGAGCAAGGCCCCGGATTTGAGCAGGATTTCCATGGTCCGGGCAAAGCGCGCCGCCTCGGCCTTGCGGATCGTCGAGCCCACCAGCGGCAGGGCCATGAACAGCCGGTCCCGGGCATTGCGGACGGCGGGACGCTTCAGCGCCAGCCACAATCCGGCAATGACGGCGGCAATCCCGGCCAGCAGGATTGGCCAGCTTGCCTGCAGGAAGCCTGACACACCGATCAGGAACCGCGTCAGGACAGGCAGGGTCACGCCCGTGCCGTCAAACTGCTCGGCCAGTCGCGGCACGATGAAGATCAGGAGAGCGCCCACGACCGCCAGCGCAGTCACGCTCAGTGCAACCGGATAGATCAGCGCCGCCTGCAGCTTGCGCCGCACGCCATCGGCTTGCTCAAGATAATCGGCGAGCCGGTCGAGCACCGCGCCCAGCCCGCCCGACATTTCTCCCGCTGCCACCATCGCCCGGTAGACCGAGGGAAAGCTGCCGCCATGCGCGGCCATCGCGTCGGACAGGCGCTCGCCCTCCATGACGCGCGAACGCAGATCGGTCAGCACCCGGCGCATCGCCTGGCTATCGACCTGCCCGGCGACGAGGCCAACGGCCTCCTCGACCGGCATCCCGGCATCGATCAGGCTGGCCAGCTGGCGGGTGACCAGCATCAGTTCGCGTTTCGACAGCGCCTTGCTGGCCGTCCGGCCACCAGCCTTGCGCAATGCATCGCTGGCAGCGCGCGCCACCTTCAGCGGTGAGAGCTGCCGCCGGCGTAATTCGCGGCGCGCCGCAATTTCGCTGTCCGCGGTCAGAAAGCCTCTATTGCGCTTTCCCGCAGCGTCGAGGGCTTCATACTCAAACGCCGGCATGACCATCCCCGTCTTCGCGGCAGACGCGAAGCACTTCTTCAAGACTGGTCACGCCTGCACGGACCTGGGCGAGGCCATGCTGGAACAGGGTCTGGCGGCCTTTGAAGGCATGCGCCGCCATGTCCTTTTCGCGCGCATTGTCATGGATCATGCCGCGCAGCGTCTCGTCGGCCGTGACCACCTCATAGAGGCCAACCCGGCCGGTATATCCGAGGCTCTTGCACTGGCCGCAGCCGCGCGGGTGATGGAGCGTGACCGCCTCATCACCGGACAGGCCCATCGCCTCGAGCTCGGCCGGAGTCGCGGGCCGCGCCTCGCGGCAATGCGGGCACAGACGCCGCACCAGGCGCTGCGCCACGATGGCGGAAATCGTCGACCCCAGAAGGAAGGTTTCGACGCCCATATCCTTCAGGCGGGTGATCGCCGCCACCGCCGAATTGGTGTGGACCGTCGACAGCACCAAATGGCCGGTCAGGCTCGCCTGCACCGCAATCTGGGCGGTTTCCACATCGCGGATTTCACCAACCATGACGATGTCGGGGTCCTGGCGAAGAATGGCGCGCAGGCCTGCCGCGAACGTCATCCCGACCTTGGTATTGACCTGGGTCTGGCCGATGCCGGGGATAGCGTATTCCACCGGGTCCTCGACCGTCAGGATATTGCGCTCCGGCCCGTTGAGCAGGTTCAACCCGGCATAAAGCGTCGTGGTCTTGCCCGCCCCGGTCGGCCCGGTGACCAGCACGATCCCATTGGGCTGGGCCAGCGCCTTTCGAAGATCGCCGAGCGCCTGCGGGGCCATGCCGAGGTCCTCCAGGCTCAGGCGCGCGGAGTCGTTGTCCAGGAGGCGCAGCACCACCCGCTCGCCAAAGCGCGACGGCAGGGTCGCCACGCGCACATCGACCGCCCGCCCGCCGAGAGACAGCGACAAACGGCCATCCTGCGGCACCCGCTTCTCGGCGATGTCGAGGCGCGACATCACCTTGATCCGAGACACCAGCGCCGGGGCGACGCGCGGCGACAGCGAGGCGGTTTCCGCCAGCACTCCGTCAATCCGGTAGCGAACAGCGACGCGGTCTTCATAGGGCTCGACATGGATGTCGGAGGCATTCGTGCGGATCGCTTCGGCGATCAGTCCATTGATCAGCCGGATGATCGGCGCGTCGGATGCCCCGTCGAGCAGGTCTTCGGTCTTGGGTATCTCGTCGATGATCCGCGACAGGTCTTCGGCGCTGTCGGCATCGCTGCCGAGACCGTCACCCTCGAGACCCTCATAGGCGTAGATATCGGTCAGCGCCTTGTCGAAGCTGGCCGCATCCATCTCGCGCACCGGATAGGGATAACCCGCTGCCCGCCGCGCCTCGAACAGCGCCAGCGGATTCGCGCCGCGCCGGATCACGAACACGGGCGGATCGCCGGGAATCAACGCGACCCCCTTGTCGCGGGCGAATCCGTAAGTGATCCGCCCCGGCACGGGAGAGGTGACGGACTGCATGTTCATTGACCTGCCGCCGGCTCCATGGCGCGCGGCGGCAAGGCGAGCATGTCGGCGATGGCTTCCAGTTCGGCGATGTCCGGCGGCGTGGCTCCGGCGCCGGTCCGGACACGGCCATAGCTGCGCCCGGTCGTGGTGCGCATGTCGGCTGCGCTGCGGATAATCGTCGGACGGATAAAAACCATCAGATTGGTGCGGTTGGCCGAACGGCCCTCGGAACGGAACAGCCGCCCGATGCCGGGAATGCTGCCAAGACCCGGAACCGCACTGACGCTCTCCTGCTCGTCGCGCTGAATGAGACCGCCGAGCACAATGATCTCGCCATTGTCGGCGAGAACGGTCGTCTGGATTTCACGCTGATTGGTGATCAGCTCGTCAGAGCGGGACGACACCGTGCCGAACACGCTCGACACTTCCTGGCGGATGAAGAGCTGGATTGTGTCGCCGTCATTGATCAGCGGACGCACTTCCAGCTGAACCCCCACATCCTGGCGCTCGATGGTGCGGAAAGGGTTGGTGTTGGCCGAGCCGAGCACTTCGCCGGTGGTAATCGGTATCTGCTGCCCGACAAGGATCGAGGCTTCCTGATTGTCGAGCGTGAGGATCGACGGTGTCGACAGGATGTTGGAATTCACGTCCTCGCGCAGCGCATTGAGGATCATGCCGAAAATATTGCCATTGCCGTCTTCGCCCGCGAAGCCGGCGGTGATCCCTCCGGCATTCAGCAATGACGCCAGCGCCAGGTCGCGCAGCGACGGGTTCGCCGCTGTCCCGTCATCATTCTCGCCAACGGTCAGCGCACCGCCGATGGCCAGCAGGTCGGGGCTGGAATTGCGGTAGCGCGTCATCAGGAAGGGCGCGTCGCCGTCCGTGTCGCCGGTGAGCAGGAACTGGACACCCAGGTCGCGCGCGGACGTGTCAGAAATCTCCACGATGATCGCTTCGACCAGCACCTGCGGACGGCGGACATCAAGCTGGCGGATCACCGCTTCAAGCTGGCGCTGCGCATCGGGCGGTGCGTTGATGATCAACGAATTGGTCTGCGAGTGGAACGCCACCGACACCGTTGCGGCGGGCGCGCCTTCGCCGCCCGAGAGCTGGGCGGAAATCCCCTCCAGAATCGGCAACAGCGACGCGCCATCGGCATGACTGAGGGTCACCACCCGGTAATCCTGCGTCGAGACACTGACCGCATCGACCTGCTGCGCCAGTTCGCGCATGCGGGTCACGGCATCGCGATCGCCGCGAATGAGGATGGAATTCGAGGACGGCACAGGCACCACTGTCACGCCGAACAGACCGTCCTCGTCCGCGCCGGTGCGCGTGCCCATGCCGTCGATAATCTGCGCCATGTCCGTGGCGGAAACATTCTGCAAGGTGACGATCTCGTAGATCGACGTGTCGCGGTCGAGTCCGGCAATCACGCCGCGCGCGCGTTCAACGTTGGCGGCATAGTCGACCAGCACGATGATGTTCGATCCGTCCACAGAATTGACGATCCCCTGCGGGCTGGTGATCGCGCGAATCGCTGTCGCTGCACCGCGCGCACTGGCGTGTTGCAGGCGGATCACAGCCGTCACGAACTGATCGCCATCAGTGGTGCCGCCGACGGCACCCCCGGCGCGGGCGGCCTCCTGGTCGGGCAGGATCTGATAGGTGCCGGGGCGGGTGCGAACCGCCGTGAACCCGTTCACCCGCAAGGTCGACAGGAAGACCGTAAACAGCTCGTCGCGGCTGAGGGGTGTCTGGCTGGTAATCGTCACCATGCCGGTCACCGCGGGGTCGACAATGAAGGTATAGCCGGTCACCAGTGACACGTCGTCGATCACCGCGCGGATGTCGGCATCACGGTAGTTGAGCGTCTGACCGTCCTGGGCTTTCGCAGCGGGAGCGAGCAGACACAGGCTGACCGCAACAACGGTGAACCAGCGCACAAGATTGGAAAGGGTCATCTCGGATCCACGTTGATTGTCTGGGATTGCCCGCCGCGCTCGACCTCGAGCTGGAGGCGGTCGGCTGCGCCAACCTCTCGCATCACCCGGCCGATATCCGTGCCGGAGCCAATGCGAAGGCCATTGATGGAGGTAATCAGATCACCGGCCTGGAGCCCGGTCCGCGACAACAAGTCCGCCCGGCTCGCCTCAGTCAGGCGATAACCGGCAAGTACCCCGTCGCGAAACTCCGGCACGACCTGTATTCCCGTCCAGAATTCGGCCGCCACACCGTCAGTGGCCGTGACACCCGCGGGAATGGATGAATTGCGCCGTGCTTCTTCGCGCAGATAGAGCGACTCGGCGATACCGAGACGGCGGATCGTGACGCGGTCGGGATAAACCGCTTCCAGCATCACGCCGTCGATGACCTCGGACCCGACAGCGTGGCTGCGCTGGGGTGATCCCGAGGCCTGTATCACCGCTGAGCCGCTCTGCGGGTCGGGTCCGCGCCGGACGCCGAACAGGGTCAGATCGAGCGCTGTCTCGGGCGCGATGATTTCGCTGTCGCTTGTGCGCTCCATATCGGTTACGGCGAACAACCGCCCCCCTTGGAGCGCGGAGAGGTCAGCAACACGATGGGCCTCGCCCGATACGGTCTGTGGCAGGGCAATGTCCATGTCCGAAGCACTGGCTCCGTACGCCACCAGCCAGATCAGGCGCGCGGTCAAAACCGCCAGCACACCGAGCAGGACCACTTCGAGCACAGACGCGGCAAGGCGCGCCGCTTTCGCTTGTGCCCCCCGTCCGGTCCATGTCCTGATGATATGCGAACCCATGCCCGTTCCGGCCCCTCTTGGATGGCGCGGAAAATATGACGCCCGGGCGTCACTCTGATGACGCCCGGGCTTCAGTTTCTTGACGTCTCTTCTGCGGTTTTGTGACAGGGCCGGAGCCCTGCCTTGCACCGATCAGAAATGCGCCGTCAGGCTGACCTCGAAGGTCCGGCCACGCTCATAGGTGTTGAACTCCGTCTCGCCGATCGTCGGGTTGATCTGGAATTCACGATGGTCTTCGTCGAGCAGGTTCCGACCGCCAATTTCGACGGTGAAGCTCTGACCCTCGAGATCGAAGTCGCGGCGGTAGTTGAAGTCGAGTTGTACCCCCGGCGATTCGATGACGTCCGGCAAGACGGCCCCCGGCTGGCTGAGGCCACGCTGGAGAATGCGGTCGTCCACCCAGTTCACCAGCAGCGTCATCTGTTCCACATCGGTTTCCCAGCCGAACTGGGCGTTGACGATGTTTTCCGATGTTCCCTGCAACTGCGAACCGTCGAGGTTGAACAGGCTGGCTGATCGCAGTGAACCGGTGATCGGGTCAAACACCATGTCGTTGGCGTCAGCCTGAACCTCGGAATCGGTGAAGGTGTAGTTGACCGAGAAACGCCAGTCGCGGCGCTGCAGCCAGTCGATCTCGAGCGGCATCTGGAAATAGGTGCGGTATTCGAGTTCGACACCCTGAACGGTAGCTTCCGGCGAGTTGATGAAGGTCGACTCGAACACGAAGGTCGATGTCGAGAACTGCACCTCCTCGATCGGGTCTTCCAGCTGCTTGTAGAAGCCGGCAATGGTCACGAACTGGTCGCGGTCCATATAGTATTCGAGACGCGCGTCATAGTTGCGGATCGTCGAGTCCACGAGACCGCTATTGCCCCGGTAGAGACGCTCGGTTTCCGGATCGAAAAAGGCCGAACGGGCCAGTTCACGAAATTGCGGCCGGGCGATCGTTTCCGAGTAGCCCAGACGCATCTGCAAGTCGTCGGCAAAATTCCAGGTCAGGGTCGCGGCCGGGAGAAGATAGTCATTCTCCAGCCGTGATCCGGCCCCCTGGTTGCCGAACCGGTCCGAGGTCTGGACGACTTCGGTCGCATCTTCATGGCGAACACCCAGCGTCGCCCGGATGTAGTCGGTAACGTCGATATTGGCTTGCGCGAAAACCGCGTCCACGTTGAGCGAGGCGACATAGGAATCGTTCGGCGTAACCACTTCCTGAAGCACGAAGCGGTTTGGATCGATGTTGTCCGGCGAAAACAGGAAGTCGGGCCGTGCTGTTTGCACGTCGGCTGGCAACGAGTTGCCACCGGCAAAACGCAGCGCGATGAAATCGTACTGACGATCGGTCGATGCGCTGTCACCGCCCGCCATCAATTCGATCTGACGACCATCCATCCAGTTGAAGGTGTAGATCGCCTCGGCACCGAAGCTGGTAATATCGTCGGTGAGTTCGGAAAATGCGATCGAGTAGTTGTTCGCGACCGAATAAGCGATATCGCCGTTCGCATCGATATAGCGGCGGAGCGAGCGTTGATACGGCGCATCGCGGCTGGCCTGGGCATTGGAACCGCGCCAGCGGATCTCCAGATCACCGAAGGCATGTTCGCCCGCGACCTGGAACATGGCCAGTTCACGCTCGTACCAGCCCGTCGACTCGTCCCACACAAGACCGGTTGAGCCCTGTGCGTTGAAATCACGGCCGGTATCGATCTGCGATTCCTTAGACGTGGTGTGGACGTAGAAGCCGGTGAACTGAACCTCATGGTCGGCCGTCGCGAAGGACAAGGCTCCGAGACCGTTGACCGTGACGTTCAGGGCCGTTTCCGTCGTGGTGAAGTCATTTCCGATAATATCGCCGAGCACGAACTGACGCCGTGCGCGCTGGGTTTCCCAGTTCTGGCTGTATCCGGCAGCGCCTACAAAGCCGATTTCCAGATCGCCGGCATACCAGGCGTTGCCGCCATCAATGTCGAAAGACGAGTTCGGTCGCAGATCACCCGACTGAATGACCGAGATCGGGGAATTCAGCAGGCTCTCGCCTGCGGCTTCAATCTGGTCATCGGTGAGCGAAGCCAGCGGGGTGTTGCCTTGAAGGTAGCCACGAAGGACGCGCGGCACTTCGCGCAATCCATCATCCCAGCCGGTCCAGTCCCAATCGGAACCGTAGTGGAAAAGGCCGGTATTCTGGGTCGTGTTGGTGTTGTAGCTCGCGCCGGTCGACAGGTTGAGGAAGCCTTCGGCCGGCAAACGCAGGGTTTGCAGGTCGATCAGGCCGCCACCAAATTCCGCCGGATAGTTGGAGGAATAGGTTTTCTGAACCGAAATCGTGTCCAGAATGCCTGACGGGAACAGGTCAAGCGGAACCGTCCGGCGCAGCGGCTCCGGGCTCGGCAGCGGCGAACCGTTGAGCAGAGCGGCAGAGTAGCGGTCACCGAGGCCGCGAACGTAGGCAAACCGTCCGCCGACAATCGACAGGCCCGACAAGCGCGTCAGGGCAATCGCGGCATTGGAATCCCCGGAACGGGTCAGGTCTTCCGGGGTGATGAAGCTGGCGACCTGCGCCGTCTGGCGCTGGGGCTCGGGAATGAATTGTCCACGAACGACAACGACGTCGCTCGGCTCGGACGAAGCGGTGTCCGGCGCGTCTGCCGTGTCCACTTCCTGGGCGAGGACTGATGGCGACAGGAACATCGTCGTCGCAAGCAAGGCCCCGCAGAATGAAAATGCGCGTCTCATGGGTACAACCCTTTGATCTGATGGCGAGAGATCTCGAAAGCGGACAGGCCGGACCGGCCGGCCTGTCCGTGATCGAAATCAGCAGGGGCTCGTGGCTTCGAGACCGCAGGTCCAACCTGCCCACCAGCGATCCTGGTTGTTCTGAACCGCACCGATGTAGGAGGTGGAGGTGAACCAGGGATCGACGGTCGACGGATCAAGCGCTGTCACGCCCGTCTCTGCGCTGCCGTTGATGAAGGTCCCCGACAGGGTCGAGGCGGTCATCGTCGTGTTGTGGGCGTCGGCAGCCACTGCACCCTGCGCCGCAGCGGCGTCAGAGTTACCGGTGGTCAGGCCGCCGTCACAATCGAACAGGACCGAATTGAACATCGGGTCAAGGGCGGCGTTGTATCCGGCCACACCGTCACCCGCAGAGCTTTCCCAGCGGAAGCACTGCTTGCCGAAGTCCACGACACCATTGATGTAGCGGCCAACCGTACCGGTGTTCAGGCGGAAGGCGTTGGTGCGGTCACCGACAACCGTGAAGTTGGCAATCGCCGGATTGGACGGAAGCACGCCCGGAGCCACCGACGACATCTCGAAGATGTTGTCGCCGCCGCCGGCACGCTGCAGCACGATCGCGAACTGGATGTTGCCGTTATAGCCGTTGTCCGTGTCGATCGAGTCGTCGTCATTGCCGGTCAGGACCAAGTTGCGGACATTCACACTGCCGCCGAAGAATTCGACGCCATCGTCCGAGTTGTTGTGAACCTGGATGTTCTCGACATTCGTGCCTGAACCGACGCCCGCGAAGGTGATGCCGTTCAGTTCATTGCCTTGGGTGTTGATCGCGAAGCCGGCGAACTGGACCCGGGTATAGGTCAGCGAACCGGAATTGTCGTCCGCAATGGCGCCGCCGTACAGCGCGTCCGGATTGGTTACGCCTTCCACGATGTTCTCGCAGGCCGCCGTACCCGGCGTTGCGGCATCGCGGCAACGATTGATCGGGGCGCGGCCGAGGATGACCAGGCCACCCCATTCACTGATCGCGTCAGTACGGTCGCCCGGCGCGCTCGTCACGTCGGCTTCAGACGTGAAAATGACCGGATTGGCGAGCGTGCCGTTGGAGAAAAGCTGGGATCCGCGGTTCACGACCAGGTGGTCCGAGCCTGCATCGCCGAAGATGGTCACGCCCGATTCGATGGTCAGCGAAGCCGGGTCACCGCCGGCGGCATTGCCGTCAGCACCCACATCAACGCCCACGTCCACACGACCGGCGAGTTCGTAGAAATTGCCGCGTGTGAGACGGATATCATTGGTGATGACGCCGGACAGACGGCAAACCGTCGTTCCGTCGATGTCGAAGCCGGAGTCGGTTGTGCCCGTCGGGCAGACCGGATCAGGGAACAGGTTGAACGTCCAGCCTGCCGCCCAGTTCTGGGTGACCGTCTCGGCCGGCGAGAAGGCGCCGATAAAGCTGGCCGCTTCAAACGAGGCATCAACCGTGGTCGGGTCAACCGGTGTTACGCCGGCTTCAACCGGACCCGGAAAGAAGGTCGCGGCAAGCGAGTTGGCACCGACGAAGTTGTTGGAATCAGCATTGACCGCACCCTGCGCCGCAGCGGCGTCGGAATTGCCGGTCGTCAGGCCCGCATCGCAATCGAACAGGACCGAATTGAACATCGGGTCGAGGGCGGCGTTGTATCCGGCCACACCGTCACCGGCAGACCCCTCCCAGCGGAAGCATTCCTTTCCATAGTCGACAACGCCGTTGACGAAATGGCCGACCGTTCCGGTGTTCAGGCGGAACGCATTAGTGCGGTTGCCCACGAGGGTGAAGTTGGACACCGTCGGGCTGGACGGCATGACGCCGGGAGCCACGGAGGACATTTCAAAGAGATTGTCACCGCCATCGGCGCGCTGGGTCACGACCACGAACTGGATGTGACCGACATAACCATTGTCAGTGTCCAGCGAGTCGTCGTCATTGCCGGTCAGCACAAGGTGGCTGACATCGACATTGCCGCCGAAGAACTCGACGCCATCGTCCGAGTTGTTGTGAACCTGGACATAGTCGACTTCGGTGCCCGAGCCGACACCGGCGAAGGTGATGCCGTTCAGCTCATTGCCCTGGGTGTTGATCGCAAAACCGGCGAAACGCACCTGCACATAGCGCAGAATGCCGGAATTGTCGGTCGCGTCATTGCCGCCGTACAGCGCGTCCGGATTGGTCACCCCTTCGACGATGTTCTCGCACTGGGCGGTGCCCGGCGTCGCAGCATCGCGGCAACGATTGATCGGAGCCTGACCGAGAATGACGAGACCGCCCCATTCTGAAATGTTCGAGCCGCCGTCATCGTTCGACGGGTCGGCATCGGCGCGGCGCTCGATATCGGCTTGTGACGTGAAGAGGATCGGGTTGGCCGCATTGCCGGCCGCTTCGATTTGCGATCCGCGGTTCACGACGATGTAGTCCTGGCCGCTATTGCCGAACACCGTCACGCCCGGCTCGATCGTCAGACGAGCGGCGGAACCGCCCGTGCCGGTCGCACCGACGTCGGAACCGATGTCGAGACGACCGTCGATTTCATAAACGACACCGGTTTCGTTGGTCAGCGTCAGATTGGTCAGGACAGCGCCCGAAACCACAGCCACCGTGTTGCCGCCAACCGCCGCTGTGCGGCAGGTGAAGCCCGACGGACAAGGCGCAGCACCGCTGCCGCCGCCTCCGCCGCCGCCACCACCGCCACCCGGCGGCGTGCCCGGATTGGTAACGCCCGGTGATTCAATGCTCGATCCTTGCGAGCAGGCTGCAACGAGCAGGCCGGTCGCACAGGCCAGTGCGAGTTTCTTGACTGAGAAGTCCGTCGACATGGGTGTCCCCCGATAGATGACGCGATCACAAACGCTCCGTGGCGGCCATGACGCGCCGCCCACGAAATCGGGGGGACACAACCCAAACTTTGCTACAGCGGGATGACGGTTTGACTTCGCACCTGTCACACACCGGACATGCAATCGTCACAACCGCCGCGGTGAGAGGAGCGGATCACCTACATCACTGTTTTCACGAGCTTTTTTTCGCCGTGACCGCGCCGCTATATCGCCGTTTGAGAGAATGAATTTTTGGTGTCACTTCCGCGTCGGGAGTGCAACGATTTGATTTCAGTTTCTTGTCAGCCGGCTTTTTCAGGTCGCCATGCAGGCGACGGCACATTGCTGTCACATTCACACGTGAGCGTGTGCATGCGGAGGGCGGCTTTTCAGCGGCTTGGACACATGAAATTCCGCATCGTTTTCCTCTTTACAGGGGGGCGGGAAAACCCTATTTCCCGCAGTCCCGGCGGAGGTGACGATGCCGGATTGGGTTAACTGCCTCACAGGGGGTCTCGTGCGTTGGAAACGTACCACTCGCCCCTGGACCTGGTCCGCCGTCGGCTTGCTGAGGGTCCGGTCGCGTGCGCGCGCCCTGACCGTCTGGCCGTAGCGGCCCGCTGGTTCCAGGACAATTTCTCCGGAGAGACGCTGTACGCCGTCAAGGCCAATCCGTCTCCCTGGGTGATCGATGGTCTCTACGAGGCCGGAATCCGCTTTTTCGACGTCGCTTCGCTGGACGAAGTGCGACTGGTGCGCGAACGCTGCCCGGGCGCAACGGCGGCCTTCCTGCACCCGGTCAAAAGTCGCGATGCGATCCGCAAGGCGTATTTCGACTACAATGTCCGCATCTTTGTGCTCGATTGCGAAGCTGAACTCGACAAGATCCTGACCGAGACCGAGCACGCGAAGGACCTCACCCTCATCGTGCGCATCGCCGTGTCGAATGCAGGTTCCGCGCTGCCGCTGGCCGGCAAGTTCGGCGCCAGCGCCTTCGACGCGCCGGACCTGATCCTGCGCGCCCGCGGCGTCGCCGCCGAACTGGGCATCAGCTTCCATGTCGGCAGCCAGTGCATGGACCCGTCCGCCTATCGCGCCGCGATGATGGAGGCGAGCCGCCTGATCGCACGGGCCGGTGTGACCGTCGACATTGTCGATGTCGGGGGCGGTTTCCCGTCCATCTATCCCGGCCTGATGCCGCCGCCGCTGGAAGACTATGTCGCGGCGATCGAGGCGGCCTTCGAGGACATGATGGTGCTCGAGAATGCCGATCTGTGGTGTGAACCCGGCCGGGCGCTCGTTGCCGAGTCGACCTCGATCCTGACCCGTGTCGAGTTGAGAAAGGGCGATGCCCTCTATCTCAATGACGGCTCCTATGGCTGTCTGTTCGATGCGGCCCACGCCAAATGGCCCTTCCCGATGCGGGTGTGGCGCGAATCCGGTGAAGTGGGCGGCGACCTTGCCCCCTTCCGCATGTTCGGCCCGACCTGCGATTCGATGGATTCCATGCCGGGGCCGTACGATCTTCCGGCCGACATCCGCGAAGGCGATGTCCTGGAGATCGGCATGCTCGGCGCCTATGGCACGGCCATGGCGACCCGGTTCAACGGCTTTGGCGATGTCGAAACCGCGGCCGTCAGGGACTTTCCCTGGGCCAGCCTTTACGACGGAAAGCCGCGGACCCAGCCGGTTCACGCCGGTTCGGTCCTGGCTTTCCCGCGCGCCAAGCGCCGCAAGCTGCGGATGCGTCGCCGCTAGACCTGCCTTCCTCACAACGCGGCGTCCGGTCCCTTCGGACGGGACGCCGCACCTATTCCATGCTAGGGGGCTGATCCGATCGCCCCCTCGAACACGACAGGTATTGAAACACCATGACAAAACGGTCGAACGAGAAAGCCAAGCTGCTCGACTCCCCCGTCGAGCACATCGACATCGCGTCCTTTGACGGTCGCGTCATCATTGATGCGTGGGAGAAGATGTCCTTCACCTCCCGCGACGCAGCGCGCGCGGCACGCATCCTGGAATCGGCCGTCGCCGATCCCGATTGCTCGGTTATCCTGACGCTGGCCGGGTCCACGTCCGCCGGCGGCTGCATGCATGTCTGGCGCGACATGGTGCGCAACAACATGGTCGACGCCATCGTCTCGACCGGCGCGGCCATCGTCGACATGGATTTCTTCGAAGCGATGGGCTTCAAGCATTACCAGGCCCGCGAAGTCCCGGACGACCGGATCCTGCGCGATCTCTATATCGACCGGATCTACGACACCTATATCGACGAGGAAGAGCTGCAGGCATGCGACCATGCCACGCTTGAAATTGCCGACCTGCTCGAGCCGGGCCCGCGTTCATCGCGCTCCTACATCAAGGCGATGGGCAAATGGCTGGCCGACGGCAATGCCAAGAAGGAAGGCTCGCTCGTTCAGGAATGCTACGAGCACGGCGTGCCGATCTTCTGCCCGGCCTTCTCCGACTGCTCGGCCGGTTTCGGACTGGTGAAACACCAGGTCCAGCGCATGAAGGCAAACAAGCCCTATTTGTCGATCGACTCGGTCGCGGACTTCCGCGAACTGACGGACATCAAGATCAAGGCTGGCAAGACCGGACTGTTCATGGTCGGCGGCGGCGTGCCGAAGAACTTCGCCCAGGACACCGTCGTCTGTGCCGAAATCCTTGGCGAAGACGTGCCGATGCACGCCTACGCGGTCCAGATCACGGTCGCCGACGTGCGCGATGGCGCCTGTTCGTCCTCGACGCTGAAGGAAGCCTGCTCATGGGGCAAGGTCGACGTCGCGCTCGAACAGATGGTCTATGCTGAAGCGACGACGGTCGCACCGGTCATCGTGTCCGACGTCTTCCATCGCGGTTCGTGGAAGTCCCGTCCGCGTCACCGCTATGGCGACATGTTCAACGACTAGACTTCGCAATTTCCGTTTACGGATGATCTCGGCCGGGGCGCTCTGCTCCGGCCGTTTTCTTTGCACCGGTCAGCATTCGAATTTCAGGCACCGCGCCTGTACGGCGGAATAGAAGCCATACCCGGCGATCACCAGAGCGCCCCCGGCATAGAGCCAGAAGCCCAGGGGTTGCTGGCGCAGCCAGCTCAACGAGGCGGCAAGTCCCTTGACGTCCTCGGCATCCTGCGTCCAGCCGCCGACCGCCAGGAAGACACCCACCAGGATGAACAGCAAGCCGCGCCCGGCGATCGAAATCTCGATGGGCAGGATCAGCTTTCGATGCCAGCCCGACAGCGCCAGATCGTCCTGCCAGCTGTCGGTAAAAGTCCGCATGATCTGGGCAATGCCGATCGCCATCAGCGCAGCGCCAAGCGCAAACACGACAAATCGTCCGAATGGCCGCTCCAGCAGCCACCGGGCAAGGGTCTCGGTCGTGCCGGGGCCGTCTCCACTGTTGGCGCCGAAGATGACGGCAATCGCGGCGACACCCAGCAGGCCGTAACTCACCCCCGTCGAGAGCATGCCCAGGCGGGCGAACCGGCCGCTGGCATCGTCTCCCTTTCGGCGAACGTCGGCGATCCCCTGGATGAACCGCCAGCCTGCATAGGTCAGAAGGCCGAGCCCCATCGTGACCAGCAGGACATGCCCGCTCCAGTGCGTCTCCAGTACGCGGAAGGCATCGCCGGGGCTGTAGCCGTCATCGCCTTCCTGCGGCAGCAGCGCTGCACGCAGCATCAGTCCGGCGACCAGCCAATAGACAACGGCCCGGGCCGTCAGGCCCGCGCGAGCGGCAGTGGCATAGATCGGGGACGCAAGCAGCGTTTTGGACACAGTGACGCAACGCCTCGTCGGCCCGCCTGTTCCCGGCCGGCCCGCCTTTTCCTTGCCGTAGAACCCCGCCGCGCCTAGCGTCAAGAAATGGATGACCGGATCACACCGCGCCGGAGCGGACTTGAATCAAGACCGCTGGACGAAGCCTCGGCGCTTCCGGCCGAATACTATCAGGGTGACCACTGGGACCGGTTCGACCGCGAACACCTGCTCGCTCCCGGCTGGCAGGTCGTCGCGCCGGCCTCTGCCCTCTCCGGGTCCGGCGATCACATCGTGCGCGAACTGGGGGGCAAGCCGGTCATCATCGTTCGCAAGCCCGATGGCGCGCTCGCCGGATATTACAATATCTGCCGCCACCGCGCGGGTCCGCTGGCCCTGTGCGATGGCAAGGGCGCCAAGCGATTGCGCTGTGCCTATCACGGCTGGATCTACGATCTCGACGGCCAGTTGAAGGTCGCGCCTGAAATGCAGGGCGCCAGGGATTTCGATCACAAGAGCATCCGTCTATGGCCGATTGACGTGCGCGAATGGCAGGGGATGGTGTTCGCCCGCGCCGGGAACGGCACGGCATTCGAGGCGATGATGGGGGATATCGGCGAACGCCTGGCCCCCTATCGTCTCGGCGAGATGCGTCACCACACGTCGCGGGTCTACGAAGTCGAGAGCAACTGGAAGGTCTATGCCGACAATTATCTTGAAGGCTATCACGTCCCGGTCCTGCACCCCGGCCTCAACGCCCTGATCGACTATCGGGACTACAGGATCGAATTGTTCGACTGGGGCTCGCTTCAGGTCTCGCCGGTCAGCGGCGAAACCGGTCCCTATGCCAAGGGCGAGGCGCTCTATGTCTACCTGTTCCCGAACACGATGCTGAACATCCTGCCCGGCCGGATGCAGACCAATCGGATCGTTGCTGACGGTGCGAACCGCTGCCGTGTCGAATTCGACTTCTATTACGCGCCGGGCAACGAGGCACGCGCCGCCGAGGACGACGCCTTTTCCGACAGTGTCCAGGAAGAGGACCGCCTGATCTGTCAGCGCGTTCAAAAAGCACTCGAAACCGGGGTTTACACTCCCGGCCGCTACTGCCCGGCCCAGGAGGCCGCCTTGTGGCAGTGGCACGACTATCTTCGCGGGATTTACGCGGACGCCGACTGACCTCGGCTTTGGGGGAACGAGATGAGTGATACCGGGACCACCGGCGCAGCAGCGCCGTCCAAGCCGCTTGGATTCTGGGGATGCTGGTCGCTTACGGTCGGTGTCATGATCGGTTCGGGAATCTTCCTCCTGCCGACCGTGCTGGCCCCTTACGGGCTGATGAGCTTCGG
This sequence comes from Maricaulis sp., assembly GCA_002692855.1. GTDB lineage: Bacteria > Pseudomonadota > Alphaproteobacteria > Caulobacterales > Maricaulaceae > Hyphobacterium. The sequence continues at coordinate 89,276 of NZMJ01000117.1, forward strand.
CGGCTGGCTGCTCACCGGCGGCTCGTCGATCCTCCTGGCGCTGGTTCTGGCCCGCCTTGCCGCGCGCACGACACGCACCGGCGGGCCTTATGCCTATGCCCGCGACGCCTTCGGAGACCTGCCGGGATTTTTGATCGCCTGGGGCTATTGGGCCTCGGTCTGGATCGCGACACCCACCATCGCCCTCGCCTTCGTGGGATATCTCTCGGTGTTCTTCCCGCAGCTGTCGGACAACCCGGTGGCCCAGGCCGCCATTGCATTGACGCTGTTGTGGACCCTGACCCTGGTTTCCATACGCGGTGTCAGGGAGGCAGGCCTGCTCCAGCTTGCCATGACAATCCTGAAGCTGGTTCCGCTCGCCCTCGTCATCCTTGCCGGTCTCATTGCGGGATCGCCGGACAATCTGCCCGCGGCCAATCCGCAAGGCGGGCACCCGCCGGCCGTGCTCGCCACGACCGCGCTTTTGACCATGTGGGCCTTTGCGGGGATGGAGGCCGGCGTCATTCCGGCCGGCGAGGTGCGCGACCCGCAAAAGACCATGCCGCGCGCCATCGTCAGCGGGGTTATCACCGTCGCGCTCGTCTATATCGGCTCGACCGCCGCCGTCATGATGCTGGTGCCCGCCGATGCCCTTGCCACGTCGACATCGCCCTTCTCCGATGCCGCCCGCGTGCTGGGCACATGGGGGCCGCCACTTGTCGCGATCGGCGCGCTGATCTCGACCGCTGGCTCGTTGAACGGCAACATCTTCACCTCCGGGCAGATGCCGCTGGCGGTCGCGCTCGACCGGCTTGCACCGGCATTTCTCTCAAGACGCAACAAGGGTCATGCGCCCTATTGGTCGCTCGTACTTGCGACCTCGATCTCGTCGGTATTGCTGCTCTTGAACTTCTCGCGCGGCCTGGTGGGGGCTTTCACCTTCCTGTTGATGATGAGCACCCTGACGACGCTGATCCCGCTGCTCGTCAGCGCGCTCGCCGAGTTTCGCTACTCCTGGCGCACCGCGCGCGGCTGGGCAGCCATCGCCGTGGCCGGTGCGCTCTATTCGGTGTTCGCCATCCTCGGATCCGGCCTCGAAGTTCTGGCCTGGGGCACGGTTCTGCTTCTCGCGGGCGTTCCGGTCTTCTATCTCGGGCGGCAGAAGCCGGCAGCAGAGCCCTATTCGAGATAGATCCGGATCACGCGGCCAATCCCGACCTGAGCCTGCACATCGTCGGAACCGTACTCGTGCCGCTGGCTGACGCCGAGATCCATGTCGATATAGGTCGCGCTCGAAGAGGGAGTCTCCAGAAGTGACCGGTCGACGCAGAACCGTCCGGTCCGCGCGTCATAGCTGCCGCGATTGCCGTAGGGCAGAGATCCCATCCCCGTGAACGCTGCCGGCGCCGGTCCGCTGTGAAGCGTTACGCAGCTTTCCTCCGCAGGCATTTCGATCATTGCGTCACCCTGATTGGTGATACCGGTCTGGTGCGCCGCCGCAAGGATGGGGATTTCCAGCGTCTCGCGTATCGTGATCGGCGTACTGCCCACCACGCCTTCGATCTCGAAAACAAGGGAATCGAGGCCCGATGCACCGTCATTCGGGCGGTAAACGAAGGCGCGCGCCACCGGGTCGTAGACCACCTGGCCTTGCGACGGTTGCACGACGATGTCGTCCGGATCGCGGTAGGACGAGGTCCCGAATTGTCCATCACCCGTCACGCCGCGCGCGGCGGTCTGGGTCCGCTCGCAGCGCACGCAATCCACCCCGTCGGGCAGGATGTTGAAGTCGATTTCGAGCGGGATGATGCGGGTTTCACTGCCCTGGGTCAGGGTCAGCTGCAGCGTTGCCTCGACGTCGCTGCGGCTGCCGATGCGAAGGAAATTCGGGGTGTCAGGATTTTGAAAGACGTGACTGACGCCGTCCGGCACGCCGGACAGGCTCGCGCCCGTATTGTAGTCGCCGAGCGCGATATTGCAGAAGCCCTGGCTGTCATCCTCGTCGAAGCAGAAAATACGCTTCAGCGGCGAGTAGAATGGCAATTCGCCCGACGGGTAGATGAAGCCCGTCGAGATGAAGGCGACGCGCGCCGTATCGCTGCTGCCGCGGCCGACCAGCTCGATCTCGGCCACTTCCCCGCCGAGGAAATCGCCGACCGGCGTGATCGTGATGGCCGGCTGCCCCGACAGATCGACCGAATAGGTGAAGTTCCCGCCATAACTGCCGGTGTTCACCCGGACCGACTGATAGTTTCCGCTTGCCGGAAGGGTCAGGGTTCGCCCGCCGGGCGTCACCATGAAGCTGGGCGGGATCGACCCGAGCGACGGCGGATCGGTCTCCAGTTCCGCGTCGATCGCCACGCTGGCGTTGCCGTAGGTAATCGTGAAGGTGAACGCACCCGACTGACTGCCGGTGAAGCGAAGATTGTAGATGCCGGTGCTGCCCGACTGCGAGAAGGTAGCCAGGGTGGCCGGTCCGCTGGTCACGGCGACGGTGAAGTCGGATGCCGAGGTCTCGATCTCGCTCTTGCCGTCGCGCAGCGCCGACAGTTCGGCGATGGCAGGCCGGATCACGGAACCCGGCAGGAAGGATTCAGCCGCTTCAAGACCCCGGATCAGCAGGTTGATCACCAGCTTTGTGGCCGGCAGCGGTTCACGGCGAAGGGTCAGATCGACCGGCTCCGCGACATTCGTCACAAAGACCGGCGCAGTGCCAGTCATCGGTCGGTCGGCTGAGAAACCCAGCTCGGGCTCGCTGAAATCGGCATAGGTCGTGCCGTCGAGCTCCGCGGTCAGGAGCGCGGAGAAGCAGTCGTCGATGGCGATCATCACCTCGGCGCTGAACGAGTAGAGCAGGGCCGCCCCGGTCAGTACCGTCACGCCGCCCACGATCACACCGACCGAACTGCCTGCCGCGACCGCCGCCACGGCGACGCTCGCGCCCTCGGCGGCCAGAGCCAGGCCGATCAGATTGCCGATCGCGGTTTGCCGCGTCAGCGCGTCGAGCCGCGCCTGACAGCCGCTGCTGGCCGTCACGCTCGCGGCCATCTCGGCCAGAAGCGGCGACGCCGTGGGTCCGCTGAGATTGCGCAGCAACCGTACGGCCACCGCCTGTTCGGCGGCGGGAAGTCCTTGCAGCGCTGTACGGGTCGCCGCGACCTCCGACAAGCTTCTGTCATAGGCGGCAACGAGGTCCGTCTGACCGCGCGCCGATGCTGCGGCCCGCGCCGTCTGAAGCTCGGAGACAATCGCATCGATCTGCGCGGTGATCTCGCCGGAAGGATCGGCAATCGCCTCATTGGCGGCCACCGGGACCGTCAACGCGTAGTCCGCGCCGTCGATCGACACGTTGAGCGTGGCATCACCGGAAAACCCGCCCAGATCCGGCATCAGGAAGGCCATCCGGCCATCGCTGGTGGCGGCCACATTCACCGCCGTGCCATTGAGGGTCCCGCGATAGGATTGCGCCTGCGGAAAGATGTTGTGCGCGCGGAAATCGACGAGCTGAAACGCTTGCGCAGTTGTGAAGCCGGAATTGAGTGCCAGATAGGGTACGCCGCCGGTCGACACGGTCACGGACGCCTCCGTGCGAGCGTCGGGGAAGGCCCAGTTTCCGGACGGATCGAGCAGACGCAGCGAAACAGTGTGCACGCCGCCGGCCATTGGAAGCGTCACACTACCCGGCTGCGTATAGGTCCCGACCCGCTGCCCATCGACAAAAAGCGCCGCGCTGCCGTCGGTGCCGAGCGCGAAATTCGTGGCATCGACCGAAACCTGCACGTCGGCGCGGTCGTCGGCGGACGCGATGGTAAAGCTCTGTCCGAACGGGAAGCCCAGAACGGCGGTTCCGCCTGTAAGGGGCGTGCCGCTGTCGGTCTGTATGGCGACGCTCGTCGACCCGCGTTCGATCCCCGCAGCGTCTTCGAACAGGATCACCGCCCGGTAAAGCGCAGCGCGGCGCGGCACCACGCCGGATGGGCGCACGAACACGCCGAAGGTCGCCGTCTCGCCGGCTCCCATCGCCAGCGTCAGGCTGGGCGCGCGCGCCGTCTGACAGGTGCCGGTCGCGGGATTGGTGCGGCAGATCTCGTAGCTGACAGGCGGATTGGCGTCGCCGGACTCCGCCCGCACCGTGATATTCCCCGCGCCACCGACATTGGCGGTCGCCACCGCAAACACACCGACCCGGCTGGCGTCGGGCAAATGGACGAAGCCGTCATTCTGGATGGTTGCAGCCTGCGCGACGATGTCCGGCGTCGGGCTCGACTCCTCGAAGGCCGAAAGACGGAACAGATTCACCCGGTCGCGGACGATGGCCGGCGCGGCGTTGTCGCACACAAAGCGCAACGTGACTTCGGTCTGGTAGAAGGGGCGCTGCGGCGCGAAGGAGAAGACAAAGGATTGCGCGCCGCGGGCAGGAATATCGACCGGCGTGTTCGCCGTGCCGGTCGCGGCATTCGTCGCCGGGTCCGTCGTCTGATAGCCGAGCACCGCAGGAACGGGGGATCCGCCCTCGATGCGGCAGTTTCTCGCCGTCACTTCGCTGGCATTGATCAGTGTCGCAAACGCGGTCGCGGTCTCGTCGGACTGGACCGAACGCGACTGTGGCAGGACGGACGCGACGATGCGCGCGTCCTGGGCGTGGGCGGGCACGACGAGGCCGAGCCCCGCACATGCGGCTGCCAACCAGGTTTTCATGCAAACATCCCTGTCCGCTTACCCGGACAACCTTAACGATCAGAGCGGCTATCGCAACCCGGAGCCCGGCAAATTCGCGAGCGTCGCCAAGTGCTTGAGCGTTGTTCGCGTGTAGATTGTTACGCTCGGGGTATCCGTTGCCAGCGCCTGTGCAATCCGGAAATGCCGCGACGCGGTGTCGCCTTCACGGGGCGTCCGTGATACGCGCCGGGTTTGAATTCCAGCATTGAGGACGTGCCATGCCCGGCTTTGATATCGCACTTCTGAGCGCCAGCTTCGTGACCTTCTTCGTTGTCATCGACCCGATCGGCGTCGCGCCGATCTTCGGGGCGCTGACCGAGGGATCGAGCGCCAAGCATCGCCGGGCGATGGCCATCAAGTCGGTCCTGATCGCGACCGGCGTCCTCTTGATGTTCGCCTATCTGGGCGAGTGGCTGCTGGATGCCATGCATATCAGCCTTGATGCCTTCCGGGCCGCAGGCGGCGTGCTGCTTTTCATGATCGCGCTCGACATGATCTTTGAAAAGCGCACCGAGCGGCGCGAGGAACGCGCCGAGAAAATGTCCCATGAGGACGGCACGCCTGTCGGGACCGAGGAAGACATTTCGGTCTTCCCGATGGCGATTCCGATGCTGGCCGGACCTGGCGCCATCGCGTCCATCATGCTCTTCATGTCGGGGGATGGGGGCACGGCGGGCGGTCAGCTGGCCATTCTTGCCGGCCTTGGCGGCAACCTCCTGGCCTGCCTCGTCATCTTCCTGACGGTCGGGCCTCTGATGCGCTTGATGGGCGACACCCTGGCGGCGATGATCACCCGCATCCTGGGCGTCATCCTCGCGGCCCTTGCCGCGCAATTCATCTTCGACGGGATCGCCGGCGCGCTGCTCTGACCTTTCCCCTCCCCTCAAGGGGAGGGAGGGCGCCCTACCCCGCGACCGGCATGAAATGCGCGCCAAGATAATAGGGCCAGAGCAGCAGGCCGAGCAGGCCCTGCCAGAAGCCCAGGTCCAGATAACCGATCGAGAACAGCCAGCCGCCAAACCACAAAAGGCCAATTCCGCTGTGCTGTTCGATGGAAATCTTCTTCTCGCTCATGGGAATCTCCTCACCTGTCCGGCTGGCAGTCTAGCGCAGCGACGCAAAGCGGCGCGGGGGAAAATCCTCCGCGCCGTCCCCGCTCAACCGTCTCCGGATTACCCGGCGCGCTCCAGCGTCATTTCGAGGAACACCGTCCAGTCGCCTTCGCCCGTCCGGCGCTCACCGACCTCGTGCCAGACGCCGTCTTCGACCGTCGTGGTATAGCGCGTTTCGCCCATCGGTCCGGCGTCGAACCCCCACTGGAAGCTGTTCTCGCCCAGCTCGATTTCGGTTTCGACGGTATGCCCCTGCATGACCACCGACCGGATGTGATAGCTGCCATCGCGGTCCGCCCACATCAGCGCAAAGGCATCATGGACCTGGCGTTCCGGCTGGCCCTCGCCGAAGGAGGCATAGCCTGCGCCCTGCATCGACACGGCGTGACCTCCGGCGCGGGAAGTGATGATCTCGTGCACCCGGAATTCACTGCGCCGGCCATCCGGCCCCGCAGCCCATCCCGTACCGTCCCATTCCCCGATCAGGTAGTGCAGCGCCTCGGCGGGCGGCTCGGCCGGCTGCTGCGCCCACGCCGATCCGGAGAGGGCCAGCGCACCGGCAGCCCCCGCAATCATCGTCTTCATCGTGCGTGTCATCATGCTTCTCCCGTTTCCCGGCCAGCGATCACCGCTCGCCTCAAGACAGTTACACTTCATAACATAAAGTTCTTTCGCACGAGAGAGATTGAATGCCTTCCCGTCCCTCGTCTCCGGGGAAGCACATGCGAAAAGGGCGGCCCCTTCGGGCCGCCCTGCCGGTGTCCGATCAGTATGCCGGGTTAAGCAGACTGGGCCTGCGCGGCATGTTTGCCCTCGCAGATCTCCTCGACCAGCTTCTTGCAGAAGGCGTCGAGATCCTTCGGCGTCCGGCTCGTGACCAGGCCTTCATCGACCACGACTTCCTCGTCGACCACCTTCGCGCCGGCATTGGAAAGGTCGGTGCGGATATTCTCGATGGCGGTCATGGTGCGGCCGCGGACAACATCGGCGTCGATCAGCACCTGCGGTCCGTGGCAGATCGAGGCGACCGGCTTCTTCTGGGCAAAGAAGTCGTGCACGAAATTCCTGACCTTGTCTTCGGTCCGCAGCGCGTCCGGCGAGAACAGGCCGCCCGGGATCATCAGCGCATCGAAATCGGACGCAGATGCCGTGTCGACGGTTTCGTCGACCTTCACCGACTTGCCCTTCTCGCGGTGGCGATTGGCTTCGATCTCACCCGATTTCAGCGACACGACGATGGCTTCGCCGCCGGCCTGTTCGATAGCCTCCTTGGGCTGGAACAGCTCGGATTCTTCAAACCCGTCAGCGGCGAGAATGGCGACACGGCGGCCTTTGGCGCGTTCAGTCATGGGGGGGACTCCTTGATCCGTTCTACCCCCGCCCCCTTGGCCAACGTCCCGGACCGGGCAGCGTTCCGCCCCTTGCGAGGTGATCGCAGTCGATAACCGGATTTTAGGGGAGGCTTGCTAGAGTGACGGATCAAGCGTGCGGAGAAGGCGCGTTATGCCCATGCGGATGATCTTTCTGACCCTGACCGGCGCCCTGGTGGCGCTCGGCCTGTCCGTTGCGGCGGTCAGCCTGGCCCAGGGCCTGGTTGACCAGGCGATTGCCTTCGCCTGGCCGTCCCTTGGCGCTGCCCTGGCCGCCAGCCTTGCCTGGCCGGCAATGCGCGGCTCGACACCCAGCTAAGTGAAACGGACCGCCTAGCCGCGGTCCTTCCAGGTCACCCGGTAGAGATCGAAACGTCGGTCGTTGAGGTTGCGCACGGTTCCGGTGTGGCGGGCCGTCACCAGCTCGTCGAGCCGGAGATCGGCCACCGCGATCGTTTCCACATTCTCCGTCGCCACCGCTGCCAGACCATCGCGCGCAAACGGGAAATCGCACGGCGTGATCACAGCGCTCTCGGCGTAGCTGATGTCCATGTTTTCGACGCCGGGCAGGTTGCCGACATTGCCGGACGTAACGACATAGACCTGGTTCTCGATGGCGCGGGCGTGCGAGCAATAGCGCACCCGCAAATGCCCCGTGCGATCATCCGTAGCGTAGGGAACAAACAGGATGCGCGCGCCTTCGTCGGTGAGACGGCGGGCAAGCTCGGGAAACTCGCTATCGTAACAGATCAGGACCCCGATCGGTCCGCAGTCGGTCTGGATCGTGTGGACCGCGTCCCCGCCGCGGATATTCCACCAGAATTTCTCGTTCGGCGTCGGATGGATCTTCTCCTGCGCATGGACCGAGCCGTCACGCAGGAAGACATAGGCCACGTTCTGGATCTCGCCATCATCGGTCCGTGTCGGATGCGAACCGCCGATGATGTTGATGTTGTAGCCGACCGCCAGCGCACTCATGAATTCGCGGAAACGGGCCGTGTGGCGGGTGAGCGCGGAGATCGATTCCGCCGGCGTCAGCTTGCGCTTTTCGAGCGCCAGCAGCGCAACGGTGAACATTTCCGGGAAGACGCAGAAATCGGCCCGGTAGTCGGAACATACATCGACGAAATACTCGACGTTGTGCTCGAACTCCTCGAGCGTCTCGACTGCGCGCGCCTGGAACTGGACCGTCGCGACGCGCACCGTGTCCTTCTGGATCTGCCAGGGCTGGTTGGTGTGCTCCTCGGCATAGGCGCGGTTGTGCCACACCATCAGCAAGGCATGACCCAGGCTGTCCTTGTCCTCGGGATAATAGTTGTGGATCACGCCTTCGGGCTCAAAACCGAGACGGATCTGGAAGGCGGCCACCGGGTCGCGCACCTTCTTGGCCTTCACGGCCTCCAGATAGGCTTCAGGCGTGCCGAATTCCTTGATACGCCGCTTCAGGCCGGGCATCCGCCCGCCGAAGACAATGCCTTTCAGCCCCAGCTCCTCGCACAGGCGGCGGCGCGCATCATAGAGGCGCTGGCCGATGCGGATCCGGCGCACCTCGGGATCGACCGCCACTTCGGCGCCGTAGAGCCAGTCACCGGCGGGCGTGTGACGCGACAGATAGCCGTGCCCCGTGATGCCATCGAGCGTGTGGTCGTGATCGAAGGCCGAGGCTTCATCGATGATGAAACTCGAACACCAGCCCGCCAGCTTGCCGTCCATCTCGATGACGATCTGGCCTTCGGGAAAGCGCGCGAGGCGTCCGCGCAACATGCCCGGCGTGTCCGGCTCCAGCCCGCCATAGGCGCGCTGTTGAAGGGCAATGATATCCTCGATGTCGTCTTGGGTGGCGCTGCGGATATTCAGCTTCGGCGGTGCATTTTTGTCGGTCATTTGAACCAGGGTCTGTAGAGGTCGGTGCGACGGTCGCGAAAGAATCCCCAGGCCGCGCGGTGACGGTCGAGGTAGTCACGATCAAATTCCGCCGAGATGAAGCCGGTGTCCGAACGTCCGAGTTCGGAAACGACCTCTCCTGAATGATCGCAGATGAAAGATGTTCCGTAAAAGACCTGTCCGCCCTCATCCCCGTGACGGTTGGCCGCGACGACCGGCATGACGTTCGACACGGCATGCCCCTGCATCGCCCGGCGCCAGCGCGCTGACGTGTCGAGGCTGTCATCGTGCGGTTCACTGCCGATCGCGGTCGGATACATCAGGATTTCCGCGCCCATCAGCGCCATGATCCGGGCGCTCTCGGGAAACCACTGGTCCCAGCAGATACCGACGCCGATCCGTCCGAACTTTGTCGGCCAGACCTTGAACCCCGTATCGCCGGGGCGGAAATAATACTTCTCCTGATAGCCGGGGCCGTCAGGAATGTGGCTCTTGCGATAGACGCCCATCACCTCGCCGCCGGCATCGATCATCACCAGCGAATTGTAATAGCGCGGCCCGTCGCGCTCGAAGATCGACACCGGGATCGCCACATCCAGCTCCCTGGCGAGCGGTTGCAGGCCGGTGACGCAGGGATGCTCCAGCGCCGGATAGGCGTGCGCGAACCAGTCTTCTTCCTGCGTCTTGCAGAAATACGGTCCCTGGAACAATTCCGGGGGCAGGATGACCTGGGCCCCCGCTTTCGCGGCTGCACGCACCTGTTCGGCCACGACCGCGACGTTCTCGCGCGTGTCAGAACCGAAGGCGGCCTGTATCGCCGCCACCTTGATTACATTCTTGCCCATGAAGCGGGTCTAGTCCTCGTCGAGCTGGTCGAGCCAGTCAGCCGGCCCGTCCACCATTCGCAAATCCATCAGGGTCGGGAAAATCCACCAGGGGGCGTCCCCGTCCATGTTCCAGAGCGCCACATACGCGAAGCCGGTCGCCGGTTCCATATAGATTTGCGCGCCATATCCGGACAGATAGCCCGAATGGGTCAAAAGCGTCTGGCCATTCCAGTCATAGACGCGCCAGCCCAGAGCGTACCACGTATTGTGGATGCGTTCCGAAAGGCGGTAGAGCCGCCGGGTCTGGGAAGGTGTTTCGCCCTGCGGAGCATGCACACGTTCCAGCACGGAGGCGGGCAGGGTTTCCGATGTGCCCAGCTGCGCCTGTGCCCAGGCAATCATGTCATTGATCGAGACATTGACGCTCGCGGCGGCGGGAACGCTGTCATAGACCGTGTCGGGGTCCCCGGCCTGCGGATTGCCGTCACGGTCGCGGTCGCGGCGGCGATGCGGCCGCGCCCAGCTCTCGCTGGCGCGCATCGCCTGCGCACCGACCGTCGCATTGCTCATGCCGACGCGGTCGAACAGATAGGCGCGCAGCGCGGTCGCGAATTCAAGGCCCGCCGCCTGCGCCGCCATCACTTCGAGGCTGCCATAGGCGACATTCTGATAGGTGTAGCAGTCTCCAGGCACACAGGCGGGGCTCAGCGAGCCGAGACGCTGGCGAAGTTCGGACACGTTCTGCCCGGCCTCCATCTGCCGGTCCATCGCGTGGCTCGGCAGCCCGGTGCGCATGGAGAGGAGCTGCAGGGCATTCGCCTGACGGCCACGCGGCAGGGGCAGCAATTCACTCGGGACAGATTCGCTCAGATCGAGCCGGCCCTCATGCTCCAGAACGGCCAGCAGGGTCGCGGTCATACCCTTCGACACCGAAGCCGCCCGGAACAGCGTGTCGCGGCGGATCGGACGGCCGGACCCGGCCTCCTCCTCGCCGGCGGTGTAAACCAGCACCGGCTCTCCGCGCTCGATCACGGCGACGGCAAGCCCGACGGATTCCTGGCGCGCCATCACCTGTTCGAGGCGGTCTCGGAAGGTCTCGATATAGATGGCTTCGCGGGGAAGGCTGCCGAGCACGTTGATCTCGGACGGGGACAGGTAAAATCGGCTGGACGCGGTTGTCAGGGGTCCGCTGGATATGGCCTGTGTCACGTATTGCGCACTGGCCGATGCGCTGGCGCAAACGGCAGCGATCACACCCAACGCGAAACGCGAAAACATGGCTTAAACCCTCTCCTCCGGTACATGGCAGGTGACGCAATGGAACGACCCGCCGCCAGACAGGATATGCGAAGACGGGCTCGCAATCACCTCCCTGTCTGAAATATGGCGCTGCAAGACCCGGACCGCTTCATCGCCCGATGGTGTTCCATAGGTCGGGACAACGATGTTGCGCGGCCCGATCACCCAGTTCATGTGGCTGGCGGGACGAATTTCGCCTTCCTCGTCCGTTATACGGCCCGGTGAGGGGATCCGGATCACTTTCAGCGGCTGGCCCTTGGCATCCGACATGCGCGACAACTGGTCAGCGCACTGGTCCAGCACCTCCGCCTGCGGGTCGTCGGACTCCGTCGCCTGCTGGCAGACGATCACGCCGGGAGCGATAAATCGAGCGACATTGTCGATATGCCCGTCCGTGTGGTCGTGCAGCAGACCTTCATCGAGCCACAACACCTTTTCCACGCCCAGCACTTCCTTCAGGCGCGCCGTGACCTGCGCCTCGCTCAGCTCCGGATTGCGGTTCGGATTGAGCAGGCACTGGCGCGTCGTCAGCACCGTACCCCGGCCGTCAAACTCCAGCGCGCCGCCTTCGGCGACCATGTCGGCCGGGCGCAGCACCGCGCCGGCGGCCTTGGCGATCGTGCGCGCAACCGTCTCGTCGCCGGGCAATTCATACTTGCCGCCCCAGCCGTTGAATTCAAACGAAGCGCCGATCAACTTGCCGTCACGCCATCCGAAAACCGGACCGGTATCGCGCGCCCAGACATCACCGTAACGCGCCCGAAGAATCGTAACGTCATCGCCCATCGCATCGCGAATGGACGCTTCGGTCTCGTCGGTTGCCGCCAGCACGGTCACGGGCAAGCCGTGTCCGGCATCATCCGGCTGCATCACAAGACGCAGGAAGTCGGCGAACTCGCGCCGCGCCGGTTCCAGATTGTCCTGCCACAGCTCGCCATCTGACGGCCAGCAGGTGAACAGTCGCAATTGGCGGGCAGTCTCGATGGGTATGTGCATGTCCATGCCACCGATCTAGCACGCCTGCCGACCGGGCGGGAGGTGGTCGATCAGATGCGCTGTGGTCCCGGCCGGCCGGCCTCGACCACCCAGCGGGCCTGGTCGATGGCATTGCCCTGGTCGCGACGGGCCACGCCGTCGACCACGCGCTGCGCCACTTCGGTGCGATCGCGGTGGAAATCGACCAGCCCGTAGCCGCGCTGGCGGTCGTCCATGTGCAGGATATGCGGGTTGTTGGGTAACATCGCATTGAAAACATTATAGACATAGGAATGCGACGTGACCGAGGTCGTGACGAATTCCGACCCGATGACGGCCGAGTCCGGATCGAAATAGTCCGCCTTCACCTCGCTCGCCCAGTGCGCATGCATGTCGCCCCCCAGGATGATGGTATCGGTCCGGCGCGACCCGATGATGTCGGTCATGCGCCGGCGCGCGACGGGGAAGCCGTCCCAGCCATCGGTGTAGGCCGCAGGGGTTCCGTCGGGCAGGGTCTGGTTGAGACGCGAGAACAGCGTGGCCTGGACCAGCACATTCCACTGCGTCAGGCCGCGTCCGAAATTGCGCCGCAGCCACTCCTCCTGCTCGCCGCCGAAATAGGTCTGGTTTTCGTCAAGCATGCCGGGACAGGTCTGGGGCTCGAGATGGCCACCACGGTCCTCGTCCGACGGGCAGGGGTCGGGCGAGCGATACTGCCGCCCGTCGGTCAGCCAGAACTCGGCCAGGTCACCCCAGACAGACGACCCCCACGTCCGCATCTGGCCCGCAGCCGTCAGGACCGACCGTCCTCGCAAGGGAAGATGCTCGAAATAGGCCTGGTAGGCGGCCATGCGGCGCAGCCGGAATGTTTCCAGCGGTTCGCCGCGTTGTTCCGACAGATCGCCCGCGTAGTCGTTGTCGACTTCATGATCGTCCCAGATGAACAGCCACGGCATCGCCGCATGTGCGGCCTGCAGGTCGCGGTCCAGCTTGTAGGCCGCGTGATGCAGCCGGTAGCCGGTCAGATCGATCGGCTCGGGGGCGGGGTGGCGGCGCACCTGCGGTCCCCAGCTCGATTCATAGATGTAGTCGCCGCAATGGATCAGCAGGTCGGGCGATTGCGCGACGATATCGCGATAGGGCGTGAAGAAGCCTTGCTCGAAATGCTGGCATGACACCCAGGCGGCGCGCAGACGATCAAGCGGCGCCCCGAATTCGGGCGCGGTCCGCGTCCGGCCCGTGGGGCTGTCCACGCCTCCGGCTGCGAACCGGTAGAAGAATTCGCGGCCCGCGGGCAGCCCGTAGATCTCGGCATGAATGGCGTGCGCCCGGTCGGGACGCGACATCAGGCGCTGACTGCGCACGATACGGCGGAAGTTTTCGTCTTCGGCAACTTCCAGCGTGACCGCCACCGGCTGTTCGCCCAGCCCGCCGAGCGGTTCGAGCGGAAGCGGCGCCAGCCGGGTCCACAGCACAAATCCATCCGGGGTCGGATCGCCGGAGGCCACGCCGAGGCTGAACGGATCGCCCGGCATCGGGCCGGTCTGGGCCATCGCCGTTCCGCGCCAGGGCTGAAGGAAACCTGCCGCCGCAGCGGCAAAGGCGGATTTCAGGGCCAGGCGGCGGCTGATCGGCAGCATGGGCAATCTCTCCGTAGTTTTCCCAGTCATACCAGTCCTAGCGCCGCCGTGCGACAGGCGCACGACGGGTTACGCACAAAGAAAAAGGGCGGCCCGAAGGCCGCCCTGATCCTGTCTTTGCAAAGACGGTGTCGCGAGTGATTAGAACTCGTAACGCACGCCCATACGCACCGACCAGAACGACACGTCGCCGACCACGCGCTCCGGCGTCGGAGCGAAGAAGGCGTCGTACTGGTACTGACCAGCGCCATTCAGACGGGCATCGACGACACCGATACGCTGCGGGAAGCCAGCCTGGGAGATGACGCCCCAGTCTTCGTTCAGCAGGTTGCCGACGTTTTCGATCGTGATGAAGGCCGACGAGGTGTGGCCCTGCATCAGGCCGCGGAATTCCTGCTCGAGGCGCAGATCGAACTTGTTCGACCAGCTGCCCTCTTCGCCATTCCGCTCGACGATCTGACCGCGGGTCAGGCCGTACTGGTCGATGAAGGCATTGAACGCCGCCTGATCGAAGCCCGCGCCGTAAACGACGTTCGGGTCGTTTGCGAGCGGCACGTAGAGCAGGTGCACGAATTCCTGGCCGTCACCGAACATGTCGGAGCTGGTGCTGCCACCGAAGGACCAAGAGTACGGACGGGCCTGGAAGGCCTGACCGAACAGGGTCGCCCGGGTCATGAACTCACCGAAGAAGGCGCGTTCCCAGGACATGCGCATCGTGAAGCGGTGCGGGATCTCGTAGTTCGAGGTGGCCCGGCCCGGATTGTTGATGTCGCTTGTCGCGATGTTGACCCAGTTGGAATAGGCAACCGACGAGGTCATCGGGTTCACGTCTTCGGCATTCGTGTAGGCGTAGCCGATGGTGAAATCGATGTCGTTCGCAAACTCGTGCTGCAGCAGCGCGGAGAAGACGAACTGGTATCCACCTTCCGAGTTGGTCAGCAGCAGGTCGTTGTCGAAACCACGACCGGTGCAGGTGGCCGTGTTGCCCGGATTGGTGCGGCAATCGGGGTCCGAACGGTCGACCCGGCGATAGATCGGGCGGCCGTCAGGCGCGGTCCCGATCTGGGCCAGGGCGATATCGCGAACCATCGCGGCTTCACCGGATTCGGAGTAGAGCAGGTCCACCATCAGGCGGGTATCGTCCTGCAGGTTCACGAACGGCGCGGAGAAGTCATACGTGCCGCCGAAAGCCAGCTTCCACTCGGAAGGCGCTTCGAAATTCGGGTCGATCGCGTTGACGGTCGAGTTGGCCGAACCATTTGCAACGGCGTCAAACTGGGTCTGCAGAATGCCCCAGATCGGACGGCCCTGGCCCCCTTCGTCTTGCGTGAAGGTTTCCGTGAACAGGTTGATGTTGCGGTATTGCAGCTGAACGTTGGTGATACCGTCGTTCGAGTAGCTGTTCGACACCCAGACGTTCGGGTTGCCGCCCGAATAGAGGCCGAAGCCACCACGCAGGGTCAGCATGTCGTTGACGTCCCACTGGAAGCCGAAACGCGGCTGCAGCAGGTCAACGCCATCGAGGTTGAACGTGTTCGAGAAATCGTTCCGCGCGAGGAAGTTGGCGTTCGCGTTCGGACGGTCGTCCGACGTGTACCACTCGTAACGCAGACCCGCAGTGATGGTCACGTCCGGGTGCGGACGGAACTCGTCCTGGGCGTAGAGGGTGTGAACGTCATAGGCGAAGGTCGCGCCGGCATCGTTCGGGTTATTCGTACCCGCTGCGTTGCCGTAATAGACCCGGGCCGCCTGACCATTCTGGAAGTCTGTGATGCTGTCGAAGCGCCACTCGCCTTCCGTGTGCTGAACGAACAGGTTGAAGATGTCGTAGGTCAGACGCTCGTAACCACCGGTGATGAGGTGATCGTTGTAGGAGTACGAACCGGCCAGACGGATCTGCAGGGTCGAATAGTCGAGCTGGTTTGAGTGACGCGAGTCGTCGGCGCCGAGATAGATGGTGTTGCCGCCGTCACGGATCTGGACCTCACCGAAATCGGTGCCGTTCACGGACGCCTGCTGGAAGTTCACGTCGTTGTAGGCAACGCGCAGCTCGGTCGAGAAGTTGTCGGTCCAGTCGGAGAACACCTGAAGCGCATAGGCTTGGAGCGGGGCGGCGCCGCGATCGTAGAGGTGGTCCTCGAACTCGAACTCGTTCGGGTCACCATCGGCTTCGGTGCGGTTCACGCCTTCCGAGAAGTTGTAGGTCAGCGATGCCCGGTGATCGTTGGTGATGTTCCAGTCGAGACGCAGAAGGTATTTCTCGTCGATCGCCGCTGCGTTCTGCGGAATGCCGCCCGGATTGTAGCCATACACGTTCTGGACGATGTTCAGGATCTGGTTGTACTCGGCCTGGGTGAAGCCGATGACCGGGTTCGTCGCGCCCGAGCCTTCCGGCCCGCGGAAGAACTGGTTCACGCCTTCAAAGCGCTCGTACGAACCGTGGAAGAACAGACGGTCCTGGATGATGGGGCCGCCAACCGAGAAGCCGTAGCGCTGCTCGTCGAACGGCGCCGAGTCAGCACCCTGGAAATTGTCGTCGGTGTAGTCGTAGAAGGCCGAACCGGTGAGCTCGTTCGTGCCCGAGCGGGTGACGGCGTTGATGTTACAGGCGGTGAAGCCGCCATACTGGACGTCGAACGGAGCGAGCTCGACCGACACCTGGTTGATGGCGTCGTACGGGAAGGGCATGCGCTCGGTCGGGTAACCGTTCGAGTTCAGGCCAAAACCGTCATTCAGGCCGATGCCATCAACGGTCAGGCTGTTGAAGCGCGGGTGCGCGCCGGCGCACTGGATCGAGTCGTTGAACGACTCGTCGAGATAGACGCGCGGGTCGAGGCGGACGATGTCCTTCAGGTCGCGGTTGATCGCCGGGGAGTTGGCGAGGTCGGCAGCGTCGAACACGGCCGACGGGCCCACGGCGACGTCGGCGGTGACGAGGCGCGAGCCGGTCACAACGATCGTGTCACCGGCACCGGATTCCAGCGCGATGTTGACCGAGAGGGGGTTGCCAAGCTGGGGGTACAGGTCTTCGGCCTGACCGCCCTGATAGCCGCTCGCCGTAGCCACGACGATGTAGGGGCCGCCCGGGCGCAGACCGCGCGCGCTGAAGGTGCCCGACTGACCGGTGGTCGTCGTGGACGACGTGCCGGTCGGCTGGTGAATGACCTGCACGGTGGCACCGGAAATCGGTGCGCCCGATGCGTCGACGACCGAACCACGGACTTCCGTGGTGGTCACCTGGGCGTGTACCGCCGCGGTGGACGCCATCGCGGCGAGCACAGCCGTCGCGGTGGTGTAGGAAAGCTTTTTCAAGAACGACATGTTTGGGTGGTCCCCCACTCTCGACCAGAAGGACAGGGCATTACGCCCCTGTGTGACGCGGCGGCAATTAGGCGCGGCCCTAAACACTTACGTGACAGCTATGTGAAGGTTTTGCGACGGCGTCAGACCCCGCTGGGGACAGGCCGTTCGCACCCTGCGCAAGCGCGTTCCGGATTCCACAATGCCCACAAATGGATTCCCCGGACACCTGCGGCGGCCTGCCACACCGTCGGCCTGTTCACAACGCGGGTTGACGCCGCGGACCCGAACCGCGATTTCTGCGCCGCTGCGGCGAAAATGCGACACCCCGTTTGCAGCCGGAGACCGACTTGACCGACAGTGAAACCATGACTGATTCTCGGCAGACCTCTGGGCCGGACATCTGGCTGAAGGCCGGGTTCGTCTTCATTGCCGCGATCACGGTTTTCCGGATCGTCGCGCTCGCCATCAGCCCCGTCGATCTTTACCCCGACGAGGCGCAATACTGGGTTTGGTCGCAAAGTCTCGACTGGGGCTATTTTTCGAAACCACCCTTGATCGCGTGGGTCATTTCGGCTTCGACCAGCCTGTTTGGCCTGTCGGATTTCGCGATCCGTCTGCCCTCCAACGTCTTCCACGCCTTTACCGGCCTTTTCCTGCTCCTGGCCGGCAGCCGGCTGTCCGTCCCCCGTATCGGCTTCTGGGCCGCGGTCATTTACCTGACGATGCCGGGCGCCTGGCTGTCCGCCGGGATCATTTCCACAGACGCCATTCTCCTGACCTTCTGGTCGGGTGCCTTCTACGCGCTTGTCCGGCTGCGCCAGGGCGCCGGCTGGGCCACGGCAATCGGACTGGGCCTGGCAGTCGGCCTCGGCTTCCTTGCCAAATACGCGATGATCTACTTCGTGATCGGCCTCGGCCTGGCCATCGCACTCGACCCGCCCGCACGCCGCGCAATGCTGTCGCTGAAAGGGCTCGCCGCGACCGTCATCACGGTCGTCTTCCTGCTGCCCAACATCCTCTGGAACGCGGCCAATGATTTCGCGACCGTCCAGCACACGGCCGACAACGCGAACTGGGGCGGCGATCTCATCCATCTGGGCGAACTGGCCGATTTCATCGGCTCGCAATTCATCGGCTACGGCCCGGCCCTGTTCGGCACGCTCCTGGCCGGCTTCTGGCTGGCCCTGAAACGGCCGCTCGCGATGGATGGCAATACCCGGCTGCTGCTGGTGCTGTTTTCGCTGCCGATCCTGCTCGTGGTCTCGACCCAGGCCTTCATCAGCCGCGCCCATGCCAACTGGGCCGCGGCGGCCTACATCGCGGCCAGCCTGCTGGTCGCGGTCCTCCTGCTGTCAGGCCGGCCCTGGCGGCGCTATGTGCTCTACGGATCGGTTGCACTGTCGTGTGCAATCGGGCTGGTCTTCACCTCGGTGGCCTTGTCGCCGCCGCTGGCCGAAACGCTCGGCCTGTCGAACGCGTTCAAGCGCGTACGGGGCTGGGAAGAGACCGCCGACGCGGTCGCGGACGCCGCCAATGCGGGCGCCTATGACGGCGTGGTTTTCGATGATCGCAACGTCTTCCACGAAATGCAGCGCTATGGCGGCGCGATAGAGCCCGAGCTGTTCATGTGGCAACGCTTTGCCTCGCCCCACAACCATGCCGACGAGACCTGGCCCCTGCCTGCCGGGTATGAGGGCCGCTTGCTCGTTGTCTCGCATCGCCCGCTCGACACCCACAGGCTGCGCGAGGACTTTCTGTCCTTCGAACCCGCTGGCGAGATCGCCATCCCGGTCGGTGGCGGGCGCCTGCGTGTCTTCACCCTGTGGCAGGCGCAGGGCCATGACCGTGTCGAGCGGTCTGAAGCCTATGAGCAGCGCTGGATGGAAGAAGATGCCCGGCGTACCGCCGCAGGCGAAAATTGAATTGATCTTTCAACCCGTTTTGCTGCGCTAATGCTTGGGAGACGCCGCTCTTTCTGCTTAAAGTGGCAGGGGACAGGCAGATTGAACGGGGACGAATATGGGTCGGAGGCTGCTCCATCCTGCGCGGATCGCAATGACCGCCATGGCGCTGTTGGTCATGGCGTGCAGTACGCCGGGCCCGCGTGACGTCACCATCGACCCGTTCTCGCGCATTCCCAGCTCGCGTGACATTCTGACCGTCCCGCCCGCGCCGCCGACCGGCGGCACGACCATCGCCCAGGGCCAGACCAGCGGCCTGCAGGACTATGTCGAATATGGCAACAGCCGCCGTGTTGCCCCGCCGCGTTCGAATGGCGGTCAGCTTGAAAGCGGCGCCTACACCGTCAACTTTGCCGATGCGCGTATCGATGAAGCCGCACAGACCCTGTTCGGTGACCTCCTCGACGAACCCTTCATCATCGATCCGCGGGTTCAGGGCCGCGTCACCGCGACCACGCCGCGCCCGTTGTCGCGCGATGCGCTTCTTGCGTTGTTTGAAGCCGCCCTGTCCGTGAACAACGCTACGCTCGTTCATTCCGACGGCGTCTATCGCATCATGCCCGCAGGCGAGGCGATGACCTCGGGACTGGCACGCATTGCCGCCTCCAGCCAGCCGGGCTGGGGCGTGTCGGTCATACCGCTGCAATACATCTCGGCGTCGAACATGCGCCAATTGCTGGAATCGGTGGTGACCCGCCCCGGTTCGCTGCGCGCAGATGCCGCTCGCAACCTCCTGATCATTGTCGGCACAGCGCCTGAACGGCGCAACGCAGTCGAGGCCGCCGCCGCATTCGATGTCGACTGGATGTCCGGCATGAGCGTCGCATTGATGCCACTGCTCAACGCGACCTCGACCGATGTCGTGACCGAGATCAACAACATCTTCCTGGCTCAGGCCGAGGGCGCCAGCGCGGGCGCGCTGCGGGTCCAGGCGATCGAGCGGTTGAACGCCCTGCTCATCATCGCCGCCAGTCCCGGCCTCTTGGAGAATGTCCGCGAATGGGTCACGCGGCTCGATACCGGCAGCCCGGGAGGGTCGACCCTGCGCACCTTCTTCCTTGAGAATGGCGAAGCCGAAGCCACGGCCGAATTGCTGAATCAGCTCTTTTCCGAAAATGACGGCGGGGCGTCGGGTGTGGCACCCGACCTGCCCTCGGCCACGGCCGAGACCGGCGGCGGCGCAGCGGCGGGACCGGGCAGAACGCGTCCGTCCGGCGCGATCCGCGTGATCGCCGACCCGATCAACAATGCCATCCTGGTGCTCGCGGATCCTGCCGGTCAGGCGCTTGTCCAGCGTGCCCTCGAAGCCGTGGACCGCGCACCTGCGCAGGTCCTGATCGACGCCGTGATCGCCGAAGTGCGCCTGAACGACACGCTGCGCTATGGCGTCCAGTTCTTCTTCGAGACGAACGGGATCGACGGCGTCGCCGATTCCGGCCGGGGCGGCTTCGGCCTTGACGGGTTTGATGCCAACGGCATTTTCCCGGGCTTCAACTTCCTGCTGGAAAGCGGCGATGACGCGCGCTTCGCGCTAGACCTCCTGTCCAATGTCACCGATCTTACCGTTGTCTCCTCGCCGTCGGTGATGGTGCTCGACAACCGCACAGCCGAATTCCAGGTCGGCGACGAAGTCCCGATCGTGACCCGCACCTCCAACTCGGTCGTCAATCCGGACTCCCCGGTGGTGAACAATATCGAGTTCCGCGATACCGGCGTCATCCTGACGGTCACGCCGCGCGTCAGTTCAACCGGCCTCGTCACGCTCGAAATCGACCAGGAGGTGTCCGACGTGTCGAACACGGCTTCGACCGGCGATTTGACACCGACTATCTCGACCCGCCGCATCTCCTCCACCGTCGCGGTGCGTTCGGGTCAGACGATCATCCTGGGCGGTCTGATCGACGAGAGCCGGGATGCGGGCCGCCGGGGCATACCCGGCCTGTCTCGTATCCCCTATATCGGCGACGCCCTGTCCTCGACCGAGATCACGACGAACCGCACCGAGCTTCTCATCTTCATCACGCCGCGCGTTGTCACCAATGACGATCAGGCGGCCGCCGTGACCGACGAGATCCGGCGCCGGATGGAATTGTTGCAACCGGAAACCGAGTGATCGCCGCCATTCTCGACATCTTCCTGGTGGCCGCTTCGCCCTTCGTCGGCAGCTTCCTGACCGCGGCGTCGCGCGCATGGCCGGACTGGAACCGGGTCGTGGCGGCGCGGTCCAGTTGCGACGGGTGTGGCCGCACGCTGGGGCCCCTGGAACTCGTTCCGGTCTTCAGCTTCCTTTTCCAGCGGGGCAAGTGCCGTTCGTGCGGCACCGGCATCTGGACGCTCCATCCGGTCGGCGAGGCCGCCGCGATCATGATCGCCGTCACCGGCGTTCTGGCCACGGACGGCTGGATCACTTCGCTCGCCGTGCTGCTGGGCTGGGCGCTCCTCTTCGCGGCCCTGGTCGATCTGCGAACCTTCCTGTTGCCGGACGTCATCACGCTGGGATTGATCCCGGCCGGGCTGGCCGTCAGCTATGGGCTGGGCGGTCTGGACGAACTGGTCTGGGCGACCCTCGGCGCCATCGCGGGCTACGTCATCCTGGCGGGGATCGGCCTGCTCTACCGCTTGCTCCGTGGCCGCGAGGGCTTGGGCATGGGAGATGCCAAGCTGCTTGCCGCAGGAGGCGCGTGGTGCGGGCTTCTCGCCCTGCCCTGGATTGTCGCCATCGGCGCGGGACTGACCCTTTTCGGCGTGGCAATCGCCTCCCTGTTCGGTACCCGGCTCTCGCGTGATCTCGCCCTGCCCTTTGGTCCCGGCCTGGCCGCTGGTGTCTTCTTCGGCTTTCTCCTCGCGCGTTCGCCCTTGGCGGCAGGCTGATCGGGGGGCAGAACACACGCCATGCCGTTTTCCTCACTCACCATCCGCCCAAGCCGGAAGAATGCCCGCAAGCAGCGGCACAAGATCACCTTCGAGACGTGGGCAATCTGGCGCACGAATGCCTATCGCGAACTGACCTGCCCGGCCTGCCATACGCACGGCCTCATGGCCAAGGCTCTGGACGCGTCACCGCCCTTCGAGCCCAGGAAGCGGTACGCCCTGTTTGAGTGCGCAGATTGCGGGACGTTCCACTACCCGGACGCAAAACCGTTCGAGTACGAGAGCCGCAAGGACGCGGACATTGCCCGCAAATTCTATCTCGAAGTCGGTGCTGGCCTCGACGCGATGATCGCCCCCCTGGCATGGGCGGAACCCGGGAAGGTCACCTCCTATCTGGAAGTGGGCGGCGGCTACGGCTTCTCGGTCGATTTCGCCACGCGCGCGCTGGGCTGGCGGGCCCGCAATATCGACCCTTCCTTCATCGCCGGGGTCGGCGCACGCGATCTGGGTCATGACCATGTGCCTGAATATCTCAGCGCCGAAAATCCGCTGCCTGATGGTCCTTTCGACCGCGTCCTGTCGTCGGAAGTGATCGAACACGTCACCGATCCCGACCCCTTCCTCGCGGCACTGGTGTCGGCCACGTCCGAGGAAGGCGCGCTGGTGGTCACCACGCCCGACGCCGCTGCTGTGACACCGGATGCCACGCTGGAAGCCCTGCGCCCGATCATTGTCGCCGGGCATCACCTGGTGATCTTCAGCGCCGACGGCCTCGCGCGGGCTCTCAAACGCGCCGGCCTTGCGCATGTCTGCGTCAAGGAAGGCGACAGCACGCTTTACGCCGTGGCCTCGCGCCGCCCGGTCAATGTCGATTTTTCCGCGCGTCCGGATAGGAGCATCTACCGCGCTTATCTCAAACAGCGCCGCGACTCCCTGGCTGCTGACCCTGCCCTGTTTGCCGGCTTCGCGGTGCGCTACCTCAAGGAATGCGTGCATTCGGGGGCCTGGGTCGAGGCCAGTGAGGCGCTCGCCAGCCTGACCCGCCGGTGGAAGCGCGACTTCGGTTTCGACCTGGAACGCCCGGGCCAGATTCGCCCGAACTATGTCGAGAACGACCGCCATTCGGGACGCACCGTGCGCGAATACGCGGCGAATTATCCCTTCAATCTCGCCATCGCCCTCTTTTACGCCGCTCGTCTGCGCGAGCAGGAAGGCCGGACGCGGGAAGCGGTCGAGGCCTACAAGGCGACCGACCGCGCCGCGAGATCGGGGAGCCGGGTCTTTGAATCGATGTTCGCCGCTTGCCGCGAAACCGAGGACGCCGGGTATCGCGCACGCATGCACATTGCGATGCTCACGGCGCGCACCGACCCGGACGGCGCGGTTCAGGTCCTCCTGTCCCTCTTGCCGGATCGTCGGCGCGTCCCTGAAGACCTGTGGGAAGCTGCGCTGTTCCAGGTCTATGCCGCGGGCGCCCTCACCGGCCGGTTGGCTGAAGTCGAACCCCTCGCCCTGCTGGTCCAGGCACGGATCGAAGACGTCCTCATGCGCGGCGGCACACTGACTGCGGCTGCAGGCTATGCCGCAGGCGGGCTGGGGCGGCGGGCGCTTGCCGCGGACGAGTCCGAAGCGGCCCAGCGATGGTTTGAACGGGCGCGCGACGCGATGACAGAACCCGGCGAGCGGAACGCCTTCGCGAAATACCTGCCCCCTGGCTCGAACCGGGACAGCGCGCACCTGGCCGCGTTCGACCACAATCCCGAAGCGACAGGCCGCGCCCTGATCATGGCCATGCAGGCCGATAGCGGCGAAAGAGCCCGGACCCCGGCCGACACAATCCGGAACTGGCCGGCCGATCACGAACAGCTCAGCGCCCCTGTGGCGTTCGCCATGGGCCTTTACTGTCTCAATCACGAAGCCAAACCGTCCGAGGCGGCGATCTGGTTTGACCGCTGCGAGGCAAGAGCCAAAGGCGATGACAAGCTCCTTGCCCTGTTTCACAAGGCCCTGGCCCACCAGGCTGCCGGTGAGACCGAGGGGGAGATGCAGGCCTTGTCCGCGCTCCGTCAGGCCGAACAATCCGACGCCGCAACCATGAAACGTGTTCTGGGCTCGCGTCTTGCAGAGCTTAAGGGCTACAACTTACACCGCTGACCGCGACAAGGGGGCCAAGCGTGGCGCTGCCGAAATTTCTGAAGCCGCTGAAAGTTGTCTACAAGGCCTTCTTCGGCGCGCGCGAACGCAAGGATTACGTGCCCCAGGCCGTGTCAGTGGCCATTGCGAGCGTTTTCGGCAACCGCTCCATGGTGAAACAGACGTGGGACGGCGCGCAGTCCCTGTCAGGGGCAAGGGACGTCGCCGTTCTGGTCACCTGGGATGCGACCGGACGTGTTCATGATTTCCTGATTTCGCACATGAAGGGGCTGGCCGAAGCCGGGCGCGCCGTCATCCTGGTGTCCAACAGTCCGAAATTTCCCAAAGCCGAAGTCGAAAAGGCCCTGCCCCATTGCGCTCTCGTCGCCTGGCGTTCCAATCGCGGCTACGACTTCGGAGCCTACCGCGACGGCCTCATGCTGGTCCCGGAATATGACGCGCTCGACAGCCTGATCCTGGTCAACGACTCCACCTATGGGCCGTTCCAGAAACTCGGACCGGTCCTTCGCAAGATGCGGCCCGTCGACGCCGATGTTTGGGGGCTGACTGAAAACTGGGACACGCGCTGGCATTTGCAGAGCTACTTCCTGCTTTTCCACCGCGCCGCCCTGCAGAATGCGAAGGTCCGCAAGCTTTGGGATGACTGGAAGCACGTCAATTCCAAGTCGTGGATCATCAACAAGCTTGAGATCGGATTGACGCCGCGCCTGACCAAGGCGGGATTGCGGTGCAAGGCGCTCTGGCCCTACCGCCCGCTGGTCACTCGCTTCTGCCGGGACGTGCATGAATACGATCTGATCAACGACGAAAGTCTGGCTGAAGATCACCGCAACCTTCTGAAGTTCATGTGCCATCTGGCCGATCACGGTGCGCCGATGAATCCGTGCCACTTCTTCTGGGACGCGTTGATTGCGGACGGCTTCCCCTACATCAAGCGTGAAGTCCTGACCTCGAACCCCATCGGCATGCCGCGTCTGTATGAGTGGGATCAGGTCATCGGCGATGTCAGCCGCTATCCTGCCGAGCAGATCGTCGACCATCTGCGCGCGATCTCGAAGAACCGGGTGATCTGACGCATGGAATCGAACACCGGAACCGATTGGCTGGACACGGTAGCGGGACTGTCGTCCGCCGATGCCGCGCGCGCCCGCCGCCTGGCGACCGAAACCGGTGAATCCCTGTCGCGCGCGCTTCGGCGTCTGGGTACGGCCTCCGATGCCGCGATCGCCCGGGCGCTCGCCGCCGCCTATGGCTTGCCGCAGATCGCGGCCGCCGATTTTCCTGACAATCCGCTCGCCGAGATCGGCGTGTCGCCGGTTTTCCTGCGTGAATCCTGGGTGCTTCCGGTCGGTCTTGGTGACGGCTCGATCCGGCTTGCCGTGGCCGACCCGACGGATACGGCCGGTCCCGACGGGGTGCGGCTGGCCTCCGGACAACCGGTCGAGATTGCCGTTGCGACCTTTGCCGACATCGAGGCGGCGCTGGCGCGCTGGTATGGCGAGGGCGAGAACCGCCTGTCTGACGCGCTCGATGCAGAAACCGGCGATGCGGACGCGGAAAGCCTCAAGGACCTCGCCAGCGAAGCTCCGGTCGTCCGGCTGGTGAACACCATCCTGGCCGACGCGATGAAGTCGCGCGCGTCCGATGTCCACATCGAGCCTTTCCGCGACCGGCTGCGCCTGCGGTTTCGCATCGACGGTGTCTTGCAGGAACGCCCCTCACCGCCTGCGGCGCTGTCGCGCCTCGTCGCCAGCCGGGTGAAGATCCTCGCCGGTCTCGACATTGCCGAGCGCAGACGCCCGCAGGATGGGCGCGCGCGCATTGCCGTCGCCGGCCGGGCGCTCGACCTGCGTGTGGCGACCGCGCCCACCGCGCACGGCGAAAGCATCACGATCCGCCTTCTGGAGGACCGCGATACGACCGTGTCCCTGGAAAGCGTCGGCCTCTCGGACCGGGATCGCGAACTGTTGTTGCATCATCTCGAAGCGCCTTACGGCCTCGTGCTCGTGACCGGTCCGACCGGCTCCGGCAAGACCACGACGCTGGCCGGGGCGCTCTCGAAACTCAATGCGCCCGGCCGCAAGCTGATCTCGATCGAGGATCCGGTCGAATACCAGATCGAGGGCGTCAACCAGATCGCGGTCAATCCGGCCATCGGACTGACCTTCGCCGCAGTCCTGCGCTCGGTGTTGCGCCATGACCCCGACATCATCGTGGTGGGTGAGCTGCGCGATGGCGAAACCGCCGAGATTGCCGTCAATGCGGCACTCACCGGTCACCTCGTCCTGGCCACTGTCCACACCAATACCGCAGCCGGTGCGGCGCCGCGCCTGATCGACATGGGCGTCGACCCGGCGCTGCTGCGCTCCACGCTCCGCCTCGCCATTGCCCAGCGCCTGGTGCGCGTCCTGTGTCCCGATTGCCGTGTGCCAGCCGAGCCGCCCGAAGGGCTGAGCGCGGCCTGGGAGGCGAAGGGCTGTCCGGCCTGTGACCAGACCGGCTATCGCGGCCGCTCCGGCGTGTTTGAATTCATCGAGGTCGATGGCGTGATCTCGGAATCCCTGCGCGACGGCGTCTCCTCGCACGAGATTGAGAAAAAGGCGCGCAAGACGGGCGCACCCTCCATCGTCGACGACGCTCGCCAGAAGATCGAGCAGGGCGTCACCAGCCCTTCCGAGGTTCGCCGCGTCCTGGGAGGGGTCTAGGTCATGGCGGTCTTTGCCGTCCGCGTGGCACGGCCCGGAGGGGGGATCGAAACCGCCCGGATCGAAGCCGCCAATGGTGACGCCGCTGCGGCTGCCGCAATGGCACGCGGACTGACCCCGCTCTCGGTCTCGGTGGCGAGGCCCGAGGCCGCGCCGCGGACCTCCGCCAGCAAGAAGAAGCTCGCCACGCGTGTGGCCCGCGAACTCTCGGTCCTGACCGGAGCCGGTCTCAGCGTCGAGCCGGCCCTGTCGGCGCTGACCCGCCATGCGACCGAAAAGGAATTGAAGGAAACCGCCGACGGCCTCCTGACCGATGTGCGCGGCGGTTCCGCCCTTTCCGAAGCGTTCGCCGCCCGTCCCGACATCTTTCCTGCACCCTTTCCGGAGATCGCCGAAGCCGGCGAGGCCGGCGGTGCACTGGGAAAGGCGCTCGGCGAACTGGCGGATACGCGCGAGCGCCGCGAACAGGTCGAGGCCGGTATTCAGGGGGCGCTGATCTATCCCGCCGGCCTGCTCGTCATCGCAACCCTGGCCGTCACCGGATTGATGGTGTTCCTGGTCCCCCAGTTCGAGCGCATGTTCGACCAGATCGGCGGCGATGTTCCGCCCCAGGCCGCCTTCGTGTTCGCCATCTCGGCCTGGCTGCGCCAATGGGGCCTTTGGCTGCTCGGCGGTATCGCTGCGCTCGTCTTCGCCTTCGTGATCGTGACCCGCCAACCGGCCATCCAGGAGCGGATTGACCGCTGGATGCTGCGCTTGCCGATGATTGGCGACGCGACCCGCACCATCATTGCCGCCCGCTTTTGCCGAATCCTGGGACTGCTATTGCGCAATGGCCTGTCGGCCGCGCCGGCCCTGCGCCTGGCTGCGCGCGCGGTGGGGAACAGCTGGGCGGTCACGCGCCTGTCCGCCGCCTTGACCGAAGTGCGGGCCGGACGCGGCTTTTCCGAACGGGTGGAAGCCAGCGAGGTCTTGCCGCCGCTGGCCGCCGAACTGTTGTCGGTGGGCGAGGAAACCGGCGATCTGGGTGCTGCCGCCACGCGGCTCGCCGATTTCTACGAAGCCCGCTTTGAACGCAATGCGAAAGCCATCTCGCGCATTGTCGAACCGGCGGTCATTATGCTGGCCGGTGTTGTCATCGGCGCGGTGATCCTGTCGATTCTGTCGGCGCTGATGAGCATCAACACACTGAATTTCTGACCGGTTTGCAGGGGAAGACGATGAAACGCACTCAAAAGCCGCACGGAAAGTCCGGTTACACGCTGGCCGAACTGCTCGTCGTCATGGTGATCCTGGCCCTGCTTGCGGCCATCGCAACGCCTCTGGTTCTCAATCAGCTCAACAATGCGCGCCACCAGTCAGCCGCCACGCAGGTCGAAAACTTCGCGACCGCCCTGTCCTATTACCGGCTGGGCGTTGGCCGTTTCCCCGACGCGTCCCAGGGACTGCAGGCGCTCATCACCCAGCCATCCGGAACAACCGGCTGGAGCGGCCCCTATCTGGACGCCAACCGCGGCATCCCCGACGACCCCTGGGACCGGCCCTACATCTATGAAGTCGTCGGGCCGGGGCAGGTCGTCATTCGCACCCTTGGCCGCGACGGGCAGGAAGGCGGGGACGGCGAGGATGCCGACATCGTCCGCACGGTCCAGTAAGCGCGGCGGATACACGCTCGCCGAGCTGCTTGTCGCCCTGGTCATCATCGCGCTGACCCTGGCGATCGTAGGTCCGCGCCTTTATTTCAGCTCCGATGCCGCGCTGGCGGACCGCGCCGTCCGGTCCTTCGAGAGCGCCGCGCGTGCCGCGCGCGCCGAAGCGCGCCTGTCCGGATCCGACACCGTCCTGACCGTCAATCTCGACACCGCTGTCTTGCGTATCGAACCCTCCGGGCAGGAATTCCGCTTGCCGGAGCAGCTTGCGCTGACCGCGACGGTCGCCGAGGCCGAGCTGGACCCGCCGCTCGCCGGCATCCGCTTCTTCCCGGACGGCAGCTCGACCGGCGGCGACGTCGGGGTTGCTTTGGGCGACGCCGAGCGCGCCCTCACCATCGAATGGATTACGGGCCGGGTGAACGCCGCACCCGAAGGCGATCGCGATGAGTAGAAGGACCGCCTCCCGGCGCGGCTTCACGCTGATCGAGTCGATCGTAGCGCTGACGCTCGCAGCGGCCGGTTTCGCCGCCATCTACCAGCTCTATGCCGGGTCGGCGAACGCCGAACGGGCCGCCACCGAAATGGTGTTCGTGTCACGCCTGGCCGACACGATCCTGTCGGATCCCGCGATTGACCCTGAAGGCGTTTCGCAAGGGTATCGCTGGCGGCTGGAGGCTTCGCCGTCCCCGGCCCAGACGGGGCTCGACACGCTGACTCTCGTCATCCTCACCCCGGCCGGACGCGAAGTGCAGGTCGTCACGGAGCGGGTCTCGCCCACGCGTCAGGAAAGCGCGTCATGAGACAGGCCGGCTTCACACTCGCCGAACTGCTTGTCGCGCTCGTGCTGACCGCCGCCGCCGTCGGCATCGTCAGTGAGGGCGTGCGCCGCAGCCTCGCCTACGAAGCGCGCCTTTCGGAAATCCGCACGCAGCGCGAGGACACCAGTGCCGCCCTGGCTGCGCTGCGCAGCCGTTTCGAAACCCTCGTTTTCGCCGCGCCCGAGCCGGCTTCCGACAACCGCCGCTCACCCGTGGAGCGCGGTCCCGGTGCTGACATCCCGGAAACACCACCGCCCGGCGGCCCGGACCAGCAGGCACATGTCCTGTTCGCGGGCGAAGCCTCGTCCGTGACCTTTCTGGCCGCCGATCCCGGCTATCCCGCCCGGGCCGGTCTCTACGAGTACACGCTGGCGTCAACCGCCATCGGAGACGACGCGCAAACCGGCGGATACCAGCTGGTCCTGTCGCGCCGCGCATTCGGCGATCTTTCCGCCTTTGGCGACAGCGGTCCGTCGCAAAGCTGGACGCTTCTGACGACCGATACGCAGCCCGTGCTGTCCTATGCCCCGTCGCCCGGCCAGTGGCGCAGCAGCTGGATCGACCAGGACACGCTGCCGGTCCAGATCCGCATCGCGTTTGGTGACGACTCGGCGTCGCCTGCCTTCATCGTCGCCCTGCCCGCCCCGCCCCCTGATGAACCGGAAGACGATATTGGCGGGGAGATCACCCAATGACCGGGCGCCGCGGCATTGCCCTGCTGATCGTGGTCGCCTTCCTTGGCGCCTTGTCGGTCACGGCCGGGATGAGCGCGATGGCGGCGCGGGTGTCTGCGGCGGGCGCCTGGGCCGAGTTCGACCAGCTGAGGCTGCGCGCGGCCATTGATGCAGCCGTGAACCGGGCCGCCATCGGCCTGACCGTTGCCGATGACGAGGCGGATACGCGCTGGCAGGCAGACGGGCGCGACTTCAGCTTCGAGATTGACGGGATCGACGTCACGCTCTGGCCGGTTTCGGAGAAGGGGCGGTTCGACATCAATCTGGGCGAACCCGCCGACCTTGTGCGGCTCTTGCAGGAACTGGACGTTTCCCGGCGTGATGCCGAGGCCATCGCAGGCGCCATGGCGGATTGGCGCGACGCGGATGACGACCGCAGCCAGCCCGGCGCCGAGGCGCTCGACTACAGCCGCGACGGCTTGCCTCCGCCCGGCAACCGGCCGTTTCTGGTCCGCGAGGAATTCCGTTCGGTCCTGGGGGTGGATGCGGCAATCTATGACGCGGTCGCCCCCTACCTGACCGTCCACGGCGCTGACACCATCGCCCCGCTTTTCGCCCCGCCTGTCCTGCTCGACTCGCTCGACATGTCGGCGAGCGACCGCGGCCGGATTTTGCGCGGCCGGGCATCACGCACCCGCACGCCCGGCGAAGGAACGCAGTTTGACCGCGATCCGGGCGCGCGATATGCGATTCTCATCGAAGCGCGCACATCGGGAGGCGCAGTCATGCGCCGTGAAGTCGTGATCGCTGCTCCGGCCGGGGAGGCACCCTTCTTGCTGCTGCGTCAGTCACCCTTGCAGACCGGGACATTGCGGACTGTCGTGGGAGCGCCAGAGGACGAATGAGCACGATAACCGACCAGACCCGCGCCGGATTGCGCCAGTGGATCGCCGATGTCGATGACGCGGCCTCGCGCCTGCCGGTGGCGGGCGGCCTGTTCGCGCGGCGCTGGCGCGTCCTGATCGTCGAGCCCGGCCAGATGCGGTATCGCGACGGGCGCGGCGAGGAAGCCGTCCTTCCCGCGCGCATGACGCCGGCCGAAGCCGGGCCGCTGATCGCGGCGCTCGCTCAGTCCGGTCCGCTGGTCCTGCGTTTTTCCTCCGCCATGGGCTTTCGCCGCACGGCGCGCTTTCCGTCCGCCGCACGCGGGCATCTCGATGAAGCGGCACGCCTGGCCCTGCCCCGCCTCTCGCCGCTTCCGGTCCCCGACACCGCCTACGCGCTGGAACGCGACAGCCTGAACGAGACCGAGGGCTGGATCGACGTGTCGCTGGCGATGGTGCGGCGCAGCGATCTCGACCATGCGCTGGCGCGCGCGGCGGCCATGGGCCTGAAGCCCGCCGCGGCCGACCTGATGCGCACCGATCCGGATGCAGCGCCGGTCTGTGATCTGCGCGAAGGGCGGCGAACCCCGCCCGCCGGGCATTCCGCCTTCCGCTGGGCGATTGGCGCAGCCGCCCTCTTCCTGGTCGCTGCACTCGGGCTGACGCTCGACAACCAGGTGCGGCTCGAACCCCGGCTCGCCGAGATCGAGACCCCGGCAACCATCGAAGCCACACTCCAGTCGGCCATCGTTCAGGCACGGGCCAAGGGCGCCGCGGACCCGGTGACAATCGCACTGGCCGACCTGGCCCGCCGTTTGCCGGACGGGGCCTACGCAACCGACATCGCCTTCAACAATGGCAGCCTGCGTGTCTCGGGACTGGCCTGGGACGCCGCAGCGACGCTGAGCGCACTCGCCAATGCACCGGAGTTTGAAGGCGCTGCCTTCTCGGGCGCGACCGTGCGGGACGAGGAGACGGGACGCGAGCGTTTCGATCTCACCTTGCGTCACGTCGTATCAGGCTCGGAGGCGCGCCCATGAACGAGCAAAGCCGCCGCACGATCAGCCTGGCCGCCATCGCCGCGATCATCGTCGTGTCAGCCTATCTGTGCGGTGTGTCGGCCGGGCAATGGCTGGGCCTGAATGCGCGGATCGAAGCGGCCGAGTCGCGCGCCGATCTTCCACCCGCCGCCGACCCGCAACGCTACCTGCTCGTCGCCGACAACCGGTCGACCGCGACCGCCGATCTGCAAACCCGGCTCAATGACGGCGCACGCGTCGCGGGAATGACGCTGAGCCGCACCAATTTCGAGGCGGCCTCGGACGACGACCCGCTCACCGTATTTGCCGACATCGAGGCCAGCGGAACGCTGGTCGAGATTTCCGCTTTCCTGCACATGGTGGAATCCACCACGCCGGCCCTGATCGTCGAAACGGCGAGCCTGCGCCCGCTGCGCGACAGTGACCGGCTGAGACTGACCGCCCGCATCCGGGCCCGGCTGTCACCGGGGGCGCGGTCATGAACCGGCGGATGTTGATCCTCCTCGGCGTGGCCGTATCCCTCGGCGCGATCTACGCCGTCATCCAGCTTGGCGGCGGCAATGACACGGCCCGGCCCGTTCCGCCGCCATCGGCAGAGGGCGGTGTGGTTCGCACACCCCCGATTGCGTACGAGGAAGGCCCCTTCCTGCCGCCGCTTTCATCCTTTCCGGCAATTGCCAACCGGCCGCTATTCCGGCCTGACCGCCGTCCTCCCGCTCAGCCCGTGGTGGACGTGCCCGTCAACCAGCCCGTAACGCAGCCCGCGACTGACCGGCCGCCCGACTTCGTTGTCGTCAGTGTCGTGACAGGGCCCAACGGGCGCGGCGCGGCTTCGGTGCGCGTCAATGGCGAGACGCGCCGCGTCTATGCCGGCGACATGGTCGGCAATTGGCGCATTGACGCCATTCGCCATGACGGCGTTCAGGTCTCCAGCGGTCGGGAGCGCTGGGCGCTCCCGGTGGGCGAGCCCGAAGACTAGGGCGTCGTCGTCTGCACCGCGACGCTGGTCGCGCCCACCGTCGTCAGACCGGTATTGGTGAAGGTCGCGAACACCCGGTTCGTGGCCGGTACGAACGAGACCGGACCAACCGACCGCACGAAGATGGAATAGGTGCGCGTCTCGTTCGCCGCGAAATTCACGACCACCGCCGCCTGACGGGACGTGATGCACGCCCCGGTCGACGGATTGGTTTCGCAGATATCGATCGTCAGCGGCTGAACCGTACCGCCCGTTCCTGGCGTCAGCGTCACGGTCTGCGCCGCACCGATATTCACTGCCGCAACGGAGAAGGCCCGCGCTCCGCCTAGCGGCACGTCGAGAATGCCGTTCGCCGAAGGCGTTGCCGCGACCGAGATGATGTCAGCGGTCGGCGCAGCCGACGCCGACACCGTCAACGAGGTGACGCCGCTGATCTCGGAAGTCGGGCGAATATTGTCGCACAGGAAGACGGGCGTCAGTTCGACTCCGTTCATCACATTGCCCGGCGTCAGGGCGAGCACATAGGTCTGGCTGGCACCCGGCGCGATGGAGACCGCTTCGTTGTCGGTTCCGATCGGCGCATTCGTGCCCGGATCGGTCCGGCGGAACGTGAAGCTGCCATTGAACTCGGCCGGGGGAGCAATCCGGCAATTGGTGCCGCCGACCCCGAAGCCTGCCGGGTTGATGACCGTGGCGAACGCCGTGGCCGGTGTGCCAACCGTTACCGAACGGGCGTTCGGCAACATGGCGGCCCGAAGCCGGTGGGCCGGATTGGCACCCAGCGCCCAGGTCAGCGAATAAAGGCCCTGCGCACCGGCCGCACCGTCGAGTGCGATATAATAGGTCGTGCCGGATACGGCGGTGAAGTCGATGGCCCCGCTCGCCGATTGCGACAGGGCGGTCGCCCCGTGGGTCTGCGAATCGTAGGCCGCAAGAAGCGTATTGGCGGCGCCCGAAGCGGTAAACGACGCCGGACCGCTTGCTGACGCCGTCCACGAGAACCAGACCGACGCACCGCCGGCGGTCCCGCCGTGGAGCGACTCGCCGGTTTCACGGGTCGCATTGACGTTCGACACATTGATTGACCCTGACGCCCCGCTCAGCGTCTGCGGGCTGGCGAGATTGTCATTGCCCGGCGCAGCAAGCGCCGTCATGGCCAGCTCGGCGGAACCCGCCGCGCCGGAATACCCGTCGACCGCGATGTAGTAGGTCGTCCCGGCAACCGCATTGAACTCGACCTGGCTGTCGGTGTTGGACGGGAAGCTGATGTCGTCATTGCTCCCGATCAGGGTCAGGGCATTCACCGCACTGCCGGTATAGACGCCCATCATGGTGTCGAAGCTGGTATTCTGGGTGCGCACCCGGACCTGGCCACTGGTCGGAGCGGTCCAGCGCCACCAAAGCGAGGCGCCGCCGCCGCTGGTGTGATTGGGTTCGCCAGCCTCCTTGGTCGCTCCGACACTGTTGTAGGCAACGGTCTGTGTCGGCTGGGTCAGCGTCAGCGCGTCGGCGAAATTGTCATTGACCGGCGCGATGGCTCCGATCGCCAGCTGTGCCGCTACCTGCAAGCCGGGGCTCTGCCCGTTGGCCGTAAACGTGATCTGGTCGAGATACCCGCCGGCGACGAGCCCACTGGCATTGACCCCCACCTGGACCGCCACGCTGGACCCCGCGTTCAGCGAACCAGAAACTGTCGCGGCGGCCGGGCCGGACACCGCGTCCCCTTCGCCGTCACTCGCGACGGCCTGGAAGGTCAGCCAGTTCCCCGTAGACGATGCCTGCCAGGTGATCGTCGATCCGCTCGTATTGGTCAGCGTGTAGGTCTGCGTCCCGAAGGATGCGGCGCTGCCGCCAAGACTGCCGGAGGCATTGAAGGCCTGGACAGGACTGACCGTCATGACCCCGGCGACTGCGCCGCCGGGATTGGCCGCCAGCTGGGCAGCGGCCAGGTCGACCCGGATGCGGGGCGAGGACACGTTGTTGGAGGAATTCAGGATGGCAATCCCAGTCGCCTCGAGCGCGTTCTCGATCGCATCCATGCTGGCGGTCGGATGCGCAGCGCGAAGCAGGGCGATGGCGCCGGCGACGTGAGGGGCGGCCATCGACGTACCCGACGCGGTCGAGGCACGGCCGACACCATTGTCGTTTGCCGTCGTGGTGGCCGAGCGGATCGATGATCCCGGCGCGACCACGTCGACGAGCGGGCTCGAATTGGAAAAGCCCGACAGGGCGTCTGCCTTGGTGGTCGAGCCGACGGTGATGGCATCCGGAATGCAGCCCGGTGACGAAACACCGTCCGCGAAACCGTCATTGCCGGACGCGATCACGGTCGCAACCCGCGCCGTGCGCAGCTGTCCGATGACCGTGTTGTGGGCGTGTGACGAGCAGCCGGTCGTCGACTTGCCGCCGCCAAGGCTCATGTTGATCGAGGCCAGGTTGAGCGTGGTCCGGTTGGTATAGAGCCATTCCAGGGCGCCCAGCTGGTCACTGGTATAGCTGAGCACGCAAGGGGCCTGCCCCTGGCAGGTCGTGACATCGGTGAAGCGGGAGAACACCTGCACTGCGATGATGTTCGCGCCCGGCGCGACGCCGCGCAGCGTGCGGGAGCTGTTGGAAGGATCGACAAAGTCGCCGCCAACAGCAATGCCGGCGACATGGGTGCCGTGGAAACAGCCATTCGCGCCGGTCAGCGGCGCATCCGAAAACTCCTCGCAGTTGTCACCGGCGCCCGCCGTAGTCGTGTCCGAGGATACGCCGGCCGGGCACAGGCTGGTCGATCCGCTGGCCGTCGTCGAAAAGCAGGCAGAGCCGGTGATCCGGCCAGCGAACATCGGATGCTCGTGGTCCACACCGGTATCAAGGATGGCGACCCCCATGCCTGCACCCGTATTCCCGCCGGTGTGAAGGGCGGACGCGCCGATCAGTGGAACGCTCTGGTCGAGATTGGGCGCGGAGAGTGAATCCGTTTCGATCCGGCGCACGGCGGGATCCTGCGCCAGCAGCGCGATTTCCGCCGCGTTCAGTTCCATCGCCGCGACGGGCGTGTAGCGGAATTCGCGGACCAGGCGCGGAGCATCGGCAGTGTAGGCAGTCTCGGCCATGCGCGCCGCCGGCATGCCGAACACCCGCATCATGACGTCGTTTCGGATCGCCTGGATCGTGGCTTCGGCCGAGTCGCTCGCAATCCCGGCCTCTGCGGCTTCCCCGGCCGTGGGGGCTGCAAACCAGACGATGACCCGCGCGCGCTCCCCGGCATCAAGGACGGCCTGTGTGGGCGCTTCGAGCGTCACGGGGGCAGCCAGCGCCTGGCCCATGGCAGCAAGCGCGGCGAGCACGACAATCAGCGAACGCATCATGGAGGTCATCCCTGACAGGAAACTGGGCATTGTGAGCCGATAGGGCGCACCTTAGGGTGTGACTGTAATCGAAAGTTATTCGCGGTCCAGCGTTCTGATAGCCACTGCCGGACAGTCACGTCTGTGTGAGCGAACACGACCTGTGCCCCGGGTCGCTTCGTCATCCCCTAGACTGGAATCGGCATGATCCGGGGGAGGTTGCCGCATGTTGACGTTTCTGGCCTTGACCGTGTCACTTGCCCTGGCGGACCCCGAATTTCCGGGGCTTCCGGCCGGAAGCCTCGAACTTGAAACCGGAGCGTCGACCGTCCTGACGCTGCCCGACGGCAGGGCATGGCCCGTGTCAGTCATCCGCAGCGAGACCCAGCCTGCCGGGACCCGTGTCTGGGTCGCGCGCGTCGGCGCAGACACCTCGCCGCACCGGGCAATCGTGACGTCGGGAAACGGGGTCATCTTTGCCTGGATCTCCACCCCGGACGGCAATTGGCAGAGCCAGTTTGGCGAGGACGGGCAGGCGCCGGTCCTTCTCCCTGCATCGCTTGCCACCGACGAGCCGGGCACAGACATTCGCCTTCCCCTCGCCCCGCCGCGCAGCCCCCGCGCCGGAAATGACCCGGCCGCCGCCATACCTGTCGGCTCCCGGGGCACGGTCGATATCGCCGTGGTCTACACCGAAGGCATGGCGAGCTATTACGGTCTGGGCGTCATTTCCCGGGCCCAACACCTCATCAATGTCCTCGACCAGTCGCTGATCGACAGCGACACCGGAATCCGGGTGCGCATGGTGCATGCCCAGCCGGTTGGCGTTCCGTGGAATGAATTCACGTCGACCCTGGAAACCATCGACGACCTCGTGGCGGGCGCCAGCTTCGGCCATCCGGGCACGTCTGCCGACGTGTTCGGCAGTTGCGACACGACGGGCGGCCTGCAGTGCAACAATGATGGCGACCTGTCCCACCTCTACGCCATGCGCAACGAGAAAGCCGCCGACATCGTCATCATGCTGCGGCGTTACTGGCGCCATCAGCAGACCTATTGCGGCGTCGCCTACCTGCCCGGTGGCGGCGCGGCGGGCGTAATTGATCCAGCCACCGATGATGTGTTCGGCGTCGCCGTGTCAGGTGACGGACCGGACGGAAACGGCACCGGCGCCAGTTGCGGTGACCTGACCTTCGCGCACGAGATCGGTCACAATCTGGGCTCGCACCACAATGTGGAGAATGCCGGCGGCCAGTTCGGGCTGTTCACCTACTCCTACGGGCACCGAGTGGACTGCCAGTTCCGCACCATCATGGGGTATCACTCGTCGCGTTCGGGCGTGTCGTGTCCCAATGGCGGCATCGCCGAAGCGTGGATCGCCGCCTTCTCAAACCCGGCCATCGCCCTGTGCAATGGCCAGGCGTGCGGCATCCCGGCGGATGATCCCGCGATGGCCGGGGCCGACGACAACACCACACCAGCCGACAATGCCCGTTCGATCCGCACCGAAGGGTGGCGGGTAAGCCTCTACCGGGACCCGCCGGCGACGTCAGTGGTGTCGGCTGTCCTGCCCTCCAGCCGCGCGGTTACGACCGGCCAGCCGGCAACCGCCTTCGTGACCATCGTCAACCCCGCGTCCACGGGCGGCACCGCCACGGCCTGCGGGTTGCAGCTTCACGGCGGACATTCGGGGGGCAGCTTCAGCTACCGCACGACCGATCCGGCGACCAATGCCGCAACAGGCGCGCTCAATACCCCGGCGGACATCCCGGCCGGCAGCAGTCAAAGCTATGTGTTCCAGATGTCGCGCGACGCGCTCATCCTCCAGTCCGACCTCAGGATCGATGCGGCTTGCGCCAACCGCCGCGCGCAAGCCGTGGTTTCGGGAGTGAACACCTTCCTGTTCACCGCCACCGCGACACCCGGCCCTGATGTCATCGCCCTGTCGGCCACGCCCGATTCGAGCGGCGTGCTCACCATCGCAGGCAGCGGGCAAACCGCGGCCTTCGCCGTTGCAATTGCCAATGCCGGCGCGCCCGGAAACGTGCTGTTCTCGGCCGCCCCGGCCGCAGGCAGTTCCGGCGTCGGCCTTGTCCAGATCTGCCGGACAAACCCGCAGACCGGTCAGTGCGAGACTCCGAGATCTGCGGAAATTCCCCTGACGCTCGCGGCGAACGAGACCGCGACATTCTCGGTTTTCGTCACTGCGGGCATGGCAATCGCGCTGCAACCTGCGGTCAACCGGATCCGCTTCCAGGCACGCACGGCATCGACCGCAGTCACCGTCGGGTCGACCAGTGTTGCCGTCCGGACGGCTCCGTGAGTCGGTTTTTGCTATGCGCACGAATTAATTGGGAATACTCTGCCCTGAGTACTTTTTCAGGGGGGAATAATGTTCAGCAGATTTTTTGCCGTATTGGCTGCGTCCGCAGTGTTCGCGGCACCGGCCTGGGCCGACGACATGTTCAGCGGTGTTCGCACCGTCGCCGCAGATGACGGGACCGACTCCGTCGTGTTCGACCGGCTCTCGCCCGGGATCATGCGCATGCAGCCCGGCGACACCGCGACCCTGAATTTCGGTCAGGGGTACGAGGTCGAGTTCGACCGCATCGACACTCAGGCGCTCGGCGCGCAAAGCTGGGTTGGCCGGCTGGCCGGTCACGACATTCGCAGCCGGATCATCATCACCGAGACCAACGGCACGCTGTTCGGACGGCTGATGACCCCTGAAGGCATGTGGCACATCATCCCCGAAGGTCGCGGCCACCGCATCATGCAGATGCCGGCCGACCTGCCGCGCCGCTTCCGCCTGGATGATGGCATCCAAGTGTCCCCGGAAGCCATCGCCGCCGCGCAGGGTTCTGCCGACGACGCCCCGGTGACGGGTGAAGCTGTCGCGGTCGGTTCCAACGGCAATGTCGACATCGCTGTCTATTACACGCAGAGCTTCTCGGCCCATTGGGGCATGACGTCAGGCGCACGGGTGAACCATCTGGTTGCCGTGCTTGATGCCGCGCTGATCGACAGCGACACCGGCATGCGGGCGCGCCTGGTCTTCAACGGCCCGGTCACGCTGACCAATGACAATGCCGACCAGGCCCAGACACTCGCCAATATCTCGGGCATCACCGGTGCTGAAGCACCGACCATCACCCAGGATCTCAGCGCCCAGCGCAATGTCCGCACCACGCATGGCGCCGACCTCGTCGCCGTCGTCCAGTTGACCCAGGGCGGTCATGGCGGCTGCGGCATCGCCAATATTCTCGGCGCTCCGTCCACAAATGGCGACATCAATGCCAGCTGGGCCCCGCAAGGCTATTCGGTCACGGGCGACTGGTACCAGACAGGCGGAGGCGGCGGCTTCTGCTCTGACATCACCTTCGCGCACGAAATCGGCCACAATCTGGGCATGGCCCACAATGTGGAGGATTCCGGCGTCGGCACGGGTGTCCGCACCTTCGCCAATGGCCACCGTCAGGATTGTGACTTCATCACGATCATGGCCTATCCGACCGGTGCGGGTGCCACCTGCCCCGGCGGCGCACCGCGCACCGCGGCCAACGAGATGGAAGCCCCTCACTTCTCCAACCCGTCGATCACGCTGTGCCCGAACAACCAGGCCTGCGGCATCGCCGCCCCGGGTGAGGTCAGCGTGGTGATGACCAATGATCCGGCTGACAATGCCCGTGCCGCACGCGAAGAGAGCAAGGACGTCACCCTGTTCTACGCCGAAGCGCCCCGGGTCGTGTCCGCGGTTCTTCCGATCACGCGCTCGGTCCAGAATGGCACCGCAGCGACGGCCTTCGCGACCGTCATCAATCCGGCGTCTTCGGGCAACACGGCGACGGGCTGCGGACTCCGCCTTGGCGGCGCAACACCGGCGCAATTCTCGTATCAAACCACCGATCCGGGAACGAATGCCGTGACGGGTACCGCCAACACCACGGTCGACCTGGCGGCTGGCGCATCCCAGACCTTCGTCTTCTCGGTGACCAGTGCCGGCGACTTCAACGACAACACCGGATTGACCAATCCGTCGGCCAATGACGAGCGCAATCTCTTCATCGAGGCCTTCTGTGCCAATCGCCGCTCGTCCGACTTCACGCTCGGACTGAACGCGCTCACCTTCACCTCGTCGGCCACCGCGCCGGCTGACGTGATCGCTCTGGCGGCCACGGTCGGCAATACCGGCCGCGTGGACGTACCCACCACGGGCAATATGGTCGGCGTGTTCTCGGTGGCCGTGTCCAACATCGGCACCAGCGCATCAATCACCGCCACGCCGGACCTCGGCGGGCGTACGATTGCAGGGCTGACCGGTCTGGAAATCTGCCGGACAGACCCGAACACCGCCGCGTGCACCACTCCTCGTGCGGCATCGCAAACCCTGACCCTCAACCAGAACGATACGGCCACCTTCGGCATCTTCGTTCGCGGCAACGGCCAGGCGATTGCCTTCAACCCGTCAGTCGACCGGGTGTTCGTCCGCTTTGCGGAGGGCGCGACGGCCCGCGGCGCCACCAGCGTCGCCGTCCGCACAAATCCGTAATAAATTCAATGGACACGACCGGCATCGCGCCGGTCGTGTCGCCTGACGCGCGATTGTTCGAATCCGATTTCTCTCGTCCTGAGTGCAACTCCCGGCTATGGTGTCCGCCGAAACTGTATTCAGGGGAGAAGTTAGATGTTTCGTATGGTTTGTGGTGCGGCGCTGGCGCTGACACTTTCTGTCGGCGCCTACGCCGACGACATGTTTTCAGGTGTCCGCGCGACAGCTTCAGATGATGGCATGGACACGATCGAGTTTGATCGCCTTGCCCCTGGCGTCATGCGGATGCAGCCGGGCGATCAGATCGAACTCAATTTCGGTCCCGGCTATGTCGCAGAGCTCGACCGGATCGACGTCCAGGAACTGGGTGGCCGCGTCTGGGTTGGCCGTCTTGAAGGCGAAGGCCTCGACCGCCGGGTCCTGATCACCGAATTCAACGGAACGGTGTTCGGCCGCGTTCTGACCGACGACGGCGACTGGTACATCATCACCGACCGCCACGGCAGCCATCAGATCATGCAGATGCCTGCGGGCGCACGCCTGATGTATTCCGAGGAAGACGCGATCGTTCCGCGCGAGTCGGACCTGATGCGTGCCCTCGCCCAGCGGGCCGCTGAAGAACCCCAGACCGCCGAAGCAGTGGCTGTCGGGTCCAACGGCACCATCGACATCGCCTTGTTCTACTCGAACAGCTTTTCCGCGCTTTGGGGCCTCTCCTCGGGTGGTCGCATCCAGTACCTGTTCTCCATCCTCGATCAGGCCATGATCGATTCCGATACCGGCCTGCGTGCCCGTCTGGTTCAGCTTCAGCCGGTTGCCCTGACGACCGACAACGCCTCGCAGTCCCAGACGCTCGGCAACCTCTCAGGCTTCGGCCCGACCGGAAACGGAACGGGAGTCACTCAGGATCTTTCGGCCCTTCGCGCGACCGGCGCCACCTACGGAGCCGACCTTGTCGGCATCATCCAGCGCTGCCAGGCCAGCCTGGGCTCCGCCGGTCTTGCCTATCTCCTCGGTGGAAGCTCGGACACGATCAACGCGTCTTCCGCGACGGCGGCCTACTCGGTTTCCGCTGACTGGATCGACGGCGAAGACACCGACCTGTCGAATGGCTTCTCGCTTTGCGGCGATGTGACGTTCGCCCACGAAATCGGTCACAATATGGGCTTTGCCCACGATGCCGCGAATTCGACCGCCGGATCGGGTGTCCGTGACTATGCCCACGGCTTTATCGTGCCGGGTTCCTACCGCACGATCATGGCCTATCCGAGCGGCCAGGCCGGTGAAGTCGGAACGATGTATTTCTCGAACCCCGACATCACGCTTTGCCCGAACAATGCTGCGTGCGGTTCGGCAACGGTGAATGCCGCGCGTGCGGCCCGTGAGGAAAGCCTGAACATCGTCAATTTCCGCGCTGAAATCCCGCGTGTCGTGTCGGCCGTCCTGCCGGTCACCCGCGCCGTGGCAAACGGCACGACGGCATCGGCGTTTGCGACGGTGATCAACCCGGCCTCTTCCGGTTCGACCGCCAGCCAGTGCGGCCTGCGTCTCGCAGGATCCACCGGCGCCCAGTTCTCCTACCAGACGACGACACCGCTCAACGTCCTGTCGGGTAGCGTCAACACTCCGATTGATATTCCGGCAGGTGGTTCGCAGAACTTCATCTTTACGGTGACCAGCGCGACCACCTTCCAGGACAATACCGGCGCGCCCGCCGGTTACCCCTCGGCGAACAATGAAACCCATCTGTTCATCGAGTCATTCTGCGCCAACCGCCGGTCGGACGAGTACACGCTCGGCCTGAACTCGCTGACCTTCACCTCGCTGGCCACCGCGCCGACGGACGTCATCGCTCTGGCGGCGACGGTCGGCAATACCGGCCGGGTCGAAGTGCCGACGACCGGAAACATGGTCGGTGTGTTCTCGGTCGCCGTGACCAATAACGGCGCTTCGGGTTCCGTCACCGCCACACCGGACCTCGGCGGTCGCACGATTGCCGGCGTTGCCGGTCTGGAAATCTGCCAGACCAATTCGACGACCGGCGCCTGCCTGACCGGTCGCACCGCATCCGCAACGTTGACGCTGAACAATGGCGAAACCGCCACCTTCGGTGTCTTCGTGCGCGGCAATGGCACGGCCATCGCCAACGATCCGCGGTTCAACCGCGTGTTCACCCGCTTCACCGTGGGTGGCAATGAACGCGGCGCCACCAGCGTCGCGGTGCGCACGACCCCGTAACCGGGCAAGCGCATAACATATGATGTGAGAGCGGGCGGGCACCTATGCCCGTCCGTTTTCGCTTGATACACTGGCAAAAGGTGCACGCTCCAGTTCGGGCTCGGGCGATTTCATAACGGGGAGTTTTTAGATGTTCAGAACCACGACGATGGCCGCCGCTGCCGCGCTGTTGACCGCAGCAGGCGCTTTCGCCGACGACATGTTTGCCGGTGTTCGTTCGATCGAAGCCGATGGCGGGCAATCCGTTATCGAATTCAACCAGTTGCAACCCGATGTGATGGACATGCAGCCGGGCGAACGTGTCGACCTCAATTTCGCTGGCGATCTCGAAGCCGAGCTTGACCGCATCACCGTTGGCAATCTGGGCGCCCGCACCTGGGTCGGCCGGATCGCGGGGCAGGATATCCGCAGCCGCGTCATCCTCACCGAGACCAACGGCTTTGTTTTCGGACAGATCAATACCCCGGACGGGACCTGGAACATTGTTCCGGCCGTCGGCGGCGGACACCAGATTTTCCAGCATCACCCCGATGCCACCGTTCCGGAATGGGGCGATGACGGCATCGAAACCGGCTGGATTCCCGGGGACGTCATCGAGCACTCGCCCCTGACGGCGGAAGACCCGTCGACCGGCCAGGCGGTCGCCGTCGGTTCGAACGGCACGATCGACATCGCCGCCTATTACACGCAGAGCATGGTCGACCTGTGGGGTCTGGCCGTGGGTGGACGGGTTCAGTTCCTCGTCGCCCTGCTCGATCAGGCGCACATCGATTCCGACACCGGAA
The DNA here is from genome assembly GCA_002692855.1 of Maricaulis sp. Classification (GTDB taxonomy): domain Bacteria; phylum Pseudomonadota; class Alphaproteobacteria; order Caulobacterales; family Maricaulaceae; genus Hyphobacterium. The sequence continues at coordinate 133,029 of NZMJ01000117.1, forward strand.
TGCGGGCCCGTCTGGTCAATCTCGAATTCCTCGCGGCCGACGAAGCGCCGTCCAACAGCAACACGCTCGGTGATTTGCAGGACGGCGTCGGCGACAACACCGTGGGTGCAAACGGACAGGATTTCCGTGCGCTTCGCACGACCCGCGATTCCAAGGGTGCCGACCTGGTGACGATCATTCGCCACTACAATCGCAACACCCACGGAAGTTGCGGCGTCGCTTATGTGCTGGGCGGCGGCACTGGAACCATCACCAGCGGATCAGCGGGTTTCGGCGTGTCGGTCAACAGTGACTGGATCGACGTGAACTGGTCCGGCACGGGCGGATACAGCTTCTGTACCGACCAGACCTTCGCCCACGAGATCGGCCACAACACCGGATTTGCCCATAACCGGGCCAATGCCGGGTCGGCAGGCGTCCGCCCCTTTGCCTATGGGCACCGTGTCGACGGACAATTCCGCACGATCATGTCCTACTCGAGCGGCACCGGCGAAAGCCGTGTCAATTATTTCTCCAACCCGGACATCACGCTGTGCCCAGGCGGTGCCGCTTGCGGTATCGCTGATCCGTCTGCCTCTTCAGCTGACAATGCCCGCGCCGCCCGCGAGGAAGGCCGCAACATCACGGAATTCCGTCCCGTGGCTCCGCGCGTTGTGTCCGCAGTCCTGCCTGTCACCCGTTCTGTCCTGAACGGCAATGCGGCCACAGCCTTCGCGACCGTGATCAACCCGGCGGCGAACGCCAGCACGGCGACGGGCTGCGGCCTGCGTCTGGCCGGGGCGTCGGCGTCGCAATTCTCCTACCAGACCACGAACAGCTCGAACGCTCTGACCGGAACCGCAAATACCCCGGTCGATATCGCGGCAGGCGCCGCACAGAACTTCGTCTTCTCCGTCACCAGCGCCACGAACTGGGCCAACAACAACCGGTCCGCGATCGCCAGTGACAACGACGAAACCGACCTGTTCATCGAGGCTTTCTGCTCGAACCGCCGGTCGGCTGAATACACGCTCGGCCTCAACTCGCTAACCTTCACTTCGTCCGCGACCCAGCCGGCTGACGTCATCGCCCTGGCAGCAACGCCCGGCAATACCGGCCGTGTCGAAGTTCCGACAACCGGCAACATGGTGGGTGTCTTCTCGGTCGCCGTTTCGAATATCGGCGCCGACGCTGTCATCCAGGCCAGTGCCGATACCGGCGGCCGTGCCATGGCAGTCCAGAATATCGAGATCTGCCAGACAAACCCGACCACCGGCGCATGCATCACGACCCGCGCGGCTTCGACTCAGGTCACGCTTCTGAATGGCGGAACCGCCACTTTCGGCGTCTTCGTCCGCGGCACCGGTGCCGCAATTGACAATGATCCCGCCCGCAATCGCGTCTTTGTCCGCTTCACGGACATCGGCGGTGAGCGCGGCGCGACCAGTGTTGCAGTCCGCACCCCGTAAGGAGGTTAGAGAACTCGCATGTCATATCGTTTCTTGTTGGCCAGCACCGCATTCGCGGCGGCGCTCATCGCTCCGGCCCAGGCCGACGTTTCGGCCACACGGACCGACAACACCTGGCAAGTCAGTTCCGACGGCGAACGTCTGAGCGAAGTCCTTTCGGCGATCCAGAGCGAGGCGGGTTTCCGTCTCGTCGGGCTCGACCGGCTCGAGGATGACCCTGCGGTCGAAACCGACCTGTCCGGTTCCTTGCCGGATGTGATCTCGCGCCTGCTGCAAGGCTATGATTACGCCGTGGTCTATGGCGAAACGCCCGAGACCGAAGGCGAAATCCAGCGCCTCGTCCTGTTGTCCGGCCGTGCCGGTTCAGCGCCGGACGACAGCCAGCGGATCGCACCGCGGCGTCTGGAACCGGGTGCAAGCGAGGAAGACGGTGAACGGGTCGCAGCGATGCTGGCCCGCCAGGTCCAGCCGCTCGTCGACCAGGACAATGGTGTCGAAACCACCACGACCACGGTGGCCGTCAACACGTCCGGGTCCGGTGGGTCAAACGATCCGACCGATACCGGCGGTGGCGGTGACGATGGCGAACTGGATGCCGAGACCCAGGCCCAGCTGGCCGAAGCCACACGCCGCGCCCAAGCAGACCTTGAAGCCCTGGTGAATTCACTGCGGGCGGCCGAGAACGCCGACTGATCTCACGCCTCGCGCCGAGACGATCACGCCCCGCCCTCACCGGCGGGGCGTTTTCATGTCAGGTCAGGCCGTCAAATTCCGGCCGGCCGAGGGCAATGGCGAGATTCTGGACGGCCTGGACGGCCGCCCCCTTCAGGAGATTGTCGAGCGCGCAGACCGCGACGCCGCGCAGGCCTTCCTTCGACACGGCGAACCCGCCCAGCACCGCGCCGTTGAAATGGGCGCCATCGCGAATTTCGGGAATCGTGTCGGTCAGCCTCACAAGTGGCTCGTCGCCATAGGCCGTATGATAGCGTTCCGTGATCGCTTCCAGCGATTGCGGCCCGGAAAACTCGAACTGGACGGTTGCCGTCAGCCCCTGGAAAAAGGCCGCCACGTGCGGGGTGAACGCCACCGGAATGCCGAGGTGACGCGTCATCTCGCCTTCGTGCAGGTGCCCGGTCAGGGCATAAGGCATCAAATTGCCGGACAGGGCCTCGGTGTCATTTTTCCGCGACGGTGTCGTTCCCGCCCCCGAATATCCTGACACTCCGAAGACATGGGCAGCCCCCGCGATCAGGTCGCGAACTGGCGCGACTGCGAGCTGGCCGGCCGTCGCATAGCATCCCGGGTTTGCGATCCGCCGGGCATGGGTGATCCGGCCGCGTCCGTAGATTTCAGGCAGCCCGTAAACCCAGTTCTCGTCAAACCGGTAATCGGCCGAGAGATCGACAATCACCATGCCGGGCGCCTGCGCCTCGATTGCGGCGACGTAGGGCGCGGCGGCTCCGTTCGGCAGGGCCAGAATGACCGCGTCGAGCGTTCGCCCCGCCACGTCATCCGGTGTCAGGGCCTCAAACATCAGTTCGGGTTCGGCTTCCGGTGCCAGCGAGGTGACGGGCTGGCCTGCGAATTCCCGTGATCCCGCGCACACCACCTGCATGTCAGAGCGCCCGGCGATCAGGCGCAGCAGATGGCGGCCCGTATGCCCCCGCGCACCGACCAGGCCGATGCGCACTGTCATGATTCCACCAGGGTTGGCGGCAATTTGCCGATCAGGTCGACGAAACGGGGCACGCGGGTCAGGTCGCGCTCGCCGCGCCAGAACACGATCCAGTTGCCTTCGCGCACCGCCCCGTCGCATTCCGAGAAATAGAAGCTGTTGATCGGGTTCGTGGCGCGCGACCGCCAGTAAAAATAGGGCACGGCCTCGATCAGGTTCGACCAGACCGTCTTCGACAGGCCTTCGCCGCGCGCCTCCCCGAGCACGGCGAACTTGTCGAGATAGGCAACACCCCCGACCTCGGTCACCAGCGCACCGGCGCGGTAGTTCTCCGTCACGAAGCCCCGGCTCAGTGACAGTTGGTCCCAATATCCCGGCACGGTCGCGCGGCCGAATGACTTGCTGATGAGCTCTGTCATCCGCGACCCGTCGAGCTCGCGCTTGTCGGACACCGTCAGCACCCGCTCGCCCTTGCGCACGAGCGTTCCCGCCCCGGCATGGGTGAACAGCTCCTTGGCCAATTCCTCGGGACGTGTGATCGAGACCGAACTGGTCAGCGGCAGGTCGTCGAGCAGGCGTTTGATCTCCTCGATCTTTACCCGCATGCCGCCGGCTACCCAGTCAGAGGCCATCAGCCGGTCGAATTCGGTGGCCAGGTTGACGCTGGAAATCAGCCGGCCTTTCTCGTCGAGCAATCCGCCCGTCTCGGTGAGGAAGATGATCTTGTAGGGCTGCAGCGTGTGGACCAGGGCGCGAACCGCGAAGTCGGCATTGATATTCACCAGCTGCCCGTCGGCCGTATCGCCAAGGCACGCCAGGATCGGCGCTTCCCCGCCCTTCAGCGCGCTGTCGACCAGGTCCAGGCGAACGCCGGTCGGTTCGCCGACCCGGCCATAAACAGCCGGGTCCAGCAATTCGGCTTCGAACACGCCTTGCGGAATCGCCGCGGCCTGCCCGCCATGCCGGCGCACGGCCTCGACCAGCGACAGGTTGATGCGGGTCAGGCTGTCGCGAATGACCGTAATGGCGGCGTCGGGCGTAACCCGCAGGCCATTGACCTTCTCCGGTGCGATCCCCGCCTCGGCCAGCGCCGAATCGAGTTGCGGCCCGCCGCCGTGAACCACGATCGGCAGCAGACCGACCGACTGCAGGAAGGCCAAAGCTGCGGCGAGACCGTCGAGGTCATCGCGGATCACCGCGCCGCCCACCTTCACCACGGCAAATCGCGACTGGTCGACTTGCGAGAAGCGGTTGAGATATTCGCGGATTTCCTTGCCATCGCGCATGTGCGACAGCAGCTGAACGATCGTCTGGCGAACGGCAGGCGTCTCGGCCATCTAGCGGCCACCCTGCAAGGCAAGCGCTTCCATGATTGCTTTCTGCACGTGCAGGCGGTTTTCGGCCTCCTCGATGCCCAGGAAGGCCGGGCTGTCGACCACGGCATCGGCAATCTTCACATTCCGGCGCATCGGCAGGCAGTGGCTGACCACGGCGCCATCGGTCATCGCCATCTTGTCCGGCGTGATCATGAAATCCCGGCCCTTGGCGCGGTACGGGGCTTCACCTTCCCACTGGCCGTAGAAGGGCAGAGCGCCCCAGCTTTTCGCATAGACGGCATCAGCGCCCGAATAGGCCGATTCGACATCGGTTGTGACGGTGAAGCTGGACCCGGCTTCGGCGCAATAGCGCTCGGCCGCGCCCATGTAACGGTCATCGAGCCGGTAAACCTCGTCCGGGATCAGCATCCGGACATTCATGCCGAATTTTGACGCGATCAGGATTGCGGAATTGGCGACCGCCGTGTTGAGGGGACGCGGATGCGGCACCCAGGTCAGCAGGAAGTCCTTGCCCTGGACGCTGCCCATCTTCTCCTGAAGCGCCAGCATCAGGGCCATTTCCTGGCAGGGATGGACGATGGTTTCCATGTTGATGACCGGGACGGTCGCATGCTGCGCGAAGGCCGAAATCAGCGGATCCTGCTTTTCCTCCGCCCAGTTCTGGAACTTCGGAAAGCAGCGGATCGCGATCAGGTCGACATAGCGTGACAGCACGCGGGCGGCCTCGCTCACATGCTCTTCCTCGTCGCCGTCCATGACGGCGCCCTCGGCAAATTCCATCGGCCAGGTCGCGCCCTTGGCGTCCAGCACGATGGCGTGCCCGCCCATCTGGGTCGCGCCAATATCGAAGCTGGAGCGGGTGCGCAGGGACGGATTGAAGAATACGAGCGCGATCGACTTGCCCGCCAGCGCATTCGACGACGCGCCGGCCTTCAGCGCCCTGGCGCGGTCCAGCAGCGCCTGCAACTCGCCGCGGCTCCAGTCTTCAGTCGTCAGAAAATGGCGCATGGGCCGGACATCCCTTCAAAACGAATGCGGCCCGGTCGATGCCGGGCACGCTTTGTCTATAAAGCATCATCGCTCGGGTTTGAATGCCCTTCACGCCGCTTGCACTTCCCTCTTTCACCGGCCTGTGCCATGCCGTTTGCCATGAGTGTTCTGGCTGTTATTCCCGCCCGCTACGGGTCCACCCGTTTCCCAGGAAAGCCCCTGGCCGACATCGCCGGCACGCCGATGATCGAGCGCGTCTGGCGGATTGCCAGTGCGGCCGACGGCGTCGACCGCACGGTCGTTGCCACGGATGACGCGCGAATCGCCGAGGCCGTGCGCGGTTTTGGCGGCGAGGCCGTGATGACGCCCGAGACCTGCCGCAACGGGACCGAACGGGCCCTTGCCGCGCTCGACGCGTTGAAGGCCGACGCCGACATCGTCGTGAATGTGCAGGGCGACGCCCCGCTGATCCCGCCCTGGGTGATTGGCGCGGTCGCGACGACGATGAAGGCCGACCCGGCCTTGCAGATGGCGACGCCCGCCGTGCGCATGACGCCGGAAACCGAACAGCGATTTCGCGAGACCAAGGCTGCGGGTGCGGTCGGCGGCACCACCGTCGTCTTCGCGCGCAACATGGACGCCCTGTATTTCTCGAAAACCGTCCTGCCCTTCCAGCGTCACCCTGAAGCGGGAACGCCGGTTTTCCAGCATATCGGGCTCTACGGCTACCGGACCGACACGCTGCGCCGGATCGTCTCGCTGGAGCCCAGCCCGCTCGAACGGGCCGAAAGCCTGGAACAGCTCCGTGCGCTCGAGAACGGGATCCCGATCCGGGTCGTCGAGGTGGATTATCGCGGCCGCTCGGCCTGGTCTGTGGATTCACGCGACGATGCCGGTGTCGTCGCCGGTATCATCGCGCGCGAAGGCGAGCTGGTCTCGTGACGCGGCTCATCCTCGCACGTCACGGCAACACCTTCGGTCCCGGCGACAAAATCGTCTGGGTAGGCGCGAAGGAAGACCTGCCCCTCGTCGACAAGGGCGAGGCCCAGGCCCGCGATCTGGGCAAGGCACTGGTCCGCGCCGGTGTAAAACCGGACCGCATTGTCACCGGACCGCTGCGCCGCACCCGCCGCGCCGCCGATCTGGTGGCCGAGTTCACGGGGTTTTCCGGCGCCATCGAAATCGACGCGCGCCTGAAGGAAATCGACTACGGCCCGTGGGGTGGAAAATCCGACGACGAGATCATCGCCGCTTATGGTGAAGCCGCGCTGGCTGACTGGCGGGACCGGCATGTCGTGCCGGCCGGTGCTGGCTGGTCGCCGAGCCCCGGCACGCTGAAGGCCAATGCGTTGGCCGTATTGAGCGATGTCAGCCGCACCAGCGGAACGGTCCTGATCGTCACGTCCAACGGCATTTTGCGCTTCTTCCACGCCGCGATGGGCTTTGACGGCGATGCCAAGGTGAAGACCGGTCACGCGGGTGCGGCCGACATGGCTGCGGGTCAGACCACACCGCTTTTCTGGAATCTTGACCCGGCCAAGGGGCTTCCGCTCTGATCGGCTGATGACAGGACCCCTTCACGGCATACGCATCATCGAATTGTCGGGCATCGGCCCCGGCCCTCTGGCCGGTCAGTTATTGGCCGATCTGGGCGCTGACGTCATTGCCGTCGACCGCAAGGCCGAGCCCCGCCTGCCGGAGCGTCCGAAGGATGCCAACCGGCGCGGCAAGCGCTCCATTGTCCTCGATCTGAAGCATCCCGATGCCGTCGCGACCGTGCTGAAGCTCTGCGAGTCGGCCGATGCCCTGATCGAAGGCTTCCGCCCCGGCGTGACCGAGCGTCTGGGCCTGGGCCCCGACATCGTCCTCGGGCGCAATCCAAAGCTGGTCTACGGCCGCCTGACAGGCTGGGGCCAGACCGGACCGCTCGCCGAGCGCGCCGGACACGACATCAACTATATTGCGCTGTCGGGCGCGCTCGCCGCCATTGGCACGCGGGACCGTCCCCTTCCGCCGCTCAATCTGGTCGGCGACTATGCCGGTGGATCGCTTATGCTGTGCTTCAGCGTGCTGGCGGCGCTTCTCTCGGCGCGCACCACGGGACGAGGCCAGGTGATCGACGTGGCCATGACCGACGGATCGGCGGCGATCATGTCGCTCATTCACTCCCTCGCCGCGTCCGGTATCTGGACCGGGGCGCGCGGTGACAACCTGCTCGACGGCGGCACACCCTTCTATCGCTGCTACGAAACCTCCGACGGGGGCTTCATGGCCGTCGGCGCGATCGAGCCGCAATTCTACGCCGCACTTCTGGCCGGGCTGGGCTTTGACGCCGCTGACGCCGCCAGGCAGTGGGACAAGGCAGACTGGCCCCGCCTGGAAGCGGCGATGACCCGGCGCTTTGCCGAAAAAACCCGTTCCGAGTGGACCGCGATCTTCGAGCCGACCGACGCCTGCGTCACGCCTGTCCTGTCAATGGATGAAGCGCCCGACCATCCGCACAATCTGGCCCGTGGCACCTTCATGACGGCTGACGGACTGACCCAGCCTGCCCCCGCCCCCCGCTTCGCCGGCACACCGGCCGCGCCCGGTCGCGGCCCCTTCTTTGCCGGCGAGGACACACGCAATATCCTTGAATCAATTGGGGTTGAGCCGGACGCGATTGACCGCATGCTGAACGACGGCATTGCCGGAGAGAGCATATGAGCGACGCAATCGTCATTCTCGGGGCCGGGCAGGCCGGCGTTCAGCTGGCCGACAGCCTGCGCCGCGAAAAGTGTACGCGCCCGATTGTCCTGCTGAGTGACGAGACCGACTTCCCCTATCAGCGCCCGCCCCTGTCGAAGACCTACCTGCTCGGCAGCTTCGCAGAGGAACGTCTGCCCCTGCGCGGTCCTGACTTCTATGACGGTCATGGCATCGACTTGCGCCTTGGCGTCGCCGCTGAATCCATCGACCGGGATACAAGAACGGTCCGTCTGTCGACCGGCGAAGACCTGGCCTATGGCACGCTGGTCCTGGCAACGGGCACGCGCGTCAGGGACCTGCCCATCCCCGGCATCGGCGGACCGCGGGTCCATGCCCTGCGAAGCCTCGCCGACTCGCGCAAGATCCGGGCGGCGCTGGAAGGCGCGCGCCATGTGGCGGTCATCGGCGGCGGATTCATTGGCCTGGAAACGGCCAGCGCCGCCGCGAAAATGGGCAAGCAGGTGACGGTGGTCGAAATGCTCGACCGTCTGATGCGCCGCGCCGTCGGGCCGCGCATCTCCAGCTTTTTTCACGAGCTTCACGCCGCAAACGGCGTTGAGATCCGCTATGGCGCCGAGGTCCGGAGCATTGGCGAGGCGGGTACGATCACCCTTGGAAACGGCGACCTGCTCGACAGCGACCTGGTCATTCTGGGCGCGGGCGTCGTGCCCAATTGCGAACTCGCGACCGAGGCAGGACTGGCCTGCAATAACGGTATCGATACCGACGAGTATGGCCGCACGGCTGATCCGGACATCTTTGCCATTGGCGATTGCGCTCACCATCTCAGCGCCTTTGCGCGCGCCCGCATCCGCCTGGAATCGATCCAGAACGCCGCCGATCAGGCGCGCGCGCTGGCAAAGACCCTGGCGGGAACGCCCACCGCCTATGTCGAAGTGCCGTGGTTCTGGTCAGACCAGTATGACGTGAAACTGCAGATGGCGGGTCTCTCGGACGGTGCCGACCAGCAGGTCGAGCGCGGCGACCCCGCCTCGGGCAGCTTCTCGGTCTTCTACTTCCGCGAAGGACGCGTCATTGCCGCCGACAGTGTTCGCGCGCCGGCCGACCACATGGCGATGCGCCGCATCCTGGCAAAGCCCGATCCGGCCCTGACGGCCGAGGAAGCCGCGGATACCGGCTTTGACCTGAAACAGAGAATGTAGGCGAAGCCGCGGGAGGCGGAATTCAGACCCGCCCGGTCACCGGCACCAGCGCGCCCGTCATGGCATGGGCCTGCTCGGACGAGAGGAACAGGATCACTTCGGCCAGGTCCTTCGGAGCCACCCAGGTTTTTGGATCGGCATCCGGCATGTCGGCCCGGTTCTGCGGCGTGTCGATGATCGATGGCAGGACGGCGTTGACGGTCAGCGAACGGTCGGCCTTGGTTTCCTCGGCCAGCGCCTCGGTCAGGCGCATGACGCCCGACTTCGATGCCGCATAGGCGCCCATGCCCATGCCGGCCTTCACCGCACCCGCAGCGCCAACATTGATGATCCGCCCGGCCGGCGCGGATTTCAGGGCGGGCAGAGCGGCGCGGCAGGCCACGGCCGCCGTTTTCACATTGATCCTGTAGAGGAAGTCCCAACGGTCGATGGAGCCGCCTTCGAGCGTTTCCCAGGCAAAGCCCCCGGCGATGTTGCACAAGGCATCCAGTCGGCCGAACCGGTCCGTAATCGCCTCGATCGCCTCGACGGCCTGGGCTTCGTTGGTCAGGTCGACGCTCCCGAGGCACAGCACGTTCGACCCGGCCGCGCACATCCCGTCCGGCGGGGTTTCGGCCCGGTCGATCAGGGCGACCCGTGCCCCGCGCGCCTGCGCCAGCTCGGCGACGGCAGACCCCAGCACTCCGAACCCGCCGGTGATGGCGATGACCTTGTCTTTCATGGGCGCTCCTCATGCGTGTTTGGTTCAGGCTAGCCGGTTCGGCCCGGCCATCAAGCCCGGAACCCGGCTTAGAAAAAATTGCCCGCAGATTGTCAAAATTCCCGGCATGAATTTGCCTTAACACGGTGTAAGCTTGGGGAAGGACAGGGAGGATTTCATGGGCATTCGGCTTCATCGCGCCGCAGCATTCGCTGTGTGCGCACTCGCGCTCATCGTTTCAGCTTGCGGCGAACGGGAGGGCGGAGGCCAGACTGATCCCGCCGAAGCTGCCCTTCTTCGAGACCGCGCCGCCGACGCGCCCCGCGCCGAGGCCGAAATCTCCACCCGCTTTGAGTATTTGCGGTACCGGGTGAATGTCGAAGACGCCACGCCCAGCCTCTGCCTCGTCTTCTCCGGCCCGCTCGACCCCGAGCGAGACTACGCCCCTTTCCTGCGCATCGACCCCGAAACTCCGCTCGCCCTGTCCGTGAACGGGCAGACCCTGTGTCTGGGCGGCGTCGATTTCGGCACCTCCTATGACGTGACGCTGCGCGAAGGACTTCCGGCCGAAGATGGACGGACACTCGCATTCGACCAGACGACGACGCTCGAATTCGGCGACCGTCCCGCCTATGTCGGCTTTTCGGGCGGCGGCGTGATCCTGCCGCGCATCGAAGCCGACGGCATTCCGATCGAGACGGTCAATGTCGACAGCGTCGCAATATCTGTCTTCCAGATCACGGATCGCGCCCTGGCCTTCCGGTCGATCTCGCAAGGCTTCACCGCCGGTGAAGGCGAGTATGACTGGCTCTATGGCGAGGAAAGCCCCGACGGCGTTGCGCGCCTGATCTGGGAAGGCGAGATGGATACCGGCGGTAACATCAACGCCCCGAATGTCACCGTCATGCCGCTGGCCTCGACAATCGGTGACCTGCGTCCGGGCGCCTATTTCATGCGCGTCACGGACGCCGGTGTGGACGAGGACGAGCGCCAACCCGCGCGCGCCGCGCGATGGTTCGTCATCACCGACCTCGCCCTCACCGGCTATACCGGCAGCGATGGCATCGACGTGACGGTGCGATCACTCCAGACCGCCCGTCCACAGGACGATGTCCGCATCGAACTGGTAGCCCGGTCAAACGAGATCCTCGCCACCCGCACCACAGCGAATGACGGCCGGGTCAGCTTCGACGGTCCGATCATCAATGGCAGCGGCGATACCGCGCCGCGCATGGTCTTCGCCTATGGGCCGCAGGGCGATTTCGCCGTGCTCGACCTTGACCGCTCGCCCGTCGATCTCAGCGAGGATGCGGTCGGTGGCCGCGATGCGCCCGAAGGCGCCGACGCCTTCCTCTATCTCGACCGCGGCATCTATCGCCCCGGCGAGACCGTCCACATGACCGGCCTGATCCGCGATTCCGAGGCCCGCGCCATCAGCGACCGCCCCGGTTCGGTGATCGTCTACGCCCCGAACGGAATCGAGAACCAGCGCTTCCGCTTCGAGACCGCACCCGAAGCCGGTGCAGTCCAGTTCGATTTCGACGTTCCCCGCGCCGCCGCCCGCGGCATCTGGCGCATGGCGCTCGACGTGGATGGTCTGGGTGTGGTGGGCCGGGTCAGTTTCTCGGTCGAGGATTTCGTTCCGCAGCGGATTGCGCTCGAGATCGAAACCGATTCCGAAACGCCCGTGCTCGCCGGAGAGACCCGCGCCATCGAAGCCGATGTGCGCTTCCTCTACGGCGCACCGGGGGCCGGTCTTCCGGTCGAGGGCGAAGTGCGGATCGAGGCCGATTTCAATCCCTTCCCGGCCTATTCCGACTACAGCTTCGGACGCCACGACGAAGATTTTCGCGAACGGACCTTCGACCTGACCGAGTCAATCGCCGACGGATCGGGCCACGCCACGCTTCTGGTCGATCCCGATGGGGAAGGCGATGAAGCGTCACGCCCCTTGCGGCTTCGCGCCGTTGTGCGCGCCATCGAGCCCGGCGGCCGACCGGTCGCCGATGATGTGCGCATCCCCTACCGCCCGCGCGAGCGTTATCTCGGCCTCGACCCGCAGTTTGAAAACCGGTCCCAGCGCGATCAGACCGCCAGCTTCGGCGTCATTGCACTCGACGCCCTCGGCACACCGGTCACGACCGCCGTCGAGTGGCGGCTGATCCGGATCGATTACCGCTACGACTGGTACCGCGAGGACAACGGCCCGTGGCGTTGGCGCCGGACCCGCAACGTGGTCACCATCGAGGACGGCGTGCAGCAGGTCGGCCCCGAAGGCGCATCCATCGAGACGCCTCCCCTCGACTGGGGCAGCTACCAATTGATCGTCACCGACCCGCTGACCGGCGTTGAATCGAGCGATGCCTTCTGGGTCGGCTGGGGGTCCCAGCCCGTCGACGGCGTCGAGGCGCCTGACCGCGTGTCCATCGCCACGCCCGATTCGGGTGTCCGGTCCGGCCGCCAGGCCGAGATCACCATCCTCGCCCCCTATGCCGGGATCGCGGAAGTCGTGGTCGCCACCGACCGCGTGATCGAATCCCGGACAGTGGACGTCGGCCAGGAAGGCGCACGCGTCTCCCTGCCGGTGACAGCGGACTGGGGGGCCGGTGCCTATGTCATGGTGACGGTCTACACGCCGCGCGATCCGGTCGCGCAGCCGCGTCCGCGCCGCGCCGTGGGGGTGGCCTACATTCCCGTCGACGTCGCGGACCGGACACTGGACCTGACACTCGACACGCCTGAAGTGGTTCGCCCGCGTCAGCCCCTGACCGTCACGGTCGAGGCCGAAGGCAATGTCCGCGAAGCCTATCTGACCCTGGCGGCCGTCGATGAAGGCATCCTGCTTCTGACGCGCTTCCAGTCGCCCGATCCGGTCGAGCATTTCTTCGGCCGCAAGCGTCTGGCCGTCGACATGTATGACGATTATGGCCGCTTGCTGGACCCCAATCAGGGTGCCGCTGCCGAGGTCCGCTCGGGCGGTGACCAGATTGGCGGGGCCGGTCTGACGGTCGTTCCCACCCGTACCGTTGCGCTGTTCCAGGGACCGGTCCGGTTCAACGGCAATGGCCGCGCCGAGATCGAGCTCGACATCCCCGATTTCAACGGCGAACTGCGCCTGATGGCAGTTGCCTGGACGCCGTCCGGCCTGGGTTCGGCCTCGCAGCCACTCACGGTGCGCGACGAAGTCCCGTCCGAACTGATCCTGCCGCGCTTCCTGGCACCGGATGACACGGCTTTTGGCACCGCCACGCTCGACAATGTCGAAGGCGAAGCCGGCACCTATACCGTGACCATCGACGCCGGCGCGGGACTGAGCGTCACCGAGCCTGAATTCCCGCTCGAATTGTCGACCGCGGAACGACGCGATGCGCCGGTCGAGATCGCTGCCGGTGAGACCGGCGTGACCACAATCGGCATCACGGTTGCCGGACCCGATTTCGCGGTCCAGCGCAGTTATCCGATCCAGGTCCGTTCGGCCTTCCTGCCGGTCAGCCGGGTCAACCGTACCCGCGTGATGGATGGCGCCAACTACTCGCCCGACCCGAACGTCCTTGACGGATTCGTTGACGGCTCCGGCAGCGTTCAGGTCAGCTTCTCGGCACTGCCGATGGATGCGGCAGCCCTCTATGAATCGCTGTCGCGCTATCCCTATGGCTGCACCGAACAGCAGGTCAGCCGCGCCATGCCGCTGCTCTATGCCGACCAGATGGCGGCATTGGGCGGAGTGGAGTCCGATTCCGAAATCCGCCGGCGCGTCGCCGATGCGGTGGAAACCATCCTCAACCGCCAGAGTGCAGACGGAGCCATCGGCCAATGGCGGATGGGCGACCGGAACGCCAATCCCTGGCTCGGCGCCTACGCGGTCGATTTCCTCGCCCGCGCCCGCGAGCAGGGATATGCCGTGCCCGATGCTGCGCTCGACCGCGCCTACACCGTGCTCGATGGCGTGTCGCGTCTCGAACTGTGGCGGGCCTCGGGCTATGAAACCCAGGTGCGCCGGGGTCCGTGGCAATACGACACCCAGGATCGCCTGAACCATCGCAGCGCCGCCTACGCGCTTTACGTCCTCGCCCGGGCGGGCCGGGTGGATCGCGCCCAGCTGCGTTACATGCACGACCGGCTTCTCACCGAGATCGAAAGCCCGATGGCCCGCGCGCATATCGGGGCCGGGCTGGCGATGATCGGCGATCAGGCTCGCTCGCGCAGCGCCTTCAACGCAGCCGTCGAGGCGCTCGGTTACAACAATGCCGGTGACTGGTACCAGACCCCCCGGCGTGACATTGCCGGCGTTCTGGCACTCGCGGCGGAGGCCGGAAACGACGATATCGTCACCGCCCTCACCGAACGGGTCGCGACCGATCTGCCTGAACCCGACCGCCTGACGACACAGGAAAAGGCCTTCCTCCTCCTCGCGGCCCGGGCCCTCGTGGGCGACACGACCGAAGTCAATGTCCCGGTGGACGGCGATGCGGAGATGGTCACCGCCAACCGGACCTATCGTCTGGATGCGGCGCAATTGGCCGGCACCCCGGTCTTCACGAACCGCACCGGCAATCCGGTCTGGATGACCCAGATCGCCCGCGGCGCGCCGATTGACGCCCCGCCCGCGGTTTCTGAGAACCTGCGCGTGTCGAAAATGGTCCTCACCCCGACCGGTGCGACCGCCGACCTGGCCAATGTGACCCAGGGTGACCGCTTCATCGTGGCCATCACCGTGACCGGCACCGAACAGCGCCGCGCCCCGATCGTCATCGCCGATCTCCTGCCGGCCGGATTCGAGATCGAAGCCGTGCTCGAACCGCAGGATGGAGGATCCAACGGCGTCTATAGCTTCCTTGGCGATCTCGCGTCCGCGAACATTGCCGAGGCGCGCGATGACCGCTTCGTGGCCGCGATTGATCTCTATGAGCGGCGCGGCTACCGCCTCGCCTATGTCGTTCGCGCCGTGACACCCGGCGACTTCGTCATTCCCGGCGCCAATGCCGAGGACATGTACCGCATGGATGTCTTCGCCCGGTCCGAGGCTGGCCGGGTGACCATCCGCCCGCGCAGCTAGACGCGATGCGCATCCCGGTCTGGGTCACGGCAATCCACGCCGCCATCCTTGCGATGGCGGCGGGGTTGTTCGTCCTCGACCGGGCCCTTCCGCCGGACATGGGACGCGGCACCGAAATGTCGGTCGTCGTCACCGACAGCGGCGGCCGGGCGCTG
The DNA here is from genome assembly GCA_002692855.1 of Maricaulis sp. GTDB lineage: Bacteria > Pseudomonadota > Alphaproteobacteria > Caulobacterales > Maricaulaceae > Hyphobacterium. The sequence goes on from NZMJ01000117.1 coordinate 148,301, forward strand.
CGTGTTTTCCCGGTTGAAGACGGGCGGTGGCGGCTCGCCGCCGACATCGACCGGATCGACCCGGCCTTCATCGACGCCCTGATCGCCATCGAGGACCAGCGCTTCTACGAACATGCAGGCGTCGACCCGCTCGCCGTCATGCGCGCCGCCCTCACGTCGGCGCGTGCGGGCCGGATCGTTTCGGGGGCCTCGACCCTGACCATGCAGACCGCGCGGCTGCTGGAGCCGCGCCCCCGGACGCTCGGGTCCAAGATCGTCGAGAGCTGGCGCGCGCTTCAGCTTGAACGCCGCCTGTCAAAGGACGAGATCCTCGAACTTTACCTGTCGCTCGCTCCCTATGGCGGCAATCTGGAAGGCATTCGGGCCGCCTCCTGGGCCTATTTCGGGCGCGAGCCTGAACGCCTGACGGCCGAACAGATCGCCCTGCTGGTCGCGCTGCCGCAATCGCCCGAAGTCCGCCGTCCGGACCTGCGTCCCGCGAACGCACGGACAGCGCGGGCGGCGATTCTCGACCGGCTTGCCGCGTCCAGCCTGCTGACACCGGCACGGGCCGGCGAAGCCGCCGGCGAGGACCTGCCCTCGCGCGCCGACTTTCCCGCCGCCGCCTGGCACGCCGCAGACGAGGCGCGCCGCCGCGCGCCGGGCGTCACCGACATCGTGACCTCCCTCGATGGTGGACTTCAGGCCGAACTGGAATCGCTTGCCCGCGCCGAGGCCGAGCTTGCCGGTCACGACGTCCAGATCGCCATTCTGGTCGTGGAGACCCGCACCCGCGCAGTTCGAGCAGCGGTCGGGTCGGCCGGCCGCGACAGACAGGGCGGCTGGATCGATCTCACCGATCGTGCCCGCTCGCCGGGTTCGACCTTGAAGCCCTTCATCTACGCCCTCGCCTTCGATGACGGATTTGCCACCTCCGGCACGCGCATGGCCGACATTCCGCGCGCCTTTTCGGCCTATCAGCCCGAGAATTTCGACCGAAGCTTTCGCGGCGATGTGACGGTGGCGGAGGCCTTGCAGCACTCACTGAACGTTCCGGCCGTGCTGGCGCTCGACGCGGTCGGCGCGCGCCGGTTCGCCGCATCGCTCGACTTTGCCGGCGCCCATGGCCGCATCACGGCCAGCGGAGATGACGACGCCGGTCTCGCCATTGCGCTCGGCGGCGTCGGGCTGACGGTGCGCGAGGTTGCGACCCTCTACGCGGCACTCGGGGATGGGGGCTCGGCGCGGCCCTTGAGCTGGCTGGACGACCAGTCCGACATCGATGCCGCCACTCCCGCCCAGCCCCTGATGACGCGGGAGACCGCAGACGAGATCGTCTCCATCCTGCGCCGTGCTCCGCATCCCGGCGGGCGCATGCCGGCCGAGTTGTCGCGCGGCGCGCCGCGCATCGCGTTCAAGACCGGAACCTCCTGGGGGTTTCGCGATGCCTGGGCGGCAGGTGTGGGCGATGGCTACACCATCGTCGTCTGGGTCGGACGTCCGGACGGGACGCCGCGCCCCGGCGTCACCGGCCGTGAGGGCGCCTTGCCGATCCTGTTCGACGTCTTTGACCGTGCGCGGCGCTACACCACGGATCCGCAGGGCGGTTGGGGCCAGCCCGAATCCGGAACTGACAACACACCGCCCGCCCCGCTGCGCCGTTTCGGGGATTCCCTGCCCCCTGAAATCGTCTTTCCGCCCGACGGGTCGGAAGTCTGGGCCAATGACGAGGGACGCCCGCTGGTTCTGGCCGGGCGCGGAACCGGGCGCCTGAACTGGTATGTCGATGGACAGCCTGCGGCCCGCAATGGCGCGGGCGATCCGGTCTGGTCGCCGCCGGGGCGCGGCTTCTACACGATTGCTGCGGTCGACTCGCAGGGACGCACCGCCTCGTCGCGGGTACGCATCCGCACTGCCAGCGATCGCCCGCTGCCCTGACGGGGCCGGGCGTTCGCGCACTACAGCACCCGGGAAAATTTCAACGCATCGTGAAAAAGGAAACGCCCCGCACCCGGAAAGGTGCGAGGCGCTCCAACCCCTCTCATTCAGTTCGCTGCGTGCCTACTGGCGCGCGGCGGCCTGAATGATGCGCGGTCCACCACGTTGGGTGATCCGGCTGGACGCGAGCGACGCGACCGGAGTCTCGGTCTCGTCCCACTGCGGCTCCTCATAGGTGCCACCGCCCTGGTATTCATAGGACATCGACGGCTGCTCGGAGCGCATCGACGCAGGCGGGACATAGCCCGGCAGGTCGATCTCGTCGCAGTCCATCAAACGCCACTCATAACGCTCCTCGGCGACCAGCTCGTAACGCGTCACGGTGTCGGTACGACCCTGGACGGTTTGCGAGTTGACCGAAGCCGCGCGGACCAGCGTCTGGATCTCGACCTGGTCGTATTCGGCCGGGATCGGAACTTCTTCGACACGGGCCTGCTGAACCAGGACTTCACGCTGGATCGTGGCGTATTCGGCCTGGTACTGGACTTCGTCGACACGCGCCGGGGTCACCAGCACGTTGCGGGTCACGGTGCGATATTCGCCCGCTTCCTCGACGAGACACCAGATTTCGCCGGTTTCTTCGTCATAACGGGTCATCTGGGCACCCGGCACACGGCCACGCTGCCAGACCATCCGCGGCTCGCGAACCATGATCCGCTCGGTGACTTCCTCGTGCACCGCCGGAACCACCCGGTATTCGACATAAGCCGGACGAACCATCACTTCTTCGGTGATGATGTCATAGACCGGTTCATGCACGATATAGCGCATGCCGGCTTCGCGGCTGATGAATTCGCGAACGTCATATCCGAGTTCGGCCGGAGAGACGTTATAGGTTTCATAGGTGTCGCCGGTGACGATCGTCTCGGTGTAGGGACGATATTCGGCTTCGACGCGAACGCGAGCGTAACACTCGCCAGGCGCGGCGCTGGTTGGTTGAGCTGACGGGAACCATGCCATGTCATCTGCGGCCGCAAATCCTGCGGGCGCCAAAGCGGCGATGGCGATTCCAGCCAGATACGTACGACGGAGCATAGGGTACCCCCCTCATTTCTAGGCTTCGAAGTCTGAAGCTTAACGCGGACTTAAGATTCCCCGAAGCTAAAAGTTAAAATTTCTCCCTACAGGCGAATTATTTTTTCGCCGCCTATCTCCGGACGCGAAGCGTTCCCGTCTCAGTCCACTTGCTGGAGGAAATGCACCAACGAGGACCATGCCTCCGGCTCGGTCATGAAAGGCGCGTGGCCGACATCGGGCACCTCCGTGACACGCAGATCGGGCTTGACCGCGCGCATCCTGGCGACGGTTTCCCGGCTGAGCAGGTCAGAGATGGCACCGCGGATCACAAGGGTCGGTATCGGGAGGAGCGCCGCAAAGAGCGCCCAGAGATCAATCGGGGGTTGTCCACCCGCTGCGACGGCCGACGCGATGGCCGGGTCATAGTCCGACCGAATCGCCCCGGACGGCAGCACGCGGTGGGTCCGGCGCGCAAAATCGAGCCAGAATGATTCGCCCGTCTCCTTGGGGAAGGCATACCCGTTCACATCGCGCGCGCGCTGCGCCGCGCTCTGCCAGTCGGCATGGTCGCCGGACTTGCCGACATAGGACCGGATCCGCTCGATGCCCGCCATGTCCAGCTCCGGCCCGACATCGTTCAGGACCGCAGCAGCCAGACGGTGCGGCGCAAGGGCGGCCGCGCCCATCGTCATCAGACCGCCCATCGACGTCCCGACAAGGACCGCGCGGTCAATGCCGAGATGGTCGAGCAGGTCGATCATGTCCTGGGTATAAACCCCTGGATGGTATCGCTCGGTCACGCTGTCACGCTGCGAATCTCCCCGACCGCGCTGCGAAGCGGCGATCACCCGGCGGCCGGTCGCGGCGATCTGGGGCGCAAGCTCCTCGAAGTCCTTCAAATTCCGCGTCAGACCATGCAGGCACAGGACCGGCACGCCGGTCACATCGCCGTCCGGCGGATAGTCACGGAAGCTGATCTTCAGCCCGTCGCGGCTTTCGAAGAAGGCATCAGTATGGCTCACGCATCATCCTTCCGGGGTCAGCGCGCAGCCTCCCAATCCTTGTGAAGGCGGCGCGACGCGGCATAGAAGAACGCTGCCGCAGGGATAACGAGTGCCGCGATCAGCAGAATCGCGATTCGCAAGGCGTCCGCACCGTACGATGCCCGCAGGAAATCCGACAGGGCGCCGATGGCAAACGGTCCGATCCCGAGACCGATGATGTTGATGACGAACAGCAGGACGGCAGACGCCATCGCGCGCATGCCCGGCGCAACGAGATTTTGTGCAGTCGCCCACACCGGTCCGTACCAGACCGAACCCAGCGCACTGGCGACGGCCAGGACCATGAAGGCTGCAGCCCCGACCGGCATCGACAGTGACAGGACGTAAAGCGGCAAGGCCACGACCAGCGCGATGGCCGGGATGGCCATGTAGGCGCCCAGCCATTTGGGACCGAGCTTGTCGGTCAGCCAGCCGCCGAGGAGCGTTCCGACAAACCCGCCGCCACCGACCACGAAGGCATAGGGCACCGCCGCACGAGCGACCGCTTCGGCCAGCGGTACGTCGACGGCGTATATCCGCACAAAATAGCTGAGGATCCACGGGAACAGCCCGTATCCCACGAGCGACGCGATCGCCGCGCCGAGCGCGATGAACCAGAAGGCCGGCTTTTCGGCGAGGGCTTTCAGGACCGCACCGATTTTCATGGCGCCGGTCGACGGCTTGGAATCGTAACGGCCGCGCGGCGGTTCCTTGATCGTCAGCTTCACGATAACGGCCAGCAGGATTCCCGGAATCCCAACCAGCAGGAAAGGCGCCCGCCAGGGTTCGCCCGCACCCAGCATGACAAGCCAGTCCGGCGCGCCGTTCTCGGCATACCATTGTGTCACGGCGTGATAGCCGATGCCGCCGAACAGGATGCCCAGCACTGACCCGATGGGAATGCCCAGCGAATAGACACTCATCGCGCCGGCCCGCTTGTTGGCCGGGAAATAGTCGGAAATGAGCGAGTGCGAGGGGGGTGATCCGCCCGCCTCGCCGATGCCGACCCCGACCCGCATCAGCAGCAGGTGGGCAAAACTGCCCGCCAGTCCGAACAGGGCTGTAAAGCCGCTCCAGATCGCCAGTGCGATGGCGATGATGTTCACCCGGTGCCAACGGTCCGCGAGCATCGCGATCGGCAGACCCAGAATGGCGTAGAGCAAGGCGAAGGCGGGGCCGGTCAACAGGCCGAGCTGCCAGTCCGCCAGGCCGAAATGCGCCCGGATCGGCTCCTGGAGCACTGAGACGATCTGCCGGTCGATGAAGTTGAAGGTATAAACGACGAACAGGCCGCCCAGCACATAGGCGCGGTAGGCGCCGCTTTCGGTTGCCGGCGGCACAGCCGCCGGTTTCGCCGCATCGGCCATACCGTCTCTCCCCGTCCTCGGCCGGTTTTCCGGTCCGTTTGTGGACGGAGGTTAGCAGGCGCGGGAAGCGGGTAAAGAAAAACCGGTATGGTGGGGGATGCACCACTCCCTCCCCTTGATGGGGAGGGACGCGAGCGACGACCTTCAGGTCGGCGGGAGCGGGGGGGGGTGCGCGTTCAAAAGATCGAGTGACGTTTCCCGGACGGCGAAGCCGATCCGGGATCCAGACTGGACCCCGGTCTTCGCTTCGCGAAACCGGGGACCGTCAGAGAAAGGCGAGAGACTCAAGAAGTTCAATCGAACTCGGTCAGGCGCATCGAGACCTGCAGTCCTTGCGTCATCCGGTCGTAGCCCGGACCCGTCAGGAATTCCTCGAAATCGTCCGACAGGACCAGGTCGCGAACCAGCGCTGCGGCCGCCTTCACCTCGGCGGGGCCGGACAGGCGCCAGGACTCGTCGGCAAGAATGGTCGTCTCCGCCTCGTCCATCGTCCTGGTCAGCCACGCATCGTCGAGGGCGACACCGTCTTCGGCCTTCGCGCCGTGAGTGCGCCATTGCCAGAGTTGCGCGCGGGCAATCTCGGCGGTGGCTGCGTCTTCCATCAGGTTGTTGATCGGCGCAGCACCGCGCCCCGCCAGCCAGGCGGCGACATAGCGAATGGCGACCTCGGCGTTCTCGCGGGCCCCGTCCTCGGTGATCGTGCCCTCGGGAATCTCCAGGAGCTGGGCCGCCGAACCGGTGACGGCCATGCGCTTGTCGAGCTGGTTCGGTCCGGGCATCGCCTCGTCGAACACGGCCTTCGCGACCGGGACCAGGTCCGGGTGCGCCACCCAGGTGCCGTCATGGCCGTCCGTGGCTTCGCGCAGCTTGTCCTGGCGCACCTTTTCAAACGCCGCGTCATTGGCGGTCTCGTCGCCCTTGACCGGGATGAAGGCGGCCATGCCGCCCATCGCGTGGGCACCGCGGCGGTGACACACCGCGATCACCCGGCGCGAGTAGTTGCGCATGAAAGGAACCGCCATCGTCACCTGGGACCGGTCGGGCAGGATCCGGTCGGAATGGCGCTGCAACCGCTTGATGAAGGAGAAGATGTAGTCCCAGCGCCCGCAGTTGAGGCCGACGCAATAGTCACGCAGCTCGTAGAGAATCTCGTCCAGCTCGAACACGGCCGGCAGGGTTTCGATCAGGACCGTCGCGCGGATCGTCCCGCGATCAAGGCCCAGCATCTCTTCGGCATGCTGGAAGACCAGCGCCCACAAGCGGGCCTCGCGGGCCGATTCCAGCTTCGGCAGGTAGAAGTACGGTCCCGTTCCGCGCGTCTGGAGCGCATCATGGTTGTGGTAGAGATAGAGGCCGAAATCAAACAGCGATGCCGACATCGCCTCGCCATTGATCCGGACGTGTCGCTCTTCCATGTGCCAGCCTCGCGGCCGCACGATCAGGGTCGCCGCATCGGATGACACCCGGTAGCGCTTGCCCGACCGGTCGTCGGTGAAATCGATGGTGCGGCGGATTGCGTCGCGCAGATTGATCTGGCCGTCGACCAGGTTGGTCCACACCGGCGAGGTCGCATCCTCGAAGTCCGCCATGAAGCACCGGGCGCCGGAATTCAGTGCATTGACCACCATCTTGCGATCGACCGGGCCGGTGATTTCCACCCGCCGGTCGCGCAGGTCTGCGGGCGCTGCCCGCACGGTCCAGTCGGACGCGCGGATGTCGGCGCTGTCCTTTGGAAAGTCCGGCAACTCGCCGGCATCAAGTCGCTCCTGGCGGGCCTTGCGCTCTTCGAGAAGCGCGATCCGCCGGGAATTGAACCGCCGGTGCAGTCCGGCGAGGAAGGCCAGGGCGTGCGGGGCGAGAATCGCCCGGTAGCCCGGTTCAAGTGCGCCAAAGATCTCGACGCCATTGGGTGAAATATGGGTCATGGCCAGGCCCTCCTTGCTCGATCAGGTCTATTCGGCGGCGACGGTCTTGAACTGGTCCGTCTCGGTGGAGTTCGCCATCGCGGTCGTGGAGGCTTCGCCGCCCGACAGCGTCTGGTTCACCAGGTCGAAATAGCCGGTGCCGACTTCGCGCTGGTGACGCGTCGCGGTGTATCCGTCCTTTTCCGAGGCGAATTCGGCCTGCTGCAGTTCCGAATAAGCGCCCATGCCGCGGTCGCGATAGCCGCTGGCGAGCTGGAACATGCCGTGATTGAGCTGGTGGAAGCCGGCCAGGGTCACGAACTGGAACTTGTAGCCCATCGCGCCCAGTTCACGCTGGTAGGTCTCGATCGTGGCCTTGTCGAGATTGGCCTCCCAGTTGAAGCTCGGCGAGCAGTTATAGGCCATCATCTTGCCCGGGAATTCCTTCTGGATCGCCTCGGCGAAGCGCCGTGCCTCTTCAAGGTTCGGCTTGGAGGTTTCCCACCATAGGAGGTCGGCAATCTTCGCATAGGCCAGTCCGCGCTTGATGCAGTGATCGACGCCCATGTCGGCTTTCAGGCGGTAGAAGCCCTCGCTGGTGCGGCCGGCATCGAAATCGATGAATTCGTGGTCGCGCGTGTCGATGTCCGAATTGATCAGCGTCGCGGACTCGGCGTCGGTCCGGGCGACCAGAACGGTCGGCGCGCCCATCACGTCGGCGGCAAGGCGCGCGGCATTGAGGTTACGGACATGCGCCTGGGTCGAGATCAGCACCTTGCCGCCCAAATGGCCGCACTTCTTCTCGGCTGCGACCTGGTCCTCGAAATGGACACCCGCCGCACCCGCCTCGATGAAGGCGCGCATGATTTCGTAGCAATTCAGCGGACCGCCAAAGCCGGCTTCGGCATCCGCCACGATCGGCGCGAACCAGTCGCGCGAGACCTGGCCTTCCGCCGCCTCGATCTGGTCGGCGCGCTGAAGCGTGCGATTGATCTTCTTGCACAGCTCCGGCGCAGAATTGGCCGGGTAGAGCGACTGGTCGGGATACATCGCTCCGGCGACGTTGGCGTCGGCAGCGACCTGCCAGCCTGACAAGTAAATGGCCTTCAGTCCGGCGCGCACCATCTGCATCGCCTGATTGCCCGACAGGGCGCCCAGCGCGTTGACATAGGGCTCGCTCTTCAACAGCTCCCACAGCTTTTGCGCGCCGCGCTCGGCCAGCGTGTTGCTGATCTGGACGCTGCCGCGCAGGCGTGTGACCTCGGCAGCTGTGTAATTGCGTTCGATACCGTCGAAGCGGCCATCGGCTGCGCCGGGGATGAGTTTTGCAAAATCGGACATGTCGAGTCCCTCTCGTGTAAATCCGTTGACCACAGTCAGACGGGATGGGGCCGAAAAGGTCCAGAACACTTGCCATATAAAGCGGAAAGCCTGTATACTGACATTCGTTGTCGATATGTAATGCTGTAAATTATTTACATGACTGAAACATCGAAACCGCTCGAAAAGATCTTCGCCGGTGCCCGCCTGCGGCGTCTGCGCCGCGAGAAGGGGTTGACCCAGGCCGAGGCAGCCGAAGCGCTGGGCCTGTCCGCGAGCTATCTCAACCTGCTCGAACGCAACCAGCGGCCGGTGACGGCGCGCGTCCTGCTGTCATTGGCCGAGGTCTTCGATCTCGACATGAAGAGTTTTGCCGAAGGCACGGACCGCCAGCTTCTGGCCGATCTGCGCGATGCCGCCGCCGACCCGGTGCTCGACTCGCTGGCGCTGGACCGGGTCGAACTGACCGAACTGGCCGAGACCCATCCGCGTGCCGCCGAGGCACTGACCCAGCTTCATCAGGCCTACCGCCAGCAAACGGGTGCCGCGCAGGAAATGATGTCGCGCATATCCGGCGGCTTGCCCGCCGCAGGTGTCGCGGAAAGCGTCCGCGATGCCCTGGATGCGCGCCGCAATCACTTCCCGGAACTGGAAGAGGCCGCGGAAACCCTGGCGTCCGAACTCAGGCTGGACGTGCGCCGCCGCGCGCCCACACTCGAAGCCCGGCTCCAGGAAGCGCACGGCGTCGTGGTGCGTGTCTTCGAGGAAAAGGTGATGGGCGGGGCCCGCCGGCGGCTCGATTTCCACGCCCGGCGCCTGATGCTGTCCGAGGTGATGCCGGTCGAATCGCGCCCTTTCCACATGGCGGCTAGCCTTGCGCTGCTGGAACACGGCGAGCTGATTGACCGGCTCGCCGACCAGCCCGGATTTGCCGCCCCGGAGGCTCGCACGCTCTATCGCATCGCGCTCGCCAACTACACGGCCGGCGCGCTCGTGATGCCCTATGCGGCCTTCGCAAAGGCAGCCGTGGATCTGCGATACGACATTGCGCGGCTGCAGCGCCGGTTCGAGGCCGGCTATGAAGCGGTCTGCCACAGACTGACGACCTTGCAGCGTCCCGGCGCAGAAGGCGTGCCCTTCTTCATGGTCCGTGTTGACCCGGCGGGGAATGTGTCAAAGCGCTATGGCGGCGGCGTTCTGGCCTTTGCACGATCCGGCGGGTCCTGCCCCAAATGGACGCTGCACGAGGCTTTCCGCACGCCCGAGCGCCTGATCCCGCAGAGTTTCGAGCTGCCCGACGGGACGCGGTATCTCTCGGTGGTCAAGGCGGTGTCCCGCCCCGGCCTGCCGGGCGAGCCGCCGGTCATTCAGGCCATCGCCGTCGGGTGCGAATGGGACCACGCCGAAAAGGTCGTCTATGGCGATCTCGCGGGCGGTCTGCCACCAGCCCTGATCGGCCTGTCCTGCCGCCTGTGCGAGCGCAGCCCGTGTGCCCACCGCGCCTTTCCGCCCATGGGCCGCAAGCTCGACATCGACCCGTGGCGGCGCGGGGTCGGTCCCTACTCCCTGGGCGAGGACTGACAAGCCGCAGCGGCCTTCAACGGCTCGGCCGGCGAAGGGGCATCACCCCGCCTGGCAATCGATGAGTTCGGGCACGCTCGCCCCGTCCCCGAAGAAGCGGTCTCCGAGGGAGAAGGCAATCCGGCATTCCTCGTCGCGCGTCAGCCGGCCGTCATCGCCGAGCCGGGTCGCGAGGCCCTCGATGGTCTCGATCCCCCGCATCAATTCCGGCCCGCCATCGGCCGGCGTATCGAAGCGCATGCGGTTGCCCTCGTCGCCCCAGCGCGGCCAGTTGCGGCCGGGATTGCCCTCGCGTGCGAAATTGCCCCAATGCTCGCCCATCGTCCGGGCCAGTTGCTGACGGCTCGCCTCGTTGCGGTCGTTGAACAGGAACTGGTCGAGCTGCCCGAACAGTTCGAACCGACGGAAGACGAAGGGAATCTCCATCGCGTGCGCCGAGCCGAGCAGGAAGCTCGTGTCGATGAACAGGTTGCGCCCGCCCTCGTCCCAGTCGAACCGGTAGGCCCACACATCCGCATGCCCGCCGGCGGTCATCAGCGTCGCGACATCGTCGACGGCCCCTACCATCCAGACGCGTGACTGGTAGTCCGACAGCGCGTCATAGTAGGACCGGTCGCGCGGCCGGTAGAAGACGCCAAAGACGCGGTTCACCAGGTCGGGCGTCAGGGCGTTGAACAACTTCATCTCGTCGCGGTTCGTCCCGGTGATCACCGGCACCGCGTTGAACGTGTCTGCCGATGTAAAGGCCGAACGCAGCCCCTCACGCGGCAGCACCACCCCGTCGGCAATCATCACCGGCATGGTCATGAAGGACGGGCCGACCCGCTCATAGGCCGCGAACACCGCGTCGACACTTGCCGCCCGCAGGTCGGCCGCAGTCGCAGTCGAACCGGCAAGGCGTTCGGCGACTTCGAGCGACGGGTTGGCTTCCTCGCCCGATCGCCCTTCCGCCTCGGCGCGCGAAACGCTGGCCACCGAACCGCTCTGGATGATGGCGCGGTCGAACAGGCCCTCGGCGAGCGGAGATGCCAGCAGGGCGGCGACGTTATGCCCGCCGGCGCTTTCTCCGAAGATCGTGACCCGGTCGGGGTCGCCGCCGAACGCAGCCGCATTGGTCTCGACCCAGCGCAGGGCCGCGATCAGGTCGAGAATCCCGAAAGCCGCAGCCCGGTCGAGCGGGTCATCCGCCTCGGCCCGCAAGGCCGGGTGCGAGAAATGCGCGAGCGGTCCCAGCCGGTATTGCGCCATGACGATGACGACATTCTGGTCGATGGCGAGCTGCGAACCGTCATAGCTCTGGGTCGAGCCCCAGACATTCGAGCCGCCATGAATCCACACCATAACCGGCAGGTTTTCGCCGCCGGGCGGGGCATAGATGTCGAGATAGAGGCAATCTTCGGACCCGACCCGCAATCCCGGCTCGACGCCGCGCCCCTCGTCGAGCGGATTGGTCACCTGCGGACACCGGTCGGCCTGGGTCAGCGCGTCCAGATTGCCAGTCCAGGCATGTGCCGGTCGCGGCGCGCGCCAGCGCAGATCGCCCACCGGTGGGGCTGCGTAGGGAATGCCGTGCCAGACACGGGCGCCGAGCGAATTGGTGAACCCGGTCAACTCACCTTGTTCGACCGTGACGCGCGTATCGGGGTCAGCCACCGGATCGGACGGCGCCGAAGCGTCATCGCGCCCGCTGCACGCCGCCAGAACGGCAAATAGTCCGGAAATCACGAAACGGCGCATGCACTCCCCCCAAGGCGTTGCGAACCGGTGGGGAAGATAGACAATCCCGACCGATCCGCCACTCCTTTGAATCGGGGACCTATTCCGACGCCGCCTCGTCGCCGCCGCCGCTGTCGGTGTCGGCACCCGCGTCGCCCGCCCCGGCCTCTCCCCGGATCCAGTCGATCTGGATCAGATTGTCGTTCGAGTTGCGGTCGATCAACTTGTTGTACGGGTCGATGCCCGCATAGATCGGACGCTGCCCCGTGGTGCGGATCACGAATTCCATCTCGGTCTCGTTCACCTCGCGGCGCTCGAAATACAGGATGTGGTCCGTGCCCTCGAACGCGCCGTCGAGATTGCGGCGGAACAGGCCGATATCAATGCCGTAATCGATGTCGGCCTCGGTCTCCTCGCCCTGCCCGTCAGCATAGTATTTGTGCGCCTCGACGCGGATCGTGGTCTCCCACTCGCCCTCGCCCAGCGCGCGCGTTTCCGCTTCGGTGACACGCAGGTCGAAGATGGTGATCCGCTCGAAGAAGTCGGTGATCAGGTCATCCCATTCCGGCCCCGCCTCCTCGCGCAGCAGGCGCAGGAAGTCTGCCGAACGGGCGTAGGGCTCACCCTGGAAGCCATAGCGCTCGATGAGGCGTTGCATCGCCCGGTTCACCACGTCCTCGCCGACATAGTCCTGCAGCGCATACATGATCACCGCGCCCTTGCGGTAATGGATGTGCTGCTGGTTCTCGACGCGGTAGAGCGGCAATTCCTCGCGCGCTTCATTCGAACGGGCGTTGAGATAGCTGTCGAGTTCGAACTTCAGGAAGCGGCGCATGTGGTCGGGGCCGTACTCACGCTCCATGACCATCAGGGCCGAATACTGGGCAAAGGTCTCAACCAGCATCGTTCCGCCTTGCACATTCGCGCTCATCACCTGGTGGGCCCACCACTGGTGTGCCGCCTCGTGCGCGGTGACGTAATAGACGTAGTCGATCTCCTCATTGCCTCGCAGATCGGCAATGAAACCGATGCCTTCCGAATAGGGAATGGTGTTCGGGAAGGACTGGGCAAACGACGCATAGGCCGGGAATTCCATGATCCGGAACTGCCGGTACTGGAAGGCGCTCAGGACTTCGGAGAAATAGTCGATCGACTCCTGGGCCGCCTCCATCATCCGGTCCAGATTCCAGCTGTGCGGCTCGTGATAGTAAATCTGGTAGAGGATGCCGTTGTGCTCCTCCTCGACCACCGAGTAATCCGCCGAAAGCCACGAATAGAAGTTCAGGATCGGCGCATCCATCACGTATTCGAAATAGCGCCGGTCGCCTTCAGTCCATTCGCGTTCCAGGTAGCCCGGAGCCACCGCAATCTGGTCGGCACTGGTCGAGACGATGGTCCGGAAATTCACGAAATCGGCGTCGGACGAGATGTAGTTCTCGCGCCAATGGCTCTCGTCATCGAGGTCGAATGCCCGCTCGATCTCGTCGAGACCCTGCCGCCGCCGGGCCTGCCGGTCCTGCAGCAGCCGGCCGCGATTGAAACCGAGCGACGGCATGGCTTCGCCATTGTTGAAGAAGGTGCCGTTGTAATTGACCGTCGAGACATTGCCGCCATTGCGGAAACCGCGATTGGCAACTTCGACCTCGAACGCGAGCTCGGCGGTTTCGCCGGGCTGCATCGGCTCGTCGAACGTCCACGCATACATGTGGAAGTCGTCATCGCTGGTCGTCAGCTCGGCGCCAGCAATGGCTTGCGACAGGATGTCCGCACCGCCGCCATAGCTGACCCAGACGGTCTCGATCGGCGCATCGGTCCGGTTCTCAATCACATACCGTCCCTCAGCCGCGTATCGCCGCTCCTCGGGATAGATGTCCACATTGATCGATACGTCCGCGATCTTCGGCTGCGGCAGGCCTTCAAGATCGGCGCGATAGGTGCGCTCGAACTCGGCGGCCAGGCGCTCGCCTTCACGGCTGTTGCGATACTCGTTCAGAACATTGGTGTTGTAGAAAATCCAGCTGCCTGACAGCACGGCCACGAGCAGGGCAACCAGCGCCAGACCGGCGGTTCCCGGACCGAAGGCGCCCGGCAGGGTGCGCAGCCTGCGCCAGATCGGCGTCAACGCGCCGCGGTTCCACAACAGGTAAGACAGCACGATCAGCAGGACGCTGATCGAACCCCAATAGAGGTAGAACCAGGCGAGAATGCCGAGGAAATGCCCATAGCCATTCATGTCGGAATAGGGCGCGCCCGGCGCTCCGCCGAACAGGTAGAGATTATGGTCAAAGCCGAAATTCGACGCGACCGCCTGGACAATGCTGAACAGGATCAGCGCCAGCATGCCCAGCCAGCGATTGTTGAAGACGATCTGGAAGAAGATCGCCAGCACGGCCGTCATCGCAAACGGAATACCGAATCCGAAGACCAGGCGTTCTGCGTACTGCCCAAGTTCCAGATGGGTGTAACCCTTGATCAGCTGGATCGCGATGCCGGTCGCCATCGCCGAAACCAGCAGGGCGAAGACCACCATGGTCAGCGCGATCAGCTTCGAGGTGACGAAGACCCAGCTCGGCGTCGGCGTGCCGTCGACAATGTCGGAGAAGCGGTAATTGCGTTCACGCCAGATCACCTCCGACGCGTAATAGACAATCACCACCAGCGGCACCCAGGCGAACCCGCCGACAATCACGTCGATGGTTGTGCGCGTGACCGGGTAGTTGGGTGTGCCATAGACCGACTGGGCGAACAGAAGCCCCATCGCGGCCAGGAAGATGCCGATCCCCAGCAGGATCCAGAAGGCGACATTGAACACGACGCCCTTGATCTCGAAGCCGATACGCGCGGCAAACTGGGTCAGGGCAACGCCCGGACCGGAACTCGGCTCGGCGCGCGGCAATTCGATTTCCTGCGGTACGAAGGGCGCTTCATTGGCCGCGCTCTTGCGGCGTCCGCCAAACATCCGGCCCCGGGCACGGAAGGTGAAGGCCAGGACGTTGACCAGGAACAGGCCCGCTGCGATTCCCAGCCAGAGCAGGCGATTGGTTAGCAAATTGCCTTCGAGCGGCACAACGCGCGAATTTTGCTCCGCCGGGGTCCAGTAGCGGGTCACGTCGCCATAGGCGCTGATCCCGAACGGGTCGCCGATCGCCACGATGTCACGCCATTCCGGCTGGCTCAGCAGCGTGTTGCCTACAAGATAGAGCACGAACAGGCCCGCGAAGGTCGTGTAGGTCGCGATGTTGCTGCGCGTCAGATTGCCGACCGTGAACATGATCAGCCCGATGACCAGCATGTTCAGGGCGCCGAACACGAAGAAGGGATAGGCGTAATACTGGAAGACGAACGGCCCGAGGTTTTCGGGATCCACCCAGGGCATCGCCGCCCCGATCGCGGTGCCCAGCGGAATGCTGGCGAACGCCAGCAAGGTGACCAGGTATCCGCCAAGGAACCGGCCGATCAGATAGTCATGTTCCTTGACCTGCGTGGTGAAGAACATGCCCGCCGTGTTCAGACCGAAATCCCGGATCACCCCGCTGACCAGGAAGACGGTCGGGATGATCATCCCGAACACGGTCATGATCAGGATGATCAGCGTGATGGCGTTGGGCGAATTGACGTTGACCGTCGATGACGAGCCGATCTGAACGAAATCAGACGCGGAATTGCCGAAGGCCAACAAGAAGAAGATCGCGAATATGGCGATGAAGGCGGGGGATGTGAGCTGATATTTCAGCTCGAATCCGGCGATTTTACCAATCATGACGGTGCTCCCTGACGGGCGGCGGTCAAGCCGCCACCGCCGTCTTCTGACTGGCCGAGATCGTCGCGAAATAGACGTCTTCGAGCGTCGGCGCGACCGCCTCGAACCCGTCGCCCGGATCGCCTTCATGACGAATGTGGATCAGTGTCTGGCCCACCGTCAGGCGGGTCGAGATGACGTCATAGCGACCGCGATGCGCCGGCAGGTCGGTCTTTGAAACCCTCTTGCGCCAGATCTTGCCATTCAGGGCCGCAACCAGGTCGGCCGGTGCACCCTTCGCCTGAATTTGTCCCTGGTTCATGATCGCCATTTGCGGGCAAAGGTCCGAGACGTCTTCCACGATGTGCGTCGACAGGATGACGACGACATTCTCGCCGATCTCTGACAGCAGGTTATGGAAGCGATTGCGCTCCTCCGGGTCGAGGCCGGCCGTGGGCTCGTCAACGATGATCAGCTTGGGATCACCGATCAGCGCCTGGGCAATGCCGAAACGCTGGCGCATGCCGCCCGAATAGCTGGCGACCGACTTGTTGGCGACTTTCGCCAGATTGGTCTGTTCCAGCAGGCCCTCGACCACGCGCTTGCGGTCCTTCGTGCTGGAAATGCCCTTCAGGATTGCGAGGTGGTTCAGCATCGCGCGGGCCGACATGCGCGGATAGACACCAAAGTCCTGCGGCAGATAGCCCAGCTGCCGGCGCAGCGTGCGCGGCTGCTTCAACACGTCAATGCCGTCGAAATCGATGGAGCCAGAGTCCGGCGACTGCAGCGTTGCGATGGTCCGCATCAGGGTCGACTTGCCCGCGCCGTTGGGGCCCAGCAGGCCGAACATTCCCGTGGGGATGCTCAGGCTCACATTATCGAGCGCGCGCACGCCATTGCCATAGGTTTTCGACAGGTTTTGGATATCCAGCATTGTCCCTCGCCGCGTGATCCGTCGCCGGTCCGCGTCCCGCTTGTGTTCCGTCCATCGCGAAGCCTACGCCGCGCGACCCTTGGTCACAAATGAAGCCGAGGAAAGGTATCCGTCCTAGGGGGACAATCAGCGGCGTGGTCCCGCCCCGACCGTCACGCGACCGGAGAGTATGTCCCTCATCCTGAGGTGCTCGCGTAGCGAGCCTCGAAGGGCGAGGAACATGGCCAGCGCCCCTCGTCCTTCGAGGCCGCCTGGCGGCGGCACCTCACGATGAGGGGCTTAAGATCGGGGTGAGGTAACAAAAGCGTTCGCCGATTCCCGGACGATGAAGCCGCTCCGAAATCCAGACTGGACCTCGGTCTTCGCTCAGCGAAACCGGGGAGCGACATGAAGAATGCAGAACCTTAGAATCCGCTGTTGAGCAAGGGTTTGCGGCCGTGGCGGCGGCGATAGGATTCGATCAGCTTCACGGCCTGGTCGTTGGCAAATGGCGTTTCCGCAAAGGCAAACGCGCTCGCTTTCGCCATACGCACCTGCGCATGGACTTCGACTTCGCGCTGGTATTCGTGTCGCAGATTGGCTGCGGCCCCGATATACACAACCGAATTGGGGTCATTGGCATCGGACAGAAGCCGGTAGACGCCCGGCCCGAACGGAATCCGGTTCTCGTACAGCTTCGACAGCTGAAACGGCCCTTTCCAGGAGATGAGACTGTTCATGGCACAACAAACTCTCGGCATCTGCCCAATTGGCTTACGCCAGCATTCCTAATGAGGAATTAGGCGAGCCGCCATTCGGCGTATCAGCGGGTGCGGGTGCGCAAGACAGCCTCGTTCCACGAAGCAATCCGGGCCGAACGCGCGCCGTCGTCCAGTTGCGGCGCAAACGACCGGTCCGCCCGCCACAGGGCACGCCCGTCCTCGATCGAACTGAACATCCCGGCCCCGAGGCCGGCAAGGAAGGCGGAGCCCCACGCAGTCGTTTCGGTATTGACCGGGCGAACCACTTCAATGCCGGTCAGATCGGCCAGGCGTTGCAGGAAGCGGTCATTCGACGCCATGCCACCATCGACTTTCAGGCTGACGGTCTTCATGCCGTCTCCCGCCATCGCGGTCAGCAAATCCCCGGTCTGGAAGGCCGTGGAATCGAGCGCGGCCTGTGCGATCTCGGCGCGGCCTGCCCCGCGTGACAGGCCGTAGATCGCGCCGCGCGCATCGGCGTCCCACCACGGCGCACCCAGCCCCGTGAAGGCCGGAACCAGGACCACGCCGCTGTCCGGGTCTGCGGAGGCTGCCAGCGCCTCGATCTCGCTGGCCTTGGTGAACAGGCCGAGCCCGTCGCGCAGCCATTGCACCGTTGCCCCCGCCGACAGGACCGAGCCTTCCATGGCAAAGGCGGTCTCGCCCTTCAGGCGATAGGCAACGGTCGACAACAGCTGATTTTGCGACACCACCATGTCCCGGCCGGTATTGAGCAGCAGGAATGCGCCTGTGCCGTAGGTCGACTTTGCCTCGCCCGGCGCGAAACACGCCTGCCCGATTGCCGCGGCCTGCTGGTCGCCGGCAATGCCGGTCACGGGGATGGCGTCGCCGAGGAGCCCGGCCTCGATGGTTCCGAACTCGCCTGCGCAGTCGCGCACGTCAGGCAGTCCCGTCATCGGAACACCGAACACGTCCGCCAGGCCTTCGTCCCAGCGGGCCGCCTTCAGGTCGTAAAGCGAGGTGCGGCTGGCATTGGTGGCGTCGGTTGCATGAACCTGCCCCCCGGTCAGCCGCCACAACAGGTAGGAATCGACTGTGCCGAGGCACAGCTCGCTCCGTTTCGCCCGTTCGCGCGCCCCGTCAACGGCATCGAGAATGAAGGCGTATTTCGTGGCCGAGAAATACGGGTCGAGCACCAGACCCGTCTGGGCGGTAATGTCCGGTGCGGCTCCAGATGCTGCCAGTTCGCGGCAGCGTTCGGCGGTCCTGCGGTCTTGCCAGACAATGGCGTTGTGGATCGCCTGGCCGGTCTTTCGGTCCCAGACGATCGCGGTCTCGCGCTGGTTCGTGATGCCGGCGCACGCTGCGCGCCAGCCTTTTGATTTGCCCGCTTTCAACGCTTCTCGCGCGGTGGTCAGCACCGTTGCCCAGATAACTTCCGGATCATGCTCCACCCAGCCGGGCTTGGGATAGATCTGCGGAAATTCCTGCTGCGCCAGCGCGATCACCGCACCTTCGGGCGAAAACAGGATCGCGCGCGAGCTCGTCGTGCCCTGGTCAATCGCCAGAATACCGTCCTTCACGGCCTTCCTCCCCGCCTGATTTGGGGTAACCTGCCGTCAAAGACCGGGCTTTTCCAGCCCGGCGATGATCCGGGGGGACAGCATGGCGGCAGGATGGGACAGGCGGGACCTTGTCTCGCCGACGGGCGCGACACTCGCCCTCTACGAAACCGCCCCGGCCGCACCGGTCAAAGGCATTGTCCATATCAATCACGGCCTGGCCGAGCATGCGGCGCGCTATGCGCCATTTGCGCGATACCTCGCCGAACGCGGCTGGCATGTCGCGGCGCAGGATCATCGCGGCCACGGCTTCACCTCGACCTCGGATGGCGGCCCCCGGCGCTTTTCCGACCGCGAAGGCTGGCGCAAGGTCACCGAGGACACCGCTGCCGTGAATGCCCATCTGCGGGCCGGGTATCCCGGCAAGCCGGTCTTCGTCCTTGGCCATTCAATGGGCGGCACCGTGGCGATGAACCATGTGGTCCTGCATCCGGACACCGTCGCGGGCGCGGCGATCTGGAATGCCAATTTCGTCTCCGGCGGCCTCGCCGGCGTGATGAAGCTGGTCCTGTTCGCGAACGGTCTGGGCGGTGCGCACCGCCCGGCCGGAATGATCGACGCCCTCACCTTCAAGACATGGGACAGGAAATTCAGCGACGAGCGCCCGGAATTCGGCTGGCTGTCGCGCGACCTCTCGGTGGTCGATGCCTATGTCGCCGATCCCTTGTGCGGCTGGCCGGCCAGCGTCTCGCTCTGGCGCGACTTCCTCGCCGGCATGGCGCGTGCTGCCGATGACGACGCCCTCAAATCCGTGCCGAGATCCTTGCCCTTCCACCTGGTCGGCGGCAGCGAGGATCCGGCGACAGAGGGCGGCAAGGCGACACGCGACATGGCGCAGCGGTTGAAGCGGCGGGGTTTCGCGGACGTGACGCTCAACGTCTTTGAAGGCTTCCGCCACGAGACGCTGAACGAGATCGGCGCCGACATCGCCATGTCGAACTTTGCCGACTGGCTCGATCAGCGGGCAGGCTAGGACGGGTCTGGACTACATCTTCGTCTCGATGTGCGCACTCTTCAGGTCGTCCTTGTCGATCGTGCCACCGAAAACCATCTTGAACATGCCTTTCAGGTCCAAATCGGCTTCCCACATCTCGGCATCCATCAGACTGAATTTCAGCATTTGCAGGTCGGGGTCGGTCTTGCCGCCTTCAAACCAGGCCTCTTCGCCACTCGACCAGAATTTGTCGCGAATGTCGGCGTCATTGATCCGCGTCAGGTGTCCGCGCAGGCAGGCGAAGAAATCGTGCCCCTTGGACGAGAACTGCATCATCGCTTCGGTGCCGCCCTCGCCCAGCCCTTCGGCCAGCCGGTTGTCCGTGGTCGTGTAGAAGAAGACCGTGTTCGGATAATCGTCGTCGAACTGGGCCGCCATCGGGATGTTGTGCGTGCCTTGCGCGGGAATGCCGAGCATCACGAATGGGCTCTCATCAAGCGCTTTCCAGAAATCGGCGATGATGTCGCAGCGGTCGGTCATGTCGGCACTCCTTCACGGGTTCGGGGATACCCGATCAACGCGGCCGGCCGGGACGCTGTTCCGCCTTGCCGCCCTGACCGGGCAGGAAGGTTCGCGGCGCGATCAGGTCTCGGGGCCGCGCTTCTTCGACACGGCTGACTTGATCGTCTTGCCCCACTGCTTCATCCGGCGGCGGCGTTCGGAGAGCGATTCCGTATTGAACTGAATTTCCCGTTGCAGCTTCTCGAACCGCGCCAGCCGCTCGGACTCGAGATCACCTGCGGCAATCGCCGCCTGAACCGCACAGCCGGGTTCCTCACCGTGGGCGCAGTCGGAAAACCGGCAGGCTGCCGCCAGTTCGGCGACATCGCTGAACGTCTCCGCGACACCGTCGCTGGTATCCGTCAGACCGAGCTCGCGGATGCCCGGCGTGTCGATGATCCAGCCGCCATCGACCAGCGGTGTGATCGTCCTTGACCGTGTCGTATGCCGCCCCTTGGAATCGTCCTCGCGGATCTCGCCGGTATCGGCATCACCGCCGGTCAGTGAATTCATCACGGTCGTCTTGCCGACCCCGGACGATCCCAGCAGCGCAATCGTTTGCCCCGGACCGCACCAGACCCTGAGCGCATCCAGCCCGGCCGGGTCCTTGGCGTTGATCACCTCGACCAGCGCCCCGCCTGCCACGGCGCGCGCGCGGTCAGCATAGGCATCGGCGTCGTCGGTCAGGTCCGCCTTGGTCAGCACGATGACAGGCGTCGCGCCGGCCTCCCGCACCATGGCGAGAAAGCGCTCCAGCCGCGCTTCGTTGAAGTCGTCATTGCACGACGACACGATGAAGGCGGTATCGACATTGGCAGCGATGAGTTGATGCGTGCGCGCCTTGCCCGGTGTCTTGCGCGCGAACAGCGTCTTGCGGGCAATCACCCGCGCCGGGCGCATCTGCGCCACATCCACCAGCACGAAGTCGCCAATCGTCGGGCGGTCGTCCTCGGCCAGGAAGTCCGGGGCCGCGCGCAGCTCGATCGGTCCGTCCACGCCTAGCGCCTCGTAGCGATTGCGGTGCACCGCCGTGATCCGCGCGACAGTGCCGGGATCCTCGGTCTCGAGGTCCATTGACTGAAGAAAGACCGGGCTCCAGCCCAGTTGTTTGAGTGTGTAGGTCGTCATCGGTTTCGTATCCGGAAGCGCTGCCGCCTTACAGGCGCGCAGCCGTCATGGCGATCCGCCAGCGCAGGCGGGCGGACAGGTCGACAGGCCGGATCAGGAAAACACGAAACACGATGCGGGATTGCTTTCCGCGATCGCAGGCGCGCGCTCAGGCTGTTCCAGCCTTGCGGAGAACAGACACAGTCATGTGGATCAATCTCCCTCTTGCGCGTTGCAACCGGAACGACTTTAGGCCCGCCCGCCGCACGCGGCAAGGCGGGCAGTCGCAAATGCCCTTCCCCGGCCCGGCCGGAGCGGGGCATTCATTCCCCAGCGCAGGGGATCAATAAACCTCGAACAGGCCTGCCGCGCCCATGCCGCCGCCGATGCACATCGTGGACACGACATATTTCGCGCCGCGCCGCTTTCCCTCGATCAGGGCGTGGCCGACCATGCGTGCGCCCGACATGCCATAGGGGTGGCCGACCGAAATCGCGCCGCCATTGACGTTCAGTATGTCATTCGGGATGCCCAGCTTGTCGCGGCAGTAAAGCACCTGCACCGCGAACGCTTCGTTCAGTTCCCACAGGCCGATATCGTCCATCGTCAGGCCGTTGGCCTTGAGGAGTTTCGGCACAGCGAACACCGGCCCGATGCCCATTTCGTCCGGCTCGGTGCCCGCGACCGCGATCCCGCGATAGGCGCCGAGCGGTTTCAGGCCGCGCTTTTCGGCTTCCTTGGCTTCCATCAGAACGCTGGCCGAGGCTCCGTCCGAGAGCTGGCTGGCATTGCCGGCGGTGATGAACTGTCCTTGCTTGATCTCCTGCCCCCCGGCGAAGACCGGTTTCAGACTGTTGAGCCCTTCAAGCGTGGTTTCGGGACGATTGCCCTCATCCTTTTCCAGACAGGTATCGACGATGGAGATTTCCTTCGTCTCCTTGTTCATCACACCCATTTTTGACGCCAGAGGCACGATTTCGTCGTCGAACTTGCCTGCTGCCTGCGCGGCGGCGGTCCGCTGCTGGCTTTGCAGCGCGTACTCGTCCTGCGCCTCGCGGGAAATGCCATAGCGCGCACCGACGACCTCGGCGGTTTCCAGCATCGACATGTAGATCGCCGGAACATGCTCGTTCAGCCACGGATCGAAGGCCCGGTGGATATTCATGTGCTCGTTCTGGACGAGCGAGATGGATTCCAGACCGCCGCCGACCGTCACCGTCATGCCGTCCGAGATGATCTCCTTGGCGGCGACCGCGATGGCCATCATGCCGGACGCGCACTGACGGTCGACCGTCATCCCCGCCACCGTGACCGGCAACCCGCCGCGCACCAGGCATTGCCGCGCCGTGTTCTGGAAGGTCGAACCCTGCTGCATCGCCGCGCCCATGATGACGTCGTGGATTTCCTTCGGGTCGACGCCTGAACGCTCCACGGCGTGCTTGATCGCGTGCCCGCCCAGCTCCTGCGCCTGGGTGTTGTTGAACGCCCCGCGATAGGCGCGGCCGATCGGTGTGCGGGCGGTGGAAACAATGACGGCTTCGCGCATGGCGGGCTCCTTTGGAAATTCGGGTATGCACTTCAACGCCGCCCGCAATGAAGATCAAGCCACGGATTTGATCAGCCGAGTTTCACGCCGTTTTTATAGGAGTTGAAGCAACAAGAATCATTCCACGATATTCCATCTGATCAAGTTGCGGACGCAAACACGTCTGACGGAAAATCGAATGTCCACCTCGGAGTGCAAGGTAAACTGGAGCATGCATGATCCAGAGACTGAACCCGACGTTTCGCTTGCAGATCTTGAGCGCCTATTCGCGGCTATGTCACCGCCTCAAACTTTATCGAACGCTTTAGAGAAGCAACCGGTCATTCGAGCCACATTCGCTTCGCAAAATTGTGAGAGACTGGTAGGCGCCCTTGCAGGTTTGTCCACCGAGCCTCGGCTCCAGGCAAACATCACCCGAATTGATTGGGCGATCCGGTTTGCCTTGGCGTTCTCACGGGGTCGCAAGTCACTGCGATCAAAGACCATCAGCGACATTCTTAATCGGGCCTTCGATGCTGCAAGGATCAGCGTTCTTGAGGATCCGGTAGAAAGTCCCTTTATCGAGCGCCTCGCCACCTCCCGAGGAGACCGGCTGATTATCGGTGGATTATGGGAAAGTGCCGGTTTCTATAGCGAATGCACGCTGCGCGCCTTCGAGGCGCTACCCGAGCACGATATCAAGACCGCCGCACTTGATCGCTCCTATGCCCTGCTGCGGCTCTCGCATGAAATCGCTCTGCGCACGGGTTACCCACCCAATGTGCCAGGTGGCGGCGAGCCCTCTGGTGCGGTGAGAGTGCCAAATGAGGCCAAACTTCGCACCTTAGCGAAACGCGTTCGATTTACCTTTGATGATTTGGAACGCATGGGAATCGACCGCGACGATCTACTTCCCTTCGTCCTGCGAGAAGAAGCCACCGCTCACCTCATAGACAGTGAGATCGGCAATTCACCGCTTGAGTTTTTGCCGCTCATGCCGGTCGGTGATGGCCTGATCGTCACTGCGCCACAAAACCTGACAACCGCGATGAGAGCGGACTTAATCACCACCGCCATTGATAGCGGCATGAAAGAAGGGTTTCAGCGGGCGCTGCTTTTCACCCAATCCGATGCACTCAAATCAACCCATTTTTTGGGTAATTTCCCAGCGCAATACCGCGACAACGGCGAGTTGCCTCGTCTTGAGATCCTTAGCGCTATGCCATCCGGCTACTGGATGCACCTCGTCCAATTGATTGACGGGTTCGACGATTGGCCAGAGCAAGCTTTCGCCTCCACCACAACGCTCGGCGAAACCCAGGTTCAAACCCTCCGTAAGTCCGTCACATCCACACGGGAATGGTGTGAAAAGCAGCCTGGTTTTATCGAAGGCATCACTGTCGTTCTTCCCTGCGGTGTTGGCAGAGGATTTTCACTCATCCAGGAAGCAGAAGATGAACGTGAAAGCTGGGCGTCTTTATTCATCAGCGCCTCGGACGCCCTTACCATTGGGCTGGTAGAGCATGGCGAATTCAACGATGTCTGGCGCTTGGTGAAATTGGCCGACTTGACCGAGGCAATGGGCTTCCAAGTCTTTTCCGCCAATGGCTGGCTCAACACCTTTCAATGGTGGAAGGACAACAAGTTCAAGCTTGTCCCAGAAAACCAGCTCGATCTCGCTCCGCCATCCTTAATCAACTTCGATACAAACCTCCTTCTCAGGACACGGCTCGAGGCGATCAAAGCAGCCGACTACCGAACCTTGATGCATCCCACTAAGGGAATTCGCCCTGTCTTCAGAATGTCGCGATCGCCACGGGGGGCAGACTATGATGTGCTTTACGCCGATATCGAAGCCATCGACATCCTCGTGCCGCGCGCGGCGGCTCGGGTCGGCGCCACAGTATGGTGGATTGAGTTGGAAACCAGTGAATACGGAAAGCGTGTTCCTGATGAGATATTTAGAACGTGGGACGGGCTAACGCACTGGGCTGCAAAGTGCTTGAAGCACGTGAGCGAACAATTTCAGCTTGGCGAAGATCAAATTGAGATCGTGCTGACAATTGCACCTTCACCTCCACCTCCGGTCCGTTCCGCAGACGCAATCTCTATAGAAGAAACAGTCTCGCTAAGGTGCGATCCCGATGGTCGTTCTTGTAAAATCGAATTGAGCGCCGATTGGCACAGGTTCCTTTTCCGTCCTGACAATCTCGCAGAACGGCACGTTGCCGCGCGCTTCATAGAGGCCTACTTCCGGCTGATCGGCATAGGCACTGACGGGGTAGATTTTGATCAGCTGGCTCTATCTGCTGTCGGGTCTCCTAACTATCGTTGGCGGCACATTATTGAGGCCAAGACTCCGGTCGAGCATATCAAACACTCAGGCCTCGCAGGCGAGTTTCGAGAGATATCCCCTTCCGCCGGCACGCTCGTCCAATTCAGTTCGTGTTGGAAAGTGCGAGCTCGCGAAGACGGCCCCCGGATTGAAGGCCGGGACGACTGTCTTCGGTTCGCAAGCCAATACTACGGTCATTTGCTCGACACGCTGATCACTCGTGCGCGCGGATACGACCGCGAAGCCATCCTTGGCTATGCACTAGCCGCCCTGCAATCTGCAGAAGGGGAGCTCTCTCACTGGTCGGCCACAGCTAGCGCAATGCGCGCGATCCATGGTGTGGAAGGTGATCAAGAACTGAGCATGGAACGACGATCTGAAGCTTACGGTGTCATCCGCTCATCCTCAATCATATTGGAGATCGCGCACAGCGAAGCCGGAAAAGATGGTGACCGGATCCCAGGACATCTCGACTTTGAGGAACTCCAGGCGCTCGCATTAATGGTTTTTGAAGTGGCCGACCTCAACGCCGGCATCGCTTACAATCAGATCGAGTCGCGCATCCACATCTCACCGACAGGCGAACTCCTCTCAAATCACGAGTTCGAGGAGCGGACGCTTCAAGTCTCGGGACAACAGATCAATCTCAGGAATCGCCTAACGGATGCGGAACGCTACATCGCTCGATTCCAAGAAAAAGAGACTTCGGAGCCCGAGGCCACCTTTTCACGGGCAGTAGAAGCTGAGTTCGGAACACCATGGGAAGGCGTGGTCGATCTCTCAATCGCATCAGCTCATGTCGCAGATGAACGCCGGGAGGGAATTCTTAAACTCCGGAAATCGGAGTTGGTCGCCGAGCTGGCGAAGTTCGAACCGCTGAAAGGTGTTGACCTCGCGCCGGCGATTGATCGCCTTTCGATGATCCGCAGACCGTCGTGGCTCGAGCGCCCCAATGACTGGACGCCCAACGATATCGATCTAGGGCGCTTGGGCAGACGCTTTGCGCCGATATCTCGGCCGATTGTGCCGCTTGATGAAGATGACGACCCGCTTCTCCTGATCTCCCCCGCTGCTATTTTCCGAAGCGTCATGTTCTCCCTCGGTGGCGCTATGGATGGTTCGCTTCAAAACGAATATTGGCTATCAAGGGAAATGCGGCACTATTCGAGCAATGCCGGGCGCCTTGCGGGAAATCGCTTCAATCAGCGCGTTGCAGACGCTTTGAGCGCTTTAGGGTTGGAAGCCCAGGCGGAGGTCAAGCCAAGCGCATGTTTGAACGTCAAAGCGACTCCCGAGGTCAAGAAGCTCGGCGACATCGATTCACTTGCTATTGACCGGGTGGCCAACACCGTGTGGATCGTCGAAGCAAAAGATCTGCAGGTTTGCAGAACGCTAGGCGAAGCTGCGCGCAGGCTTTCCGATTACCGAGGCCTCATTGATGGGCGCGGTCAACGCGACAAGCTTAGGCGCCACCTCGACCGCGTTTCTTTCATACGCGCGAACGCGCACCTCTTGTGCAAGCGCTTAGGCCTTACCTCGACACCTACTGTGAAAGGCCTTGTCATCGTCCGAGCACCCCAGCCCTTCGCAGACATGGCGGTGACGGTTGGCGAAGATGCACGCAGCGTGATGTTTGAGGAGCTTGAAGACTTTTTTGGCCGCTGAAAACCACGGATTTGATCAGCCCAGCTTCACGCCAAGATGCTGCGCAGCATAGCCGAGGAATTTCAGCGTCTGCCCTGAGCCGTCGGTCAGTTCATCCTGGCCGTCGGCGTTCAGGATGGCATCGATGTTTTCCGCGACCTTGTCCGGCGTCTGCTCTTCCGGCGGCAGGTAGATTCCCTTCGTCTCATAGACCCGGGTGGCGGCATAGCCGCCTGCCCCGGCCGCCAGGATGGTGCGCTTGGGCGCATCCTCGCTGACGAGATAGACAAGGCCCGCCGACACGCTTTCCGGCGTCATCAGTTTCAGGGCCGCCTCCGGGATCAGCCCCTCGGTCATGCGGGTGTGCGCGGTCGGGGCGAGCGTATTGACGCGGATGTCGTATTTCGCGCCTTCGATCTGCAACACATTCATCAACCCGACGAGGCCCATCTTCGCGGCCCCGTAATTCGACTGGCCGAAATTGCCGTAGAGCCCGGACGACGACGAGGTCATGGCGATACGGCCATAGCCGCGCTCCTTCATGTGCTCCCACACCGCCTTGGTGCAGATCATCGAGCCCATCAGGTGAACGTCCACCACCAGGCGGAAATCCTCGATTGTCATTTTCGAGAACGACTTGTCGCGAAGAATGCCGGCATTGTTCACGAGGATGTCCACCGCGCCATAGGCCGCGATGGCTTGCTCGACCATGTCGGCAACTTCGTCGGGCTTGGTGACGTTCGCGCCATGCGCCATCGCCTTGCCGCCTGCGGCCGTGATCTCGTCCACGACCGCCTGCGCAGCGGAAGCGGATGCGCCCTCGCCATCCACGCCCCCGCCCAGATCGTTGACGACGACGTTGCAGCCACGCGCGGCCAGCATCAGCGCGTGGCTGCGCCCCAGGCCATTGCCGGCCCCCGTGACGATGGCGGTGCGTCCGTCAAACCGGATCATGGCAGTCTCCCCTCGTGAATCGCGCTGGCGTGAAACCTAGCGAAGTGGGGGGCTGAAACCAGCGAGGATGTGAGTGCCCTCCCCGGCCCTCACGCCGCGCCCCTCACCTGCCGCAGCCGTGTGCGGAAGGAGGAATCGGGTCGGCTGATCCCGCGCCAGGCGCGATATCCGAGCAGCAGGGCGATGACGGCCCCGTGTATCCACGGCCCCATCTGCACACCCTTCACCATGAAGCCGTAGTGGAAGACCGCCAGCACCGCGACCGGATAGACCAACGTATGGAGGCGGCGCCAGGCGAGCGCGCCCATGCGCTTGATCATCGTGTTGTTCGAGGTGACGGCGAGCGGGATCAGCATCAAGAATGCCGCCATCCCCAGCGTAATGTAGATGCGCTCCACCACGTCCTCCCACAACGCCGGGAAGGACCCGCGAAGGTCGAAGACGAGATAGGCGGCAACGTGCGCCAGCGCATAGAAGAACACCGCCAGCCCGATGCGGCGCCTGATCTGCAACAGCGGCGCCCACTTGGTGAGGTCACGCAGCGGCGAGATCATCAGCGAGACGATCAGGATGCGCAGCGCCGTATCGCCCAGGTAGTGGTGCGTGCGCGCGACCGGGTCGAAGCCCAGCGCAACCGGATTGAAGGTCAGCGCCTGAACCCACAGCCAGATGAGCCACAGCCCCGGCACCATGAGCGCGATCAGGGTCAGCGGCTTCATCCAGTGCTTGGCGAAGCTGCGCAGGAAGGGAGAGCGTTGGGCGGCGGCCATGCGCGTCAGAAATTCTCCGACAGGTCCATGCCCGCATAGAGGCCCGCGACCTCGTCGGCATAGCCATTGAACATGTCGGTATCGCGCCGCGCGAAAGGCCCGCCACCGATCACCCGCTCACTGGCCTGGCTCCAGCGGGGATGATCCACATTCGGGTTCACGTTGGAATAGAAGCCATACTCGTTCGGCGCGGAGCGGTTCCAGCTGGTCGGCGGCTCATCGGACACAAAGGAAATCCGGACAATCGACTTGATCGACTTGAAACCATATTTCCACGGCACGACGAGGCGCACGGGCGCGCCGTTCTGGTTTGGCAGCACCCGGTCGTAGAGCCCGACCGCGAGGAAGGCGAGCGGGTTCATGGCCTCGTCCATCCGCAGGCCCTCGACATAAGGCCAGTCGAGCACCGGAAACGTGCCAATGCGCATTTCCGAGCGGTTGAAATAGGTCTCGAATGCGACGTAGCGCGCATCCGATGTGGGCTGAAAGCCTTGCAGGATCGGTCCCAGCGGCACCCCGATCCACGGAATGACCATCGACCACGCCTCGACGCAGCGCAGCCGGTAGATGCGTTCCTCGAGCGCGTTGAAATCGATCAGGTCCTCGATCCCGAACGTGCCGGTACGCCCGGCATGGCCGGTGACCTCGATCGACCAGGGGTCGGTTGTCATCGCGTCCGCGTGGCGGGCCGGGTCGGCCTTGCCGGTCCCGAATTCATAGAAATTGTTGTAACCGGTGACAGCTTCGAGCGGCGTCAGATCCCCGTCGGGCGGCATGTAGGCGGTCTCGCGAGCGGAGAGATTCCCGTCCGCCGGCATCGCGCCTCGCGGCGCCTCGGTCTGCGCCTCTTCGGCGGAACACGCCCCGGCGGTCAGGCTGACCGCCGCCGCCCCGCCCGCCGCCATGATGGCGCGGCGATTGAGATAAAGCTTCTCCGGCGTCACGTCCCGGTCGGTCAGATGCCAGGATTTGCGGGTCTTGATCAGCATGGGCAGCCTCGTGGTCGGCGGTGAGTCCGGAACAGACCCTATACCGATATAGGCCGATCGTCCGCCGCGCCCACGCGGGCGTGACCCGGTTTCAAGTCTTCGTGTGATGGCGTGAAGCGCCGCGCATGAAAAAGGGGCGCCCAAAGGCGCCCCTGATCCGTTTGGCGATAGACTGGAGTGTCTATTCGTTGTCGCCGTCCGGCATGACATCGGAGTCATGCGCGTGGCCGGCATCATCGTGCATCTCACCATGATCGGGAGCCGGCATGTCGCCGTCTTCGTGCATGGCGTCATCCTGCATTTCGTCCGAACCCGGAACCGGGAAGCCGCGGTCACGCATCAGCGGACCGATATCAGCATCGCGTCCGCGGAATTCGCGGTAGGCGACAGCCGGGTCGATGGCATTGCGCGGGGCGAAAAGATACTCCACCAGGCGGCCAGCCACCTCGGGATCGTAGAAACCGCCCGGGGCCTCGGCGAAGGCTTCCGCCGCGTCCGAGGTCAGCACGTCGGCCCACATGTAGCCGTAATAGCCCGCCGAATAGCCTTCACCCGAGAAGATGTGTCCGAAATGCGGGCTGCGGTGCCGCATCGGGATTTCTTCCGGCATGCCCAGCCGCTCCAGCGTTTCACGCTCGAAGGCGTCGGGGTCGATGCCCTCCGGGTCGGTCGTGTGGAAATACATGTCGACCAGGGCCGAGGCGAGATACTCGGTCGTGGAGAAGCCCTGGTTGAAGGTCGAGGCCGCACGGATGCGCTCGACCAGTTCCGCCGGGATCGGCTCTCCGGTTTCGACATGGACAAGATAGTTGTCGATCACCGGATCGGTCAGCAGCCAGCGCTCGAGCAGCTGGGACTGGAATTCGGTGTAGTCCCGCACACCGCCATTCAGCGTCGGATAGGCGACGTTGGACGACAGGTAGTGCAGGGCGTGACCCATCTCGTGGAAGAAGGTGCTCGCGTCGTCAAACGAGATCAGGACGGGCTCGCCCGGCGCGCCTTCCACGAAGTTGGAATTGTTCGTCGCCAGGACATTTTCCGGGCCGTCAAACGTCGTGTGGCTGCGGAAGCCGCTGGCCCACGCGCCCGAGCGCTTGCCGGTGCGCGCGAAGGGATCGAGATACCACAGGCCGACATTCTCGCCGGTTTCGCGGTTGGTCACTTCCCAGACCCGCACGTCTTCATGCCAGACCGGAACGCTGCCTTCGGGCACTTCGGAGAACGCGAAGCCGAACAGTTCGCCGGAGACGTAGAACATCGCCTCGCGCAGATTGTCGAGCTGCAGGTATTGCTTCACCTCGTCGCTGTTGAGGTCGTAGCGCTGCTGGCGGACCTTCTCCATGTAATAGCGGTAGTCCCACGGCGCGATGGTGATGTCGGCGCCTTCCGCGTCGGCGAGGGCCTGCATTTCGGCAACCTCTTCCTCGACGCGCGCGAGCGCCGCCGGCCACACCGCTTCCATCAGCTCCAAAGCGCGCTCCGGCGTCTGGGCCATGCGGTCTTCCAGCCGCCACTGGGCGTAATTGTCATAGCCGAGCAGGCCGACCCGCTCGTCGCGCAACTGCAGGATCTGCGCGATGATCGCGTTGTTGTCCCACTCGTCGCCATTGTCGCCGCGGCTGTAATAGGTCCGCCAGACCTGCTCGCGCAGGTCGCGCTCGTCGGAATAGGTCAGGAACGGGTCCATCGACGACCGCGTGTTCGTGATGGCGTATTCGCCCTCGCGGCCGCGTTCGGTCGCGGCCGATGCGGCGGCGTTCACGAAGGATTGCGGCAGGCCCGACAGCTGGTCCGCCGTCAGATAGGTGACGTAGCTTTCCTCGTCGTGCAGGACGTTGTTCGCGAACTGCGTGTGCAGCGCGGCCAGTTCCTGGTTGATCGCCGCATAGCGCGCTGCCGCTTCACCTTCCAGCGTCGCGCCATTGCGCGCGAACCCGTCATAGGTCAGTTGCACGACGCGCTGCTGGTCGGGACGCAGCGTCTCCAGCTCGTCGGAATTATAGACCGCCGCGACGCGCTCGAAGAGCGCAGCATTTTGCGTGATCTGCGAGTTGTAGCTCGACAGGCGCGGCGCCATGCGCTGCTGGATTTCACGGAATTCCGGCGACGAGACATTGGACGACCAGATACCGTAGAAGCTGAAGACGCGGCCGATCGGCTCGCCGGCGCGTTCCATCGCCACGATGGTGTTTTCAAAGGTCGGCGACTCGGGATTGTTGGCAATCGCATCGATCTCGGCGAGGTGCGCCGCCATGCCCGCTTCCAGCGCCGGTTCCAGGTCTTCGAGCGATGCGGCATTGAAATCCGGAACGCCCTGATAGGGGCCAGTCCACTCGGCCAGCAGCGGATTGGATTCCATTTGCGCCTCGACTTCGGCCTCGGCCATCCAGGTGCTGGCGGCGGTCGTCATTTCGGCTTCAGCGTCCTGCATCGAAAATCCTGCCTGAGCGGCCGGAACAGCGACGAGGATGGCGGCCAGGCTTGCGCCGGCGGTTAGAAATTTTCTCATGAGACGGGTAGCTCCCCTAATTGAATTCCTCACTAACATGGGGGCTGGGTCACGCCAGTTCAAATCCGCAAGACTCATCTGACTCAAGTTTAATCTTCCACCCGCCCCGAACCTGGCGGGGTAATTTTTTCCGGGAATCCCATGCCCCGATGCAGTGCATTCAGCGCCTCACGCCGGATTTCGTGGTCCTGTTCGACTCTGAAACCGGCATGAGAAATCCGGCCCTGTCCTGCGGTCGCGCTGGCTTTTTTCTGACTCACTGTAATTGTGTGGAACCCTGTGCGACGTCAAAGCGTTCCGGACTAACGTCCGGAGTCAATCCGGGCCAGGAGTGGACGGGGAGACCAGCGATGCGACCAGGGATGACGCGGCCGGCGAACACGCCGGCATTGGTGCTGGCCTGGCAAACCCTCTTCGCCCTGGTCCTGGCCTTGGTCGCCCTTCCGGCCAGTTATGGCGGAACCGAACAACAGACCCGTTCCCAGCTCGAGGAATTGCGCAGCCTCTCCATCGAGGAATTGATGCAGGTCGAGGTCACGTCGGTGTCCCGGCGCGCGGAGCCGGTTGCGCTCGCGCCTGCGTCCATCTACGTGATCTCGGCGCAGGACATTCAGCGGTCCGGTGCGCTGAACCTTCCTGAAGCCCTGCGCCTCGCACCCAACCTCCAGGTCGCCCGCGACGATGCGTCCCGCTACGCCATCTCGGCACGCGGAATGAACTCGGTCTCGACGTCGAACAAGCTGCTGGTCCTGGTCGACGGCCGCAGCATTTACGAACCGCTCTATGCCGGTGTCGTGTGGGACGAGGAACAGGTCCCGCTTGAGGACATCGACCGGATCGAGGTCATTTCCGGTCCGGGCGGAACGCTGTGGGGGGCCAATGCCGTCAACGGCGTCATCAATGTCATCACGCGCCGCGCACAGGACACGCAAGGCTGGTCAGCCCGCGCCAGCTACGGCGCGATCGACCGGGTGGCATCGGTTCGCTATGGCGGCCGCCTGACGGACAATGCGGCCTTCCGGGTCTATGCGCGCGGTTCCGAACTGGGGCAGTCCCTCAGTGCCGCCGGGCTGGGAAACAATGACGGCTACAGCTCGGTTTCAGGCGGGTTCAGGACCGACTGGATGGCGGGCCGGGATCATTACACCCTCCAGGGCGATCTCTTCTCCAATGACTATGACGGTTCGGGAAACGCCATAGATGGCGGCAATCTGGTTGCCCGTTGGTCACGCGAAATGCAGGACGGCGGCAGCTTCATCCTGCAAGCCTATTACGACACCACCGAACGCGACGGGCCGGGGTTGATGACCCGCAGCCGGGTCGGCGACATCGCCTTCCAGCACAGCCTGTCAGCGCGCGGACGCCATCAGATCGTCTGGGGCGGGGGATACCGGACGATCGATGACTTCTTCTGGTCGACCGGCAGCTTTTCTCTCGATCCGGTCGAGGATGACTTCCAGCTGTCGAACCTCTTCGTCCAGGACACGATTGCCCTGTCCGGCGACCTGTCCCTGACCGCCGGGGTAAAGCTCGAACATTCCACCTATTCGGGCTTCGACTACCTGCCGAGCCTTCGCCTGTCCTGGACGCCGTCTTCCACCCAGATGGTGTGGGGTGCCGTATCGCGCGCCATCCGGACACCCGTTCGCCTGGACCGGGACGTGTTGATTCCCGGGACGGTGGACGGCGGTGATGATTTCGATTCCGAGAGCGTCATCGCCTACGAGCTGGGATACCGCGCCAACCCCACGGCGCGGCTGTCGTTTTCGGCAACCGCCTTCTTCAACGAATACGAGGGCCTGCGCGTCCTCTCCTTGCAGCCCGGCACCACCAATGGTCTGCCGATGGAATTCCGCAATGGTCTAGACGGCACAAGCTGGGGCGTCGAAGCCTGGGGCATGTTCCTGATATATGACTGGTGGCGGATCCGGGGGGGGATTGCGACGCTCCAGAAAGATTTCGACCTGCGCGCCGGACTGACGGATATTCTCCTTCCGCAAAGCAGCGGTAACGACCCGGAATACCAGGCCATGGTGAATACCCGCATCAATCTGGCTGACGTCTTCATCGACGCGAATCTGCGCCGGGTCGGCGACCTGCCCCGGCCCGGCGTGCCGGGTTATACGGAACTGAATGCCACGATCGGATGGCAAGTGACCGACCGGTTGGAAGTGTCCCTGTCGGGCGTCAACCTGCTGGACGACTCGCATCCCGAAACCAGCTCGGCCGGACCACCTGACGAAATTCGCAGAAGCGTGTTTGTCACGGCCAGGATGGGGTTCTAGCCAGTGAGACGAGACCGCTCGCTCTGCCTCATGCGATGGCGCGCCCGACTGTCAGCAATCATGCTGGCGGTGGCCTGTTTCGTTGCACCGGCCTCGGCACCGGCCAGCACCCTGGACGAAGCGCTCGAAACCGTGGTCAAGGCGACCTTCATCCACCGCTTCGCATCCTTCATCAGCTGGCCGGAGGGGCATTTCCATAGTCCCGGCCAGTCCCTCATCCTGTGTGTCGCGGGCCGCGACCCGTTTGGCGACGTCCTCGACCAGGCCGTGACGGGCGAACGGGCCGCAGGCCGGATTATCGAAGTCCGGCGTTTCGACCGAGCGCGCCGCGGCACCCAGTGCGACATCATGTATATTGGTGAAGCGCAGGGGCAGACCGTGTCCCGCAGCTTGCAGCTTCTCGCCGGAGAGCCGGTCCTGACCATCACGGACCAGTCCGCGTCGCCGGTGCGGGGCGTGATACATTTCGAGACAGTGGGCAATCGCGTACGCTTTCACATCGACGAGAATCGCGCCTCGCGCGCCGGGCTGACGGTCAACTCCCGCCTGCTCAGTCTCGCGCTCAGCGTCCGGCGCAGGGAGGCCGGCTGATGCGCGTCTCCCTGCCCCGCTGGAACTGGACCTTCGCCCCGATCGCGGCGATGGTCATGGCTGGTGTTCTTCTGGCGATCAGCGTGGGCATCGCGATCTTCGCCGAGCGCAGCTATGTCCGTCAGGAATTGGAAGAGACCGGCGCGCAAGCCGGAATTCTCGCCGCCAGCGTGGCACCGGCCCTCGCCTTCCAGGACGACGAGACCGCGCGCGACTACGTCAATGCCATGGCCGCCAACCCGACCATCGAAGCGGCGGGCGTCTACGACAATCTGGGCAATCCTGTCGCGGTCTACACAAGAAGCGAAAATGAGCCGCCTCCCGCGAGTTTGTCACTCGACGGGTCCGACTTTCGCGATGGCAAGGTCGTCGTTTCGCGTCGGGCGGAATATGGCGGCACCCAGCTGGGCTTTGTCTATTTGCGTGTCTCGGCCGAGCCGCCCGCACGCCGCGTCGCACGCTATGCCGGCATCGGACTGCTGGTCGTCATGGGTGCGCTGGTGGTGGCGGTGCTCGCGGGCGCCCATGCCGCTCTCGGCCGTGCCAACAAACAGTTGCGGGCGCGCGCCGAGGAATTGAGCGCAACGAACAAGTCCCTGCATGTCGAGATTGCCGAACGCGAAAAGGCCGAGGATGCGCTGCGCCAGAGCCAGAAGATGGAGGCCATCGGCCAGTTGACCGGCGGCGTGGCGCACGATTTCAACAATCTGCTCGCCGCCCTGATGAGTGGCCTCAGGATTCTGGAGAACCAGCAGGACCCGGAACAGCGCAAATCCATCACCGACATGATGAACCAGACGCTCGAACGCGGTGCCCGGCTGACCCGGCAATTGCTGGCCTTTGCGCGCCGCCAGAGCCTGAACCCTGAAGTGATCGACCCGGCACAGCAGATCGAGTCCATGCGCGAACTGCTTCAGCGTTCGCTGCGCGAGGACATCCGGATCGAGACCGACTTCCCGCCGGACCTGTGGCCCGTCGAGGTCGACCCCGGTCAGTTCGAACTCGTCATCCTGAATCTCGCCGTCAATGCCCGCGACGCCATGCCGGATGGCGGCGTCCTGACCATTTCGGCCGGGAATGTGGACGAGGCGGACAAGCCTTTCGTCTGCATCGCCGTGTCGGATACCGGCAGGGGCATGTCGCCCGAACTGATCGCACGGGCTTTCGAACCCTTCTTCACGACCAAGGAAGTCGGCAAGGGAACCGGTCTCGGCCTGCCGCAAGTCTACGGTTTCGCCGCCCAGTCAGGGGGCTATGCCGACATCGAGAGCGTCGAGGACTCGGGAACGACGGTCACGCTCCACCTGCCCCGTTCAATGCGCGAACCCGCGACAAGTGAGGCCGCCCCGACCGGCGCGGCACCGGACCTGCCTCCGCCCAATGGCGCGAAAGTCCTGGTCGTGGAAGATGACGACTCGGTTGCCGCCTTTGTCTGCGACCTCCTGAAGCAATACGACTACCGGCCTCACCGGGTCGCCTCTGCCAGCGAGGCCCTGGAAGCGGTCCGCACCCGGCCTCTCGACCTGGTATTTTCCGACATCATCATGCCGGGTGGCATGAACGGTCTCGACCTGTCGCGCGAGATCCGGCGGCGGCGGCCAGACCTGCCGGTCGTGCTGACGACCGGCTATAGCGGTGTGGCAGACCCGGTTCAGCAGGAATTCCCCGTCCTCGCCAAACCCTATCAGCCCGGCGAGCTCGACCACGTGCTGCGGCAGGCGCTCGAGGATGCCGCCGGTTGAGGCCTGACGGCACGGATGACAAGCCGCGCGGGCTTCTGTAAGCCTCCGCGCCCCATGGCACCGCCCCTCCTCACCCTTCAAAATACCGCCTTGACATTCGGGGGACGCCCGCTGCTGACCGACGCGTCCCTGTCGGTCGAGCCGGGCGAACGCCTGTGCCTTGTCGGCCGCAATGGGTCGGGCAAGTCGACCCTGCTGAAGATCGCGGCCGGTCAGATCGAGGCGGATTCGGGCGAGCGATTCATTCATCCCGGCGCCACGCTGCGTTACCTGCCGCAGGAGCCGGACCTGACCGGCTACGCGACTATCTGGGATTATGCGGCGGGCGGACTCGCGGAAGGGGATGACACCTGGCGCGTCGGCTACCTCCTGGAGCATTTGTCGCTCGACGGGGAGACCCCCACGGCGAATTTGTCGGGCGGCGAAGCGCGCCGCGCGGCGCTCGCGCGCACCCTCGCGCCGCAGCCCGACATCCTCCTGCTCGACGAGCCGACCAACCATCTCGACCTGCCCGCCATCGAGTGGCTTGAAAGCGAACTGGCCGCCCATCCCGGCGCGCTGGTCCTGATCAGCCACGACCGCCGTTTCCTGTCGAAGCTGTCGCGCCGCACATTGTGGATCGACCGCGGCGAGACCCGCTTGCTCGAACAGGGCTTCTCGGCCTTCGAGGCATGGCGCGACGAGGTCTTCGAACAGGAACAGGTCGATCTGCAAAAGCTCGACCGCAAGATCGTCCGTGAGGAGGACTGGCTGCGCTACGGGGTCACCGCGCGCCGCAAGCGCAATGTCCGCCGCCTTGCCGGCCTGCATGAATTGCGCGCCCAGCGCCGCGACCATCGCGGCCCGCAAGGCCAGGCGAGGATGACCGTTTCGGACGCCGACCAGTCCGGCAAGCGCGTCATCGAGGCCAAGGGCATTTCCAAGTCCTATGAAGGCCGGCCCATCGTCGCCGACTTCTCCACCCGCATCGCGCGCGGACACTGCGTTGGCATTGTCGGCCCCAACGGCGCGGGCAAGACGACGCTGCTGAACATGCTGACGGGGGATCTTTCGCCCGATGGCGGCACGATCACGCTCGGCACCAATCTGGAAATCGCGAGCCTTGATCAGAAGCGCGCCGCACTGAAGCCGGGTTGGACGCTCGCGGATGCCCTGACCCAGGGCGGCGGCGAACGTGTCGAGGTCGGCGGCCAGACCAAGCACGTCATGGCCTACATGCAGGACTTCCTGTTCCGGCCGGAACAGGCCCGCACCCCGGTCGAGGTCCTGTCTGGCGGTGAACGGGCGCGGGTCATGCTGGCGCGCGCGCTTGCCCTGCCGTCGAACCTGCTGGTGCTCGACGAGCCCACCAATGATCTGGACCTGGAAACCCTCGACCTGCTCGAAGGCCTGATCGCTGACTATGCGGGCACGGTGCTTCTGGTCACGCACGACCGCGATTTCCTCGACCGTGTCGCGACCAGCGTCATCATGGCCGAGGGCAATGGCGTCTGGCGCGAATATCCCGGTGGCTATTCCGACATGCTCACCCAGCGCGGTGCCGGCGTCGAAAGCGTGAAGAAGGACCAGCCCCGACCCGGCTCCAAACCCGGCAAGCCGCCCTCGTCCGCGCCATCGAATGCGCCCAGAAAGCGCATGTCGAACAAGGACAAGTACGCGCTTGAGGCCCTGCCCGGCGAGATGGACGCGCTGCAGGCCCAGATCGCGAAAATCGAACTTGAACTGGCCGACCCGGCGCTCTACGCGCGCGATCCTGCGCGCTTCGCACGGCTCTCCGAAGACCTCGCGGCGGCGCAGGCTCGGCTGGCCGAAGCCGAAGACCGCTGGCTGGAACTCGAAGCCCTCCGCGAGGAGATCGAGGGCTAGGCATGCCCTCCCTCCCCTTGAGGGGGAGGGACGCGAGCGGCTTGCGTCAGAAGGACGGGAGCGGGGTGGGGTGAACATCCTCAACTATTGCGTGTTATCCTGCTTCGATGAACCGCGATCGCGCCCGGAGTTTGCGAAACAATGCGACAGAGCCTGAGAAACGGCTCTGGTATCGGTTGCGTGGCTGGCGCAAGGACGGGTTTCCCGTGCGTCGCCAGGTCCCCATCGGTCCGTACATTGTGGACTTCGCCTGCCATTCTTGCCGCGTCG
>NZMJ01000118.1 GCA_002692855.1 Maricaulis sp.
ACAACCGCTACGTGGAGAGAGGTTGACACCGCAGCTTAAATTTAATAAAAATAACAAATCGGAGTAAAAAATTATGGCGAATTCAACATCAAGTTTTTTGAAACTTACAGTCCAAGCAACCGGTGAAAACTCGGGAACGTGGGGACAAATTACAAACACAAACTTATTAATTGTCGAGCAATCAATTGCAGGTTTTGAAGCAGTTGCACTTAACGCTACGACTGGAGCAACATTAACTTTCTCAAATGGTGCGGTTTCTAACGGAAAAAATGCAGTATTAAAATTAACTGGAACTATTACAAGTGCAGTAAACGTAGTCGTTCCTGTAGTAGAAAAAGTTTACATAGTAGATAACGCCACTTCAGGTGCTTACGCAGTAACAGTCAAAACAACTTCAGGAACTGGAGTAACGTGGGCTGCAGCTGACAAAGGCACTAAGATGGTCTATGGTGATGGTACAAACATTGTAGATACAGCTTTCACAGAATTATCTTCAGACTTCTCACCACAACTTTCAGCTGACCTAGACACTAATGGTCAAAACATTATTATTGATAGTACAAAAGCTATCTTAGATGAAAACTCTAACGAGCAAATTAAATTTGCTACAACGGGTTCAGCTGTTAACGAATTTTCAGTCACTAACGCAGCGACAAGTAATGCTCCTGCATTGTCAGTGACAGGTGGAGATTCGAACATCGATATGACATTGACTCCAAAAGGAACAGGTAGAGTCACGATTAACGGTGGTGGAAAAATTCAACAGATAGCAGAAAAAGTAACTATCGCAGCAACGGGTACAACTGGAACAGTGAACTATGATGTAATCACACAATCTGTTCTTTACCACACAACAAACGCTGCCGGTAACTTTACAGTGAACATCAGAGGCGATGGTTCTACAACTTTAAATAATATTATGGATACAGGTGAATCAATTACGGTTGCTTTCTTAGTGACTCAAGGTTCAACACCGTATTACAATAGTGCGGTGACTATTGACGGATCAAGTGTAACTCCAGAGTGGTCTGGTGGTGCAGCGCCTTCAGCTGGTAATGCTAGTTCCGTGGATATTTACACTTACACTGTGATTAAAACGGGCGACGCTGCGTTCACAGCATTTGCTGCGCAAACACAGTTCGCGTAATAGGATAGGAGAAGAAAGATTATGCCGATACTAGGATCAAGAGGGGCAGCATCTGCATCAGGCTTCGGAGGAATCGGAGGCGGAGCAGCAACAGCCATAATATGTGCAACAGGCGGAGATGACGTATCTGTTTGTGGTGATTACAGAATTCACACTTTCACTAGTCCAGGAACTTTCGCAGTCAATTCAGTCGAAGCTTGCACACCAGGAGTCGTTGATTATTTGGTGGTTGCAGGAGGCGGTGGATCTGCGGGTGATAGTAGACCAGGAGGATCCGGAGCTGGAGGTTTTAGAGAATCTCAACACCCTAGTGCCGCACCAGCTTGGACTGCAAGCCCTTTAAAATCCACAACAGGAATAACAGTATCAGCCACACCAGGAAGCTACCCTATAACTGTAGGAGCCGGAGGAACTTTAAACCCTTCCTCTTCTACTCCATCAAATCCTGGAGGCACTTCAACTTTTGGACCAATTAACTCTACTGGAGGTGGCGGAGGAGCCCACGGTAGTTCAGCTGCAACAACCCCACCATTCCACGGACAACCCGGAGGAAGTGGATCAGCTGCAGGTCAAGGAAATTTAGCTTCGAGACCCGGTGGATCTGGAAACGCAGGAGGATACACTCCACCTGAAGGAAATCCAGCACCAGGATCATCAACAGCCCCAGCTAACATTCAAGTTACTGGAGGAGGCGGTGGAGCAACTGCAGCCGGAACATCTTTTGGACCACACTCAGGTGGACCTGGAGGAGCAGGAGCTGGAACACAAATTGCACCACCATCTTTTGGAGAAACTTGTGGATCACTTAGATACTTCTCAGGTGGAGGCGGTGGCTCAGGACCATCTGCAAAAGGATGTGGGGGTCTTGGCGGCGGCGGAGACGGTAACCCTGGAGTAGCAACACCGGGAGCAGCCAACGGAACTGCTAACACTGGCGGAGGATCTGGAGCACAAAGTAACGGTGGTTCTGGAATAGTAGTAATAAGGTATAAGTATAAATAATATGGCACACTTTGCAAAATTATCAGAAGAAAATGTAGTTCTAAATATTGTAACTTTAGACAATAAACATATGCTTGATGAAAACAACAATGAGTCAGAGGCTGTTGGACAAGCATATTTAGCCAAACATAATAATTGGCCTGCAAATCTTTGGAAGCAATATTCTTATTATACAGTTAATAATCAACACCAACAAAGTGGAACACCTTTTAGAGGGAATGCTGCAAATATAGGTGGCATTTGGGATCCAGAAAATGAAATTTTTATGACGCAAAAACCTTTTCCATCTTGGACATTAGATTTAGCAGAAGCAAAATGGAAATCACCAGCTGGAGATGCACCAGATAGAGATCATTTATGGAATGAAGATACTCAATCTTGGTATCTTCCTTAGTTTATAAGAATTGATACAGAATGAATTTAAAATATACGTATTGGGCTTTCAAAGAAGCCATCCCTCCTAAAATATGTGATGATATAATTAAGTATTATCATCTTAAAAAAAATAGACAAAAATTAGGTGTTGTGGGTGGAACTTCTAATAATGGTAATAATTTAAATAAACAAGAACTTAAAAAATTAAAAAAAACAAGGAACTCAAATATTATTTGGACTGACGATTCCTGGATTTCTCGATATGTATTGCCCTACATAAAAATAGCTAATCAAAGTGCTGGTTGGAATTTTCAATTAAATGGAGCAGAGAATTTTCAATTAACTAAATATTCAACAGGAGGTCACTATGACTGGCATTGCGATAGTTGGGATTCAGCTTACACAGAAGGAGATTACGCTGGCAACGTACGTAAACTTTCTATGACACTAAGTCTAACTGATAAGACAGAATACGAAGGAGGGGAACTTTTATTTTCTTATGGAAACGATAATCTTAAACAAAAAAGAAAAATAATAACTTGTAACGAAGTTTTTTCTAAAGGGTCTTTAGTTGTCTTTCCTTCTTTCATATGGCACAAAGTACAGCCAGTGATGAAAGGAACTAGATACTCATTAGTAATTTGGAATTTAGGAAATCCGTTTTTATAATTATGCTTTGGCCTACACTTTGCATTGATGATTTTTTTAAAGATCCAGAAGCAGTAATTACTTTTGCTAATAGTCAAAAATTTTCAAAAGGGGGTGGCAGATGGCCTGGAGAAAGAAGTCAACCAACTCACACTTTTTCTAAAGAGTTTTTTGACAATACAACCAAAAAAATAATTTGTGCTTTATATCCTAATGAAGCTTTAAAACCGACTATGAGATGGAGAGCACTACAACACTTTCAAAAAATACCTGGGAGTAAAAATCCTGGCTTTGTGCACACAGATACAGGAGTTGAATTTACTTCTATAATATACCTAAGTGATCACGAAGATGCAGGAACAGCTATTTATAGACAGGTAAAAGAACCCGTTTTAGAACACGGTGCACAATATTCAAAAAATGAAAACTCAAAAGAATTTCAAAAAGCATTAAAAGATAATCGTAAATGTTTTGAGAAGACTCTTGAATTTACATCTCTTAAAAACAGAATGATATTGTTTGATGCTCAACACCACCACGGTGTTGAAAATTTTGGAATGTCAAAAAAACCAAGATTGACTTTAATTACTTTTTTCTTTTCAGTTGCAACGAGTAGTGGCGACGCATTGAAATATCACGTAAATGAGTGTACAAGACCATAATTATGAAACAAGATAAAATTTTCTATCTTGATAATTTAAAAAAAGATATAAAAAATATTAGAGAAGATTTAATTAAAGAGTGTATAATAAGCACTCAGAAAAAAATTTATAATCATTATAATTATCAAGTCTTTAGTAAACACCACGATAGACTATATTCTTTGTTTATTAATTCTTGTAAAAAATATTTTAAAGATATTAAAGTACATAATAGCCCTACAAAACTCTGGACATATTGCACGGATAAAGATTATTCAGAGGGCGAAGTTTGGCATAATCACGCAAACTCTTGTACGTTGTGTGGAGTCTTGTATTTGAAAACTGTTAAAAATTGTGGTATTGATTTAAGACACAACAACGAAACAATTTATGTTGAACCTAAAAATTATGATCTTTTAATATTTCCTGGATTTTTAGATCATAAACCAAGAATAAGTAAGACTAAAAGAAGAATTAGTTTACAGTTTGAAATATTTTGTGATAAAGATAGAGTGCTTTTATGAAAGAAAATTTACACGTAAAATATTGGTTTGATACACCAATCTACATTTCTCAAATCTCAGAGTGGATAAAGCCACTTAATAAAATATGTAATGGATACATTAAAGAAACCAAAATACTAAACAAAGATACTATAAAGAAAAGAGACAAAGCTTACAAAAAGAAGTTGGGTGATTTAGGAATGTCTCATCACTCAAAAGGATTGTTATTTGATAATAATTTTAATGAGTTTCAAAAGTATGTAAAAGAAAGATCTATCGAAGTATTAGATGATATGGGTTATGACTTAAGAAACTATAATGTAGCTCTAAATGAACTTTGGGTACAAGAGTTTGCTAAGAATGGTGGAGGTCATCACGAGGGTCACGTTCATTACAATAGTCACTTAAGTGGTTTTTATTTTTTAAAATGTAGTGATAAAACATCGTATCCTATTTTTCACGACCCAAGAGTAAGAAAGTCTATGTGTGATTTACCATTAAAAGATAAAAATAAAAATTCAGTGGCTAATAGTTCGTGTTATTATTTACCAAATCCAGGAAATTTTATAATCTTTCCTGCATATCTAGAACATCAATTTGTTATAGATTATGGTGTTGAACCATTTAGGTTCATTCATTTTAATGTTCAAGCTTTACCTAAATTTATTAAATAACTATGTTTAAGAAAAATAAATATACAGTTATTAAAAAAGCAATTTCAAGAGACTTAGCGTTGTTTGTTTACAATTATTTTTTAATGAAAAGACAAGTGGCTAAAACATTATTTGATAGTAGATTTATCTCTCCATTTGAAACTTTAATGGGACGGTTTGGAGACAATCAAGTTCCAGGAACCTATTGTCAATATGCTGATGTTGTTATGGAAACTCTGATGTTAAAATGTCAGCCTAAAATGGAAAAAGTAACAGGACTTAAACTAAGTCCTACTTATACTTACGCAAGAATATATAAAGCTGGTGATGTTTTAAAAAGGCACAAAGATAGATTCAGTTGTGAAATATCTACAACTTTAAATCTTGGAGGTGATC
This sequence comes from Maricaulis sp., assembly GCA_002692855.1. Lineage (GTDB taxonomy): Bacteria > Pseudomonadota > Alphaproteobacteria > Caulobacterales > Maricaulaceae > Hyphobacterium. The sequence goes on from NZMJ01000118.1 coordinate 5,366, forward strand.
CTTGGCCAATATATTTAGAGCCTAAAAAGAACGTGGGTATACCCGATGATGAAAAAGGAATAACCACATCTAGTAATAACAAAGGTGTTAGAATTAATTTAAAACCTGGAGATATGTTAGTTTATAGAGGTATGGAATTAGAACATTGGAGAGAAACATTTCAAGGTGGAGATTGTTGTCAAGTTTTTCTTCATTACAACAATGTTAAATCAAAAGAAGCTGACACAAATATCTTTGATAGAAGACCTCATCTAGGTTTACCAGGAGATTTTAAAAGATAGATTTAATGACTTTAGGTTTAGATATATGGAACGCTAATATAATAGGGTTCGTTGATAATACAGAACATAAAAATTTTAAAAACAAGCTTATCAACAAATGCGTTAAAATTAAAAAACAAATAAAGTCAGGTGGAGATAATTGGATATCTAACAAAACCTATAATACTTTACAGACCTATGATTTATTAAGAGATAAAGAGTTTAAAAAACTGCACGATTGGGTTTTTAAACAGGTTGGTGATTATGCAACAAAATTAAAATATCAAAACAATTTTAGTTGTTCACAAGCTTGGTTTAACATTTACAATAAAAACGATTATCAAGAATATCATAATCACTCTTTAAATGCTTTGTCTGCTGTATATTTTTTAAAAAGTGATTCTGAATCTTCTGCTAAAATACATTTTAGATTTAAAGATAATCCTGGAATTAATGAACCAGTGATTCACGATAATTTTAATTTGACTGCTTATACCTCTTGGTATAAACCTATACCTGGAAGATTACTTATTTTTAAAGCAGATTTGTTACATTGTGTTGAAAGAAGTGAGGAAAAAGATTTTAGAATATCTATAGCGTATAATTTTGATAGGGTACAGAATGATAAATAAAAAAGTTTTATCTGAAACAGCGTTGTTTTTTGGTGAGTTGAAAATGCCGAAAGGATATGAAATAGAAACAGGTTTATTAGTAAAAAATATAGCACTATCTCATTACTATGACGACGTAGAATATGTTTTTTCTAAAGCTTGGGATAAGATAAATACTTTCATCACTGATTTTATGAGAGTTGAACATAAAATAAATATACAAAGTAAAGATTACTATGGTTCTTTTTATGAAAGAAATCAAATATCAGAACCCCAATTTCATTTAAATTTTTCTAGTTTAAAAGATTCACCAGACTTTGTTTGTTTATATGGAGTAGAAATAGACTCTGATAGTTGTAGTATAATTATTAACTATGATGATAATAGAAGAAAAAATTTAAAGCACGAGATAAAATTAAAAACAAATGAATTTATTATTCTTCCATCTTCAACGCCTTACTATATTAAAAATCAAAACAACTCATATTTAAATTTTATTCAGTCTATTTTGTATACGAGAGTATAGAGTGACTAAAAAATTTTCTGAATATTTAACTAACATAGAATATCCAAAAGAAAAAACATCTTGGAATATTGCAGGAGTTATTAAAGGACAAAATGCGTTTTATCGATTTGATGTTAGAGGGATGCAAAGAGAATCAAAGAACAGGGCGTATAAAACAGGTTATTTAAATACCAAGGCAGACAAAATGGTTTTTGAGCTTAAAGATAAATGGCTTATTTTAGATATTGAGGAATTAAATAAATATGTAAAAAATAATAAGCTCAAGGATTTGGAGCTAAATGATTTGATATCCAAGCTAGAATGGACTATATTTTTAGCGAAAAAATAGTATAGTGGGGAGATATGGCATTAAAAAAAGTAAAATTCCAACCAGGTTTTGATAAACAAGGAACTCCCGCAGCATCTCCAGGTAAATGGATCGATGGAGACTTTGTTAGATTCAGATATGGTATTCCTGAAAAAACTGGTGGTTGGCAACAATTAACTAACGACCAACATACATTACCAGGTGTTGCAAGAGCTCAACACACTTTTACTTCTTTAGCTGGTGAACGATATGCAGCTATCGGAACATCTCAAGGTTTATTTTTATATTATGGTGGAGCTTTCTATGACATTAGTCCTTTAGACAGTGCTCTATCGGGAACAGGTACCTTTACAACCTCAGCGGCCGCCGGAGCCACAGTAACTATTAATTTTACAAGTCACGGACTAGAACCTGGTCGATACATTGTTTTAAGTTCTGTATCCATCGGATCTAACACTACTTTAGGAGCAGACGATTTTACTGCTCACCCGTTTGAAGTCTTAACCACTACAACAAACACTTTCACTATTAGTTTAACTAATCCTGCTGCTGGCGTAACAACGACTGAAAACAACGTGACAGGAATGAGCAATGGTGGATCGGTGACCGTAACTCCATATGCTGAAGTAGGACCGACTGCTCAAACTCTTGGTTATGGGTGGGGCACATATCTTTGGGGCGACTCAACTTGGGGCACAGCAAGAACAACTTCTAATGTAACGTTAGAACCAGGTAACTGGTCTTTGGATAATTTTGGAGAAACTTTAATAGCTACAATAGCAAATGGTAAATCTTTTACGTGGGATGCAGGAGCAACTAATGCAAGAACCATTAGAGCCGCTTTAATGTCAGGAGCCCCTACCGCTTCACGATTAACTATTGTTTCTGAAACAGATCGACACTTATTTCATTTAGGAACTGAAACAACCATTGGAAACGCATCTACACAAGATCCGATGTTTATTAGATTTTCAGATCAAGAATCAACATCCGTATATACACCTACAGCTACAAACACAGCAGGGACTTTTCAATTAGATAAAGGTAATAAGATCGTGGCTGCAGTTCAGGGGAAAGACTATATTTTAATTTTAACCGATCAAGCTGCTTACGTTGCACAGTTTGTTGGTCCACCTTTTACATTTAGCATTAGACAAGTAGGAACTAATTGTGGTTGTTTAGGACAACACGCTGTTTCTTTTGCACAAGGTGCAGTTTTTTGGATGGGCACGTCAGGTGGTTTTTTTCAATACGATGGTACAGTAAAACAATTACCTTGTTTAGTTGAAGACTTTGTATTTACAACAGGTGATGGAAATTTAGGTTTAAATTTTGAAGCTAGTGAAATTGTTTACTCAGGACACAATAGTCTATACACCGAAGTAAACTGGTTTTATCCTAAGTCAGGATCTCTACAAGTAGATAGAGTTGTCACTTATAACTATGGTGAAGCAAGTTGGTACACTGGATCTTTAGACAGAACAACTTATCAAGACGCTGACGTATACACTAAACCTTACGCAACTAATTATGTAGCTAAAGATGAAAGCGGAACTAATGACCCTTCAGATGTTCCTTTGTTTCCTATTTCAGGAATTACTAACACTTACGGGGCAACCGTTTACTACGCTCACGAAGTAGGCACAGATCAAATTAATAGCACTGGCACAAGTGCCATAGCTGCATTTATTAGATCTTCTGATTTTGATATTGACGATGGAGAGTTTTTAATGTCGATGAGAAGATTCATACCTGACTATAAACAGATCGTAGGTAATTCTTTAATTTCATTATTTATTAGTGACTTCCCGTCACAGACTCAATCAGTGTCTCCACTTGGACCGTTTACGGTAACAAGCACAACAACCAAAATAGATACTAGAGCACGAGGTAGATTGCTTAGTGTTAAAATAGAAAACGAATCAGTCGGTGAGACGTGGAGATATGGATCTCTAAGACTAGATGCACAACCTGATGGAAGGAGATAGTTATGCCACTAACAGCTAAAGGTAAGAAAATTATGAAATCTATGAAAAAACAATACGGTAAGAAAAAAGGCGAACAAGTTTTTTACGCCTCAAAAAACAAAGGTAAAATTAAAAGAGTAGATAAGAAGAAAGCATAATGGCTAAAATAACTATTTACATACCTGAACCTGCAGAGGATTATAATCCACAGAATCAAAGGCAGATTGTGGAGTCCTTGACAACACTAAAACAACAACTTAATTTTTCTTTTCAACAAGATTTAAAAAATGAACAAGATACTTTTAATTACTTTTTATCATGACAATTAGATATAAAAATCAAGGTTTCAAACAAGCTGGCACAGGTAAAACTACTGTGCTTACTTGCCCTACTGATGGAGCGATCATAGTTAAAAGTGTATATGTTGCAAACAATGATGCATCATCAGGTATTGTGGTAAATATGAATTTTGTTGACTCATCAGATTCTAGCACTGAATATGAATTTTTTCGAGATGAAGTAGGTGCTAAGTCACAAGTAAATGCTTCACCTCAAGGCTTGAACTTAGAAGCAGGTGATGCTATAACTGTGCAAGCAGCTACAGGCAGTAATAAAATACAAGGTCTGATAAGTTATGCTTTAATAAATAGAGAGAATGAAAACGGATAATATAACCAAAGTTAAATGCAAAACTGTTTATACTTGGCGTAACAAGAAAACAGGAGAAGTTTTTAAAGAGAAGAAAGAAGGTCCTGATATTGTGCAAGACTGTACTGTGCAGGTAGATCCGAAAGGATTAGAAATAATACAGAAAGTAATGCAACAACAGAATGATAAATCAAAAGCCTAAAGGTGGGACTGAACTACAATTAGAATACCTATCTAAATACATTGATAAAGAACTATTAGATAAAGTACAGATTACTACATCTGTCCCTGAAAAGATTCCATTACATCCAACTAAACCGAATGTCTTATGGCAAAAGAATTCTTGGGATCAACCAAACATTTTCCCCTGGTTCAATGATCCCAAGAATACCGACAAATACGATATGTATGTATTTAATTCACATTGGAACTTAGAACAGTTTCGTAAGAAATTTAAAATGCCACTGCATAAATGCACGGTAATTAAAAATGGTATTGATAACATACCTGTAAAAAAACCTTATCAAAAAGGAGAACCTATTAAACTTATTCATCATTGTACTCCGTGGAGAGGATTATCTGTGTTGCTTGGTGCTATGCAGTTAGTTCAAAGTAATGTAACTCTAGATGTTTATTCTAGTTGTGAGGTTTACGGAAAAGAGTTTGCAGAACAAAATGATCCACAGTATCAAGGTCTATACGATCAAGCTAAACAATTAAAGAATGTTAACTATATCGGTTACAAACCTAATAGTTACATAAAAGAACATTTAAAAGATTATCAGATGTTTGTTTATCCAAGCATATGGGAAGAGACTTCTTGTATCTCGGCTATTGAATCAATGGCTGCGGGGCTTTACTGTTTGATCACGGACCTTGGAGCTCTCTATGAAACTTGTGCAGAGTATGCTTTATATGTTCCTTATGATAATAATTATAGAGATCTATCTAAAAAATTTGCTTACGCTATTGATGCGGTCGTACCTACACTATCAGACCCTTTCTTACACGAACATTTAATGTTACAATCAGAATACGCAAGAAAGTATTATGGTTGGTCTAAGCAAGCTCTCAACTGGAAACGAACATTGGAA
>NZMJ01000119.1 GCA_002692855.1 Maricaulis sp.
AAGATCGCCCGCTTGGGCGGCGGCGGTGTCGCGCGCAGCAACCGCCAGAGTATCGGCAGCGTCAAAAGCCCGAGCAGGGCGAAAGGCGCGGCAAAACCGAGCGGACCGAGAGCGAACATCGCGTCAGGCCTCCCGTGACAGCGCGCGATACAGCGCCAGCACGGCCTGGGTCGCCGGTCGGTCGGTGCGATGGGTCACGATGGTCCAGCCGGTGCGGCGCGCCAATCCTTCCAGCGCAGCGCCATGCTCGGCCCAGCGGCGGCGATAGGTCTTCGCGGCTTCCTCGGCGCGGCCGAACAGGAGAGTTTCGTGCCCCTCGGGCATCTCAAATCGCGTGCGGCCCTTGAACGGAAACTCGTCCTCCATCGGGTCGATCACGCGCAGCAGGACTCCGTGGACTTGAAGGGCGGCGAAGCGCGATAGGCGCGCGGACCAGGTTTCGACCGGGTCCAGAAAATCGCTGGCAAGAACGCTCAGCCCGTAGCGCGACACGCTCGGCGCTTCCACGGCCTGCGGATTGCCCGGTCCCGTTGCCAGACGGGTCGCAACGCGTTCCAGGCCCAGGGCCCGCGTCCGCGCCCGTTCCGACTCGCCCAGCACCGCGACGCGCTCACCGGCCCGTGTCAGAAGCGACGCCAGCGCGATCAGGCACACCGCGGCGCGATCGGACTTCAGCGGCAATTCGTGGGCAGACGCGAAGGTCATCGACGGAGTCGCCTCACGCCACAGCCAGACCGTGCTGGCGGCTTCGCGTTCGTTCTCGCGCACGAACAGGCGTTGCGCCCGAGCCGACATTCGCCAATCGACCGCCGCTGCCCCGTCTTCGGGGCGGTGGTGGCGATACTCCCAGAAATTCTCGCCTGTCCCGCGCTGCCGGCGGCCATGAACCCCTTGCGCCACGGTTGCCGCGATACGTTCGGCATCGGCCAGCAATTCGGGGAAGGGACGCGCGGCATCTTCCCCGGCCTGTCTCAGCCGGGTCAGCTTTTGCGATTCGTCTTGCCGGGAGAAGGGAGAGGCCATGAAGGGTCCGCGCTATGCCGCCTTGGCGGCAAGGCGACCGATCAGGCTTTCCAGGGTCATCCCCTCGGCGCGGGCCGCGAAGGACAATGCCATCCGGTGTTTCAGGACCGGCTCGGCCAGAGCGACCACATCGTCGGTTGACGGCGCAAGCCGCCCCTGGAGCAGAGCGCGTGCCCGGCACGCCAGCATCAGGGCCTGGCCGGCGCGCGGCCCTGGTCCCCACGACACGCCGTGCTGGACGTCGCGCTCCTCGCTGACATCGGGACGCGCCAGACGCAGCAGGTCGAGGATCGCATCGACGACTTTCTCGCCGACCGGCAAGCGGCGCACGAGCGCCTGCATGTCGAGGATTTCCTTGGCGCTGAGCACCTTCTTGGCGTTGACGTCCTTGGGCCCCGTCGTCGCCAGCAGGATATCGCGCTCGGCATCGCGGCTCGGATACGGCACGTCGACGCGCAGGAGGAAGCGGTCGAGCTGGGCTTCGGGCAGCGGATAGGTGCCTTCCTGCTCGATCGGGTTCTGGGTCGCCAGGACGTGGAAGGGCTTGGGCAGGTCGTGGCGTTCACCGGCCACGGTCACGTGATGTTCCTGCATGGCTTGCAGCAGGGCTGCCTGTGTGCGCGGGCTGGCGCGGTTGATCTCGTCCGCCATCAGCAGGCGGCAGAAGACCGGCCCCTTGATGAAACGGAAGGATCGCTTGCCGTGCTCCGTTTCTTCCAGCACTTCCGACCCCAGAATGTCGGCAGGCATCAGGTCCGGCGTGAACTGGATCCGCTTGGTGTCGAGGCCGGTCGCGACGGCGATGGTTTCCACTAGGCGCGTCTTCGCCAGTCCCGGCGCGCCGACCAGCAGGGCGTGGCCGCCCGACAGGATGGCCGCAAGCGACAGTTCGACGACTTCATCGAGACCGTAGATCACCTGGCCGATCGAGGCTTTCACCTCGGCCAGACGGGCCGTGGCCTCATCGGCGGCCTTCACGACGTCGGCGCCATTTGTATTCGATGCTTTTCTCGGCACACTGGGCTCCCTAACTCGGGTGGTGAGGGTGAAACAGAGGCGCATGGCCTGTTCGTGCCGGAGCATGAACGCGGGCGTGCGAGGTGTCCATGTCTGCAAGGCCGGATGACGGAAAAGCAATGCAGTCCCTGCTGGATGCGGCCGCATCGGCGGGCGACGGCCTGCCGCCTGTCGAGAAGTGGAATCCCGAACACTGCGGTGTGATGGACCTCGAAATCCGGCGTGACGGGTCCTGGTGGCATGAAGGGCGGCGCATCACCCGCGACCGTCTTGTAAAGCTGTTTTCCCGAATCCTGCGAAAAGATGACGATGGCATTCATTATCTCGTGACGCCGGTCGAGAAGCAGGCCGTCCGGGTCGAGATTGCGCCCTTCCTGGCCGTGCGCGTTGACCGCGCGGACCGGGACGGAGAGCCGGTGCTGATCTTCACGACCAATCTCGGTGACCTCGCCGAATCCGGCCCCGATCATCCGATTCGCGTCGAGATTGATCCCGGAACCGGCGAGCCGACTCCCTTCGTGCGGATTCGGGGCAATCTCGAAGCGCTCATCAACCGGGCGGTATTCTATGAGCTGGTCGAACTGGCCGAGAAGCGCGGCGATGACCTCGTCCTGCGCTCGGGTGGCCAGGATTTCATTCTCGGGTCTGTTGCGTGACGCCGGACGCGATCCTCGATCTTCTGCGCGACAGGCTCGACCCGGTGGAGGGCTGCGACCCGCGCCCGCTGCGCGGCGACAACGACCTCAACGACGTGGATTTCCCGGTGCGGACCCTGCGCCCTGCGGCAGTGCTGGCGCCCCTCGTCCTGCATGACGGGCCGCCGCGCTTCATCCTGACGCTGCGCGCCGAGCACCTGCCCGCCCATGCCGGGCAGATCGCCTTTCCCGGAGGCCGGGCGAATGCCGGCGAAAGCCTGCCTGACGCGGCCTTGCGCGAAACCGAGGAGGAAATCGGCATCGCGCCCGGCCAGGTCGAACTGATTGGCCGGTTCGACAGCTGGGAAACGGTGACGGGATTTCACGTCACCCCATTCGTGGGGATTGTGCAGCCAGGCTTCACGATTGAACCGGACCCCGGCGAGGTGGCGGAGGTCTTCGAAACCCCGTTCGACTGGCTGATGGACCGGGCCAATCACAAGCTGCACGAGCGCGAGTTTCAGGGCCATATGCGCCGCTATTACGCCATGCCCTTCGGGGATCGCTATATCTGGGGGGCAACTGCGGGCATGCTGCGGGCGCTGCATGAAAGGCTGTATGATTAAGTGATGCTCAGACTTACCCTGATTGAACTCGTCCTTTTCCTGTCCCCGTTCGCCATTTATGGCGCGTGGCGACTGTTGCAGACGACCGTTCCGGACAATCCCCGGCGCATGCCGAGCATCCTGCTCGGCCTCGTCGGCGGGTTTCTCGCGGCGATCGGTCTGATTGCGCTGGTGATTCTCGGCGAGCGTGGCCGGCCCGAAGATGGCCGCTACGTTCCCGCCCAGGTCGAGGATGGGCGCGTGCGCCATTCGGATTTCTCCGACACGGACGCACCGCGCAACGCATTGCCCGGCCGCCCCTTTGGCACCGACACCACGCAGGTCGACGAAGATCCCGGCGCTTTCGATGCCCCGGACTCCGATCCTCAGCCTGAACCCGATGTTCCCGATGACGCCGAGATCGATGCGCCGCCCGAACAGCCGATCGATCCGCCCGTGGACCCGCAATGATCTCACCTGATCGGCTTGAGCCGTCCGAGCACGACTGGCTGCTTGCACCGCCCACGCGCCGCGTGATCGAGGCGCTGGAAGGGGCCGAACCCCGCTCGGCGCGCTTTGTCGGCGGCTGTGTCCGCAACGCCTTGCTCGGCCAGCCGGTCAGTGACATCGACATCGCCACGACTTTGTTGCCCGAGCGCGCTGCGCAGGCCCTCAAGGCAGCCGGGATTGCCGTTCATCCGACCGGGATCGCGCACGGCACACTGACGGCAGTCGCGAACCACCAGCCGTTCGAGATCACGACGCTTCGCCGCGACGTCTCGACGGACGGGCGCCGCGCGACGGTGGCCTTCACGACCGACTGGGATGAGGACGCCCGGCGACGCGATTTCACGATGAACGCGATCTACGCCGAGCCGGACGGCACGCTGATCGACTATGTCGGCGGGGTGGAGGACGCGCTCCATCGGCGCATCCTCTTTATCGGCCGGCCTGAGGACCGTATCGCCGAAGACTATCTCCGCATCCTGCGCTTCTTCCGCTTCTACGCCTGGTACGCGCATGGCGACCCGGACCAAGAAGCGCTCGCCGCCTGCGTGGCGATGAGGGACGGCCTGACGCAGCTCTCCGCTGAACGGGTCTGGAATGAGACAAAGAAGCTGCTCGCTGCCGAGGACCCGCGTACCGCTCTCGCCGCGATGGACGAGGCGGGCGTGATGGCGGCGCTCTACGGAGATTTGGACCGGGCACGGCTGGGCCGGCTGGTCGAGATGGGCGAGGCGGACGCCTTCCTGCGCTTCCTCGCTCTTTGCCCCGATGACGCGTCAGGCGAGGCGCTGGCGCAGCGCATGAAGATGTCGAATGCCGAGAAGGACCGGCTGCGCGCCGCCCTCGATCCCGAACTTACCGAAGCCGTTGCGCGTGAATGGCAGACCCGCGCCGGGCTCGAAAAACTTGTCTATCGCACGGGCAACCAGGCCATCGCCGACCGGCTCGCGCTCGACTTTGCGTCCGTGGAAACCCCGCCCGAAGGCTGGGGCGGTGCGCTGGCCCATGCCCGCAGCTTCGAGACACCCGAGTTCCCGGTGACGGGCGCCGACCTTCTGGCTGCAGGCGTGCCGAAAGGCCCCGAACTCGGAGACTCCCTTCGTCGCCTTGAAGATCGCTGGGTCGATTCGCGCTTTGCGCTGACGAAGGCTGAGTTGCTTCAATCCCTCTAGTGCGAATGCTCTTCAATCCCTCATCCTGAGGCGCTCGCGAAGCGTGCCTCGAAGGGCGAGGGATTGATCGAGATGATCAGGGCCACTTCGCTTCCGGCGGCATGGAGGAGAGGATGGAATTGACGTTTCCGCCCGTCTCCAGCCCGAATTTCGTGCCACGATCGTAGAGCAGGTTGAATTCCGCATACCGCCCACGCCGGACCAGTTGTTCCTCGCGGTCGGCGTCCGTCCAGGCCTCGCCCATGTGCGAACGCGCAATGCGCGGCCAGACGTCGAGAAAGGCCTTTCCGACATTCTGCGTGAAGGCGAAGTCCGCCGCCCAGTCGCCTGTGTTCAGCCGGTCATAGAAGATGCCGCCGGTGCCGCGCGGTTCATTGCGGTGCTTCAGCCAGAAATATTCATCCGCCCATTTCGAGAAGCGGTCCCAGTAGTCTGCCCCGTGCGTGTCACAGGCTGTCTTCGCCGCCGCGTGGAATGCCAGCGTGTCGGGATGGTCCGCGCGGCGCTGGCTGTCCTGGGTCGGGTTCAGATCCATGCCACCGCCGAACCAGTGATCGGTGGTGACGATGAAGCGCGTATTCATGTGTACGGCCGGGACGTGCGGATTGCGCAGGTGCGCGATCAGCGAAATGCCCGACGCCCAGAAGCGCGGATCTTCGCTGGCGCCCGGGATCTGCGCCCGGAAGGCCTCTGAGAATTCGCCGAAAACCGTCGAACAATGCACGCCGACTTTCTCGAAGAAGCGGCCGCGCATCATCGAGGCAACTCCGCCGCCCTGGTCGCTCGACCCGTCTCCGCGCCGCCAGGTTTCGCGCTCGAACCGGCCTGCGTCGCCCGGATAGAGATGCGCAGGGGCTTCGTCTTCGATGCGCTCGAATTCCGTGCAGATGGAATCGCGCAAGGTCTCGAACCACTGCCGGGCGGTCTTTTTGCGGGTCTCGATCTCGGTCATGCGCCGGGCGCTCCTTCGATTTCGCGGCGAATGAAGCCTCTTGCGTGCGCCGGTGCAATGGGTCGTGACGCCGCAATGCAGCCGCGTCTGGCCGGGTGGCACGGCTCTGGCTAGTGTCCGCCTCCATGACAGACGCCCGTACATTGCTCCAAGACGCCGAACGTGCCTGTGCGCGCGGCGACCGCATCGCCGGAATCGATCTCGTGCGCCGGATCGTGGCGAGCGACGAGAAGCTGGGCTCCGATTGGGCCATCCCGGCGATGATGGCCGCAGAGCTGCTGGACTATGACACGGCCGCCCGGGCGGCCGCGAAACTGTGTGCCGAGGATGGCAGCGACCCGCGCCAGTGGCGCTTCTATGCCGGCCTGCTTCAGAATGTCGGCGAGGCGGGCAAGGCGATGGAGGTGCTGGGAAAGATCGGCGCTGACGCACCCGGCGACGCGGCGCTCGCCTATGAAACCGGGTTCGCGGCCAAGCTGGCCGGGGATTTTGACACGGCAAGGGAGCGTTTCGAGCAGGTCATCGCTCTGGATCCAAAACACCTTCTTGCACGCGCCGAACTGGGCACAATCCGGCGCGCGGTGAGCGGCGACGAGAACGTCCTCGAACTCGAGACCGAGCGCGTGCGCTGTCTTGAATCGGGCCGGCGTGACCGTCATGCCGCACGGATTTCATATGCCCTGGCCAAGGCATATGACGACGTGAAGTCTCACACGCTGAGCGCAAGACGGGTCGCGGAAGGTGCCGCGATGATGCATGAGGCCGAGCCTTATGATCCCGCTGCGAACCATCGTTTCACCCGCGCGCTGATGACGCTCTACACCCCCGATTTCGTCGAGGCGCAGTCCGGCAAGGGGCACCGCGATGCGCGTCCGGTCTTCGTTCTCGGACCGCCTCGCTCCGGCACGACGCTGGTGGAAGCCATCCTCGCCGCGCATCCCGGGGTGAAGGCAGGCGGCGAGCACAAGCTGATGTGGCTCGCTTCACTGGATTTGGGCGTGCAGGCGGACGGAACGCTGCACCGCTGGCTTGAAACCGCAGGCGAGGGCGCCTGGGAAAAGCTGGGCCAGCGCTATTGCGCCGACGTCGAGGCGCGCCTGGGCGACGCGGCGCGCTGGACCGACAAAAATCTCTACAATGTCACCCGCTTCGGTGCCGCGGCCCTCGCCTTGCCTGACGCACGCTTCATCTGGTGCCGACGTGATGCGATGGATGTCGCCTGGTCAGCGTGGAAGACCCTGTTCGCGGAAGGCAATCGCTGGAGCTACGACCCCGTCGCGATTGCCGCCTTCCTGGCCGACTACGACATGCTGATGCAGCATTGGGTGACGCTGTTCCCGGACCGGGTCATGGAAGTGCGCTACGAAGATCTCGTCACTTCGCCCGATGACCAGATCGCGCGTCTCCTGGACTTCTGCGGTCTCGAGGATGATCCCGCGACGCGGCGATTCCACGAGGCCAACCGCACCGTTGCCACGGCCAGCTTCGCGCAGGTGCGCCAGCCCATCAGTACCGCGTCGGTCGGGGCATGGCGGCGCTACATGCCCGAGGCCAAGCCGCTGGTTGACGCCCTTCATGCCGAGGGCGTGGTCTTCAACGACTAGGTCGCCCCGCAGTGCCGGGTCTGGCGAATCGCTTCGCCCAGAGCGATCCCCGCCGTCATCACCACATTCAGCGACCGGGCCGCGCCCGACAGGGGAATCACCACGCGCGCATCGGCGCTGTCGTGGACCTCGTCCGGCACGCCGGCGCTTTCGCGGCCCAGCAACAGGCGGTCATCGGGCCGGAAAGTGAAATCCCACAGGGGCTCGGCGCCGCGTGTCGTCAGCAGGACGGTGCGGCTGCCCGGTTCTGTATTTTGCCATGCAGCGAAACTCGCATGACGATGGACCTGCGCCAACGCGCCGTAATCCATCGCGACGCGCCGGATTTCCTTGCCAGTCAACGGAAATCCGCACGGTTCTATGATGTCGAAAGGCACGCCGAAACACGCCGCGAGGCGAATGGCCGCACCGACGTTTTGCGGAATATCCGGTTGAAAAAAAGCGATCCGCATTCTAAGCCGCGCTGGGGTCGGGGGCGATGCCTGCGGCGGTGTGCCGCTGTGCCTTCCCTTTGACCATGTATATTTTCTGCGCTGAACAAGCCCTTGGCTTCGACAGTGCGTCAAGCGGGGCATCCATAAAGCGGCCGCTTTATGGACATGTGACAAGGAAAGAGGTCGGCAGTGACGGACCAGCACGGGCAGGAACCCACCCGCCGCGACTTTATCTACATTGCCGCTGGCGGCGCGGCAGCGGTGGGCGGTGTGCTCACCTTGTGGCCCTTTATCGATCAGATGAATCCGGCAGCCGATACGCTCGCGCTCGCCTCGATCCGTTTTGACACGGCACCGGTCGAGACCGGCCAGCAGGTCACGGTGATGTGGCGCGGTGGCCCGGTCTTCATCCGGCGCCGGACCCAGGCCGAGATCCAGGAAGCGGTGAATGTCGATGTCAGCGACCTTCCTGATGAACTGGCCCGCAATGAAAACCTGCCGGCGGATTCGCTGGCGACGGACGAGAATCGCCGGTATGTCGACGACCTTCTGATCATGAAGGGCAACTGCACCCACCTGGGCTGCGTGCCGCTGGGTGAAGCCGGCGATTATGATGGCTGGTACTGCCCCTGCCACGGATCGCACTACGACACGTCCGGCCGCATTCGCCGCGGCCCGGCACCTGAAAACCTGCCGGTACCGCCACTGCGCGCCGACGAGGCCAATCCGGCCGTCGTCGTGATCGGCTAAGGGGAGCGCGAGGGGAAAATGAGCGGACCTTCGACTTACGAACCGCAGACCGGTGTTGAGCGCTGGCTCGACAGCCGTCTGCCCATCGTGCGCCTGATGTGGGATTCCTTTGTGGATTTCCCGACACCGCGCAATCTGAACTACTGGTGGACCTTCGGGGGCATCCTCGCGATCTTCCTGATGATCCAGATCATCACCGGCGTCGTGCTGGCCATGCACTACACGGCGAATGTCGATCTGGCCTTCGACAGTGTCCAGCGCATCCGCCGCGACGTGCCCTTTGGCTGGCTGATCCAGTCGCTGCACGCCAATGGCGCCTCCTTCTTCTTCCTTGCCGTCTACATCCACATGTTCCGCGGGATGTATTACGGGTCGTACAAGGCCCCGCGCGAGGTTCTCTGGATCCTTGGTGTCATCATCTACCTCCTGATGATGGCAACCGGCTTCCTCGGCTATGTCCTGCCCTGGGGCCAGATGTCCTACTGGGGCGCGATGGTCATCACCAACCTGCTTGGCGCACTGCCGGTGGTGGGTGAAGGCATCCGTGAATGGCTGTGGGGCGGCTTCTCGGTCGGCAACGCCACGCTGACGCGCTTCTTCGCGCTGCACTTCCTGCTGCCCTTCGTGATCGCCGGCGTCGTGATCCTGCACATCTGGGCGCTGCACGTTCCGGGCAATGGCAACCCGACCGGCATCTCGGTGAAGACCAAGAAGGATACGCTGCCCTTCCACCCGTACTACACGGTGAAGGACGGCTTCGCGATCGTCGTGTTCCTGATGATCTTTGCGGCCTTCGTCTTCTACTTCCCGGATGCTCTGGGCCATGCCGACAACTATATCGAGGCGAACCCGCTGGTGACGCCGTCGCACATCGTGCCGGAATGGTATTACCTGCCCTTCTACGCGATCCTGCGTGCCATCACCTTCGACATCGGTCCGATCTCGGCCAAGCTCGGCGGTGTGCTGGCAATGTTCGGCGCCATCGCGGTGCTGTTCATCCTGCCCTGGCTCGACACCTCGCCGGTGCGCTCGATGCGCTACCGTCCGGTGGCCCGGTGGTTCTTCCTGATCTTCGTCGCGGTCGCGATCGGCCTGGGCTGGTGCGGCGCGAACAATCCGGATGACCACGTCCTCGGGACACCGCTGCGCTTCGTGACCTTCGCGCAGATCCTGACGCTCTACTACTTCGCCTACTTCTTCGTGATCCTGCCGATCCTGGGCTTCACGGAGAGACCGAAGGAGCGTCCGGCCAGCATCGAGGCCGCCGTGCTCGGTCACAAGTCGACCGCCACCACGCAGCCCGCGGAATAGGAGACAGCGAGATGAAGACGCTTATTCGCAATCTTGCTGTCCTGTTCGGTGCAGCGGCCCTGACCACCGCTCCGGCGCTGGCCGCCGAGGGCGAGGCTCACGCCCCTGAAGCCCATGAGTGGACCTGGGATGGTCCGCTCGGACGCTTCGACCGGGCCCAGCTTCAGCGCGGCTTCCAGGTCTACCAGGAGGTTTGCGCCTCCTGTCACGCCCTGGAGCAGATCAGCTTCCGCAACCTGGCTGAAGGAGAGGGGCCGTTTACCTGCTTCCCCGATCCGGACGCGCACGAGGAAGACGGCCACCACGCCGAGCCGATCTGCTACGACAATCCGAACGACAACCCGATCATCCTTCAGCTCGCTTCGGGCTATCAGGTTGAAGACGGTCCCGACGATGCCGGCGACATGTTCGAGCGACCCGGCATCCCGGCCGACCCGTTCCCGGCGCCCTTCGCCAACGAACAGCAGGCCCGCGCCTCAAACGGCGGCGCTTACCCGCCGGACCTGTCGCTGATCGTCAAGGCGCGCGGCGGTGGTGCGAACTATGTCCGCTCGCTCCTGCTGGGCTATCACGAAGCCCCGGCCGGCACCGACGTCCGTCCCGGCCTGCACTACAACGAGTACTTCCCGGGCGGCCAGATCGCCATGGCACCGCCGCTGATGGACGGTCTCGTCACCTATGCCGACGACACCGAAGCCACGACCGAGCAGATGGCGGAAGACGTTGTCGCCTTCCTCGCCTGGGCGTCTGACCCGCACCGGGTCGAGCGCAATCGCTTGGGCCTGATGGTGATGATCTACTTCCTGATCTTCGCCGTCCTCTTGTGGTTCGCCTACAAGCAGGTCTGGAGCCGGGTCGAGCACTAGGCTCGCCTCCACGCACACCTTTGAAGGGCCGCAGCGGTTTCGCTGCGGCCTTTTGCGTTTCGGGTCTGTGACAATCGGGCCGGCTTGCTAGACTGGGCAGCAGGGGGAATGGCGAATGACCGGCTGGACGCTTGGCATCATCGGCGGATCGGGACTTTACCGCATCGACGGGCTGGAGAATGTCCGGACCGAGATGGTCGAAACGCCCTGGGGCGCGCCGTCGGACGCCATCACGATGGGGGAGATCAGCGGTGTCACGCTCTGCTTTCTGCCCCGGCACGGCCAGGGTCATTCCATCCCGCCCGACGCAATCAACTACCGCGCCAATATCGACGCCCTCAAACGTCTCGGCTGCACCGACATTGTGTCGCTCTCGGCCTGCGGATCGCTGCGCGAGGACTATGCACCCGGCGATTTCGTGCTGGTTGACCAGTATGTCGACCGCACGTCCGGGCGCGCGCGCAGCTTCTTCGGGGCGGGCTGCGTCGCCCATGTCGCACTGGCCGATCCGGTGTGTCCGCGTCTGGCCGGACTGGCCGCCGATGCCGCCGAAGCGGCCGGTGCGCGCACCCATCGCAGCGGCACCTATCTGGCGATGCAGGGGCCGCAGTTTTCCACCCGCGCCGAGTCCGATCTCTACCGCCAGTGGGGCTGCGACGTTATCGGGATGACGAATATGCCCGAGGCGCGACTGGCGCGCGAAGCCGAGCTGCCCTACGCTTCGGTCTGCATGGTCACGGACTATGACAGCTGGAAGAGGGGGGAGGCCGGCGTGGACGTTCAGGCGATCTTGAAAGTCATGGCGGCAAATACCGGCAAGGCGCAGGCGCTCGTCCGCGCACTCGCTGCAACCCTGGCATCGCGGTCCCGCACGCCATCGCCTTCGGGCGCCGAGACGGCGCTGGACGGGGCCATCCTCACCGCTCCTTCGGCGCGGGATCCAGCCGTGCTGGCGCGGCTCGATGCAGTCGCGGGTCGTGTTTTGACGGGGTAGGTTCAGTGCGCTCAATCGTGTGTCTGTTTTTCGTATCGGCGTTCGTGGCGGCAAGCGCCCCCGCTTTTGCTCAGGTCTATGGTGCCGTGACGGGGACCGATGTCAGCCGCGCCGAGAGCGCGATGGTCTCGGTCTACTGCCGTATCCCCGGCACCCAGCGCGCCTGGGTGTCGAGCGGTGTCGTCATCCAGTCCGATACGACCGGCGATGAGCGTCGAGGCGAGGTCGTGATCACGACGGCGCACGGTGTGGGCCACTATGGCGACGATCGCCATGACGAGTGTTTCGTCGAGGGGCCAGACGGTGGCCACTACCGGGTAATCCGGACATTCAACCCGCCGACGCTGGCATCGTCCTGGGAGGACTGGGCTGTTGTCGTCACCTCGCGCCCCTTCGAGGGTCCGGCGGTCCGTCTGCCCGTTCGCGGCATTCAGGGCGTCGAGGGTGACGTTCCCGTCGCGATGGTCGGCCGCGATTTCACCAACCCGCAATGCCGTCTCTCGCGCTCGCGCCGCGTCAATGACGGCGGTCGGCTCGTCTATACGCACACCTGCGGTTCACGGCGGGGCCTGTCCGGTGCCCCGATCCTCGCGCAGGTCGATGGCGAGATGGCCGTGATCGCGATCAATGTCGGCCGCCTGTCCGGCGGCGCCGGTCCCGGCCAGCGCGCGATTGCGCGCGGCGTGGGTGACGGTTTCGACGCCATGATCCAGCGCGGCTTCGAGGCCAGCGCGCCCTTGCGCTAGCCACGGCTGGACGCCTGTCCCTGCCCGGTCTACCAAGCCCGCTTCCCAGTTCACCCGTCGAAGGGCCTATCCATGTTGTCATTGATCCTCGCGCTGGTGTCCGTTCAGGATGCTGACCTGCCGCCGCCGCTGGAGCGTGACTATCGCCCCTCTGTTCAGTGTGCCGAACACCTGACGGATGATCGCGCCCGGCGCTCCTGCCTCAATGACCTTCTCGACGTTGCGGAAGACCAGCTCGGCGCCGCGCTCGATGCCGCACGCAGCGAAGCGCGAGAGATTGATCTCGACATGCCGGGTGTGGCGCGCGCCGAAGCCAACCTGCAGGCGGCCAGCGCCGCCTGGACCACCTACCGCGATGCCGAGTGCGCCCGCCGGGCCTCGCTGCTGCTGCTCGGTCAGCATGGCGAGGACGAGCGGATCGACTGTCTGGTCGTGCTGACCCGGGCGCGCGCCGCCGAACTGGCGGAACACTAGGCATGGGAACGCCGGTCCTGCATATCGGCAACAAGCGGCTGTCATCGTGGTCGATGCGGCCCTGGCTGGTCCTGAAGAAGGCCGGCATCGCCTTCACCGAGACCCTCGTGCCGCTGGACCAGCCCGAAACGTCCGGGACATTGAATGCCCTCAGCCCCTCCGCGACCGTGCCGGTGCTGACGGTCGATGGCGCGGTGATCTGGGACAGCCTGGCGATCTGCGAATGGGCGGCCGAGCGCACGCCTTCGCTGTGGCCTGCCGACGCCGGTCAGCGCGCCCTGGCGCGCTCTGTGACCGCCAGCATGCATTCGGGTTTCGCTGCCCTGCGCCGCGACCTCTCGATGGATCTTCAGCGCCCGATCGGCGGTACGGACGTGTCAGTCCAGGCATGGACGGATATTGAGCGCCTCCTCGCCATGTGGGCGCTTTGCCCCGGCGGAGCAGGAGGCTTCCTGTTCGGGCAATGGTCGATTGCCGACGCGTTCTTCACGCCCGTCGCCGCCCGTTTCCGGACCTATGCGATTGACCTGCCGCCCCCGGCGCAGGCCTATGTGGACTTGCTGCTCTCCGACGCCGATTATCGCGAATGGGAAAAGGCCGGTCAGGCCGAGACCTTCGACGCCAAATTCCACTGACGGACCCTGATATGGATTTCATCCGCGACGCTATCCGCACGATTCCGGACTACCCCAGGAAGGGAATCCAGTTTCGTGACGTCACGACGCTGCTTAAGGACGCACGCGCCTTTCGCGCTGCCGTCGACCAGATGGTGATGCCGTGGGCGGGCGCAAAGATCGACAAGGTCGCCGGGATCGAGGCGCGCGGCTTCATCCTCGGCGGCGCGGTCGCGCACCAGCTTTCGGTCGGCTTCACGCCGATCCGCAAGAAGGGCAAGCTGCCTCACCGCACGCTGATCGAGGAATATGAGCTCGAATACGGCACTGACGCGATCGAGATCCATGTTGACGGGGTCGAGGAAACCGACCGCGTCCTGATCGTCGACGACCTCATCGCAACGGGCGGCACAGCGGAGGCGGCGATCAACCTCCTGCGCCGCGCGGGCGCGGACGTTGTGGGCGCCACCTTCGTCATCGACCTGCCCGATCTGGGCGGGGCCAAGCGTATCGAGGACATGGGCGTCCCGGTCGCCAGCCTGGTAGCGTTCGAGGGGGAGTAAACTCCGTCATTCCCGCGCAGGCGGGAATCCAGAACGCCCGGCAATTTGGCCCCCCGCCTTCGCGGGGGTGTCGAAGGGGAGTACGCTCCCCCCAGCCATCCGGGAGACCTGCCCATGTTCATCGGACATTACGGACCAGCACTCGCCGGCCCGCGCTTCGCGCCGGTGCCGCTCTGGATGCTCTTCATCGCCGTGCAATTCCTCGATTTTCTCTGGGGCGCCTTCATCGCGCTCGGTATCGAGCACGTGCGTGTGATGCCGGGCTTTACCGCGATGAGCCCGTTTGACCTCTATGACATGCCGTGGTCACACAGCCTCCTGATGGCGGTGGTGTGGTCGGCCGTCCTGGGGGGCGTCTGGTCCTTGCTCGCCAGAACCCGCAAGCGGGCAGGCGGGCTGGTGGTTGCGGCCGCGGTGATGTCGCACTGGCTGGCGGACCTTCTGATGCATGTGCCTGACCTGCCGCTCTGGCCGGGCGGCCCGCAGGTCGGTTTCGGCTTGTGGAACAATGCCCCGCTGACGTTGGTCGCCGAATTCGGCGTACTGCTCGCGGGCTGGGTGGTCTACATGATGGCGACCCGGGCGAAGAATACGGTCGGGCGCTACGGCCCGGTCGTGCTGTTCGCGATCCTGGCCGGCCTTTACTGGCTGAACCACGTCATGCCGCCGCCGCCCGATCCGGTCACGGGCGGCCTCACCGCCATCGCGCTCTTTTCGGCGCTCTCCTTCCTAGCCTGGCTTTTGTGCGACCGGGTGCGGGTGGCGCGGTGATCATCCGTCTGGGCCGGATTTACCCCTCCAGTTCGCCGAGGATCAGTTCGCGCACATCGTTCGCGACCGCTTCGAGCGAGGGCGGGTGGATATACATCATGTGCCCGGATTCATAGTAGCGGAAGTGGACCCGATCCGGGTCAAAGCCCGGCTGGTTGAACATCAGTTCGGCCCCGAAAAACGGCGTGGCCAGGTCGTAATAGCCCTGCGCCACCAGCACATCGAGGTCGGAGTTCTGCCGCATCGCGCGGGCCAGCCACGGGCCGACATTGGTATAGGCCGCACCCTGGCCGGTGGACCGGTCCCAGCCGCGCGACGTCGGAATGTCGATGACGGAATATTCGTCCGTGATGTCGACCCCCAGCTCGCGCGTGAAATGGTCCAGCATCGCGGCGGTATAGGCCCCGTCGATGCCATAGGCGGACGGGTCGTAGTCCGGCCCTTCACCGACGCCGTCGGGCTCCATGCCGGTATAGCGGCTGTCGAGACGTCCGACCGACAGCCCCTCATCGCGCCGCAATTCGCGCATGAACCGTCCGAGCGATACCCGCAGATTGGCGCGCATCAGGTAATCGGGTGACAGTCCGATGAAGCGCGACAATTCCTCGGCGACCGCCCGCCGGTCTTCGGCGGGCAATGACACGCCGCGCATCAGGGCCGGCATGTAGGTGTCATAGGTGAAATCGCGCACGTCCTGAATGAAGGCGTCGATATCGCCGTCCCACGCGCTGCGGTCGACCTTCTCGTGATACCAGGCGGTGGCGGCGAAGCCGGGAACCAGGCCGGTATAGCCGATGTCATTGCCTTCCGACGTGTCATCGAAGCGGAAATCAAGTACGGTCGAGATCAGCGCCACGCCATTGATCGAGACGTCGGTCCAGCCGCCCTGCAACTCGTTCATCAGCGCCGCGATCCGCGTGGTGCCATAGCTTTCGCCAAGCAGGTATTTGGGACTGTTCCACCGCTGGTTCTCGGTCAGCCAGCGCCGGATGAAGGCTCCCAGCGAAGCCGCGTCCTCGCGCACGCCCCAGAATTCAGCCGTGTCGGCATCGCCGACCGGATGGCTCCATCCGGTGCCGACCGGATCGACGAAGACCAGGTCGGCGACATCGAGAATGGAGAATTCGTTGGCGACGATGGGATAGGGCGGCGCGCCATCATCGGTGGCATTGTCGGGCAGGACCACCCGGCGCGGACCGAACACGCCCATGTGCAGCCACAGGCTCGCGGATCCCGGTCCGCCATTGAAGATGAAGGCCACCGGACGCTGGGTCGGGTCGCCATTGCCTTCGCGGATATAGGCGGTGGAGAAGATCGCCGCGTTCGGCTCGCCGTCCTCGTTGTTGAGGATCATCTCGCCGGCCACCACGCGGTAGCGGACCCGCGTGCCATTGGCGGTCACCTGGCCGTCACTGGTGAAGACGCGTGCGCCGTCCTCGCGGGCTTCATTGCCCGAACTGTCCTGCGCGCCGGCAGAGCATGCCGCCAGCGCTGCGCCGATGGCGGCAGCGATCCAGAATTTCATGGGTCATCCTCCCCGATGTGTCCGGCGCGGAGACTATCGGTCGGGGGCGGCGAGGGCTAGCGGGCTGAGGGTCTGGGATTCAGGTGCGCCGTCATCCACTTCGAGCCGAAGCAGACAATGTCATTGGCATTGAAAAGCTCGGCGCGTGCCCGCCCGACACGCCCGCACTTCGCCTTTCCGCTGGCCAGGAACTCGTTCAGGATTTCGGTAAAATAGTCACCGCCCTCCCACGGAGCGATCCCGTCACTGTCGTCGAGACTGTCGACCTGGACGACCCGTGACCCGCGGTCATCGGTGATGTGATAGTGGCGGCTGGCGCGGCGCTTGTCGGCCACCCCCGCATAATATTCCGCCAAGTGCAGCGCGGTGACGGTATCGGTATCCGCGCCCAGCCTCAGTATCATGCCCTGGCGGTCGCACAGCCGATCCAGCGGCGAGTCGGGACCCAGGTAATCATTCAGCGGAATTTCGCTGACGATGTGGGCGGCGCCGGGTCCGATGGCGGCGAACCGGGAATCAGGATGCAGGCCCACGACCACGCCGCCGGTCTGCCGGAACGCCTCGGCCAGCGCGCCGATTTCGGGGTCGGCCGGGGCGGTGCGGATATCGACAGGGGGCAGGGCTTCAAGTGCCGCGATCTGCTCGGCGCGGGACAGGTGTTTCACCTCCTCGCGTCCGGCGTGATCGGTCCCGATCACCATCACCATCGTTCCCGCCGGTCCGATGCTGTCGCACACGGCGGAGATCACGCTGTCGGCTCCGCCCTCGACCGGGCCGATGGCGCGCAGCGAGGCATGCACCATCACGGTGTCACCGGGCTGCAGGCCCAGCCGGGCAAGGTCGTCACCGAGGGAAAAGCGCGTTGCGTTCATGGCAGCAGTCTAGGACGCGTCCGCGATAACGTGCCCGCACAAATGCGTGATGAGACGGGCGGCTACTCGCCCGCAGGAACGAAGACGGTGCGCGCCGCCAGTTGTCCGACGGCGGGTTCCAGCACCGACAGGCGTTCGCGAACGCCGGCTTCGTCGGGGCCTGTAATCATCGCCTGGTACTGGACGTAGTGAGGCCCGGAATTCATCTGGTAGATCACGCCGCCGGTCAGCGCTCCGGTCTCTTCGTCGATGGCGCCGCCCCAGCATCCGCGGAAGGTCAGCTCGTGCCCGTTCGCGTCCTCGACCGGCTGGTCAACCATCGTGGACGGGAGACCGGGCTCGCACAGCATCCGTGTCGAGGCCTCGGCGTCGGTCAGTTCGAAATAGGTCGCGCGAATTTCCATCGTGTATTCGCCGGCCGGCGCATCGCCGTAGATCATCGTCGCCAGGATCGGGTCGTGGATCGCCATGGCGAGGGTTTCCGGGCCGAGCACCTGGAAGCGCCCGTCAGCCTCGTTCGCATTGGTCTGCTGGACATAGTTCGAGATGCTGGTGGCGTAATTGCTCGCGGCTTCCGCGACACCGGCGGGAATTTCGGCGGTTGCGGTCTCTTCCGGGTCGGCAATCGCGTCCTGGCTGGACAGGGCAAGCGCGCAAATCAGCATCAAAGCGGTCAACGTAATCTCCCTTGTTGCGCGGCAGTTTGATCGCTTGGCCTCCTGGCGTCGATCCCTGATCGCCAGTGAAGCCGGGTCATTCCGCAGATGGCGCGATCACCGTATGGCGCACCAGCGGCTCGATCATGCGTTCGGTCATGGGCAGGCGCGCGCCGATGCCGGCCTCGTCCGGACCCACGATGCCGCTGCGGTACTGGACGTGGTAGTCGCCGTTGGACAGCTGATGCAGATAGCTGCCGATCAGCTCGCCTTCCTCTTCCCCCATGCGCCCGAACCAGCACACGCGGTAAGTCAGGACATTGCCTTCCGGGTCGGTGCCCATCTCGTCGACAACCGTGGTCTCCCCATCGCGATCGCAAAAGGCGTAGTCGGAGTTTTCCCCGTCGCTGAGGCGGAAGGCATGCACCGCGAAGTCGAGCGAATAGTCGGACGGATTTCCCTCAGCATAGGTCAGCAGCGCGTCCAGTTCGGGGGTTAGCCGCGCGATGACCCTGTCGCGATCAGAAAGCGAAAAGACATCGAAGGGCGAATTGGCGAACACCGCCTCGCTCACCCGGACCAGCGCGCGCGCCGTGTTCTCGGCGCCGGGATCAAGTTCCAGTTCGCCGGGGACATCTTCCAGGTCGTCGACCATGCCATCGACGCTGCGCATCACCTGTTCGGCGACCACCTCGCCCTGTTGCTGCACCAGAAGCGCAGCCGCCATAACCAGCTCGATCATCACATCCTCCCTGTCAGGGGCGCAGTGTGCGACGCGGGCCGGCGCGGGTCGATCCCCTGAACGGAGGGCGGTGATCGCGGCGACGTTCGCCTCTGGTGTTCGAACCGGGTTTGGCGCTAGAGGGGAGCCATGAATTATCGTCACGCCTTCCACGCCGGAAACTTCGCCGATGTCCTGAAGCACGTCGTCTTCACGCTGTGCCTCGAACATCTGAACAAGAAGCCGAAACCCTACCGGGTGCTCGACACCCATGCCGGGATCGGCGCCTATGACCTGGCCGGAGACGAGGCCGCCCGCAGCCCGGAGTGGAAGGACGGTATTGCCCGCGTCCTCGAGGCCGAGCGCCCGGCGGATGTTGACCGCATCCTCAAGCCCTGGCTCGACATTGTCCGCGCGATGAATTCCGGCAAGACGCTGACGGCCTATCCCGGATCGCCGGAAATCGCGCGCCGCATGACCCGGCCCGACGACCGGATCCAGCTGTGCGAACTGCACGAGGCAGACGCCCGGACGCTCGACAAGCGCTATGCGCTCGACAGCCGGATCAAGGTGGAAAAGCGTGACGGCTACAAGGCGATGGCCGGTGTCCTGCCGCCGAAGGAAAAGCGCGGCGTGGTCATTGTCGACCCGCCCTTCGAGCATCGCGACGAGATGGCCCACATGGCCGAGGCGATCAAGAAATCGCTGCCGAAATGGCCGACCGGTACCTATATTTTCTGGCGCTCGCTGAAGGACATGTGGGCATCGGAGCGCTTCGACAACGGCCTGGCCGAATGGCTGTTCGACGAGGGATTCGCGACCCCCGAAAACGTGTTGCGCGCGGATCTCTGGGTTCGCGATTTGGGTGAGGAAGGCAAGTTGCCGGGCGCCGGGATCGTCGTCGTCAATCCGCCCCACACGCTCGAAGCCGATCTGCTGATCCTCCTGCCCTGGCTGTCATCCTTGCTGCGGCAGGGCGAGGGCAATGGCTGGCGCCTTGATGGCGCGCTCGAGGAAGAACCCGAGGACTAGTCCGGCTCGCCGGTCTGGAACAGGCGGCCCTGCTCGGTCCACAGCACGATGCCGATTGCGAGCACACCCATCGCCGCCTGCCCGGCGACGAGCGGCAGGCCGGTGCCATTGTAAAGCTGGCCGATACCCAGACCGATAATCCCGCCCATCACGCCGGTGACGAAACCGTAGGCGGCGCTGGCCGTCCCGGCGATATGCCCGACCGGCTCCATCGCCAGCGCGCTGAAATTCGCCGCGATCAGGCCCAGCAGCATCATCGAGGCCGCGAGCAGCACGGTGTAGGGGATGAAGGCGTCATAGCCCGTCAACAGGATGGCGGTATGGGCGAGGCTGATGACGGTGAAGGCGATCAGCGCTCCGTGTGACAGGCGGCGCTGTCCCATCCGTCCGACCAGCCGCGAATTGGCAAAGCTCGTCACCGCCATCGCTCCGGCGACGGCGGAAAACGCCAGCGGAAAGGCTTCGCCGAGCGCGAAATGCACTGCGAAGACCTGCTCGGCGGAATTGAGAAAGGCGTAGAGCCCGCCGAAGAACACACCGCCCGCCAGCGTATAGCCCAGCATCAGCCGGTGCTGCGTGGTTTCCCAAAACGCCTGCATGATCGGCACGAGCTTCAGCGGCCGCCGGTGCTCAGGCCGCAGCGTCTCGGGCAGGCGGATCGTCATCCACACGGCCACGAACACCGCGAACACGAACAGGAAAACGAAAATCCAGCGCCAGGGCGCGACGAACAGGATCAGCTGGCCCAGACCCGGCGCCAGCACCGGCACGATCATGAACACGGTCATCACCATGCTCATCACCTCGGCCATGCGGCGGCCGGATGTCAGGTCGCGGGCAATGGCAACCGAGATCACGCGTGACGCCGCCGCTG
Source organism: Maricaulis sp. (assembly GCA_002692855.1). Classification (GTDB taxonomy): domain Bacteria; phylum Pseudomonadota; class Alphaproteobacteria; order Caulobacterales; family Maricaulaceae; genus Hyphobacterium. The sequence goes on from NZMJ01000119.1 coordinate 20,719, forward strand.
TCATGCCTTGCAGGAAGCGCGCGGCCAGCAGCGTCTCGAAACTCGGCGCGGCGATGCACACCAGCGTCGCGATGAGGTAGAGGCCGAGCGCGGCCAGGAAGACGCGCTTGCGCCCGAACGCGTCGGCCAGCGGTCCATAGATCAGCTGTGCCACGCCGAACCCGATCAGGAAGGTCGAGATCACGTATTGCCGGTCGTTGGCGTTCTCGACGCCCAGGTCCGCGGCAATCGTCCCCAGTGCCGGCAGCATCATGTCGATCGACAGCGCCACCATGGCCATCATCGCGACGATCAGCGCGATCAGCTCGGCGAGCGAAACCGGCATGGGCCGCTGAGGGGCGGGGGAAGGGGACATGGGCGCGTCTCCGGCGAAATCGGACGACGCGGTGCGCCCGTCTCCGTCAGATGCGCCTCAATCGCGGATGGATCAAGAGTTCACCGATGAAGCGCGCGCGGTTCAGCGATGAATGGCGCCCTACACATTGAACTTGAAGTGCATGACGTCGCCGTCCTGCACCACGTAGTCCTTGCCTTCCTGGCGCAGCTTGCCAGCCTCGCGCGATCCCGCTTCGCCCTTGTTGGCGACGAAGTCGTCAAAGGCGGTCGTCTCGGCGCGGATGAAGCCCTTCTCGAAATCGCCGTGGATCACGCCGGCGGCGCGCGGCGCGGTCCAGCCGCGCTTGATCGTCCAGGCGCGCGCTTCCTTGGGGCCGACCGTGAAATAGGTGATCAGGTCGAGAAGGTTGTACCCGGCATGGATCATCCGCGTCAGGCCGGTCTCCTCGAGGCCCAGCGCCTCGAGATAGTCCTTGCGCTCCTCGGGTGCGAGGACAGCAATCTCGGACTCGATCTTGGCCGAGATGACGACGGCAGGCGCGCCCTCGCCCTTGGCATAGTCCTCGACCCGTGCGGAGTGTTCATTGCCCGTGGCGGCGCTCTCCTCGTCGACATTGGCGATGTAGAGGACGGGCTTTGCGGTCAGTAATTGCAGCATCCGCCATTCGCGGCGCTTGTCGGCGGGCACGTCGGCGCGGCGGGCCGGGCGGCCTTCGCGCAGCTCGGCCAGCGCCAGGTCGATCAGCGCGAGCGCTTCCTTGGCTTCCTTGTCGCCGGTCTTGGCGCGCTTTTCGAGATTGGGCGAACGCTTCTCGAGGCTCTCCATGTCGGCGAGCATCAGCTCTGTCTCGACGGTCTCAAGGTCCGCGATCGGATCGACCTTGCCCTCGACATGGGTCACGTCGCCGTCTTCAAAACAGCGCAGCACGTATGCCACGGCATCGACTTCGCGAATGTTCGCCAGGAACTGGTTGCCCAGGCCCTCGCCCTTCGATGCGCCGCGAACGAGGCCGGCGATGTCGACGAAGTTCATCCGCGTCGGAATGATCTCCTTCGAGCTAGCGATCCTGGCCAGCACGTCGAGGCGCGGCTCGGGCATCGCCACGTCGCCGACATTCGGCTCGATCGTGCAGAAGGGATAGTTCGCGGCCTGAGCGGCTGCGGTCTGGGTGAGGGCGTTGAAAAGCGTCGACTTGCCCACATTCGGCAGGCCGACAATGCCGCATTTGAAACCCATAGTGTCCTCGTTCACATTGCGCGCGTGCTTATAGAGAGGTTGGAGCGTGAGAGCGATAAGCGATTCAGATATCGACTACTTACGCGGATTCATTGATGAGCACCCACTTGGCTTCATCGGGTGGGGCGAGCATCAGATCCAGCTACGATACAACCGACTCCAGATTGATATTCAATGCGATTTTTTGATCGAATGGCCGGGAGGTAAGGCGCGCCGTCAGTTGCCGTTTAACGCTTCGCTTGAAGTCGGTCACCTGCTGGGAAAGCGTTTGATAAATTTCGAATGCAATGACGAGGGGCGTCTTGTCCTTCACGCATCAGACGCGGTGCGTCTTATGGTAATTCCCGACCATCAGCCGAACGAGCATTGCGTCATCCGAACGGACGAAAACGGCTTCGTCATTTTTTGACGCGGAGAAAGTGAACGGCCGTGCCCCCGGCGAGGGGAGCACGGCCGCATCGGCACCGGTATCCGGCCTCGCGGGGAGGCCCGGGGGAGGGACGGGACCGGACCGGACGCCGATCCTCATCCGCCTATTGCGGGTCGGACGCGTCCGCTTCCGGTTCGTCATCGGAACCGTCGTCAAAGGTGATGCCGGTATCGGTCTCGACCTCGATTTCGGACTCCACGTCCATCGGCTCGGTCTCGATGTCCATGTCGACTTCGGTGTCGATCTCGGCATCGGTCTCGGCCCAGACGGTGAACTCGTCTTCGCTCAAGCGGGCGTCGCCATCGGTATCGAAGGCGGCGAAGCCTTCGGCCGTCACGGCGGAATCGACCGCGTTGACTTCTTCCAGGGTGACGAAACCGTCGCCATTGGCATCAACGACGGCGAAGTCCTGGGCGCCAGCGGCACCCGCGAGTCCGGCCGCCAGGATCGAGGCGGCAAGGAGTTTGGCTTTCATCGGTAACAACCTTGATTGCCGATCGCGTCTTACCGGGCGGGACAGGGGATGCCCTGCGCGAACAGGGGGATTTCCACGCCGAAACGTGACCCTTCGCGGGCAAGGCAGGGACCTTTCAAGGACGTTGCAGGACGGTATTCGGCGTAATCGGGGCAGACGTCGAAAGGCCGGGAAAAATGCGCGTTAATCCGTCTCCGGTCCGGAATTTCCGGGCGCCGGCGCCAGGTGCGTGACCTTCGTCTGAAAGGCATCCACATCGCCGGCAGCGAGCAGCGGAAAGCTGCGCGCAATGGCGTCGATCAGATCGCCGGCCCACTGCTCCTCGGCCTTGGGAATGTCCGCCAGCACCCAGCCGGTGACTTTTGCCTTGTCGCCCGGATGGCCGATGCCGATCCGTCCGCGGCGAACATCGGGGCTGACATGCGCAGCAATGGAGCGCAGGCCGTTGTTGCCTGCGTGGCCGCCGCCCGCCTTCAGGCGGAACTTGCCCGGCGCGAGGTCGAGCTCGTCATGAAAAACGACAATGTCTTCGGGCGGGATCTTGTAGAAATGCGCGGCTTCCAGAACGGCGCGCCCCGCCTCGTTGTAGAAAGTCTGCGGCTTCAGCAGCAGCACTTTTACGGGGCCTTTGGGCGTATCGACACTGCCTTCGGCGGCCAGGCCCTGAAAACGCGAACGCCACGGACCGAGATTCCAGTCCGCGGCGAGCGCGTCGAGGGTCATGAACCCTATATTGTGCCGGTTGCGCGAATATTTCGCGCCGGGATTGCCGAGTCCGACGATCAACAGCATGTCTGCGCTCCGCCGGTTTCCGGTTTCAGCCGGGCGCTGCGGCGCGCAAGGCCGGGATTAGTCTTCCGACTTGGCCTCGTCGCCTTCGCCTTCGCCGTCACCTTCGGTGGCTTCGGCATCGGTCTCATCACCGTCTTCAGCCTCGTCGCCCTCGACTTCGTCTTCCTCGAGCATCACGCGCGCGCCTTGCAGCGTCGCGATGGTGAAGTCGCGGTCGGTGATCGTCGGGGTGACACCCTTGGGCAGGTCGATGTCCGAGATGTGGATCGAATCGCCGATTTCCTTGCCGGTGAGGTCGATGAGGATCTCTTCCGGGATCGAGCCGGCCGGGCAGGACAGTTCAACGGCGTGACGCACGACGTTCAGGACGCCGCCGCGCTTCAGCGCCGGGCAATCGTCCTGGTTGGTGAAGTGCACGGTGACTTCGACGTCGATGCGCGTGTCCTTGGTCACGCGGAACAGGTCGATGTGCAGCGGCTCGTCGGTGACCGGGTGGAACTGGACGTCCTTCGGGATGACCGGCTGCTTGTCCTTGCCATGCTCGAGGGTGACCATGTGGGACAGGAACTTGCCCGTGTGGATCGCCTTGCGCAGGACGTTGGCCCGCACCGCAATCGCGACCGCACCCTGCTCGCCGCCATAAAGAACGCCAGGCACGAAGCCATCACGGCGCGCCGCGCGGGCAGCACCAGTGCCGGTGCCTTCACGCACCTCAACGGGGAGAACGATGTCGCTCATCAATCCGGTCCTTCGAAAAATTCCGTGTCATATACGAACGCCGCAGTTTCCAAATTCCCGGAACCGCGGCATCCGAGGCCGCGCCAGGTCGCCCCGGCGCGTTTGAGCGGCGGCTAATAGCCGATCCGGACAAGGCGTGCAACCGTCCCGGTACGCGAAAAGCCGGTGCGTCGCAGCACCGGCTTTCCGAACCATTCCGGGTCAATGACCTAGTTGGTCATCTGCTCCGCAGAATAGGTCGACGCGATCGACATGCGATACTCGTCGAGCGTCAGGATGGCATCGCCATCGGTATTGAATTCGTCGAACCGCGCGGCATAGGCGGTGTCCGACTGCCAGTCGGCCCATTCGGACCGGGCGACAACGCCGTCCTCATTCAGGTCCATGGCGTAATAGACCTGTGCCAGCTTGTCCGAATTGGGAACTTCGATCACCGAAGCGGTCTGGACATAGGCACCATCCGTTTCATCCGGCTTCAGGCCGGTGGCGATGATCTCGCGGTCTTCGTTGTAGACGAAGGGCGTGTCGGGCTTGGGGTCGTACGACACCGGTTCATAACCTTCGCTCGACTCCGTCTTGATGACTTCGGCGTCAGCCGGGAGGTCGTCCACGAAGACAGCCGTACCACCGTGGCGGGTGGGGCTTTCACTCATATAGGCACCATCGGGATCGTCGACGATGTCGGCTTCCTGGGCGAGCGCGGCGGGGGTGATCGCCAGCGCTGCAACTGCGGTCAGCAGTGTCATGCGTTTCATGGCTTCATTCCTTCTTGTGCAGCTGCGTCGGGGGAGCGACGCAATCGCCCCATTAACGATTGGGACGCGGCACGGTTCCGGAATCAATCAGGCCAGCCTCCGTCTGGCGGCTGGCCTGAATTGGAAAAGCTGCAAACGAAAAAGCGTCAGTCGAACAGCTTCGAGACCGACTCGTCGTTGGCGATGCGGCGGATGGCTTCGCCCAGCAGCGGCGCAATGGAAATCGCCCGCACGGCCTTGGTCGGACTGACACCGTCCGGCGTGCCGATGGAGTTGGTGCAGACGAGTTCGCGCAGCTCCGATTCGGCGATGCGCTGGTGCGCCTTGCCTGACAGGACGCCGTGCGTGACATAGGCCGACACCTCGACCGCGCCGCGCGCCTTCAGTTCAGCGGCGGCATTGCACAGCGTGCCGCCTGAATCGACGATATCGTCAAAGATGATGCAGCGCCGGCCTTCGACGTCGCCGATGATGTTCATCACTTCGGACTGGCCGGCCTTGGGGCGACGCTTGTCGACAATCGCGATGTCGGCGCCCAGGCGGGTCGCCAGCGCGCGGGCGCGCACCACGCCGCCGACATCCGGCGACACGACCATCAGATTGTCGACCTTGTAATTCTTGTTGATGTCGTCTTCGAACACCGGCGTCACGAACAGGTTGTCGGTGGGGATGTCGAAGAAGCCCTGGATCTGGCCGGCGTGCAGGTCCAGCGTCAGAACCCGGTCGGCGCCGGCCTCGGCAATCAGGTTGGCGACCAGCTTGGCGGTGATCGGCGTGCGGCCTCCGGTTTTGCGGTCCTGCCGCGCATAACCGAAATACGGAATGACTGCGGTGATCCGCTTCGCGCTCGCGCGCTTCAGCGCGTCGATGCAGATCAGCAATTCCATCAGATGGTCGTTCGCCGGGTGCGAGGTCGACTGGATGATGAAGATGTCCTCGCCGCGCACATTCTCGTCGATGCGCACGAAGATCTCGCCATCGGAGAATCGCTGAATCTCGGTCGTCGTCAGCGGAGAGTCGAGATAGTCGGCGATCTGTTTGGCGAGTTCGGGATTGGAGGTTCCCGACATCAGCTTCATGGGAGTGCGCCCGGCCATGGCAACCTCACTTCATCCAACCCGCGGTTCCCCTATCAGAGGCAGGCGCGCAATTGAACCGTGAATTCATCCGTGGGCGTCGAATCCCGGCGGAGCGGGCAGGCCGGGTGAGGAAAGGGCGATCACCTTGAACAGCGAACCCATCTGCTCGCCATCCGTTAAGCGCCACAATTGACGGGCGATTTCCTGTTTCCGGTCCGGATTGGCGCGCAGCAGGGCTGCCGCGCGGACCTCGATTCCCATCTGTGAAAGAAACTGCGCCTGCGTGACGGGACCGTGCACATCCAGCCCGGCCTCGCGCGCCGCCGCTGCGAGGCTCGCGAAGTCGACGCGTGCTGTCAGGTCCGCCGTTCCGGGTTCGCTCAGCACGTCGACCTTTTCGTGCGCCTTCAGGGCTTGCAGCGTATCCCCGGTCTCGGGTTCGGCGGGCCCATAGTCGATGAACAGGGCTCGGCCCGGATGCTGCGTGAAGCGTGCCGCCAGCGCGTCGACAACCTGCCGGTCTCCGGGCCGGATCTCGGCCAGGCTTCCATCCGCAGCATCGCGCAAGGCCGGGGCGATCAGCGCCGCGTCCTCGGGCGACAGCACCGGCCCGGTGCCAAAGGCGAGGCGTGCGGGATCCTCCGGGTCGAGACCCACCATGCGCTCGCGCCAAGCGCCGCCGGACTTCACGGCCTGGCGGACGGGCAGGCAGTCGAGGAATTCATTGCCGAGAATGACCGCGGGACCAGCCGGGACGGATTCGATGCGGTCGGCCCAACCGGTCATCACGCCCGCTGGCGTAAGGGTCCGGCCCTGGACCATCTTGAGTGCGGCGCTCGCTTCCACCAGCGTCACATCGACCGCGTCGATGAGGCCGGGTGCGGCACGGGCTGCGCGCAGCGCGTCGGCCATCATTGCGCCGGTTCCCGGACCGAGTTCGGCGAGGCGGAAGGGCCGGGGCTGTCCCAGATCCATCCAGGCCTGGACACACCACAGCCCGATCAGTTCGCCGAACATCTGGCTGATCACCGGCGCGGTGATGAAATCCTCACCGGCCCCGATCGGGTTCTTGGTCGCGTAAAATCCGTCGCGCGGATCGAACAGGGCTTCGGCCATGAAGGCGGCCACGGAGACCGGTCCCTCGCGTCCTATTCGCTCCAGCAGCCTGTCGCCAATCGCGCTCACGCGGTCTTTTCGGTCTCGCGGACGGCCGGAGCCGGGACCGGTCCCTTTTTCCAGGCGCGCCAGACCAGCCACGCGCCGATCACGATCATCGGGATCGATAGCAGCATCCCCATCGTCACATAGCCTTGCAGGGCTTCGGGCATGTGCCGGTCAGGCTCGCGCACGGTTTCCAGCAGCGCGCGCGACAGGCCGTAGACCAGGAGGAACAGGCCGGAATTCATGCCCGGTCTCGCCAGCGAGCGGAAACGCCACGTGGCGATGTTGATGACGGTGAAGATCAGCACGCCTTCAAGCGCGGCTTCGTAAAGCTGGCTCGGATGGCGGCAGGCCCCGCTGGGGTCGCCGGCAAACTGCATGCCCCACGGCAACTCGGTCGGGCGTCCCCACAATTCGCCATTGATGAAGTTTGCAACCCGCCCGAAGAACAGGCCGATCGGCGTCACGACGGCGGCGGCATCGGCCACCCGGAACAGGTCCAGCTTGCGCGCACGGCATGTAAAGAACAGGGCCAGCGCCACGCCGATCAGCCCGCCATGAAAGGACATTCCGCCTTCCACAATGCCGGTGAACACCCACAGCGGGCGCTCCCAGATCGCGTCGGTCTGGTAGAACAGGACATAGCCCAGCCGCCCGCCGGCCACGACGCCGATCGTGACCCACAGCAGCAGGTCGTCGATATCCTCGACATTGAACGGCGTGCCGCGCGGCGGGATCCCCTTGGGGACGTAAAGCTTCGGCCGCCGCGACAACGCCACCATGTAGCGCCAGCCCAGGAGCAGGCCCGCAATGTACGCCACCGCGTACCAGCGCAGGGCAAACGGCCCGATCTCGAAGATGATCGGATCGATCAGCGTAAAGGGGGGAATGCATTGCGTCATGGCGCGTCCAGGTGTCCCGTGTCCGTTCCGCCGCATTGCGTCGCGGGGTGTGGCAACGCATATAGGAGGCTGAACACTTAGCCAATGGCACTGGTATGCAGACCCGTAACCCGTTTCTCAACGACTTCGCAGAACTCATGAGCGATGCCTTCGCCGCGGCACAGGCTGCGGGCGGCGAGGCCAAGACGGCCTTCAAGGCCCAGATGCACCGCGTTCTTGCCGAGATGGACCTCGTCGAGCGCGAGGAGTTCGAGGCCGCCCGTGACATGGCGGTGGCAGCGCGGGCGGAAAACGAAGCCCTGGCGAAGCGCGTCGAGGCGCTTGAAGCTGCGCTGAAAAAGACAACGGCCAAGACCGCCACCAAGCCGGCCAAGTCCGCGGCACCGGAGCGTCCGCGCTCCGGAACGCGTACCCCGCCGGCGCGCAAGGCCGCGAAGCCGAAAAAAGACTGACTTCACCGTCATCCACAGGTTGGACCAGAGGCGCGGTTGCGTGTGCTCTGGGAACAGCCCTACCGTCTTGCTGAGAGGCGCGATTCGACCGCGCCTTCAAAGGAGGGGACCCCCCGCAATGGAACTGGCTCCCGAACTGACCCATTCCGTCATCGACCCGCTCGACTCCGTCGAGCAGGCGGTGATCGGCGAACAATTGCCCTACGAACGCGATGACGCGGGCGAATTGCACATGAGTGCGCCCGGCGCATGGCGTGACCACCAGCTCTGGTTTGCGTGGCGTCCCGAGCTGGAAGCCATCCACATCTGCTCCAGCCTCGATCTGAAAACGCCGCCCAACCGCTTTCGCGAAGTGTGCGAACTGGTCGCGCGCCTGAACGAGAAGCTCTGGTTCGGGCATTTCGACGTCTGGGCCGAGGATGGCGGCATCCTTTATCGCCATGCCGTGCCGCTGCCGCCGGGCGAATCCCTGTCGCCGGGTCAGGCGACGGCCCTCATCCAGGCTGCGCGTGAAGCCGGAGACCGCTTCTACCCGGCCTTCCAGTATCTCGTCTGGGGTGGAAAATCGGTCGATGAGGCGGCGCAGGCCGCGATGTTCGAAACCGCTGGTGAGGCATGAGCGACACCGCCAAACCATCGAAGACGGTTCTTATCGGGGCCGGCCGCATGGGCTCGGCGCTGGCGGCTGGCTGGCTCAAGAAGGGTGGCGCCGTCACTCCGGAAAACCTGCTGATCGTCGATCCGGGCCGCAACGAACATTGCAAGGCCCTGGTGTCGAAACACGGCCTGAAACGCGTGCCCGAACTGGGCCCGCGCATGGCCAAGGACGTTTCCCTCGTCGTGCTCGGCGTCAAGCCGCAGAAGTTCGACGAGGTCGCTCCGGTCCTGAACGACATCCTGCCCGAGGACACGGCGATCGTGTCGGTCATTGCCGGAATCAGCGTCCGGCGGCTGCGCACGGCCTTCGGCGATCGGCCAATCGTGCGGGCCATGCCCAACACGCCGGCCTCGATCGGCAAGGGGATCACCGTTGCCATCGCCAACGATGTCCCGGCGGCGATCAAGCGCCGGGCCGAAAAGCTCCTGAAGGTCGGGGGTCCGGTAGAATGGATCACGGATGAGCGGCACATGGGTGCGGTCACGGCGCTTTCGGGATCAGGTCCGGCCTATGTCTTCCTGCTGGCCGAGACGATGGCGGCGGCAGGATTTGCCGAAGGCCTGCCGCGCGAACTGGCCGAACGCCTGGCGCGCGAGACCATTATCGGCGCGGCCGCCCTGCTGGCGGAGTCTCCGGACAGCCCGGCGGATCTGCGCCGCGCCGTCACGTCGCCGGGCGGCACCACCCAGGCTGCGCTCGACGTTTTGATGACCGGACTGCCGGACCTGATGCGCAACGCCATTTCCGCTGCCGAGCGGCAGTCCCGCAAGCTCGGCAACGAAAACGGCCGCTGAACGCTTTAGCGCGGCTGACCGGTCCAGCTGTCGGTGGCGTCGCTATGGCATGAGCCGGTATGCGCCACGAAGCCGGTCGGGAAGCCGCCGGTGGTGAAGGTCATCTCGACCCGGCCCCAGACATTCGAAGTCTGGTCGTCTTCCATGACGATCGAGACATCGCAGGTCCAGCCGGCACGAGCGGGATGGGTCGCGATCCAGTATCCGTTAAAGACGCCGCGGCGATTGTCGTAATTGCCGCCGAGTCCGCGCACATAGACACGCAACTCGCCATAGCGCGGATGCATCTGCTGCAGCACGGCCGTGCTGCCCTGGTCTTCAAGATAGACGACCATGCCGGCGTTCGAATCCCAGACCTCGTCCGCAACTGCCGGTGCCGACACGCAGGCGCACGCTGCCAGGGCAGTCATTGCAATCTTTCTCATGTTTCCCCCCTAAATTATTGATCTTCAAAGCCTAGAGGTTAGGGCGGGGTGGGGCAAGGCAACCCTACCAATGCCCGTCCGGCTTGGCGCTGCCCTTCAGTTCGGCCAGTCGCCGCCTGACACCGCCCACCGTGCCTTCGGGCAGGGCGTCGGGTGCGAACCAGCCTGTCTCGGCGATTTCGTGGTGGGCGGTCATGTCGCACGGCGTCCAGCCGCGCACCCGGAACAGGGCGACGTGATCGCCCCTGAAGACACGCTCATTGAGATAAATACCCAGGAGTTCGGGCGGGCCGGACGGCACGACTCCGCCTTCCTCGGCGAGTTCCTTGATGATCGCCTGTTCCAGCGTTTCGCCGCGCTCCACGCCGCCGCCCGGAAAGTGCCAGCCGGCAACATAGGTATGGCGCACGAGCAGGATCTCGCCGCGTTCATTCTCCACCAGGCCGCGCACACCAAGCGTCATGCCGCGCCGCATCCGCCACCAGCGCTGGACGAGGGGGCGGGCGAGGGGTTCAGCCAGAATTCGAAGACTCATCGCATTTCCTGTTACGGCCTGAATTCCACCGCTAGCCCGCGCTGCGTGTCCGGGTTATGAACCGTGCCAAGTCTGTCACTTTGCCCGAGGGGAAATCGCATGGCCGCCCTTTATGCCATTCTGATCTGCGCCGGTGTGTTCGCACTGCTGAACCTTATCGAATACAAGCGTCTCGACTAGAGCCGACGGCACCGGCCCGGCATGTCGCTTCTCGTTTCCTTCGCCCTTATTCTCGGGGGCATCGTCCTCCTCCTGTTCGGTGGAGATTTCCTGATTCGCGGTGCCACGGCGCTGGCGCGGAAGTGGAATATCCCGTCCCTGCTGATCGGTCTGACGATTGTCGCCTTCGGCACGTCAGCGCCTGAACTCGTCGTCTCGATTGATGCCGCGCTGTCGGGTTTCCCCGGCCTCGCCCTCGGCAATATCGTCGGTTCGAACATCGCCAACGTGCTGTTCGTTCTGGGGCTTCCCGCACTGTTCGGCGCCATTGCGACGAGCGCGCCGGGCGTCAAGCGTAATGCGGTTTTTGCCCTTCTGGCGGCCGGTGCGCTGGTCTTTACGGCGCGCGACGGTGCGATCTCGCTGGTCGAGGGCGGGCTGCTGTTCGCCCTGGTGGTGATCTTCGTCGCCTATATGGGCCTGCTGGCCCGCCGCAAGCCGGACGACCCCCTGCTCGCCGAACTGATCGAGGCTGACCACGCACCCGGCCTGCCGCAATCGGTCGCGACGATCACCGTCTTCCTGTTGATCGGCCTCGTCGCGCTGCCCATCGGCGCGCACATGATCGTCAATGGTGGCACCAATGCCGCCGCCCTGATGGGTGTGCCTGACGCCGTCATCGGCCTCACTGCCGTTGCCATCGGCACCTCCTTGCCGGAGCTGGCTGCGGTCATGGTCGCGGTCATCCGCCGCAATGCCGACCTCGCCATCGGCAATGTGCTCGGCTCCAACATCTTCAACATTTTCGCGGTTGGCGGCGGTGCGGCAATCGCGACAGGCGTGACCGGCCAGTCCCTGTCGGTTCCCGAGCAGATCCTCGGCTTCGACATCTGGGTCATGGTCGCCGCCTCGGTCATCCTGACCGGCCTGGTCCTCGTCAAACGCCCGATTGGCCGCGTGATCGGCCTCGTCTTCTTCGCCGGCTACATCGCCTATATCGTCGCCCTGGCAGTGATGTATCCGGTCAATCTCGAAGCGGTGGGCGATCAACTCGAAGCCGAGATCGAGGAGGTCACCGAATGATCCGTCTTCTGACGCTGTTTGCTGCCCTATCGCTGACCCCGGCGGCCATCGCCGGGCCGGACGACTTCACCTATGGCCCGGTCTTCTCCGAATACGGGCGGGTCGCCGACGTGCCGGACGCCGAAGTCCTGCCCGAAGGAACGGTCATGCGGGTGGCGTTCGATGTCACCGACGCAGCCGATCCCGGCGAGATCAACCGGCGTTTCGACAGTGCGGCGCGCTTCATCAACATGCATGCGCGGGCCGGCCTCGAACCGATGGATGTCGAAGTCGCGATCGTCATTCACGGCAGCGCCGTGGGCGATGTGACGAATGCAGACTGGTATGGCGAGCGGCATGACGGCGCTGAAAACGCCAATGCCGAGCTGGTCCGTCAGCTGATCGATCTGGGCGGTGTGCGCTTCATCGTCTGCGGCCAGTCGGCCACCTTCCAGGACGTGTCGGGCGAAGACCTGTTGCCGGGCGTCGAAATGGCGCTGTCCGCGATGACGGCCCACGCCCTGCTGCAACAGGACGGTTATACGCTGAACCCGTTCTGAGCGGGGCTTACTTCTTGCGGAAGCGCGTCAGGCCGACGGACTCGGCCTCCTTGTAAACATCCATCTTGCGGGTCGTGACCGCCGCCGCCAGAACCGCGTCGGGGGCCAGCGCAGCGTCGAGGATGGCGCCGCACAGCGATTCCTGCAGGTCGAAGCGATGGTCGTTCAGTTCGCGGATCGCGTTGAACAGATAATCATAGTCCACGACCGTCTCGATCCGGTCTGACCCGTCCCAGCCCTTGGCCGAAACCACCGTCACGACGTCGATGCGCACCCGCTGGCGGCGGCCGCGTTCGTGGTCATGGATGCCGATCTCGACCTCCACCACGACACCGTCGAGCCGGTAGACGAAGACATCATCGCCGCCTGACTGGGTCAGCGCGTCTTCAATGATCTGGGCGAGATTCACTGGCCGTCCTCCGTGGCGCGCGGATCGAACATCACGTCGCGCGGACGGGGGTCGAGATGCTGCCCGCCGTCAATCGTCACCGTCTCGCCCGTCATGGCCGGGGTCGCAAGGATGAAGCGCACCGCGCGCACGATGTCGTCGGGCTCCGCGCCGCCGCGCATCGGGTTCATGGCATGCGCCTTTTCGAACGCGCCCCGGCTCTGCCCGCCGGAGGGCAGGGTGATGCCCGGCGCAATCGCATTGACGCGCACGGCGGGGGCGAGCGCCATGGCCAGGGTCTGTGTCGCGGCGTGCAGGCCGGCCTTCGCCAGCGTGTAGGAGAAGAAGTCCGGGTTGAGGTTGAACAGTTTCTGGTCGAGCAGGTTGATGATGCAACCCGACGCCCGTCCGGTGTGGGCCTTCGCCATTTCCGATGCCAGCAGAACGGGCGCCATCAGATTGACCTTGAGCGCGGTCAGGAGGCTGTCCGGGGAGACGCTGGCGGGGTCGTCGTGCTCGAACACCGACGCGGAATTGATCAGCGCGTCGACGCGGCCCAGTGTCGACAGAAAATCGCGAATGCCGTCACTGTCCGACAGGTCGAACCCGGCGGTCCGTGCCGCCCCGCCGGTCTCGCGGACATCGGCAGCCACGGCTTCGGCCTCGGCCAGCGACGTGTTGTAATGGACGATGACTTCCCAGCCGTCTGCGCCCAGTCCGCGGGCAATGGCTGCACCGAGACGCTTGCCTGCACCCGTCACGAGGGCGATTTTACTGGCCATGAAAGCCTCCCGTCCTGAACGCCCGCCGATGGATGCGGCTGACAGCCCCGCTCCGTCTCCGGAAGGGGCCGAAAACCTGTCCGGTCCCGATATCATTGCGGGCTATGTGAAAAACCTGCCCGGCAAGCCGGGGGTTTACCGCATGTTCGGGGCGGATGGCGAGGTGCTGTATGTCGGCAAGGCGCGCAATCTGAAGAATCGGGTCGCGAACTACGCCAAGTCGGGCGGGCACACGAACCGCATCGCGCTGATGATCTCGCTGACACGGTCGATGGAATTCGTCGTCACGGCGACCGAGACCGAGGCGCTGCTGCTGGAAGCCAACCTCATCAAGCGGCTCAAGCCCCGCTTCAACATCATCCTGCGCGATGACAAGTCCTTCCCCTACATCCTCATCCGCACCGGTCACGACGCGCCGCAGATCACGAAGCATCGCGGCTCGCGCAAGGCGAAGGGCGAGTATTTCGGCCCCTTCGCCAGCGCCGGCGCGGTCAACCGGACGCTGAACACGCTGCAGAAGGCCTTCCTCCTGCGCACCTGCACCGACAGCGTCTACGAGGGCCGGTCGCGCCCCTGCATGCTCTATCAGATCAAGCGCTGCGCCGGGCCTTGCGTGGGGCTGATCGAGCCGGACGCCTACCGCGCCCTGGTCGGCGAGGCGGAGGCCTTCCTGCGCGGCAAGTCGAACGCGCTTCGCGAAGACCTCAGCGCCAAGATGCAGGCCGCGTCCGAGGCGCTTGATTTCGAGAGGGCAGCGAGCCTGCGCGACCGGATCAAGGCGATCGCCTCGGTCACGACCGACCAGGGCATCAATCCCGACGGGGTGGAGGAAGCCGACATCATCGCGCTCGCGCAGGAGGGCGGGAAGAGCTGCGTCCAGGTCTTCTTCTTCCGCGCCGGCCAGAACTGGGGCAACCAGTCCTTCTTCCCGCGCCATGAGCAGGACGCAGACCCGGCCGACGTCCTGTCGGCCTTCATCGCGCAATTCTATGATGATCGTCCGGCCCCGGCGCTGATCCTGACCTCGCACGCATTGCCCGATGGCGAACTGATCGCCGAGGCGCTGACGCTGCGCTCCAGCCGCAAGGTCACCGTCCACACGCCGTCGCGCGGGGAAAAGCGCAAGCTGGTCGCGCAGACCCGCCGCAACGCCGAGGAGGCGTTGACCCGCCGCATGTCGGAAAGCGCGTCTCAGGCCCAGCTTCTGAAAGGCGTCGCCAAGGTTTTCGCGCTGGCCGAACCGCCCCAGCGCATCGAGGTCTATGACAATTCCCACATCCAGGGGACCAACGCGCTGGGCGCGATGATCGTCGCCGGGCCGGAAGGCTTCACCAAGAATCACTATCGCCGCTTCAACATGAAGCCCGAGGATGTCGTCACGAACGACGACTTCGCGATGATGAACGCCATGCTGCGCCGCCGCTTTTCCCGGATGCTGAAGGAACAGGGCGAGGGGGCTCCGGTGCCCGACCTGGTGCTGATCGACGGCGGCAAGGGCCAGCTCTCGGCCGCGCGCGCCGTGATGGAGGAACTCGGCCTGACTGATATTCCGCTCGCCGCCATTGCCAAGGGGCCGGAGCGGGATGCGGGCCGCGAGGCCTTTTACATGGATGGCCGCGCGCCGTTCAAACTGCCGATGAACGACCCGGTGCTCTATTACCTCCAGCGCCTGCGCGACGAGGCCCACCGCTTTGCCATTGGCGGCCACCGCGCCAAGCGCGAACGCGCCATCCGCGACAACCCGCTCGACGGCATCCCCGGCGTCGGCCCGTCACGCAAAAAGGCATTGCTGGCGCATTTCGGATCGGCCAAGGCTGTGCGCGGTGCGGCGCTTTCCGATCTCGAAGGGGTGGAAGGCGTCTCCAAAGCCATGGCAAAACGTATCTATGACTGGTTCCGCGATGCTTAGACAGCTGCCCAACGCCCTGACCGTGTTCCGTATCGCCGCCGCACCCGCGGGCGCAGTGATGATGATCCTCAGCTATGGCAGCGCCGAGGGCCGCCCGTTTGCCGGTTTCGACCTGTCGCCATTCCGGCACGAGGCCGGTGCCCTCGCGATTGCAGCCTTGGCGCTGTTTGTCGCGGCGGCGGTTACCGACCTGCTGGACGGATGGCTGGCGCGGGCGCTGGGTGCGGTGTCCCGTGCGGGGGCTCTGCTCGACCCCATCGCCGACAAGGTGTTCGTGGCCTTCTGGCTGTTTGTCTGGGTGTGGATCATCGGGCCGGCCCCGCTGGTGGTCGTGCCCGCCGCAGCGATCATTTCGCGCGACATCATGATGACCGTGCTGCGCCTGCAGCGCCTCGATCAGGAAATCGTCCCCATCCCGGTCAGTTTCGACGCCAAGATGAAGACGCTGATCGAATTCCTGATGCTGGCGCTGCCCTTCGTCGCCGGTTTCCTGGCGGCGAACGGCACGGCGGCAACCGACTGGTTCTTCATCGAGGCCTGGCTGTCGCTGCTGTGGTTCTCGGCAGCACTCAGCCTCTATACGGCCGCGCGCTATCTCTGGCCGAGGAAAGCGGCGTGAACGCCGGAGCGGACACCGAGCCGCACCTTCTTATCGTCGACGATGACGACCGAATCCGGTCGCTTCTGAAACGCTTCCTGGCCGAGCGCGGCTTTCGCGTGACGACCGCCCCGGACGGGGCCAAGGCGATGTCCCTGATGAAAGGGATGGAATTCGACCTTCTGATCCTCGACGTGATGATGCCCGGCATGGACGGGTTCGAATTGACGGGCGCGGTGCGGGAGAAGGGCGACACGCCCATCATCCTGCTGACCGCGCGCGGCGAGGCCGGTGACCGCATCAAGGGGCTGACGCTGGGCGCCGACGACTACCTGCCCAAGCCATTCGAGCCGGAAGAACTGGTGCTGCGCATCCGGTCGATCCTGAAACGTGCCCGGCCCACCGGCCCGGCTCACACCAGGGTGCGGTTCGGGGCGTGGGAGTTCGACCTGGCGCAGGAAACCCTGTCGCGCGCCGGAACCCGCGCCCGCCTCACCAGCGGTGAGACAGCCCTGCTGGCGGCGCTCGCGGCCAGCCCGTCGCAATCGGTCAGCCGCTTCGCCCTGTCGGAAAAGACCGGCGGCGGAGAACGCGCGGTCGATGTTCAGGTGACCCGTCTGCGCCGCAAGATCGAACGCGATCCGCGCCAGCCCCTACACATCCAGACTGTTCGCGGTGAAGGCTACAAGCTGATCGCCGACGCCATCTTCGAGGAGCAGGGCTGATCTCATGGGACCGCTGAAGCGATATCTGCCCAAGGGGCTCTTCGCGCGGTCGCTGCTGATCTTCGTGCTCCCCGTGATGATGATGCAGGCACTGATCGCGTGGGCCTTCTTCGAGGAGCACTGGGAAAACGTCACCAGCCGCCTGTCGGAAAGTGTCGCGGGCGATGTCGCGATGATGACGGCCCTGTTCGAGCAGACCGGCGAGGACGAGGAGGCGTTTGCCGACTATGCGCGCCACGCGCGGGAAAACATGCGGCTGGACGTCGATTTCCGGCCCGGTGACACTTTGCCGACGACGCGGCGGTCATCCTTCTTCCGCACGCTGGACCGCACTTTGCGCCGCGCCCTGACGGCGCAGATCGACCGGCCTGTATGGTTCGATACCACACGCTACAACCAGTATGTCGATATCCGCGTCCAGACCGATACAGGCGTGCTGCGCTACATCGCCTTTCGCGAACGTGCCTTCGCCACCACCGGCCATATCTTCATCCTGTGGCTTCTCGGTGCGACCGCCATTTTGACCGTCATTTCGGTCATTTTCATCCGCAATCAGGTCAAACCGATCCGGCGGCTGGCCGATGCCGCCGAGCAGTTCGGCCGCGGCCAGGATGCAAACTGGTTCAAACCCGCCGGTGCCCGGGAAGTGCGCCAGGCCGCGCACGCCTTTCTCGAAATGCGACGGCGCATCCAGCGCCACCTGGACCAGCGCACCGGCTTGCTGGCCGGTGTCAGCCATGACCTGCGCACGCCGCTTACCCGGTTGAAGCTGCATCTGGCCTTGATGCCCGAGGGTCCGGACCGCGAGGAAGCGCGCCGCGACGTGTCCGAGATGGAGCAGATGCTCGACGAATACCTTACCTTCGCGCGCGGCGAAGCGGGGGAGGAAACCCGCGTCACCGACGTCTCCGCGCTGCTTGCCGAGGCCGCTGCCGATACTGAGCGCACCGGCGCGCGGATCGATCTGAAAGCCACCGATGCCGTCGAGGCGGCCATTCGCCCCGGCATGGTCAAGCGCGCCATCGTCAATCTTCTGTCGAACGCCGCCATCCATGCCGACCATGTCTCGGTCAGCTTGCGTCAGGCCGGGAGCCGGATCGAAATCCTCGTTGACGATGACGGACCGGGCATTCCGCCCGACCGGTATGAGGAGGCGTTCAAGCCGTTCTCGCGGCTGGACGAATCGCGCAACCAGAACCAGTCGGGCGTCGGACTGGGCCTCGCCATTGCCCGCGACGTGGCGCGAAGCCACGGCGGCGATGTCACCTTGTCAGAAAGCCCGCTGGGCGGGTTGCGGGCCAGCCTGTCGATCCCGATTGGCTGACCCGCGCTGCGGGAGGTTCAGAAGCCTTCCAGCACCAGCTTTCCCTTGGCCTTTCCCGACTCCAGGAAGGTATGCGCCCGGATCAGGTTTTCGGCGTTGATCCTTCCCACTGTTTCGGTGGCCGTCGACCGGATCGTGCCCGCATCAATCAGGCGCGACACCGTGTCGAGGATTTCCTTCTGTCGGCTCATGTCGGCGGTCTGGAACAGGGGCCGGGTGAACATCAATTCCCAATGAGCAGAGATCGACTTCGATTTGAACGGGACGATATTCAGCGTGTCCGGCGCTTCGATCAGGCCGAACCGGCCCTGCGGGGCCAGCAATTCGCCGGACGGG
This sequence comes from Maricaulis sp., assembly GCA_002692855.1. Lineage (GTDB taxonomy): Bacteria > Pseudomonadota > Alphaproteobacteria > Caulobacterales > Maricaulaceae > Hyphobacterium. The sequence goes on from NZMJ01000119.1 coordinate 39,331, forward strand.
ACGACATAATCTTGTGAATGGGTGGTGCAAAAGACATGTCCGGGCTGACCGATGCCCAGGGCGGCGATCTGGCCGGGCAGGTCCTGGCTGTGATCGACCACGTGATGCGCACCAAGCGCCTTCACCCAGTCGCGTGTCTCGGGACGCGAGGCAGTGGCGATAACGGTCAGGTCAGTCAGCGCGCGAAGAAGCTGTACGGCAATCGAACCGACTCCGCCCGCCCCGCCGATGATCACGACAGCCTTTGCAGCGCCCGGTACGGGATCGTTCACCCGCAACCGGTCGAACAGCATTTCGTAGGCGGTCAGCGTGGTGAGGGGCAGGGCGGCGGCGGAAGCGGCGGGAATGGATTGCGGTGCATGTCCCACGATGCGTTCGTCAACGAGGTGGAATTCGGCATTTGTACCAGCGCGGTCGATGACACCGGCATACCAGACCCGGTCACCCGCTTTGTACAGTGAGGTCTCGTCGCCTGCTTCGATCACTTCGCCGACGGCATCCCAGCCGAGAATGGCGGGACCGTCGCCTTCAGGCGGACGGGTCTTCCGGATCTTGAAATCAACCGGATTGACCGAAACCGCATCGACACGCACCAGAAGGTCGCGTCCGGTTGCGGTCGGAGTTTCGGTTTCAAAATCGATCAGGGCGTCGGGACGATCGAGCGATCCCGCCTGTCTGTATCCAACGGCTTTCATGGGGGTGTCCTTGCAGGGCTGCGCGGTTCAGGCGAGGTAAGAGTCGATGAGCGTGTGGATGCGGTCGGTGACCGCACCGGTCTTCCCGCTGTCGCGGGCATCAAAATGGGGTGGGCCGAAGTCGCCGGCGTCATTGTCGAAATAGCGCCCGTTCGCGGCGGCAAAGCGCGGCTCGGTCGCTGCGGCGACCAGAATGTCGGCGCCGATGCCGATATCCTTTCCGGCGATACCGAAACCTTCCTTGACCATCTTGCTGGCGAGCAGCGAGCCGGGATTGACCGCAATGAAGACCGGTCCCGCCGCTCCATGCCTGTTGGCCATGTGTGCGGACCACATTGTCACGGCCAGCTTGCTCTGGGCATAGGCGTCCATGTCAGCCAGACGGGTTCTGCCTGATAGCGCGTCCAGATCGACGGACGCCTGCGCGGCGGAGGACAGAGTGATGACGCGGCTGTCGGGCGTCATCACGCCGAGCAAGGCTTCGGTCAAAAGGGCGGGGGCCAGTGTGTTGACGACGAAGCGTACATCCATTCCGTCCGCAGTGACGGGCGCGGACGTCTTCAGCACACCGGCATTATTGATCAGCACGTCGATCCGGTCGTGATTGGCGCGAATGTCCCGCGCCATGCGGGCGACGTCTGCGAGGTCGGCGAAATCCGCCAGGAAGGTCTCCGATCGGCCCACGCCCGGAATGGCACGCAGTTCGCCGGCCACACGGTCGAGCTTTTCCCGGCTTCGCCCGTGAAGCAGCAGCGTGTGCCCGGCGGGTGCGAGCCGACGGGCGGTTTCCAGCCCGATGCCGTCTGTCGCACCGGTGATGAGGAAGGTCTGGGGCATGGCGTCTGGCGTCCCTTGTGGCGGCTGCGGGCTTTGACAACGGTGTCGAGGCAGCGCATATGCAGCCGCACATTCGAATGCGCAAGTACGCACAAGAAAGGCCTATAGGCACATAATGGATACTGTAGACACGACGAACGCCGCGACGGCCTCCCGCTTCGAGCGCTATGACTGCAGTGCCGGGTGTCCGGTCGAAGCCGCGCTTGAACAGATTTCCGGGAAATGGAAGGGATTGATCATCTTCCACCTCCTTGATGGCACGCTGCGCTTCAACGAACTGGCCCGCCAGGTCGGGGGCGTGACGCAGCGCAGCCTCACCAAGCAGCTGCGCGAGCTGGAAGAAGCCGGCATTGTCGACCGGCAGGTTTACGCCGTCGTGCCGCCGAAGGTGGAGTATTCCCTGACCGACAAGGGACAGCACCTGCGCCCCGTCATCGATGCGCTCGCCGAGTGGGGCGTGCGCTTCCCCAAGGGCTGAGCCCGAGCAAACAAACGCCCCGGCCCGGATTTGAATCTCGGAGCCGGGGCGAGTTTGGTCACGCACTCGAAGGGAGAAGTGTGCACTCCCGCATTCTTCCGCTTGAAAGTGTGCGGCGGACCGGGCGTCCCTGCGAGGGATGAACGGGAAACCCGGCCCGCCTTTGGGAGTGCACGCTCATGAAACTAGCGGTCCGGCAATGAATGCTGGCTGACGCCGGCAACCTTTGTTTGGACACCTTTGGGGCAGCTTCGCCGCTCTCCTGACAGGCGAGCGCCCTCCGCTTGGTTCGCGTTTGCGGTTTGCCGGGGGCGTTAAGCTGTGGTTAACTTTCCTGACCAGCGCCGGGGGGCGGTGCAAACGGACCCTGAGGATCACGATCCAGATGAAGAAATTCCTGATTGCCACCGCCATTGCGGGCTTGATGGCCGCACCGGCTTTTGCTGACGGCATGGACAATGCCACCGGCAACACCGTCCGCGTCATCATCGACGAGGCCGGCCACGGCTTCGACGCCTATTTCGACGCCGACGGTAGCTATTCCGACAGCCTGGGCCGCACCGGTGCGACCTGGAGCCTGAGCGATTCCGGCGAGCTTTGCGTCAATCCGCCCGAGGGCATGATGCAGGAGGACGGGACGCCGATCGAACCCGATTGCGGCCCCTGGAACAGCGATCTCGCCGTGGGCGACAGCTGGGAAACCGATGGCTGGTCCGACGATGGTTCGACGCTCACCGTCTCGATCATCGAAGGCCGCGGCCACGACGCCCCGTCCCTTCCGCCGCGTCCGGCCGAGTAGACGTCACACGCGTAGATTACCCCTCCATCTTGGGGCGGCCCTACCTCCTTCGCGGAGGCCGGGCCGCCCGCTTTGTTTTTGCGTCCGGCACTAATCCCCGCCCGGACGCGCGCGCCCTAGCCTTGGCGCATGACACCACCCGACCGCGAGACGATCCACGCCGCGCTGGCCCGCAAGGGCCATGTGCGCTTCGCCAGCCCCCGGGGCTATGACCTCAACATCGTGGCCGTGCGCGCCGCCAACCCGGTCCCCGGCCAGTTCGACGACTGGCTGAGCGTCAGCTGGCGCAGCGGCGCACACTGGCAGGACCTCGTCTTCAGCGTCACCACCGATCCGGGGCCCTACTACCGCGACCACCCGCTCCACCCCGCCGGCGCAGCGTTGCTGGCGGCGGGGCAGTATCGCGCCAGCCACCACATCGCCCGGCACAAGGGCCGCTATGAGGCGCTGTGCCAGCGGCCGGGCACGGCCCTGCCGGTCTGGCGCGGCGGCGCGCTGCACCGCGACGGGACGGGCCTCAACATCCACCGCGCCGCCGCAGCCGGCACCACCTCGGCGGTCGGGCGCTGGTCGGCGGGCTGCATCGTCCTGGCCAATGCCGACGACTTCACCGTCTTCATGGAGGTCTGCCGCATCGCGGCGCGGATCTGGGGCAATGCCTTCACCGTCACGCTGCTGGAGGAGCGGGATCTGTGACGCCGGAATGACGGGTGAGGGGAATGAAAATACGGAACCCTCGCCGCTGCCAGACGCTTTTCCCTTCACACACGAAGGCGCGGGCGGTCACGCTCGCGCCATGTTAGGCTGGTTGGATGCGCGCCTGGGGACGCGGCGCGGAACCGGGAAGACAAGGGGAAGTTCATGGGAATTCTGCTCGGACGCATCACGTCCACATCCGTCACGCTCGTCATCGCCTTTCTGCTCGCACTGGCGATGCTGGTCACGCTGGGGCTTTACGCGCCGAACGTCCTGAACTGGATTCTCGACGGCGCGGAGATGGTCGAGGACTGGCTGACCCATACCGGCCTGCCCAACCGCTACAACAATTTCGTCCGCCTCTTCCTGGGCGACGAACAGCTCACCTTCCTCTTCTTCACCATCATCGCGCGCATCATCGTCGCGATCGTCGGCACGGCGTTTTCCAGCGCCTTCTTCCCGAAGGAGAAGAAGCCTTACGAGAAGCGCTTCGGCTAGGGCCTCATTCCTCCACCACTTCCTCCCCCGGCGCCCACGGGCGGCACAGCGCCGAGCGCGGCACGACCGGATAGGTGCCGCCATCGCGCATCGGCAGGCCGGAGGCGGCATGATGCCGGGCTTCAATGTACTCGCCCGGCTCGGGCGGCGGCGGCATGCGTGACGGGTCGGCGATGAAGACCGGGCGCTGCCTTTGCGCCACCTCCAGCCCCATCCGGTAGGTCAGGATCAGCCGCGCAATATCGAGCGGCATGGAATCGGGCGGGCGATAGCCGTCCGGCTTCGGCAGGGCGTTCAGCGCCTTTGCGGCGTCCTGCTACGCGGCTTGACCGTCCTCAAAGGTGGCGGTTATCGCGCCGCCTATCCCGACCAGCGCAACAAGTGAGTTCTCCAGCGCGGAGCGCTCGCTTTTCTCCGCGAAGGCGGGGAAGGTTAGCTTAGCTATCCGCAGTGTGGGGGATGCAACGGAGGTGACTAGTGTTAACAGTACAAATCGCGGTTACAATACCGCCTCGTTGCAACTCGAATCGAAATTCTTGCGCGCGGACTTCAACTTGACCGAGATTGAAAGCAATCATTTGACAAGACACGGACCTAGCCCGATCCGTTGGGCCGGGAGCAAGCGCTATGTCGTAGCCGGCCTCTCCGACGCAATTCGTGAGAGTAATTTGCATTATGTCGAGCCGTTTGCGGGTTCAGCCGCGCTGTTTTTCGGAGCACGACCAAACTCAGCCACCCTAGGCGACCTAAATGGTAAATTAATAAATTTTTACAAGAGATTAAGAGAGGGCGCCAAAGAGCTACATGCTGGAATGTCCGGTTTAAGCAGAGACGTAGAAACATATAATCGAATCAGGAAAAAATTTAATGAAGGGTCTGGAAACTCCCTCGAAGCGGCCATCCAGTTTGCGTATTTGAATCGCAACTGCTTCAATGGAATCTGGAGAACAAATCAAAGAGGAGAATTCAACGTTCCATTTAGTAAAAACAGTAGATCGGAATATCCGAGTGAAGAGCACTATCAAAAATCTGCTGAAAATCTAAAACGCGCAAAACTATATTGCTCTGATTTTCGTAAATTGATTGAACAAAATGCAAAAAAAGATTGCATTTTATTTGTCGACCCGCCATACTTTTCTGGTTCTGAGAGAATTTTTATTGAATACGGATCGGAGTGCTTCAAAAAGAATGACTTAGATGATCTAGTGTATTTGCTTCACAAAGCAAACCGCAATGGCGCAAGAATAATTTTTACATATCATAACGACAAATCTGTCGCAGATAAGTTTCCGGGCTGGCTCAAGGGGAAGATATCTGTCACTCGGAACGTTGGGGGCTTCTCAGGGTCACGAAAGGGAGCGTCAGAGCTTCTGATTACAAATTGGCAACCAGCATTAAGGTGTCTCCCATGCTAGTGTTAGGGCGCCTCCCATGAAAGATTTTCTTATTATTAGCGATATCCATTGTTCCGCAGATCCCCTAGGTGCGCACAACGGAACGTCATATGTAAGCAGCAAAATTTCAGATGGAGATATAAATCATCCTTTCGCTGGCATCCGGAAGGCATTAACGGGGCATTCCGTCGATGCAGTTCTGTGTCCGGGGGACATAACCGATAAGGCGGAGCCCGACACCCTCATCTATGCATGGGGTGCCCTTGCGCAACTTAGTCGTGACCTGAATGCCGAGTTGATTGCTTGCTCAGGAAATCACGATCTCGACTCCCGTCATAAGCACAACGCAGATCCGGCTGGTCTTATTATGGCGCTTCGCCCACGCTTGCCATTACACGATAGAACGGCTTATTTAGAATATTGGGCCGAAAAATTCACTCTTTCGAGACGAAGCGATACAAGTTTACTAATTGTAAATACGGCCGCATTTCACGGTGGTGGTCCTAATCAGGCCGCTGAGCTCGAACACGGCCGCATTAGCGACCATACACTCGACAAAATACGGTCGGCACTTGCGGAGACTAACTTAGGCAGTTTTGGCGTTCTTCTGTGCCACCACCATCTAGTTCGCAACAACGAGGTTCGTGAAGTCGACTATTCGGAGGCAATCGGCGGCCAAGCGCTTCTGGAGATAATCGAGAGTACCGGTAAGCCATGGCTCGTGGTTCATGGTCATAAGCACCGCCCTCGCGTGATGTACGCTCAGGGGGGGAGTGGCTCACCCATCATCCTAAGCGCGGCCTCATTTAGCGCCAATGTACGTCGCGATGCACTAAATCACGCGCCTAATCAAATGCACTTAGTGAGTGTCGATCCTGGCGCTGCTTCGGCAATGAATTTGGACCTCGTAGGCAAAGTTCGTAGTTGGAATTGGCTGCCGAACATCGGCTGGAAGCCTGCGATAAACCCTGCTGGGCTCCCACATGAGAGTGGTTTTGGTGCACGATCCGCGAAATCGCAGATCATTAGTGACCTAAAAAAATTAGCGGTAAGTCACAATGGAAACGTGATTAAACGCGCCGAGATACTCACTAGGGTGCCACTATTGGATTATCTCCTACCGCAAGATCTAGAAAGAGTGATCGAAGACTTAGAGTCGGACGCGGAAATTGCGTTAGCGCGAAACGAGGTAGGCCTATTAGCTGAGATTGGGGCAGTCACATGATTGGCGGATCTGAATTTAATGCACGATCGCTACCTGCCTCGGAAGTAGCAAGCTGGTTCGTACCTCCAGAAACCCACTTTGTACCTCTGCTTTCTCGTGATCACACCGTTATGGTAGGCCCAAGGGGTAGCGGCAAAACAACATTACTGAAAATGCTGACTATTAACGCATTGGAAAACTGGGATGCACCTGAGGCTGTAGAATACATAAATAAAATACACTTTAACGCGGCTCTGGTGCCGGGAGATAGACTATGGGGACAGCAAGTATCAGAGGCAAATGAGAAGGCATCGGGCTTAGGAGAAAAAATATTCGTAGCGCATACGGTTCGCGCTCTCCTTCGGGCCATGAAGGACGTAACGGTGGCGTCGGAGTTATCCACAATAACGAGCACATCACACCTGCACGCAAATATGGGTGTCGAGAACGAAGGGGTGTTGGCGGACACTTTAGCCGAAACTTATGGTCTTTCCATAAGGCTTCGTTCATTGCTGGGCTTAATATTTATATTTGATCACATTCTGGCGAATACAGAACGCCTTGAAAGTTCTAGAGTTTTTGAAACTCAAAACCTCTCGGGTCTTTTAAGTGCTACGATTTCCGCTTTTAACGAATTGGCAGGGACACCGGATCGGCAGTGGGCACTTTTGTTCGATGAGCTCGAGATCGCCCCGGAGGGGATTCAATCGCTTCTTATGTCGCTCATTCGTAGTTCAGACCAGCGAATAATCTTTAAACTAGCTCTTGCTCCTTATACACCGTATGTCAAACAATCGCGGCCAGATGCGCCGCACATAAAACACGACTACAATGTCGTTTCTCTTACTTACCCTAATAAGGAAGACTCTCGGATATTCTCTCAGCAGATTGCGGAGAAGGTTTTTTCATCGTCTGCGAATGCCGACGTGAGATTGCTTAATGTCTTTGGCAGCAGCGCATTCCGAGTCAATTACAACAAAGGAGAAAAGCTTCCACGGGAATTTCTGTCCCTCGCTCATAAAGATGAGTCGTTTGCTGAACACATAAAAATAACGGGACTTACAAAAAGGAACCTGAAGAACGAGAATGAGCGAGCGCAGCACATTAGGAAAATATCTCCGATTGTCAAAACGCGGGATTATTATCTTTCGAGCTTCCATAATGAGACCGCAAAACGCCATAGATCGCGAAAATCTCACGATTTGTACACGGGATACCCCACCATTCTTGAGGTTGCGGATGGTAACCCACGTGCCTTGTTGACAATGCTCGTCCCCATGGCGCGAGCAGTGCGGTACGTAACAGAAATTGGTCGACCCGGTTTGGTCCCTCGGAACCTTCAGGCCGACGCCGTTAAGAGGGCGGAATTTCTTCAAGCCTCTCTTCTAAACGTTATACCCGTTGAAATCGAGGGGAATGAGAAAAAGGGGCTACTCGGGTTCATCGACGATATAGGCCGATCGCTTCAAGCGCGTCTGATCTCTGGGCCGTTTAAGCCGGACTTATACTGCAGCTTCAATGTCGACCGAGATGTTACTGACAAAGAAGAGGCGGCAATTGGTCAGGCCCTGAATGTGGGGGCCATAATCTACGTGCCGCATCGCGACGCGAGCCCCGACGGGATTCTGAAGGGAATTAGGGGCATGCGGTTTAGGCTTTCCTATTCGTTGTCGGCGCGCTTCCGGTTACCCCTCACGCTCGGAGAGCCTCTAAACCTTTCAGCGTTATTGAAAAGAGCGAGGGAGTATGATGATGAGCAGCTTACCTTTTTCGAGAAGTAGCCTCACCCTATGCGAAGAGCGTTCCGTACTCGGAGTGGAGGGTCTCAAAGAATTTGATGTGGTTGTCTGCGCCTTAGGTTACGAGACTCGATCGCGGTACGTAGCCGAAAATATAGAGTTTGTCGCTTCGACAAAAATTGCACTTACGTTTGATCACAATTTAAGCATTTCACGGAATGAAAATGAGCGCTGTTTTGATAGTTTTGGATTTAATAAGTACACCTTACAAGACAATCAATGGAAAATGGTTTTTGAAAAAATGGCGGTTAAAACAAATGAAGAAATTAGAATTGCTGTAGACATTTCATCTATGTCAAAAGAAATGATGGCGTGTGTTTTGAGTCGTATTGGAATGGTCGCCGACAAGCGGCCCGTTAAATTATTTTCGATCTATGCGCCAACCTCGTATTACGAGCTTCGGGAACCATATCCGATTCAACGGCAGGGTCCTGTTTCGCCGCTTCTGGGCGGGGGGTATGCAAATCCCGAAAGTCCACTTGCAGCGATAGTCGGGCTAGGTAATGAAAGAGGACTTGCCGTAGGGGCGATTCAAGCGATCGAGCCATCCCTGCTCTGGACGTATGTCGCTATCGGATTCGATGAACGGTTCGGGCATGACGTCCGAAGCGCCAATGAAAATTTGTCAGAGATTTATGACTTAACAGAATTTACTTTCAAGATAGCGGATCCGACGCTCTTGAGACAAGAGTTGCAGTCGAGTGTAATCACGCTTCGGCAGACGCACCGTGTTATGATTATTCCAATGGGTTCAAAAATATTTAGTCAAATGTCAATACTGACAGCGTTTTTTGGGAAGTGTCCTGAATTGACGATATGGCAATTTTCAAGTGGATCAAATGCAACCGCATCGGATAGGGTTGCCGAAGGGAGTATTGTGACGCACGTTGCAACAATTAGGAGGTCGGATTTTTAGAGAAAGTGAACGGCAGTGGATAAAATAAATTGCGCTGCATTTTATAGATCTGTTAATTCGAGTTATTTCACTACCTCTAATCTTTTAGTCTCGTCTCGTAACCAAGCCACCTCACTCCTTCGCTCTTGGCGGCGTTTCGCAGCGCAAACCTCACCCCATTCGTTCTGCGGACTTCGGCGGGATGAAGCCCCTACTCCCCCTCCAGCCGCTTGATCTCATCCCGCAGCTTGGCGGCTTCTTCAAATTCAAGATTCGCCGCCGCTTCGCGCATCTGCTTTTCGAGATTCGCGACGACGGCCTTGATGTTGCTGCCATCAAAGGTGGCAGAGTCCTCGCGGGCCGACAAGCGTTTTCGATCCTTCGCGCGTTGGCTGCGGCCCTTGGCGGTCTTCTCCATCACGCCTTCGAGCACGTCGGAAATGCCGCGCACGATGGTGGTCGGGGTGATGCCGTGTTCGAGATTGTGGGCGACCTGCTTGTCGCGGCGGCGCTCGGTCTCGTCCATCGCCCGCTGCATCGAGCCGGTGATGCGGTCGGCATAGAGGACAACCTTGGACTCGCTGTTGCGCGCCGCGCGACCGATCGTCTGGATCAGGCTGGTCTCTGACCTGAGGAAGCCTTCCTTGTCGGCGTCGAGAATGGCGACGAGGCCGCACTCGGGGATGTCGAGGCCTTCGCGCAGGAGGTTGATCCCCACCAGCACGTCATAGACGCCGAGCCGCAGGTCGCGGATCAGTTCGATCCGCTCCACCGTATCGACGTCGGAGTGCATGTAGCGGACCTTCAGCCCCTGCTCATGCATGTATTCGGTCAAATCCTCGGCCATGCGCTTGGTCAGCGTGGTGACGAGGGTGCGAAGCCCCTTGTCCGCCGTGGCGCGCGCCTCAGCGATGACGTCGTCGACCTGGCTGGCGCCATCCTTTGCCACCGGGCGGACCTCGACCGGCGGGTCGACGAGGCCGGTCGGGCGGATCACCTGTTCGGTGAAGACGCCGCCGGTACGTTCGAGCTCCCAGTTCCCCGGCGTCGCCGAGACCGCGATGGTCTGCGGGCGCATGAGGTCCCATTCCTCGAATTTGAGGGGGCGGTTGTCGAGGCAGGAAGGCAGGCGGAAGCCGTGGTCGGTCAGCGTCTTCTTGCGGCTGAAGTCGCCCTTGTACATCGCCCCGATCTGGGGGATGGCGACATGGCTCTCGTCGACGAAGATGAGCGCGTCTTCCGGCAGGTATTCAAACAGGGTCGGGGGTGGCTCGCCCGGCTTGCGGCCGGTGAGGTAGCGCGAGTAGTTCTCGATCCCCGCGCAGCTGCCGGTGGCTTCCAGCATCTCGATATCGAACTCGGTACGCTGGGCGAGGCGCTGGGCCTCGAGGAGCTTGCCATTCTCCTCCATCCATTTCAGGCGCGCCTTCAGCTCCGTCTTGATGCTCGCCACCGCCTGGTGGAGGGTCGGGCGCGGCGTGACATAGTGCGAATTGGCGTAGACCTTCACGCTCTTGAGCTCGGCCTGGGCCTTGCCCGTGAGCGGGTCGAATTCGGTGATGCGTTCCACTTCGTCGCCGAAGAAATCCACGCGCCAGCCGCGGTCGTCATAGTGGGCGGGGAAGATTTCGAGGACATCGCCACGCAGGCGGAAGGTGCCGCGGGTGAAGGCCGCCTCGTTGCGGGTGTATTGCAGCGCCACGAGCTGCTTGGCGACGGCGCGCGGGTCGGCGGTCTCACCGGCCTTCAGCTCGAACGTCATCGCGGTATAGGTCTCCACCGAGCCGATGCCGTAGATGCACGAGACCGAGGCGACGATGATGACGTCATCGCGCTCCAGGATCGACCGGGTCGCGGCGTGGCGCATCCGGTCGATCGCCTCGTTGATGTTGGACTCCTTCTCGATGAAGGTGTCGGTGCGCGGCACATAGGCTTCGGGCTGGTAATAGTCGTAATAGGAAACGAAATACTCGACCGAATTCTCAGGAAAAAATGATTTGAACTCGCCGTAGAGCTGCGCCGCCAGCGTCTTGTTCGGGGCGAGCACAAGGGCGGGGCGCTGCACCGCCTCGATCACCTTCGCCATCGTGAAGGTCTTGCCCGTGCCCGTCGCCCCCAGGAGCACCTGGTCGCGCTCGCCCTGGTTCAAATTGTCCACCAGTTCCGGGATCGCGGTGACCTGGTCGCCCATCGGTTCGTATTCCGACACGCATTTGAACCGCACCCCGCCTTCGGATTTTTCAGGGCGTGCAGGGCGGTGCGGGGTCCACAGGGCAGGTGTGTTGGCGACGCGGTCGAGCACGAAGTCGGCCTGACCGAGATCACTGAACGCGCTATCATCCTGGGTGAGTTTTGCCATCCGCTTGTTATAGGGATGCCGGCGCCACGTTTCCAGTTTGTTCTCTGCGTTTCCGGCGGGTCATTCGGGCAGACCCTCGCGCGGCATCGCGTCCACGTTCGCCCACTGGTCGGGGTAGATCAGCCCTTCGGTGTCGTAGCCGAGGCCGTTCAGGAATTGCAGGCGCTCGGCGATGAAGGCATCGCCCGGCTGCGGCTCTCGCGACAGGATCCAGATATAGCGGCCTGCGGGTTCCGACACGACGGCCCAACTGTAGTCCTCGGCGACGTCCAGGATCCAGTAATCGCCATAGAACGGGCCGAAGAAGCTGACCTCCAGCTTGGCATTCGTGACCGGATTGGCGAGACGGGCATGACCCTCCGCAACGTCCATTTCACCATCGAGTGAATTCTTCCAGCACCGGTTGATGACACGCAGATCGCCATCCTCGCGATACTCGTAGAAGGCCGTCACGCCGTGGCAATCCTGTTCGAACCCGTGATCGGCGCGCGCGATCTCGAACCACAGTCCCAGATAACGGTCGAGATCGACCTCCTGAGCGACGGGCGGAGGCGTGTCGCCGGCCAGCCGGTCGCGCGGCCCGCTGGAACACGCTGCGAGTGAAAGGCCGATGAAGGCCATCAGTATGGGAAATCTCATGTATGAACCTGAACCGCTTATCAGGAAAAACGCCTGCCAATCTGGCAAGTTCCGTGGCAATTGACGTGTGATTTACACCCTTGGTTAACACGGCCTGTCGCACTTTCGTCAAAACGGCAAGTCACGGGCAGAGGCGCAAGGCGCGCAATTTATGTCGGGTAGTTTTGATCGCGTGCGAGTCCTCGTTGTTGAGGACAATCCGCATATGTCGAAAATCCTGCGGGTCATGCTGCAGGGTTTCGGCGTGCGCCTGATCGAAGAATGCCGTGACGCAGAAACCGCGATTGAATCCCTCGCAGCCTTCAATCCCGACCTGCTGGTCGTCGACTACATGCTCGGCGAAATGGACGGGCTTGAACTGACGAAATTCGTCCGAACGCACGATTCCAGCCCGAACAAGTATCTGCCTGTCCTGATGGTCACCGGATATACGGATCGTTCCCGTGTGATCGAGGCAATCAATGCCGGCGTGAACGAGTTCCTGGCCAAGCCCGTCAGGCCGATCGATCTCTACCAGCGCCTGATCGCAATGATTGAACGCCCTCGCCGCTTCATCCGTGTCGAAGGCTATTTCGGACCTGATCGCCGCCGGCGCCAGGACCCGCGTTTCCACGGCCCGTGGAAACGGGCCCGGGACGAACAGAATGCTGGCGATGCCGACGCCAGTTCGCGCAGCAGCGACGCAGCCTAGCCGGAAGCAGCCTCCAGCAAGGCCAGCACGTCGTCTTCGCGCGTAGACCAGCTCGTGACAAATCGCGCGCTGCCGTCCGGCCATTGGTAGAACCCGGCACCGCCCGCCCGCATCCGTTCTGCCACCGGTTCAGGCAGGGTGACGAATATCTCGTTGCCGTCGACCGGGTGCGCCAACCGGACGCCATCGATCGCGGACAGCCCTTCCGACAGCCGCTTGGCCATTTCGTTGGCGTGTTCGGCCAGGTCCAGCCAGAGATTGTCGGCCAGCCAGGCGTCAAACTGGGCTGCGACATAGCGCATCTTCGCGACCATGTGCCCGGCGCGCTTCTGGCGCGCCTGCAACTCGCCATACCGATTCATGACGGACGGAAACAGGATGACCGCTTCTGCCGCCAGCGCGCCATTCTTGGTCGCCCCGAGCGACAATATGTCGGCGCCCGCCTTCCAGCTGGCCTGAGCCGGGGTCATGCCGGACCCGGCGAGCAGATTGGCGAAGCGCGCACCGTCGAAATGAATGCCCAGACCACGCGCCCGCGCCGGAGCGGTCAGGGCAGCCAGCTCGTCGGCGGAATAGGCACAGCCGGATTCGTTGAGGTTCGATACCGAGAGCGCGCGCGGCGGCGTGGTGTGGACGAAATCTTGCGGCCAGCTGTTCAGCGTCGCTTTCAGGGCCTCGAGGTCGATCTTGGCATGTGCGCCGGGCAGGGGGATGAGCTTGGCCCCGCCGGTGAAGAATTCCGGGGCGCCGCGTTCGTCGCGGTGGATGTGCGCCTCGTCATGACACAGCACTGCTCCGTGCGAGGGGCACAGGATGGACAGGGCGAGCGCATTCGACGCCGTTCCCGAAACGGTGAAGAGGACTTTCAACTCCGTCTCGAACACCTGCTTCAGGTGATCCTCGACGCGCTGACAGATGGGGTCGTTGCCATAGCTGGCGGCATAGCCGCCATTGGCATGCGCCATCGCGTCGAGCAAAGCAGGATGGGCGGGTGCGGTGGTGTCGGACAGGAAGTTCATGGAATACAGACAGACCGCGCGGACCGCTGTCCGTCAATCCCCGAAGGCTGGGTCGGGGCGCGAGGCGGGCAGGGCGTCGCGCATCTGGTCCGCGCTCGACAGGTTTCGCCGCGCTGCCGGGTTATCGAGTGTCGGTTCGCCGGCCAGGATCGCGCCATTGTCTCCGAACAGAGCACGGATTTGCGCTCGCGACAGGTCGAAACCGGCCATCATGTCTTCCGCGGGCACCTCGATGCGGGCTGTGCGCCGTGCCATTTCTCCGCACACGCCAGTGCGGGCGAACCCTTCCGGGTCACCGGGGCATTGCAGGCCTGACAAGACGGAGCGGGTGCCGGGGGATACGGCATAGATGTCGCGCTCGCCGCTCGCCGGCGTGTCGGGCGGCTGGTCGACGGCACGTGCCGAAACGGGCGCGTCAGCCGCCGATGCAGCCTGGACCGGGCGTTCGGTTTCGACGGGCCGCACCGGTTCAGGCACTCGTTCGGGCGTCAGTTCGATTTCGGGGACCGGTTCAGGCTCCGGAACCGGCTCGGGTTCAGCCTCCGGTACCGGGTCGGGGTTGACCAGCACGACCGAAACGATTCGTGGCACGTCAGGTGCGGGTGGTTGCGACTGGAACAGTGCAAGAATCACGACGCCATTGATCAAAAGGCCAATGGCGACGGACAGGATCCGGATACGGTAAAGCAGGAATATACGCGTCAGTCCGGCCACGCCGCCTCACCCGATCAACTCCCCGCCGCCGCCTTCCTACAGGACACGCCGAGGCGGCGCCACCGGGATCAACCCATGGCTGATCGGCGCAAGAAAGTCAGAGTTGGTTCGGAAAGCAGGAGATGCGGCGAGGGGACGGGAAAGGGCCTAGTCCATCGCCGATGCGATGACGGTTTCCTCGACGGGCACATCGGCCCAGACCAGGCTTCCGCTGGCAGGCTGGCCCTTGATGAACACAAAAGCCGTTACAGCCAGAACGATCATCGCCATGACAATGCCTGTCACCGATCCCATTCCGCCTGCGCGCTTATGTGTGTTCGTCTGAGCCATCGTCTCCCCACAACACCTCAAGTGCGGGTGTTGTTCCTCACGTTGGACAGTACACATGGCGTGTGAAGGGCGGGTTTATGACCATGGTTGCCAATGTGTGACCGGATTGGGGCGCGCAAGACGGTTCGCCCTATTGGCGCGCGGAGTGACGCTCGTTAGGTTCTCGGCGAAAATCAGCCGGAGCGCCCCAGCCCATGACCATCCAGCAATCCGATGCGCTCAAGCGCGTCCAGCCATCCGCCACGCTCGCTGTGACCCAGAAGGCGCGCGAGTTGAAGGCGCAGGGCATCGATGTGATCTCGCTGGGGGCGGGCGAGCCCGACTTTGATACGCCCGATCACATCAAGGACGCCGCCATTGACGCGATCCGCGCCGGCAAGACGAAATACACCGCGGTCGACGGTATCCCCGAGCTAAAGGCGGCGATTGCCGAGAAGTTCAAGCGCGAGAATGGCCTGGCCTATTCGCTCGAGCAAATTTCGGTCGCACCGGGCGGCAAGCCGGTGATCTTCAATGCGCTGACAGCGACACTGAACCCCGGTGACGAGGTGATCATTCCGGCACCGTATTGGGTGTCCTATCCGGACATGGTGCGCCTGTGCGGCGGCGAACCAGTCATCGCGCGCGCAACGCTGGAGGACGGGTTCAAGCTGCGGCCCGAGACACTGGCTGCGGCAATCACCCCGAAGACCCGCTGGCTCATCTTCAATTCGCCCTCGAATCCGACCGGTGCGGGCTATACCCGCGCCGAGATCCAGGCCCTGGCCGACGTCCTTCTGGACCACCCCCATGTCCTCGTCATGACCGACGATATGTATGAGCATATCGCCTATGACGGTTTCGAATTCTCCACGATGGCCCAGGTCGAGCCGCGCCTTTACGAGCGGACGCTGACCACAAACGGTGTCTCGAAGGCCTTTGCCATGACCGGATGGCGTATCGGATATGCCGGCGGTCCCAAGCCGCTGATCGACGCCATGCGCAAGGTGATGTCGCAGACCACGTCCAATGCATGCTCGATCAGCCAGTGGGCGGCGGTTGCGGCCCTGAATGGTCCGCTCGATTTCCTGCCGCAACGCAACGCTGCCTTCAAGGCGCGCCGCGACCGGATGCTGGCGGACATAGACGCGGCACCGGGTTTGACCGCGCCGGTGCCCGAAGGCGCTTTCTATATCTTCGCCGATTGTTCGGGCGCGATCGGAAAGTCGACCCCGCAGGGGGACCGGATCGAAACCGACACGGACTTCTGTGCGTTGCTGTTGCAGGAAGAGGCAGTTGCCGTGGTGCCGGGGACCGCGTTCGGTGCTGAACCCGGTTTCCGGGTGTCTTACGCAACCGATGACGCGTCGCTGATTGAAGCCGGGCAACGCATCCGCCGCTTCTGCGAAACGCTGTCATAGATATTGGAAACATCAATAGACCGCAGAGCAAGAAGTTATTTGATCTATTGGTTGGGCATCACCATATGACAGTTGAACACGAGATCAGGGCGGTATTCCCGCCCGAAGCGAGGAGACTGCGATGAGCATCAAGATGGGCCTGACCCAGGAACAGCGCGAAACGATGGCCGACGCCGTATCGGCGGTCCTGGCCGACACCTACGCGCTCTATTTCAAGACGCACGCCTACCACTGGAATGTGACGGGCCCGCGTTTCCACGACCTGCACATGTTGTTCGAGACCCAGTACAACGAATTGTGGACGGCGACCGACGACCTGGCCGAGCGCGTCCGCGCGCTGGGCGTGATGGCGCCGAAATCCTATGCCGAGATGGACAAGTTCGCGACGGTGAAGTCCGAAGCGAAGGAAGCCAAGGCCGATGGCATGCTGAACGATCTCCTGAGCGGCCACGAGACCGTCGTGGCGACGATTCGCGACGCGCTGTCCAAGGCTGGCGACAATGGAGACGAGGCGACGGCCGACATTCTCTCTCCGCGCCTCAGCGCGCACGAGAAGATGGCCTGGATGCTCCGCTCGACGCTGGGCTGAGCCAAGACTTTCACACGGCCTGACACGGCCAGACCGAACTGCCCCGGATGCCAGCGCGTCCGGGGTTTTTCTTGGTCTGAAGAAGAAAACGGGAGCTGAAAAAGATTGCGCCGGGTCCGAGGGGAGGGAACGGACCCGGCGCAGTGTCTGCATACTCTCGGGGAGGAGTGTGTATGCAATCTCGAAGGGGAACGTGGTGCGACGCACCGTGTTCGTGGTGGGTATATGCGCGAGGACGGGTGTTTGTTCCAGAGACGATCGGTCAAATCGGCCATGCGTTTTTGCTGCACTGCGTCATGACGCGTTCAGCTTTCCCACTCCTTGGCTTCCTTCAGCAGGAAATCGCGGAATACCGACAGGCGTGACGACCCTCTCAATTCGCCCGGATAGACGAAATAGACGTCGAAGCTTGGCCCCTCGAGATCGGGCAGAACGCGCACCAGCGTGTCATGCCCACGCGTGACATAATCGGGCAGGCCGGCAATGCCGATCCCGGATTCCACCGCCTTCACGATGGCGTAGATCGTGTTGGCTTCCATGACGGCAGGGCGTGGCGGATCACCGGGCTTGCGTCCGATCCCGGCGGCCCATTCCAGATTTCGGATCGGCGCCATCTGCGGCGGTCCATAACGGATGATCTGGTGGTCATCGAGCGCATCCGCGCTGCCGGGAACACCCTCGCGGTCGAGATATTCCTGGCTTGCGAACAGGTGTTGGCGCGCGGTCAGCAATTTGCGCTGGATGACATCGTTCTGGGTCGATTCCCACGGACGAATGGCGCAGTCCGCTTCAAGGCCGGCAATGTCGAACTCGTGGTCATCCAGCAGCAGGTGGACGCGGATGTCGGGATAAGCCTCACGGAACTTGGCAATGCGCGGTGCCAGCCAGATCGCCCCCAGGGCGGTCGGTGCCGTCACGCGCAAATCACCGGACGGGTTGTCATGGCTGTCATCGACGACCGAGCGGGCCAAGGCGACCTTGGCGGCGATCTCCTTGGTGATCTCGTGCAGCAGCCGGCCGGGCTCGGTGGGGATCAGGCCGCGCGCGTGGCGGTGGAACAGCTTCACCCCGAGCACGTCTTCCAGTGCGGCGAGCTGCCGGCTGACAGCGGATTGCGACAACAGCAGCGAGTCGGCGGCACCGGTCAGCGAACCGGCCTCCGCCGCCGCGTGAAAGGTTTTCAGCTTGTCCCAATCCATGACGTGTTTCCTCCCGAACCCAGCTTGTTCAGAAACCCGCCCCTCAGGTCAAGCGCGGGGCCACCGGAACCCGCCTTTCGATCAAATTTCATTTCAACCGATCACGCCTCTTGCGGAATCACGAAAGCGGGAGCATATGCCGCGCCGCGATCAGCCATCGCGGTGCCCGCCCAGGGCTGGCACCCCCTCTATTTTCAGGACGAAAGCGCAATGCGCACCCGTATCATTCTGGCGACCCTCACCACCCTGGCGATGGTCTCTGTCTCGGCCTACGCCTTCCAGGAAGCCGAAACCCCCGTCACCGATCAGGTCGAAGTCGAAGCGGTTGTCGAAGCCGCCGAGCCGGTCGAAGTCGACGCGGTCGTGACCGAAGAAACCGTTGGCGTCGAAGCCGTCGCGGTTGTTGCTGAAGACGCCGAGCACGTCGAGCAAGGCGACCACGCAGAGCACGCTGACGAAACCCACACCGAAGTGGTTGTGGAAGTGACCGAAGAGCCGACGCTCTAGTCATCGCCGCTTGTAGCGAACACGGAAACGGCGGGCCAATGGCCCGCCGTTTTCGCTTACCGGTTGATCGCCGCCATTCCGGTCGCATTGTAGCGGTCGCCCCTGACCTGATCGGCCAGTGGTTCGAGCCGCCTGATGTGTTCCTCGGCCAAGACCAGCTTCGACGCGCCGAGATTGGATTTCAGATTGGCCAGCTTGGTCGTGCCGGGAATGGTGACAATATCGCCGCCGCGCGACAGCACCCAGGCCAGCGCGACCTGACCCGGCGTGCCGCCAGCCTCTTTTGCCACGGCCTTGATTTCGTCGACCAGTGCCAGGTTGGCTTCATAGGCACCCTCGGCCCAACGCGGCTGCATCTCGCCTGAGCGAAACTCGCCCTGACCGCCCGGCTTTTGATCGCGGGTGAAGGCCCCGGTCAGCATGCCGCGCCCGAGCGGGGAGTAAGCGACCAGCGTGGCCCCGGCGGTCCGCAAATGGTCGAGCAGGACGGTTTCCACGTCGCGCGAGAAGATCGAATATTCGCTTTGCACCGCCGCCACGGGGTGAACAGCATTGGCCTTGGCGAAGGTCGCGCCACTGACTTCCGACAGGCCGATGGCCCGTACCTTGCCCTCGGCGACCAGTTCGCCCATCGCGCCGACCGTCTCCTCGACAGGGGTGCCGGGATCAAGGCGGTGCAGATAGTAGAGGTCGATGACGTCCGTGCGCAGGAAGCGCAGCGAGTTCTCGACCGCCCGGCGCATGTTGGCGGGTGAGCCATCGACGGAAGCGCCCGTGCGATTGCCCTTGTCATCGAAGGTGTATTTGGGACCGAATTTCGTTGCGATGCGCACCTTGTCCCGGCGGCCCTGAAGTGCCTCGCCGAGCAGGGCCTCGTTGCGCCCGTAGAGTTCAGCCGTATCGAAATGGTCGACGCCGAGATCAACCGCCTCGTGGATCAGCCTGATCGCTTGGGCGTGGTCGGCGGGCGGTCCGTAAAAGGCGGATAGTCCCATGCAGCCGAGGCCAATGGGATTGACCTGGAACGGGCCGATCGTGCGTCTGTCCATGAGATGTCCTCCGGGGGCGATCCCTTGATCGTAGGGACCCGCACCCGGAGGTAAAGCCGTTCAGGGGAAAGTCGCCTAGTTCAGCGACTCGTCTTCCTCGGTATCGGGGTCATCGGTGGGGATGTCGCGAACATAGACCCGGCCATAGGTGCCATTGCGGATCAGTTCGAGGCGGCGGATCTCGACGTCGCGGATCAGCGCCTGCGCGGTTTGCGGGATCCGGCCGCACACGCCGCTCGACACCAATCCTTCGGCGCTCCAGCTCTGGACAGTGTTGTCTCCTACCCCGCCGGTGCAGCGGCTGGAGCCGTTGATCAGGTCGGCGATCTCCCAGGCCTCGACATCGGCATCGATCGGCAGATTGCCGCGAAGCTGGTCGTGCGCGGAATCGATCGCATAGGCCGACAGGTGGGCGCGCAGGTCGCGGCCCCAGTCCGGGAAGAAATAGGGGCGTGCATCGGCATAGATGACCGACACTTCGAGTTCGTTGCGGTCGATTTCAATGCCGCGCAGAGAATTGATGAATTCGGCAGCGTTGTTGCCGAGCGCCGTCCAGACATTGTCGCCGGTATAGGCGTTGCGCAGGATGTTCGGGCTGCCGACGGCACCGTTGAAGAAGCCGTAGATCACCAGCGGATCGTTCCACTGTTCGTAGACGATGCGCATCCGGATGTCGTTGAGGCTCAGCGGAACGCCGGCCACGGTCAGTATCTTGGCTTCGTAGAGCGGCTCGCCATTGATCCGGACGCGGTTCACGCGGGTGACGGGGTATTCGAGCATCAGCTGCTCGATCACCGCAACATTGTGAAGGTTCATCCAGTAGGCCAGCTGCTCGTCCGAGGACAGGCGGGCGAAATCGACACGCTCGGGGAGGGTTTCAAGATCGCGGCGATACTCGCTGATCGCGTTCTCATACTCGTCGCTCATCAGGTGATAGACGACGCGGTTGCCCTCATAGCGATAGCGGCTGTCATTGCCGGTATTGATGCGTGTACCGGTGAGGATCGGACGACCGGCAGGCGGTTCACGGTCCGACAGGCCGACATCATAGACGATGTCGCGCAAGAGATCGGTCCAGATCTGGTAGTCCACCGACGGGCCACCAGTCGCGTTGGAGCGGCTGAAGCTGGAGAATTCCGGCGCAAGCCCGTTCTGGGCCATCGCTGCGGGAGCCGCAGCGCACAGCGCCAACGCGGCCACAGCGGCTTTCAGCGAGGAGGTGAGTGTCATGACGTATGTCCCTGGCCCGTAATTGTAAAAAGCACGCCCGCTTCATGCGGCCGCGTGCCTTCGCGTGTGCTTACAGGTCGCTTAAAACAAATTTATCCGGCGGTCGACGGGGACCATCGCCGGGCGAGTCCCGCCGTGTCAGTGACCGGCCAGCCAGCGTTCG
The DNA here is from genome assembly GCA_002692855.1 of Maricaulis sp. Taxonomy (GTDB): domain Bacteria; phylum Pseudomonadota; class Alphaproteobacteria; order Caulobacterales; family Maricaulaceae; genus Hyphobacterium. The sequence continues at coordinate 60,515 of NZMJ01000119.1, forward strand.
GCATCGAGCGCGGCCATGCAGCCCATGCCCGCTGCAGTGACCGCCTGGCGGTATTTGTCATCGGTCACATCACCCGCGGCGAAGACGCCCTCGACCGAGGTTTCGGTCGATCCCGGTTTCACCATCAGGTAATTGCCCGGCTTCATGTCCAGCTTGTCGACGAAGAGCTCGGTCGCCGGCTGGTGGCCGATGGCGATGAACACGCCGTCCGTGGCCCGCTCGCTCGTCTCATGGGTCTTGAGGTTCTTCAGCGTCACACCCGTGACGCCCGGCGGGTTTTCGGTGCCGGTGACTTCCTCGAGTACGGTGTCCCAGATCACCTCGACCTTCGGGTGGTTGAACAGGCGTTCCTGCATCACCTTTTCGGCGCGCAGGCTGTCGCGGCGATGCACCAGGGTCACCTTCGAAGCGAAATTGGTCAGGAACAACGCTTCCTCGACTGCGGTATTGCCGCCGCCGATCACGAAGACCTCTTTCTCGCGGTAGAAGAAGCCGTCGCACGTAGCGCACGCCGACACGCCGAAGCCGCGGTATTTCTCTTCCGAAGGCAGGCCCAGCCACTTGGCGCTGGCACCGGTGGCGATGATCAGCGCGTCGGCGGTATAGGTCGTGCCGCTGTCGCCGGTCAGGGTGAAGGGCCGCTGCGACACGTCGACGTCCGTGATGATGTCATTGACCATCTCGGCGCCGACATGCTCGGCCTGTTCGCGCATCTGCTCCATCAGCCAGGGGCCCTGGATGACCTCGGCGAAACCCGGATAGTTCTCGACATCCGTCGTGATCGTCATCTGTCCGCCCGGCTGCAGACCGGCAATCACCATCGGCTTCAGCATGGCGCGCGCCGCATAAATGGCGGCTGTGTAGCCCGCTGCGCCGGACCCGACGATGACGACTTTGGAATGACGGGTTTCGGCCATGGTGCGGGCTCCGCAGAATCGGACAGGAGAAGTGTTGCGTCTAGTTAGGCTGCGGTCCCGGCCTGCTCAAGACCGAGTCTGCGCACAACCTCGCGCGCGGCCTGAGTCGTCGCATCGAGCGGCGGGTAATCCCACTGCTCCACCGTTCCGAGGAAGGGACGCAGGGCTCCGTGTCCTTCAAGGGCGGAGTAGAGACGCGCGAACTTGCCCGGCTTGCCTTCAAGGGGCAGCGAATAGACCGGCTTTCCCGTGGAGGCGGCCTCCACGAGCATGTTGGTGGAATCCTCCGTGACGCAGATCAGGTCAGCGGCCCCCAGGAAGGCGAAATAGGGATTGTCGCCCGTGCCATCGAACACCCACACGCGGCTGTCCTCGCCAAAACGCGTCTTGAGCGCCTTGACCAGCGCCTTGGGAGTTCGCCGTGACACCGACACCATCAGGGAATGACCTGCCGTCAGGAGGTCGTCCAGTCGGCGCATAATGTTGGCAATCACCTCGGACGTGATCATGAAGCGCTTGCTGGGCCCGCCAATCAGCACAGCGGCGCGCGGGCCGGGCAGGGCAGTCAGTTGGTCAGCGAAAACCTCGCGGCCTCCGGTCAGCTTTCCGGCCGATACCCGGTGCGGGGAGCCGATCATCGAGATGGCGTTCGGTTTGCGCACCCGGTCGTGGGCCGGCGCGACGATGAGGTCGAAGCGGTCGTAATGCTTGCGCGGGTCCTGCACATAGACAAAACGCGCATTGGGGAAAATGTCCCGGTGCCGGCGGGCAAGGCCCAGGGCGGGGCGTCCGCACCCGATCCACAGGTCCGGCGTGTCATGTTCCGGCAGGGTGACGAAGCCGTCATCGCGGATCACCACCCGGTCTGATTTCGCGCCCGGCAACTCACGCGCCACGGCTTCCGCCAGGCCGACCGCCTGGTTTTCAACGCCGCGCCGGGTGTCTGCCACTGCCCAGATAACGAGAGAATTCCTGCTCATGGCTCTTGTTGCGGGTAAGCGTGACCCCGCGTCAAGCCACAGGTACTTGACACCGATAGCAGGTATGCGACAGTTGTCACATCAAAACGAGAGACCCGTCATGGAAAAACCCAGCCCATCGGAAATGTTGGTGCTCAAATCGCTCTGGAGCCAGTCACCGCTCGGCACGCGCGAAATCCAGGAGCGGGCAGGTACGCCGCAGGGCTGGGCCTATTCCACCACCCGCACCCTGATCGCCCGCATGGTCGAAAAGGGGTTGATCGAAAAGGGCGATGCTCACGGGCTGGCTGTTTTCGCACCGAAAGCCACGAAGGCGCAGGTGCTCAGCGCCATGATACGCAGCTTTTCAGCGCAGATCTTCGATCTCGACGAGCCGCTTCCGGCTTCGGCCTTTGCGTCCAGCCCGTTGCTGGACCCTGCCGATATCGCCGAGCTCGAACGACTGCTCGCGGAAAAACCCGAAGGTGACGCATGAGTGCGGTGGGGCTGGGGCTCGCATTTGCGGCCAGCATCGCGATTGCCGCGATTGCATGGGGATTCGGGCAACGCGAAATGCGCCGGGAGGTCTATTGGGTGGGCGCCCTGACACTGGCCGGGCTCCCGGTCCTGATCTGCGTCCTGTCGCCCTTTCTGGGCGCGTTTATGCCAACGATCGCACCGCCGCTTGAGCCGGTTGCAAATCTGATTGCGCCGCGGTTCGCGCCGGGCATCCCGGCCTTGCCCGTCGCCGCGTCCTCTTCGATCCGCTGGGACCACCTCGCACTGGCGCTCTGGATCGCCGGGGCAGCCCTTCGTGCCGCCATCGAATTGCGCCGGTCTCTGGCGCTTCACAGGCGGTTGCGACGCACCAGCGAGGCCGATACGGCGACCCGTAAACGTGTAGCCCGTGCCGCGCGCGCCCTTGGAATTGCGGTTGAGATCGACACCCGCGTCGACGACATTCGCTCGCCCTTCGTGAGTGGTCTTGGCCGGCCCGTGCTGGTTCTTTCGCAGGCATGCGAGACCAGCGATGCCGTTCTGGCCCACGAACTGGCGCATGTGCGCCGACGCGACAGCTGGGCACGTCTGGCCGCGCGGCTGACCGGAATGGCGCTGTGGTTCAACCCCTTCGTTTTCCTCATCGAGCGCGAACGCCTCCTGGCATCGGAAATCGCCTGCGACCGGATTGCGCTTGAAACCCTCGGACACGGCAGGGCGCGTTCCTACGCCCGTTCCCTGCTGGACGCAGCCTGCGCGAATTCGGGGCCGCAGGCCGCGCTTGGATTTGGCGTGGCTCCGAAAAAGGCACTCGAAATGCGCATACGTTCAATTCTCTCACCGGCCCCGAAGACCCGCACGGCCGGCGGTATGGTCGCGCTGGCGGCGCTCTCCGTTCTGGCCGTACCGGTCGCGGGATTGCAGGTCGCCGAAGCGGCCGGCATGGCGGCCAATCCGGATTTCACATCACCAGTCGTTCAAGGGCGAACCACTTCCCGTTTCGGTCCCGCAGCGCCGGGTCCCGACGGTCCGCGTCTTCATGGCGGGCAGGACATTGCCGCGCCGACGGGCACACCCGTCACGGCCCCGGCCAGCGGCCGCGTGACCTATGCCGGCAGCGCCTATAACGGACAGGAATCCTGGGGCCATGTGGTCGAGATCGACCACGGCGGCGGCTGGACGACGGTCTACGCCCACCTTCACGATTTCGCTGTGGCGCCGGGCGATCCGGTTCGTGCTGGTCAGGCCATCGCGCGTGTCGGTGCCTCGGGCGTCGCGACCGGCCCGCATCTTCATGTCGAGGTGCGCCGCGATGGCGAGCGCGTCGATCCTGCCGAGCATTTGCCGGGTCTGGCCCCGGCCGCACCATCGGACGGCTGACCCCGAACCGCCGCCGGTCACAGAAACGCCGGGACGATGACCGTCCCGGCGTTTCGCTGACACATACGTGAAAGTGGATCCCTAGACCCACTTCACCTTCAGGATCTCGTAGGATTTGAGGCCACCGGGCGCATTCACCTCGATCACGTCGCCGACTTCCTTGTTGATCATGGAGCGGGCGATTGGGGAGGTGATGGAAATCTTGCCGGAGCGGACATCGGCTTCGTCTTCGCCGACGATCTGATAGGTCGCTTCCTCGTCCGTGTCCTCGTCAACGACCGTTACCGTCGCGCCGAATTTGACGGTGTCACCGTCCAGTTTGGACACGTCGATGATCTGGGCACGCGCCAGCTTGTCTTCGAGCTCGGCGACGCGGCCTTCAATCCAGCCCTGACGTTCCTTGGCCGCGTGATATTCGGCGTTCTCGGAAAGATCGCCATGCTCACGCGCCTCGGAAATCGCCTGGATCACCGCGGGTCGTTCTGTCGTTTTCAAACGCTTCAATTCTTCGTCGAGAGCCCTGTAGCCCTCGTCGGTCATAGGTACTTTGCTCATATTCGCTAAACTCGCTCGGAAATAGGGAGCTAAACTTGATCGCTCTCAGAGTAGGATTGGAGTGAGCGCGGTTCAAGCGCGCCTGCATCAATCTTCTTCAGCGATTGCACAGCCGCTTCTGCGGCCGATGCTGTCGTATAGCACGGTATCTTCATTTCGAGGGCGGTGCGCCGGATCGAATAGCTGTCCTTGTGGGACTGCCGGCCTTCCGTCGTGTTGAAGATCATCTGCACGCCGCCATTCTTGATCGCATCGACGATGTGCGGGCGCCCTTCAAACACCTTGTTGACGCGGGTCACCGGAACACCGGCGGCTTCAAAGCCGCGCGCCGTGCCCGCGGTTGCCATGACTTCATAGCCCATCTCGACAAGCTTTTTCGCCGACGGGATCATCATCGCCTTGTCGTCTTCCTTGAGGGAAATGAAGACCGCACCGGACTTCGGCAGGCGCACGCCGGCACCCAGTTGGCTCTTGGCGAAGGCGCCTTCAAACGTCGCGTCGATACCCATTACCTCGCCGGTCGAACGCATTTCCGGCCCCAGGATCGGGTCGACACCGGGGAAGCGTGCGAACGGCATCACGGCTTCCTTGACCGAAACATGTTTCGGCGCGGGATCAGAAAGGTTGAAGGAGGCGATGCGCTCGCCCGCCATGACCTTGGCCGCGATCTTTGCGACCGGAATGCCGATTGCCTTGGCAACGAACGGCACCGTGCGCGACGCGCGCGGATTGACTTCCAGTACGAAAATCTCGCCGTTCTTGACGGCAAACTGGACGTTCATAAGGCCCTTCACGCCAATGGCTTTCGCCAGCGCGATGGCTTCCTTCTTCAGCTCCGTCACGGTCTCGGCAGACAGCGAAAAGGGCGGCAGCGAGCACGCGCTGTCGCCGGAGTGAACCCCGGCTTCCTCGATATGCTCCATCACGCCTGCAACAAAGACGTCTTCGCCGTCGCAGATCACATCGACATCGACTTCCTCGGCCGCATCGAGATAACGGTCCACGAGAAGCGGCGTCTTGCCCGACACATTGACGGCCTCGCGCAGATACCGCTCCAGGCCTTCAGGCTCACGCACGATCTCCATGGCCCGGCCGCCAAGCACGTAGGACGGGCGCAGAACCAGCGGGAAGCCCAGCTGTTCCATCGCCGCAAAGGCTTCGGCTTCGGAATGGACGATGGCGTTCGGCGGCTGGCGCAGGCCGACCTGGTCAAGCAATGCCTTGAAGCGTTCCCGGTCTTCGGCCAGGTCGATGGCGTCAGGCTGGGTGCCCAGGATCGGGATGCCGGCCTTTTCGAGGTCGCTGGCAAGTTTCAGCGGAGTCTGGCCGCCATACTGGACGACGACACCGGCCAATGTGCCCTTGGCGCGCTCGGTCTCGATCAGTTCCAGCACGTCTTCCGTGGTCAGCGGCTCGAAATAGAGGCGGTCCGCGGTGTCATAGTCGGTCGAGACGGTTTCCGGGTTGCAGTTCACCATGATGGACTCGATGCCCATGTCGGCGAACGCAAATGCGGCGTGACAGCAGCAATAATCGAACTCGATGCCCTGACCGATCCGGTTCGGACCGCCGCCCAGGATGATCGCCTTCTTGCGGTCCGTCGGCTCACTCTCGTCGTCGGCCGTGCCTCCAAACGGGAAGGCCTCGTAGGTCGAGTACATGTACGGTGTTGCGGCGATGAACTCGGCCGCACAGCTGTCGACGCGCTTGTAGACCGGGCGGACGCCCATCTCGCGGCGGGTGGCGCGCACATCGTCTTCACTGCGGTCGGTCAGCATCGCAAGGCGGGCATCGGAAAAGCCCATCGCCTTCAATGCGCGCATCCCGGCCTCGTCCTTGGGCAGGCCATTGCGGCGGATCTCGCCTTCGGTTGCGACGAGTTCCTCGATCTGGCGCAGGAACCAGGGCTCGTACGCGCACGCCGCGTGGATGTCGTCGACGCCCAGCCCCTCGCGGAAGGCTTGCGCGACGTAGCGCAGCCGGTCCGGTGTCGGACGCGACAGGGCGGCGGTGATCGCCTCGCGGCGGGATTCCGGTGTGTTGGCCTCGCTGAGCCCCTCCACGACGATTTCGTCAAAGCCGGACAGGCCGGTCTCGGTCGAGCGCAGCGCCTTCTGGACAGATTCCTGGAAGTTGCGGCCAATCGCCATGGCCTCGCCAACCGACTTCATCGACGTCGTCAGAATGTTCGAGGCGCCGGGATATTTCTCGAAGGCAAAGCGCGGGATCTTGGTCACCACGTAGTCGATGGTCGGCTCGAAACTCGCCGGTGTCGCGCCGCCGGTAATGTCATTGGCAATTTCGTCGAGCGTGTAGCCGATGGCGAGCTTTGCGGCGACCTTGGCAATCGGGAAGCCGGTCGCCTTCGAGGCCAGCGCCGAGGACCGCGACACACGCGGATTCATCTCGATCACCACCATGCGCCCGGTCTTGGGATCGACGGCGAACTGGACGTTCGATCCGCCGGTTTCCACCCCGATCTCGCGCAGCACCGCGATCGAGGCCGAGCGCATGCGCTGGTATTCCTTGTCGGTCAACGTCAGGGCCGGTGCGACGGTGACGCTGTCACCGGTATGCACGCCCATCGGATCGATATTCTCGATCGAGCAGATGATGATGCAATTGTCCGCGCGGTCGCGAACCACTTCCATCTCGTACTCTTTCCAGCCGAGGACACTTTCCTCGACGAGGATTTCGTTGACCGGCGACGCGGCGATGCCCGCCGCGCAAATCTCATCGAATTCCTCGACATTGTAGGCAATGCCGCCGCCTGTGCCGCCCATCGTGAAGGACGGCCGGATGATGGAGGGAAGGCCGATCTCTTCCATCAGGGCCTTGGCTTCCGCCAATGTGTGCGCGACGCCCGAACGCGGGCTTTCCAGGCCGATGGAGTCCATCGCCTCGCGGAATCGCTGGCGGTTCTCCGCCTTGTCGATCACGTCGGCGCGCGCGCCGATCATTTCCACGCCGTACTTTTCAAGAACGCCGAGACGATCAAGCTCGAGCGCGCAGTTCAGCGCCGTCTGGCCGCCCATCGTGGGCAGCAGCACGTCCGGGCGCTCCTTGGCGATGATCTTGGTGACCATGTCGGCGGTGATGGGCTCGACATAGGTTGCGTCGGCGAGACCGGGATCGGTCATGATGGTGGCCGGGTTCGAATTGACCAGAATGACCCGGTAACCCTCTTCCTTCAGCGCCTTGACGGCCTGTACGCCCGAATAATCAAACTCGCAGGCCTGACCAACGACAATCGGACCGGCGCCGATGATCAGGACACTGTTGATATCGGTACGTCTGGGCATGGCGTTATCCGTCTCGTCTCGCGCGCAATCACCCCGTCCGGCTCCGCTTTGAAGCGTGCGTCCGGCAGGGCGGCGATTAAACTGTCGTGCTAAGCGCCTGTCCTAACCGTGAATCGCCGCCTTGGCGAGGGGCGATGTCAACCTTCCAGCCGGTCAATCTCACGCGAGATGTTGTCGCGAGCCTGTTCGCCCAGCCGCGCCTCATAAATTTCAGTGAGAAAGATGCGCTTTCGTGCCAGCACCGAGCGCAGGAACTCGGCCCGTCCAGCGTCGAACAATTCGGCTGGAACCCACGAGAATTCGGCTCGCACCTGTTCGGCATACTGGTCATAGACGCGGGCAGGAGCCCCCAGAATCGCAAAATCCATATCCAGGAAGAGGTCGTCATCTTCATCTCCCGATGAAGTGTGCGACCGGGTCATCCGGATCAAGGCGGCCACGCGTTCTCTGAGGTTCGGGGATACCCTCATCTCTTCAAGCATTGCGAGGGCCGTATCGGCACTGCGCGCCTCGTTGTCGTTTCGCTGCGTGTCGTAGATCCAGTCGTGGAACCAGGCTGCCAGCTCCAGACGGTGGAGATCCGAAATCCGGCCCGAATGCTGGTCGATCTCGCCAAACAGGAATTCAAGGTGTTTCAGCCCGTGATAGTGCCGGTCCGGGCCGGAATAGGCGTCCAGCAGCGTTTCGCCAACACGTTGGCTGGCCTCGCGGTCCGCGCCCATCGCACGCGTCAGCGATTGCCAGCGGCGGCTGAGTTCAGCCCTCAATGCGGACTGTGTCATCGGAAAGCTCCGCTTCGCCCCACAGCATTGGCTGGATGGCCTGCGGCAGGCCTTCAACCCGGTCGGAAATCAGCCAGAAGGCGCGTTCATGGAAGAGGGGGATGACAATGTTTTCGCTGAGGATCAGGCGTTCGGCCTGCTGATAGAGGTCGTCGCGTTCGGCCCGGTCCACAGCCGCTCGCGCGCGCTCGACGATCGCGGCGAAGTCTGCCGCGGCGGCGTCGCCGCTGGAATACCAGTTCATGTTGTCGGCAAACTGCCCCGGCGCGAAGGGTTCCAGCATGAAATTCGGTTCGGATTTCAGCCCCCGGTCGAAATGCGCCAGCGCGACGTCGTAATCGCCCGCATCGACCGCCTGATAGAGCTCGGTCGCGGGCGTGGCCAGAATATCGACCTCAATCCCCGCCCGTCGCCAGTCGTCGGCAACCACCACGGCGATGCGCTCGCGTTCACCGCTGAGACAGCGCAGGAGAAGTGGCGCGCCCTCCCGCTGAACGGCAATCGTGGCCAGAACCGATGAGGTGAATTCAGATCCCGGAATGATCGTCTCTGTCGGTGCGGCCACACCCGGCAGGAGGTTGTCGGCTATGAAGGCGCGGTCGATCGCGTCAGCGCAGCGTTGCCGTGTACCAGCGTCCACCCGGTCCCTATTGCATTTGAGGTAGGTGAACTTCGGCGCGGTATAGGCGTGAAGCTGTTCACCGATCTGTCGGCGCAACAGGTCGATCTGGTTCGCCATCGGATTGTCGGCGAGGTCATAGTCGCCGGCTCTGAACAGGCGTTGCCGCGTCGCCGGGTCCTCGACGGCTTCGATATGGACGTTTTCGATCCGTGCCGGATTCCAGGCGCGCGGATTGCGCCTAAGCTGAAGTGACAGCGCCCCCGCACCCGACACGACAAACGGTCCGCAGCCCACGAAATGCTCGGGCCGTGTCCATCCCGAGCCATGCGCCTCGATGGCGTGTCGCGGAAACGGGTAGAATTCGCGCATCAGGAGCGGCAGGAAGCTCAAGGGCGAGGAGAGTTCAAACTCGACCGTCAGCGGCCCGGTGGCGCGCACGCCCATCGCTTCTGGCGGCGCTTCACCACGAAGGACTTCGGGCGCATTGACCACCGAATAGAAGTCGCCGATCTGGGCAAAGGTCGAGGACGGGTCGACAATCCGCTGTGCCGACCAGACGACATCCTGCGCCGTCAGCGGTATGCCGTCCGACCATTGCAGCCCTTCGCGCAGTCGAAACGTCCAGCGCGTCGCATTCTCGTTGGCTGACCAGTCTGTCGCCAGGCCGGGCACCACACCGCCCTCTGGTCCATAATCGGTGAGGGGGCCGTGGATCTGCTTGTAGACGAGCGCCGAAGTCGCGAACTGGCCGATGGCGGGGTCGAGCGAGTCCGGCATGCCACCGATCGCAACGCGCAAAAGGTCGCCTTGCGGCGCATCGCGCCGCCCGCACCCGGGCAGGGTCGAAAGCGACAGTCCAGCGAGCGAGAGCCCTCCGAGCAGGGTTGCCCGGCGGTTGAGCGGGAGCCCGAGGGGGCTCAAACCAGCACCTCGCGGGGGTGAGCCGGGGCGTTCATCTCAGGCGCTTTCCTTCAGGGCCGAGACAAACCGTTCGAACACCGCGAAACTGTCCTGCGGACCGGGGCTGGCCTCCGGGTGATGCTGGACGGCCCAGACCGGCCGGTCCTTCAGCTTGAAGCCGCAATTGGTCCCGTCGAACAGCGATACATGGGTCTGGACCGCATCAGCAGGCAGGGTGTCCGCATCAACGGCAAAACCGTGATTCATCGACACGATTTCAACCTGTCCCGATTCCAGGTTCTTCACCGGATGGTTCGCCCCGTGATGGCCTTGCACCATCTTCAGCGTCTTGCCGCCCAGCGCCAGGGCGAGCATCTGGTGGCCGAGGCAGATACCGAGCGTCGGAACACCCGCATCGATCACGCCGCGAATTGTTTCAAGCGCGTAGGCGCCCGTCGCGGCCGGATCGCCCGGACCATTGGAGACCAGGACGCCGGCGGGCTTCAGGGCCAGCACATCGGCTGCGCCGGCCGAGCCGGGCAGGACACGCACGCGCGCACCGGCGCTGGCCAGGCGGCGCAGGATGTTGGCCTTCACTCCGTAGTCGAGCACCACCACCAGCGGACCGTCCGTCGGTCCGGCGGTATAACCCGTCGTTCCGCTCCAGTCGGCGTCCGACCAGTCGGACGCAGCGGTCGATGACACCGCGCGTGCCAGTTCGCGCCCTTCCATCGTGGGGGCGCTCGCAGCGAGGGCCTTCAGGGCGTCGAGATCGAACGCACCGTCAGGGTCGTGGGCGATCACGCCCATCGGCATCCCCTCATCGCGGATGCGGCGGGTCAGTGCGCGCGTATCGACGCCGGTCACGGCGACGATGCCGCGATCCTTCATCCACGCATCGAAGCTCAGCTGGGCACGCCAGTTGGCCGGTTCGGTGATCGGCGAACGCGAGATCATGCCGACAGCGGCCTTGCGTCCCAGTTCGCTCGAAGCTTCCTCGTCCTCGCTATTCGCTCCGACATTTCCGATATGCGGGAATGTGAAACACACCACCTGACCGGCATAGGACGGGTCAGCCAGGATCTCCTGATGGCCTGTCATCGCGGTGTTGAAGCACACTTCACCAGTCGCCTGCCCGGTCTGGCCAGCGCCGAAACCGAACAGGGTCGTGCCGTCTGCAAGCACGATCACCCCGGTCGGACGACCACCCGGGGCTTGATTTTCGTTCGAGGCCGGCATATCAGCGCGCTCCTTGGAATTCGGACCCGGAGAGACTACATCACGGGGCCGGAAATTGCCGCGACGTTAGGCAAGCGAAAGACATGCGTCAAGAATTCAGGCGCGCCAGAAATCACTGTAAAAACATGGCGTTGCCATCCCTTTCTGCATAACGTCCACTCAGGTTGGTTGAAAATGTCGATACGTGAGCGAATCCAGTCCGAAATGAAAGCCGCCATGAAGGCGAAGGATGCCGTGCGTCTGTCGACGCTGCGCCTCGTTTCTGCGGCCATCAAGGACCGGGACATCGCAGCCCGCGCGGAAGACCGCTGCGGCGGCTGCGACAAGGCCGAAATGATGGCCATCCTCCAGAAGCTCGCCAAGCAACGCGACGACAGTGCCGAGATGTATGAGAAGGCCGGCCGGCTGGACCTGGCCGAGCGCGAACGCGCGGAAGCCGACATCGTGCGCGAATTCCTGCCCAAGCCGATGGACGAAGCCGAGATCGAGCAGGCCGCGCGCGGCGTCGTCAGCGAGTTGAACGCCTCGGGCCTGAAGGACATGGGCAAGTGCATGGGCGCGCTCAAGGAACGTTTTGCCGGCCGCATGGATTTCGGCAAGGCAGGCGCCAAGGTGAAATCCCTTCTGCAGGATGTCGCTTGATCTGATGGCGCCCCGACGCGCCGCAGGTTAGTCTCGCGGCATGCGCCTCACCGACGACTTCAAGGATGAAATCCGTGCGCGGATCCGCCTGTCCGACCTGATTGGCCGGACGGTGCCCCTGAAGCGTCAGGGGCGCGAATTTGCCGGCCTGTCCCCCTTCAAGAAAGAGCGCACACCGTCCTTTTTCGTCAACGACGAAAAGCGATTCTACCATTGCTTTGCCTCCGGCGAGCACGGGGACGCGTTCGACTGGCTGATGAAGATGGAAGGCCTGAACTTCATGGAGGCCGCTGAGCGGCTGGCCGGCGAGGCGGGCATGTCCCTGCCGGCGCCCGATCCGGAAGCCGCCCAGAAGGCCGAGGCCCGCAAATCCCTCATCGAGTGGATGGAAGCGGCGCAACGCTTCTTCGAGCAGTCTCTGCGCGCTCGCGCCGGCACCAATGCGCGCCGCTACCTGGAAAGCCGCGGACTGTCACCGGACGACTGGAAGCGGTTCGGTATCGGCTATGCACCCGAAAGCCGGTCGGCCCTGAAGGACGAGTTGATCCAGTCAGGCGCGCACGCACGCGAACTGATCGACTGCGGTCTCCTGATCAATCCCGAGGATTCCGGCCAGCCCTACGACCGGTTTCGCGACCGCGTGATGTTCCCGATCCGCGATCCGCGCGGGCGGCTGGTTGCGTTCGGCGGAAGGGCGCTGAACAAGCAGGCGCGGGCCAAGTATCTGAACTCGCCCGAGACGCCGATCTTCCATAAGGGGTCGACCCTTTACCGCTACCCCGAAGCCCGCCGCGCAGCATCCGACCCGACATCGGGCGCCAAGGGCCTGATCGTCGCGGAAGGCTATCTCGACGCGATCGCCTTCGCGCGGGCCGGAATGGACTACGCCGTCGCGCCGCTGGGCACCGCGCTGACCGAAGACCAGCTCACCCTGCTCTGGCGGGCCGGCAGCGAACCGGTCCTGTGCTTCGATGGCGACGAGGCCGGTCGCCGTGCCGCCGCCAATGCGGCCGACCGGACCTTGCCCTTGCTGGAGCCGGGGCGGTCCTTGCGCTTTGTCTTCCTGCCCGAGGGCAAGGATCCCGATGACATGCTGCGCGAGGAGGGGGCGGCGGCACTGCGCGCGGCCGTCAGTCAGACCCGGCCCTTGTCCCAGCTGTTGTGGGACCGGGAGGCCGATGCCGAGCCGCTGGACGATCCCGATCGCCGCGCTGCCTTCCGGCGCCGTATCCGCGCGCTTCTGTCAAAAATCGCCAACCCCGACGTCCGGGAGGAATACCGCGCGGATTTCGATACGCGCATGGCGACGCTGTTCGGTACCCAGCGCCGGACCCGGGAGGGCGGACGCTGGCGCAAGGATGCGCAGCCCGGCCCGACGGGCGAACTCAAACGCGCGGTATCGGGCGAAAGCCCGCGTGCGCCCTTGCGTCACCTGCTGCTTGCAGCGATCGAATACCCGGAAATCGCGGAAAATCAGACCGAGACTCTGGCGGGTCTGCCCTGTGGTTCGCTTGACTCCTTGCGCAACGCCGTTCTAGACGCCTGCGCTTCCGGAAAGCTGTCTGAAGATGGCGGTTTGCGGGCGGTGCTGGAGGCAGAAGGGTTCTCGGACATCTTGCGTCGGCTGGAGAGCGACCGGATTCCCATGCGCGCGGCGCTGGGTGGATCCGAGGCGCCGCTGGCACAGCGCGAGACGGCTTGGATTAGGCTCGCGGCTTCCTATATGGAACGGTTGGGCAAGGAAACCAAGCGCGAGGAAATCCGTAACCGTCTGGTCGAAGAGATCGGCCGGGGGGATTCGGACGGTTTGCGCCGCATGGTGGAAGCATTCCGCCGGACCGGCGAAGGGGATGGTTCGTTGTGACGCACAGCGGGACCGAAATCGGCATCACTTCCGGCGGCTGCAGCGCCAAGTGGGAATTATAGGGCGAATGAGCAAAACCACCCAAGAGGCCACGACCACGCAGGAGCCGCAGGACGGCCCCATCCTCGATCTCAACGATCAGGGCGTGAAGACCTTTATCAAGTCGGCGAAGAAGCGCGGCTATGTCACCCATGACGAGCTGGTCCAGGTCCTGCCGGAGGATGAATTCACCTCCGAGCAGATCGAGGACGTGCTTGCGAAGCTCTCTGAAATGGGTGTCAACGTCATCGACGCCGAAGAGCAGGATGACGACGGCGACAGCGACGGCAAGGACGAAAAGTCGTCTGGCAAGGCGCGCGCGCGGGCATCGAGCTCCGACGATGATGACGACAGCAGCGACGATGACGACGAAGAGGAATCCGGTTCGCGGTCGCGTGCGGTAACCGACAAGTCGAAGACCGCTGTCGCCGGGCAAAACACACCGGCCTCTGCCGACCGCACAGATGACCCTGTGCGCATGTATCTGCGCGAGATGGGTTCGGTCGAGCTTTTGTCCCGTGAAGGCGAGATCGCCATCGCCAAGCGGATCGAAGCCGGCCGCAATGCGATGATCCGCGGCCTGTGCGAAAGCCCGCTGACCTTCGAAGCCATCATGGTCTGGCGCGACGAACTGGCCGAAGGTCAGGTCCTGCTGCGCGACATTATCGACCTGGAGGCGACCTTCGCGGGCAAGAACCCGCAGCCGGATTATTCCGAGGGCGGCCGCCCCGACCAGCAGCCCGGCGCCCAGAACAAGAAGCCCGGCCAGCGTGACGAGACCAAGGATGACAAGTCCAAGGACGAGAAATCCAAGGACGAGAATGGCGACGACACCGAGAGCGACGAAAACAAGTCTGACGACGACGATGAAGACGAGGATGAAGGCGTAAACCTGTCGCTGTCCGCGATGGAAGCTGAACTGCGCGACGGGATCATGGAGATCCTCGATGCGGTCGCGAACGACTTCAATGCCTTCCGCAAGCTTCAGGACAAGCTCGTTGAATCCCGCAATGCGGGCAAGGACTTGTCCAAGAAGGAGCGCGAGAAGTACGACGAGCTTCAGAACAATATCGTCACCGAGCTCAACAGCCTGCACCTGAACAATGCGCGTATCGAGGCGCTGGTTGACCAGCTTTATGCGATCAACCGCGAATTGATGGCGCTGGAAGGCAAGATGCTGCGCATGGCCGACGCGCACGGCGTGCCGCGGGCCAGCTTCATGAAGGCTTACTTCGGAAACGAAACAAGCCCAGAGTGGATTGCCAACATGGCCGGCGAGTCCAAGGCATGGGACCGCTTTATCGAGCGCGAGGCCAAGGACGCCGAAGTGTTGCGCGTCCAGATTGCCGAGTTGGCGCAGCGTTCCGGCGTTCCGGTCGATGATTTCCGCCGCATCGTGAAGTCCGTCCAGAAAGGCGAGCGCGAGGCGCGCATCGCCAAGAAGGAAATGGTCGAGGCCAATCTTCGCCTCGTTATTTCGATTGCGAAGAAATATACCAATCGCGGCCTGCAATTCCTCGACCTGATCCAGGAAGGCAATATCGGCCTGATGAAGGCGGTCGATAAGTTCGAATACCGCCGCGGTTACAAGTTCTCGACCTATGCGACCTGGTGGATCCGCCAGGCCATCACCCGCTCGATCGCTGACCAGGCGCGCACCATCCGCATCCCGGTCCACATGATCGAGACGATCAACAAGATCGTGCGCACCTCTCGCCAGGTGCTCCACGAGATCGGCCGCGAGCCAACCCCGGAAGAGCTTGCCGAAAAGCTCGGAATGCCGCTGGAGAAGGTTCGCAAGGTGATGAAGATCGCCAAGGAACCGATCTCGCTCGAAACGCCAATTGGCGACGAGGAAGACAGCCATCTGGGTGACTTCATCGAGGACAAGAATGCCGTTCTGCCGATCGACGCGGCGATCCACGCGAACTTGCGCGAGACCACGACCCGTGTCCTCGCCTCGCTGACCCCGCGTGAGGAACGCGTGCTGCGCATGCGCTTCGGCATCGGCATGAACACCGACCACACGCTCGAAGAGGTGGGCCAGCAATTCTCAGTGACCCGTGAGCGTATCCGCCAGATCGAGGCCAAGGCGCTCAGGAAGCTGAAACACCCGAGCCGGAGCCGGAAGCTGCGGAGCTTCCTGGACAACTGAGGCACGGCGTCTCTCCGGACTCGATCCAGAATTCAGTCTATATTTCGGCCCATCGGCAAGTCCGGTGGGCCGAGTTGTTTTAATGGGAGAGATTCATGTCCGACCTGAAAATCCGCGCCGCGCGTTCGAAGGATGCGGCGGCCATCGCCAAGCTTTCAAAAGAGCTCAACGAGGTCGTCAACGACTCCACCGAGCACTGCACGCCGGAAAACATCAAGGCGACCCTCTTCTACCATGACACCAGCTTCCACGTGCTCGTCGCCGAGAAAGCCGACGGTGAGATTATCGGTTACGCTGTCTGGCACGCCTTCTATGACAGCGGCCATGGCGGCGCCGGGGCCTGGCTGGCCGAGGTGTGTGTCGGCAAGCACGGTCGCGGCGAGGGCGCGGGCCGCGCCCTCTTTGAAGCCGTCGTGGAAGACGTAAAGGACAGCCCGGCGACCTTCATGATGTGGACCTCTTCGGAAACCGACGCGGCCGAAGGCCTCTATGAAAGCTCGGGCGGCTATTCCAAGGGGGTGAAGCGCTGGGAATTGAACGGGCTATAATTCGCTCATGCCCCAGACCGTCATCACCGTCGAAACCACCGGTCCCGGCCTGTTTGATTTTACCCGCGCAGCGGACAGCTTTGTGCGGGACGCTGGCGCGGACGAGGGGCTGTTGACGGTCTTCGCGCGTCACACCTCGTGCTCGCTCGTGATCCAGGAAAACGCCGACCCGGACGTGCGCCGTGACCTCGACGAATTCTTCCGCCGTCTCGTCCCGCCCGCGAACGATCCGTCCATGCGCTGGTTGCGGCACACGACCGAGGGGCCGGACGACATGCCCGCCCATATCAAGGCGGCGCTGACCCAGACCTCCATCGGTATTCCCGTCTCGGGTGGGCGATTGGCGCTGGGGATGTGGCAGGGAATCTACCTGTTCGAGCACCGCGACCGCCCCCACACCCGCCAGGTTGTGCTTCATCTCGGCCCGTGAGCGGGACGGGCAAAGGCAAACGGCGGACGGGTATGTCCCGTCCGCCGCGCCAACGCTCAGATGATGCCTAGGCTCAGTCGATCTCGTCGGGCTCGACGCCGCTGAGATGCTGAACGGCCGGAAGGATCATACCGGCTTCGCCTTCGTCCTCGGTGGAACGAACATCGTCAGTCTGGCCGGTTGCGCCGCCATCGGTGGATTCTCCGTCCACGCCTTCAAACTTGACGAAGGTCGCACCGCCTTCCTCCGGATCCGTCGGGGCTGCGATGTCCGGCCGGGAGGGCTGCCGGGCGGGCGAACGCTGCTCGGTATCACCATCGCTGTCCTGGGGAGCTGCCTGCTGGCGAGGCGCCGGAGTGCGCCGCTGCGATTTCCGGCCATCGCCGCTGATATCACCGGCAGCGACGCTGACGCCGCCCCGACGCCCCGAATTGCGGGTATCGACATCCCGGGCCGGTTCGCCGGCACGCGCCGGGCGGCTGTTGCGGGCGGGCGGAGCTGCGGCTGATCCGCGTGTCGTGGCCTGGTCACGCGCCCGGTCGGGCACCTGCGCTGCAACCGTGTTGGCCGTGTCCATCGCCGTCAGGGGCGAGGCGATGTCTGCATCGCCGTGATAGAAGACATGCACGGGGACCTCGATCGAGCGAAGTCCGGCATATTCGTAACTGCCGTTTTGCGTGGTGCGGGTGCACCAGCCCACGGCGTTGAGCGTGATCGTCGTTTCAAAGACGTCGTCGACACGCAGGAAATCAGCGGCATCTCCGGCGCCATTCTCGATGAAGAATTCCATCCGGTCTTCGACCAGGTCGACGGCATTGAAGCCGGACAGATTGACCCCGCCGCTGCCTTCGGACGACAGGACGAGTGGCGCCTCGATCGAGAAATTCGTTTGCGGGTAATCGGCGTTGAAGACCTGGAATGGCGACTGGCTCCAGGGGCCGATGGGCAGAAGGTCGGCGCCGTTCTGGGATGCGGCGACGTGAGCGTTCCCGAACACGATGCGGGCCTTTGAGATCCGGACATGGCCGGACAGATCGTCATTGCAGAACAACTGGCCCTGCACCGGAATGACCAGCGGGTCAGACACCATGCGCAGGTTGCGGTCAGCCGGATCGGTCGAATTCGACATGTTGCGGACCGACAGGTTGATTGCCGCGATGTTGTTGGTGATCGTGATGTTCTCGACACCGACCGAAAGATCGGTCTGGTTGGCGAGAACGGGCGAAGCGAGCAGAACCGCTGCGGCGGCCCCTGAAAGCAGTCTGGAATAGTAAGTCATACGCGTCTCCTGATGTTGAAAGACCGCGCCAGTCCCTCAACGAAAGCGCGGTAGTTACGAGACGGGTTATGTCTTCCTTGCACCCATGCGCGCAGGTGCAGCAAAGAGCGTCATCGCGCGCCGGGGGTTGCATGCGGGTTGCATTTAGTTGCACGCGTCACCGCGAAGTGCGAAACTTCGCGTCATGGCGCGCGATACCTTTGCAGAAAAACTGAAGTTGATGCTGAAGGCTCTGTCGATGAGCCGGACGGGACTTGCGTCAGCGCTCAATGTCGACAAGTCGCTGGTCGGACGTTGGGCAGCCGGAACGGTGAAACCGTCCGAGCACAACCTCGCCAATCTGACCCGCTTCGTCGCGACCCATATCGACGGCTTCACCATGCTGGACTGGGAAACGGACGCAGCCAGCTTTGCGCGCCGTGTCGGTGCCACGTCTCTGTCCGTGACGCCGGTCGACGCCTGGTTTCCCCGCTCAATCCTCGACGAAGCGATGCGCTGCGCGCGCCAACGTGGTGCCGCCTATGAGGGAATCTGGCGCACGACCCGATCGTCGAGCGACCTGCCGGGGCGTTACCTGCATGACATCACCATGGTGCGCTGCGGTGGTGACGGGATGATCGAGTTCCGGTCGGGGATCGAAGGCGTTCGCTATGAAGGCCGCGCCCTTTTGTTGCAGCACCAGTTGTTTTCCGTGGCATCGGACACGGCGCACGGATCGGTCATCTTCGGCATTTTCAACGGTGTGGCGCGCAATCGTGCCGATGTGCTCGATGGCCTGTCGATCGGCACCTTGCAGGATGCGGGAGGGTCACCGGCCTGTTCGGCGTGCATCCTGCACCGGATCGAGGATGTCACCGGAGACCGCGACGAAGACACGCGCCGGTTCGAAGCCGCGGTCGCCGCTCAGTTGCACCTCGCGCCCGAAGGCAGCGTGCCTGCTGAAATCCGCGACCACCTGGCACGAACCGTCTGCGATGACGCACCGGGTTTGATGCGGATGCTGTTTTCCCAGTCGATGGCGCGTGGCCCGGTGGTCGATCCGCACAAGGCTGGATGATCGCCGTTCGCAGGACTAGGAATCGCAGCCGTGGCGCTTAGGCTGGCCGTGAATTCAAAGGCCTGATTCCCGTCCATCGGGCCGCATCGCCCTATCGGAGAGACACGACCATGACCGCACCTGTCGGCTCGAAAGCCAATCCGTCGAAATTCGACTGCTACCCCGACCTCGCGGACGACGAGCCCTATTTCGTGATCCGTGCCGATGACCCGCTCGCCAGTGCCCTGGTCGAACTCCACGCCTATATCGGCGCGGGCCAGTCGGGTGCGGCCCACAACAAGCTCGCCGAGATCATGGAACTGACGCGCTCGAAAGCGCCGCGCCCCTCCGACAGTCCGAAATACCGCGAAACCTTCGCGATCTCGTCATCGATGGACAAGTGGCGCGACTCCAAGCGCTGATCACGCTTCCGATTTCTCAGCGGCCTTGCGGCGGTTCACCCGCTGGCGCCAAAGCGTGACCAGCACGACAGCCGGGATGATCAGGATCAGCCACGGGATCAGGGCCGCGATCAATCGGATCACGACTGCCAATCCGCCCAGGACAATGCCCGCAAAGTCGCGGAAGGCCTCGGCCACCGGATTGACGGTGGTGTGGCTGATGGCCCGCACTTCAGAGCGATAGTCCAGATCTGCGGTCGACATCGAAACGCGCGCGCGCATCGCGCGAAGCTGCGCCGTGGCGCTTTCGATGTCGCCGTTCACGCGGGCCAGCTCGCGCTCGACGCGGATCAGTTCCTCCACGCTGGCGCCCTGGCGTTCGAGAAGTCCCAGCAGACGTTCGCGCAGGGTGACCTGCGCGTCGAGCCGAGCCTGCGTATCCAGAATGGGCCGCGTCAGGTCTTCAACAGCCTGGCTCGATGACGTGATCGATCCGCCGGCATTTTCCGCATCTGCTTCGAGCCCCGCCCGGAATTGAGCCAGCCAGTCGGGCTGCGCGCGGATCATCAGGCGCGCCGATACCCGGTCGGCGCTGGCCTCGTTGATCGTGGACGTAACGATCTGGCAGACGCGAGGCCCCGCGCTTTCGCAGGCGGTCTGATGGCTCTGAACCAACGGGCGCACCGCGTCAGCGGGCGCTTCAAGTCCGTAATTATAGCGGTAGGCGAGGAAGGAATCGGCTTGCGGGTCCTGCGGTGCGTCCGCTTCGTCTCGTTCGCCCTCATCGGCAACGCCGCCGATCGAAGGCGCCTCCGCCATGTAACCCTCGCGCGCAACGCGCGACCCGGTAACCACGATCGCGTCTTCCTCGGCGGCCATATCGATGCCGGAATAGTCGCCACCATTTTCGCAAGCGCCAAGTGCCAGCAGCGCCGCCACTGCAATCATCCCGTGTCGCATGAATTCCTCCCTGTCCCATTCCCCGCGCGCAACGCTTGCGGGCAATCGCGGCCAGACTAGGGCGCAGCGCGAAATGCCTCATGCGCAGTTTGATCGTCCTCGCCGCGTTGAAGGCGCTGATAGGCGTCGATCACACTGGAATAGGGTGGCACGGGAAGGCTCATCAATCCGGCATCGCCCGCGCGAAAGGTCATCCGCATTTCGAAATGCAGATGGATTGTCGCCGGCGTACCCCCGAAGGCGTGCGAGACCCGGCCGATCCGTTCGCCGCGCCTGATGCGCTCTCCGGGTTCGACCGCGACGGAATCCGGATCCAGGTGGAGATAGGTGAAGCGCGTGCCGTCTTCGCCCATCAGCCGGACTGAATAGCGCCCCACCGACGTAACGACCCCGTCACCGGCAGCGACCGCCCAATAGACCGCGTCCTGGCAGTCGGATGGTCGAATATCTTGTCCGGCATGTCCCTGGCCGGCCGGGCACAGGGCGAGCGCCCCGCCGCCTGATTCACAGAACGTGTCTTGCCAGGGGGGCGTGTAATTGGCCGGTGAACACTGATCACCCGCTGGGCCAAAAAATCCGCCGGGGCCCCAGCCTTGCGAGTTCGCGAAGGCCGGACCGGTCTCCAGCGGAAAGCGCAAATCCGGAGCGAGAATCGTCAGTATCGGCAATCCAGTCTGCCCATCGGCCAGTTCCCCAGGCCGACCAAAGGTCTCGCTCCCGGCATCGAGATCGACCGCGCGAAGGGTTCCGGCGGGCAATTCAGGCTCGGAAGCGCTAACGGGCAAGGGGTGGGCGGTGGCAAGCTCGGTGTCTGGGGAGACTGGGATGCCCTCGGCGAGCCGCACGACAGGGTGATCCTGACCCGCATTCGGCCACCAGATCATCGCCGAAATGGCCGAGGCCGCGATGATGCCGGCCGTAACGAGTTCGGACGCGCGTCCCATCAGTTTCCGTCCGGCTGGCCGCTGGCGACCAGCAATGAAACGGCAACGCCGCGGGCATAATCGCCGTCTTCGCAGCGTGCGTCTGCGGGGTCGGCGCATTCAGCGATGACGGAATAGGCCGCCCCATAGCGGTTGAAGGCGACGTCCCAGCTGCCTTCGCCTTGAGTCACGAGATAGCCTTGCGCGTCGCGGGCCTCTGCGATGCGCCGCTCGGTAGCAGGATCCGGCGGCACAGCATGTCGCTGCCGTGTACCGAAGACCTCGACGATCATCCCGTCGCCGATCACCGAAGCCGTGTAGAAATGCTCGCGCGCGAACAGGCGCGCGCGCGCACCGTCGAGCCCGAGCGCGTCTTGGTCCGGGAGCAGGACGGGCAAGGTGACGAGCGCCAGATCGGA
>NZMJ01000120.1 GCA_002692855.1 Maricaulis sp.
TCCATACTTATATATAAATTAAATCCAAAAATAAAAATTTCGTTGATAGAATCTAAAGAAATACCAATTGTTGGAGTCGGAGAAAGCACGACAGGGACTATTTCTCAACTAATAGATGATCATACTCATTTAGGAGGTATAAGAAATTTTTTAAAAGAAACAGGAGCCACTTACAAATATGGTATTAGACATGTGGATTGGTTACGAAAAAACCATTCATTTGTTAGCCCCATAGGATCTTCTTTTGAAAGATGGAAAAAATATCCAACAGAAGACTATGACCATATTAGAATTTATCATGTGGCAGAAAAATTAAATTATGTAATACCACTTCAAAATCAATTGATGCTTCAAGATAAATTATATTATGTAAAACATGGAGATAAATATCAAATGATGCATGATTTAGATGATGGTTTACACATAGATGCCTTTAAAACTTCAGATTATTTTAGAAAAAAATGTTTATCTACAGGCAGAATAACAAGAATTGAGGATACAATTCAAAGTTTTATCAAAAATGATCTTGGTGGTGTTAAAACTTTAAAATTAAAATCTGGTAAAGAGTTAGACGCTGATTTATTTATTGATTGTTCTGGATGGCATAAAACTTTAATTAAAGATATGGGAGTAAATTTTGTTTCTTATGAAAATAATTTATTAACAAATAGAGCTATTTTATTTCCTAAAAAAAATAAGGAAAATGATATACTGAAAAATCATCTTACAGCAACTGCAAGAAAATACGGTTGGACATTTGAAATTCCTTTACAAGAAAGAACAGGAAGAGGTTACATAATAAATCGGCATATGGTTTCCGATGAGGATGCAGTTAAAGAAATGAATGAGTGTTTTAATGAGGAGATTGAAGTTAAAAAAACAATAAACTTTGAAGTAGGTAGACTTAATAATTTTTGGATTAAAAATGTTTTAGCAGTAGGGCTATGTTCTAATTTTATAGAACCTTTGGAAGCTACCGGTTTACATACAACAATTGAACAAGTCGAACATTTTTGTGATTATTATTTAAATGATACTTTGGATTTATATGATTATTATTTACAAAAAAATTACAACGATCACATTACAAGTTTTATTGATGATATAAGAGATTTTATTTTACTTCATTATCAAACAAAAAGAACTGATACAGATTTTTGGATAGAGTCTTCATCTAAAAAAAGATGGACAGAAGAGTTTAAAAGAAAGATGTACACTTGGAAAAAAAGAATGCCAAGAAAACACGATTATCATCACAAAGGTAGATTACACGGTTTAAGTAATGCTTTGTGGTTACAAGTTGGTCATGGTTATGAAATTTTTGATAGTGAAATAGCAAAAAAAGAGTTAGAATATTATGGATTATATGATATAGCCAAACAGCAATTAAATGAAATAGGAGTTTTTTCTAAGTATTGTGTGGATAATGCTATGACTACTAATGACTTTTACAAACTACTAAATAATGGTAAAATAAATTAATATGAATCTTTCACGTAACTTTACTCTTCAAGAGCTAATTAAATCTGACACTGCAATCAGGTTGGATATAAATAATAATCCAAACTCTGGTCAAATAGAAAAACTAAAAGCACTTTGTGAAAATATTTTGCAACCCGTTCGGGATCACTTCGGTAGAGTTAAAGTGACTAGCGGATTCCGTAGCGAGCAGCTGTGCCTAAAGATAGGTAGCTCAGTCAACAGTCAACATGCCCGTGCAGAGGCTGCGGATTTTGAAGTGATGGGAACAGACAATGCAGAATTAGCTGATTGGATCAATCAGAATCTAGACTACGATCAATTAATATTGGAGTTCTACACTCCTGGTGAGCCGAACAGTGGGTGGATACATTGCAGCTATACACCTGACCAACCAAGAAAACAATTCTTACACGCGTACAAATCAGAAGGTAAAACTAAATACAAACCTGTGATTGGTAAAGCTAAAGATTTGGTATGATTAACGTAATCCAACATTTAGAAAAACCTTTACTAATACAAAGCACTTTTATTAAAGCAAAAATAGGCGATTTCGATTCAGAATATTTTATAAACAAAATAGAACATTCTTTAAAAGAAGATAATTCAAAAAATAATATGACAAATGTAAAAGGTCAAATGACTAATTGGACAGCATTTGTAAATGATGAATATTTATCGAAAATAATTTTTAATTTTTTAACTCATATAGAATATAATTTTGAACAAAATTTACAGTTGATAGAGGCTTGGGGTATAAAAATGCAAGAAAATAATTATACAAAACTTCACAATCATAGAAGATGTGATTGGTCTGCTATACTTTATTTAAACGATTGTTCTACTCCTTTAATTTTTCCAGAATCAAATATGGAAGTATATCCAGAAGCAGGATTGTTCGTTTTTTTTAGTGGTTTTATGAAACACCAAACTAGAACAATTAAAAAAAATGAGGTAAAATATGCCATACCTTGTAACTTTAATTTAGTTGGTTTACCACAATATAACAAAGATTAGGAGAGAAATGACAATATCAAGATCACAAATATCCAAACAAGTTGATGGCAAATTAAGAGGTGCCAGAGATGAAAAGAAAAAAGATAAAAAAACAGTTAAAAAAAATAAACCCCTTAAAAAGAATCCTCTTAGCAGGACATTTACTGTTTAGGCAAAGAGTGGTACAATCTAAGAAGTTGTACAACCGAAAAAGGCTTAAACATGACAAAACTATGTGCTAGAGGCAAAGCGGCCGCTAAAAGAAAATTTAAAGTATATCCGTCTGCATATGCTAACGCATACGCTAGTAAGATTTGTGCGGGTAAAATCAAAGATCCATCAGGAACTAAAAGAAAAGATTGGGGACCTAAAAAAGCTAGTAAAGGTGCAGATATAAAAATTAAAAAAGTTGCAAAAGCTTTACACAAAGCATCAGGATTACATAAGCAACAAGCTAAAACATTAGAATCAATAAAAGCTAATAAAGGAGTTTATACAGGTTCTTATATGAAAAGCGAGATTGCTGGAGAACCTGTATCTAATGAGAGTTTAGTTTCATACTATGGAGACATGATAGATGTCTAGTCGAGGAACTTGTTGGGAAGGATACGTCCAAAAAGGAATGAAGAAAAAAGGAGGACGAATGGTTCCTAACTGTGTGCCTGCTGGTATGAAAAAAGGTGGACTCAAACAATGGTTTCAAGAAAAGTGGGTAGATATTGGAGCAAAAAAGAAAGATGGTAAGTTTCAAGAATGTGGAAGAAAATCAGCTTCTGGTTCTAAAAGAAAATATCCAAAGTGTGTTCCACTTGCAAAAGCTAGAGCTATGTCTAAATCACAAAGAGCATCAGCTGTAGCAAGAAAGAGAGCTGCAGGTAACACAGGACCAAAACCAACTAATGTAAAAACAATTGCTAAAGCAAACATGGGTGGTATGGCAGATTATTATAGAGGTATAGTTTAATGGCTTACGATTACGCAAAAAAATATTATAAAAATGCAAGTCCAACAAATAAAAAAAGATTTAACGAAATCGTAGATGATTTACGAATAGATATGTCTTTTGATTCCGCTATTAATGAAGGTTTAAGAAAAATAAGAGAAGAAATTAGAAATACATCTGGAGGAAAAAAATTTAATACAGGTGGTATAATACTAACTAAAGATAATTACTATAAGGATTTATTATAATGGCAAGTTCTGGAACTACAGCATTTGATTTAAACATTGATGAGATTATAGACGAAGCTTACGAAAGATGTGGAGTGTCTACAGAATCTGGTTATGATTTAAAAAGAGCAAGAAGAAATTTAAATTTATTGTTATCTGAATGGGGTAATAGAGGATTACATCTATGGAAAGTAAAAAACAAAGAACAACTTTTAACTGCAGGAACATCTCAATACGCAACTCCAAGTGATTGTAGCGATGTGTTAGAAGCTTATATATCTACAGGAACAGGAAATGGACCAACAATAACAGATGTGTCTTTAACAAAAACTGACAGATCTAACTATGCTGCATTACCCAACAAAGGTGCTACAGGTCAGCCATCACAGTATTATGTAGATAGACAAATTACACCACAAATATATTTGTACCAAACACCAGATGCAACTACTTATACTTATTTAAAATACTACTACATTGGTAGAATTGAAGATGCAGGAGGATACACAAAAACTCCAGACGCACCTTTTAGATTTTTACCTTGTATGGTTGCAGGTCTTGCATACTATGTTTCTTTTCTAAAAGCTGCAGACAGAACTCAAATGTTAAAATTAGCTTATGAAGATGAAATGAAAAGAGCACTAGATGAAGATGGTTCTAGAACTTCTTTGTATATTTCACCACAAACTTACTTTGGAGATGGAGTGTAATGGGATACGCATCAGGAAAACAATCTTACGCAATATCAGATAGATCTGGACAATCTTTTCCTTATAAAGAAATGGTTAGAGAATGGACAGGTGCATTAGTTCATATATCTGAGTTTGAACCTAAACATCCTCAAATAAGAAGAAAAACAGTTAAGGCAGATGCAATAGCTTTACAAAATTCTAGATCTCAAGATTTTAATTTAACTTCTGGAGGATCTAGATTTACAACAGTTAATTTAAAATTACCTGGTGAGTTTGCTTTTGAATCTTCAGGAATGAAACCTGATGATGGATCAGAACAAAATAGACAAAGACAATTAATTGGTATTTTAGGTACCGTAACAGTGAGTATTACATAATGGCTATTACACATTCAGCATTTTTAACACAAGTAAGAAACTACACAGAAGTAGACTCCAATGTGTTATCTGACACTATCATTGATCAATTTATTAGAGTAATTGAAGTAGATGTAGCGGGTAAGGTTGATTACGACGATCTTAGAAAATATGCTAACTCTAATTTTACAGCTGGTAACAGAGCTATATCTATGCCATCTGATGCCATGATTTTAAGATCTATTGAACACATTGATTCAAGTGGTAACAGAACATTTTTAGAAAAAAGAGAGACAAGTTTTATATCAGAATTTAATTCAACAGGCACTCAAGGCACTCCTAAATATTTTGCTAATTGGGATGACTTTAATATTATTGTAGCACCCGTTCCAGCTTCTGCGGATACAGTTCAAATAAATTATATAAAAGATCCGCCTCATTTTAATTCTACCACGAATACTTTTTTATCTACTTATCAAGATCCCATGTTATTACATGGTGTACTTACAGAATGTTTTTCATACCTAAAAGGACCTATGGATCTGTACAACTTATATAAAAGCAAGTATGATGAAGAAGTACAAGCTTTTGCCTTACAACAAATGGGCAGAAGAAGACGAGGAGAATACGATAGTGGGGTACCTAGAGTTAAGATACCTTCACCATCACCATAAAATTAAAGGAGAAAAATTATGGCTATTACAACAAATGCAATTTGTGATTCTTTTAAAAAAGAATTACTACAAGGAAAGCATGACTTTGATACATCTTCTGACACATACAAGTTAGCGATGTACACAAGTTCTGCAACTTTAGGTAAATCAACTGAGAACTACACAACTAATAACGAAGTATCATCATCAAACTACACAGCTGGTGGCGGAACTCTTGTTAACCAAGGTGTGAAAGTTTCATCATCTGTGGCTATTACAGACTTTGCTGATTTATCTTTTCAAAACGTAACTCTTACTGCAAGAGGTGCTTTAATTTACAACACAACAACTGACGGTGGATCAAACACTACTGACGCTGTTGCTGTATTAGATTTCGGTGGTGACAAGACTGCAACTTCTGGAACATTTACAATTCAGTTCCCTGCATTCACAACATCTGCTGCGATTTTAAGATTAGCATAAGGATTAAAATGATATGGCCACTGGATGGGGACGAAAGA
>NZMJ01000121.1 GCA_002692855.1 Maricaulis sp.
AGATGTGTCTGGAGAAACAACCATTACAGAATCAATTAAAAAAATTGTAAGTCCTGATACCACTTTAAGTGAAAAAGGGGGAGAGGCTTTAGATCTTTTAAAAAGAGGTGGTAAAGCAATATTTACTAAAAAAGATGCACAAGGTAATGACGTATTAGATAAAACAGTTTTATTGGGTACTTTAGGATTTACTACATCTTACATTGAAGCAAAAAAATTAGCTAATGATCTTGGTGTAGATATAACTGAAGCAGAATATGATGAAGCAAGAAAAGCAGAGAAACAAGAACAATATGCAAATGATCTTCAAAACTTTTTTGCAGGTAAAAAAGATGGAGGTCGAATAGGTTTTGAAAACGGTGGTATTGATATGATAGCTTTAGAAAAAGAAGTTTTAAAATATCCTGAAATGGTAAATGAAATTACAGACATCGAACCTGGTGTAGGTATACCTGGCGAACCTGTTTCACCTGAGTCAACTATTTTTATGAGATTCGATAAAGAAAAAGAAGAAGCAGATATGTTACAAGAAATATTAAGAGAACTAGAAGCTGACGGTGGCAGAATAGGTTTAATGTCAGGATCTGGTAGTAAAAAGAAATATAGTAAAGGTATCGAATCAGCTGTTAAACAAATAGATCCTTTGCAAGGGGGACTTGATGAATTAAAAATGGGTGGTGGTATACCGATGGCTTTTACAAGATTAGAAAAATCTTTTTTATTTAAAAACTTAGCTAAGTTAGGTGGGGCCGACAGATCTTTTACAATGCCTCAACTATATAGAATATTAAGTAATCCAGGTAGATATCCTAAAGACTCTGCAGCACTAAAAGCATTCTTAAAAATAAAAGGTTTTTCTAAAGGAGGAGATGTGGGATCTGTGAATGAGATACCGGTTAGAACAAACAAAGCTGGTGTTAAAGAATTAGACATGAGATCTACAGGGGGTTTTGTTCCAATAGGAGTCAAAGAAAAAGCAGATGACGTCCCTGCGATGTTATCCAAAAATGAATTTGTATTAACAGCTGACGCCGTCAGAGGCATAGGTGGAGGCAGTGTTGAAAAAGGTTCAGAAAAGTTATACAACTTAATGAAAACAGCAGAACAAGTAGGTAAAGCATAATGGCAACAACATACGAAACATTACAGAGACGAGCACCCTTTTTAGAAGCAGCTCAAGAACAATACGTAGATCTATTAACTCAACAGGTAGGCAGAGCACCGGGCACAGAAGGTGTACCTACACTCTCTGAATTAGGTCCACAAATTGCACCTCAAAATGTTTTAACTCAAGCAGCACAACAAGCAGCAGCCACTCAAGCAGGTCTTGGTCAATTAACATTTGGACCTGAAGGACAATTAATGGGAGCAGGCGCTGGCACAGGAGTAGCAGGATTTCAGCCCTTCTTAGATCAAGCGGCAGCTTATTCGGGACCTCAAGCTTTTCAAGCTTTTATGTCTCCGTATCAACAACAAGTTATTGATGCAACATTAGCAGAGTTTGATATTCAAGCGGCTAAAGGTATACCTGCAATCCAAGCACAAGCCATTGGCTCAGGAGCTTTTGGTGGTGGACGAGAGGGAGTTGCGTTAGCAGAATTTCAAGCAGGCTCTGATAGAAACAGAGCGGCTTTACAAGCACAATTATTACAACAAGGTTTTAGTCAAGCTAATCAGTTAGCGGCACAAGCACAAGCACAACAAAGAGGATTAGCGTCTTTACAACCATCATTGGTTGCAGCCAACGTTCAACAATTAGGTGCAGCAGGCACAAGTGGTTTAGCATTTAATCAAGCATTATTAGATGCACAACAGCAAAGAGCACAGCTTGCTTATCAAGAACCTATTAGTAGATTAAATGTTTTAGGAACAGGTTTAGCATCTCAAGCAGGTGGCATACCTATTTCAACACAAACCATCCAAGGTGGGGGTGCAGGTTCAGCAGGACCATTATCACAAGCTCTTCAAACAGGCTTACAAGCTTACGGCCTAGGAACAATATTTGGAGGTAGATAATGATATTAAAAAGACCTTCTTTTAGACGTGGTGGTAATTCAGGCATAGCAATGCTGAGACAAAGATATCAAAGAGGAACTAATCAAAGCTTTTTAAATCCAGGAGCACCTAAAACTGTAGAAGACTTTTACAGAGAAAGAGGTGAAAAAATGCAAGAAACTGGTGAGGGTATTATAAAGTTTCTTAAAGCTAAACCAAGAGAACCAGGAGAAGTAAGAGGATATAATGTTCCTGAAATGCCTCCTACTACAGTTGAAAATATTGATGTTAATATGGATATGCGAGGAGATCCTGCACAGTTTACTGGAGGTGTAGATTTAGTTACAGATTTTGAAGCGTTGCAAAGAGAAACACCTAAACCTACAGTGAAGACTACAACTGAGAGTTCTATTAGTTTAGATCCTAAAGAAGAGATAGCAAAAGAAGCAGAGTTTATAAAAGATCTATTAAAAAATGAAAATCTTACAAGAGGCGAGAATGCTTTAATATTAGCAAAAGCCGTAGGCACACCAGGTTCAATATCAGAAAAAATAAGTAAAGCTGCGGATCTAGCTTTACCTGTGATTAGAAAAAGAGACAAACAAGATAAAGCAATTACTTTAAAAGCCTATGAACTATTTAAGAAAAAAGAAGCAGAACAAGGTAAAAAAACAGCAAGTCAAAAAGATATTGAAGCCACTGCGGATGCATTAATAAAAATGGGTGATAAAAGACCTAGAGCAGAAATTATTGCTGACATTAGAATTAAAGCTGCTGGATTTGATAGAGAGGGTAAATCATTATTAGCTAAAGGTGGTGGTGAAGTTTTTGAAATTACAGAAGACATTAGAAAACAAAGAGACAAATTAACGATTGCACAAGGTAAGAACAATCAAAAAGATATTGAAAAAATAAATAAAAAGATTAAAGAACTTCAAGCTAGGTTAAGAACAATAGCTAGTGTACCAGGGTTTGATGATATATTTGTAGGCATTAGAAAAGAATATTTAGCTGAGGGTGGTAGAATAGGTTACGCAGAAGGCACAACAGAAGAGGAAGTAAAAATAACAGAAACAGTCGCTGACACACCAGGTGCTCCTACACCAGAGAGACAAGTTCTTAAATTATCTTACGCTGAATTAAGAAATAAATTACCAAAAGAAATATCGGATGATATAGTTGAGTTATTAGCAAACAGTACAGAAGCACTGCAAGACTTTGCTTATATTACAACACAAGATGATGTAAGTAATTTTAATGTTAAATATGGAGTCAACTTAGTCATTCCTCAAACAGCATAGGAGAAAAATGGCTTTTGAATCATTTAAGGGCTTTAGTGAAAATCAAATCGAACAGCCAAGAGGCACAGACGTTGGCTTTACAGATTATCTTATAGATGTTCCTGTTGGTGCTGTTAAAGGTTTAAGTCAAGCTGTTCAAGGTTTGCTATCTTTAGGTGCAATGCCTATTGACTATCTTGCTAACACAGATCTTCTTAATGGCATAAATGAGCTTTTTGATAAAATAACACCTGACACTAAAACTGCTGTAGGTGATATTACATCTGTCATCGCACAGTTTGGTATTCCGTTTGGTGCAGCCGTAAAAATAGCAGGTGGCATTACAAAGTTAAAAGGTATAAGCACCATGACTCAATTAGGTTCTTTACCTACTAAGGCAGCCAAAGGAACAGAACTTGTGAAGAGAGCAGGATACTACGGAACTCTTGGTGGTCTTACCGACTTTGCTGTATCAACACCAGGTAAACTTGGAACGATTTCAGATCTAACGGGTCTTACACAACAAACAGATTTTGAAGGACTAACGGGTAAAGACAGGGCTGTTGAAGAATTAAAAGGTAAATTAAAGTTTGGTGCTGAGGGAGCAATAATTGGAGGTGCAGTTCCATTATTACCAACAGCAGCTAGTTTAGGATTTAGGTACGGTATTGTGCCTGGTGCAAAAGTCGTAGGCACAGTAGGGGGTAGAACTTTAGAATACGTTGTTGATAAACCTTTAACGTTTGCAATTAATAGAATTGTAGGTTCAAAAGAAAAAAGTATCTTACAACAATCTTTAATTAAATCAGGATCTCTCATTCAAAAAGGAGCAGAGAAAGTTGGTCTTGCCGGTGATTGGAGACATAGACCTGTAGAAGGTGGAGCAGTGTCTTATGTTAAACGACAACTCACAAGATTAGCAGATCAATTTAAATCAGCTAGAGGTTTAACAGGAGAATTAAAATCTGTACAGGACTCTGCGGTAACTAAAATAGCTGGGCAAGAGAAAACACTAAAAGCCATTGGTGGTCGAATTGAAGATGCTCAAAGAGCGTTAATTAAAAATTTTAAAGTTAAATTTGATAATGGAGAGTCTATTTTAAAATTACAAATAGAAAATAATAAAGTTAAGGATTATATTTTAGCATCAGGACAAACAGCAGATGATATTTTAGCAACTATACCAAAAGACATTCACAAAGATGTAAAAGCATTTAAAGACATTATTGTTAAGACAAATAATAAATATAAAATTTTTGGTGCAGATCTTAAACAAATGGCTATGCTAGATTATGATAGTTTTTCTAAACAAAGATTTGGTGCTTTTAACAATAAAAAATTTAGATTTAATCCTTTACTAGAAAACAAAGCTTTCGATTTTTTTAAAGCACAAATTAGAAAAAATCCTGAAATGATGACAGCTATAACTAATGCAGCGGCAAAATCTAAAACTAGTGTAGATGTAATATTAAATCAACAAACAAAAGATAAATTATTAAATTTTAAAAACACAGTAATTCAAGATAACAAAAACCCCGAATCTTTATTTAAAGAAGTAGCTAAAGCTGCAGACATTGATCCTAAAGATGTATTAACAGGGCAAAAGGAAGTGCCTGATGTAATTAAAAAATTATTATCTGTTGAAGAAGGTAGAACTGCAGGTGAGTTAGCTTTTAAAGGAGCTAAAGATGCTTCGGGTAAAGCCATTACAAAAGATGTAGAAACATTTAATGCTTTAAACGCAGGTCTTGATGTGGTTTTGAGTCAAGGTAAACAAATGTATGGTAAGTTAGCTTTTGATGATTACCTTAAAAAAGGTCTAAACACAATTGATAACCCTACAGGATTAATACACACGCCAGAGTCAATGGCTAGATTAAGAATACAATCTGGTCCAGGTGCAATGAATAATCTTAAAAATATAGCATCTAGAGAAAGATTACCTGATATCGTTACAACAAGTGAATTATTTAACGGCAGATATTTTGCAGCTCCTGAGATAGCAAATGCATTAGTTGGTGCAAAAGAAATCACGTCAGGATTATACAGTATTCCTTTTTATAAATCATTTATGGCTTTAAAAGCAGGAGCACAGATCTCTAAAACTATTTTATCTCCAATGACACAAATAAGAAACTTTACAACAGCTTCTATGTTTCCACTTGCAAACGGTTTAATAGGAGGTCGAATAGGATTTAAAGATGCGTGCTCCTGCTTTTAAAGCCATAAATGATTTATAAAAAGGAATACTGTATAATCCTG
>NZMJ01000122.1 GCA_002692855.1 Maricaulis sp.
AATTCCCCCCTCCGTCAGCTGCGCTGACACCTCCCCCGTGAACGGGGGAGGAAATCGGAGCCGCGCTTCACCCTTCCCTCGGAAAGCGCATCGTCACGTAGAAGGCGCCTTCGCCGCCATGCCGGCGGTGGGCAGGGGCATAGCCCGACACCAGGTGACGCAGCTCGGCTTCTGCCAGCCATTCGGGCAATCTGCGCCGCAAGACGCCCGGCGGGGCTTCGTCCTCGCCGCGCTCGCGCCAAGGTAGTTTCATACCCTTGCCGGTGATCACCAGGACGGTCGAAAGCCCGCGCGCTTTCGCCGAATGCAGGAAGCGACCGAGCAGGGTGCGCGCGCGATCCTGTGTCATGCCGTGCAGATCGATCCGCGCCTCGACCTCGATCCGGCCGCGGCGCACACGCTTTTCCGCAGACCGGTCGGCAGGCGGGGTTTTCGGCGGCTCTGCGGCCTTCTTCGCAGGAATACGGATCCCCGGCGTTTCGGCGGACTCCGACATCAGCCCGGCAAAGTGTTCCCGCTCTGGCCCGGTGCGGTGCGGATCAAGGGGTTTGGCGGTCCGCGCCACCTTGCGCCAGATGGTGCGTTCCTCGGGCCGCAAATCGCGTCCGGACTTGCCGGACCCGGTCATGCCGGTGCGTCGAGGCGTGCGGCGAGGTCATGCGGCAGCAGGATCGTCCAGCTGCCTTGCGACCGCTGCGACCCGGCGCGGCGTTCGGCTTCGTCGCCCCAGCCATAGAACATGTCGCCGCGCATCGGGCCGGTGATCGCACCGCCCGTATCCTGGACCACGACCAACCCCTGCCAGCCCGGCTCGCCCGGCAGGTCGGCGCTGAGGAAGACCGGCGTGCCATAGGCATGGAAGGCCGGATCCGCGGCAATGGACGCCATCGGAGTCAGCGGCACACCTTCCGCCCCGCGAGGCCCGAGCGAAGGGTCGGTCAGCGGTTCGAGGGCGAAGAAGGCATAGCGCGGATTTTCATTGAACAGGTCACGCGCCGCGTCCGGCCCGGCGCGTTCCAGCCAGGCCTCGATCCCGGACTTGGACGCATCCGACAATTCCATCTCGCCCCGGTCGATCAGCACCCGGCCAATCGAATTGTAGGGGCGGCCATTATTGGCGGCATAGGCGGCTCGGGCCTGTGTCCCGTCGGGAAAGACGGCCCGGCCCGACCCCTGGATCTGCAGGAAGAAGACATCGATCGGGCGCCCCCAGGCGAGCGGTTCGCCCGCATCCTCGGCCTCGATCTCGCCGCGGGTGCGGTAGGGGACAAAACTTGATCCCGACGTCATGCCCACCACGCGGCGGCCCGCCAGCTCGGGGTCAAATGCACCGAGATCCGCGGTCAGAAGATCGCCCGGGCGGGCGCGCAGGGGCTGGGTAAAGGCGCCCTCGCGCTGGCGGCGTACTTCGATCTCCGGTTCGTAATAGCCGGTCAGCATGCCCGTTTGCACGTCCGGGGCGCTGACCTGTACCGGCGTGAAAACGGCTTCGATCGCCGCGCGCGCCGTCGCGGCATCAGCAAAGTCGTGCAGCAGCATCGTGCAGGCGGCCCGCCAGTCACCCGCCGTCCCGGCGGCCGGTACACGTTCGCTCATCGCGGCGGTGTCGGGGCGCAGCGCCATCCGCGCGCACGACCGCGAAAACGCCGACAAGGCGGCCCGCGGGTCGGTCTCGGCCCAGCCCTCGACGGCATCCCACTGAACAGGAGTGTGCAGAATGGCGGCTTGCGAAACCGGCGAAACGTCAGGCGGTGGGGTTTCCTCGGGTGGCGGCGCAGGGCTTTCCCGCGAACACGCCGCGAGAAGGATCAACGCAAAAAGGGCCGCCCTAGACGGTACGGACACCGGCCAGCACCCAATTGGGGTCCTTGCTCTTCACAGGCCGCTCGAACGTCCAGATCTCGTCGGCGTCGATCTTGTTGGCCAGGTCGCCTGAAACCAGGTTGCCGTCGGCATCGCGTGTCTCGGTGGCAATGTCGGCCTTGAAGTGGATCTTGACCCGCGCGATGCCGCCGTCGAGCTCGGCGCCGGAGATCTCGGATTCCGCGATCCGGTCGATCTCGGTCGTCGCGGTTTCGTTGCGGGCCGCGCGCTCGTCAATCACCGCCGCGTAGCGGTCATAGACCTTCTTTGAAAGCAGGGGCTTGAGCGTGTCCTTGTCGCCCTTGGCGAAGGCTTCGACAATCATCGTGTAGGCCGCGCGAGCACCGATGGCGAATTGCGCCGGGTCGAAACGGGGATCAGCCTCGGCAATCGCGGCCAGACCGGCACCGGCCGGACCTGCGAAGGCGGGCGTGGACGCCGGTTCGGCGTCCTTGGCCTGGGCCGGGTCACTGGCGGAAGCAGGCTGGGGTTCGGGCGTGTGTCCGGTCCGCCGGCCGAGCACCTGATACAGGCGAATGGCGAAGAACAGGGCCGCACCGGCGGCAATCAGAAGCGTGAATACATCCATGGTCGAACGCGGTCTTTCCCTTGGGATCTGTCGGCCCGTATTCCGATCCTCAACCCGATATAGTGTGCGTGGCCTCAAACGTCAGCCCTGCATGTCAGGGTGACGCTTGCCCCTTTCGGGGCTGCATGCTACCGCCCGCCCCTCTTTGGCTTATCAACATAGACCGTTTCCGGGGGATTTCCCATGGCCGACACGCCCGCCAATCCAGGTGCCAACCCGCAGGCAGCCCAGCTGCCGCAAATGCGCGTCATCGCGCAATATGTCCGTGACCTGTCATTCGAGAATCCGGGCGCGCCCGAGACCTTCCGGGCCACCGAGCCGCCGAAGATCGACGTCCAGATCGAGGTGAAGACCCGCCCGACCGACAACGATACGCACGAAGTGGCAATCCGCTTCCGCGTCACGGCGAACCGCGGCGAGACCAGCGTCTTCCTGGTCGAGCTCGACTATGCCGGCCTGTTCGAGCTGCGCAATTTCGACGACCGCACCCGGGATCCGGTCCTGCTGGTCGAGTGCCCGCGCCTGCTTTTCCCGTTCGCGCGCCGCGTTCTGGCCGATACCACCCGCGATGGCGGATTCCCGCCGCTGATGCTCGACCCGGTCGATTTCTCGGGCCTCTACCGTCAGCAGATGGCCCAGCGTGCCGCCGAACAGGGCGATGCGGGCAATCCGCCGGTGGGCAACGCCTGAGGCTGATCTAGCCGAGTTTCTTCCACAGGAGTTCGCCGCCCAGCGTCTCGAGAAAGGCGTCATGGGCGGCGCGTTCCTCTTCGCGAATGCGTGACGCCAACGGTTGCGGGCGCGGCTTGCGGGCCGGAAAGGCCACGCGGCCATGCGCATCTCCGCCATCGCCGGCGAGATCCAGCGCGCGGGTCCGCCCGCCATTCAGTTCCAGATAGACTTCCGCCAGCAGCAGGGCGTCGACCAGCGCACCGTGCTTGTCCCGGCTGTCGAGCGAGATGTTGAAGCGCTTGCACAAGGCGTCGAGCGAGGCATGGGCGCCGGGAAACTTCTCCCGGGCGATCCTCACCGTGTCCTTGAACCGTTCGCCGGGATAGATCTCCCGGCCCATCCGCTTCAATTCCATATTGACGAAGCCGGCGTCGAACGGCGCGTTGTGCGCCACGATCACCGCATCCCCGACAAAGGCGCAGAACTTCTCGGCCACGTGCTCGAACAAGGGCTTGTCGGCCAGGAAGTCCGCTGTCAGCCCCGTAATCTGGGTGACGATGTCGGGCACGTCGCGCTGCGGGTTCACATAGGTGTGGTAAGTGCGTCCGGTCGGGATGCAGTCGATGACCTCGACACAGCCGATTTCCGTGATCCGGTCTCCGGTATTGCAATCAAGGCCGGTGGTTTCGGTGTCGAGGATGATTTCGCGCATGGCGTCAGTTTGTGCCGCCATTCGCTGCCGGTCTCAAGGCCGCGATGACACGCCGGACCTGGGTGCGCGCAAGTTCGATCCCGCGTGACGTGTCGATGACGAAGTCGGCACGAGCGCGTTTGTCCACGTCGGGGGTCTGGCGCGCCAGGATGGCGTCGAATTTCGCTCGGTTCATGCCGGGCCGGGCCAGCACCCGTTTGCGCTGGACCTCTTCCGGGGCGCTGACCACGACCAACGTATCGAACGCGTCGGCCTGTCCGGTTTCAAACAGCAGCGGGATGTCGAGGATCACGCCCCACTGCCCCTGTGCACGCGCCTTTGCCAGAAAGTCGAGCCGCGCTTCGGCAACGAGCGGGTGGACGATGGCCTCGAGTTTTTCGAATCCCGCCGGGTCATCGCGCAGCAGGGCACTCAGCCGGGTCCGGTCGACACCGTCCGGTCCCGTGGTTCCGGGAAAAGCCGTTTCGATGGGTCCGGTCGCTTCGCCGTCCGGGCCATAAAGCGCGTGAACAGCCGCGTCCGCATCAAAGACCGGCAGTCCCTCCTCGGCGAACAGGCGCGCGGTGGTCGTCTTGCCCATCCCGATCGACCCGGTCAGTCCGATCAGTCTCATCGCCGGGCCGCCAGCGCTGCAGCGAGAAGTGTTTCGGCATCGACACTGTCTGGGGGGCGTTGCCGGAAGAAGTGTTCGAATGCCGGCCGAGCCTGGCCGATCAGCATGGCAAGCCCGTCGACCGTTTTCAGCCGAGCTGCCCGCGCACCGGCCAGGAATTGCGTTCCGGATGCGGCATAGATGCTGTCGAACACCGCAGTGCGGGGGTCACAGCGCGACCAGTCGAGTGTCAGGTCACCCTTTCCTGCCTGTCCCAGAGAGGTGGCGTTGATCACCAGCCGGATGTCGGACAGCGCGCGGTCGCGCTGGTCCCATTCATAGACGATGGACTTCGGCGCCAAATCGTCTCTCAGCGCGTGGGCGGCCTCCTTCGAGCGATTGGCGATCCGGATTTCCGGCGCTCCGGCGGACACCAGCCCGTGAATGATGGCGCGTGCCGCACCGCCCGCGCCCAGCACGAGTGCCGGACCGCTGCGAATGTCGATATTGTTTCGCTCGCAGGCATCCACGAAGCCCGGGGCATCCGTGTTGTAGGCGTGGAGAAATCCGTTCTCGTTGACCAGGACGTTGGCCGCACCGATTTTCCGTGCCGTGCTGTTGGCCGTGTCGGCGGCAGCAAGCGCCTGCGTTTTCAGCGGCGCCGTCACGTTAAGCCCGACAAGACCCAGCGCCGGAATGGCGCGGAAACCGGCTTCCGCCCGGGCCGGGTCGGCGGGAAAGCCGACATAGAGGGCATCGAGGCGGGCGGCCGCGATCCAGGCATTCATCAACAGGGGCGACAGGGAATGCGCCACCGGCGAACCGGCAACTCCGGCAATGCGGGTGGCGGCGGTCAGCGTCATGCCGCGATGACGCCTTCGCGCCGCAACAGGTCCAGGACCGGCAAGAGGGGCAGGCCGAGAATGGCGTAGTAATCCCCCTCCACCGCCTCGAACAGGTGTGCGCCAAGCCCCTCATAGGCATAGGCACCGACGCTGGCGGTAAGCTCGTCTCCCGCGCGTTGCATGTAGTCGGTGAGAAACGCATCGGTAAAATCGCGCACCGTCAGGGCAGCGCGGCTTTGGTGCGTCCAGACGATCTCGCCGCCCCGCGCTGCCGCCAGTCCGCCTTCCAGCGAATGGGTTTTGCCGCGCAGGAGAACCAGTCGCTCGCGCGCCTCGCCTGCGTCCTTGGGTTTGTCATGGACATGCCCGTCCATCGCCAGGATCTGGTCAGCACCCAGCACCAGCGCGTCTGGATGCTGCACAGACACCGCAAGCGCTTTTGCCTTGGCCAGCGCAAGCGCCAGATCGGCGGGCAGCGAGCCGGCGAGCTTTGTTTTCAGGATGTCTTCGTCGACGCCGGGCTTGACCACGTCGAAGTTGATGCCGGCCCCGGTCAGGATTTGGCGCCGGATCGTGCTGCCCGAGGCGAGGATGAAGCCGCTCATGCCTTCGCCTTGTCCGAGAGCAGATTGATGATCTTGGCGGCGGTTTCCTCGACCGACCGGCGCGAGACATCGATCACCGGCCAGCCCTGGCGCGCGAACAGGCGCTTGGCCTCGACGATCTCCTCGCGCACCGAGTTCTCGTCGACATAGTCGGTATTGCGGTCCTCGTTGAGGGATAACAGCCGGTTGCGGCGAATCTGCACGATCCGCTCGGGCATGGCGGTCAGCCCGACGACCAGGGGCCGCTTCAGCGACAGGACCCGGTCCGGCAGCGGCGCGCCGGGCACCAGCGGGATGTTGGCGGCTTTCACGCCCCGGTGGGCCAGATAGATGCAGGTGGGGGTTTTCGACGTCCGGCTGATCCCGAGCAACACCACATCGGCGAATTCGAGATTCTGTCCCTGGCCGTCATCGTGGACGATGGCGTAATTGAGTGCCTCGATCCGCCGGTGATAGTCGGCATCGAGCTCGTGCTGCGCACCGGCCCGGCTCGACATCGGAAGATTGAGATGACCTGACAGGGTTGCGAGAATCGGGTCGAGCACGGCGACGGCCGGAATGCCCAGCTCGGCGCAGCGGGTTTCCAGGAGCCGGCGCATTTCAGTGCCCACCAGGGTGAACATCACAACGCCCGGCGCGGCTTCGATCTCCGCCAGCACCCGTTCCATCTGGCGCGGCGACCGGACGAGGGCATAGAGATGCTCTTCGGGTTCCACCCCGTCGAATTGGGCGATCGAGGCCCGCATCACGTCGAGCAGGGTTTCCCCGGTCGAATCCGATACGAGGTGCATGTGGAACCGGACCGGTCCCTTCCTGGCGGGGGTGTGCGCATCTGTCATGAGGTCGACCGGCATCCAAAAGTGTTGACGAAGTGTTAACAACTTCGCGGCGCTTCCCCAAGAGTCTCGGCGTCGTCGATCACACTGGCGCTCTGCCGGGAAAACCGGGCGGTCATACCCGGAACTACCCACATCCGTTTGCCTGTGGAGAAGGTGCAGGACAATTGCCGGGTTTTCCCGCCTGTTCCACACAAAATCCGGTGACTCGATCTGACAGGAGTTCGGCCTAACTCCCTGACTCGATATGTCAGTGCGGCGTTATGCCCACTGACAGGGATGGTCATTTGGTTGTTCACACGCACATCTTCAGACATGTGTTGAAGTTGGTATGACCCCGGCTTCTCCACACTATCGGCGCCCCAACGACTCCGACTCTCTTTCCTTCAGAAAGATAGAAGAAGAATGATGGGGTCGATGGACAGCGGGAAAAGCCGGGCCTAGGGAAGCCACCATGAACGATCTGACGAAGACAAAATCCGTTCTGGCCGTGCTGTCGGGAGAACGCCGTGATCCGCCTCCGGCATGGCTGATGCGACAGGCGGGCCGCTATCTTCCCGAATACAGGGAGGTCCGGTCGACCGCGAAGAATTTCATCGAATTCTGCCTGACACCGGACAAGGCCACGGAAGTCACGCTTCAGCCCATCCGGCGGTTCGGCTTTGATGCCGCCATCCTGTTTGCCGATATCCTGCTGGTCCCGATGGCGCTGGGCCGCAAGGTCTGGTTCGTCGCGGGCGAAGGACCCAAGCTTGATCCGCTCACCCCTGGCGATATCGACGCGATGCAGGTCGGCGATGTCGAAGGTCTGCTCGGCAATATCGGCGAAACCGTTTCGCGGGTTTCGGCCGCGCTTCCCGGGAACACCACGCTGATCGGTTTTGCCGGCTCCCCCTGGACGGTCGCGACCTACATGATCGAGGGGGGTGGATCGAAGGACCGGATGAAAGCCCGCGCGCTGGCGTGGTCCGAGCCCGAACGCTTCGATCGCCTGATGGATCTGCTGGCCGACGCGACCATCCGCTATCTCGTGATCCAGGCCAGGGCTGGCGCCGAAGTTCTGAAACTCTTCGATTCCTGGGCCGAGGGCATGCCCGAACCGCTGTTTGAGCGCGCAGTCCTCAAGCCGACAGCAAAAATCGTCGGTGGGGTGCGCGCAGCGGGCGTCACCCAGCCGATGATCGGCTTTGCGCGAGGATGCGGCGCGATGCTGCCGCGCTATGCGGCTGAAACCGGGGTCACGGCGGTTGCGCTCGACCAGGGGGTCGATCCGGTCTGGGCCGATGCGGTTCTGCCTGCGGGCATGCCGGTTCAGGGACAGCTGGACCCGGCCGTCCTGCGCGCCGGAGGACCGGCCCTCGACGCCGAGGTAAAACGCAATATCTCGGCCTGGGCGAAGCGGCCGCATATCTTCAATCTCGGTCATGGGGTCACGCCGGACGTGCCGATTGCGCATGTCGAGCAATTGCTGGCGACCTTGCGCCAGGACTAGGAGTATCACGCATGGGCCGGCGCATTGCGGTTGTGTTGTTCAATCTGGGCGGGCCCGACGGCCCCGACGATGTCCGGCCATTCCTGCGCAACCTGTTTCGTGATCCCGCCATTATCGCGGCCCCCGGACCGATCCGCGAGGCGCTGGCCTGGTTCATCTCGGCCACGAGGGCAAAGTCGGCAAAGGCGAATTACGCCCTGATGGGCGGCGGATCCCCCTTGCGCCCGGAAACCGAAGAACAGGCCGCCGCCCTGACCGCAGCTCTGGCATCAAGCCGGCCTGACAACGACATTCGCTGCTTCATTGCGATGCGCTACTGGCACCCATTTATTGAAGAAACCGTGGCCGACGTGAAGGCGTTTGCGCCTGACGAGACCGTGCTCCTGCCGCTCTACCCCCAGTTTTCGACCACCACGACGGGATCCTCGTTGACCCAGTGGCGTCGCACTGGAGGCGGACCGGCGCGCATCGTGTGCTGCTACCCGCAGGAGGCCGGCTTCATCGACGCCTATGTGCGCCAGATCCGCGAAACCTGGATCGCGGCAGGCCAGCCGGACAATGCCCGTCTCCTGTTGTCCGCGCACGGCCTTCCCGAAAAGATCATCGACGCGGGCGATCCCTATCAATGGCAGGTCGAACAGAGCTGTGCGGCCATCGCCGCAGCCCTGCCCGAACTGGCTGACTGGCAGGTCTGCTACCAGTCGCGGGTCGGCCCCCTGAAATGGATCGGTCCCGCCACCGACGACGCGATTGCCGACGCCGCGCGGGCCGGAAAGCACATCATCGTGGTGCCGGTCGCCTTTGTATCGGAGCACATCGAGACCCTCGTCGAACTCGACATCGAATATGCCGAGCTGGCGCAGGAACACGGCGCTGCGGGCTATGACCGCGTCCCGGCCGTCCGTGTCGCACCCGAATTCGTGGCCGGTCTCGCCGGTCTCGTGGAAGCCGCGCTGGACGGGCCTGCGGGACTGAAACCACCGGGGGGTGTTCCGATCTGCCCCGCCGCCCACAGCCAATGCCCCTGCCGCAAGGAGACTGCGTGATGATCGATTTTCTCTTGCCCGGCTCGACCGCCTATCTCGTCATCAAGGGGCTGCACATTGCGGCGGTGGTATTCTGGATGGCGGGCATGCTCTATCTGCCG
The DNA here is from genome assembly GCA_002692855.1 of Maricaulis sp. Taxonomy (GTDB): domain Bacteria; phylum Pseudomonadota; class Alphaproteobacteria; order Caulobacterales; family Maricaulaceae; genus Hyphobacterium. The sequence continues at coordinate 9,354 of NZMJ01000122.1, forward strand.
CGCCTCTTCGTCTACCACATGACTGCCGCGCCGGGCGGTGAGCTCGAGGCAGCGCTCCTGAAACAGGAGCGTAACTTGCTGAAAATCATTGTTAATCCGGCGATGATTGCGGTCTGGGTCCTGGCCATCGTGATGATTGTCGCCAATGAGAGTCTTTGGACCTCAGGCTGGTTTCACGTGAAACTCGTCCTCGTCCTGGCTCTTTCGGGACTTCACGGCGTCTATGCCGGTGCGCAAAGGAAATTTGCGGCGGGCGAGAGGCCACGCAGCGAAAGATTCTGGCGGATTGCCAACGAGATTCCGGCCATCGGGGTTATCGTGATCGCGCTCCTGGCCATCGTGAAGCCCTTCTAGGGCGTTCGTTCCGCCCAATCTTCTTGACGCAATTGGCGGGCTGTGCGACTCGTCGCGTCAGAACCGGCGGTCCGTTCCGCTCCGGTTTCCCTTCTTTCCGGATGAAACGCCTGTTGATCTGGCGCGTTGTCCCAACAAGACCGAAACATCCGTTCATCCCGTTTCCGGCTCGTTCGCAGCCGCGCGAGTGATGGCATGACAAGCGGCCACAGAGCCGTACTTCCCCTGTTCCACTCTCTTTTTTGAAGATTCCCCCATGGCCGACGATTTCGAAGACGATACCCCGCTTGAACTGCCTGAATCCCTGAAGGGCGTCACCCGCATGACCCTCCAGGAATTGAAGGAGAAGAAGCCGCACGAATTGCTGGCTCTGGCGGAATTGCTCGAGATCGAGAACGCCTCGACGATGCGCAAGCAGGGGATGATGTTTGCCATTCTCAAGGCGCTGGCAGACCACGACATCGAGATCCACGGCGGCGGAACACTGGAAGTTTTGCAGGACGGCTTCGGCTTCCTGCGCTCGCCGGAAGCCAATTATCTCGCCGGTCCGGATGACATCTATGTCTCCCCGGCCCAGATCAAGAAATTCGGCTTGCGCACGGGCGATTCCGTCGAAGGTGAAATCCGCTCACCGCGCGACGGGGAACGCTATTTCGCCCTGCTGAAGGTCAGCTCGATCAACTTCACGGACCCGGAAAAGGCCCGTCACAAGATCCATTTCGACAATCTGACGCCGCTCTATCCCGAAGAGCGCTTCAACATGGAATTGCCCGATCCGACCGTGAAGGACCGCTCCGGCCGGGTGATCGACATCGTCGCCCCGCTCGGCAAGGGCCAGCGCGGCCTGATCGTCGCGCCGCCGCGAACCGGCAAGACGGTGCTGCTCCAGAATATCGCTCACGCCATCGAGACCAATCACCCCGATTGCTACCTCATCGTCCTCCTGATCGACGAGCGTCCCGAGGAGGTCACCGACATGCAGCGTTCGGTGAAGGGCGAGGTCGTGTCCTCGACCTTCGACGAGCCCGCGACGCGCCACGTCCAGGTCGCCGAGATGGTGATCGAAAAGGCCAAGCGCCTGGTCGAACACGGCCGTGATGTCGTGATCCTGCTCGACTCCATCACCCGCCTCGGCCGGGCGTACAACACCGTTGTCCCGTCCTCGGGCAAGGTGCTGACCGGCGGTGTCGATGCCAACGCCCTGCAACGCCCGAAGCGTTTCTTCGGCGCGGCGCGCAATATCGAGAATGGCGGGTCGCTGACCATCGTCGCGACCGCGCTGATCGATACCGGCAGCCGCATGGACGAAGTGATCTTCGAGGAATTCAAGGGTACGGGCAATTCCGAGCTCATCCTCGACCGCAAGGTCGCCGACAAGCGCGTCTTCCCGGCCATCGACATCATCAAGTCGGGCACGCGGAAGGAAGAACTGCTCATCGACAAGGTCGACCTGCAGAAGACCTATGTCCTGCGCCGCATCCTCAACCCGATGGGCCCGCAGGACGCGATCGAATTCCTGCTCGGCAAGCTGCGCGAGACGAAGACCAATTCCGACTTCTTCGATTCGATGAACACGTAGGCCGGCCATACAATTTCCGGCACTCGCCTTGGCCGCGCGGACCCGCTAGCGTCTGCGCGGCCTTTTCATGTCCGGAGCCTGCCTCATGACCGATCTCGTCCTTTATCATGCGCCCCAGACCCGCTCTATCCGTGTCCGCTGGGCGCTGGAGGAGATGGGGCTGGATTACCGGATCGAGCCGGTCCAGTTCAAATCCCGGCCCGCCGGCGACGAGGCCTTCGCGAAGATCAGCCCCTTGCGCAAGCTGCCGGCCTTTCGCGATGGCGCGATGACGATGACGGAATCGAACGCCATCCTCCAGTATTTGCTCGGGAAATACGGCCCCAGCGATCTTGAGGTGAAGCCGGACGAAGCCGATTACGGCCGCTATCTGCAATTCCTGCATTTCGGCGAAGGCGGCATGACGATGCCGGTCTCCCTCCTGCTCGCCCACACCGCCCTGCTGCCGGAAGACCAACGCAACCCGGCGCTGGCGAAATGGGCCAAGATCGAAACCGGAAAGCTGCTCGACTATCTCGCCGATCATGGGCTGGATGGGCGGGACTGGCTGGCCGCGGGCCGTTTCACCGCGGCGGACATCTCGGTGGTCTACATGCTCTATCTTTTGAAGATCATCCGCCAGTTCGACGCCGCCCCGGAAATCCTGAAAGTCTATTTTGCACGGGCAACCGGCCGCGACGCCTGGAAGAAGGCCAGCGCGGACTGATGGTAACCGGGTCGAACAAGACGCTTCAGCTCGTTTCGGGCCTCTGCTTCTTCGGGGCGTTCTGTTCCTGGTGCTGGGGGCTGGTTCTTGTTCTTGGCGTTTTCGAGAACCGGACAGATGAGGAGTTGTGGCTTGTCGTCTTGGCGTTTTTCGTTCTGGTCACTGTCGGCTTCACGACGATGTTGGCTGGTTCGAAATGGATCCGGGACGCATTGATCCATTGGCAGGTTCAGCGCACGCGGAATTCGATGTGGCCGACGGATTTGACCGATGAAGAGATCGATGAATTGGACCCGTTGACCCGGAGCAAGGCCCACAATCGGTCGAAGCCGGACACCTAGGTCGTCATTCCGGCGTAGGCCGGAATCCAGTCCAATTGTCACTCGGGGTGACGCCGACAATGATCTTCTGCCCGCCCGAAAACGGCGATCGCATCTTCGGTCTGATCTGTAATCAGGATTTCGATGTGCTGCCGGCGCACGAGGGCGAAATCCTCCGCCGACATCGTGTCCGTGAACGCAAAGTCAGGGATGATCGTCGCAATGCCCTGCCCGGCGAGGAAATATTCCATGTGCGCGTCGGGAAAATACTCGAACCAGGCGGCCATCCGGCTTTGGTCGAGTTCGCTTGAAAGCACCTCATAGTGATCGGTCAGGCCGGTCCGGACGAGGCCAATCCCGGGGTCAATGGCCTGCACCGCGGCTCCGCTTGCTTCGTCCGGCACGACGATGAGGGTTTGGGCGCTCACGCCCGCGTCCATGACGGCTCTCGCAATCTGTTCGGCCCGGACGCCGTACGGCTCGAGGATCAGGTGAAGACCGGTCGCCGCGACGCGGGGCAAAGTATGACCAAGCTCATCCGGCGCGTTATGGATGATCAATATGCCATTTTGATCAATGACTTGTATCCATATATAGGCGGCGCCGTCGCGCCGCGCCTGTTCGGCAGCCTCGCGCACATTTCCGGACTCAAATTGCGAAGCGACCAGCGTAACGCGTTGATTGCGCGCGCATTCAAGCAACGCACCCGTATCTTCAGGCGGGGTCAGCGAGAGGAATAGCGCGGCGGCGATCACCGGAAGGCTGCGGGGCAATGATCGCGGGCGCGGCCGAGTACCGACGTGGCGGCGGCTACATCATCGACCGCAAGGACTTCGACGCCGGCGGCCCGCCAGCGCTGGTAATCGGCGGATCCGGTCTCTTCTTCGCGGAAAGCGTGTGCGCCGGTTTCGACACCGATCCCGGCAAAGTCGGCATCGAGCGCAGCAGGCGGCACACCCCCGCCCAGCCAGGCGAACATCGTCGTGGTATCGAGCCCGGTGGCTTGTAGCGCGCCGGGGGTCTCGGCACCGAGCGACAGGCCGATCTGCGGCGCCGCCTGCCGTGCCGCCCGCGCCGTGTCGATCGAATAGGCAATCACGAGGGTGCGGTTGTCCTGCCCGACATCGCGGGCGACCCGCGCCGCCTCGGCGGCGGGAATCGCCTTGTGGTCGAGTTGCAGGAAAATCCCCGCTTCAAGGGCCACGGCAAACGCTTCATCGAGCGTCGGAATGCTCTCGTCCGTCTCCTGCCCGTCCGGACCGACGAGAGAATAGGACCGTAACTCGCTGAGATAATGGGACGAAACCGGCCCGGACCCGGTCGTTGTGCGGTCCAGCGTCTCGTCATGCATCAACACGATCGCGCCGTCAGCCGTACGGGCAAGGTCGATCTCGGCGAAGGCCGCGCCGGTCTCGGCGGCCTGCCGGATGGCGGCCAGCGAGTTCTCCGCAATTCCCGGCGCCGCACCGCCGCGATGCGCCGAGACGAGCGTGACGCCTTCCTCGCGCGCGCAGTCGAGCAGGCCTGCAATGGCCGAGGGCCGGCGTGCGGCCGTGACGGCCGCGTCGCCGCGTTCCGGCGATGCAGAAGCCGTGCTGCCGGCCTCGTCGGCCGGACCGCTGCAGGCCGACAGGGCCAGGATTGCGGCAAGGCTCGTCCATCGTGCCGGTCGGATCATCAGGTCAGCCTTTCAGGTGTGACGAGAGGAATTGCAGGGTGCGGGCATTCGCCGTGGCGGCGGCGGCTTCGTCATAATGCTCTCCGCCGATGCGGGCAAAGGCATGGTCCTGCCCGGGATAGTCGTGGAGCGTCACGGCGGGAAGCGGGTCTAGGGCGGCGTGCATGCGGGCCTGCGCCTCGGCATCCACGAACTGGTCCTTTCCCGCGATATGCAGCATCAGGGGCGACCGGATGGCCCGTGCCTCATCGGCGTGGGCGGCGATATTGACGCCGTAATAGCCCACCGCGGCATCCACATCGGTCCGGCAGGCAGTCAGGAAGGCCAACAGCCCCCCGAGGCAATATCCCACAGCACCGACATGCGTGTTGCAGCGCTTGTCGCGCCGCGCATGATCGAGGGTGTGCTGGATGTCCGTGACGCCTGTATCGGCGCTGAACCGGTTCATCAGGTCGAAGGCCTTCTTCCAGTCACCCTGCGACTGGTCGGTCAACTCGACACCGGGCTCCAGCCGCCAGAACAGGTCCGGACAGATCGCGAGAAAGCCCTTGGCCGCCAGATCGTCGCACACGCCGCGCATCACGGCGTTCACGCCAAAGATTTCCTGGATGACCACGACAGCCGGCCAGCGTCCTTCGAGGGCCGGTGTCGCCCGATAGGCGGAGAATTTGCCGTCAGGGGTTTCGATCTCGATCGTATGGCCCATGTGAGCCTCCTCTGTTCACTCGTGTCGCTCCGTCCTAAGGTCGCGCAAAGTTCAAGGATGGCAAGCATGCAGGTCAAGATCGATATCGAATGCACCCCATTGGAGGCCCGCGCCTTCTTTGGTCTGCCGGACGTGACACCGCTCAACGACCAGCTGGTCGCGGAAATGTCCAAGCGGATGTCCGAAAACATGTCGGCGCTCGAACCCGAGGCGCTGATGAAGAGCTGGATGAGTTATGGCGGCCAGATGCAGGACCAGTTCATGGCCCTGATGCGCCAGGCGTCGGCCGGAAACCCCGGGGGGACGGGCCGCAAATAGGCCGGTTCGCAGTGTGACCAAGACGATTTTTGCCCTTTCCACGCCGCCGGGCCGATCCGGCGTGGCGGTGGTGCGTGCGAGCGGGCCCGGGGCGGGCGCGATGCTCGATGCATTGGCGGGCGAGCCCCGCCCGGCGCCGCGTTCCGCAGCCCTGCGGGCGCTGCGCCATGACGGGCAGTTGATTGACCGGGCCCTGGTCTTGTGGTTTCCCGCGCCGGGCAGCTTCACGGGCGAGGACGTCGCCGAATTCCACATTCACGGGGGTCCGGCCGTCATCGATGCGATGATGGACGCGCTGATGGCGCTGGGCGGGCGTCCGGCGGACCCGGGCGAATTCACCCGCCGGGCCTTCGAGCACGGCAAGATGGACCTGACCGAGGCCGAAGGTCTCGCCGACCTCATCGACGCCGAGACCGAAGGCCAGCGGCTTCAGGCCCTGTCGCAGATGTCGGGCGCGCTGAAAGATCTCTACGAGGGCTGGCGCGAACGTCTCATCACCATTCTGGCCGCAATCGAGGGCGAGATCGACTTTCCTGACGAGGACGACGTGCCCGACGCCCTTGCCTCGACGGCGGGTCCCCCGCTTGAAGCCCTGATCCTCGAAATGGGCGCGCACCTGGAAGATGCCCATCGCGGCGAACGGGTGCGCGACGGATTGTCCATCGCCCTCATCGGTGCCCCGAATGCCGGCAAGTCCTCGCTGTTGAACCGTCTCGCCCGCCGCGAAGCGGCGATCGTCACGGACATTCCAGGCACCACGCGGGACATTGTTGAAGTGCGTCTGGTGCTGGCGGGTTTCCCGGTGACTCTCGCTGACACGGCGGGATTGCGCGAGAGCGCCGAGATTGTCGAGTCAGAAGGAATCAGGAGAGCGCTGGCGCGCGCCGAAGAGGCGGATATACGCATCGGCGTTGTAGATTCGAGTGATGTCAGCAGGAATCAGGAATCAGGCCTGCCGCTTCGTGAGGGTGATCTCCTCGTCTTCAACAAGACCGATATCGGGGCTCCGCAAACCCTGACTCTCCCCTGCGAGTCGCGTTCCGTGTCGGCCCGCACCGGCGCCGGTATCGACGCCGTGGAGGCCTGGCTGGAAGAGACCGTGCGCACGCGCCTCTCGGCGCGCGAAGCCCCGGCCCTGTCCCGGGCACGGCATCGGCGCGCCGTGACCGAGGGGCGTGAGGCGCTTCGGCGCGGTCTGGACATGGTGTCCCGGGCTCCTGAACTGGCCGGAGAGGATGTCCGCCTCGCAATCCGCGCAATGGAAAGCCTGACCGGCCGGATCGATGTCGAGGATATTCTCGACAGGGTCTTCAGTCAGTTCTGCATCGGCAAATGATGTTTCACGTGAAACATCGCCGCCGCCCGCCCTCGACTCGGATCATCTTTCCCCCTATCTAGCGGCCCCCGCCCGGTCGATGAAGGCTCCCGGCGCGGGAGAGGTGATGCACCATGACCCAGTGGGATGTGATCGTGATCGGAGGCGGACACGCCGGCTGTGAGGCCGCGGCGGCGTCAGCGCGCACGGGTGCGCGCACCCTCCTGCTGACACACAAGCGCGCGACCATCGGTGAAATGTCGTGCAATCCGGCAATCGGCGGTCTCGGAAAGGGCCATCTCGTTCGCGAGATCGATGCCATGGACGGGCTGATGGGCCGGGTCGCCGATGCATCGGGAATCCAGTTCCGTCTCCTGAACCGGTCGAAGGGCCCCGCCGTACGCGGCCCGCGCACCCAGAGTGACCGCACGCTCTACCGCGAGGCGATGCAGGCCGAGCTGGCCGCGATCGGCAATCTGACGATTGAAGAGGCTGCGGTTGAAGACCTGGTCCTCGACGCGTCAGGGCGTGTGGCCGGGGTCGTGGCCGGGGATGGCCGCGAATGGCAATCCGGCGCGGTTGTTCTGACGACAGGCACCTTCCTCAAGGGCATGATTCACCGCGGCGAGGAGCGCATCCCGGCTGGCCGCGCAGGCGAAGCGCCGGCGATTGGTCTGTCGGACCGGCTGTATGGCCTCGGTCTGCGCATGGGGCGTCTGAAGACCGGCACACCGGCGCGCCTGGATGGCCGAACGATTGACTGGTCGGGCCTCGACCGCCAGCCGGCGGATGACACGCCTTATCCGTTCTCTTTTCTGACCGACAGGATCACAATTCCGCAGATCGCTTGCGGGATTACCCATACCAATGAGCGGACCCACGCGGTGATCGCCGAGAATCTGCATCGCTCGGCAGTCTATGGCGGCGCGATTTCCGGACGCGGCCCGCGCTATTGCCCGTCCATCGAGGACAAGATTCATCGCTTCGCCGACAAGAATTCGCACCAGATCTTCCTCGAGCCCGAAGGGCTGGATGACCCGACCATCTATCCCAACGGGATCTCGACCTCGCTCCCCGCCGAGATTCAGGACGCCTTCCTGCGGACGATTGCCGGGCTCGAACAGGTCAAGGTCGCCCGCTACGGTTATGCGATCGAATACGATTATGTCGATCCGCGCGAATTGACCCCGGCCCTCGAAGTGCGGGCGGCACCGGGCCTGTATCTCGCCGGCCAGATCAACGGGACGACGGGTTACGAGGAAGCCGGCGCCCAGGGTCTGATGGCCGGGCTCAATGCGGCGCTACGGGCGTCGGGCCGCAATGAGCCCGTCACGATCAGCCGTTCGGAAGGCTATATTGGCGTGCTCATCGACGACCTTGTGACTCGAGGTGTCAGTGAGCCGTACCGGATGTTCACCAGCCGCGCCGAGTATCGTCTGACCCTGCGGGCGGACAATGCAGACCAGCGTTTGACTCCTCTGGCCATGACGCTGGGCCTGTGCGGTTCCGCGCGCGCCGAGGCTTTCACGCGCAAGATGACTCTTCTGGACTCTGTCCGCGCCTCGGTATCCAGACTCTCCCTGACTCCGCCCGAAGCCGAGTGTCACGGGATCAAGTTGAACGCTGATGGCCGGCGGCGCTCCCTGATGGATCTTCTGTCCTACCCGAATTTGGGATGGGAGGATTTGACCCGGGCCTGGCCCCAGCTTGAAGCCGTGACTCCAGATGTCAGGGAACAGATTTCCATCGAGGCGCTCTACAGCGGCTATCTCGACCGCCAGGACGCCGACATCCTCGCCTTCCGCCGTGACGAGAATATACGCCTGCCAGCGGATCTGGATTACAGCGTGATCGGCGGGCTCTCCAACGAGGTTCGCGAAAAGCTTGAAGCGGCCCGCCCGCCCACGCTGGGCGCTGCCAGCCGGATTGAAGGTGTGACGCCGGGCGCGCTGACAGCAGTGCTCGCCTATCTCAAATCCGCAGCCCGCAAGGCCGGTTGAGCCATGATGACCCGCGAAGACTTTGCCGCGCAGACCGGTGTTTCACGTGAAACACTCGAACGCTACGACATCTGGCGGCGGCTGATTGTTGAATGGAGCGCGCACACCAATCTGGTCGGCCGCGCGACGCTGGATGATTTCTGGCATCGCCATGCCCTCGATTCCTGGCAAGTCACCCGTTGGGTTACCCCAGGAGCGCGCTGGGCCGACCTCGGTTCCGGGGCCGGGTTTCCGGGTCTCGCCATCGCATTCGCGATGCAGGAGGCAGGATCCGGCGAAGTCGTTCTCGTCGAATCCATCGGAAAGAAGGCCGCCTTTCTTGCCAAAGTGGTGCGCGAAACCGCTGCCCCGGCCACGGTGGCACCGATCCGGGCAGAATCCCTCGATCCGGCGGGCGGTTTCGACATCGTGACGGCCCGCGCGATGGCCGCGCTGCCCAAACTGCTCGGCTATGCGCACCCGCTGTTGAAAAAGGGCGCAAAGGGACTGTTCCTGAAGGGCGCGAAGCATCAGGATGAAATCCGGGCGGCGCGCGTCGATTGGCGTTTTGACGCCGACTGTCACGACAGCCTCACGGGAGGCGGCGGCGTGATCATCGAGGTGAAGGAGCTGGCCCGTGGCTGAGACGGCGACACGACGTGCACCCAAAGTCATTGCCATCGCCAATCAGAAGGGCGGGGTCGGAAAGACCACGACCGCGATCAATCTCGGCACTGCGCTCGCGGCCATCGGCCAGAAGGTCGTCTTGCTCGACCTCGATCCGCAAGGAAATGCCTCGACCGGTCTTGGCGTGCCCCCGGCCGAACGCCTGACGACCAGCTATGACGTCCTGGTCGGCGAGCGTCCGCTGAACGAAACCCTGACCGACACGGTCATTCCCAATCTGCGCCTGTCGCCGTCGGACCCCGACTTGTCCGGTGCCGAGCTTGAGCTGGCAAATGCGCCGCGCCGCTCCTACCGGCTGCGCAATGCGGTTGAACGGTTCCGCAGTGCCCTGGCCGATTCCGGCGCGCGATGCGACTACATCCTGATCGACTGCCCGCCCTCGCTGAACCTGTTGACCGTCAATGCCCTCACCGCCTCGGACTCAGTCCTGGTTCCGCTCCAGTGCGAATTCTTTGCCCTGGAGGGCCTGTCCCAGCTGATGCGGACGATCGAGCTGGTGCGCTCGAACCTCAACACCCATCTCGGCCTGCAGGGCATCGTCCTGACGATGTATGATCGCCGCAACAATCTGTCCGACCAGGTCGCCGGTGACGTCCGCGAGCATTTCGGGGACCGTGTCTACAAGACCCAGATCCCGCGCAATGTCAGGGTCTCCGAAGCGCCCTCCTTCGGGAAGCCGGTCCTGCTCTACGATCTCAATTGTACCGGCAGCCAGGCCTATATCGCACTGGCGAAGGAAATCCTGCGCCAGGAACGTGGTCAAGGCACTGAAAAGAAAAAGGAATTGGCATGAGCGCCGAACGCACGCGCGGACTGGGCCGCGGCCTGTCCGCCTTGTTGAGCGAAACCGATTCGACCGGCACGACTGCGGGTGACGGCGCCGGCGTCCGCACCGTCGCCATCGAGCGCGTGCGCGCCAACCGGGATCAGCCGCGCCGACGTTTCGAGGAAGCCGATCTCGCAACGCTCGCGGAGTCCATCGCCGAGAAGGGCATTCTCCAGCCGATCCTGGTGCGGCCCGCCCCCGATGGCGACGGATTTGAGATCGTCGCAGGCGAACGCCGGTGGCGGGCCGCCCAGAAGGCCAGGCTTCACGACATACCGGTCATCGTTCGCGACCTGTCGGATCGCGAGGCGATCGAGATCGCCATCGTCGAGAACGTCCAGCGTGCCGACCTCAATCCGGTGGAAGAAGCGCGCGCCTTCAAGCAGCTGACGGATCGTTTCGGCCACACGCAGGACGAGATCGCCCGGGCGGTCTCGAAAAGTCGCAGCCATGTCGCCAACACGCTGCGGCTTCTGGCCTTGCCCGGCAGCGTGCTCGATCATCTCGAAGCCGGGACGCTCAGCGCCGGGCATGCCCGCGCAATTGCCTCCGCGCCGGATCCGGCAGCGCTGGCCGAGGAAATCGTGTCAAAGGGGCTGAGCGTGCGCGCGGCCGAGAAGCTGGCGCGCGATGCCGGCAGCAAACCGGCGCCCGAACGTAAGGGCCGTGCCGCAGCGCCGGACAAGGATGTCGACACGCGGGCGCTCGAAGCCGACCTGTCAGGCCGTCTCGGCCTCACCGTGGATTTACGTCACGGATCGGGTCCGAACCGGGAAGCGGGCGAAGTGCGGATTGCCTATTCGACGCTGGAACAGCTCGACGATCTGTGCCGCCGCCTGTCGGGGAATTGATCGCTGCCTAGCGGTCGTGGATGACGATCATCCCGATCAGCACGCGCGCGCCTTCCTGCCCCAGCACGTCATCGGTTGCGCGCTGCAACATGGTCGAAATCCGGTCTGCATCCGGCAATTCGCCATAGCGGTAGTTTGCGCCCGCATAGATCGACAACTGGGTGACATAGGCATTGCGCAGGCGCGGCATCATCGTCTCCGCACGGGCCCGCAGCCGGCTGTCCGGGATTTCAAGGCCCGCCTCGATCTGGAGTATGCCGCGCAACCGGTAATCGGCCTGCAAGGTCGCGGTCAGCGGCGCGAGCGGCACGAAATCGGTCGACGAGGTCAGCGACCGGCGACGCTGGTTCTGCGCCGGGGCTTCCGCACCATGACCGCCGCTGTCGCTGGGCGGCGGCGCGGCATGGGCGACGCCCCCCAAGAGGGTGGCGGACAGCGCGGCAAGGACGAGTTGCTTGATCATCATGACGGTCAATCTGCCACGGCCGGGTAAATTTACCGTTCTCGCGTCCATGATCGACATCCAAAACCGCGCGCCCTGCGTAAGATCGTGCATGTACTAACGGGAGTTTCGTCCATGAAGTCCGCATTCGCCGCCTTGACCACTGCCCTCGCGCTGAGCGCGCCCGCCTTCACGCAGGAGGACAATGCGCCGAATTTCGTCGCGCTGGGGATCGCCGCTGCGCCGGACCATCCCGGATCGGACGATTACCGGATCCTGCCCTTTGCGGCGGGCCGGGCGCGTCTGGGCAGCGTGGTCTTGCAGATCGAGGGCCCGGGGCTGTCCGCCGGCTTTGTCGATACCGGCCGCATCGAGGCGGGCGCCTATGCCCGTTATCGGGGCGGCCGAGACAGCGACGTCGATGACGCGGTCGTCCGCCTTCTCCCGCAAGCTGATGGCGCGGTTGTCGCGGGCGGTTTCGTCCGCATTCTCGCGGCTCAGGGCCTGACCAATGACTATGACCGCGTCTACCTCAGCGTCCGGGGCGGCGCGGATGTGACCGGTGAATATGACGGCCTGTTCTGGTCGGCCTCGGCGGCGTGGGCGACGCCCCTGTCACAGAGCACCCTCTTCATCGCCAATCTCTCGGTCACCGGGACGCCGGACGCCTATGCAAGCGGCCTCTTCTCGGTGGACGCCGCCGGGGCAGCGGCCAGCGGCCTGACCCCCTACGCCGCCGAAGGCGGCATCCAGGACGTGGGGTTGACCCTTTTCCTCGACCAGCGGGTTTCCGAAAACTGGTCCGTGACGGGCATTGTCGGCGTCTCGCGCCTGCAAGGTGACTTCGCCGACAGCCCGATCGTGTCGGACCGGGGCAGCGACACGCCATACTTCGCCGGGATCGGGATCGGGCGGCGCTTCTGATACGAAAACGGCGCCGGGTTCAGCCGGCGCCGCTTGCAATCTGGTCTGCTTGTCCGCGTCTAGTCGGAATAGGAGGCGGTCATCACGCCGTCCTGGTGCGCGGTGACGCGGGCATGAATCGCGGTCAGCGATTCGTCGGCCACCTCGTCGATCGCCAGCTGCACCATCTCCGCGACGCAGGTTTGCTGTGCGTCCCCGAACTGGGTGCAATACTCGCCGGCCGTCACGACCAGCTCGGCATAGATTTCCTGCGCGCTGCGATCCCCGGTGATCCCGGCGCGATCCACGACGAAAACAAACTCCCCGCCATCGGCCAGGGCCGGAAGGCTGGCGCCGAGCGCCAGCGCGCCTGCGGCAAGACATGCAGTCAGTTTCGATTTCGCCATGCTGGTCTCCCGGATCTCAATCCGCCGATTCAGGGCGGGTTTGTGACAGTTTCGACACTTCAGTGATACCGAAGCTTCACAAAACTGTAGTCTATCCGCACCCGGAAGAAAAGGAGATCCCGGTACCTCCCCACGGAAACCTTTTAATTCGTTGATTTAGTTTGATTTATCGATCTTCGGCATCGCGAGAACGCGTCCGCCTGTGTCGGAAGTTTTCGAATCGAAACCGCGCGATTGCCCCGCACTACATGGCTCGCCCGCAACGCTCAGGCGTCAGGGATAGGGGCTCGAACCGGCCAGAGTTGAGCGCGCTTCTGGCGAGCATCGGCGCCGGCCGTCACGGCGAGCACCGCACCGGACGCGGCCAAGGCATGAAACAAGGGAAAATGGTGGAGCCGAGGGGAATCGAACCCCTGACCTCGTCATTGCGAACGACGCGCTCTCCCAACTGAGCTACGGCCCCTCACCAAGGCGCGGACACATAAGGTCAGGCGCACACAGCGTCAAGCCGATCTGCACCATCGAGACGGACCTTCGCGCCTACGCGGTATTGCTCCCGATGCCCGCCCGCGGCTAGACAGGCGCATAGACCGCGCGAGGGAGCGATCCAAACCATGCCTCAACCCATCTACTGGCTTCTGACCACGATCCTCGAGATCTACACCGTCATCATTCTGGTCTGGGTCATCCTGTCCTGGCTGGTCGGTTTCAACGTGATCAACAGGTACAACCCCTTCGTCCAGGCGATCATGCGCGCCACCAGCGTTCTGGTCGAACCGGCGCTGGCACCGATCCGCCGCATCCTGCCGCCGCTGGGCGGCTTCGACTTCTCGCCCATCGTGCTGTTGTTGCTGGTCCGTTTCCTGATCATCACCCTGGGCTGGATCTATCTGCGCGTTGGATTCTGACGGGAACACGCCGATGACCGCATCCATCATCGACGGCAAGGCCATCGCCGCCGACATCGATTCACGAGCCCGGGCCGCTTCGCAGATCCTGGCCCGCATTGCGGGCCGCAAGCCCGGCCTCGCCGTCGTCCTGATCGGCGATGACCCTGCCAGCGACGTCTATGTCCGCAACAAGGGTCGCCGCGCCGAGGCCGCGGACATGAGATCGCTCGAGATCCGCAAGCCCGCCACGACCACCGAGGCCGAAGTCATCGCCATCGTCCGGCGTTTCAATGACGACCCGTCCGTGGATGGGATTCTCGTCCAGATGCCGCTCCCGGACCATATCGATGCCGGACGGGTCATCGCGTCCATTGACCCCGACAAGGATGTCGACGGCCTGACACCGGTCAGTGCCGGACGCCTGCTTCTGGGCCAGGCGGGGCTTCGCCCCTGCACGCCCGCCGGCTGCGTGATGCTCGCTGAACGCACGTTGGGAAAGCTCGACGGCCTGTCTGTCGTGGTAATCGGCCGATCCATCCTGGTCGGCAAACCCGCCGCGCTGCTGTTTCTGGAAAAGAACTGCACCGTGACGATCGCCCATTCGCGTACCCGCGACCTGCCGGAATTGTGCCGGACTGCCGATATCCTGATCGCCGCAGTCGGGCGTCCGGCGTTCGTGAAGCCGGACTGGATCAAGCCGGGAGCCTGCGTCATTGATGTCGGCATCAACCGCATTCCCGCGCCCGAAAAGGGCGAAGGCGGAACCCGGCTGGCTGGCGATGTCGATCCGGCTGCCGCCGAAACGGCAGGATCAATGACCCCGGTGCCCGGCGGTGTCGGTCCGATGACGATTGCCCTCCTGCTGCGCAACACGGTCCAGGCGATGGCGATGCGCGAGGGTGTGGATTTGCCGGCCCTGCCCGTCAAAACCGCCAATCTGTAAAGGTCGCATTAGGGTTCTGGGTGCAAAACCGGAGGGTAAGGACTCGCCCCGGGAGGCACGCCATGACCACGGACCCCATCAAGGTTTTGCACGTCGAAGACGACTTCGCGGATGCGCTCCTCGTCCAGAATGCGGTCTGCGAAGCGGGCGATCTCGATATTTCCTTCACCGTCGCGCGTACCTTGCGCGAAGCGCGCCGGAAGCTGTCAGGCAATACGTTTGACCTGATCCTCCTGGACTTGCGGCTTCCGGACTCGGTCAAGCCGCACGACACCTTCGAAACCGTCAAGGGCCTCAGCGGCGAGACGCCGATCCTGGTCCTGTCGGGCTCGATGCGGGTCGATTCCGATGCCTTGCCGGAAGAGGTCACGACCCTCGACAAGAACAAGCACCTGACCGGCGTGGACGGTCAGGCGCCGATCTTCATCGCCGGGATGATCCGCCAGTCGGCCCAGTCCAACCAGGTCGAAGCCATCTAGCCCTTAACCATGGCCCGGAACTTGCGTTGCGCCGCCCAGCAGGGCGGGAAGACGCGCATGGATCACCAGGATGTCATGTATCCGGACAGGCTGAGGGCTCACATCCGGCAGTCGTGGTTTGATTTGGTGCGCCAGAACACCCCCGCATGTCCTCCCAGGGCGAAGCGAGGCCAGCCATGACACCGGATATTTCCGTCATTATTCCGACATTCCGCCGCCCCGAAGGCCTGCACCGGGCCGTCACAAGCATTCTGGCCCAGGCCAATCCATGTGGCCTGACCATCGAGCTGGTCGTGGTCGACAATGACCCCGAAGGATCGGCGCGCGACGCGGTTGAAACCTTGTCCCGTGACGCGGCCATGCCGGTTCACTACGTCCATGCACGCGACCCGGGTGTCGCCAATGCCCGCAATGCCGGACTGGCGAAGGCCACGGGCGAATTCATTGCGTTTCTGGATGACGACGAGGAAGCCCCCGCGGCCTGGCTGTGTGAAATGCTCGGAGAGCAGCGCTTTCACGAAGCCGATGTGGTGTTTGGCCCCGTTCTCGCCCGCCTTCCCGACGATATCCGGGCGCACCGCGCCTATTATGCGGAATTTTTCTCGCGCGAAGGACCGGAGGAATCCGGGGTCATCGATCACTACTATGGATGCGGCAACTCGCTGGTCCGCCGCGCCGCCCTGCCGGACCGCGACGAGGTCTTTTCCGCGTCGCGCAATGATATCGGCGGAGAGGATGATCTCCTCTTCGCCGAGCTCAAGGCCAATGGCGCCCGGTTCGCGTGGTGCGCCGAAGCCTTTGTCTGGGAAGACCCGCTGATGAGCCGGACGCGGCTGGGCTACACGCTTCGCCGCGCCTTTGCCTATGGCCAGGGGCCGAGCGCGGCCTGTGCGGCGGCGTCACCCGCCAACCTTGCCGGCATTGTCTACTGGATGATGATTGGCGCCGGCCAGTTCGCCGTGTTCGGCAGCCTTGCGCTGGTTCTGTGGCTGACCCGCGCCCCGCACCGCGCCCGTATGCTCGACAAGGCCATCAGGGGCCTCGGGAAACTGCTCTGGGGCGGGCCGTTCAAACTGCGCTTTTACGGGGCGGCGGCGTAACCCGGTACGCCGCCACGCCCGAAAGGCGAAGGCGTCAATCGAAGATGGACGAGCCGCAGATTTCCCGGACCGCCGGTTCGGCATCCATCATCTTCTGCGCCAGCGCGGCCATGCCTTCGATCGTCATGCCGGACTCGGCCGCAATCACCATCGTCGTCTGCTGATCGCGGGTTTCGGCCTGGCCGATCCGCAGCAGAAATTCCATTTCCCCCGCCGTCAGACGATCTTCCATTTCATCGGCGACACACTGGCAGTCATCGGCGGGCTTGCCCTCTTCGACGCACAGCGCCACCAGTTGCTCGGCCGTGTTCGTATCGGCGGCGGCCACACTGGCCAGCATCATCGCGGCAGCGGCCGCGGTCGCAATCTTGATCATCGCAATACCTCTTCAAAATCCGGGGGTGTCGATCCTGATATTGTCACCCGGTGATGAACCCAAGGTGAGCGGGATTCGCCTAACGGGAGTAAAACGCCCATATTCGCACGTCGGGGACTGCGAGGGACCCGGCGACCAGGAAGGAGCACGCATGCTTCGAACGACATTGGTTACACTGGCTGGCGCCGCCGCCGTTCTGGCGGCCTGCGCCACACCCACACCCTATCAGGCGGCCGATCGGCCGGGCGGATACGGCTTTGAACAGATTGCCCTGGAATCTGATCGCTACCGGATTTCCTTCTCGGGCAATTCGCTGACCGACCGGGAGACGGTGGAAACCTATCTGCTCTACCGCGCGGCCGAACTGGCGGTCGAGCGTGGCTATGAATATTTCACGGTCGTGACCCGCGCGACCGACGAGGATACCCGCACCTGGGGGCCGGCGCGGGACCCGTGGCGCTATTCCGGTTTCTCGGTCAATTACCGGTATTACCATCCCGCCTATGGCTGGTATCCCTGGTACGATCCGATCTGGGACCGTCACCCCTATCGCGAGACGACGCGGTATGAAGCCAGCGCCGAAGTCGTGTTGGGGCGGGGGCACCGCGATGACCCGTCCACCTTCAATGCCCGCGAAGTACTGGCCAATCTCGGCCCGGACATCGCGCGCCCGGTGATGTAGCGGTTCGACCAACAAAAAGGCCGGGCGAAAGCCCGGCCTTTATTGCATGCGTATCGGTCCGGGATCAGAAGCTGGCCGACAGCGTCACGCGTCCGGTCAGCGGTGCGCCCGGGGCAATATTGTTGTCGCCGTGCGCGGTGTACCAGTAGTCCTCGCCGGTCAGGTTTTCCAGGTTCAGCTGGACGTCGAACCGGTCATTGATCGCGTAGAAAATCCCCGCATCGACCCGCGTATAGGCGGGCAGGGTCACGGCATTGCTGATCGAGGCGAATTGTTCGCCCTGGTGGATCACACCCAGTGCGACATCGAGACGCTCGGTCACGGCAATCCGGTTCCACAGCGAGGCACTGAAATCGGGAACCAGCGGAACGTCGCGGCCGGCGGGCGCCGACGTCGTGGTCGACGTGATTTCCGAGTTCTGGATCGCAGCGGCGCCGATGATGTTCCAGCCGCGGCGCACTTCGCCTTGGACCGAGACCTCAAAGCCCTCAGAGCGTTGCGAACCGGTCAGCACCGTGGTGCCCGGCACCGCGCCTGCCGCCCGGGTATTGGTCCGGTCGAGGCGATAGAGCGTTGCGCTGACCAGCAACTGGTCATTGGGCTGGAAGCGGACCCCGATCTCGGAATTCTCGAATTCCTCCGGGTCGAGGGCGGCGCGGCTGGCATCAAGTGAACTGAACTGGTCGCCCGATTGCGGCAGCGACGCCCGGCTCCAGCCGCCATAAAGCGACACGCCCGGCGTCACTTCCCAGATCAGTCCGGCGCGCGGCGAGACGAACTCGTCGGTCCGTGCGTAATCGCTCTGCCCCGGGATCCGGTCGGTATAGCTCAGGTCGAACCGGTCAAACCGGACACCCGCTACCGCCGTCAGCGTGTTGGTCAGGGCGATCTGGTCCTGGATCAGCACTGCGGCGAAATCCAGGTCGTTGGAATTGTCGCGGGCCAGCGGGAGATTGAGGTTCGGCGTGTAGGTGCGGCCGCGGTCGGTGATGGAAAACACCGCCGCCGGACCGTTGATCCGCGTATTCACGCTTTCCTGCCGGCCGGCTTCAAGGCCGATCAGGATTGTGTGCTGCATGCCGGCCAGGACCGGTTCCCAGATCAGGTCCG
This sequence comes from Maricaulis sp., assembly GCA_002692855.1. GTDB lineage: Bacteria > Pseudomonadota > Alphaproteobacteria > Caulobacterales > Maricaulaceae > Hyphobacterium. The sequence goes on from NZMJ01000122.1 coordinate 28,005, forward strand.
CCTGCGCCAGCAGGTTCTGACGGGTCGTTCCCGAATTGTAGGACGAGATCGAAACCGTTCCGGCGACCGGATCGACCGGGCCCCCAGGATAGGTGTTCTGGTAGAATTTGTCGTAATCGCCGAATGACACGGACCCGCGAAAGGACAGCGTGTCCGACAATTCGTGCGACAGGACACCGCGCAGCGTTGCGACCTCGATCTCGCTGTAGGAAGCGTCCGGATTGCCGAAAAAGCTGCGGGTCGAACCCGGCCAGGGACGGCCATTCTGCGACGGGACACCGCGATCGACCGTACGATCATCGCTGAAATATTCGCCGAAGATTTCCAGGCGCGTCCGGTCGGAAATGTCGAACCGCACCGCCGGAGCCAGGCCCCGACGCTCGATCTCGACATCGTCGCGGAAGCTGCCGCTGTCCTCGAGCACTGCATTGAGGCGGAATCCGAAATCGGGCGACAGGGCCGTACCGAAATCGCCGGAAACCCGGCGTTGGCCTTCGCTGCCCAGCGTGACGCTCAACGCCCGAACATCGCGTCCGTCGGCGGGCTTGCTGACGCGGTTGATGGCACCGCCGCCCGTCCCGCGGCCAAAGACCAGCGCGGCCGCGCCTTTGATCACATCGACCCGCTCCACATTGTAGAGGTCGCGCAGATACTGCAGGTCATCGCGCATGCCATCGACGAAGAAATCCGACGTGGTCTGGTTGCCCCGGAATACCGGGGCATCACGGTGGCCTTCGCCCTGCTCCATCGTCACGCCCGGCACATAGCGCACCAGCTCGTCCATGCCGCTCATCGCCTGGTCGTCGATGACGTCGCGGGTGATGATGTAGACCGATTGCGGGATTTCCTCGATCGGCGTGTCCGTGCGCGTCACTGAACGGCTGTCGTCCTCGCGGTAGGAATTACGCAGACCGTAGACATACAGCACGTCGCCGGAACGCGCGGCGGGCTCGGCCCCGGTTTCGGTTTGGGCGAAGGCAGCCGCCGGCAGGAGCGCGCCGAGCGCGGCACCGGCAAGAAACATGGAACGCATGGAAAACCCCGTCATGAATGCGAATGACGTGCATTTACCGGCCCGGAGGGCGGGTTGTCCATGCCAGATAAGAATGAAAATCAGTTCCAGTCGCAGTCCGATATCATGAAAAAGGCCGGGCAATGCGCCCGGCCTTGTCATGTCAGCGAAGTGAATTCGCCTATTTCGGACCCATTCGCGCGCCCGCATCGAGGCGCACGCATTCGGCATTGATATAGGTGTTCTCGACCATGAAGGCGACGAGATCGGCATATTCCTCGGGGGTACCGAAACGCTGCGGGAATTGCAGGTGCGCCATGAGGTTGGTTTTCACTTCCGGCGGCATCTGCTTGTAGATCGGCGTCTCGAAGAAGCCCGGCAGGATGGTGTTCACCCGGACGCCCTCGCGCGCGAGGTCGCGCGCCATCGGCAGCGTCATGCCGTAAATGCCGCCCTTTGATGCCGAATAGGCGACCTGGCCGATCTGACCGTCCTGCGCCGCGACCGAGGCGGTGTTGACGATGATGCCCCGCTCGCCGTCTTCCATCGGGTCGGCATGCAGCATGCCCTCGGCAGCCTTCGCCGCGCAGGTGAAGGAACCGATCAGGTTGATCGCGATCACCTTGGCGAAGCCGTCAATCTTGTGGCTCATGATGTCGCCCGACGAGGACCGGCGGGCCGTCTTTTCGGCCCAGCCGATACCGGCGCAGTTGACCAGGATGCGTTCCTGCCCGTGCGCGGCGCGGGCTTTCTCGAACCCGGCGATGACACTGGCCTCGTCGGCGACATTCACCTTGCAGAATACGCCGCCCAACTCCTTCGCCAGGGCTTCGCCGCGCTCTTCATTGAGGTCGAACAGGGCGACCTTGGCGCCGCCGGCCGCCAGGCGGCGGGCCGATCCTTCGCCGAGGCCGGACGCCCCTCCGGTCACAACGGCGGCAATATCCTTGGACAGCTTCATCGGTGCATTCCCTGATCTTCGATGGTGGACTCTTGTGTGGCGGGCAGATAACCCGCCCCCGCACTGTCCGCCAAGCCCCTTCATGGGTCTTCTTGCCGCGCGCGAGCGGTGCTAGAGCTTTTGTCCCGGCTGACTGTGCCGGGAAGACAAGGAAATCGACGATGTCCTCCAGCCCTGTCGCCCTCGTCCTGCATGGTGGTGCCGGCGTCCTCGCTGCGCGCAGCTATGACCGGGAGATCGATCACCTGCGCAGCCTGGCCGAGCGCGGCCGGACCCTTTTGCAGGACGGCATGTCCGCGCTCGACGTTGTCACCGATCTGACGCGCGCAATGGAGGCGTCCGGCCTCTATGTCGCCGGCAAGGGGTCCGCGCCGAACATCGAGGGCCGCTACGAACTCGACGCCGCCATCATGGACGGTCCGTGCCGCATGGCGGGCGCGGTCGCGGCGCTGGAAGGCTTCATCTCGCCCGTTGATGCCGCGCGGATGGTCATGGAGCGTACGCCGCATGTCATGCTGGCCGGTGACGGGGCGGCCCGCCTGTCCCGCAAGAACGGGCTCGAGGAGGTGGGTGATCCCGATCTCTATTACAAACCCGCCGCCGTGGCCGACAATCGCGCCATCGCGACCGGAACGGTCGGCTGCGTCGCGCTGGACGCGGAAGGCCGCCTTGCGGCTGCCACCTCGACCGGCGGCACGCTGAAGAAGACGCCGGGCCGCGTCGGCGATTGCCCGCTGATCGGCTCCGGCACCTGGGCGGACACCGAAGTCGCCGTGTCCTGCACCGGCCAGGGCGAGTATTTCATTCGCGCCCTGGCGGCCGGCACCGTCGCATCGCGGGTTCGCTATCTGGGTGAAAGCCCGGACGAGGCGGCCCGCTACGCCCTCAAGGACGTCAAACGCCTTGGCGGCGATGGCGGAATCATCGCGGTCGGCAAGGACGGACGCGTCGCCTTCCCGTGGAATTCCGAAGGCATGAAGCACGCAGTCCTGCACGCTGACGGCCGCATCACGGCGGGTGTGAAAGCCGAATGACGGGCGATACGGCGACACGGCCCATCCGCCCCTTGCGCGGCTATTTCGGCGTTGGCGTGGAAGGCATCTCCAAGCCGATGAATCTGGGCGCCATCCTGCGCACCGCGCACGCCTTCGGGGCCAGCTTCGCCTTCACGGTCGATGCGCACCACAAGGCGCTCGACGTGTTCCAGTCCGATACCGCGCGCAGCTTCCGAAACGTGCCCTATTACGGGTGGGACGGGGTCGACGACATGGCTCTGCCGCAGGGGTGCAGCCTGGTTGGGATCGAGCTGACCGATGATGCGGTGGACCTGCCCAGCTTCCGGCATCCGCGGGCCTGCGCCTATGTGCTGGGCCGCGAACGCGGCTCCCTGACCCCGGAAATGCAGGCCCGGTGCGAGCATATCGTGCGCATCCCGACGAAATTTTGCGTCAATGTCTCGGTTGCGGCGGCGATCACGCTTTACGACCGGACGCTGGCGATGGGCGGCTACCCGGATCGCCCGATCATGCCCGGTGGCCCCGAGCTGGGATCAGAGGAAAGCTGGTTCGCGCCCAAGATCCGGCGCTAGCCCAGGAATTTCTGGACCACGCCCAGCACGCCCTTGAACTCCAGCGCGCCCTCGGTCACCGCGAGCGCGTAGCAGACGTCGCCGGGCTCGGCGATCGGACGGTGGGTCGTCTGCCCGTCCACGGATGCCAGGTCCCCGGCGCCATACCGGTTGTTGCCGTCATGAAAGGCGCCGGTCAGGACCAGCGTGAATTCGCGGCCCGCATGGGTATGGCTCGGCGCACCATGACCCGGCTCGATCCGCAATAGTTCGGCAATCGCGCCGCCTTCGCGCTCAAGCTCGATCCGGCGCACGCCGGGCGCGGCGAAGCGCCACTCGGCGCCCTGGTCGAGCACCCGGTCGCGCAGCGGTTCGGGCAGCGCCAGGATGTCGTCCAGCCATTTTGCGCCGCTCCGGGCCGCCGTCACGGAATCCGGGTCCTCAGGGGACAGGCCGGCGGCCTCGCCGGCACCGGCCTCCAGGGCCTCGATGGCGGCCAGAGCCACCGCCTCGGCCCGGTCCGACAGCGCAAGTCCGTCCTGCGATTCCAGCATCGCGCCGCCCAGCACCTCGCCCTCACGCACGCACGCCGCCACATCCCCGCGCAGCGTGGCATGCGTCTCCACCAGCAGGCGCAGGGGCGCGCCCAGCCGTCCGGCGGCGTAGTCACTGGCCAGGGATGTTGCCGTCGCAGGGGACATCAAAAGAATTCCGTGTGGTCGAGACCGGCGGATATGGACCGGTTTACGTATACGTCAAGCGCGTCAGATGTCGTCACGATCAAGCGCCTCTCTCAATTTGTCGAAGGCAAGCCGGAGGCGCGATTTGACCGTCCCGAGCGGAAGACCTTCCGATTCAGCAATTTGCGAATGACTGAGCCCGTCAAAGAAGGCCCGGCGCAGCAAGGTCATCTGCTCACCCGGCAGCAGGGTCAGCGCCGCCCGCACCCGGGTCTCGCGGTCGCGCGCGAACATGGCGTCGTCGGGTGCCTCCACGCCGGGCGGTTGCAGCATCGGTTCGTCGGCATCCAGCGGCGGCTTTCCATCCTTGCGCGCCAGGTCGATGCGCCGGTTGCGCGCAATGCGATAGATCCAGGTCGAGGCCGAGGCCTGGCGCGCATCGAACTGCGCCGCCTTGCGCCAGACCGTGATCATGACTTCCTGTGTCAGTTCTTCGGCCGTCGCGTCATCGCTGGCCAGGCGTCTGAGATACGCCTTGATGCGGGGGGCGAAGAAGGCGAACAGCTCCGAAAAGGCTGCGCGGTCCTTGCCGGCGCACGCCACGACCAGCCCGTCGAGACGGGCGCGCCGCGCGGCATCGCCATCCGGTGTGCTGGTGTCGTTCACGCTGCGCCCTTCACGGCCCGCTCACCGTCTGCTTGTCCGGCAGGTTGCGTCCGCAATCAAGTCTCGTCCCCGGCGTGAATCAATCCTGCGTTAATCGGTACACGCCATGAATTGGCCGCGTTGGCCTGCTGCAAGAAGCGCCAACCCGTGATGACCGTTCCGGAGTGTGACCCCAGATGATCCGCCTTCTCGCCTGCCTGACCGCTGCAACGCTCGCCCTCGCCGCCCCGGCTTCGGCCCAGACCTCGCGCGGCAATTATTCCGACTGGCATGTCTTCACACTCGATGGCCCTGACGGTCTGGTCTGCTATGCGCTGACGACGCCAACCGAGATGACGCCTCAAAACGTCGATCACGGACAGGTCTTTTTCATGGTGTCATCCTGGGCCAACAACCAGGCGCGCGAACAGCCGCGCTTCATTTCCGGCTACACGCTGCGCCCGGACAATCCGCCGCGCGCCCGCATCGGCTCGGACCGTTTCGACATGTTCGTCGCTGACCGCGACGGTTTCGTCGAGGAAACCGAGGACGAGCGCCGCCTGGTCCGCGCCATGAAGGCCGGGGCCGTGATGCGCGTCGAAGCGACCTCGCAGCGCGGCACCGCCACGGCCTATGAATTCTCGCTGTCAGGGATTACCGCGGCCCTCAACCGGGTCGAGGAATTGTGCTGATCAGCGTTTGGGCGGCCCGAAAGGCTTCACCCTCAGCTTGATCTTGTGATCGCCCGGCCCCTTGTCGCCCTGGGGGTAAAGGCCGCGATAATAGGTCTTCTGCCACTTCTCCTCGACCGCTTCAGGATCGTGGTTCGCCAACCGCTGGGCGAAGTCGGCGCGCTGTTGGCGCCATGCCATGAAATGCTTGTAGGTGTCGGGATCGGTGTGGATCGACACGATTTCGGGTTCGAGCGTGTCGAACAGGTCGCGCCGCACCGGAAACACGGTGGCAATCGCCTCACCGGCTGAAAACCGGACCGTGCCCGGCCGGGTAAAGCGCCAGTTCATGGTGAAGGAATAGGGGCTCCAGTCGGTCTCGATCACGCCGGACAGCGGCGCAATCGCGTCCTTGATGCCGTTCATCGGCCCGGTCACGAAGGTGTTCCACCCCTCCGGCGTGCGCAGCATGAAGCTCAGCTCGAAGGTCAGCACCCCCTCGCCGAAATTGGCAAGCGGTGCACCTGAGGCCCCCGGCGGAATCGGCCGCTCGGACCGGACGACCACGTCCGCCGGCAGCTCGCCGCCATTCCACTCCGCCTCGAAGTCGAAGGGCGTGAACACCTCCCAGCCATGCTGGTTGGCCAGCGCCAGCGGCAGGCAGCGATAGGGGAAGGCCTCGCGCGCACTGTCCATCCAGTCGCGGCGGGCTTCGGCAGGCCGGATCGGCGGGTCACCGGCCACGAGGGGGTAGAGGGTGAACTTCATGAGCGCGAATCTAGCGAGCTCTCGGGGAGAGGTGAACCACGCGCGTGCTTACGCCCTCCCCTTGAAGGGGGAAGGCGCAGGCCAAAGCGCACCCCCCTCGCAAAATCGCCTGATTTGCATTAGATGACGCCCGCCATGACAACCGCACTCGATCTATACGACCCGACCGCCCGGCCCGCCCCCGGCAAGCCTTCGCTGACCGGCATGACGCGCGACGCCCTGAAACAGGCGCTGATCGATGGCGCGGGCGTGGAGGAACGCAAGGCCAGGATGCGCGCCGACCAGCTGTGGCGCTGGGTCCATCATCACGGCGCGACCGATTTCGACGCCATGACCAATGTGTCCAAGGACTTGCGAGCGGTACTCGAGCAGAATTTCACGCTTGCGCGCCCCGAGATTGTCGAACGCCTGGTCTCGGTCGACGGGACGCGCAAATACCTGATCCGCCTCGCGCCCGGCGTCGAGTGCGAGACCGTGTTCATTCCCGATGTCGGCAAGTCGGGTGCGCTGTGCGTGTCGAGCCAGGTGGGCTGCACGCTGAATTGCACCTTCTGCCATACCGGCACGCAGGCGCTGGTGCGAAACCTGACGGCGCAGGAAATTGCCGCCCAGGTCATCATCGCGCGGGACGATCTGAACGAATGGCCGACCTCGAACGAGAACCGCCAGATTACCAACATCGTCTTCATGGGCATGGGCGAGCCGCTCTACAATCTCGACCACGTATCGGACGCGATCGACACGATCTCCGACGGCGACGGCATCTCGATCGGGCGGCGCCGCATCACGGTCTCGACCTCGGGCGTGGTCCCGAAAATCGTCGAGCTGGGCGAGCGCACCGGCGCGATGCTGGCCATCTCGCTGCACGCGACCAATGACGCGCTGCGCGACGAGCTGGTGCCGCTGAACAAGAAATACCCGCTGGGCGAACTCATGGAGGCGATCCGGCAATACCCCAATCTCGGCAATGCCAAGCGCGTCACCTTCGAGTACGTGATGCTGAAGGGTGTCAACGACTCGCTGGCCGAAGCGAAAGCGCTCGTGAAACTCCTCAAGGGCGTGCCCTCGAAGATCAACCTCATCCCGTTCAATCCGTGGCCGAACAGCCCGTATGAATGCTCGGACTGGGACCAGATCGAGGCTTTCGCCGAGGTGATCAATCGCGCCGGCTATGCCTCTCCCATCCGCACCCCGCGCGGCCGCGACATCTTCGCGGCCTGCGGACAATTGCGCTCGGAGTCGAAGAAGATGCGGGCGAGCGACCGCAAGCGTGCTTAATGGCAACTATATACCATTATACATCCGGTGCTGGTATATGTGGAATTCTGTCGAAAGACAGAATTTGGGCCACAAGCTTTCTTTTTAGAAATGATTATTCTGAACTGACTTATGGATTAACACAATTTTGTAAGGAAATACTGCGCATTTCTCGAGTTCAGGGTCGTGAATTTGACGTATTGCCAGAGGCCCTCGCACATCGCCTACAAACACCTTTGGTCAACGCCGCCCATCCGTTCAGTGTTTCATTTTGCAAACATGCAGACGAGCGCCTAGATCGAAATGGTCTTCTCTCGCAATGGCGAGCCTATGGCGCCGACGGTGGTTACGCTATCGGGTTTGATGAAGACTCATTGATCGAACGAAGCTGCGACTACGCTAAAGGTTTCATGAATAACGAAAAAACATCAACTGTTGGGTGGTATATACCAGATAATTGTAGTTATGATGCGTATGAAGCACCAGAAGATGTTGAGAAAAACGATGAAATTCTAGATTTCATACACTCACTTTTGACAACCGATATTGAAAAAAGAGACGACATAAACGAGAATAGATTTGATTTGTTAAAAGAAGCCACGCGAGTGGCGTTATTTTTTAAGCACCAGGATTTCTTTGAAGAGAGAGAGTTTCGAATTGCTTATGGCCTGCTGAAAAGAAACGTTCATGCTGATCTCGATTTTATAGAAAACCGAGGGTCGATTTTCCCGCATATCAACTTGTTCGGCGAGGCCGGGATCTCAGACTTGGTTCGGCGTATAGTGATTGGTCCGCACATTGACGCCGAACGCCGCGCCCGCTCACTTGAGCTTCTTCTGCGATGCCGAGGTCTGAACGGAATTGATGTTTCGATTTCTGATACACCGCTTCGCAAATGACCATCGCCGTTCTTTATCGCTGGCGGATCACGCCGGGCCGCGAATCCGAATTCCGTGCCGCCTGGGTCGAGGGCACAAAGCTGATCCACGAACGCTGCGGCAGTTACGGCGCGCGCCTGCACGAGGGCGCGGACGGCCTGTTCTGGTCCTATGCCCGCTGGCCGTCCGAGGACGTCCGCAAGGCGTGTTTCGCCGGGAACGACTTTTTCTCGATGGAGTGTTTCAAGGCCATGCAGGCCGCCATCGCCGAACGGTTCGACGAGGTGGTGCTGACAATTACCGACGATGTTCTCAGAGAAGAATGAGGGCGTGTTTCCCTCCCCTTGAGGGGGAGGGACGCGAGCGGCGACCGTCAGGTCGACGGGAGTGGGGTGGGGTGACAGCTCGCTTGCTACCCCCACCCGGTCGGCTGGCTGCCGCGCAGCCTCCTGGCCTCCCTCAAGGGGGAGGGCTGAAAGAGAAAACCCCAAATCCCCCTCCCGTCGCCGCTTTTTCGCCCAAACCGGTTCTAAATAGACCCGTATGACGGAAATCTACGGACCTTTCGCCCCGCCGCCCGCGGGTGGCAGCAACGGCGCGCCTCACGACAGGCCGCGCCCGCGCAAGCCCGGCCCCCCGCCTCCGCAAAAACACTGGGGCGGCCTGCCGCTCTGGGCCAATCTCGCTTTGCGCGGCGTGATCCTGATGGTCGGCGCGCTGGGTGTCGGCGCGGTGCTGCAATACATTGATGGCCTGCCCGAGGGCCGCAAGCCGTGGGGCCAGGCCGATCTCGACGAGCCCGGCATCCACCTCTTCACCTCGTCGCACCTGATGGCGCTGCGCGACAATCCCGACGCGTGCCTGGCCGCGCTTGACGGATCGGAGATGGAATTCACGCTGGCCGACCCCTCGCCTTCGGAAACCCCGGCCTGTCACTGGCAGGCGGGCGTGGTCGTCCAGCAGTCGAACATCGGCTATGCGAGCCCGTCGCCCGAGGTCGCATCATGCGCGCTCGCGGCCTCGCTCTATGTCTGGGAACGCGAAGTGGTCCAGCCCGCCGCGCTGGCCTATCTCGGCGCCGAGGTCGACGAGATCCTGCATTTCGGCACTTACTCCTGCCGCCGGGTGAATGGTGCGCAATCGGGCAATTGGTCGGAACATGCCGGCGCAAACGCCATCGACGTCGCCGGTTTCCGCCTGACCGACGGGCGGGTGATCGAAGTGACCGACTGGAATGACGGCGACGAGGCCTCCGCCTTCCTGCGCGAGGTGCGGGACGGGTCGTGCGCGCTGTTCACCGGCGTCCTGGGCCCTGACTACAATGCCGCCCACCACGATCATTTCCATCTCGACATGGGCCGCTGGGGCATGTGCAGCTGACACGCCCGCCGATTCCCCTCATACGGGATTCCGCTTCCCCCTCGCCGCGTGTTAACCATAGTGCGGGGCAGGGGGTATCCCATGCAGTTGATGTATGTGGACGAGTCGGGCGACGCAGGGCGCGAACCGGGTTCAACGCCGGTTTTCGTGCTCGCCGGGCTTGTCACGCCTGCCAATCGCTGGACTGAAACCGAACGCCGCCTGGTCGACATGCGGCGCGAAATCGGTGCGCAATACGGGCTGAAGGCCAGTGACGAACTGCGCGGCTCGGCGATCCTGCGTTCGGGTCCCGGCAATCACGCCCGCCGCGTCGCGCTGATCCAGTCCGTGCTCGAACGGCTCGGCAAGATGCCGCATCTGAAAATCATGCTGACGCTCGTGCGCAAGGAAAACCTGCCGCCGGAAACCGATGTCTTCCGAGCCGGATGGAGTGCGCATCTGGGCCGGTTCGACGGTTATCTCAACACGCTCAATCGCGGACGCCCGCCGGAAACGGGTGCGCCGGGCTTTGTCGTCTCGGATGACACGCACGGCGCCCAGCTCGACAAGCTCGTCAAGGCGCTGCGCCGCGAACGCCCGGTGCGGATCCATTCGGGCTGGTGGCTGTGGAAGAAGTCTGAAATCGTCAACAGGCCGCTGCGCTACGTCATCGAACAGCCCCAGCGCCGGGATTCAAAATCCTCGCTGCTGATCCAGGCGGCGGATCTGTGCGCCTATGCCGTCTATCAGCGCGAGAAGCCGCACGGCGCGGTGCGCGAGGCCAAGGGGCACGAGACCTTCCTCAAGGCCCTCGCGCCCAACATTGTCCGCACCGGCGGCACGGACGAGGCCGGCGTTCACGTGATCGAGAACAGCTGAAACGAAAACGGGCGGCCCGAGGATGATCCACGAGGCCGCCCGCTTGTAGAATGCAAACCTGAACCGGGACGCGCCCGGGTTGGCTCACGAGGGCGAGTTTACCACGCCCTCGCGCGCGCCGGAAGCGATTTACATCGGCTTGCGATACACCAGCACGAAGCGGTCGGTCTGGCGCCGGATGGACGGGTCGAAGACGTTCAGCGTGTGGTCGTCATCGGCATTGGCCAGGATGTCGCTCGCACCCTGGAACTCGAAACCGGCGGCTTCGACCTGTGCGCGCACGACGGCCTCGTCGATGCGGTGCAGCGTCTCGATGTCATCCTCGCCCGAGCCCGGACGCGCGGCGTGGTCCACGATCACATAGACGCCGCCGGGACGCAGCCCGTCATAAATCGCCTGGTTCATCGCGGCCATGTCCTCGTTCGGATCAAGCACCTGGTCGTGATAGAGCAGGACGATGAAGACCCCATCGAGATCGCCCTCGATCCCGTCAAGCGGTGCCGTGTCGGACGTGACATGGGTGGAGACATTCGAATATCCCGCTTCCATCGCGTCCATGGCGCCGGTCAGATTCGGGAAGCGCTCGACGGTCCAGTCGAAATTCTGCGAATAGACATGGCCGTCACCGCCGACGGCGGCAGACAGGACGCGGGTGTAATACCCGCCTCCGGCGCCCAGATCGGCCACCCGCCAGCCGGGGCGAACACCGGCAAAGGTCAGGATTTCGGCCGGGTGGCGCATCGGGTCCAGCTCGACATCACCGTCCGGACGCTCGGCATTGGCCAGGCGCTCCGACAGGGACATCGGCGCGGCATCGCCGCTCATGCCCTCGTCATCGATGACGTCACCCTCGCCTGACGCGGCCATGTCGTCCGACATCGCGCCATCGTCGGTCATCGCGGCGTCATCGGACGTGTCCTGCGACGGCGAACAGGCAGCCAGCGCGGCGATCAGCGCCAGCGCCGAGATGTGTGCAGAAAGCTTCAGCATGGATTCCCCCAATGGGCCGGCATCGCGGCAGGATGCGGCTTCATGCGCATCCTGCCCGCAATTGCCTTCCGGGTCCAAGGCGTTCACGAAGAATTCAATCCGTGTCAGCCCTTTGCGAGCACCGTCTTGACGCGCGCGGTCAGCTTGTCGGCGGGCTCGTTGACCACGTCCACATTGACCATGTGCTCGGTGATCGGCTCGGCATGGTCCAGATTGTCGCGCAGTATGCCCAGCGCCCGGTCCGGCGCGAAGATGATCAGGCGTTCGATTTTCTTCTTGTAGGCCGCATCGCTCAGACGTTCGGCCAGATCCTTCAGGAAACGCTCTTCCTCGCGCTGGTGCGCGTCGTCCTGCTCCATCGCCGAATAGCCGTGCCCGTCATCGGCGCGGCGGCCCGGCTTGTCGGTGAAGATCTCCCGGTTGGGCGGAACATTCTCGTCCTCGGCATCCACCAGCCGCAGATCGGGCAGGTCGTCAAACCCGTTATTGCGATAGATCAGCGCCTTGCCGCCATCGGCGGCGACGATCCACATTTCACGGTCAGGTCCGGTCGTCATCTGCGTCTCCTTTGCGTGGCAGACCGGCAGGTCCGCCAGGGTCGATCTTGGCTTCGGGCGGTTGCGGGCTTAAGCCTGCGGGACACGAAACCGCGTCTCGAAAGGCTCACCGATGCAACTCGCCCTGTCTTCCTGGCCGGAGGTGAAAACCTATCTGTCCCGGTCCACCGGCATTGTTGTGCCCATCGGCTCGACCGAGCAGCACGGCCCGAACGGATTGCTCGGCACCGATGCGCTCTGCCCGGAAATCATCGCCCGCGAGGCAGGGGATGCGGCGGGCTTCCTGGTCGCGCCGACCTTCAATGTAGGGAATGCCCAGCATCATCTGGGGTTCCCCGGATCGATCACCTTGCGCCCCTCGACCATGATCGCCGCGATGCAGGACTGGATCGGCTCGCTGGCGCGCCACGGCTTTACGGAAATCTATTTCCTGAACGGTCATGGCGGGAATATCGCGCCCGTCACCACGGCTTTTTCCGAGTATTACGCGCCGTGGTCGCTGCGCGGCGAACCCTGCCCGGTGACGCTGAAGCTGCGCAACTGGTGGGAATTACCCGGTGTCATGGCCCTGTGCCGCGACATCTTCCCGGTCGGCGAGGGGCAGCACGCCACCGCATCGGAAGTCTCGGTGACCTATTACGGCTATCCCGATGCGCAAAAGCGGGTTGAAATGACGCCGAAGATCGCCCCCGTGGGCGGCTTCACGGATGCTGCCAACTACCGCGATACCTTCCCCGATGGCCGGATCGGATCCGATCCCTCCCAGGCCACGCCGGAAAAGGGCGCCCGCATCGTCGCAAAAGCCCGCGACGCGATGGTGGCCGAGGTCGCGGCCTTCTTCTCAAGCCCTTCGCGGAGCGGTGCGGATGGCTGACCAGCCGTTTTCCGATGATGCCGTCCGGAAAGCGACCGGACGGGTCTGGGCCGAATGGCGCGCGGCGCTGGACCCGTGGGCGCCGGACCTGCCCCATGCCGAGATCGCCCGGCGCCTGCAGGACGATTACGGCCTGTCGGCCTGGTGGGCCCAGACCGTGACCGGCGGCTGGGAAATGATGTCCGGCCGCCGCGACCGTCACGAAATGGCGGACGGCTTCCAGGCGACCGCCTCGCGGACCATCGCCGCAGACGAGGCGCTCTTGCGCGCTGCCGTCACCGAGCCTTCGGTGTTTGCCGGCTGGGCGCCGCCCGGGGGGATGGAGATCACGACCGCCAATCCCGGCAAGCCCGTCAATGCACGCTGGCTCGGCCCGGAGGGTGGCCGCGTGGTCTTTTATTTCACCGCAGCCGGTGAGAAGACCAAACTCGCCATCAATCACGAGCGTCTGCCCGACGCGGACACGTGCAGCCGGATGAAAACTGCCTGGCGCGCGGCCATCGATGACCTCAGGACACGGCTGGAATCATGAAATCTCCCTGGCCTGCTTTGCTGCTTCTCGCGGCTTGCTCACCGGGCACCGGATCAGCACCCGTGACGGTGACCGACCTGCCGCCCGGCACCCATGCTCGCCTGCCCGAACCCGTCTCCAACAATGCTGTCGCCGCGATCGAGGTTGACGGGCAGGTGATGGCCTATTCCTTCGCCGGGCTCCACGAAGGCAAGACCTGGGCGGACGTGACCGCGGATGCCTATGCCTGCAACATGGATTTGCGGACCTGCCGCGAGATGCCGGGCCTGCCGGATGGAATTGGCCGCCTCGCCAGCGTGGCGGTTGCCGTGGACGGCGCGATCTGGATTTTCGGCGGTTACACGGTCGCCGAGGACGGCAGCGAACGCTCGACACCCGAAGCCTGGCGCTTTGATCCGCGCGACGAGCGTTACACCCGGGTCGCCGACATGCCGGTGCCGGTCGATGATGCCGTCGCCCTGCCCTATGGCGATCGCTACGTGATCCTGGTCTCGGGCTGGCATGACACCGACAATGTCGCCGACGTGCAGGTCTATGACACGGTCCAGGACATCTGGTTCGCCGCGACACCCTGGCCGGGCCGCCCGGTCTTTGGTCATGCCGGGGGCATTGTCGCCAACCGGCTTCTGGTCTGCGGCGGGGTCGAGGTCGTGCCCCCCGAAACCGAGGGCGGGCGGCGCAGCTTCCGGCGCTATGATGTCTGCTGGTCGGGGACGGTCGATCCGCAAGCGCCGTGGCAGATCGACTGGCGTGTCGCCCCCAACCATCCCGGCCCGATGCCGTACCGGGCCGCAGCCACCGGTGATCCGGCGCGCGGCACGGTTCTGTTCGCAGGCGGTACCGACACCCCCTACAACTACAATGGCGAGGGCTATGACGGCTCACCCGCCGCGCCGCTCGACATGGTCATGTATCCGGTCAATCTCGCGGCGCCGCGCGAGGAGGCCTGGCGGATGGTCATGCGCACACCCGGCAGCGGCACGATGGACCACCGCGGACTGGTCCCGTGGCAAGGGTGCTATTACACGATTGGCGGTATGAATGGTGACCGGGAGGTCATTGCCGATGTCCGGGAAATCCGGATTCGCTAGGCTGCGTATACGTTTCCGTTCCTGACATCCACCGACACCGGGGTCAGGCCGCTGGCGCCCGCCGGCCCGCCGGCGCAGGCCCCCGACTCGATGTCGAAAACCGCGCCGTGGGCCGGGCAGATCAGCGTGTCGCCGCCATGGGCAAACACTTTTCCGTTCGGCAGGTTCAGCGGCCGGCCGGCGTGCGGGCAGACATTGAGATAGGCGCGCACCGTCTCGCCCTTGCGCGCGAGGATGACCGGCGCCTCGGCCCAGTTGGCAACGACGCCGCCGGGATCCGGGATGCCCTCGACCTCGCCCAACAACGTTCCGGGTGGCGGCAGGATCATGACGCCCCTGTTGCGGGTTCGGGCGCGCCAATCGCCCATTTGAAGGGCTGGATATCGACCGTTTCGAACAATCCGGCGACGGCGTAGGGGTCGTCCCGGATCCAGTCGCGGAACCCGGCCTCGTCGTCGGTCTCGAAGATCAGCAGCGAGCCGCACATCTGCCCGTCGGCGTCCAGCAGCGGACCCGCGACATGCAGGTGCGCCGGTCCATTTTTCGCGAACGCCAGATGCGCCTCGCGATTGGCGAGCCGCGTCTCGAGATGGCCGGGCTTGTCCCGCGCCTGCACCACCAGGAACATCTATTCGCTCTCCACCGTGAAGGGCCGGTTCAGCAGCATTTCCATCGCGTCATCGACCGAGACCGTGCCGGCGAGGATCGCCGCCACGGCTTCGCAGATCGGCATCCGCACCTTGCACTCATGGCTCAGCTGCACGACCGCCGGCGCCGTCGCGACGCCTTCGGTCACCGCCTTGCGGTCTTTCAATATGCTCTCAAGCGGCGTGCCTTCACCGAGGGCGACGCCGCACGACATGTTGCGCGACTGCATGGACGAACATGTCAGGACCAGGTCGCCGAGCCCGCACAAGCCCGCCAGCGTCTCGCGTTCTGCGCCCAGCGCCACTGCCAGACGCGTCATCTCGGCGTATCCGCGCGCAATCAGGGCGGCATGGGCGGACTTGCCGAGGCCCTTGCCTTCGGAAATCCCGCAGGCGATGGCGAGCACGTTCTTCACCGCACCGCCCACTTCTGCGCCGACCAGATCGCCCGACCAGTAGGGGCGGAAGCGCGGTGTGCCGATCGCATTCATCAAGGCGGCTCCGAGCGACTTGTAGGAGGTCGCCAGCGTCACGGCCGTCGGCAGGCCCTTGGCAACATCGATCGCAAAACTGGGTCCTGACAGGACAGCCGGAATGGCCGAGGGGATTTCCTCGGACAGGACGCCCGTCATCAGCTTGAGGGTGTCGCGCTCGATACCCTTGGAGCAGAGCAGGATCGGCATCGCATCGCCGGCATGGGGCGCAAAGGCCCGCAGCACGCTGCGCATGTGCTGGGCCGGGGCAACGGCCAGGACCGCGCCGGACCCTGCGAGGTCACCGATCTCAGCCGTGGCGCGGATCGATGCGTTGAGGCTGACGCCGGGGAGATAGACCGGGTTTTCGTGGCTCGCATTGATCGCGTCCGCGACCTCGGGCTCGACGCACCACAGGGTGACGTCGCGGCCTGCCTTGGCAGCGGTTTCGGCCAGTGCCGTGCCCCAGGCGCCGCCGCCAATCACGCCGATCGACTGATAATCGCTCATGCCTTGGGTCCCTTGCGTCCAGCCCCGATCACCGGCGACAGCGTGGCCGCATCCGCGTCCAAAGGCCAGCGCGCCCGTGCGGGCACATCCAGCGCGTTGGTTTCTCCGCGCGCCAGGTGCTCGGCCCCGGCCAGCGCGATCATCGCGGCATTGTCGGTGCACCATTTTGACGGCGGGTGGATCAGGCGGAAACCCTGCCGTTCCGCGGCCGTCCGCAGCGCGTCACGCACCGTCGCATTGGCGGCGACGCCGCCCGCCACGACCAGCGGCAAGGGACGTGCTTCATGCGGAAACGCCTCTGCAAAAACCGTCATGGCGCGTTCGGTGCGCTTGGCGAGATGGGCGGCGATGGCCGATTGCGCGGCGGCGGCCAGGTCGGCGCGGTCCTGCTCGCCGGGCTCATGCAGTCCATCCCAGGCCTCGCGCACCGCTGTTTTCAGCCCGGCGAAGGAAAAGTCGCACCCGGCACGGCGTTGCAGGGGCGCAGGCAGGTCGAACCGGCCTGGAACCCCGGTCGCGGCGGCACGCTCGACGGCCGGCCCCCCCGGAAAGCCCAGCCCCATCACCTTGGCCGTCTTGTCGAAGGCTTCGCCCGCAGCATCGTCCAGCGTCGATCCCAGGCGGCGATAGACGCCGAAATCCTCGACCGAGATCAGCTGGGTGTGTCCGCCCGATACCAGCAGCAGAAGCCACGGATAGGCCAGCGGCTCGACCAGGCGCGGCGACAGGGCGTGGCCTTCCAGGTGATTGACCGCGATCAGCGGCTTTCCCGACCCCAGCGCCAGCCCTTTTGCGGTCATCAGGGCCGCCATCACCCCGCCGATCAGGCCGGGACCGGATGTCGCGGCGATTCCGTCCATATTCGCCAGCGTCAGGGATGCCGACTGCAAGGCGTCCCGCGCCAGCCCGTCCATCGCCTCGGCATGGGCGCGGGCGGCAATCTCGGGGACAACGCCGCCGAACGGCGCGTGTGCGGCTTCCTGTCCCAGGACCACATCGCTCAAGACCTCGATGCGGCCATCGCCATGCCGCCGGATGACGGCTGCGGCGCTCTCGTCGCAGCTCGATTCCAGGCCAAGGACGACCAAAGGCCGTGCTTGCGCCGAAGGGGGGGGCGGGGATAAGTCCATAACCTTGTGTTCGATACTCTGCCGCGGCCCTGTCGCGCAATCACTCGACGCGTAAAGGTGACCATGACTCCGCTTCCCCTCGCCACCCGTGAATCCCCGCTGGCCCTGGCACAGGCGCGGCTGGTTCAGCGCCTGCTGGCGCAAGCGCATGGCGTTGAGGATGCCGAGGCGGCCTTCCCCATCCTTGCCATGACCACGACCGGGGACCGGTTGCAGGACCGCACGCTGATGGATGCGGGCGGCAAGGGGTTGTTCACCAAGGAAATCGACGAGGCGCTTTTGTCGGGCCGCGCCGCGATTGCCGTCCATTCGATGAAGGATGTCCCCACGGTCCTGCCGGACGGGCTGGACCTGGCCGCCTTTCTCGAACGCGAGGATCCGCGCGACATGCTGTTGACTGCGCATGGCGCGGCGCGCCTTGCCGATCTGCCGCAGGGCGCCGTGCTGGGCACCGCCAGCCTGCGGCGTCAGGCACAGGCGCTTCACCTGCGTCCCGACCTTCAGGTCGTGACCCTGCGCGGCAATGTCGATACGCGGTTGGGCAAATTGCGCTCGGGCGAGGTCGCCGCAACCTTTCTGGCCTGTGCGGGCCTCAAACGCCTGGGCCGCGCCGAAGCGGGTCATCCCCCTCTTGATCCGGCTGAAATGCTGCCCGCAGTGGCGCAGGGGATTATCGGCCTGGCGATCCGCAGCGATGACGCTGAGGCTCGCGCGGCTGTGCGTCCGCTCGATCATTTGCCGTCCGCAATCGCCGCGACGGCCGAACGCGCCTTTCTCAAGGCGCTTGACGGGTCATGCCGCACGCCGATTGCGGCCCATGCCGTGCTGGAGGGCCGCGAGATGACGCTGCGCGGCGAGGCGCTGACCCCTGACGGGGCGCAGCGCTGGACTGAAACGGTCACAGTGACGCTGGGTCCCGACACCGCGAGCGAAGCCCATGCGGCGGGGTTTGCGCTGGGCGAGCGGGTCAAGGCAGCAGGGGGCGCGGCGCTCGCCGCTGCGCTGGGCCGGGCGTGAAAGTCCTCATCACCCGAGCCGAACCGGGCGCACACCGCACGGCGGACGGGATTGCCGCGCTGGGGCTGAAACCCGTGGTCGCGCCGTTCTTGACCATTCGTCCCTCCACCGACATCGCGCTCGACCTGGCCGGCGTGCAGGCGCTCGCCTTCACCAGTGCCAATGGCGTCCGGGCCTGGGCCAATGTCCGCGCCGAGCGAAACCTGCCGGCGCTCTGTGTCGGTGACGCCACTGCCGCCGCGGCGCGCGAGGCCGGTTTCGGTGACACGCTCTCTGCCGGCGGAGATGTCGGCGATCTCATTCAGTTGATCCGCAGGCGCCTGGACAAGGCATCGGGCCGCATCATCCATGTGCGCGGAAGCCACGTGACCGGCGACCTGGCCGGTAGTCTGCGCGATGCCGGTTTCGAGGCCGAGGAAGCGGCAGCCTACGAGGCTGTCGCCGCCGCAACGCTTCCGGAAACCGCCCGGGAGGCACTTGAAAAAAAACAGCTTTCCGTCGTCCTGTTTCATTCCTCACGCGCGGCAGCAGCCTTTACGGCACTGGTCGAGGACGCCGATCTGACCGACCGGCTGCGCTATCTCATCGCGGTTGCGATCAGCGACCAGGCGGCCGGCAATCTGATCCGGTCGGACTGGCTGGCCGTGAAGATCGCCGACACACCCGATGAGGCCGCACTTCTCGACCGCGTTGGCGCGGCCCGTCTCGACCCCTAGACTGCATCCAACACGTCGAATCGCGGGGCCAGCAAGCGGCATGACCAAGACCAGCAAGGACGACAGCGAACCGGTGGATGCCGAGTTCAAGAGCGTTTCCGACAGCGATACAGCTCCGCGCAAGGGCGGGGGCGGGTTCCTGGGCGGATTGATCGTATTCGTGCTGGCGACCTTGGCGGGCGGCGCGCTGGGGATCTGGGGATCGCAATACCTGTCGAATTCGGACCCTGCCGTCGACGAGAACGCTCTCTCTCAGCAAGTGGCCGGGCTCGAGACTCGTCTTTCGAACGTCGAAACGGCCGAACACCCGGTGTCACCCGGGCAACTGGAGGCGCTCGGTCAGCGGCTCGATGCGCTTGAAGCCGCTCCGGACTCAGACGCGGCGACCCCGGAAGCGCTTTCCGCCCTCGCAGCCCGGATAGACACTCTGGAAGCCGCTGAACCGGCGGAGGTCGGAATCGATCCGGCGCTGATCCAGCGCCTCGACCGGCTCGAAGCGCAGGCTGAACGCGCCGAAACGCTGGCCAACCAGGCGCTCGACCTGCCGGCCGGTGCCGACCCGGCATCGCTTCTGTCGCTCGAACAGCGCATCAGCGATCTGGAAAGCGCCGAGCCGCCTGCACCGGCAGACCTGTCCGCCATCGAAGCGCGCCTGTCCGCGATTGAAACCGCCGGACAGGCAGTCAGTGAAGACCGCATCGCCGCGATTGAAGCGCGCATCACCTCTGCCGAACAAGTCGCCGCCGCCGCCGGAAGCGCCACCGATGAAACCGCGTCTGCGCGGTCACTGGCGGCGCGCACGCTTGCCCTGATCGCCCTGACCGAGATCGCCGAAACCGATCAATCCTTCGAGGCTGAACGCGCCGCGCTCGCCCGCCTGTGGCCGGGCCGCGAGGAATTGGCGGCCCTGCGTCCGATCGCGCGGGCCGGTGTGCCAACGCTCGAGGGACTGTCCGGCAGCTTTCCGGGTGACGCCATCCGCGCCGCATCCGGTCAGCAGCGCGCCTTTTTCGGTCTGGTCGAGGTGCAGCGCACCGACGGCGCCAGCGAGGGCGATGGCCCCAACGCCCTGACCCGGCTTGCCGAAGCGCGTCTGGCGCGCGGCGATCTGGAAGGTGCCGTGGCGGCTGTGTCGCGCCTCGAAGGCGATCCGGCAGAGGCCGTGCAATCCTGGCTACTTTCTGCCGAGGCCCGCCTGACCGTGAATGACAGCCTGACGACGCTCCGGGCGGCGCTCGCCCGCGACGCCGGTCTTGAGGAGTGACGCCATGATCCGACTGATCCTCGTCATTCTCGCCATCGTGGTGGCCTGCACCCTGACCGGCATTGTCGTGCTCAATCCGGGCACTGCCGAGTTCGAGTTCTTCGGGCTCGCCGTACGCACCTCGTTTGCGCTCGCCTTCGTCGTCTTCCTGCTCGGCAGCTTCCTGATGCTGGTGATCTGGTGGGCGATCTATATCGCCTGGACCGCGCCTGAGAAATTCCGCCGCTTTTCACTGCGCCGCCGCCGCGAGCGCGGCTTCGACGCGCTCGAACGCGCCCTGATCGCCTCGGCGGCGGGTGAAGGCGAGACCGCTGTGCGCCAGGCGGCCCGCGCCGATGCCCTGCTCGACCGGCCGGCCCTGTCGCGCCTGCTCGCGGCTCGTGCTGCCGAAGCGGCTGGAAACCTTCCCGGCGCCGAAGCCCACTATGAGGCCATGCTCGAAGACCCCAAGACGCGGCTCGTCGCCCGCCGGGGACTGGCGCAGATCGCCCATGAGCGCGGCGAGCACGCGATGACGGTCGAACACGCCAGGATCGCCTTTGCCGAATCGAAATCGGTACGCTGGGCCTTTGCCGCCCTGTTCGATGCGCAGGTTGCGCAAGGCGATTGGGATGCGGCAATGGCCACACTGGCGGAAGGCGAAAAGCGCCGTCAGATCGAACCCGACAAGGCCAAGCGCCGCCGCGCCGTTCTGTTGACCGCGGCCGCGCTGGGCCGCGAGCAGAGCGACACGGCCAAGGCGCTGACGATGGCCGAACTCGCCGCCCAGACGGCGCCGGGCTTTGCCCCTGCCTCGGTGCTCGCCGCGCGCCTGATGGGGCCGGCCCGCAAGCACAAGAAGGCCGAGAGCCTGCTGAAATCCGCCTGGGCCGCCGCGCCCCACCCGGCGATCGCCCGCGCGCTGGCCGACTTGCGCAAGTCCGACACCAAGGCCAAGCGCGCCGAACGGCTGCGTGAACTGGCCGCGCTGCGCCCCGAGCATCGTGAATCGCGCATCCTGATGGTCGAGGCAGCAATCGAGGCAGGCGAGACCGGTCTGGCCCGCGCCATTCTTGACCCGCTTCTGGAAATGGGTACGCCCACCGCGCGCCTGTCGGCACTCGCCTCCCGGCTGGCCCGGATGGAAGGCGACGACCGCGAGGCCCGCCGCTGGATGACCCGCGCCAGTCACGCCCCCGGTGAGGCCGACTGGTCCGACATCGATGGCGAGGGCCGCGCCTTTCCCTATCCGCCCGAAGACTGGAAGCGGATGGTCTATGCCTTCGGCGACGAGGGCCGCCTTCTTCACCCGCGCCACGAGCGCTACGAGATCGCCGCCGGCGCGGTCCCCGAAACCGCCCTGCTCGAAGCGCCAAGACCTGCGCGTGCGAAGGCGCAAGGCGGGGACAAGTCCTATTATTCCGCGCCGCGTCCGCCCGATGACCCCGGCGTCGGAAATGATGAAGACGACGAAAACACTGCCGATGACGCCGAAGATGATCTCGATCACGTGGCCGGACGGGGCACGCGATGAAGGTTATCCTCGTCGCAGTGTCCGGCGGTTCGGCCTCGGGCAAGACCACGCTCGCCGAAGCGGTCCGGCGGGGTCTCGAGCCGATCGAGGCCCGTCTGATCCGCGAGGACGAGTATTACGGCGATCACGGCCAGGATCCCGGCTTCGATCCGCTGCGGTTCAATTTCGATGATGTCAGCGCCCACGACCACGCGTTGATGGCCAGGCATCTGTCAGCATTGAAGCGCGGCAAGGCCGTCGACGCGCCGCTTTATGATTTCGTCACCCACAGCCGCGCCAGGGAGACGCGCCACATCTCGCCCGCAGAGGTGATCATCGTGGAAGGCATTCACGTCCTGTCCGACCCGGACCTTGCCTCGCTTTACGACCTGACCGTCTATGTCGACGCCCCCGCCGATGTCCGCCTCGCCCGCCGGGCCTTGCGCGACGTGACCGAAAGGGGCCGCAGTGTGGAATCGGTGGTCGTGCAATATCTGCGCACCGTGCGGCCCATGCATCTCAAATACACCGAGCCGGCGCGCGCAGCCGCTGACATCGTGGTCGTGAATGATGCGGCGGCAGCCGATCCCGAACTGGAAGCCTTGCGCCCGTCCTTCAACGCGCTGGCCAAACCGGTTATCGACAAAATCCGCGCCCTGCGCACCGCCTGACAAAGGTGCGAACAGGCATATTGCCCCCTGGTCCTTTCGCGGCTAGTTTCCGCGCCCGCAAGTCGGGGCCGCTTTAGCTCAGCTGGTAGAGCACATCATTCGTAATGATGGGGTCGCGTGTTCGAGTCACGCAAGCGGCACCACTTCCTTCCCGAACATTTCGCGATTGTCGTGCGCCAAGGCATTGCCTTCGCACCCGCTCTTGACGCCAGAAATGGCTCAACATGGCCCGTGGATCGTCTCGGGGTCGGTGCTTGAATTAAATCGAAACGCGAATAGGGTTCTGTTTCTACCCGCAATCGTAAGAAATTTTCCAACGTGAGTATGACAATGCAAAATAGAAATATCGTTCGATGCGCAATAATTGCGCCCGCACTTGTTGTAATGGGCTGTGCATCACCGGGCATCGAGTTTCAGGAGCAACGCCCGATACTGCGCCTCCAGTCAGTCACGGCCATCAGCACGACGATCGGTAGCAGTGAGGACCAGATTTACCTCCAGTTCAGTGATGGCACCCGCTATCCGGACGAGGACTACATCATCATGTCAGGTGAGACGTGGCTACCGGAAGGTGTCGTCCGCGACACCACAATTGCCGGGTCAGTCAGCTTGTTCGAGAGCGATTCACTCTCGAGTGACGACCTGATTGGCACCTATGAGTACAATCGCACTCAGGCCGGAACCTATACACAAACCATGACGGGCGATGGTTCGCAATACGAGCTCATCTGGGTCGTCAACCTCGAATAGGCCGGTTGGGGCAAGCCTGCTGCGGGGCAGGCTTGCCTAACCAGTCCGACCGTCGCTGTTGCCAATCCATTATCGCCGAAGGCGGAAGTTCGGAACAATGATGAGAAACCGTTCAATTCGATTAAGCGTATGTAAAGGACAGTCTCAATTAACGATTTCGAAA
Source organism: Maricaulis sp. (assembly GCA_002692855.1). GTDB lineage: Bacteria > Pseudomonadota > Alphaproteobacteria > Caulobacterales > Maricaulaceae > Hyphobacterium. The sequence goes on from NZMJ01000122.1 coordinate 51,559, forward strand.
CCAACAAAATTAGGACGCATTTGAATTAAATCAGCGACAACGTCCCCACGTCGCAAATCCAGATGGGGGACGACATGAGAAAGTTACTTCGCAACACCGCAGCCGCCACAGTGCTGGCTGCCCTGGTTTCGCCAGTGGCCCTTGCAGCCGAGAAAACGCCGGCGAACAACAACTCGAACACTTTCTTGTTCTCGTACCGGGGAGATATCGATCCCTTCCGCGGTGACATCGACCCGTTCCGGGGCGATATCGATCCGTTCCGGGGTGATATCAATCCCTTTTACGGGGACATCTCGCCTTTCTGGGGCGACATCTCGCCCTTCTGGGGCGACATCGATCCCTTCCGGGGCGACATCAATCCTTTCCACGGCGACATTGATCCCTTCTGGGGCGATATCGGTCCGTTCCGCGGTCACATCGACCCCTTCTATGGCGACATCAACCCGTTCTGGGGCGATATCGGGCCCTTCTGGGGTGATATCGGTCCGTTCTGGGGGGATGTCAGCGCGTCCTGGGGCGATATCGACCCGTTCTCTGATGATGCCGTCGCGCGGTATCAGACGGTCGCCGACCAGCTGCGCCAGATGTTCGAGCGCGCAGACAGTGTCTTTGGTGCGGCGGTCAATCACGAAACCGGCCAGTCGCTCGACGATGCAGTCCTGTCGGCCCTGCTGGCGCGCTATGGCATCAATCTGGATGACCCCAGCTCGCTGTCGGAACTGGACGCTGCGCGCCGCTCGGCCTTCTTCCTGGACTTCTATGACGGGCTGATGGGCTTCACCGGCCTCGACCGTGTCGATCACTGGATGCCGGCCGTCGGCTGGTCGCCGTCGCTGTCGCAATCGGCGGGCGCGGGTGAAAACGTCGTGGTCGGCGTTCTGGACTTCGCCTTCACGGCAAGTGAGGGCCTGAATGTCCGCAAGTCCAACGGCATCGATGGTCAATTCCGGTTCAATCACGGCGCCGCCGTGGCCGGACTGATCAATGCGCCGCTCGACGGTGAAGGCCTGATGGGCCTCGCGCCGAATGCCGAACTGATGACCTACAATCCCTTCGATGAAACCCTGTCCACCAACTTCGTTGACGTGGCCGCCGGAATCGAATGGCTCCTGGCCCGCCATTCCCGCGTCTTCAACCTGTCGCTGGGTGTGCCGGGCACGACCTTCTCACAGGAATGGGCGAACGTATTCAGCAATTCGAAGATCCACAGGAACGCCCAGGATGCCCTGTTCGTCTTCGCGGCAGGCAATAATGGCTACACCCAGAACTTCAACATCGACTGGAGCACGGTGGGAACGACCGACAATCTGATCATTGTCGGCTCGGTGGACCCGATGAACCGGATCTCCTCCTTCTCCAACCGTCCGGGCAATGCCTGCTTCACCGTCAACGGTGTCTGCGGCGAGGGCGACCGGCTGATGGACCGCTTCCTGGTCGCACCGGGCGAGCTGATCCTCGTCTCCGATGGCCAAGGCGGTGTGGTGCGCATGTCCGGCACGTCCTTTGCCGCGCCTCTGGTGTCGGGTGCAGCTGCACTTGTCCAGGGCCGCTGGGGCTGGCTGGGAACGCGTGACGTGGCCGATGTGCTGCTGCGCTCGGCCCGCGATCTCGGCGCTCCCGGAACCGACGCGGTCTATGGCCGGGGAATGCTGGATGTCCGTGCGGCGATGTCACCGCTCGACTCGGACGCGCTTTACCTGGTCACAGGCGACAATGTTCGCCGCGACCTCGGAAAGTCGGGAATCGTCCGGGGAAATCTGAACTTCCACAGCCCGGACGAGTACAGCGTCGTCCTGTTCGAGGACATCAATGACAACTTCCGTGACTTCGTGGTCTCGATTGCCGATGTGACGGCCGGTTTCACCGACGAGGAACTCGCCGCTGCGATCGATGCCCAGACCTATCTCGAAGAACGCAATGCCGACACGGAATCCGGTGGAGACGGCACGACGGCCTTCCGCGACATGGTCGAGTACGGCGCTCCGATGATGAACCGCGGCGACTTCCAGGTCACGGCCCTCGCGGCACGGCGGGACCCGCGTGAAGCCACGAACAGTGGTGAACTGCCCTTCCAGCTGGGCGTGCGCATGTCGGACCGGACCAGCGGGCGGGAATTCCGCTTCGGTATCGGTGAAGGCGCGCTCGCGCTGTCGAGCCAGGACGGGTTCGGACTGTTCTCCGACCATCGCCCTGAAACGGGCGGCGTCAATCCGGTGCTCGGCTTCGCCTCGGGGGGTGTCTACGGCATGGCCGGCTATCGTGCGGGACCGCAAACCCGCCTCAACTTCGGCGTCAGCACGCAGGTTCAGGAACGGGTCTACACCCTGCCCTGGTCGGGCGAGGAACGGTCCGTGCTCGACGGGATGGATCCCTACCAGGCTTCGGCCCTGTTCGGTGAAGTGACGCACGCCTTCGACAACGGTCTCGAACTGAATCTCGGCTACACGCTGCTGCTTGAGAATGCGGCCATGCTCGGAGCGCAGGGCACCGGTGCCTTCAGCTTCGATGGCGGTACCCAGACCAGCGCTGTGACGGTCGGCGCCTCAGGGGATCTGCCGATGGCCGTACGCTTCGACGCCTCGGCAACGCTGGCGATAACGCGGACCAACGGCTTCAGCTCCGGCGTGCTGGAATTGCAGGAAAGCCCGGTTTCGACCGCCTTCCAGCTCTCCATGACCCGTCAGGGCCTGGTGGGCGACCGCGATGCCCTCCGCGTCAGCGTCATCCAGCCGCTTCACGTCGAAAGCGGTGCGCTCCGCTACACCTCGGCTCGCATCACCGACCGCGAGACCGGTGAGATGGGCGTCACCAGCGAGACCTGGCGTCTCGGCGGCGAACGTCCGCTCTTCGCGGAGGTCATGTACGGCACGCCGTTGTTCGACGGATCGACGCAGCTGAGCATGTATTCGCGGTTCGAACTGACGGGCGACCAGGCCAACGGCGATGTCAGCGGCATCACCGCCGGCTGGAGGCTCAGCCACGAATTCTGAGTGCAATCAATCTGATGGGCGAAGGCCGCTTCCTGCAAAGGGGGCGGCCTTTGTCTGTCTCGCTGAAACAAGCGGTCCGGAATTCTGAAAATATTAAGCAGACATGGGGTTCAATCGGCTCCAAGCCACAGAATTGAAGAGTCCGGTCATGACCCGCCTCGGCCCTGTATTGTTCGCCCTTGCCCTGTTTTTCCTTGCAAACGGGTCAGCGCAAGGACGTGTGCAACAAGCAGAAACGCCCTCGTCAGCGTTTGAAACGGCCATTGGCGAAGCGCGCAGTGCGATGATGCGCGACCCTGCCCAGGCCCTTGAACTGTCCGCGCAGGCCGAAGCCCTGATTGGCGACAATGTCCCGGCGGAGGTTCGAAACGAATCCCTTGCAACCGTCAACTGGCTTCAGGCGGAGGCGCTGACACGCCTGGGCCGGCCGAACGAGGCCCAGCCCGTCGCTGAGCGCGCCCTTGAATTGCTGGGCGAGGAGCCGCGATACACCAAGCTCTACGCAGACATCCTGACATCGCTGGGGCGAACGCTGAAGCTGACCGGCGAACATGGCCTCGCGCTCGACATGTTCCAGAGCGCCTTCGAGGTTTACGCGTCCATCGGTGAGGCGCGCAGCCAGGCCATCGTTCTGCAGTCGATCGGGTCGATCTACAATGACGCCCGCCAGTACGAGCGCGCGATCGAATACTTCCAGGACTCGACGGCACGTTTTCAGGACAACAATCTCGACCTGGCGGCATTCAACAATCTGGGAAATGCCTACACAGCACTCGGGGACGTCGAAGCAGCGCTTGAGCATTTCCGCAGGGCTCGCGACATCGCGCGTGAAATGGACAGCCCGATGCTTCAGGCGCGGATCCTGAACAATATCGCCTCCCTGCACATCGCGGACGGGAACTGGACCGCGGCCGATGCGTCGATCGATACGGCGTTCGAGCTTGCCGGCGACCCGCAGGGAGCAGAGTGGGCCCGCTTTCTCTACGGAGTCCGTGCGCAGGCGGCTTACGGACGCGGAAACTATACCGCGGCGCGCACCCATCTGGAGCGTGTGTTCGAGGGTGTTCCCCTTGAAGAGACCAACCACCACTTCATGGACTTTCATGAAACCGCGGCGCGGACTTACGCAGCCCTCGGCGATTTCGCGACGGCGATGCATCATTTCGAGGCGTTCAAGCGTCTGGACGATGACGGTCGTGACTTCGCGGCATCCGCCAATGCGGCACTCGTCGGGGCCCAGTTCGATTTTGCGGCGCAGGAACTTCAGATCGAACAGCTGCGCGCCGAAGGGCTTGAGCGCGATCTCGCGCTGATCCGCAGCGAAGCGCGGCAGCGCATGGTGATCGCCACCGGTATCGGCGCCAGCCTGCTGATGCTCATCATCGGTGCGATCTTTGCGATCGGAAACTTGCGCGAACGCCACCGGATTGCCCAGAACTTGCTGAATGTCGATGCAGAGACGGGCCTGCCGACCCGCCACGCGCTGGTCCAGAACCGAAATCGGCTGATCGCGGCGGGCGACCGCCCGACATTTATCGTCATCTTCGATGTCGCCCGCGGGTCGCACATCGAGAACATGCTCGGCTTCGAGCGCTTTGTCCGTATCCAGCAGAAACTGGGCGAGCGGCTCGAGGACATGCAGGGTCTGTCTCACGTCTCCATCGTCGGACCCGGCGAGTTCGGCGCCATTCTCGACACCGACGACAGCATGATCATCGAGGACGAACTTCCCGGAATCCTGAGGGAATTCTGTCAGCCGATCTCGCTCGACGGTGTCGATGTCGACATTGACGCGGTGATCGGTCTCGACAAGGACGCCGACAGCGAACTTGCGGTGCGCAATGCGATGATCGCGACAAGCCAGGCCAAGGAACGCCTGGACCCCTACGCGATCTACAATGCCCGCCGGTTCGGTGATCCCGCCGACACGCTCAGCCGGATGACGCGCATGTCCGAAGCGATGCAGTCGGGCGCAATGGAGCTGCATTTCCAGCCGAAATTCGACCTGCGCGCGGGCCGGTTCACGTCGGCTGAAGCGCTTTGCCGCTGGATCGACAAGGACGCTGGCCCGGTCAGCCCGGACACCTTCATCCCGCAGGCCGAACAGACCGGCCGGATCCGCGAACTGACGGAATGGACCATCGGCACGGCCCTCGCCAGCAAGCGCGCCCTCGCCAAATCGGGGTTCGATCTCGACATTGCCATCAACATCTCGGGCCGGCTGGTGGCCGACGAGAAGTTCGGCCGGAAGGCGCTGGCGCTGCTTGGACATGGCGTGTCGGGCATCACGTTCGAGATTACCGAAACAGCGATCATGCATCATCCCGAAGCCGCCATGCGCAATCTCGACCTCTGGGTCGATGCAGGCATACGGCTCGCCATTGACGATTACGGGGCCGGATTCTCGTCCCTGGCCTATCTCAAGCGGCTGCCCTGTCACGAACTGAAGATGGACAAGATGTTCGTCGATGATGCGAAGGTTTCGGTGAAGGATCGGACGCTGATCAAGTCGACGATCGATCTCGCCCACAATCTCGGGCTCCGGGTCACCGCCGAGGGGGTCGAGGATACCGAAACCGTCGGTGCCTTGCAGGTCATGGGGTGCGATTTCATTCAGGGCTATGTGTTCTCGAAGGCGTTGCCGGTCGAGGGCCTGATCGATTTCTTGCGTCAGTCCGTCGACACCCCTGTTCCGGAAACACGGCACGCCCGGCCCGCGAACTAGTCGATTTTCCTCGGAATTTCCCCCAAGGCAGCCGGTTAGCTGCTACCCTTTGAGGCACAAGGGGGGAGTTTCCATGACATTGAACCAATTCAAGCCTGCGCTGCGCATGGTCGCAGTCGCCGGAGCCATTCTGCTGACGACCGGCTTCGGGACGATCAATAGTGGCGGACAAAATTCCGAGCATGGCCGCATCACGCGGCACGCATTGTCCTGCGAATCGGCAACAGCGCCAGCCGCGTGCTTTCAGCCGGACTCAATGGATTCACTGGCGGGCAGTCGCGGTGACTTTGGCGCTGTCGGCGCGCCGGACAGGGGAAGGGGCATGCTGACCTCGTTCGCCCATTGCAGCGCCGGCGACTATTTCGACACGCCCGGCTATCCGCGGAGCCGCGCCGAGGCCGAGGCGTCACTGACCGAATGCCGCGACTACATGCTCGACAACATGCGCCATGCCGTTCTCGATGCCGCAGATTTGCTCGACGAGGACGGGGAAATCCGCTCCAGCCAGATCCCCACATACATTTCGTGCGTTTATGCGGGGCAGGAACATGGCCGGGCCAAGTGCAATGTGCTCGCCCACCTGGGGCGCATTCTCCACGCCAGCCAGGATTTCTATTCTCATTCCAACTGGGTTGATCAACCCGATCCCGCCCGGCCGACGGGAATCGAGAACCCGCCCGGACTTGGAAATTTCGGTCGCGCGCCCTGGCTTGACCTTCGGGTCGAGAACCCGGCCTTCCCGGCAAATCTGGTCTCGGGCTGCTTCGACATGGCGTCGTTTGCGGGCGAAGACACCGGCTGCCTTTATGGCGACGAGGCGGCAGGAACGCATCGCCTGCGCCATCTCGACCTCAACAAGGATACAGGGACGATCGATCCCCGCATTGGCGAAGGAACCACGGCCCGGGGGGCCATCGCGGACAATTTTGAACGTGCCGTACTGGCCGCGATCGAGGACAGCGCAGACAAATGGGCGACGTTCGGCGAGATGCTGGAAGCCACTTATGGCCCGTCACAGGCAGCGCTCATGATCTGCGCGATCACACATGATGACCCAACCGATGATTGTGAATAGAGCAAGAAATTGAAAGATCATCGAGTTCCTCGATGGTTTTTTGCGAATTCATGCCGCGTTCACAGTGATGAATGCTAGCGTGAATATTCACCGGCTTTAGCCCGCGTCAGGGCTATCGTCAGATTTATTCTCGGGAGGGGAAATTCATGATCTTACGAACATTGAATGTCACTGCGATTGGCGCGGGACTTGTATTTGCCGCGACAACCGCAACGGCCGTGGCGCAGGACTGGTCACTCAATCCGACCTACGGGTCGGTCAATTTGACGAATGGTTTCGCCCCGGATCCGCACAGGGTCCGGCTCAGTTCCGGCGGTCCGATCGACGCATCCAGCTCGATTGGCGGAAATTGCCGCGGTTTCGTGGCCGACGCGCCCGATTACCGGGTCAACTACACCGCCGGCAGCTGGCCGCTGATCTTCAATGTCGAGTCGGGGTCGGATACCACACTGGTCGTCAATGGTCCTGACGGGCGCTGGTATTGCGACGATGATGGCGGCGATGGCCTCAACCCCCGCCTCGAATGGGGCTCTCCGCCGTCGGGTCAGTACGACGTCTATGTCGGCACCTATGGCGGCGCGACCCTTCAGTCGGCGACGCTGTTGATCACCGAGTTGCGGACCACCACCGCACCGCCGGTGAACTCGCCAAGCGGCCCCGACTGGTCGATGGCCCCCACTTATGGCTCGGTTTCGCTGCGCGCCGGGTTTGCCCCCGACCCTTACAGCGTGTCGCTTCAGTCCGGTGGGCCCTTCGACGCATCCACTGCCATCGGCGAGGCGTGCCGCGGATTCATCGCCGAAGCACCGGACTATCGCGTGACCTACACCGCCGGCAGCTGGCCGCTGATCTTCACGGTCGACTCGCACTGGGACACGACGCTGGTCGTCAACGGTCCCGACGGCCGCTGGTATTGCGACGATGATGGCGGAGATGGCCTGGACCCGCGCCTTGAATGGGGTTCGCCTCCTTCGGGCCAGTATGATGTCTATGTCGGCACGTATGGCCGGACGTCAGCCCTGCCCGCGACGCTGCTGATTTCCGAGCTGTCCGACACCCAGGTCCCGCCGCCGAACACCAGTAACGGCCCGGACTGGTCGCTGGCACCGACCTATGGCTCGGTCTCGTTGCGCGCTGGTTTCACACCGGACCCCCACAATGTGCAGATCCGCTCGGGAGGTCCGTTCGATGCGTCCTCGGCGATCGATTCATCGTGCCGCGGCTATATCGCCGAGGCCCCTGATTTCCGGGTGAATTATACGGCCGGAAGCTGGCCGCTGATTTTCTCGGTGGCGGCAAGCGCGGATACGACGCTCGTGGTCAACGGCCCTGATGGCTTGTGGTATTGCGATGACGACAGCGGGCAGGGATTCAACCCGTCCCTGCGCTGGAACTCGCCGCCCTCGGGTCAGTACGACGTCTATGTCGGCACCTATGGCAGCGCGACCACCCAGCCGGCCACGCTGGCCATCTCGGAAATCCGGAGCAACTAGGCTCCGGTTTGACGGCACTGACGAGCGGGCGGTCCGGTGGGCCGCCCGTTCTCGTTTCGAAGGCGCGGCAGCTGACGCCGGAACCCTCGGCGTGTCGATGCGTAATCATCCTGTTGCCGCCAACTGGATCGAGTCATGAAATTCTGGACGATCAAGACGCCCGGCCTCTCGCACCTGTCATATATCGTGGGCTCCGGTGGCTCCGCCGCCGTAATCGATCCACGCCGCGACTGCCTGAACTATCTCGAGAAAGCCCGCTCCGAAGGACTCGAGATCACGCACATCTTCGAAACCCACCGCAATGAGGACCTCGTTTCGGGCGCCCCGCAACTGGCAGAATGGACCGGCGCGACTGTCTTTCACGGACCGGCACGGGACGGAAATGTCGTGTATGCCGAGACTGCGCACGAGGGAGACACGTTCGAGATCGGCGACCTGAAGATTCGGGTCCTCGCGACCCCGGGACACACGGACGATCACCTCGCATTCGCCCTGTATGACACGAATTATCCCGACGGTGCGGTGGGCGTCTTTACCGGTGATGCCTTGTTTGTCGGTGATGTGGGCCGGACCGATTTCTATCCGGGCAGGTCAGAAGAAGTTGCGGGGCTTTTGTTCGATTCATTGCGCAAGATTCTCGATCTGGGGGATCAGGCAATGATCTGGCCGGCCCATGGTGCCGGCTCCGTCTGCGGGTCGGGTATGGCCGACCGCGAGATATCCACGATCGGTCACGAGCGCGCCAACAATCCCCGTTTGCAGATCACCGACCGGGAGCGCTTCATCCGCGAGAAGCTCGCAGAGCATCACTATCAACCGCCTTATTTCAGGTTGATGGAGCGGCTCAACCTCGAGGGCGGATCACCGCCGCCGCGGACAGCGCGGCCACGAAACCTTTCGCTCGAAGCCATCCGGAGCGGCGGGTTCGATCACATTATCGATATTCGCGAGCCGGGTGCCTATTGCGCCTCGCACCTGCCTGGAAGCTATTGCATCCCGGTGTCCATGCTGCCGGCCTTCGCGGGCTGGTATGTGGGTGAGGGCGAGAGCGTGGCGCTCGTCGCATCAGGGGAAGACGCGCTTGAAAAGGCGGTGTCGCATCTGGTGCGGATGGGCCTCGACACGGTTGCAGGGGGGTATACCGGCATCATCCCCGCTGCAGCTGCAGGCGTGGAGATGTCGCAAATTCCGATGGTCCAGACGCAAACGGTGCAGCAACGGATGAGCGCACGCCACTGCGACTGGACACTCCTCGACGTTCGCGCCCTCGATGAGGTCACAAAGGCTCCCATGCCCGAGGCCGTGCACTTCTATGCCGGTGAATTGAACGAGCGGTGGCGCGAGCTCGACCCCGGCAAGTCCTATACGGTGATGTGCGCCAGCGGCATGCGCGCCACGATCGCCGCATCCTGGCTCTCGGTGCATGGCATTGGAAATGTCGATGTGTATCTGGGCTCGATGGGCGCCTGGAAAGCCGCTCAGGACTGACCGCACCGCGCCAGAAGCCCGTCAATTACCGGATGGTGCACCGCGTCGGCGTCGACCCGTGCGGATTCCAGGGCTTTTCTCGCCTCGCCCTTTCGCCCCGCCTGGATCAGCGCTGACCCCAGCTGGATGCGCGCCTGTGCGATCAGACCCGCATCGCGCCTTCCCATCGCAGACAGCGACCCGGCGGGCGCATCGCCCGCCAGCAGTCTCTCGAACGCCTCAACCGCTTCCCCGTGATCGCGTTGCATCAGACGCGCGAGGCCGTAACTGAACAGGGTCGACGCCCACAGGTGCGCGATCTCGGCCCGCCACAGGGGATCCCCGCCGCGAAAGGTCTCGCAGATCCGGACCTGGTGCGCGAAATGCGTTGTGGCTGCAGGAAGGTCCCGGCCGGTTTCCAGCATCGCGACCGACCCCAGAAGATGCGGCATCAAGGGCGCAAAATAGGGCCATTCCTCGTGAAATGCCCGGGCATCCAAAGCGGCCGCCGCGTCGGCGATGGCGCCGGAATCGGTGATGTCCTGACCGGTCCCCTCCCGCACGGCATCGCGCAGCTGCGCCAGCCAGTCCAGCGCGTGCGCCCTGCGACCATGCCCCGCTTCGGACTGGAAGAGGCGGTAGAGATAGCCCATCCGCAGGGCGGGCGACGCCGCGGTCTGCGCGCCTTCCTTGAGCCATGACGGGATTGACGCGGGATCGCCGTGACCAGGCGACAGGGGGGTATGCGAGGCGAAGGCGACAAGCCGCTCGCGCTCAACCGATATCCGGACATGTCCAAGCCCTGCCCGTGAGATCGCGGCCTTCAGGCCACCGGGCGTGTATAGCGCGTGATGGATGCCCGGCCAGACGAGACCCAGATTCTCGAGTGGCGCACGTGACGGCGACACGAAGTCGGCATTCGGGGTCGTGACGACCAGGACGCCGCGCGGCGAGAGATGCCGTGCCAGCGTATCCAGGAAGGCCTGCGGCGACTCGACATGCTCGACCACCTCGCTGGAATAGACGAGGTCGAAAACCTTCCCGTCAGCCGTGGACCCGCCGCCCAGAAGCGCACTGTCGACCGGTACGCCGAGCCACTCGCCTCCCGCCTTGGCATAGCGCGATGGATCGATGCTGCGGGCGTCGAGACCCAACATCCGCCGGGCGAAATCCGCCGCGAACGGAACGCCGCTGCCGACATCGATCATCGTCGACATGTCCGGGCGCCAGGCGCGATGCAGCGGCTCGGCCATCGCTGCCAGCCCGGCTCCCGCCTCCACATAGAAGCGCAGATAGTCGGGGAAGCCGTAGTCGTCGGCGTAATCGGGCCAGACAAACGGATGCGCGAACAGGCCGTCACACGCGCGGCACCGGTAAAATGCCGCCCCGGGCGCAGGGCTGGCCGGTGAGTGAACGCTCACGTGTATGGCGTGCGGACCCGCGGCCCGGCACATCGGGCAGGGCTGGCACACGCCGTCTCTGGCCGCCCAGTCCAGCTGGACATCATATCCCGGCAATGGGTCGCTCCCCGCGAAACAAATTCGCAAACACGCTAGCAGGCGGGACACACCGGGTCAGCCGCAGTGAAGCCGGAACTCCCGCAGTCATCAGGTGTTGAGTCAGCCGCAACCACATTAGGGAGCCAGACCATGAAAACGCTTTTGACCGGCGCTTCGGCCGCCGCCCTCCTCTCTGCCGCCGCCCTCGCCCAGCTGGGCGGCGTGACCGGTCAGGTACGCGGTCAGATCGACACGACGCTCGACCCGCAACTGGAACAGACGCTGGATGTCCGCAACGACCTCGAGGTCCGGTCGGACGCCCGCATCGACACGCGCACGGGCCTGCAGCTGAATGCGGACCTGGTCAGCGATCTTGACAGCCATCTGCGCGCCTATGACCGTGCTGAAGCGGATGCCCGTCTCGACGCAGAGCTCAGCGCCAATGCTGCGGCCTATGCGCCCGCTCCGCGCGCGCCGCGCGTTTCGGGACGCTCTGCCTATGGCACCGCCGGCACGATGACCCGCTCCGACGCCGACCATGCCGAAATTCGCGTCTATAGCCGCGACGGCTATCATATCGGCAATGTCGAGCGCTTCCGCGCCAGCGGTGATGGCGCCATCTGGATCGAGCCGGTCAATACCGAGATCCGCCAGGGCTTCGCGCTGAACCCGTCGGATGCGCGTTTTGACGCCGAGGCGAGCGCGGTCGTGACCAACATGACCCGCGCCCAGTTCGACGCCATGGCGATGGCAGGATAAGGCGATGACCCAGTCTTCCCTGAAAATCGGCGTTGCAGCGGCCTGTCTGGTCACTGTGGCGGCGTGCGCACCGGACCGGACCCCGAGCGACGAGGCCTATGAAGGGGCCGATACGCTCCGGATTGAAGCCCTGACCGATGCAGATCGGTCCAGTGCCAATCTGCGCGGTGAGCTGGGGTGCAGCTTCACGATCGAAGGCACAGGAACGGTACTGCTGGCTATGGGATTTGTTGGTGACAACACTCCCGCCGAAGCAATCGTCCGGGTCGCCGGGCAGGTCCAGAGGCTGTCGTCCGACGATGGCGGTTATGACGACCTGCTGGACGACGCCGAATTCGAGAACGCGGCAGGATATGAGGTCGAGGTCGAACGCACGTCCGACGAGCCCGTCGGCGGCGGGGAATCTCCGCCCTATCCTGCCCGGATATCGCTTGAAACGCCGGACGGCGACGAGGCGAATGCAGACGGATTGTGGACCTGCGGTCCCTGATCCGGGTGCATGAGTGTCAACTGATCCCTTGCGCGGGCAGGCCGGACGTGGCTCTGCTCGCGCATGCGTGATGCTGCTGTCATACGTCGTGCCCGGCCCGAGGATATCGGCGCCATTGATGCGCTCGAAGCCGCCAGCTTTTCTGCCGACCGTTTTGCCCGCCGCAATCTCAAGCGCATGCTGGAGGGAGGCCGCACCCAATTCTGGTTGGCGCAGCGAGGAAATGACGCGCTTGGCTATCTCGCCTTGTCTTTCCGCACGGGCGCGCATGTCGCGCGTCTCTATTCTCTCGCCATCGCTCCGGCAGCGCGCGGCCAGGGTCTTGGCAGCGAACTGATCGCAGCGGCCATCAGTGCCGCGCGCGCAAGGAAATGCCATGTGGTCCGCCTCGAAGTGAGGGAATCCAACGCCGCCGCGCGCGCACTTTACGAGCGTTGCGGATTCACCTTGCGCGGACGGCGCGAAAGCTATTACGGGGATGGCGAAGCGGCCTGTCTCTATGAAATACCGACCGGTCTCTAGCGCAAGGAAAGGCGCCTGATTTGAGCGACTGGCTCATCCTTGTCGAAGCCGCCGGCGATCTCGCCCAGCACGAGACCCCGCACAAGGTCATGCGGCTGCGCGACTACATCGCCAATCCCAAGCTGTTCACTGCCCGCCGGCCCAACGTGGTCAATCTGGCACGCAGCTATGGCTATCAGTCAGAAGGCTATTACGCCTCGCTGCTGGCCGAGGCGCGCGGACACCGCGTGATGCCGACGGTCCAGTCGATCACCGAGCTTTCGCGCAAGACGCTCTACGCCCAGGCCCTGCCGGAACTGAATGCGGCCTTGGTAAAGGATCTCGATGGTCAGCGGCCAGACGCCTCCACCCTCGTGTTTGCGCTCGGCCGGTCGGGGCATCCCCCGCTGACGAAGTTCGCCAAGCTGTTGTTTGACTGGTTCCGGGTTCCGGTTCTCGAAGTCACGCTTTCGGCCACGAAGCTCGAGATCGACCGGATCCGGCCGCTCTCCGTGCAAAGCCTGAAGGGCGAAGCGCGCACCTTCTTCCAGGACAGCCTGGCGGCCTACACGAAACGCAACTGGGTCGCCCCGAAGGAAAAGACGCAGGCGCGCTGGTCGCTCGCCGTCCTGCTCGACCCCGAGGAAAAGCTGCCGCCCTCCAGCCAGGCGTCCATGAAACGGCTGGCCTCCGTGGCCGCCCGGATGGGCGTCGAAGTCGAGCCGATCGGGCCGGGCGATCTCGCCAGCCTTGCCGAGTTTGACGCGCTGTTCATTCGCGCCACGACCGCGATCGACAATTTCACCTACCGCTTTGCGCGGCGAGCCGAGCAGGAAGGCATGCCGGTCATCGACGACACGGTTTCGATGCTGCGCTGTACCAACAAGGTTTATCTGAAGGAATTGCTCGAAGGGGCCGGCGTCCCGGGGCCGCGTACCGAAGTCCTGGCCGAGAATGCCCCGCTCGACGGCCTGCTTGATCGGCTCGGGACTCCGGTGGTGCTCAAGGCGCCTGACGGCAGCTTCTCTCGCTCGGTGTTCAAGGTCTCGTCCGAGGCCGAACTCAAGGACCGCGCCAAGCAGCTCTTTCAGGATACGGCCCTGATCATTGCCCAGGAATACATGCCGACCACCTATGACTGGCGTGTCGGCGTTCTTGGCGGAAAGGCTCTGTTTGCCTGCAAGTACAAGATGGCCCGTGGACACTGGCAGATCATCAAGCACGGAGAAGGCGGCCGGATCACGGAAGGCGGATTTGAAACCCTGCCCGTCGAGGATGCGCCCCAGGACGTGATCGACACGGCCCTGAAGGCCGCCCGCCTGATCGGGGACGGCTTTTACGGAATCGATCTGAAACAGAATGACCAGGGCGTTTTCGTCATTGAAATCAATGACAATCCGAATCTCGATACCGATGTCGAGGGGGCGGTGCTCAAAGACCGGTTGTGGTCAGCCCTGATTGACTGGTTTTCGGCCCGGCTCGAGGCGCGCATCGGCGCGCCTGTTTCGCGAAAGGGCAGAAATACTTCCCTCTCAGGTTGAGATCGTTTCCGTTTACACAAAGTTAAGCTATGCTCGCCCCCGACAGGGGAGAGTGCCATGCGCCGCCGGACAAGGGAAATCCTGACCGCCGGAACGATTGCGATGACGGCTATTTCCGTCGGAATGATCGCGCCTGCGACGTCGCTCGACCGCTGGGATGCGTCGAGCGCAGTTCGCGCCGGCCTGCCCCAGACTGCCTCACCGCAATTGTCGGACAATACCCGGCGCACGCTTGCCGGACTGACCACGCGTCAGACCGGCGTCATGACTTCGGAAACCCGTTTTGAAATCGCCTCCCTGCCCGGCAATGGATCACTGGTGGTCGAACACGCCCGGATCATGGATGTCGATGGCTCGCACCCCGCCATGCGGGTTGCGGCGCCTTTCATCACCAGTGTCCCTCCCGAAGACACCCCTCTGACCATCACACCGCACGCCATTGTCGAACCCACACGACAGGGGACACAGGCCCGCCTTGGCGCCGATTTCAGCTTCGGTGACGGCAGCATTTCGGAAAGCGGCTGGTTCGCCTTCGCCGCAGCCGAACGCCACGCCCTGTTCGTCGATGCGGGCCGCTTGCGCGAGCCGACAACCGCGCTGGACCTTCAACCCTATTCCGTTATCGGCTCGGCCCAGGCCGGTATCGCCTATCGGATCAATCCCGACATGAATTTCGCGCTGGCCTGGATGGAGCGCGAATGGGCCTACCGGTATGGCCAGACCAAATGGGAAGCGGACGAGGAATATGTCGCCGCGACCTTCGTGATGACCTGGTAGCGTCTGCGCCTCGACGGATGACAGGGCGGCGCGATTGCGACACTCTTCGCCGCGACCATGAACCGCTACACCCGAATCTTCCTGATCATCTTCGCCGCGCTGCTGGTTGGCTTTGCGGCGTTCAATGCGTTGGTCGATCCGTTTGACGTGACCGGCGCGCCCGGCATTGCGGGCGTCAATGAGCGCCGCTCGCGCATTTACGCGGATGGTGGCCGGGTTCATGCCGCCGACCTGATGGCCCGCGGCGCAGCGCACTCGGTCCTGCTGGGGTCTTCGCGCACAGTCGACGGCTTTCCGCGCCATCCCGAGGACTGGCCGGGCGGAATCGCGAATGCCGGTATGCGCGGCACCAATATCTTCGAGCTGTCGCAATCCATGCTCCTGGCGGCGCGTGATCCGGAATTGCGCTGTATCGTCATCGGTCTCGACCTCGACGAGTTCGGGACCCATTCAAAGGCCAAGGCGACCTATTGGCTGTCGGCCCTCGCCGACGGGCGGCGCAGCTGGGCCTTTGCCCGAATTGCCCTGTCGCCGAACACGTTTGCCGCCGCCGTGCGGACAATCGTCGACAATGTGACCGGTTCCAGCCCCCGCGTGCCCTGGCAGGACGTCTACGACCCCGGGGCACAACGCCGCCGCTATGAAAGCGGCATTACCGGTATTTACCGGTTTTACCTGGGGTATGATCTCGATCCGGACCGGCTCGCCTACTTCCGGCAGGCGCTCGATGCGGTCACGGCAAGCGGTGTTCAGGTCACGGGCTTCATTCACCCCGTCCACGCATGGCGCGAAGCCGCCCTGTTCGAAGCCGGGCGCGAGGAAGACTATTTCCGGCTGCGCACGGCGCTGGCCGAACTGTTCGCCGAACAGGCGGACCGGGCTGCGAGCGATGCCTGTGTCGAGGGCGGCGCCGCCGTGTTGTGGGACTTTTCCGGATTTCAGGACTTCGCCGTTCAGGGCGCGCCTGCCCCGAACCAGACCGCACCGCACGCGCTGTTCTACGAACCGTCTCATTACTTGCCGCATGTCGGTCAGGAGATGCTCGACCGGATGCGCGGGGAGGCAGGTTCGGATCTCTTCGACCCCGGTCGTTTCGGGGTCCGGCTGACCCCTGAGATCGCGGCGGAGACCACGGCGGCCATTCGTGAGCGGTACGCCGATTGGCGAGGCTCTCCGGACGGCCGCGAAGCGGCAAGCCTGATCGAGGACGCGCGGGCCAGCGGCGCCGGCCCGGAAGCCGCGCCTCCGGTATTCCTCAACCGCGACGACTGGGCGGATCTTCATCGCGCCGCTGCGCGCTTGCCCCGCCGGGCGGACGCGGGCTAAACCGGGCCGGCAATCGAAAGGACGTTTCACGAAATGACCGTGCATCTGCACAAGGGCGACCTGCCGGACGGGCTCGACCTCGGCCCGGTAGTGGCCGTGGATTCCGAAACACTGGGCCTGTCACTGGTCCGCGACGCCTTGTGCGTGGTCCAATTGTCCTCGGGCGATGGCGAAGGTCATGTCGTCCAGCTGGATCGGACCAGCTATCACTGCCCGAATTTGAAGCGCTTGCTCGCTGACGAGGCCGTGGAGAAGATTTTCCACTTTGCCCGTTTCGATGTCGCCATGTTCGAACGCGATCTCGGTGTGGTCACCCGGCCGATCTTCTGCACCAAGATCGCGTCGAAGCTGACACGGACCTATACCGACCGGCACGGCCTGAAGGACGTGACGCGCGAACTGGTCGGGATCGACCTGTCGAAGCAGCAGCAGTCGAGCGACTGGGGCGCCGATGAATTGTCGCAGGCACAGCTCGACTACGCCGCCTCCGATGTCCTGCATCTGCACAAGTTGCGCGAAGCCTTGACCGCGATGCTGGTCCGCGAGGGCCGTCTCGAAATGGCGAAGGCCTGTTTCGACTTCCTGCCCTGGCGGGCCCGTCTTGATTTGGCCGGCTGGCCCGACACCGACATTTTCGCACATGCGTGATCGCCGCGGCCATCTTCTCGCCCTGACCGGTGTGCACACCGCACACCGAGGAGCCTGACAGACGTGACCGCCACCACCGCCAACCCTGCCGCCTTCGGTGGCGCGAGCCGGTCGCGCTGGGAGCCCAAGCGCGCCACGACGCTCGAAGCCGCGCGCAATCGCACGGCTTTCGTTCGTTCGCTGCGCTTCGTGCTTATCGGCCTGGCAGTCGTGATTTCACTGGTGGTCGTGGTCCAGCTGGTCATCGGGTCGTCAAGCGATGCGCCGGATGCGGTGGAAACCGTGGGCGAGAATGCCCGCATGATCAATCCGCGCTTCTCCGGCCGCGACGACGGCGGTGCGCCCTTTACCGTGACGGCAGACACCGCCATCCGCCGCCGCGGCGAGGCGCTGAACCTGACGGCTCTTGAAAATCCGCGGATCGATTTTGAAATGCTGCAGGCGCTGGAGCAGAGCGCTGACGGCGTGATTGCCCGCAACGGCCTTTACGATTCCGACGCCCGCACGCTCGATCTCGACACCGATGTGCGCTTCCAGACCCGCTCCGGATACCTGTTCAGTTCGAGCCAGGCCCGGATCTATCTGGGCGAGGACCGGGTCGTCGGCGACACCGCTGTCGAGGGTGTTGGTCCGATGGGCCGGATTCGGGCCGACAGCTACGAGGTACTGGACGGCGGCGATCATGTGGTGTTCACAGGAAATGTCGTTGCTCGCATCGAAACGGACAACTCCGGCCCGACTGCGCCGGAGGTGGAGGAAGACTAGGCCATGACACGGACATTGATGACCCTGTTGGCGCTGGGTGCCGCGCTCACGGCAGCACCGGTCGCCGAGGCGCAGATCGGGCGGTCCGGCGGACCGCTTGACGTGCAGGCCCGGCAAATGGACGTCTTTGACGAGGAAGGCCGCATCCTGTTGCGCGGTGAAGTCGACGTGATCCAGGGCGACACGCGCCTCGCCGCCGACGAGATCGAGATTTTCTACACGCCGGGCGGCGGCGGCGCGACCTCGGGCGGGTTTGGCGATATCCGCAACATCGTCGCGACCGGGAATGTGTTCTATGTGACGCCGCTGGAACGCGCGCGCGGCAATCGCGGTGTCTATGAAGCCGAAACCGACACCGTGACGCTTACCGGCGATGTCGTGCTGACAAGATGCGAGAACGTCATCACCACCACGCGCTTCGTCACCAATCTGACGACCGGCAATTCCTCCTTCGACGGCCAGGAATCGGGGGGACGTGTCCGCGCCGTGCTGTTCAATGAAGATGAGCAGTCCGGATCATCCCGCACGAATTGCGGTCCGGCGTCCGGCAATTCCCAGTGAGTTCACCGGCAGACATCGACGTGACCGGCGACAGTGCCGAGACGGGACTGGTCGTCGAGACGATCGGCAAGACCTATCGCAAGCGCCCAGTCGTGAAGGGTGTCTCGCTGCGCATCCAGCGCGGCGAGGTGGCGGGCTTGCTGGGCCCGAATGGCGCCGGCAAGACGACCTGCTTTTACATGATTACCGGCCTGGTTGAGGCCGATTACGGCCGCATCCTGCTCGATGGCGAGGATATCACCCGCCTGCCCATGTATCAGCGCGCGCGCCTCGGAATCGGTTACCTGCCGCAGGAAGCGTCGATTTTTCGCGGCCTGACGGTCGAGGAAAATATCCGCGCCGTTGCTGAGATCACCGAGAAGAACCGCAAGGCCCAGCGCGAGATCGTCGATCAGTTGCTGGAAGAATTGCGCATCGCTCATCTGCGCGATGCGCCGGCCCTGTCGCTGTCGGGCGGCGAGCGCCGCCGGGTCGAGATTGCCCGCGCCCTGGCGACACGGCCGTCCTTCATGCTCCTGGACGAGCCGTTTGCCGGCATCGACCCGCTCGCCATCACGGATATCCGCGAACTGATCCGCTTCCTGAAAAACCGGGGCATCGGCATTCTCATCACGGACCACAATGTCCGCGAGACGCTCGAGATCACTGACCGCGCCACCATCATTCACGAAGGCGAAGTCCTGTTCGAGGGCTCGCCGTCGGAAATCCGCGCCGACCCCGATGTTCGCCGCGTTTATCTCGGCGAAAGTTTTGGCTGATTAGACTGTCCCCGAAACCGGACCGGTTTGAGGATAGAGCCTTGGCGGGACTGACACAACGACTCGATATGCGGCAGGGCCAGTCCCTGGTCATGACGCCGCAATTGCAGCAGGCGATCAAGCTGTTGCAATTGTCGAACATCGAATTGTGCGCCTTCGTGGAAGAGGAACTGGAACGCAATCCGCTCCTTGAGCGCGACGAGCGCGACCAGCAGGCCGATGCCGAAACGGCACCGCGCGAAGAGACGGGTGATCTCCAGGAACTGACTCTCGAAACGCATTCGCGCAGCGCCGAGGATGCGGTCGATGCCGATGCCGAGGTCACGAACGCACACATTTCCAGCTCCGACCTCGCAGGCGCCCCCGGAGGCACGACCGACTGGTCCCGGGCAGGCAGCGGCAAGGGCTTTGACGGCGACTATGACGCCACCGCCAATGCCAGCCGGGAAGTATCCCTCGCCGAACACCTCCACGAACAGCTGGGCGTCTCGAGCGCCGAACCCGTAACCCGCCTGATTGCCGCCTGGCTGATCGACCAGGGCGATGAGGACGGCTATCTGCGCGCGGATCTTGATGATCTGTCCGGCCAGCTGGGTGTCGAACGCGGCGCAGTCGAGCAGGCGCTGGCACTGGTCCAGACGTTTGAACCTGCCGGCGTGATGGCGCGCGACCTGAAGGAATGCCTGGCCCTGCAACTGGCCGACCGTGACCGGCTTGACCCGGCCATGGCCACGCTCCTCGACAATCTCGACCGCCTGGCCAAGCACGATTATGACGCGCTGCAATCGCTGTGCGGCGTGGACGCCGAAGACCTCGACGACATGGTCGCGGAAATCCGCTCGCTGACCCCCAAGCCGGGTCTCGGCTTTGGCAGCGATTCAACCCGCGCCGTCGAACCCGACGTGATGATCCGCGAGAACCCGGACGGGTCCTGGCGTGTCGAACTGAACTCAGAGACCCTGCCGCGCGTGCTGGTCAATCAGCAATATGCCGCAGAAATCAGCCGCGTCGCGCGCTCGGAAGAAGACAAGACCTTCATTTCGGAATGTTCGGCCAATGCGAGCTGGCTGGTGAAATCACTCGACCAGCGTGCCCGCACGATCCTGAAGGTTGCCAGCGAGATTGTCCGCCAGCAGGACCTGTTCCTCGCCAAGGGCGTGGCCTATCTGCGGCCGCTCAATCTGAAAACCGTCGCCGATGCAATCGGCATGCACGAATCCACCGTCAGCCGCGTGACCTCGAACAAGTATGTCGCGACCCCGCGCGGCCTGTTCGAGCTGAAATACTTCTTCACCTCTTCCATCCCGTCCTCGGGTGGCGGCGAGGCGCATTCCGCCGAAGCCGTCCGATACCGGATCAAGGCGCTCATCGAAGCGGAAACCCTTGATGACGTGCTGTCGGACGACACCCTGGTAGAGCGGCTCAACCAGGAGGGAATCGGCATCGCGCGGCGCACGGTTGCGAAGTATCGCGAGGCGATGAACATCCCGTCCTCGGTGCAGCGGCGCCGACTTTTGAAGCGTACCGGTTGAATGTGCTTGATCCCGCGGCATTACCGCGATTGACTCCACACTGTCTCAAACAATAGGTTCCGCCCGCTTTCCGGGGAGGGGTGGTTCGGGTGGCACCTCATCGGCTGCGCTACGCGCAGCAGGAAGGACACATGCATATTCAGGTCGTGAGCAAGGGAATCGACGTTTCCGAAGCCCTGCGCGAGGAAATCCTCGGGCGGGTCGAAGAGGGCGTCACCAAGTATTTCAGTCGTACGGGCGAGGCCCATGTGGCGATTTCGCGTGAAGGCACAGGCTTTCGCGTCGATTGTTCGTTGCATCTGCCCTCCGGTATGCTGCTCAACGCTCAAGGAGAACACGAGGACGCGTACCGCGCGGCCGAAATGGCGATCCAGCGCCTCGAAAAGCGCCTCCGCCGTTACAAGCGGAAGCTGAAGAACCACCACAACGACAACAAGTCTGCCCTGCCCGCCGAATCGACACCGATCTTCGTGTTGCAAGGCAATCCGTCTGACTGGGATGACGACGACGACACGGATGACGACGACATCGACGCCAATGGTGCCGATGCCGGCGAACCCGTGGTCGTGGCCGAGCGTCCCGGCGAGCTTCGCACCCTGTCCGCCGGCATGGCGGTCCGTGAACTCGAAGCGGCAGGCGCACCCTTTGTCATATTCAGAAACGCCGCACATGACGGCATCAACGTGGTCTATCGGCGACCGGACGGCCATATCGGCTGGATCGATCCCTCCCGTGCCACGAAGACGTCGTAAAAGCGCGCTAAGCGCAGCCGGGTACACCGGCGGCACCAATTGAAGCGATGATGGCTCTTTCCGATCTCCTCCCCCCTGATGGCGTGGTCACGAACCTGTCGGCATCCAGCCGCAAACAGGTCATCCAGTCGCTTGCCGAACTGGCAGTGCGGTTCTGTGATGCCTATACGCGTGACATTGTCGACGCCGTGCTCGAACGCGAACGTCTCGGTTCGACGGGGGTGGGAGACGGTGTCGCCATTCCCCACGCACGCGTGGAGGGAGTCGACCGGGTCTTCGGCGTGTTCGCGCGGCTCAAGACGCCGGTGGACTTTGATGCCATCGACGGCCGGCCAACCGACCTGATCGTGATGCTGCTCGCCCCCGAGGATTCCAGCGCCGAACACCTGAAGGCCCTGGCCCGGATTTCCCGGCTCTTTCGCCGGGAAGACATGCGCGAACGTCTGCGCGGCGCGGCGGATAGCGACGCACTCAACGCCATTCTCGGCGGAGAGGTGGCATCCGACGCCGCCTGATCGCAGTGCGATCAGTTCAGGGCTCCGGCAAGCAGCCGTTGCCGGGTGGCGGAATTTTGCCTCCCGTTTATTTCGGAATAGCTTGAATGCAGGCGACTGATTCGGGTCTTATTCCATTGTCTCAACTTTCTCAGCAGCCCACCCTTCGTGTCCTTCATGTCGAAGATGACATGGGTGATGCGCAGATCGTCCGCTCGCTCTTGCAGCGCGTCGATCTGCCCGGTCTCGAAATCAAGCATATCGACCGCATCCACGACGCCTTGTCCTACCTGCGGCACACGCCGGTCGACATGATATTTCTCGACGTGGAATTGCCCGACTCGGCTGCGATCCGCTTTGACATTGCCTATCTGCGCCGCTGCACGCGCGCACCGATCGTGCTGGTGACCGGATTGCCCAAATCGGCCTTGACCGATTTTCTCGAACGTCACCCCACTCTGGGCTACCTCAACAAGGGCGATCTCAGCACGCAGGCCCTGCTCGACGCCATCCCCGCCCATGTCCGCCCCGCCGACGAGCCGGCCGTCCCGATCGAAAGCTTTGATATCGACTTCGAGCGTTTGATCGACTCCATGTCCGGCCCGGTATTCTTGCTCGACAAGACAGGCCAGATCATCTGGCACAACGCGTCCGGCGGCCGGGTCGTTAACACCATTGATGCTGTCCAGAGACGGATCCGCGAAGCGGGCAGCATTCCTGCCGAACTCCATATCGACCAGGCGCCGGACGGCCCGGTGATCGCGCGCATTGATGCCTTCAGCGGCGCACGAATGGACGGCCTGTTCGTTGTGACCTTGTCGCCAGCCTGATCAGGGCGGGAAATCAGGCAGGTTGACGATGAAGGTCGCGCCGTCTCCCGGACGGCCCTCCGCCCGGATCCTGCCGTCATGCAGATCGACGATCCTCCGGGCGATCGCCAGCCCAAGTCCCGTTCCTGAATAATCGGACCGGCGGTGCAGCCGCCTGAAAATCTCGAAAATCCGTTCCGCCTGATCGCCTTCAAACCCGATGCCGTTGTCCGTGAGCCGGATTTCGGTCGTCTGCGGACGTTTTTCTACGGCTATCGTCAGCTGCGGAACCGCATCGCTACGGTATTTTACAGAGTTGGACACAAGGTTCTGGAACAGGCGATCCAGCAGGCTGCGGTCGCCCAGAACCGACCCCGTGCTCTCATGGCGAACATTGATGTCGCGTCCCTCGATCAGCCCGAGCGACTGGACCGCACCGTTCACGAGGTCATCCACCGGAACGGTCTCCAGCTCGAGCGCTTCGGCTCCGGTGCGGGCATAGACCAGCAATTCCTGTACGAGGATTTTCATCCGCTCAGCGCCATCGACGAGATAGTCGAGAAACAGCTTCTCCTCGCCCTCGAACCGGTCCGAATAGCCTTCCTTCAGAAGCGAAGCGAATTGCGACACCTTGCGCAGCGGTTCCTGGAGGTCGTGCGACGCCACATAGGCAAACTGCTCCAGGTCCTTGTTGGCCGCCTTCAGCCGAACCTCGCCCTCCTTGCGGTCGTGGATGTCCTGAATGCTGCCCACCATGCGCAGCGGCGCTCCGTCTGCGTCGAAGGAAGCCTGCCCCGTCCCGAGGAACCAGCGGTATTGCCCGGTCTTGTGTCGCAGCCTGTATTCGATGTTGAACGGTGCGCCGTTCTTGAAGTGCGCCTCGACCGCCGCAAAGGTCGCCTCGGTGTCGTCCGGATGCAGCAGGCTCGAAAAGGTCGGCAGCGAAGCTTCGATCTCGCCGGGTTCATAACCCAGGAGGTTATAGAATTGCGGCGACCAGTATTCCTCCGATGAGGTCACGTCGATCCAGTCCCAGACACCCACCGACGACCCCTTGGTCGCCAGGTCGAAGCGGCTGTTGGCCTCGCGCAGATTGCGCTCGACGCCTTTCAGGTCGCTGATGTCCTCGACCGCGCCCACGATCCGGGTGATCCGTCCGTCCGAATTCCTGTGCGCAATCCCGCGGGCACGGATCCAGATCTGCACGCCATCGGCGCGGTTCGCCCGGTGCTCGACGAGATAGGGCACACCGTCTTCGATCAGCGCTCGCACGCCGTCGCGAATGATGGAGCGGTCCTCCTCAGGTGTTCCGAGCAGGAATTGTTCGAGCGGCACGCGCCGCGGTGTCTCGGAGTCGATGCCGAGGATGGCCAGAAATTCGCGAAAGGCGGTGACCTCATCGCGGTCGACGTCGTACTCCCAGACGCCATACCCGGACTCGATGACCAGCTGCAGCCTCTGCCGCGTCGCCTCGACTTCCTGCCGGGCCCGGAAATCCTCGGTGACATCGCGGAAGACGCCGTAGATTTCCTTGGGCTCGCCCTGCTCGGTCAGGCGGCATTCGCCGTGCGAATCGACCCACCGCACCTCGCCGTCCTCGCGTACGATCCGGGCGTCTGAAAACGCGAAGGGTTTGCCTTCGGCGATGGCCGCATCGACCACGCGCTGAACCATGTCGACATCATCGGGATGGTAGAACTCGATCGCCTTGTCGAGCGGAGGCGGTCCCGCCGAGGGGTCCCGTCCATGAATCCGGAACACTTCGTCCGACCAGAAGACACTCGCGGTCTGAACGTCGATTTTCCAGAAACCGACGCGTCCGAAACGCTCGGTCAGCCTGAGGGTTTCACGGACCTCTTCAGCGCCCAGCCGATCAATAGGAGAGGGCATGCGCCGGCAGGACAACCGTTTCTGTCCAGAAGCGTCTCAGGCTGTCCACCACGTCATTGAGCGCCGAAAGGCTCGAGGGTTTCTGGACATAGGCATTCGCATGGCGCGCATAGGCCCGCTCGATATCGGTGGGCGCCCCGGACGTGGTCAGGATCACCACCGGCGTGTTCGCGAACTTGGGCGTGGAACGCAGGCGGCGCAGGGTTTCATGCCCGTCGACGCCCGGCATGTTCAGGTCCAGGAGGATAATGGCCGGCTTGACCGCGCCGGCTTCCAGAAGCGCAATTGCATCGCCGCCGTCATGGGCGCGGAACACTTCGACCCGGGAGTCGGACTTGGCCAGTTGACGCTGGATGATCAGCGCATCGCCGTCATCATCTTCGATCAACAGGATCTTGATTGGCCTCGAAGTGTTTCGCATCACGAAGTCTCGCGTTCGGCGGCGGCTGATTGAAAGTCCCTGCTTGGCCATCAGTCATTAACAATGTGTAAATTTCGAGGATACGGTACGGTCTCTGCCACCAGGACGGGCGGACATGGTTAAGCGAAAGCCAACAGGCCGCCCATGTCGGTCTTCAGAACTCGGAATGTCTACAATCTGGGAATGGTGGAGCTAGTCGGAATCGAACCGACGACCTCTTGCATGCCATGCAAGCGCTCTCCCAACTGAGCTATAGCCCCATTTCCGTCCGCAGAGCCGCATTGGGGTGCGGCGCGAAGGCGCGGAACCTAGTCAAAGGTGCGGCGGCGATCAAGCCGCTTGTGCGCGCCTTTGTGCAGGTGATGTGACGACTCTAAAGGTCGTCATCTTCCTCGTCGTCATCAAGGTCGAAATCCTCGTCGTCGTCGTCGTCGAGGAGGATATCGTCATCCTCGTCTTCGTCGTCATCGTCGAGGTCGGTCTCGTCATCCGTATCCGTGAAGCCGTCAGGCAGATCGGCGCCCTTCTTCGGCTTCGTGTCGTCATCATCCTCGTCATCATCGTCGAGCACGGGCGCGTCGGCGTCGAGTTCGAGCTCTTCGGCATCGTCCTCTTCGTCTTCGTCATCCTCGTCGGCATCTTCGACGTCGTCGATGTCCTCGTCCTCGAGGTCTTCATCCTCGTCCTCGGCTTCGTCCGGCTTGGCGTCAGCCTTTTTCGGCTTGGCCTTGGCCTTTGCCGCAGGCTTCAGCGGGCCGTCGATGAGGGCCGGGTCGAATTCATTGTCACATTTCGGACAATGGGCCGGGTTCTTGCCCAGGTCGTAGAATTTTGCCCCGCATTCCGGGCAGAGACGTTTTTCGCCAAGATCAACTTTGGCCACGGGATCCCCCATGAGTAATCAACAGTCGGCGCGTCCGTTGCCACGACAGCGCGGCGCTGTCAAAACCCAATACACACCCATATGCAATTGGCCACTCCGGAAGCAGCATTCGTGTCACACCAAGGTTCTGAAAAATCGGCAATATCGCGATCCGGAAAGGCGCTCTGCGGAAGGTTGCGGGCACCCGGCGACAAATCGGTTTCCCATCGCGCCCTGATCCTGGCAGCGCTGGCGCAGGGCGAAAGCCGGATTCGCGGCCTGCTTGAAAGCGGCGACGTTCTGGCGACAGCCCGTGCGACGGCCGCTTTGGGGGCGGGTGTCCACAGGGATGCCGAAGGGTGGCGCATCGTCGGAACGGGCGGGCGATTCACGCGGCCGGGCGCACCTCTCGATCTCGGGAATTCGGGAACCGGTGTGCGCCTGCTGATGGGGGCGGTTGCCGGCACGGGCGCGACCGCCGACTTCGTGGGCGATTCCAGCCTGTCCTCGCGGCCCATGGCCCGCGTGCTGGACCCGCTGGCCGCAATGGGCGCGGAATGCACCTCGACCGGCGGCCGGCTGCCTGTACGCCTGACGGGCGCGCCCCTGAAAGCGATCGACTGGACACCGCAGATGGCATCGGCGCAGGTCAAGTCGGCCATCCTGCTCGCGGCGCTGGGTGCGCAGGGCGAAACCATCGTGCGCGAGCCCGCCCCCACGCGCGACCACACCGAACGCATGCTGCCCCTGTTTGGCGGGCGCGTTGAAACTGACGGGCTGACCGTGCGCCTGAAAGGACCGCAATCCCTGACCGGCACCGAATTGACCGTGCCCGGCGACCCCTCGTCCGCAGCCTTCGCGGTCATCGCTGCCCTCATCGTGCCGGGCTCCCGGGTGACGGTGACCGGCCTGATCGACAATCCGGCACGCTCGGGGCTCTACAAGGTCCTCGAACGCATGGGTGCGAAACTCACCCGGTCGCAAGGAGAGACCCATTCGGGCGAAAACACGATCGACCTGACCGCCGAGACCGGTCCGCTGGACGCCATCGATCTCGAAGCCGAAATCGCGCCCTCCATGATCGACGAATACCCGGTCCTTGCGGTCGCCGCGGCCTTCGCCAGGGGAGAAACACGCCTCAGGGGGCTTGCCGAACTGCGCGCCAAGGAGAGCGATCGCCTGGCCGGTACGGCCGCACTGCTCACCGCCAACGGCATCAATGCTCGCATCGAGGGCGACGACCTGATCGTCACGGGATGCGGACCGGACGGCGTACGCGGCGGCGGGCATGTCAGGACGCATGGCGATCATCGCCTCGCCATGTCGGGACTGGTCCTCGGGCTTGCGGCCCGCCAGCCAGTGTCGATTGATGATGCAGGCATGATCGCGACCAGCTATCCCGGCTTCATCCGGGACATGCAATCCCTCGGTGCGGACATGGAGACGGCATGATCATCGCGGTGGACGGTACACTGGCCTCCGGCAAGGGCACGATTGCGCGTGCGCTGGCCGAGGCCTTTGGTCTGGCGCATCTCGATACCGGCGCGCTTTACCGCGCTGCAGCCGTCGCCTTGATCGATGCCGGAGGCGATCCCGCCGACGCGAACGCCGCCGCCTCTGCCGCCCGCTCGCTTGATCCGGCCAGCATCGACGAAACGCGCATCCGCACCGCCGAAGCCGGCGCAGCAGCCTCGGTGATCGCGGCGCACGGTGCCGTCCGTCAGGCCCTGTTCGACCTGCAACGCAGCTTCGCTGCGCGTCCCGGCGGCGCGGTGCTGGACGGACGCGATATCGGGACGGTGATCTGTCCCGACGCCGATGTGAAGATCTTCGTCGATGCCGATCCGGCCCTGCGGGCCGAACGCCGCTGGCGTGAATTGGTCGCCGGCGGGGCGGACGTGACGCTGGACGCCATTGCCGCGCAGCTTGCCGAACGCGACACACGGGATGCCGCCCGGGAAGATGCGCCAATGCGCGCCGCACAGGACTCCATCTTGCTGGATACCAGCCGATTGAGTATAGACGCCGCGGTCAGCGCCGCCATTGCCATTGTCCACGACAAGACCAAGGCGGTCCCTGTCCGTTAGCCGGACGACGCCGCGAACCCGTCCGCGCCGTGAGGAATTCCTCAGGGCGTCCGGGTCGTTTCGCCGTTCATCTGTTGAACCCGAGCCCGGGCAAGCCCTGAGACAGGGACTGTTCCGGTTCAAGAAATACGGGGTTGCGCCCCGCGGCGGACACGCCGCTCCGGACGGCCGGATGCCGTTCCTGCGCAGATCCCAGGAAACCTCTTACCTCCATGTCTGAACAAGAAACCCTTACCCCCTCGCGTGATGATTTCGCCGCCATGCTGGAAGCCAGCCTGGCCGGTCGTGACCTGTCCGAGGGTTCCGTCATCGAAGGCCGCGTCACTGCGGTCGAAAACGATTTTGTGGTCATCGACGTCGGTCTGAAGACCGAAGGCCGGGTGCCGCTGCGCGAATTCACCGGTCCGGGCGCCAAGGCGCCGGCCGTGGGCGACACGGTCGAGGTCTATCTCGAGCGTATCGAAAACGCGATGGGCGAAGCCGTCATCTCGCGCGACAAGGCGCGCCGCGAGGAGAGCTGGGACCGCCTGGAAAAGGCCTTCAACAAGAAGGATCCGGTCAACGGTGCGATCATCGGCCGGGTCAAGGGCGGTTTCACCGTCGATCTGGGCGGCGCTTCGGCCTTCCTGCCGGGTTCGCAGGTCGATATCCGTCCGGTCCGCGACGTTGGCCCGCTGATGGGCATGGAGCAGCCGTTCGCGATCCTGAAAATGGACCGCCCGCGCGGCAACATCGTCGTCTCGCGCCGTGCCGTGCTCGAAGAGAGCCGTGCCGAGCAGCGTGCGGAACTCGTCGGTCAGCTGGCCGAGGGTGAATCCCGTGAAGGCGTGGTCAAGAACATCACCGATTACGGTGCGTTCGTGGATCTCGGCGGCATCGACGGCCTGCTGCACGTCACCGACATGAGCTGGAGCCGCGTTGGCCACCCGAGCGAAGTCGTGGAAGTCGGCCAGACGCTCCAGGTCCAGATCATCAAGATCAACCCGGAAACCCAGCGTATCTCGCTCGGCCTCAAGCAGTTGATGAGCGATCCGTGGGAAGGCGTGAAGGCCAAGTATCCGGTCGACGCCACCTTCAAGGGCCGTGTCACGAACATCGCCGAATACGGTGCCTTCGTGGAACTGGAGCCGGGCGTCGAAGGCCTGGTCCACGTTTCCGAGATGTCCTGGACCAAGAAGAACGTCCATCCGGGCAAGATCGTCTCCACCTCGGAAGAGGTTGAGGTGATGATCCTGGACGTGGACGAGGACAAGCGCCGCATCTCGCTGGGCATCAAGCAGACCCAGGGCAATCCGTGGGATGTTCTCGCCAGCAAGCACCCGATCGGTTCGACCGTGAAGGGCGAGATCAAGAACATCACCGAATTCGGTCTCTTCGTCGGTATCGACGAGGAAATCGACGGCATGATCCACCTCTCGGACCTCGATTGGCATCGCTCCGGCGACGAAGCCGTCCAGGACTACAAGAAGGGTGATGTCGTCGAGGCCAAGGTGCTCGATATCGACGTGGACAAGGAACGTGTGTCCCTCGGCATCAAGCAGCTGGAAAACGATCCGATGGATTCCACCGGCGCCAGCCGTGGCGACACCGTCACCGCCACCGTCACGGAAGTGACGACGGGTGGTATCGAGGTCTCCTTCGGCGATGCCGGCATGAAAGCCTTCATCCGCAAGTCGGACCTGGCCCGCGACCGCGGCGAACAGCGCCCCGAGCGCTTCGCTGTCGGCGACAAGCTGGACGCGCGGATCACCAATATCGACAAGGCTTCGCGCCGCGTCTCCCTGTCCATCAAGGCGCTGGAAATCGCCGAGGAGCAGGATGCCGTGCGCGAATACGGATCGTCTGACTCGGGCGCCTCGCTGGGCGACATTCTGGGCGCTGCCCTGAAGGAACGCGGCGATGCACCGGCTGAAAAGGCTCCGGCCAAGAAGGCCGAGCCCAAGAAGGCCGACAAGGCCGAAGCCAAGACGGACGGCGATGCGCCGGACTTCGACGCCATGACCAAGGCTCAACTGGTCGAGTATGCCGAAGCCAACGGCATCGAGATCAAGAAGAGCGCCAAGGTCGATGAAGTCCGCGAGGCGGTGAAGGCTGGCGCCTGATCCACTTGCCTGACTGACCAAGCGTAAGGACAGCCGGAGGGGAAACCCTCCGGCTGTTCACTTTTTCGGGGATGGCCGCGACTCTCATTGACGTCACCCATATGGGTGAGGCAGGGTTCCTTTCCCTTCTCCACAGCCTGAAGGACACATGGCATGATCAAGTCTGAACTGATCGCCCAGCTGGCGGAGTCCTACCCCAACCTGTTTCACAAGGATGTGGAGCGGATCGTCAACACGATCTTCGACGAGATCGCCGAGGCCCTGTCGCGTGGCGACCGGGTCGAGCTGCGCGGTTTCGGCGCGTTTTCCGTCCGTCATCGCCCGGCCCGCGATGGCCGCAATCCGCGTACCGGCGAACCGGTCTCGGTGAAGGAAAAATTCGTGCCCTTCTTCAAGACCGGCAAGGAATTGCGCGAGCGGGTTGACGCGTCGCGCTAGGGGTTGCTCTTCCCAAGACGCAAAACCGGGCTAGACTCTTCGCCCTGACAACCGGGGAAGGGATGCCTGATGTTCAACGAGTTCAAGAAATTTGCCATGCGCGGCAATGTCGTCGACCTCGCGGTCGGCTTCATCCTGGGCGGCGCGTTTTCGACCATCGTCAAGTCGCTGGTCGATGACATATTGATGCCGCCGCTGGGCCTGGTGCTGGGCGGGGTGGATTTCACCAACCTTTATATCGTGCTGGGCGAAGGCCAGTACGAGTCGCTGGCCGCCGCACAGGAAGCCGGCGCCGCGACGATCAATTACGGCCTCTTCATCAACAATGTGATCGCCTTCCTCATTCTGGCCTTTGCGCTCTTCCTGATCATCAAGGGCATGAACAGGATGCAGGAGAAGAAGGCAGACGACGTGCCGGACCAGCCGCCGGCCAAGCCGCGCAACGAGGAATTGCTCGAGGAAATCCGCGACCTTCTCAAGAAGGGCTGATCGGACTATCTGGAGGATCGAAGGGGCGGGGCTTCGGCTCCGCCCTTTTACGTTTCCGGGAGTATCACATGGCGATTGACGCGAAGATCTGCGGCCTGACCACGCCCGAGGCGGTCGATGCCGCGCTGGCGGGCGGGGCGCGCTGGCTCGGATTCGTGATCTTCCCCCCTAGCCCCCGTCATCTTTCGCCGCAGCGCGCCGCTGAACTGGCCGAACGGGCATCGGGCCGGGCCGGGATTGTTGCGGTAACCGTCAATGCCGATGACGCGCTCCTCAGCGACATCCAGCGCCATATGCGGCCGCACTGGATCCAGCTGCACGGCGCGGAAGGTCCGGCGCGGGTCCACGCCGCCAGGTCATTCGCGCGTTCCGGGGTCATCAAGGCGTTTGCGGTCCGCACACGAGAGGATTTGAGGCCGGTTTCAGGCTTCGCGTCTGCCGCCGACATGGTGCTTTTCGACGCCAAGCCGCCCAAGGAGGCGAGCCGTCCCGGAGGCTGGGGCGAGAGCTTTGACTGGACTCTTCTGAAAGGCGCTGACATTCCCCGCCCCTGGCTCTTGTCCGGCGGGCTGTCCCCGGCCAATGTCCGCGCCGCCGTCGAGGCCTCCGGGGCCAGCGCGGTGGATGTGTCGTCGGGCGTGGAACGCGCGCCGGGGGACAAGGACCCTGAATTGATCACCCGTTTCCTGCACGAGTGCCAAGCATGATGTATGAGACACGCGTTCGTTTCTCCCCCCGCCTGCGGGGGG
>NZMJ01000123.1 GCA_002692855.1 Maricaulis sp.
CTCTGCTGTTCTTAAAGTTCTTTCTTGAATTTCTTTAAAATATTCTGGTATTTGCGAAGTAACTGTTTGTTGACTTGGCGCTTGAACTACTGTTGTTGATGGTTTAAAAAGACTACCCATTGATTATATATGTTCCTCCAATATTTTTATAACCTAATTTAATAAAGGCGTTATGTTTTCTTTCAACGTCTTTACCTTGTGTTATTTCGCATAAAGCAGTTAATCTTTTACTTTCTGCGTATTCTTTAAAAACTATCATCATAGCCCTAAAGATATGAAAATTACGATATTTAGGATTAACATGAAGCCATAAACTTCTTAAAAATCTTTTATCGCTATACCATGTTTCATCTACAGCTGCAGCCATAGTTCCTATAATAACATTTTCATATTCTACTACTATAACAAAACTATTCTTAATGTAAAATATAATATGATCAAGCAATTTCTTGTTATTTACGTTACCAAAGTTGTATGGTGATTCTGGTAGCCATGTTTTTAAAAGCTCTCTAATTCTAACTGCGTCATCAATCCGAGCTTGTCTTATTTTATATTTATCTTTTACCATCTGGTCTTATATTTATTCTTATTGTACCAAATCTCCAATTATCACCAACATCAGTATTTTCTATTCTAAGACTAGATTGTCTACCTCTTGTTCTTGTATTGTAAAATCTTGTAGAATTATTTACTGTTATGGCTTCTCCAGAGGTTCTTGAATCATTAGGATAATCTCGTGTTTTGAGAGTGATTATAGCATTTCCTTGCATGCTTTGAAAATCAGGTATAACTTTATTTATAAAACTAAATGTTTCACCATCAGCAATATCTCCATCTCCAGATTGTATAAAAGAAGATAGAGCTTGTCCATCAGCATCTACACCTGATTCATGACGATATATTAAACTTCTACCAGCCGTTAATCCATTTATTTGAGTATAAGTATTAGCTGTTGAATTAGCAAAATATTCTGTTGCTAAAGGATTCAATTCAACTCCATTATCTTGATATGTACTTCTTGCTAAATTACCAAAATACCAACTGTTTTCAAGATAGTTATAAATTACATATCTATCTATTTGATCCGAGTTGCTAGAACAATAATACCATATTACTTCTGAAAAGTTAGAAGTTTGACCAGCATATACTTGAGCATATTGAGTTTTATTAATATCGTTAAATACATAGTTTAAAACACTACAAGGTATTTCTTGTACAGCTCCTGCATATCTAAAAAATTGTCCGTCTGACATCCAGTATGCAATATCATCTACAACAATAGCTGCATTTAAACCAACAGATCCGCAATCGTTACCAAGTTGTCTAAAACCAAATATAAAAGGCGGACCAATAAAAGACATCGAGTGCATTGTAGTGTCTGTCCAGATAAGAATTGTACCTTTAGCAGGTTTAGCACATCTAATTTCACTACCACCTGCTATTCTTTGTGACCCTGCTGAATTAGTTGCATTTGCAGTAAATTGATCAAAATCTTCTTGGTCACTAAATCTAATAAACATTTTATCTTGAGTTGAAGGTGTACCAATAGTTGTTTCTGTACCCATTAAAATTAAGTGTCTTGTTTCTGTTGATACAACAGATAGTGAGCTTGAAGTCGGTGCATTAGCTATAACCGATAATCTATTATCAGTCATACCATCAGATGTATTCCAATGATAAGTTTTACCATCTCTTTGTGTTACTATTAAATCTTCTCCCCAATTGTTTATAGACCACTGTCTCATATCAAGAGTAACAGAACTTGTTGATCTAGGAGTAGACCACGTTGATAAATTCCAAGTACCAGTGCCCCAGCCAAAACCAAAAGTTTGTTTATCTGGACCTATAGATAATTGATATTCTATATCACAATTACCAGTTGTAGTTACATTTGCATTTGCAATTCCACTTGATTGAATAGTATAAGCATCAGCGTTTGTTATTTCGATAATTTCATATTCAGCATCTAAGGCTGTATTAGAAATACCTCCAATATTTGTAGGAGCTACATTAGATATAGTTATAAAATCTCCTAATTGAGCTCCATGAGTAGAGTGATTTACAACAACATTAGAACTACCAGAAGTTGTATTAAATACACTTGTTAAAGTATTAGATTGTCTTATTGGTGTAATATCAGCATTAGTACCAGATTGATATACATAAACTTTTCTATCTGTACCTAATCCTTCATATCTTGTTCCATCATTATCTAACCATTGATGTAATGATCTTCCTATTCCAACATAATAATCTTGACTAAATTTTTCCCATCCACCAATTTTTTGTGGTAAACCTTTTCTAAATCTTATTTTATCACAATTAGACCATCTACCTTCTGCACCAGTTTCGGTGTTTTCTGTATCTATTCCAGGTAAAAAATTTAATTGAGTTAAAGGCATAAATAAATTATATAACAAATATTGTAAAAATATAGTGCTATTTTTTTATTATTATATTCCATTCTAAAGTTGATATTAAATCATCTAAATTAACATCTTTTATAGATTTTTCTTTTAGAAAATGGTGCAATTCTTTTACATCTATAATAATCCAATGGCTTTTGTTTTCAAATACCATCTTATCTGCTTTAGTTCTAAAATTTCCTATTTTACAATTGTTGTGGATAGGTCTTAAATCAAATTTTAGTTTTTGATTTAATCTTCCTTTTAATATTCCTTCAACATCCCATAATTCTTTCTTTCTCTGAATTGTTGTTGCTTTTTTAACATTTTCTAATAATTCTAACATTATTTAAAAAGAGGTCCTTCCATCCAAAATGTTAATGTTTTTCTCTCACCTGATATAATTTTATCAACTTTATGAGGAATAAAAGATTTAAAAATTAACACGTCACCTGTATCAAAAAAATTAATATCTGGACATTTAAACAATCTAAAATCTCCACCTTTATATTGTTTAGATAAATTTATTAGTACAGTTAATTTAAAATCTTGCGCAAGATCTGAACTCATATCCATGTGCCAATCATAACCAACATAGTTATTAGATTTATATTCATTTAAGTGAACAACACTGTAGCCATTTTTTTCAGGAATATTAAAACCAAAATATTTGTTATTTACATCATGTGTTAATTCTATTACATTTTTTAATAGTTTTTTTAAATGTAAATATCTTGATATTCTAACTTTTGCTGTTTTTGTAGCGTTAGGATCTGGGTTATCAAAAAAATTAGGAAGTGCGCATTTATTAAATTTATTAAGAATTTGTTTTACTTCTTTTGGTGTTAAAAATTTTTTTTCTAAAAAATAATCACATTTCATTTATAACTCTACTACAAATCTTATAGGTGATAAAGGTATTTGATTTTCAATAGTTTCATTAAAATAATCAATTGATTTTTGTGTATATAAATTAAAGCCAATTGACATTCTAAATTTATCTTTAATTGTATCAACTTTATGAGGAATGAAAGAAGAAAATAATGTAATTGATCCTGAAAAGTTTTTATGTTTATAATAACCAAACTGACAAGACCTTGGATATATATAATAATCTGTTGTAGTTTTATTATTTGTTAATATTATATTTCCACTTAAAAAAGAAAATTCATGTGCTTCGTGAAAATGTTCTTTGTGAAATTGATTTTTTTTTAAAATACTAGGCCAACCTTGAATATAAATTTTTTCATTTAATTTAAGATTAATTTGTTTAAAAAAATTATTTAAAATTTTTTTTATTTCTTTTTTTAAAATTTTAATCTCTTTGTTTTCTTCTTTGAAAATATTATTAGAAATCCAATAAGTATCATTTTTAGTTTGATCAATAAATTCATTATGTTTTATGTTATACTCTTTTTTTGTTAAAATAAATTTTTTTACTTTATTAATTAATTTAATATTAATTTTATCATGCCAAAAATGATTATCCATTGTAAATGCAAATGGATTTGTTTTATTAATACTTACCCATCTTAGATGTTTTCCATTTTTAATAAAGTTATCAAAAAATATATCCATTTAATTAATAAGTATTACTTCAACGCCTCGTCTTCCTAATTCTTTTAAATCTTCATTTTTCAATAATATCCATTCAGAAATTTCAAAAAAATTTTCTAATCTTGTTATTTTATAATAACCTTTTCTGTACCAAACAGGTTTAACATATACTTTAGCTTTATGCATTAATTAATTCTCCTCATAGTTGTTAAAGGTTTTTTTAAATTTAAACCATCTATACGTTCTACAGTATTAAAAAAAGTAATTAGAGTTAATCTTTCTTCTTTACTATTATTATGATTAAATACATTAGAAGCATGATAACTTGAGCCATCAAATAAAATTAATCTGTTATATCTAGAATTAAATTTTATTGTTTCTTCAAAAGGATTATTATTTTCTTCTTTAGCTTTTGCTGTTTTTGAATACAGTTTAGGATCATTATATTTAAAATATTCATTCTTTATTTTTTCATTAGTAATATATCCGTATGTATTTTTAGAATGATATATAGATGTTCCACAGTTTAAAAATTTAGATAGATATATAATTGATGTAAATTCATGATCTGAATCAGTATGTATCCATCCATTATATTTTAGATTAGCTGGAATTTTTTGAAAAGTTTGTAATGCATTCCATCTTAAATTTTTATAATCATTTGGATATAATAAAGATAATATTTTTAAACAAGTAAATTCAAAAAATCTATGATCTATTTCATGAATATGTTTTGTTCTTTTACCAGGATAATTACTTGGTTCCGGTTTAAAATATTCTAAAGAATTAGCAAAAGTAACAACTTTATCTGGTTCTTGAAAAAAATTATCTATACATAAATTTGGCCAAATCATTTTCTAAACTCTAAATCAAAACCAATAATTGATCTTACTTCTTTTGATTTATTAAATGGACTGTAATGATGAATACAAGAAGGCATTAATAGTAAGTCTCCTTCTTTAACTTGTTCATTATATATTAAAGAATTGTTATTAATTAAATCATTTAATGGCATAAGATACCTTGTTGGTTCATGAACATTCTTATTATAATTTAAATAAATAATTCCACTTAATCCATTATCTCCATGATTATGAATAATATGTTCTTGATATTGTTCATAGTGAGCAACCCAAATATTTTTTACATTTACTTCAATTTTAATTTTTTCTTGTAACAAATCTAATTCTTTCTTAAATGTATTATTAAAAATTTTTTCTAGATTTATTTTTTGTTCTACATTTCTTGAAGATATAAATTTATTTTTTGTAAATTTTAAATTTTTAGTTTTATTTTGAAATTGTAATTTTTTTTCATTCCATTTTTTTATAGAATGTTTAATACTCTGTATTTGAAATATAGTTTTTATATTCATTTTCTTTTTGTATAACTTGGAAGACCTACGTGTAATCTACTATCAAATTTTACAATCCCTTTCTTTTCTATATTATAATGAAAAAAAGATTGTAAACAATCTTGTCCATTAAATTTGTTTCTCCAATGTTCTAATTCACAACCAAGATAAATTAACATATCACCTACATCCAGGTTTATTTTAACACCTTTGGCTTTACTTGCTACAGTAATCTTTTTATTATCGGGTACACCTACATTTTCGTAAGGACTTAAATATATAGGCCAATTATCACCACCTATATTTAAAGTTGTTGAAACTTCACATTCATTTCTATCTTTATGTCTTTTTAAAATATCTCCCTTTTTATAAATTCTTATATAAGAATAACTTTCAGATAATTTAAAATTAGTTATTTTTTCTATAGTAGGCTTAAACTTTAATAATAAAGTCTCCATTGCCATATCTGAATAACAATTATATGTATTAGGAATTTGTTCATCTGACCATTTTCCATAATCTACACAATAAGGAGAAATTTGTTTTGTATCAAATAAAGTTTTAGAGCATTGTCTTTTCAATAATAAGTAATTTTCTAAAAAATTGCATAATTCTTTTGATACTGCTTTTTTTACAATACAATATTTTTCTTTTTTAAAACTCATATATTATCTATATGGATTTCCTAAATACCATATTACTAATGAATGTCTAGTACCTCTAGTAACTGGCTCAACTCTATGTAAAGTATAAGACGGAAAAACTATTAACGATCCTTTCTCTCTCATTTCTTTTACAGTAAAAGAATTAATTTTATTTAATTTACCTAATTTTGAAAACATTAAATTTCCTCCGTCATAAGAATTTTTGTCACTTAGACATAGAGACATAGAGAGTTTTCTAATTTTATTATTTCTTTTATCATTAGATTCATATGGTTTATCATGTTCGTCAATATGCCAGTTATAATGTTGATTTATTTTATATTCAGTAAATTGATGAGTTTCTGCATAATCTATTTGATAATTCCAACCAGCTTTTATATTTGCATTTCTAATAAATGGATTTATAAGATGATCAATCCATAAATTTTCTTGATCAAAAACAATTGAAGATTTTCTTATTTTTGTAACTCTTTTACTTGCACCTGTTAAAGCTTTAATTTTTTTCTTATTTTTAAAATAAGCAACTATTTCATCACAAATTCTTTCAGGAATAACTTTGTTATAAAACCAATATATATTTCTGTATGTCATATTTTCTGTTAAGAAAATACATCCTTTCTAAAAATTTTGTTAAGTTTTTTCTACCCAAACTTGATTTTGATCATCCCAATAGTAAGTGTTATTATCGTGATTTAAATCATCATATTCACCATCAGGATAATCTACATTAGGAATCCATCTATAATTTGTAGAATCATAAACATAATTATTTGAAGGTTTGTCATCGTAATAATAATCACTATCTGAATTATAATTTGAATTTACTGCGCAATGTCTATGTTTTGGTGATGAATAATCTATATGTTTCCAAGTTCCATTTTCAATTGGAAAATTTTCATTTAAAAAAGTTATTGATTCTTCAACAGTATTTTTATCTATAGCTGTCACATTAACAACTTTTGTACCAACAATAACTGCAAAATTTCTTTTCATATTATTGAAATTTATAGCTTAACACTATAACTCCATCTCCGCCATTACCATCAGTTCCTACAGTCATAGGATATGTTCCCTTAGTAATATCAAAAGTATAAGTTGTAACTGTTCTCATACCTCCTGCTCCTCCACCGGCTTGTCCACTTGTTCCGCCAGTTCCTCCACCTAGTCCGTCAGTTCCACCGGTATTAGTTTGTGGTCCCGCACCTTGTCCACCGCCACCTTGTCCGCCTGATCCAGCAGGTGGTTGACCATAAGGTGGACCATGAGATCCTCCCCCTCCGCCGCCAGCATAATATGTATTACTTCCTGTTATATCTGATTGAAGACCGTCTCCGCCATTTCCACCAGAATCTTGACCAACTGCTCCAGCTCCTCCTCCAGCTCCAGGTCTTCGTCCTCCTCCAGTTCCAGAACCAGATCCTCCATTGTTTCCTTCAGGAGGTGTATAGCCACCAGCATTTCCAGATCCAACTGATCTAGGTGCTTCTCCCGATCCGCCACCAGATCCTCCTGGGGATCCTGCTTGATCATAATTTCCACCATATCCGCCACCAGTTGATGAAATAGTTGTTGACGGACTTAAAACTGCTGAAGAATTTCCACCTCTTTGACTACCAGAACCGCCGAAACCTCCACCAGCTCCTACAATTAAATATCTTAAACCACTGCCACCTGCAGCATCTTTTGCTTGGTTACTAACAACAAAAGTGCTTGATGATGTAAAAGTATGTACTTTGTAATTTCCATTTTCTGTAACTGTTCCTCCAGTAGCTTCTATAAAGTCTGAACTACCTCCTGAAGTAAATCCTAAAGCTTTTGCTGAAGCTGCAGCAAATGTAGTAAGTAAAGGCATAACACTCCTTTCTATTCGAATGCAGTTAATGAAGCTAGTACAGTATATGTATTAGCTCCAGTTTTAATTGCAGTGTAAGTATAAGTATCTGTGCTATTTGCTGTTCCTTCTGAAGGAGCTCCTCCTTGCCATTTTGGAGTTACTGTTGATCCATCAATCTGAACAACATTTGCATAATAAGCAGTTGACCCTTGAGGTACAATATGTGCAACTGTTATACTTTCACCTGAATCTAAATAATTATTTAAA
Organism: Maricaulis sp.; assembly: GCA_002692855.1. Lineage (GTDB taxonomy): Bacteria > Pseudomonadota > Alphaproteobacteria > Caulobacterales > Maricaulaceae > Hyphobacterium. The sequence continues at coordinate 8,083 of NZMJ01000123.1, forward strand.
GTAACTGAAGAGTTACCTCTTAAATTGAATGTCCAATTCGCAGATGCGTTAGTAGTAAAATTTTGTACTGCTCCATCTAATGCATCAAAATTAATTGTGCCTGTTGCTGCAGTAGCAGATGTATTTACTTTTTCATTAACTTGTTGAATTTTTCCACCGCCATTAAAAGTTACAAGACCATAACCTTTAGGTGATAAATTTATATCTGTGTTTGTTCCACCTGAAGCTATTACATTAGGTGCACTACCTTGCATATCAACTGTATTAGCAGTTGCAACTATATTAGTACCAGCAACATTTGCTGAACCTGTAATTGTAGTACCCGAAACTGCTCCATTGGATGTAACAGATGTAGCTTTAATATCAGCTAAGTCTTGATTTACATCAAAAACTGAAGATCCATCTGTGTAAACAATAGTTTTAGCACCTTGTTTTAAAACAACACCATTTGCAGCATGACCTGTGTTTGCAAAAGTTAATGATTGTGATCCACTTGTATTATTAAAAACTACATAATTTTGTTCTACTGCATCAGTAAAAACATGTATGTCTCCTGTTAATGTTCCTGTAAATTCTAAAGTTGCATTATGTACTTGATCATCAGTTGCATCATCATCTGTATTACTTGTGGAATTGTTAGATGTTAAAGTTACATTAGCTGAACCACCTACAGGAACAGCTTGATAACCAGAAACTGATGCATCAACTCTGTTAAAAACATAATTTACTAAATTTCCCCAAGTTCCTGAATTTTCTCCAGAAGCTTGTCTTTCTAATTTTAATCTCGATGTAAAACTTGATGGCATAATTTTTTATACTCCATATTTTTAATAATGTAAATAATATATATTTGTCATTATTTGTCTAGTTAATATTAGTCCAATTTTCTTGATTATTATCTGTTATTGAATCCCAAAATTTCAATGTAGAAGCTGTTACATTAGCTTGATTTCCATTAATTGATAAGAAATTTTGAGAATTAGGAATAATATTTGCTTGAGATATTGTAAGATTATTAATCGCTGTAATACTTAATATTTGATCAGCTTTAAGTGTAATTGTATTTGCAGTTGCATTTGCTTGTAAACCAGTAATATCTATAACATTTCCAGATACAGCAGATACATTCCCAAGTGAAATAGCAATATCACTTCCAGTAATTTCTATAAGATTTGCAGTACCTGTTGTTACTGTACCTAATGCTGTATTAGCTTCAAAAGTAGGTGTATTAATTGTTATTGCACCACCTGCCTGCACTGAAAAAGAATTAACTGTAATATTAGCTTGGTTTCCAGTTAAAGAAACAATTGCTTCTCCATCAAATTGTAAATTTCCTATTGATGTATCTAATTGTTCTCCAGATATTGTTATTGGTGAGCTTGCAGTAACAGTAACATTTGATTGTGATAAATTTAAAGCACTTAATGTAGATATACTAAATACATTACCATTACCAGTATTAACTAAACCTAAAGCTTCACTCCAATTACCAGATGACCATTCTTCCCTATTCCAACCTTCTCCAAAATCAAAACTTGTATTAAGCTCTTGTCCAGATATTGTTATAAAACTATCTGGAGCTTGATTCCATGTTGCACTATTCCATGTGCTTCTACCCCAACCAGCTCTTATTGTTGCATCAACAGTAACACTTCCTAAATTAGAATTTAATAAATTAGTTGTTAATAAAACAGATTGATCGTTTAATTGATTCCAAGAACCATTGTTCCATGTATATGCTCCATAGCCATTAACATTTAAATTTGCTTGACCTCCCATGCCAGAGTGATTAGTACAATAATAATAAATAACTGATGGTGCATTATCAGCTACAATTATTTCAGTGTAAGCTCCAGAAGAACCAGGTGTTCCATTTGCAGTTACTCCTACAGTGTAAGGAGCACTTGGTGAATTGTTATTATTTTCTGAAAATCTTAACGGATGAGTAGCATTAGAAGAATCAGATTGATCAAACCTGTAAGTCGCACCTTTGGCTAAATTTACAGTTGCTTGCAATACTCCATCAATGTAATATCTATTACCTGACCCGGGATTGGCAACAGTAACTGTGAATGTTCTTGCCAGCGACATAAGGATTTATCTCCTTATGCTATTCTAATTAAGCCGTTCGATGCGTCAGCGTTTGGAAACTGTAACTCAAAAGTACCGTTAGTAGATGTTTTTACACCACCAAAATCTAATACAGCAATAGATGAATTACTATTGTTTGCATTATAAATTAGTGCAGCTTGTGCAGAAATAGTTGCATTAGCAAATGAAACATTATCTGCATCAAAAATTGCAGTAGTTCCATCTGTTGAAATTGCAACATTAGTTAATGTAGCACCGCCAGTTGTGTAATTTGTACCACTGTTTGATATTTCATTTGCAGTAATGTAAGCAGCAGTATTTTGGTTAAGAGTTGCAGTGTTGTCGTAAAGTGCGCACTTTAATGTCTGAGCTTCTAAATTTCCGCCAGGCGACATTAAGTCTTGCTTAAACGACACTGTAATCGCTTGAGATATAGCCATGTTTATTGTCCTCCAGTTAATGTGTTTTC
>NZMJ01000124.1 GCA_002692855.1 Maricaulis sp.
AATTGATGGCTAAAATGAAAAAGGTAGATTTTATTGGAAAACTTGGTGAATTTGCTACTATAACAACAGCAGCGTTAGGTAAATTCTTACTGTATGGATTGTTAATTGTATTAGGTATAACGGTACTTGCTGCGATTATTAAGAAAGGCTGGCCCGCAATGAGAAAACAATTTGCAGGTGCATTCAAGTTTTTCAAAGCAGCGTTCATGAATGTCATAGGAATAATAAAAGGAGTATTCAAACTATTCAAAGCAATATTCGCAGGTGATGTATTAGGAGCATTGGAAATTTTCTTCAAAGATATTTTCCTCAATGTAGTCAAACTAATTGCTAATGTTTTAGCAGGTCTGTTCAAAGTATTAGTTGGAGTAATCGGCGGATTACTAAGCGGGTTATATGAAAACACAATTGGTAGATTCTTCTCAACCGGAGGGGTATCTATGGGTGGCCCTGCAATCGTTGGAGAAAGAGGGCCAGAATTAGTTAACTTACCTAGAGGTGCAAGGATAAGCAATAATGCAAATAGCATGGGTACAAGAACAGGTGGAAATAATATTCATGTTCATATAAATGGCCGTGTAGGTGCTTCTGATGCAGAAATTAGAGATATAGCCAACAAGGTAGCAAGAGAAATCAACATAAGAATGAATAGAACAGGAGCAAACAGAATAGGTGCATAGTATGGTTGATTACGGAGATTATGGAGCAAACAGTTATTGTATGTTAGAGTTAGCAAGAAGAGGTTCTGGCGATACTACACCTTCTGATACAGAATCAGGATTGTTTCAAAATAGAATTGGTTTGTTAGCAACTAACATTAGCATTTCAACAAACAAACAATCTCTTGCTTTTCCTGTTCCTTTCTCCGGTGTTATTTCCGGGGAATCTACTACACTAGCATTAGATATGGGTCTAGCAACTAAAACAATAACAATAACGGGAATACTCAAAGACCAAACTTTATTCAAAAGAAGTAAAGGTGGAACTCAAAAAGAAGTCAAACTAACTGCATATGAATTGGCTCAACTACTGCATTCTTATGTTGACTCTTCTTTCTTACACGAAGACCAGAATGTAAGTAAATTAATCATACTTATTCCAAGTCGTGCAGATACTAATTTTGATTATCGTAGTGGTGTTACTGCTAATACTGAATTGAAAGATTTGCCATTAATACCATTTCACTATGGAAATAGAACATTCGATATGCCTACTTTAGACGGAACTAAAATTGATTGGGGAGCAACGGAGTTTCCTTCGGCACTAACTTCAATCAATGAAGAGATACCCGGATTGAGTGGTTTCATAAACGATTTCTCAACAGATATTGCGGGCGACCAAATACCCTCAATCACCTTTAGCCTAACATTTACAGTAGCGTCTACCGCTATGTCTGATTTCATTAATGCTAGTTTTTAGGTGAGTAAATGCCGGGTGTATATGTTGGAGATACCAAGTCGCTAGTATTCCCTATGCTATGCGATGGATATATCAAACAAGTATATTCAGACCAGAATCCGGCAGACCAAGACCTAGAGGTAAGAGGTGGTCTTTGGGGTCAAACCACACCATTCACAATTGAAGCCATAATAACGCCATATGATGTAAATGGATATGGAACTAAGACAGGAACAGGCGGAGGCATACTTGATTCACAGAAAACTAGCCCTAGTTTGAGTAATGCCGTTACTAGTAATTTAACACATTATCAATCAAATTATTACTTTGATAATAGAACTGCACAGAAAATGCACCTGTTTTATAACAAAAACTTTGAACTTTACTTAGAAAACACTACAATTTCTACAACGGAATTAAAAAATAAGACGTTTAATAGACCTGCTGAATATAGAATAGTCGCAAAAATACACCAAGAAAACACCACAAAGGTTACTGCTACATCAGATACAATCATCAAGGCAAACAATTTACTGCATGGATATTATGATACTGATGGCTACTATGATGGCGTTAATACTGAATTGACTAAGATATCCTCAACCGCAATAAACGTGACTCCAAGCAAGGAAATAACAGTAGCAAACAACAATTTTACAGGTGAAACAAACGTTTCTTCTGCTTCTGGTGCAGGTAGTGTTACTTTTAGTGGTGCGCCTGAATCATATTATCCTGCTCAATCTGCAACTACTAATATTACATTTAGCAATAATAACTTTAGCGTTGATACTGCACCTTCTTCAAACACAGCAGGTAGCATCAAATTTGATTCTAATCCAAGTCATTCTACAACTAGTGATTTAACCACACATATCGAAATTGTTAGTGAAGACGGTAATACTACAACAAAGTGGTTTCCTGTTGACCCATCTTCATATAGCAACAATGTTGATTTATTTGCTGCTGATAATGATTGGGGAGCAGGTGCTAGAGGTTTTACTGTTGGTGCAGATGCAGAAGCCACCGTTGCTAGATTTGCTTCTGCAATCAACGCTTGGAATAATGGATGGGCAGGTAGCGTTACAGCAGGTCAAGCGGCAGGTGCAACCTTTGGCGACCCTGAGATTGAAATAACCTTCGTGGCTGCTATTGTAGGTACAACACCAAATAGAGTAGGTTCAGGTGGTAGTATAACCATTGGTTCTGGTTTATCTGGTATTAGTAGAGTACAGATAGCAGGTGGAGTAGATGAAAGCGTTGTTACTAACAATTTCCTAACAATAAATACAGGTGGTGGAGATAAGAAATATCATCCTGTTCCTAGTGGTAGTGGTATTTCAAATGGCTCAATAACTAATAGAGGCGGAACTAACTTTATTGCTTTTCAAAAAGGAAGTACGCTCCCTAATACAATGATTGCATTAAGAAATGCTATTAACAGTAGTAATGGAAACACACAAGTTACTGCTTCTACATTTAGTAATACTGGTGTTACATTAACTGCTGATACTGCTGGTACTGGCGGTAACTCATTTACAGTTAGTAGCACAAATATGTCTCATGCAACCACATCAAATTTTTCGGGTGGAGAATCCGCTAGTGAACCAACACAACATATACAACTTGTAGATAGTGATGGCACAATAACTAAGTTTTTGGCAGCCCATCCAACCAAATCAAGTAATGCTAATGGTTCTACTATAACTCTTAATAGCGTAGTTTACGTCATATACAGATTACCATCATCAGGTTCCAATAGGGCTAATTTTGCATCGGTAGTAAATGGTGTATCTGCTCTTGATATAACGGCAGCAAATGACGGTAGTAATCAAAACAAAGTAAATCTAACACAGGGAACCGCAGGTTCTAGTGGTAATACAACAATTACTGAAAACGTAAGCAACGTAACCGCAGATGATTTTACAGGTGGAGTAACTGCATCAAATCCAAACATCTCAATTAATATTACAGATGCAGATGGAACTCTAATCAAATACAAGCCTTCTGTAAATGAATCTACTGGAACATCAGATTCTACATTTACATTCTTTCAAAAGGGCGCAAATGCAAATGCAACTGCTACAAACTTGGCATCAGCAATAAATTCTGCTCACGGTGGAGATATAACAGCAACAACACCCGGTAATTCTAATGTAGTAAAAATAGTAATGGCTACTGCTGGAAATGCATATGCTATTTCTGAAAACTCAGCAAGTATAACATTAGCGGGTAACAATAATAATTTTGATACTAGTGGCGACTTAAACATTACATTAGGTAATAATGAGGCTGATTTAATAGGGGCAGGTGAAAAAATATATGATGCTACTGCTCAACTAATAGGCACTACTTCCAATGTAGTTGGTAATGTTCTAACATTAGATGCATCTCCTTTAGTGCCAGTAACTACTACACTATACGCTTCTCAACCAAGAGAGGCATTGTATGTTGAATCAACATATAGGATATCTTGTTCTTATACTACTAATGCTTTGAAAATATACGTTAATGGTACAGAAGTTGCATCTCAAGATATAACAACGACAATACTACCAAACGGTTTCTTCTTTGACCCTAGTGATTGTAGAATAGGACAGGGGCTAACAAGAGCGAGTGAAGGTTCTAGTACATATAATGAAGATAGGAAGAATCAATTCATGGGAGAGTTATTTGAGATGTGTATGCATTCAAGAGCAGAACCAAGTCCTAGAAACAGCACTCTATCCGTTGGACTAAATGATATCATATTCTATTATAGGTTTGGTGATGAGTAATGGGTGATAACTATACATATGTACTCAATCAAACTCGTACTCAAGAACTTACTCTAAACCATACCTATGCTAATAGAAACGATGCTTTTCCGGGTTTTGCATTTGCAGATACATCTGTAAACCCTGTACTCAAGAACCCCGGTCTAAATACCAATGACCAAGATTCTGCTAACTTCTTTGAGATAAGAAATGCACCTACAAGTTTGGGTGAAACAAGTGAGCCAATAATATCAGGTCATGAAAAGGCTAGACTTGTTAATAGAATAATACCTTCTGCAAATAACCAGACGACCCTTGCTAATTATGCAACAAACAAGCAAGAAACTTCATCTTACAAGATAAGAATATATGATGAGAATGCATCTACTACTGGTCAACTATTAGCAGGTTCAACAGGGCCGGGTATGGATTTAGAAACAAAAGACTACTTCGTTTTAATCAATCCAGAAATAAGAGGAGATGATGGAGCAATAGCAAACAGACCGCACTTTGCCAAGATAAAGCGTCTAACTACTTATGATTACTATGGTGATGGTTTTGAGTTTGAGCCACGTTATCCAAAACCTATACCTAAAGACACTAACTTTGAAATTTACGAAGGCCCGGCAAAAACAGATACTAGCGTAGTTGCAGTATCATATGGGTTAAGGGGGAAGACAGACACTACTTCTGGTAGAACATTCCTATTCAATAAATACGATGTTAGCAGTACAGTAAGTAGGCCAACTTGGTACTTCTATGAGGATAGACTACAACACAAAAATCAACTAGATTACAATACGAAGTATCAATTGACCACTTGTAGATGGTATAGTGATTGGGTTCAGAAAGGCAGAATAAGGTCAAGCACTACAAATCAAGTTACTGCATACCAATCAACATACGTTGTAGCAGAACATACAGGAAGTTTTACTGATGCAGATATTGGTAGAAGTTTATACAAAGGAATCAACGCAGGTAATGTTCAATGGATAGGTAATATAGCATCGTATGATAGTACAAATAGTACAATTACTTTGGATTATCCTAGAAGACCCCTATCCCCTTCAACCGCTAGTTTAATCAACTCAGCAGATTTATACTTCGTTGGTAGGGATATTCAACAAACAATATTCCTAACGGAACAAGAATATGGAGTTAACATTACTGATTTGGGGACAATAAAACACAACGCAGTTTTAGTAGACAATCAAAGAAGTAAAGATATTACAGAAGTAGGAACAGATAGTGCAACTGATTTCGATACTGCAAGCACATACACATTTACTCCTGATAGATGGGGATATGCATTTAGGAATTATAGCAGAAGCACAGAAGACAAAACTTCTGCACATTCAGATACATTCGCAACAGGAACATATAGATTCAATCATGGTAATTTTACAGGGCCAAGTAGATACCTATACTACAAGTCTTCTAACCTAAAGAACAACATAGTAGACCCTGTATTAGAAGCATCAGTTAATTTCCCTCGAAACAAAATGAGCCAGATAGCAAGAGCAAAAGTATTCGATATGTCAGGAATACAACATCTAAAACTCAAAGAAGACCATTCCTTTACAGTAAGAAATACATTACATTCATCTGCACTTAACACATACAAACTACCCTTTACTGTAACTAGTGTAACAGGAAACAAAATTAGATTGAATGCAATCACAGAACTCTTTGATGTAAGAAATGACAATTTCTTAAAGGTAAATGATTTGATAAGAGTAGGAAAGAATTACTACGTTATTTCAGCCTTTACTGCACCTGCGGTTGTAGATGGAGTTAGAGTACAGGATATAACTGTAAATAAGATAAAGACTGATAGTGAAGCAACATGGAATAACATATCATCAATGCCTTCCTTCACTAATGAAATAGCATACATTAGAGCATGGAATGGTTCTCTCAAAGGTACATTCCCGATAGATACAGAAGCAGTATATGGTAGCAATACCTTCCAAAGACTCACTATCAATGGAAGCACAATCAGCAAAACAAATGCTTCTTTGAATGATAACAAACTAGTGTTGCTCAGTCCAGAATTTGTTAACCATCAAATAGATATTGATTATGGTGATTCGGTACATAAGCAAATTAAATTATCATCTGATTTTACAAGTAAGAAATATTATCAGACAACCCCAATATCAATGTTGTATTATCTATCAGGTAACTACGCTATTGATGAAGAAGTGTTCAACGGTAGTGTTGAAGATATCAATTCACAGAACAAGAATGGTATGGTCACTTATGAGATAACAGGTAGGGACAAACTATCCAAACTGCTTGGTAACACCACTAATAAAAACTTGAACCATACCAATGATATTATTCATTCGACTCTTTCACCTATGTTAGATAATACTGTCAATGTAACAATTGATGGTAACTTAACTGCCACAGGAACAGGAACAGAAATTAGAATAACTGATGCTCAATATGCTTTGGGAATAATACCTAAACCATTTGATGTTCTGATGGATAGTAGCGGTAATTTGCTTGGTGAAATAAGTGTGGTAGGTAATGTTGCTATTGGTACTGGTTATAGAGATTATACTATTACACTCAGAAGCCCGAACATATCAGAAAACCAAGTAAATAGCGGGGCTACTGTTAAGTTATACAGAAGAGATACAGGCACATACATCACAGGAATAAAAGCCCTTTCAGCAAACCCAACACTTACTACTTCACCTACCGACTTTACTTCAACAGGAGATAAAGGAGTAGTCTTTGTAGATGGAGAGAAAGTCAAATTTAATGATAGTGGTACTGGCCCAATAACAACTAATATTACCTATGCAGATTTAGCATATGCTTCTGCATCTGGAAGTTACAATACAGATAATTCTCTTGGTTTTGATATCATAGATACAAACAGCATAGGAGCAAAGGATTCCAAGTTTGCATTCAAGATAGGGTTAGAAAGCGAAGTGTCTACAACATTGAGTTCTATACATAGCCTTTCTACATCTACATACTTCAATGTATTAGATAGCGTTTCACAAGACGGATTAACTACAATCACACTTGCTCCTACATTTCCAATTGTTTTGGGTAGTATAGAAAATAATAGTTCTGATAATACATTTACATCTGCAAATAGCAATCTGTATATGGTTAATAGAAACATACCAAAGTCGGGATTCATTCATACTCTCAAGAGCGATAACACATCAGAATATGTTTCAAGTAAGTCATTCAAATACAATCCAATACAAAGAGTGAATCCGGGCGAACTGAAAGAGACTTTCACATCCGTTTTGAATGACTCTCCTAGAAATCAAAAGATTATGGGGTATGCACCTGCATATAGAATAAACGCTGATGGCTCAATCAACGGTACAGATTATGTGACCATTAGCAACAAGCCTATTCTGGGTAGTAACTTCCATGATGATAACTATACAGGTAGCGACAAACTCACTCTATTACCAAAGCAGTTTCCTGAAACAAGAACAGGAACATCAGTAGCAACAACATCAATTAGAGATGTAGAACAAAAGGACTTTAGAACCAAAAAATATGAATTGTTAAGTGTTGGAGATTTATATCCAGAATCTAAACTAAGATACAATAACCTATTTCAGTCGAGTGCTTTTACTAACTATGGTTTGTTGACCGAAAAGATAGGACAGAAAGACACTTCTAGTATTAGTCACGCTAATTATACAGGCGGTAGTTTCCAATCGTTAGCAAGCGAATCCAACTATAATATTCACAAAATAAATTCCTCCTCTACTACACCTACGAACATCAAAAGGTTTGGAGTAATGAGATTAGTAGAGGCTACATTTGATTGGCACTTTACTCCTATTGATGCTGAGTCTTTACAAGATATAGATACAGTACCTAAGATAAGTAACTTCTCATATCCAAGATGGAAGACACCAGAATCATTAGGATTTACAATGGTAGCAAGTAACGCCGGAAATGCTTCTACTAATTCAATCAATTGTAGTGGGGCAGTAGTAAGAAACTTCAAGGAAGGAGATATGTTCTTCAAAACATCAGATGGCAGTCTTGTTGCTAGAATAAACGGTACTGGATATGCGACTATATCCACTAATGGTTCTGGTATAATAACAGGCTCAAACGTAACTGTATTCCAAAACACTACGTCTACTTCTGTATTCAAGGCAAATGTAAGAGTATTCGATATGTTGACAGATGATGGTTTTGGTTTAGACTCACTAAGCAATGCTAACGATATGAGACATCTTGCAGTCTATCTTACTTATGGTCATATAAACAAAAATGACTATTTTGAACATAGTGATAAATTACATACAGCGTTGGTCAACGGTGCTTCAGTAAATCCGTTTATTCCTAACAATATTTTCCTACCAATTATACCTGAAATATTTCATCATAATGGAGGTAGTTCTGGCGACAATGATAACTTTAGACGTTCTCCATATCATTCAGAAGGAGATTGGGCATTAGACTTCGATGGTGATGGCACTACCAGTCAAGATGAACAAGACTATGCAATCAAATATTGGCATTACTCTAGAATAATAAACGCATTACAAATGCAGACATTCACAACATTTGATAACGATGGTAATACTGCTGATGATTATCCTAGTCCAGACCAATACAAAGCAGCCAGAAGTACGCATCTGTATGATAATTGCATAGGAGTATTCAAGCATTTTAGAGGAGCAATAAAAGAATCACAGGGTAGTAATCAAAGGGATATCATTACAACCTCATCTCTATTAGAATTAGACACTCAAACTAATTACAATAACTATGAAGAAAATGCAAGTCCATCGGAAGATAGACAACAACATAGCCGTAATATGAGAATAGACCAGTTGGGTAGCCCAGACGTTGCATACATAGGAACTAAGACTAAACAAGCACCTTTTATTAGTGAAGATGATGCTGTTGCCCAAGTAGGTCAAATACATCATAATGACGTTTCAAATACAACTGGTGAATTATATCAAACACAGATGATAATCAAACCTACAATCAGAACAGATGGGATGTCAGGAAGCACAATCACAATTACAATGAATGCAAGCAATACACATAATTGGATTCACTATGCTCCTAATCTAACTGGATATTATTTGGTTCGACTAGGTGATGGTAAAGACACATTGAAAATAATTTCACATACTGTTGATGATAGTAGTACACACGCAGTTCATACTTTGACATTGAATGCTGATTTAACTGCAAGCCAACGATATAGATTGATGAGAGTATCAGAAACTACGTTTGATGAAACTCCGGGCTTTATCGAATTCAACAAGGAGATACATACAGGACTTCAATACAATGATACTGCAACTAGATTAGATACAGGAGAACCTGCAACGATGGGAGCAACCACAACCAACTTTACAGGAGAAGGAATAGTCTCAATGTATGTCTTACTCGATGTTGATGATGATTTAGATTCTAATAATAAAATGGTAGAGAATATAGATTTAGTAAATCAAAGCCTTGAACTATTTAATGATGGAGAAGTTATTGATTGTTGTATAACTGATGGGCGTACTACGACTAGAAAGAACATTACTGTTACCAAAGATATTACTACTGGCAGACAAAGCCTAAGATTTGACTATGAAGGAACATTATCAGGAAATGGTGTTGTTTCCTTTGGTAAAGCATTCACAATCACAACAAACACACCGCTACAAAATGGCGTGGAAAGAGCATACATAGGAACTACTATGGCAATAGGATTGGATGCTGAAACTGCCATTAACGAAATCCTAAATGAGAACGATATAGAAGTGGATGATAGCGAGAGAAACCTAACGTTTACAGGTGCTATTGTTAGCGGTACTTCTGGAAATAACATTACTTTACAATCAGCAGTAGCAACTGATGTAATAGCAAATGGAGATACACTATACAATCAAGATGGCAAACTAATTGGTTTAGTAGCATCAGGTCAAGGCACTACTACACTAACATTAGATGATGTTGACTATGATAGCGATAGCACAGTTGATACATTCTATACTCCACAACAATATGAGGAACTAGTAAAATACACAAGAAGGCCATTTATAATCAACACAAGGTTTGCTGAGAATGATGTCTTTACCGCAGTCAATTTCTTAGCATCAAAGAAAGGACTAGAGTATGTATTCAAAGGAGAGAAAATTCAGATTAGAGATATTGATGATTACTCATCGAGAAGAATATTTTCACTTAGATACAGGGATGGTCAAAATCTGATAAGTGCAGAAAACAACACATCTCTCTTTGATAGAGCCAACAAGGTAGTTGTGATAGGAGATAATGTAAAAGCCACAACAGAAATGCCTACCGATAAAAATACTAGGACTTTGACGCATATTGATTCTAACATCAAATATTCTAAAGAAGCCCAAGTAAAGGCAGAACAACTTCTGGCATTGCACAATGCTAAGACAACAAAAGTAACTATTGAGATTGAAAGAAAGGATGAAATGAAATTAATGAAACCCGGTGATTTAATCACGCTTAACTTCCCTAATCACAACATTCCTCCCGATGACTATATTGTATATGAAATAGAGAATGCTATGTCTGCTATCAGTAAAATAACTGTTGGTACGTTTAATAAGACAATAGCAGAAAGACTCGCTGAAATGAATATAGAAAGAAAAGGAGGATTTTCTACATTATTAACAAAGGATGTTACTGCTGAAGTAACCAGTAAATCCTTGTTTGAAGAGGTTGGTATAGATGAAGTTTCATTAATATCACAAAGAACCACTCCCACAGGAACATCATTAGGTTGGGGAACCTTAATAGGTTGGACAACAACAATGAATGCAGGGAGTGATGTTGTTACAACGGAGGAAATAGAATTATGATAACAGATGCAGGTAAAAACAAAACAGCAGATTTATTGATTGGAACAAATGGTTTTGGTCATATTGCCGTAGGAGATGGTGGTGATGATACTTCAACAAGCCAAAATACATTAGACCATGAAATCTTTAGAAAAGCCGCAGACTCAAAACAAGTAGTTGGTAATACAATTGTCTATACAGTCACCTTTACAGGTGCAGAACTATTATCTAATGTAATATCAGAAATGGGTGTTTTTGATGCCTCTACTGGAGGTAATATGTTGAGCCGAGTCAACTTTAAGAGCATAGGCCCATTAGCATCAAGTGAGACATTAAGTTTCACTTTTAGGGTGGTGATTCCTTAATGACGGACTTTTCAGGCTTTATTAGTACATTGAAGGTTGCACCTACAACTAGCGACCAGTTGGAAGATGGTATTGATAATCTACATAGTGGTATTATCAAAGCATTGAATACTGCTGATGCAGGTTCGTTCATTGCACACGGATTCCAAGTTACATCTCAATCAGATGGAACATTCGATATAACTGCCGGAGGTTACTTCGATAAAGGAGAGTATAAAACATTAGGTGCGCAAAGCGATAAAAGCAGTACAAACTTCACAGGTGCTACCGCTTATGATTGGTATGGTTTTATTGTAATAAACGCAAGTGGAGCAATAGCATTTAGAGGAACGAATGCTTTAGGTTCTTCAGCCGCTAAAACTGCCGACCTTACAGATGGTGATATTCCAATATGTGTTGTTCAGATAGCAAAAGGAACAGGAACGGCAGTTCAAAGAAAAATACAGTATGTTGGAATAAAGAAAACTACTAACACTTTAACCGCAGGTGATGAAAATAGCGGTGATTTCAGAAAGAGATTCGAGGTAAAAACTGATGGAGATATATATTCATATAACACATCAAACGCTTACCATACTAAATTAGCATTTACAGATGCATCAAGTTCAAGCAAAACTGTAACTGTTCCAAGTATAACAGGGACATTAATCACAACAGCAGATTCACAAACTGTCGCTACTAATATGATTGCAGATAACGCAGTCACACTTGCTAAGACAACAGGAGTACAAGGTTCACTTACATTTGGGATATCAAACACCAATGCAGTAAAGATAGATAACAATTCTGTTCAAAGTGGTGACTTTGCTAGATTCACTAATACTGGTTTAGAAGGTAGAAGTATATCAGAAGTAAAGACACAACTAGGATTGGTTAAAGGAGATGTTGGGCTAGGCAATGTAGACAATACTGCTGATTCTGCTAAACCTGTTTCTACTGCACAACAAAATGCTTTGAACCTAAAAGCAAACCTAAGCAATCCTACATTTAGTGGCACAATAGCAATACCAAATATCAGCGACTTAGAGAGTGCGGTAAGTGCTAACACTCAAAAAGTAGGAATTACTACACAACAGGCTAGTGATATAACATCTGCAAAGAATAGAACAGATACATTAACAGATGCATACATTGAAGGAAAGGCAGCCGCTAAAATAGATGCACTACTCGGAGCAGACTCTAACGCTATTGACACATTAGCACAATTAGAAGACTATCTATTGGATAATACTGTATCGGGTGGATTGGTTCAATCATTAGCAGGTAAGGTATCTACTAGTACAACAGTTAACGGTCATGCTCTATCAAGCAATGTTACAGTCACAAAGGGTGATGTTGGCCTTGGTAATGTAGATAACAATTCTACTGCGACAATAAGAGCAGGTACTACCAAGGCAAATGTTGGACTTAGCAATGTTTTGAATCAAGCACAAGTAACTACATTTGTTTCTGATAACGCTCCTACTGCTACTGCGATTGGTGATATATGGATAGACTCAAATGATAATAATAAGATGTATAGAGCATCAGCAGTAGGCTCTGCAAATTGGGTAGCAGTTACACTTGGTAAAGGAGCATTAGGACTAGTAAAGGCTGATGTAGGATTAAGCAACGTAGACAATATCACAACTGCTACCATGAGAGCAGGTGTTACTCATTCAGATGTAGGAACAACAAAAGCAGATGTAGGATTAGGAAATGTAGAAAATAAATCTGCTGCCACTATCATAGGAGAAATAACTGCTAGTGACATTCCAAACCTAAACGCATCTAAAATTAATGCAGGTACTTTTGCAGATGCCCAATTATCAAAGTCTTCTGTTATACAACACGCTGCCTCTTCTACATTTAGTGATTTATCAGACTTAGGAAGTGGTATAGATACTGCACAAGACTTCTTGTATGTATTTGATAACGGTTCTCTCAAGAGTGCTTCAATAGCAAATGTATTAGCAAAGATTACTTCATCAGAATTAGTAGGTACAGGAAAGGTATTCCCTAATACTTTACCTGCTGATGGAGCAGAAGTCAACGTTCAAGCAGACTTCAATGAAACAAGCGACTCTTCAGATGCATTCATTAAAAATAAACCTACAATACCAACCAATAATAATCAATTAACTAATGGTGCAGGTTACGCTGTTGCTACTGCATTAAACGCATCAAATCTAACTTCAGGAACAATACCTGATGCAAGGTTCCCGGCAGTATTACCTGCCATAAGCGGTGCGAATCTAACTAACTTACCTGCTGATGTAACTCTAACAGGTGCGCAGACATTAAGCAACAAAACGCTAACTGCTCCAATATTAACTGGTACTATTACAAACGCTAGTGGAGATATGACAATTGACCCTACTGGCGACAATGACCTTATTCTTGCTACTGCCGGAGATTCAAGAGTAATAGTAGGTGATGGGACAATCAGCCCTGCTGGAAACCAAGGTAGATTAACAATCATTCATGACCAAACAGGCGGAGAAGGTGGCCCTGCATTACAAATAGTTACAAAAGACAATGATGCATTCTCTGGGCCAAACATCAACATACATCGAGATTCATCTAGCCCTGCTGATAATGATTTTCTAGGTAAGTTTACATTTCACGGAAAAAATGATGCTAGTGAATTAATTGGTTATACTGCTATCAGTTCACAAATGCTTGATGTTTCTGATGGCTCAGAAGATGGTAAAATAATTTTTACACCTAAAGTAAATGGTTCTAATGTAGATGTTTTAACAATAGACTCAGTAGTTAAAGTATTCAAACCATTAGACATTAGAAGTAACTCAACTCTAAGGTTCTTCGATAATGATAACTCTAACAAAATAGTTTTACAGACTCCTCTTAATGTTGGTTCTGATTATACATTAACACTACCACCTAATGATGGTGATAGCGGTCAATTCCTAAAAACAGATGGCAATGGTGTATTAACATGGTCTGCTGATAATAACACTCAGTTGACTGATGCACAAGTAAGAAGTAAAATATCTGGCTCAGGATTAATATCATATGATTCAAGTACAGGTGCAATTACTACTACTGCAAATAATTATTCTATAACTTCTGATATACTTAACGAAAACGACATGAGTTCTAATGCTACTGACAAACCTGCATCACAAGCATCTATCAAAGCATTTGTAGAAAACAGCGTATCAGCAAATACAGATAGACAGGTTGATGATGCTACATTCAATACTGGCAATGGTGTATTGACACTAAGTAGAAGCGGTGGTCTTTCTGATGTTACCGTTGATTTAGATGGAAGGTTCGCACTATCCGGTTCAAGTGGAGAAACAAATCAAAACGCATTTAGTAATGTAGCAGTTGGTTCAGATACAGTACAGGCAGACCAAAAAACTGACACTCTAACCTTAGTGGGAGCAGGTGCTACAACAATATCAGCAAATACATCAAATGATACAATCACTATTACTTCAACAGATAATAACACAACGTATTCAACTGCTACAAGTAGCACACTAGGATTAGTTAAGATTGGTTATACCGAGAATAACAAGAACTATCCTGTTGAACTATCAAGTGGACAAATGTATGTCAATGTACCTTGGACTGATAATGATACTCAATATTCTGTCGGAGATGGTGGACTTACTCAGCGTAACTTTACAACCGCACTAAAGAATAAATTGGATGGAATTGAAACATCTGCTGATGTAACTGATAAGGCTAACATAATATCATCATTAGCAACAATGGATGAAAATGACACACTAAACATAGGAGATTCAGGTGAAGATACTAACGTTGTAATCAAAGGAAACTTAACTGTTAAAGGAGATACGAAGTATAGTAGTGAAACAGTACAAATCGTTGGAGACAACACTCTAGCATTTAGAGCAGGTGATGGTAATGACCATGAAATCAAACTTACTGCTCAAGACGCTAGTACAGATAGAACAATAACATTACCAGATAGAGATGGAACAGTAGCAGTAGCGGCCGGAACTGGTCTGTCATTATCAGGAACAGGTGTAGTATTTGCTAATTTAGCAGCAAGCGATATACCAAACTTAGATGCTTCTAAGATTAATGCAGGAACATTAGGTGCTGATAGAATACCAAGTCTTAATGCGAGTAAAATTAATGCTGGTACATTCGCAACTGCTAGAATCGCTGATAGTGCTATTACAAATGCTAAACTTGCAGGTTCTATTGCTAACTCTAAATTAACTAATTCAACTATTACTGTAAGTGATGGTTCAAACTCGACTGCTACTGCATTAGGTGGAACAATAACATTCGCAGCAGGTGAAGGTATTGATGTTGCTGAAAGTTCTGGTACAGTTACATTTAGTGCTGAAGATGCTAGTGCTATCAATAAAGGAGTAGCATCATTTAGTCAAGATGATTTCTCAGTATCTTCTGGATTAGTTACAGTAAAGTCATCAGGTATTTCTAACTCTCAATTAGCAGGTTCAATTGCTAATTCTAAACTATCAAATAGCGCAATAACAATTGCAGGTTCTTCTACATCATTAGGTGGCTCTATTACCGCAGATACAATTGCAGGTCAAATTAGTAATTCAACAATAACTAATGCACAATTAGCAGGTTCTATTTCTAATGATAAATTAGCATCAGGAATTTCTGCTAGTAAATTAACAACAGGTACTATACCCGCAGCAAGAATAGGAACAAGTGCTATTACAACCGCAAGAATAGCCAATGATGCAATTACAGATGCTAAGATAGGTGATGCCCAAATACTTGCTAGTCATCTTAAGTTCACAAATGCTTCTCTTACTTCTGACCTAGATAACATGGTAGTAACATACAATCATGCAGATGACAATTTTACATTAGTTAGTGGCGCAGCCGGAGGAGAGAACAATCAGACCATAACAACAGGTACAGGTATTAGTGGTGCTAATAGCGGTTCAAGTGGAAACATAACTGTTGCTATTGATGCCACAGTCGCTACACTTGCAGGAAGTCAAGCATTAACTAATAAGACAATCAATGCAAGTAATAACACTATAACTAATATTGCTAACAGTTCTTTGGCTAATAGCAGTATAACAATCAACGGTTCTGCTATATCACTAGGAGGCTCAGTTACAACACCAAATACAAACACGCAGAATACATACACATCTTCGTTTGTTGATTCTACTAATGATATAATACTTAGGCTAACTGAGGGTGGAGCAGGTTCAGGTACACAAGACATTAAGTTTGTAGCAGGTTCTAATATTACACTAACACATACTGATGCTAATAACATAACCATTGCTTCTACTGATACAAACACCAACACCAATCAATTAACCACATTCCAATTAGAAGACGGTGATGGAACAGAAGTTACAATTAGTCATGGTAAAGAAATAAAGTTTGTTGAAGGTACTGGTATTGATATTAACTGGACTGATACAAGTCATGGTTCAGATGGCGACCCATATGATTTAACTTTCGCATTGAAAGACAATTCGGTTACTGCTACCCAATTGAATATTAGTGGTAATGGAACTTCCGGGCAATTACTTCAATCAGATGGTGATGGTTCGTTTAGTTATGTTGACGCTAATACAGGAGATATAACTGGTGTAACCGCAGGTGCAGGTTTAACAGGAGGTGGAGATTCTGGCGGTGTTTCACTAGCAGTAGGAAATGGTACAGGTATATCAGTAACTTCCAATGCAGTAAACCTTGATTTATCAGAATTAACTACGTCTACATCAGATGGGGATGGTGATTTCTTTGCAGTAGTAGATACTAACAATGCTATGAAGAAACTAACTAAGGGTAATATCAATCTATCAGGTTTCAATAACGATGCAGGATTTATTACAAGTCAAATGAGTTTCGTTCTAGAAGATGATGATGGTACTGAGGTATCAATATCAAACGCTGAAGAAGTTAAGTTCCATAGTGGTAACACAAGTATAGACATCAACTATTCTGATATATCTCCGGGTTCAGATGCAGACCCATTTGATTTGGATTTCAGAACAATATTCGCTCCTCGTCTAAGGACAGACGATGATAGGGACTTTGCTCCTGATGACTTGGCAAATAACATTAGAGAACTATCAGGAAGGTTCTCAACAAAAACAGGATTAGAGGATGGTTCAACCACTACCGCTTCTGATTATGTTGATGTTTTAGTATTAGACACATTCACAGGACATACAGGTGGAGATGCAAACATATTGGCATTCGCCAAGAATAGCACAAAAAGAATATATCACTACCGAGCAGACCAAGATGATACTAATTGGGGAACTGCTTCTACTCTTGCATACATAAGCGATATTCCAACAAACAATAACCAATTAACAAACGGAGCAGGTTTTACAACTAATGCAGGTACAGTAACACAAATATCAGTAGGTACAGGTTTAGATGTAACAAATGCAACTACTACTCCAACTATCAGTCTTGATTTATCTGAATTTACAGACATGACGGCTGCGATTAACTCAAGCCAAGATGAATTGATTTTATTAGACAATGGAGCAGAACGTAGGAAATTAATATCTGAAATACCACTTTCAGCGTTTGATAATGATAGTGGATTTACAACCGCTTCTGGTGATATTACCGCAGTTGTAGCAGGTAATGGTTTAACTGGTGGAGCGACTTCTGGTTCTGCAACACTAAACATTGGTGCGGGAACTGGTATTGATGTAGCGGCCGATGCAATTTCAGTAGATGTATCTGACTTTATGACTAATGGTGCAGATAACAGAATTGTAACTGCAACAGGCACAGATGCCATGAATGCAGAAGCAGGTCTTACTTGGGATGGTACTACACTAATAGTAGATGGTCATGCCGGAGATGCAGTATTATCATTAAGGGCAGATTCAGACAATTCAGGTGAATTAGACCAACCATATATGGAGTTCGTATTAGATGGAGGTACAACACACTCATCTATTGGGCATTCATCTGATGTATTCCATAATGACAATACAGACAATAACACATTAATTATCGCTAACTCAGTCGCAACCAATGATTCAGGTTCAGGAATAGTATTCAAAACAGGAGAATCAGCAGGACATGAGAATGCAGTAGAAGCGTTAAGAATCGGCCCTGATAGAAAGATTAGATTTAACGATGAATACACATTCCCACTTACAGATGGTAGTAATGGACAGGTTCTAACTACCAATGGTAGTGGAGCGTTAACATTCACAACAGTTAGCGGTGGTGGTGGTGGTACAGATACCAATACATTCGTTATTGTTGGTGAAGAGTCTGATGTTCATATCGCTAGTACGGCGGCTGCGGGTGGTGCAAATGGTTTTCAAATGTCTTTTGGTAATGGGGCAAGAAATACAACCAATTCTTCAACAGGAACAGACTTTGGTGTTGCTTTACCTGTTGCTTGCACATTGTCAAGAATAGACATAGCATTCGGTAATAATGGTAGTGAAACAAATTCCAGTAATCAGACAATGACAGTTTTCAAGAATAGGTCAGCCAGTACAACTACAATGCAATTTA
>NZMJ01000125.1 GCA_002692855.1 Maricaulis sp.
CCGGGGCGGAAACGCCCCGGCACGGCTCGTTCAATGTTATTTCTTGCCGGCCATCGAGGCGACTTCGGCGGCGAAATCGGCTTCCGGCTCTTTCTCGACGCCTTCACCAAGCGCCATGCGGACGAATGCCGCGATCTTGACCGGTCCGCCGACCTCGGACCCGGAGTCCTTCAGCAGCTGCTCGATCGTCTGGTCGGGGTTCATCACGAAAGCCTGCTTGTTGAGCACGACTTCCTCATAGAATTTGCGCAGGCGGCCTTCGACCATCTTCTCGATGATGTTCTCCGGCTTGCCGGACTCGCGGGCTTGAGCGGCGAACACTTCGCGCTCCTTGTTGACCGCCTCGGCATCGAGATCATCGGTCGAAACCGACAGCGCCGGTGCGGGCGAAGCCGCGGCGACGTGCATCGCGATCTTGCGGCCGAGATCAGCCAGCTTGGCTTGATCGCCGGACGATTCCAGCGCCACCAGAACGCCAAGACGGCCGACATTGTCGCCCGCAGCGTTGTGGACGTAGCTCGCCACGACACCTTCGGAAACCGACAGGACGGCCGCACGGCGCAGCGCCATGTTCTCGCCGATGGTGGCGATCAAATTCGTCAGGCTGTCTTCGACGGTCGCGCCCGAAGCGGTCTTCGCCTTCTTCAGGGATTCCACATCGCCGCCTTCGGTCAGGGCCAGCTCGGCCAGTTCGGCGACGGCTGCCTTGAACGTGTCGTTGCGTGCGACGAAATCGGTTTCGGAGTTCAGCTCAATCGTCGCGCCGGTCTTGCCGTCACCAGATACGGCAACGCCCACGAGGCCTTCGGAGGCCACGCGATCAGACTTCTTGGCGGCCTTCGAAAGGCCTTTCGCGCGCAGCCAATCGATAGCCGCATCCACATCGCCGCCGGTTTCGGTCAGCGCTTTCTTGCAATCCATCATGCCTGCGCCGGTACGTTCGCGCAGTTCCTTGACGAGGGCCGCAGTGATCTCAGCCATGGGTTCGCTCCTGTCTCATCATGTGTGCATGAGCCACGGCTCCCGTTCAGCGGAAACCGTGGCCCTTCAATTCAACTCGCCTTGGCCGGGTCTATACCCCGCCAATCTGACACTTACGCGTCGGCGTTCTCGGATTTCTTGGCATCGTCCGCCGGGGCTTCGGCCGCCGGTGCGTCCTCAGCCGCAGGCGCTTCAGCCGTGTCTTCGGCTGCGATCGCCGGCTCGACCGGGTTCTCGGACTCGCCGAGATCAACACCCATGTCGACAGCGCCCTGCGAGAAGCCGTCCAGAACCGCATCGGCCACCAGGTCGCAATAGAGCGACAGGGCGCGCGCGGCATCGTCATTCCCCGGGATCGGGAAAGTGACCGAGTCCGGATCGCAATTGGAGTCGACGATCGCGACGACCGGGATGCCCAGCTTGCGGGCTTCCTGGATGGCAATCGCTTCCTTGTTGGTATCGATCACGAACATCAGGTCGGGGATGCCGCCCATGTCCTTGATGCCGCCGAGCGACAGTTCGAGCTTGTCACGCTCGCGCGTCAGGTTGAGCAATTCCTTCTTGGTGAAGCCCGAAGCTTCCGGATTGTCACCGTCGAGGAGCGATTCCAGCTCGCGCAGGCGGCTGATCGAATGGGAAATGGTCCGCCAGTTGGTCAGCGTGCCACCGAGCCAACGGTGGTTCACGTAATACTGCGCGCAACGCTTCGCCGCCACTGCAACCGGCTCGGAAGCCTGGCGCTTGGTGCCGACGAACAGGACGCGGCCACCCTTGGCGGCAATGTTGCGGATCTGGACCAGCGACTGGTGCAACAGCGGAACCGTCTGCGACAGGTCGAGAATGTGAATGCCGGAGCGCTGACCAAAGATGTAGTCGCGCATCTTCGGGTTCCAGCGGTGCGTCTGGTGACCAAAGTGACAGCCAGCTTCGAGAAGCTGACGCATGGAGAAATCAGGGAGAGCCATCGTCTTCATTCCTTTTCCGGTTGGCCTCCGCGGAACAGCATCTCCAACCGGGGATCGGCAGGAGACACCGGAATGGGCGAACGGGATGTCTCCCCGTGTCGACCGTGTTCCACGTGCGTGATGAGGCGGGCTTATAAGCCAGGTATGGGAAAAGGCAAGCATGGCGGACTGCCGCATGCAGTCAGCCGGTCGCGGCCATCAGACGGTCTCGACACTCTCAACGCCGCGCACGGCCTTCAATGCCGCCTGGACGACTGCATCGCACGGCATGCGCCTCGGCAATTTCAGCTCGGCCTCGCGGCCATGCGATACCGGCAGGATGAAGTGGATCTCGCCGCCCTCACCATTGGCCCGCGATGCCGCGCGCTCGAGCCTTGAACGCACGCCTTCCACCGCTTCGGGCAACAGGCGTATCCGCAAGCCCGCAGCCATCGGGGCCGAGTCCAGCGTCTCGACACTGTCGGCGAAGAAACGCAATTCCTCATCCCGGCCATCGACACGCGTGGTCACAATAATGGACGCTCCGGTCTCGAGCGCCTCACGCGACGACCGCAGGGTTTCCGGTGGAACGAGGATCTCAAACTCCCCGGTCGGATCGGACAGTGTCACGAAGGCAAACCGCTCGCCGGACTTGCTCGACACGCGCTCCTGCCGGCGGCGAACGACCCCGGCCATTCGCAGCGCTGAGGCCCCCTCGCTGACGCGTGCCTGTGCGTCGGCGAACAGCACGACGCCGCGCAGCGCCAGCGCTTCGGTCAAATCGTCGAGCGGGTGCCCAGACAGGAAAAAACCGACGGCCGCCAGTTCGTTGTCCAGCCGTTCCGTGGCAATCCAGGGCTCGGCGTCCGGAAGTGGCGGGTGCGAAAGCCCCCCTTCGCTCGGCGCCGCGCCGCCAAACAGGCTCGACTGCGAGCTTTCGCGCTGTTCGGCCACGGCGTTGGCGAGCGCCATCAAGACCGGTGCGGCGGCAAAGGCCCGCGCGCGATCAGCCTCAAGGCTGTCGAACGCCCCGGCGCGCGCGAGATTTTCCATCGTGCGCTTGTTCACCAGCTTTGGATCGACACGCTCGGCAAAGTCGTAAAGGTCCTTGAAGGGACCGCCGGACGTCCGGACCTCGACGAGATGCTCCATCGCGGACATCGAGACATTCCTGATCGCGCCGAGCGCATAGCGTACCGCGCCCTCCTCGACCGAAAAGTCCGCAAGGCTCGCATTGACGTCGGGCGGCAGGACCGGGACGTCCATCTTGCGCGCTTCCTGGAAAAAGAGCGCCAGCTTGTCGAAATTATTGCGGTCGAGGCTCATCAGCGCCGCGAGAAACTCCACCGGGCGATGGGTCTTCAGCCAGGCGGTTCGATATGCGATTGCGGCATAGGCGGCCGCGTGGGACTTGTTGAATCCATAGCCCGCGAACTCGTTCACGAGTTCAAAGATGTGCGCCGCCTTGCCCTCATTGACGCCGCGCTCAAGCGCGCCCTCGATGAAACGGACCCGCTGGCGGTCCATCTCCTCTTTCTTCTTCTTGCCCATGGCCCGGCGCAGGAGGTCAGCCTCGCCGAGCGAATACCCCGAAAGGATCTGGGCGATCTGCATCACCTGTTCCTGGTAGATGATCACGCCATAGGTCTCGGCGAGGACATCCTTCAGCTTCGGGTGCATGTAATCGACGTCGAGCCGGCCGAACTTGCGGTCGACATAGACGTCGATGTTCTTCATCGGGCCGGGACGATAGAGCGAGATGAGCGCGATCAGGTCCTCGATCTTGTCGGGCTTCATCTTCTTCAGCGTGTCACGCATGCCGGTGGATTCCAGCTGGAACACGCCGATGGCCGCGCCTGTGCCGAGCATGTCGTAGACCGCTGGATCGGCGTAACCGTCATCGAGGTCGGGCTCATCAAGCCCCTGACCACGCATGTATTCGATTGCGCGCGCAATCACCGTCAGGGTTTTCAGGCCCAGGAAGTCGAATTTCACCAGTCCCGCTGGCTCGACCCATTTCATGTTGAACTGGGTGGCGGGGATGTCCGATCGCGGGTCACGATAGAGCGGCGTCAGCTCGACCAGGCTGCGGTCGCCAATCACCACGCCGGCTGCGTGGGTGGAGGCATTGCGGTAAAGCCCCTCCAGCTTCAGCGCGACTTCGAGCAGCTTGGCGACAGCGGGATCGTCATCGCGCATCTGGCGCAACTTCGATTCCGTTTCGATGGCCTGAGAGAGCGTGACCGGATTGGCGGGATTGGCCGGGACAAGCTTGGCGATCCGGTCAACGAGGCCGAGCGGCAGTTGAAGGACACGGCCGACATCGCGTACCACGGCGCGGGCCTGCAAGGTGCCGAAGGTGATGATCTGCGCGACGTGATCGGAGCCGTAGCGCTCCTGCACGTAGCGGATCACCTCACCGCGGCGCTCCTGGCAGAAGTCGATGTCGAAGTCGGGCATCGACACGCGTTCCGGGTTGAGAAAGCGCTCGAACAGCAAACCGAAACGCAGCGGATCGAGGTCGGTGATGGTCAGCGCCCAGGCGACGACGGAGCCAGCGCCGGACCCGCGTCCGGGACCAACGGGAATATCCTTGCCCTTGGCCCACTGGATGAAGTCCGAGACGATCAGGAAGTAGCCGGGGAACCCCATCTGGGCGATGACGCCGAGCTCGTAGTCGAGCCGTTCGCGGTATTCGGATTCAGGCGCTGCCGGATCGATCACCGTCAGGCGCTCGGTCAGCCCCTCATGGGCGCGCGCTGCGAGTTCATCGGTCTCGTCGCGGCCGTCAGCGGTCTCGAAGCGCGGCAAAAGCGGAACGGAGGTCTGCGGCCGGAAGGCACAGCGGCGCGCGATCTCGATCGTGTTGTCCAGCGCCTCGGGCAAATCCTCGAAGCGGGACGCCATCTCCTCGACGGTGGCGAAGTGGTGGTCGGGCGTGACGCGCCGCCGGTCCTCGACGCTGAGATAGGAGCTTTCCGAAATGCACAGCAGCGCATCATGTGCGGCGTGCATGGACGGGTCAGGAAAAAAGGCCTCGTTCGTGGCGACGAGCGGGAGCCCGCGCTCATAGGCCTGATCGACCAGCCAGGACTCGGCTTCGAGTTCCTCGCGGCGGCCATGCCGCTGGAGTTCGACATAAAGCCGGTCGCCGTAAAGGTCGCCAAGGGTGGAAAGCCAGCTTGCGGCCTCAGCCTCGCGGCCACCGACGACCAGGCGGTTGAGCACCCCGTCGGGGCCGCCGGTCAGCGCAATCAGCCCATCAGCGTGCGCCTTCAGGTGGTCGAGCGTGATGTGCGGCCGGTCCATCGGGCCGGCATCGAGAAAGGCCGCGCTCGAAAGCGCCATCAGGTTACGATAACCGGCCTCGCTCTGCGCCAGCAAAACCAGCGTCCCGTCCGCCTCGATACGATCGCCGGGCCGTCCCTCAAAAACCGAAACCGACAATGTGCATCCAACGATCGGCTGGATGCCGGAGCCTGCAAGCGTTTCGGAAAATTCCAGGGCGCCGAACAGGTTGTTGGTGTCCGTGAGCGCCACCGCCGGCATGGCGTATTCCGCGCACAGGCTTGCCATATCCTTGATCTTGATCGCGCCCTCGAGGAGCGAATAGGGCGACCTCGTGCGCAGATGGATAAAGCGGGGTGGTCCGGACGCGGTCATGGCGGGATGAGGCACCCTCTCCTGTTGTCGGACGCCCTGAGACCGGGCGTCCGCGAGTCACGGCGAAGCCTAGACGACGGCGGGCGCTGAGAGAACCGAACCCCACATCAGAATGACCGACGTGAAACCCAGCAAGGCGATGGCGGCGGAAACGTCTGCAATCATGCGGCGCATGGTGAACTCCCCTGTTCCTGTTAGTCTGAATATGTGTTCGTGTTTTGTTCTTTTCATGTTTTGTTCCGCCGGTCAAGCGAAAACGAATCGGTCGGGATTACTGCGAATTCAGGAGGCGGAGTGATCGATGCCCGTCCAGGGAATGACCCGGCCCTCGCTGAGCGTGATCGCCCGGTCCATCCGGTCGGCCAGCGCGAGGTTGTGGGTGGCCACGAGTGCCGTCACCCCCTGCTCGCGGGCCGCCTGGAAGAAGGCCTCGAACACGGCATCAGACGTCTTGGGATCGAGATTTCCGGTCGGCTCGTCGGCCAGGATAATGCGCGGATTATTCGCGAAGGCGCGCGCGATGGCGACACGCTGCTGTTCGCCGCCCGAGAGGGCAGCGGGCCGGTGGTCGGCGCGCTCGGTCAGTCCCATCATGGCGAGAAGCTGGTCGGCATGCGCGACGGCGTCGGCGCGTTTGCGCCCCGCGATCAGTTGCGGAAGCACGATGTTTTCCCGCGCATCGAATTCCGGCAGCAGGTGATGGAATTGATAGACGAAGCCGATCATCGAGCGGCGCAGCGCGGTGCGCTCGGCATCGGATCTGGTCAACCCGTCATGACCGCCAATCGTGACCGTCCCCGCTTGCGGCGGTTCCAGCAATCCGGCGACATGAAGAAGCGACGACTTGCCCGAGCCCGACGGACCGACAAGGCCCACGACTTCGCCCGGGACAAGATCGACGCTCGCATCCTTCAGGACGGTCAGCGGCTTGGCACCGGCATAGGTGCGCTCGATGTCTTTCAGGGAGAGAACGGGCTCACTCATAGCGCAGCGCCTCCACCGGATCGAGCCGCGCCGCACGCCAGGCGGGCGGGATGGCGGCGAGGAAGGCTGCGAACAGGCCGAAACCGGCCGCGAAGGTGACTTCGGTCCAGTCGAGCCGCGCCGGCAGGGTCGTCAGGAAATAGACTTCCGGATTGAAGGGATTCACACCCGTGATGATCTGGATGAAATTCTGGATCACCCCGATATTGAGGACCAGGACGATCCCGAGCAGCACGCCGCCGATGGCGCCCACGCCGCCAATCATCAGGCCGATCGTGGTGAAAACGCGCATCATCGCGCCTTGTGTCGCCCCCATCGTGCGCAAGATGGCGATGTCGCGGCCCTTGTTCTTCACCAGCATGATCAGGCCGGTGATGATGTTGAGTGCGGCGATACCGATCACCAGCGCCATGATCATGCGCATGGCGACCCGCTCGACCTGCAGGGCGTCGTAAAAACTGCGGTTCTGCTGGCGCCAGTCATAGATGATGCCGCGGCCACGCACCCGATTGACCACTTCATCGAGGACCGGGTCCATCCCGTCGGGATTGGCGACACGCGCCTCGATTGTCTCCGGTCCATCCAGCGAGAAGAACAGGATGGCCTGATCGAGCGGCATGAAGACAACGATCTGGTCGAACTCGTAGATGCCGACCGAGAACACGCCGCCAACTTCATAGGCCTTGCGGCGCGGCGTCATCCCGAAGGGTGTCGCAGTGCCGCTGGCCCCGATGAGCGTGATCTCGTCGCCCGGCATCACGCCGAGATTGCGCGCCAGTTGCTGGCCGATCAGGATGATGTCTCCGCCGTTGCGACCGTCACCAAAGCCATCAAATGTCCCGAACTGGATTCCGGTATTCCCGCCGGGTTCCGGTGTGCCGCTGACGCGCTCGATGGTCGCCAGTTCTTCGCGGGAGATGCCGATGACCTGTGCCGGGCCGGTCCGCCCCCCGACCGAGACGAGCGCCTGTCCGACCACGCGCTGCCCGACGCTGACGACGCCCGGAACCGCGGCGATCTCGTCGGATAGCGCAGTCAGCTCCTCGGGCGTCAATGCGTCGAGATTGCCGTATTGCTGGGGCCGGACATCGACATAGATGTGCGATTGAACGCCCAGAAGCTGGCTCATCAACTCGTGACGAAAGCCATTCATGATCGACATGATCGTGATCAGGGCGGCAACGCCGAGCGTGATCCCGAGGAAGGAGATGATGGCGATCAGGGCAATGCCGCCATCCTTGCGGCGGGCACCGAGATAGCGGCGCGCGAGCGTGAACTCATAGGCGCTGAACGGGTGCGCCCCTTTTTCGAGCGGGCTCGCTTCAGCCATTCGCAAATGCTCCTTCGGCCAGGCGGGCGATCGCATCATCGAGACTGAGCTCGTGACGTTCGCCGCTGCGCCGGATTTTCAGTTCGACCTTGCCCTCTTTCAGGCCGCGCGGCCCGATGACCAGCTGATAGGGCAGACCGATCAGGTCCATTGTCGCGAATTTTCCGCCCGGGCGGTCGCTGGTGTCGTCCAGCAGCGGTTCCTTGCCGGCGGCCGTCAGCGCGTCATACGCCTTGGCGCAGGCCGCGTCGGTGTCCGCGTCACCGGCTTTCAGATTGATGATCCCAACACCGAAGGGCGCGACGGCGTCCGGCCAGATGATGCCGTTCTCGTCGTGACTGGCTTCGATAATGCCGCCCACGAGGCGCGAAACGCCGATGCCATAGCTGCCCATGTGGACGCTTTGTGACGTCCCGTCGGGATGGGTGACTTCGGCCTTCATCGCGTCGGAATACTTGGTGCCGAAATAGAAGATGTGACCCACTTCGATGCCGCGCGCGGACAGGCGCTTGCCTTCGGGCACTTCGGCCTCGAAGCGTCCGGCTTCGTGCATTTCCTCGGTCGCGGCGTAAAGCGCGGTGCGCTGGTCGACCAGCGGCTGAAGGTCGCCGTCGAAGTCGACATCACCGGGCGCCGCCATCTCGACCAGATCGGCGTGGCAGAAAACTTCGCTCTCGCCGGTTTCGGCCAGGATAATGAATTCGTGGCTGAGATCGCCGCCAATCGGACCGGTGTCGGCGCGCATCGGCACGGCTTTCAGGCCGAGTCGGGCAAATGTATTCAGATATGCGATGAACATCTTGTTGTAAGATGCTCTGGCAGCGGCCTCATCCAGATCGAAGGAGTAGGTATCCTTCATCAGGAATTCGCGTCCGCGCATGACACCGAAACGCGGCCGGATCTCGTCCCGGAACTTCCACTGGATGTGGTAGAGCAGCTTGGGCAGGTCCTTGTAGGACCGGCAATAGGCGCGGAAGATCTCGGTGATCATTTCCTCGTTCGTCGGCCCGAACAGCATCTCGCGGTCATGGCGATCCGTGATGCGCAGCATCTCCTTGCCATAGGCATCATAGCGATGGCTCTCGCGCCACAGATCGGCGGACTGGATGGTGGGCATCAACAGCTCGACGGCCCCTGCCCGGTCCTGTTCCTCGCGCACAATATTGGCGATCTTGTTCAACACCCGCAGGCCGAGCGGCAGCCAGGCGTAAATCCCGGCCGATTCCTGCCGCATCATGCCGGCGCGCAACATCAGGCGGTGCGAGGCGATCTGCGCGTCGGCAGGCGTTTCCTTCAGGACAGGCAGGAAATAGCGGGAAAGGCGCATGGGGAGGAGGTCCGGAAAATTGTTGCGTTGCACCAGCATTAGACGCGGCGCGTGGAAGGAGCAAGGCGAAGGACAGAGGGCGGACGATCAGATGTCGCTGGTGTCTTCGTAATGCGGAAAAAACGGGATCTGATCGAGGCGAACCGGCTGAAATTCGATCAACACGAACAGCACGAGCCAGATCACGCTCGCCGCGACGGTGGTCTGCCACGCCTTGCGCTTCAAATTCGCGACGCTCGGTGCGCCGGGGTCGGTCCCCTGCACCATCTCGCCGGTCTCCTGCTGGCTGCGGATCCCGATCGGCAGGATCATGAAGACCACGATCCACCAGGTGATCAGAAACACCACGAGGCCCGTGACGAAGCCGATCCCCTGGTCAGGCAGGAATAACTGGGAAATCCACAGCGCCAGCGTCGCCGCAATCACCAGCCAGGACAGAATGCGCCAGATCATCGTCAGTGCTCCGGCCGCGCCATCAGTTCGACGAGAACCCCGTGCGTGTCCTTGGGGTGGACGAAAATCACCGGAACGCCGTGCGCGCCGATATAGGGCTCGCCCGTACCCAGCACGGTTGCGCCCCGGTCACGCATGGCATCGCGCGCGGCGATGATGTCATCGACCTCGAAGCACATGTGGTGCTGGCCGCCCTTGGGGTTCTTTTCCAGGAATTTGTTGACGGGGCTCTCCGGGCCGAGCGGCTGGAGCAATTCCAGTTCGGTATTGTCCACCGACACGAAGCAGACCTTCACGCCTAGCTTGGGAAAGTTCTTCACGGGCGTCGCCGCGTCCGCGCCATAGAGCGCGGCATAGGTGTCACGGGTGGCTTCGATGTCCGGCGTGGCAATGCCGATATGGTTCAGACGGCCAATTTTCATCTCAAACCTCCAAAACGATAACGTCGACGATGGGCTTCTTGCCCCAGATCTTGGTGGCTTCGCGCCGGACGGCGCGGCGCACGATTTCCTCGACCGCGTCGGGATCCTTGCGCTCCCGCTTGCCCATGCGGTCAAAGGCCTGTTCGGCCGCTTCGGCGAGCCCGTCCAGGAAATCCTCGGTCGAGTATTCGCGGTCTTCCGGCAGGCCGGCCTGCCGCACGTCCGGCCCGGAAGCGAGCTGACCGCGCTCGTCGATCGCCAGCGCGACCCCGATATAGCCGGTTGCCGCCATCTTGCGGCGCTCGCGCATCGAGTCGTGGTCTGCGGAGGTGATGAAGCTGCCATCTAGGTGCAGGCGGCCGTGCGGCACTTCATCGACCACGTCGGCGCCGTCCTGCGTGATACGGATCAGGTCGCCATTGCGCGGCGCGATCCCGTGCGGGACCTGCAGCGAGCGGGCAAAGCGCGCGTGTTCGATCAAGTGGCGGCGTTCGCCATGCACCGGAATGGCAATGCGCGGCCGGGCCCAGTTGTACATCGCGCGCAATTCTTCGCGGCACGGATGGCCGGAGACGTGAATTTCGCGATCGGACTCGGTGATGATCTTGACGCCCGCCTCGGCCAGCTTGTTCTGAAGCTCGAATATGCCGATTTCGTTGCCGGGGATGACCCGCGACGAGAAGATCACCGTATCGCCGCGCCCGAGCGAAACATTGCGGTGCGTACCCTCGGCAATGCGCGACAAGGCCGCGCGCGGTTCGCCCTGGCTGCCGGTGCAGAGGTAGAGAATTTTCTCCGCCGGGAAATAAGCAGCCTCTTCCTCGTCGACGAATGGCTTCACATCGGCCAGCAGGCCGACATGCTTGGCCGCGCCTGCCATGCGGTGCATCGACCGTCCGACCAGGCAGACGCGGCGATCATTGGCCTCGGCCGCCTTGATCGCCGTTTCCATGCGCGCGACATTCGAGGCAAAGGACGCGATGGCGAGCTTGCCCGTCTTGTGTTCCCCGACGAGTTTGATCAGCTGCTCGCGCACATCGCCTTCGGACCCCGAACGCCCCTCGGAGAAGACGTTGGTGGAATCGCACACGATGGCGAGCACGCCTTCGTCGCCAAGCCGTGTGATCGCATCGACATCTGTCGCTTCGCCAATCATCGGGTCAGGGTCGATCTTCCAGTCGCCGGTGTGCAGCACCAGACCTTCCGGCGTGCGGATGGCGATGGCGTTGGGTTCGGGGATGGAGTGAGTCAAAGTGATGAATTCGAGGTCGAAGGGACCAAGCGTCATGCGCCCGCCGAGCGGAATTTCGTGCAGCTCGACCTGGTCGAGCAATCCCTTCTCCTTCAGGCGGTCGCGCATCAGATAGGCCGTGAAGGGCGTCGCATAGACGGGACAGCGGAAGCGTTCCCACAGATGGGCGACCGCACCCATATGGTCCTCATGGGCGTGCGTCAGGACAATGGCCAGAAGGTCGTCCCGCCGCTCCTCGATGAAGGCCGGGTCGGGCATGATGATGTCGACGCCAGGCGTCGTCAGATCACCGAAGGTGACGCCGAAATCGACAATGATCCATTTGCGCCCCTCTTCCGGCCCGTAGCCGTAGAGGTTCAGATTCATGCCGATCTCGCCCGATCCGCCGAGCGGAAGGAAGTAGAGGCCGTTCTCGTCGGATCTCACGGTAGCGAGCCCCCGTTGCGTTTCCAGACTTCAAGAAGACCGCGAATGGTCAGTTCCGCGTCGAAATGCTCGATCTCGCAGGACGCGCCCTCGAACAGGGAGGCGACACCGCCGGTTGCGATGACGGTCAGCGGCGCGTCGTACTCGGCGCGCACGCGGCGGGTCAGCCCGTCGATCAGCTCGACATAGCCCCAATAGACGCCCGACTGCATCGCGCCGACCGTGTTGCGGCCGATCACCTTGTCCGGGCGCTGAATCGCAATGCGCGGCAGCTGCGCCGCCGCGGTATGGAGCGCCTGCATCGACAGGTTTATGCCTGGCGCGATGATGCCGCCCTTGAACACGCCATCTGCGGAAATGACGTCAAACGTCGTCGCCGTACCGCTGTCGATGATCAGCAGCGCACCGTCATAGGCCACACGGCCGCCCAGGGCGTTGACGAGACGGTCGGCCCCCGCTTCCTGCGGACGCTCGATGTCGACGCCGATGCCCAGATCGACATGGGCGTCTCCGATCACCAATGGTTCGACATTCAGGTAGCGCCGCGCCAGGTTGCGCAGATTGAACAGGGATTGGGGCACCACGGTCGACACGATGCAGGCGCTGAGGTCCGACAGCTTCAGATCCTGCAGCGCCATCAACTGCGTCAGCCAGACCGCGTGTTCGTCAGCCGTCCGCGTGGCATGCGTGGCGGTGCGCCACTGGGCGCGCCAGTCCGTACCGTCATGAACGGCAAACAGCGTATTGGTGTTGCCGCAATCGATTGCAAGAAGCATGGGCCTGCCTTTACCCCGGAATGCCGGGAAAGAATACGTCGCCCGCTGAGATAAGACGACGCCGGCCATCGGCCATGTCGAGCCGCAGCGCGCCGTCGGGCGCCAGATCCGCAAAGACACCTTCGACCGTTTCGTCCTGAAGGCGCGCCGTACAGCGTTCGCCAATCCCCCAGGCGCGCGCCAGCCAGGCATCGCGCAGCGGCCCGAAGCCATGAGTACGCCAGCGCTCCAGCCAGGCCGAGAATGACGCGGCAATCTGCTCAAGTGCTGCTTCGCGGGTCACTGTTCCGCCTTCAGTTGCCAGATCGGTCGCCGGTCGCTCCACATCGCGCGGATGCGCGGCGACGTTGAGGCCGATCCCGACCGCTAGCCACAGCCCGCCGCCGGGCGCGCTTCCTGATTCCAGCAGGACACCGCAGGTCTTTCGCCCGTCGATCAGGACGTCATTGGGCCATTTGAGGCGGACCTTTTCGCGGTCGACCACGCTCTCGCAGACTTCCGAGGCCGCAAGTGCCGCCGCAAAGGACAGCTGCGCCGCATCGGCAGGCCGGGTGTCGAGCACGTAAAGCCCGGTCGCATAGAGGTTTCCGGTCAGATCGACCCATTCACGCCCACGCCGGCCACGGCCAGCGCTCTGCCGGCGTGCGGCAATCCACATCGGCCCGCGCTCACCCGCGAGGGCGCGGCGGCGGACTTCCTCATTGGTGGAATCGACGCTGTCCAGCCATTCCGTGCGGACGCCGCCTGTCATCGGATCAGATCAGGCCGATCGACGCTCCGCGCGCCCACAGGAAGAGGATGGCGGCGACTGGCACCAGGACCACCGTGGCCAGGCCGGCAAGGTTGCTGACCAGCGCAACGGGAGCCGGAGCGGTGACGAATTTCTGGGTCGGTTCGCTGAACCAGATCACCCGCACGACCCGCAGATAGTAGGCTGCGGACACCACGCTCGCGAGCGCTGCCAGGACAACCAGCCAGATCAGTCCGGCCTGCACCGCCGCGTAGAAGATGAACAGCTTGCCGAAGAAGCCGACCATGAAGGGCAGACCGCCAATCGAGAACATCACACCGGTCATGGACCAGGCGAGGCCGGGCCGGGTCTGGGACAGGCCGGACAGGTCGTCGATCTCCTCGACCATGCCTTCAGGCGTCCGCATCGACAGGATCACCCCGAACGCTCCCACGACGCCGACCATGTACAGGATCATGAAGGCGAGCAGCGCCCACAGTCCGGTTTCGCTGGCGGCGGCCACGGCAACAAGGGCATAGCCCATATTGCCGATGGAGGAATACGCCATCAGGCGCTTGATATTGGTCTGGGTCAGGGCACCGAATGCCCCGACAGCCATCGACAGCGCGGCGATGATCCAGATCACCTGTTGCCAGCTGTCCGCAGCATTGCCGAACGGCTCGTAAAGCAGGCGTGCGAGGAGGATCATCGCAGCCATTTTCGGGGCCGTGGCGAAGAAGGCCGTCACGGGCGTCGGCGCGCCTTCATAGACGTCGGGTGTCCACATGTGGAAGGGCGCTGCCGAAACCTTGAAGGCTAGGCCGCAGATCAGGAAGACCAGGCCGAAGACGAGACCGACGGACGGATCCTCGCCCACCGCTGCGGCAATGTCCGCAAATCCGGTCGCGCCCGAAAACCCATAGACGAGGGATGCGCCGTAGAGCAGCAGTCCCGACGACAGCGCGCCGAGCACGAAATATTTCAGGCCGGCTTCCGAGGCCCGCAAGCTGTCGCGGTTGAACGCCGCGAGCACATACAGCGCCAGCGATTGCAGTTCGACACCCATGTAGAGCGACATCAGGTCGTTGGCCGACACCATCATCGCCATGCCGAGCACCGCAAGCGAAACCAGCACGGAGAACTCGAACTTCGCGAGCCGCTCTGACTTCAGATACGGACCGGCGAGAAAGAGGGTGACGGCCGCCGCGCCGCAGATCGCAACCTTTGAGAACAGGGCGAGCGGATCGAACACAAAGGCGCCGCCAAAAGCGGTTCCGCCGCCGCCCGGAACGAGCAGGAGCGCGGTCGCACCGGCTGCAATCAGCAGCAGGAGCGTCAGCAGCGACACCCACTTCGCCGCAGTGGCTTCGGATCGGATGAAGACACCGACCATCAGCAGCGCCATCGCGCCGATGGCGAGCATCAACTCGGGCGTCAGAAGCGCCAGATCGGAGGCGAGAATCTCGTAGGTCACCGTCCGGTCCCCGTCAGTTGCCCACGGCGGTGGTCGCCGCGGTGTAATCAGAAATCAGCTGGTTGACGGACGCAGACGTCATGTCCGTCACCGGCGTTGAGAAGAAGCCCAGAACGATGGTCGCGATCACCAGCGGAATGAACAGGATCCACTCGCGCGTCGTGATGTCGGTGATGCCTTCGAGCTTCGGGTTGGTCATGTCGCCGAAGACCACGTTGCGATAGACGGTCAGCATATAGACCGCCGACAGGATCACACCGACGGCCGCGCCGATCGCCGCCCAGGTATTCACCTGGAAGGTGCCGGCCATGGTCATGATCTCGCCGATGAAGCCGGACGTGCCCGGCAGGCCGACATTTGCCATCGCGAACAGCGCAAAGATGGCGGCATAGACCGGCATGCGATGCACAAGACCGCCATAGAAGGCGATTTCACGCGTGTGCATGCGGTCATAGATCACGCCGACGCACAGGAAGAGCGCGCCGGAGATGATGCCGTGAGAGAGCATCTGGAAGATCGCCCCCTGCACGCCCAGCTCGGTCATCGCGAAAATGCCGAGCGTGACGAAACCCATGTGGGCCACGGAGGAATAGGCGATCAGCTTCTTGATGTCCGTCTGACGGAAGGCGACCAGCGACGTATAGACGATGGCAATCACCGACAGGGCGAAGACCAGCGGCTGGAACATCACGCTCGCATCCGGGAACATCGGGATCGAGAAGCGCAGGAAGCCATAGCCACCAAGCTTCAGCAGCACACCGGCCAGGATGACCGAACCCGCCGTCGGTGCTTCGACGTGCGCATCAGGCAACCAGGTGTGGACCGGCCACATCGGCATCTTCACCGCGAAGGAGGCGAAGAAGGCGAGCCAGAGCCAGGTCTGGAGGCTGGCCGCGAAATCCGTTTCCATCAGGACGGTGATGTCGGTCGTTCCCGCTTGCAGGAACATCGCCACCATCGCCACCAGCATCAGGACCGAGCCCAGGAGCGTGTAGAGGTAGAATTTCATGGCCGCATAGATGCGGTTCGCCCCGCCCCACACACCGATGATGATGAACATCGGGATCAGGCCACCTTCGAAGAAGATGTAGAAGAGGATGAGATCGAGTGCGCAGAAGACGCCGATCATCATCGTCTGCAACAGCAGGAAGGCGATCATGTAGTCGGTGACGCGCTTCTTGATGTTCCAGCTTGCCAGGATGCAGATCGGCATCAGGAAGCTGGTCAGCAGGATGAACAGCACCGAGATGCCGTCAACGCCCATCCGGTAGCCCATGCCCAGCTGGGAGAACCAGCTGACATGTTCGACGAACTGGAAGTCAGGATTCGCGGAGTCGAAGCTCGCCACCAGAACGACGGTCAGGAGCAGCGTGGCCAGCGTTGTCATCATCGCGACGCCGCGGGCATTCCGGTCCAGGAGGCCGGAATCCTCGGTCCGCATCGCGAACTTCATTCCCATCAGGATCACCGCGCCGAGTGTCGGCAGGAAGGTGATCGCCGACAGGAGCGGGAGGGATTGGAACAGCTCCGCCATTATTGCCCCCCGGCTCTGGCAACGACCCAAAGGGTCAACACGACAACGCCGATCAGCATGATGAAGGCGTAGTGATAGAGGTAGCCCGACTGGACCCGGCCAAGGCGGCGCGCCGCATTCATGGCCGCGCCGGCAAAACCGTTCGGCCCGAAGCCGTCAATTATGCGCTTGTCGCCGACTTTCCAGAACAGATCACCGAGCTTCTCCGAACCGCGGACAAACACGAAGCGATAGATCTCGTCGAAATACCATTTGTTGTAGAGGAAGGCGTGAAGCGGTCCGCCGCGCGCGGCGATCCGGCCCGGCAGCGCCGGGTAGCGGATGTAGAACAGCCACGCGATCACGAAGCCCAGGACCGAGACCACGAACGGCGCAAACAGCACCCAGGTCGGCGGGTGATGTCCACCGCCGTGATCGCCCTCGCCGGCATGATCGTCGCCATCAACGGCGCCATGCTCGTCCGACGCGGCTGGAACGGCATGGTCGTCCACGGCTTCCGCGCCATGCCCGGTGTCATCCGTCGGCACCGCATCATGGGGCGCAGCGTGCTGCTGGTCGCCATAGTTCGCGATGGCATATTCGCCCGGCGTCAGCGCGTCGCCCCAGAATGCGAAAGAGTCACGGCCGACGAAGCTGTCCTTGAACAGCGCCCCGGCGAACACCGCCCCGATGGCCAGAAGGATCAGCGGAATAAGCATGACCGGCGGGCTGTCATGGGCGTGATCGAGCACGTCCTTGTCCCCGCGGAACTTGCCGTGGAAGGTCATGAAGATCAGGCGCCAGGAATAGTAGGATGTCAGGAGCGCCGCCGTGACCCCGACCCAGAAGGACGCGATGCCGAATGGCGCGCCACCCTGCCCTGCCATGTAGGCGCCCTCGATGATCATGTCCTTGGAGAAGAAGCCGGCAAAGCCCCATCCCAGCAATGGAATTCCGACCCCGGTCAGCGCCAGCGTGCCGATGATCATGAGCATCCATGTCCAGGGCAGTGCGTGGCGCGTGCCGCCCATATTGCGCATGTCCTGCTCGTCATGCAGTCCGTGGATCACCGAGCCGGCACCGAGGAAGAGCAGCGCCTTGAAGAAGGCATGGGTGAAGAGGTGGAACATGGCCGCGTCGTAGAGACCGAGGCCCGCCGCGAAGAACATGTAACCCAGCTGCGAACAGGTCGAATAGGCGATCACGCGCTTGATGTCGTTCTGCATCATGCCGACGGTCGCTGCGAACAGCGCCGTGATCGCGCCGATCACCGTCACGACCACCGACGTGTTCGGTGCAAGGTCGAACAGCGGCCAACTGCGGCACACCAGGAAGACACCCGCCGTGACCATCGTCGCGGCGTGGATCAGCGCGGACACAGGTGTGGGGCCTTCCATCGCGTCCGGAAGCCAGACGTGGAGGAAGAACTGGGCCGACTTGCCCATCGCGCCGATGAACAGGAGGAAGGCGACCAGTTCCAGCGCCTGGAACTGCATCGAACCGAAGGTCCAGATCGTGCCGACCATGTCGGGAGCGGCCGCGAAGACATCGTCAAAGGTGATCGAGCCGAAAATCGCGAACACGGCCATGATGCCGAGCGCGAAGCCGAAATCGCCGACCCGGTTGGTCACGAAGGCCTTGATGGCCGCATCGTTGGCCGACTTTTTCTTGTACCAGAAACCGATCAGCAGATAGGAGGCGAGCCCGACGCCTTCCCAGCCGAAGAAGAGCTGGAGGAAGTCGTTCGCACTGACCAGCGACAGCATCGCGAAGGTGAACAGCGACAGGTAGGCGAAGAAGCGCGACCGGTGCGGGTCATGGGACATATAGCCCCACGAATAGACGTGGACGAGCGACGACACACTCGTCACGACGACGAACATCACGGCTGTCAGCGTATCCAGCCGGATGGACCAGGTGGCTTCGAAATCGCCGATGGAAATCCAGGTCGCGATCGGGATCAGCTGTTCGTTGTGCTGAATGGCGACATCGTAGAAGGTGAACACCGACAGGAGTGCCGACAGGATCAGCAAGCCTGTGGTGACCGTCATCGCCGCGCGGTCGCCGATAAAGCGCCCGAACAGTCCGGCAATGATGGCGCCGACGAGCGGTCCAAGAACGATTATGAGAGGCATCTGACCGTCAGCCCTTCATCAGGTTGACGTCTTCGACCGCGATGTCACCGCGATTCCGGAAGAAGACGACGAGGATGGCAAGACCGACGGCGGCTTCGGCCGCTGCGACGGTCAGAACGAACATGGCGAACACCTGCCCGGCGAGGTCGCCGAGATAGCTGGAGAAGGCCACGAGATTGATGTTCACGGCGAGCAGCAGGAGCTCGATCGACATCATCAGGATGATGACATTCTTCCGGTTCACGAAGATGCCGAACACGCCGATCGTGAACAGCAGCGCCGCGACGCCCAGATAGTGCGAGAGACCGATCTCCAACATTAGCCAATCCCCTCGCCTGATTTGACGTCCTGCATTTCAACGGCCGTCTTTCGGTCGCGGCCGATCTGTTCGTGCGCCTTCTGGCGCTTGACGTGCGGGCGATGCCGCAGCGTCAGGACGATGGCGCCGATCATGGCAACCAGCAGGACCAGTCCTGCGGCCTGGAAGAAGTAGACGTATTCGTCATAGAGCAATGCGCCGAGCGCCTCGACATTGTTCACGTCCGGCGTGATCGCGGTCACGTCCGATGGCGCGGCGACATGGTCACTGGCCCAGAAACTGCCGACCAGGATGGCTTCGATCGCCAGGATGGCGGCGATGACACCGCCGAGCGGCAGATAGCTGAGGAAGCCTTGCTTGAGCGAGGCGAAATCGACGTCGAGCATCATCACGACGAACAGGAACAGCACCGCCACTGCGCCGACATAGACAACGACGAGCAGCATGGCGAGAAACTCGGCGCCAAGCAGAACGAACAGACCGGCCGACGAGAAGAAGGCCGTGATCAGCCACATCACCGAATGGACCGGATTGCGGGCGGCAATGACGAGGAAGGCGGACAAGACCGCCACCGTTGCCAGTGCATAAAAGGCGATTGCCTGAAGCATCTTTGCGCCTGTTCCCTGTTGCCTCTCGAACGCCCCTGCCCGCCTCAGCGGTAGGGCGCGTCCAGTTCCAGATTGCGGGCGATCTCGCGTTCCCACCGATCGCCATTCTCGAGCAGTTTTGCCTTGTCGTAGTACAGCTCTTCGCGGGTTTCGGTCGCGAATTCGAAATTCGGACCTTCCACGATGGCATCAACCGGACATGCTTCCTGGCAGTAGCCGCAGTAGATGCACTTCACCATGTCGATGTCGTAGCGCGTGGTGCGGCGCGAGCCGTCGGCGCGCGGTTCCGCCTCGATGGTGATCGCCTGCGCCGGACAGACCGCCTCGCACAGCTTGCACGCGATGCAGCGTTCCTCGCCATTGGCGTAGCGGCGCAAAGCGTGCTGGCCGCGGAAGCGCGGGCTGAGCGGTCCCTTCTCGAAGGGATAGTTCACCGTCGGCTTCGGACGGAAGAAATACCGCATGCCGAGCGCGAACGCGCCCCAGAAGTCCATCAGGAAAGCGCCGCGAAGCGTTTGTTCGATCCGGCCCATATCAGTTGGCTCCGTATGCGACGTAGGCACCGACCAGAACGACCGCACCGAGCGAGGTCGGCAGGAAGATCTTCCAGCCCAGGCGCATCAGCTGGTCATAGCGGTAGCGCGGGACGAGCGCCTTCACCATGGCGAACATGAAGAAGAAGAAAACGACCTTGATGGCGAACCAGAAGACCGGCGGGATCCAGGTGAAGGGCACGATGTCGAACGGGGGGTGCCAGCCACCGAAGAACAGGATCACCGTCATCGCGCACATCAGCACGATGTTCAGATATTCGCCGATCATGAACAGAAGGTACGGCGTCGAGGAATATTCGACCTGATAGCCGGCAACCAGTTCGGATTCCGCTTCCGGAAGGTCGAAGGGCGGGCGGTTGGTCTCGGCGAGCGCCGAAATGAAGAACACCCCGGTCATCGGAATCATCACCAGGAACATCGGCCAGGGCAGAGCGTGACCGGCCAGGAGATTCCAGTTCCAGAAGCCTCCGGCCTGCGCATTGACGATGTCGGACAGGTTCATCGACCCGGCGAACAACAGCACGGTGACGATCACGAAACCGATCGAAACTTCGTACGAAACCATCTGCGCGGCTGACCGCAGCGAGCCCATGAAGGGATATTTCGAGTTCGAGGCCCAACCGCCAATGATGATGCCGTAGACGCCCAGGGACGAGATCGCGAGCAGGTAGAGGATGCCGACATTGAGGTCGGCGATCACCCAGCCGGGTGCGACCGGCACCACGGCCCAGCCGATGAAGGCAAGGATGAAGGTGATCAGCGGCGCCAGCAAAAACAACACTTTGTCGGCACCGGCCGGGACCACGATTTCCTTGAACACGAATTTCAGGAAGTCGGCAAAGGACTGCAAAAGGCCGAAGGCGCCGACGACGTTCGGGCCCTTGCGCATCTGCACGGCTGCCCAGACCTTGCGGTCCATCAGCAGGAGAAAGGCGAGCGACAGCAGCAGGACGACCATGAAGCCGAGGATCTGCCCCAGCACCGCGACCGTCCCCCAGACCGGACCCCATTGTTCGATGAAACCACCCATCGTCAGTCCCCGTCCCCGCCGGTGTCCGTATTCGCCGCATCTGAATCGGACGTGCCGGCGTCATCGCCTCCCGCTTGCGAGAAGGCAACGCCCAAGGCCACTCCCATTGCGACACCGAAAGCCACACCCATGCCGATATTGTCGAACGCGACGCCCATGGCCGTGCCGACACCAATCCCGATGGCGATACCGGAGCCCATGCCCTGAGCCGTGAATTTGACCTTCTTCGCCATGATCTACTCCGCTGCCTGTGCTGCCGGGCCGGCCTTCAGGGCCGAGCATTCCGCCATGGTCTTCGAAGCCCGCGCGATGACATTGGTCTGGTAGAAATCCGTGACCGGAGAGACGAACGGCTTGTCGGCCACATCGCCGGACACGCCGATATTCGCGACATCGAAGGTGGCTGCGGTTGCCGAACCCGGCGCGTGGTCGAGACCGCCCAAAACCGGATGATCGGCGATCATCTTGGCGCGCAGCTGGTCGAGATTGTCGTACGGCAGGGTCCGTCCGAGCTTGGCGGACAGGGCGCGGAAGATGGCCCAGTCCTCTTTCGCCTCGCCCTTCGGGTATAGCGCACGATCATTCATCTGCACCCGGCCTTCGGTATTGACCCACATGCCGTATTTCTCGGTCCATGCGGCCGCAGGCAGGATCAGGTCAGCGCGATGTGCACCGGCATCGCCGTGATGGCCGATATAGATGACGAAGCTTTCGCCAAGCGAAGCCATGTCGATCTCGTCGGCCCCCATTAGCACGACGGTTTCCATGTCGCCCTTTGCGGCGGCCTTCAGGATGCCGGCCGTGTCCTTGCCGCCCTTGCCCGGCAGAAAGCCGAGATCGAGCGCGCCGACGCGGCTTGCGGCCGTGTGCAAGACGTTGAAACCGTTCCAGCCGTCCGTGACCGCGCCCAATTTCGAGGCGAGCGAACCGGCCGCGCGCAGCACCTTGCCGCCACCCGCGCCCGTCAGCGCGCCCATGCCGACGATGATCATCGGTTTCTTGGCGTCTTTCAGGACTTTGGCGAATCCGGAGGACTGACCGCCGAGTTCGCCGAGTGCCTTGCCGCCGGTCCCGAGATGTTCGGTGGGGTAAGTCAGGTCTGCGTTCTCGCCGATCACGCCGACATTCACGCCGCGTTCCAGCCAGGCGCGGCGGATGCGGGCGTTCAGCACCGGCGCTTCCAGGCGCGGATTGGTGCCGACCAGAAGGATGGCGTCGGCCTCGTCGATCCCGGCGATGGTGGAATTGAAGAGGTATTCCTCGCGCGCGCCGCCGCCGATCTTCGCGCCGTC
Source organism: Maricaulis sp. (assembly GCA_002692855.1). Taxonomy (GTDB): domain Bacteria; phylum Pseudomonadota; class Alphaproteobacteria; order Caulobacterales; family Maricaulaceae; genus Hyphobacterium. The sequence goes on from NZMJ01000125.1 coordinate 22,214, forward strand.
CTGACGGCCGTCGATCGAGGTCACGCCGAGCGCTGTAAAGAGGTCCTTGGCCGCCTTCAGGTCTTCCAGTGCGTTCAGGTCACCGGCGATGACGCCAATCTTCTTGGCGTCGCCCGACAGCTTGTCGGCGGCGATCTTCAGGGCCTCGTCCCAACCGACGGGCTGAAGCTTGCCCTTCACGCGGGCATAGGGCTTGTCGAGGCGCTGGCGCTGCAGGCCGTCCCACACGAAGCGGGACTTGTCGGAGAGCCACTCCTCGTTGATCTCGTCATTGACGCGCGGAAGGATGCGCAGCACCGAGGTTCCGCGCACGTCGACGCGCGTCCAGGCGCCCATCGCGTCCATCACGTCGATGGTTTCAGTCTTGCGCAATTCCCAGGGCCGTGCGTTGTAGGCGTAGGGCTTGGAGGTCAGCGCTCCGACCGGGCACAGGTCGATGACATTGCCCGAAAGCTCGGACGTCACGGCGCTTTCCAGATAGGTCGTGATCTCGGCATCCTCGCCGCGATTGACCATGCCGATTTCCGGCGAACCGGCGACTTCGGTCACGAAACGGACGCAGCGCGTGCACTGGATGCAGCGGGTCATGATCGTGTTGATCAGCGGGCCCATATTCTTGTCTTCAACGGCGCGCTTGTTTTCCGCAAAACGGGTCTGCGGACGGCCATACATCAGGGACTGGTCCTGCAGGTCGCATTCGCCGCCCTGGTCGCAGATCGGACAGTCGAGCGGGTGGTTGATGAGGAGGAACTCCATCACCCCTTCGCGCGCCTTCTTCACCATCGGCGACAGCGTATTCATCGCCGGCGGCTCGCCATTCGGCCCGCCGCGCATGTCGCGCACATTCATGGCGCAGGACGCAGCCGGCTTCGGCGCGCCAACCAGCTCGACCAGGCACATGCGGCAATTGCCGGCGACCGACAGGCGCTCGTGATAGCAGAAGCGCGGGATTTCCCGGCCCGCAGCCTCGGCGGCCTGCAACAGCGTGTAGGAGTTCGGAACCTCGATCTCCTGGCCATCGACGATGATTTTGCGAAGGTCTTCAGACATTTGCCTTCCTACTCCGCTGCCACGGCCGAAACGGCGACCGGCTTGCCGGCGCGATAGGCGTTGATGCGTTCTTCGATCTCCGGACGGAAATGCCGGATCAGGCCCTGGACCGGCCAGGCCGCTGCGTCGCCGAGCGCGCAGATCGTGTGGCCTTCGACCTGGCTGGCCACGTCGAGCAGCACGTCGATCTCTTCGGTCGAGCTTTCGCCGCGCGCCATGCGCTCGAGAACCCGCCACATCCAGCCAGTGCCTTCGCGGCAGGGCGTGCACTGGCCGCAGCTCTCGTGCTTGTAGAAATAGCTGATCCGGGCAATCGCCTTCACGACGTCGGTGGACTTGTCCATGACGATGACGGCAGCGGTGCCGAGGCCGGATTTCACGTCGCGCAGCGCGTCGAAATCCATCAGCACGTCGTCGCAGATATCCTTCGGGATCAGCGGAACCGAAGAACCGCCGGGGATGATGGCCTTGAGGTTGTCCCAGCCGCCGCGCACGCCGCCCGCATGGGTCTCGATCAGCGTCTTGAGCGGGATCGACATCGCCTCTTCGACATTGCACGGTTTGTTCACGTGGCCGGAGATCGAGAAGATCTTCGTGCCGGTGTTGCCCTTGCGGCCAAAGCCCGCAAACCACTCCGCGCCGCGGCGCAAAATGGTCGGTGCCACCGCGATGGATTCCACGTTGTTGACGGTCGTCGGGCAGCCATAAAGGCCGGCATTGGCCGGGAATGGCGGCTTCAGGCGCGGCTGGCCCTTCTTGCCTTCAAGGCTTTCCAGGAGCGCGGTTTCCTCGCCGCAGATATAGGCCCCCGCGCCGTGATGGACGTAGAGGTCGAAATCCCAGCCGTGGACATTGTCCTTGCCGATCAGCTTGGCGTCATAGGCCTGCTTGATCGCCGCTTCGAGCCGGTTGCGCTCGTGGACGTACTCGCCGCGGATATAGATGTAGCAGGCGTTTGCCTGCATCGCGAAGGAGGCGATCAGGCAGCCCTCGATCAGGAGGTGCGGGTCGTTCCGCATGATCTCCCGGTCCTTGCAGGTGCCCGGTTCGGATTCGTCGGCGTTCACGACGAGATAGTGCGGGCGGCTGCCCACTTCCTTCGGCATGAAGGACCATTTCAGGCCCGTCGGGAAACCCGCACCGCCACGGCCGCGAAGGCCGGAGGCCTTCACGTTTTCGATGATCCAGTCGCGGCCCTGGTCCAGCATGTCCTTGGTGCCGTTCCACGCGCCGCGCTGCTTCGCACCCTCAAGACCGAAATCATGCCGGCCATAGAGGTTGGTGAAGATGCGGTCCTTGTCCTGGAGAAGCTGAGCCATCTAGTTTGCCTCACTCAGCGTTTTGGCCTGAGCAATCCAGCTTTCACGCTCGATCCGGCCCTTGAATTTCAGACGGGCATTGACCCACGCCGCCTCGTCCGCCGTCCATGAGGCGATCTGGTGGTAGTGGAACACACCCATTTCATTGAGCAGTGCTTCGATCTTCGGACCGACACCGCCGATGCGTGTCAGATCGTCTTTCTGGCCCTGCGGCTGGTCGAACAGTTTCGGTGACGCGCCACCGGCAACCGCCTCCTTGACCAGCTTTGGCGGGGTCGGCTTGGTCTTGCTGACCGGCTTGGCCGCCTTGGTGGGCTTCTGATCGGCTTCGCCGGCCGGAGCACGGTCGTTGGCCGCGTTGGGCAGCTTGATCTTCTTGGCGGCCGAGCCGTCATAGAGCGACGTGTCGGTCAGCGTCTTCGGCTCGCCTTCGGGCGCGGAACAGGAGCGTCCGTTTTGCGGACCCGCCTTGATCGCCTTGCCGGCTTCAAGATCGTCGAGAAGCGCGCCGAGGCTCTCGGCCGTCAGATCCTCGTAATATTCGTCGCCATCCTTGTTGGAGATCTGGACCATCGGGGCATTGGAACATGCGCCCAGGCACTCGACTTCCATCCATGAGAACTTGCCGTCGGGACGCACTGCGCCCTTCTTGCCGATCCGGGAGGCGCAAACCTCTTTCAGGGCATCCGCGCCGCGCAGCCAGCACGGCGTCGTGCCACACACCTGGATCAGGTGTTCGCCCGCCGGGGCCAGGTTGAACATGGTGTAGAAGGTGACGACCTCATACACACGGATACGCGGCATTCCGAGCCGGTTCGCGATATGCTGGATGGCGGGTTCAGACACCCAGCCCTCCTGCTTTTGCGCGATCCACAGCATCGGGATTACCGCCGATGCCTTCTTGGCTTCCGGGTATTTGTTCAACCAGAATGTGACAAGTTCTTCGCTCTCTTTCGAGAAGGCGAAGCTGTCAGGTTGCTGGTCGGCAAGGCGGCGCACACTCATTGCGCGTCTCCACTCTCAGACGGACCAGAAGCTGGTGCCGGTTGAATGACATGCATGGTCTGGATGAGGCCGCCCTCAACCGTGTAGATCGCCACCAGTTCGACGCAGGGATGACCTCGGCCATCGAGGCAGAGCTGCTCCTCGTCGATCACCCGGTTGCCGATCACGGTGCGGTGTGTGATGTCAGCGACGAGTTCGGGGTGCGCTTCGAAGCGGGCCCCCCAGATTTCCGCCACGCGGTCGCGACCGGTCACCAGGACATCGCCGTCGAGCGACAGGAAGGTCACGTCGTCCGCCATCGATGCCAGGAAGGCGTCAAGGTCGTGCGCGTTGTGCGCATTGAGCGCGGCCTGCACAACCTCATCGGCAGCCGGGGCCGGAGCCACGTCACCCTGGGCAGAGAGAAGCGATATGAACGCGGCAAGAGCGATCACCGGTCGATCTCCCCGAACACGATGTCGAGCGAGCCGAGAATGGCTGACACGTCAGCCAGCATGTGACCGCGATTGAGATAATCCATCGCTGCGAGGTGCGGGAAGCCCGGGGCACGGATCTTCACGCGGTACGGCTTGTTCGTACCGTCCGACACCATGAAGACACCGAATTCCCCCTTCGGAGCCTCAACAACCGCATAGGTCTCGCCCGCCGGGACGTGGAAGCCTTCGGTGTAGAGCTTGAAGTGGTGAATCAGCGCCTCCATCGAGCGCTTCATCTCGCCGCGGCGCGGCGGTGCGAACTTCGAGTTTTCCGGCAGGACCGGTCCGGCGTTCTCGGGCTTCAGAAGCCATTCCACGCATTGCTGCATGATCTTGTTGGATTCCAGCATCTCGTCCATGCGGCACAGATAACGGTCCCAGCAATCGCCGTTCTTGCCAACCGGAATCTGGAAATCCAGGTCGTCATAGACTTCGTAGGGCTGGCTGCGGCGAAGGTCCCAGGCCATGCCGGAACCGCGCACCATCACGCCCGAGAATCCCCACGCCAGCGCATCTTCCTTCGACACCACGCCGATATCGACATTGCGTTGTTTGAAGATGCGGTTCTCGGTCAGAAGGGTGTCGATGTCCTTGAGCGCCTTGGGGAAGTGCTCGCACCATTTGCCGATGTCCTCGATCAGTTCGATCGGCAGGTCCTGGTGAACGCCGCCGGGACGGAAATAGTGCGCGTGCATGCGCGAGCCCGAAGCGCGTTCGTAGAAGATCATCAGCTTCTCGCGCTCTTCAAAGCCCCAGAGCGGCGGCGTCAGCGCGCCGACGTCCATCGCCTGTGTGGTGACGTTGAGGAGGTGCGAGAGAATGCGGCCGATCTCGCTGTAGAGAACGCGGATATAGCTGGCACGCACCGGAACCTCGATGCCGGCCAGACGCTCGATGGCGAGGCAGAAGGCATGCTCCTGGTTCATCGGCGCGACATAGTCGAGGCGGTCGAAATAGCCGATGCCCTGCAAATAGGTCTTGTGCTCCAGCAGCTTCTCGGTGCCGCGGTGCAAAAGCCCGATATGCGGATCGACGCGCTCAACGATTTCGCCGTCAAGCTCCAGCACGAGGCGCAGCACGCCGTGCGCGGCCGGGTGCTGGGGGCCGAAATTGATCGTGAACTTGCGATCTTCGGGGGTCTCGGTCACGGCCATCTACGCGCCCTCCCCGCCACTGAATGCTGCAATCAGTTCAGGGCCGGTCATCTCTTTGGTCTTTTCGGCGAACGAGTAGAATTCCGGCTTCTGGTCGATAAACACCTGAAGCGTCAGCTTGGCATCGTCGGGCAATGGAACCGTTCCAGCAGAAATTGCAACATGCCCCTGACCGTCTGCCATCCGCCATGCGATCGCCGAGCCACAATTCTTGCAGAAAACGCGCTCGGCCCATTCGGATGATCGGTAAATGCCCACGCTGGCCTCGTCTTCAAACTCAGGCCCTGACGTCGCGACAACACCCATGAACGGACCCGCCGACCATGACCGGCACATCGCGCAATGGCATGCGTCAACATCGCTGTTCTTCAACGTGACCGCGAATTTTGTCGCGCCGCACAGGCACTGACCTTTGACGGGATGGCTCATCAGACGCCCTCCCCGCTGGATTTCTCGTCGCCGGGCAGGATGTATTTCGCACCTTCCCACGGGCTCATGAAATCGAAATCGCGGTAGTCCTGAACCAGCTCGACGGGTTCATAGACAACGCGCTTTTGTTCCTCGTCCCACCGCACTTCAACATAGCCCGAGAGCGGAAAGTCCTTCCTGAGCGGGTGGCCTTCAAAGCCGTAATCGGTCAGGAGGCGGCGCAGGTCCGGATTGCCGTCGAACGTGATGCCATACATGTCGAAGGCTTCGCGCTCGAACCAGCCGGCGACCGGGAACAGCTCGACGACGCTGTCGACGGGGGTGTCTTCATCGGTCGACAGCTTGACCCGGATGCGCTGGTTCAGATGCATCGACAGCAGGTGGTAGACGACTTCGAACCGCTCGGTGCGAGCCGGATAATCCACGCCGCAGATGTCGATCAGCGTCGTGAAACGGCAGGTCGGGTCATCGCGCAGGAAGCGGAGGATTTCGCGAATCCGGTCGCGATGGATCACGATCGTCAGTTCACCGTGAACCACGCCGGATTCACGCACCGCCGTTTCCTGGACGGATGCGATGTGTTCGCCAAGATCGATCAGGGCCGCACTCATCGTTCGATGCTCCCTTCCCGGCGAATCTTCTTTTGCAGCTGCAGGATGCCGTAGACCAGCGCCTCAGCCGTCGGGGGGCAGCCCGGAACGTAGATGTCGACCGGGACAATCCGGTCGCAGCCGCGCACGACCGCATAGGAATAGTGGTAATAGCCGCCGCCGTTGGCGCAGCTGCCCATCGAGATCACGTAGCGCGGCTCGGGCATCTGGTCGTAGACCTTGCGCAGAGCGGGAGCCATCTTGTTGGTGAGCGTGCCGGCGACGATCATCACGTCGGACTGGCGCGGGCTGGCGCGCGGTGCGAAGCCGAAACGCTCCACGTCGTAACGCGGCATCGAGGCCTGCATCATCTCGACCGCGCAGCACGCCAGGCCGAACGTCATCCACATCAGCGAGCCGGTGCGGGCCCAAGTGATCAGGTCATCGGCAGCCGCAACGACAAAGCCCTTGTCGGCCAGCGCGTCGGAGACGCCGTCGAAGAACGGATCATGCTTCTTCGGATCGTAATGCGGTGTCGCGGCGCGAGAGCCGGAGAGCGCAGGGGTGCGGATCGTGTCAGCCATGTTTGCCTACTCCCACTCCAGCGCGCCTTTTTTCCACTCGTAGATGAAACCCACGGTGAGAACGCCAAGGAAAACCATCATCGACCAGAAAGCGAAGACCCCGGTCTCGCCAAGCGTCACGGCCCAGGGAAACAGGAAGGCAACTTCCAGGTCGAAGATGATGAACAGGATCGCGACGAGATAGAATCGTACGTCGAATTTCATGCGGGCATCATCGAATGCGTTGAAGCCGCATTCATAGGTCGACACCTTTTCCGGATCCGGATCGGACGGCGCAAACACAAAGGCAGCCAGCATGAAGCCGATGCCCATCGCGGCAGCGATGCCCATGAAGATCAAGATGGGGAGATATTCCAGAAGCAATGCGTCCATCGCCCGGCATCCTCGACTTTGTGTGGCCGAACCCGAATTGCAGGGACCGCAGACGGGATGACGAACGAATCCCGCGACTGGCCCCCGCTCAGTCGTGGCGGAAGCTAGTTCGATGGCTTCCGGGCTGCAAGGCGCAATGACGGCTTTTTGGGCATCCTTTCAGGTGGCAAACCCTTGTTTTGCGAACCATTCTTAACAATGGCAGTTTCACTTGCCCCCGGAGCGCTCTCCCGCCAAGACTGACCCCATCGAAATCCTCGGGGAGAGTGAATATGTCCGAAGCGACGCCGAACGGGGCGCCTGCCGAACATCAAAAAGGAATCCTGGGACTGATCGAGCGCGCGGGGAACCGCCTGCCCGATCCTGTCTTCATCTTCTTCTACCTGATCATTGCAATGGCGATCATCTCCGTCGTTGCAGATCTGGCGAACATGTCGGTCTTCCATCCGACACGCGTCGACGAAGCGGGCAATCCCGCCGTCGTTGATGCGATCAGCATCTTCCGGCCCGACTCGATCGAGCACCTGCTCGTCGAAATGCCTGAAATCTTCACCGGCTTTCACCCGCTGGGCTATGTGCTGGTGGTGATGCTGGGTGCCGGCGTCGCTGAGCGGGCCGGCCTGTTCGGCACGGCGATGCGCGCCGCCGTCCGGGACGTTCCCAAATACCTCCTCACCCCGGCCGTGGCGCTTGCGGCCATGATGGGCAATCTCGCCGCCGATGCGGCCTATGTCGTGCTGATCCCGCTCGCTGCGGTGATTTTCGCGGCCGCAGGACGACACCCGATTGCCGGCATCACCGCCGCATTCGCCGGCGTGTCCGGCGGCTTTTCGGCCAACCTTCTGCCCGGCCAGCTCGACGCCCTCCTGTTCGGGATTACCGAAGAAGCGGTGATTGCGCTGGATCCGAACTGGACGATGAATATCGCCGGCAACTGGTACTTCATCGCCGCGATGACCTTCCTCTTCATGCCGGTCATCTGGTTTGTCACCGACAAGGTGATCGAGCCACGCCTGGGCAAGTGGACCGGGGGCGCAGTGGTGGGGTCAACGAACCCCGAAGACGATTCCAGTACCGAATTGACGCCGGGTCAGAAAAAGGGTCTCGCCCATGCCGGGATCGCCGTGCTGGCGATCGCCCTGGTCTGGATATTCCTGACGGTTGACGTCGTCGCGCTCGTGACGGGCGGATCGGCCTCGCTCTATGGCGGCAACCCGCCCCTGTTCAATTCGGACACCAGCCTGTCAGCGACGCAGCGGCTCGTGCCCTTCTTCTCGTCGCTGGTGGCGGGCTTCATGCTGCTCTTCATCTTTGCGGGCATCGCTTACGGACGCGCCGCGGGGACGATCAACAACCACCGCGACATTGTCGACATGATGACCGGCGCCATGAAGGACATGGGCTATTATCTCGTCCTGGCGTTCTTCGCGGCCTATTTCGTGGAGATGTTCAACCAGTCCCAGCTGGGACTGATCTTCGCGGTCAACGGCGCCAACGGGATCGAGAATTCAGGTCTTCCGCTGCCGATTGTGCTGGGCCTGATCGTCCTGTTTGCGGCGATCCTGAATCTCTTCGTGGGTTCGGCCAGCGCGAAGTGGGCGTTGCTGGCGCCGGTTCTGGTCCCGATGCTGATGCTTCTGGGTGTCAGCCCGGAAATGGCGACCGCCGCCTACCGCGTCGGCGACAGCGGCACGAACATCATCACGCCGTTGATGGTGTATTTCCCGCTGATCCTCGTCTTCGCGCAGCGCTGGGTGCCGAATTTCGGCCTCGGCTCGCTGACGGCAGCGATGATCCCCTACTCGATCTGGCTCCTGATCACCGGTATCGCGATGACGGTGCTGTGGGTGTTCCTGAACCTGCCGCTCGGTCCGGGGGCGACCGTGCAATACGTCCTGCCGGGTGCCGGCTGACGGTAAAGCGAGAGCCTGAAACGCGAACGGCCGCCCCATCGGGCGGCCGTTTTCGCATCGGAGAAGAATGGCGCGAGTGACGGGACTTGAACCCGCGGCCTCCGGCGTGACAGGCCGGCGCTCTAACCAACTGAGCTACACCCGCGTGGGCCATTCGTGGTCCGTTCTTGGAACGGAGCACGGTGTCTAAGGGAGGCAGCGGGACCGGTCAAGCGGGTTTGCACCCTTAAACAGCGCCTCTTGCACCTGCCCGGCCATGCGTGCCCAATAACGCCGGGAGGCCCTTCGACATGATCCGTATCCTGACCCTTGTGACTGTGATCGCCCTCGCCGCATGCAGTGGTTCTGCACCCGGCAGCAACGAGCGCACCGTCACCGCCGTCATCGCGACCGAGGCGGGTGACATCACGGTCGAGCTTTACCCTGACCGTGCGCCCCTGAGTGTCGCAAACTTCATCGCCCATGCCGAGGCCGGACATTTCGATGGGGCCAGCTTCTACCGCACGGTACGCGCAGACAATGATCGGCCGGAAGCGCGGATCGACGTCATCCAGGGCGGGGTGGATTTCGACGGCCTGCCCGGCGCCGTACCGATCGCGCACGAGCGCACTGATGAAACCGGCCTCACCCATCGGCGCGGCGCGATCTCGATGGCGCGCGACGCACCGGGCACGGCCTCGACCGAGTTCTTCATCGTCATCCATGACAGTGTCATTCTCGACGCCGGTCCCGGCGGCCGCCACCCGGACGGGGAAGGCTTCGCCGTGTTCGGCTATGTCACGGATGGCATGGACGTCGCCGAGGCGATCTGGTCTGCCCCGACCGGCGGCGCGGACGCCCCCGAGGGCTATGCCGCGCAATGGCTGGATCCGGCGGTGGGGATTCGCTCAGTAGTCGTTGAAAATGGTGGGCGGTGAGGGGTTCGAACCCCCGACCCTCTCGGTGTAAACGAGATGCTCTCCCAGCTGAGCTAACCGCCCTTCCCGCTCCGTTTAACCCGCCGTTCCCGTCTCGTGAAGCACGGATGTCGGCGCGAGCCTGTCCGCACCATAACAGCCGAGAACACGCAGCCGCACGGCATGCCGGTTCATCGCTTCCAGCGCCCGATGGCAGGCGGGATCGTCGCGGTGACCTTCGAGGTCGAGGAAGAACATCTCCTCCCAAGGCGCGCCGCGCACGGGGCGGCTTTCCAGTCGTGCCAGGTTGACGCCCTCATCCCGGAATGCGGCCAGCACATCGACGAGCGCGCCTGGCGTATGCGCCGTTGCGAACACGATGGAGGTCTTGCATGGAAGGTTGCGGGCCGGCGGTACGGCGTCGCGCGCGAGCGCCACGAAGCGCGTGTAGTTCTCATCGCTGTCGGCGACGGCTTCCTCGGCAATCACGTTGAGTCCGAACAGACGCGCGGCGTCCGCGCCGGCGATTGCACCGACGGACGGGCCTTCCTCCATCGCGTGTTCCAGCGCGCGGGTCGAGGACGACGCGAAACGCTGGGTGACACCGGGCATCTTCGCAAGGAATCGGCGGCATTGCGCCAGGGCCTGCGGGTGGCCGTAAACGGTGGTGACCGCATCGGGATTGTTCGCCCGCCCGACCAGACAGTGACGCACACGGTAATGATGCTCGCCTACCAGTGTCAGCGACGTGTCGAGCAGCAGGTCATAGACCTCGTTGATACTGCCGGTCGTCGTATTCTCGATCGGCAGGAAGGCGTAGTCGGCCTCGCCCTCTTCCACCGCCTTCACGATGGACCCGAAATCGCGTTTCACCACCGGTGCGACCCCGGCATGGCGGCCGGAAAAGTGCGCCTGGGCGGCGAAGTGGGAATAGCTCCCCGGTCCGCCAAGATAGGCGACGCTCGCCTCTCCGCCCGTTCCGGCGGCACGGGCGTCGAGTTCGGCGCGCTGGCCCTTCAGCGACAGGTCGATCAGCGTCTGATAGAGGCGCTCGACCGCCGCACCATCCAGTCCGATGGCTTCGCCCGCTTCAATGGCCGCTTTGAGGACGGCGCGCTCGCGGAGCGGATCACGAACCGGTTCACCGGCTGCGGCCTTCGCCCGCGCGATCTGACTGCCGAGCGCCGCACGATGGGCACCCAGCCGCAGGATTTCGCGGTCCGTTTCGTCAATGTCGGCGCGCAGTGCGTCGATGCTCTTCGTGTCCATGCCCGTTCCCCTTGAGCCATAAAAAAAACCCCCGGTGGTTCCGGGGGCTTTCATTCGTCGTTGATGCTTTTCCTAGCGCAACGCGAGTGAGCCGCCCCCTGTCGGGACGCCAAAATACGCGCGGTAG
>NZMJ01000126.1 GCA_002692855.1 Maricaulis sp.
AAATTAAATGATAAAATATTTTTAGAGAATATGGAAAAAAATCATCCTGACCTTCCACCCCTGATGATGAAAAGATATGGGATAGATGAAGATACTGCTAAAGGTATTCTCGTTTCTGTTAATAGAATACATAATAGAGAAATATTTGAAGCATCGCCTGAAATAGAAACAGAAGAACAATTGGAAGATTTATATGCTACATTGGCACATGAAGGAACACATTTTGGTCAATATAAAATTCCCGAACTTAGAAGTATTAAAAGAGAAGTAAATGATATGGTAGACGCAGTAACAGCCAATATGAAAACTGCTATAATTATGAAACAAATGTTTGGCATGGTAAATGAAGAATTTGACATACCCAATGAAGTATTTAATGCGATGGCTATGTCAATAGCAGAAATGGCTTTCGGTATTGCTGTTTTAGAAATACAACCAGCAATAATGGATGGATTTAATACAAAACCCAAACTGAAAAGAAGAATAATTAACGACTACATTACGCCTAAAACAGATAATTTATTGGAAGCGTATGATAATTTATTTGAAATGGTTAATTTAACCGCTAAGGATAGAGAAGGTATAGCCAGAATTAAATCATTTACTAAAAATGAAGTAGTCAATAAAATTAAAAAATATATTAATGATATGGTTATTCTAAAATCATGGGAAGCGGTAATTGGCTTTGATGATATAAACAAGAAAAGTAAAGCCCGACGAAAGAAGCATTCCAAAAGGCAAAAGAAAAAGGGAAGGCGTAAAAAGAAAAGGCGAAGTGGCGATAACTTTAAAAGAGAAAAGGATGAGGGATTACATGGATGGTTCTCAAGAAGAGGCGGTAAGCAAAAGAAGGGCGGTAAAACTCAAAGAGGTTGGATTGCTTGTGGAACTTGTAACCAAAAGGGAGGACCAAAACCTTGCGGTAGAACAGATGCATCTAAAGGAAGAAAGAGAAGATGTAGACCTACTTGTGCCGCTTGTAAAACATATAAAAGAAGGAAGGGGTCGCCATGATATGGAAAGATATTATTAAAAATGAAAAGCCTACATTTAGATTAGGGGCATCAGGAAGAAAAAAATTGACTCCAGAAATGGAAAAGGATATTGAATATGTTGTAAATGTGATGATGGAAAATCCAGAAATGAGTGAAGAAGTTAAAAGAATGGTTGAAGAACTTGCGGAGATGTTAGGGGAACACTTTAGAAATAAACTCCCCTTTGAAATTGTAAATTATTAAGGTGATAAAATGTGGTGGAATATTATTAAAAATTTAGACCCTGTTGGGGAAGAAGACGAAGATATTGACAATGATGGCGATGTAGATGATACTGATGATTACCTGCGTAATAGAAGAGAAACTATTAGTGAAGCGGTAAAGGCTGAACTAAAAGGTGATTGTGGCTGTGGTTGTAATTCCTGCGATGAAGAAGAAACTGTCATTAAGGGTAAGAAAAAAAAATCTGAAATTAAACGTGTAAAGGGCGGGGTAATGTATCGAGGTGAAAAATTTCCAGGTCTAAACAAACCAAAACGTGCGCCTAAAGGGAGTAAGAAAAAGTATCGAGTATTGGCTCATCAGAAGGGTAAGTATAAAATTGTATCTTTTGGTGCAAGAGGTTACAAGGATTTTCTACAACATAAGAATAAGAAGCGCAGGTCTAACTTTAAGTCAAGGCATAACTGCGATAAGAAAAAGAATAAATTGACAGCAGGTTATTGGGCTTGTAATTATAATTGGTGATACTATGAATTGGTTTGACGTAATAAAAATGCCCGAAGAAAAAAAGGGGTTGCGAAAGGTAAGAGAATTTTTAAGAGAAAACGGATATGTAGTTACAGAAACAAATACGGGTGGAAAACATAAAACAATTACAGTTAAAAAATTAGATGAAGAAGATAACCCTGAGGCCAAAACACATACTATGACTGTATCACATAAAGTTGTTAATAAAGGTGATAAGCAAAATCTAAAAACAATTTTGGGTCAAATTAAAAGAGCATTTGGTGGAAGACGCAGAAGAGGGCAAGGTGAATTTAAACTAAAGACTGACGAAACTAATGAAGAAAATTGGTGGGGTGTAATTAAAAGCGTAGAGAAGATTAGAACTTCTAGTGGTAATAGATTAAGGGTTGCCGATGTAGGCGCATTTAAGCGCAGGGCTAGAATTGTTCTTTCTACACTAAGAGGTGCTGATACTAGAAAGGAAACTAGAGATACAGTTACAAGAGTTAGAATTGATGAGGTTAGGGAAAAGAACCCTAAACTGCTACATTTGAGAATTGGTGTAGTGCCTGACGGATTTAATGAAAAGAACAGACAATATTACCATATTATGATGGTTGAAAATGAAGATGAAGATTATGAATATTTGAGGGTATATGGGCCTGGATTTGTCGCTAATGATGACGATGAGTATGAAAGTGAATATGAAATAATTATGGCTATCAATGAAGCAATTGAAGAATTGGAGTATGAAAGTGTAAGAGAAGTAATTGATTTAAACGTTAAGGGTGAAGATGAAAAGACCACAAGAGAAATTGCGGCTGAATTAGAAGCGGCTAATCCAGGTTATAGATATGTAAATGGTCGTCTTATCCGAAAACCTAGAGATGAATATTTAGCCGATATGAAAGAATATAATCAGGAAGAAGTTAATCAAAACATGAACACTATTGAAGAGAGATTGGAAATGGACACAGGTTTAGACATAGAAGCATTTATCAATGAACTTAGAAGGCGATAAGATGGTTAGTATTAAAAAAATGCGTTTGCGACTCGAAGAAGTTAGAAATGAGTTGGAAATGGATTTGGAAAGAATCATCAGACAGAATGAAGAATTAGAAGAAATTAGCGAGGAACTTTTAGGTGAAAGATTAGCGGATGAAATTGTTGAACAGGTGGTAGAACAAGAATTTGTAGCAACGATTACCCGAAGAATAAAGGAGGCATTTGAATGAAATGGAAAGCGGTTTTAAAAAGTATCTTTCCAGATGAAGGGGAAGATATAGAAGATTATATGTCTAGACAAAATATTGGTTCTATTGGAGAACCAAGACCTCGTTCTAGAGTTGAAAGTTTCAAAAAATATAAAGAGGATAGAGACAAATTTGTAAAAATGATTAAAGAAAATTATGCTCATTCACATGATTTTGCTAATTTAGGTAGAGTAAAAAAATGGGTTGTTGATGCTGATACTCGTTATGTATATGATTACTTAGAAGAAAAACCTAGAACAACGGGAAGACGTGAAATTCATGATATTATTAATGACATTTTTAGAAGGTCATTGCGCTATGCTTTAGGTGGACGTGGATTTAATAAAGACGGTTATAATTTTATTGTTGATAAAAAATTACATTCTGCCTTTGAAGGCATTGAGCAACACCTTACACCGATTTCAGAATATATTGGGGAAGATTTAGTAAGTGAGGCAACTGATGGTTTTCAACTTGATTTTTCACTTGGCGAACAAGAAAATTTTTGTCGTTATTTGAATTATTTACACGAATACTTTACAGGAACAAAAGAAACGGAATTTGGTAAAAAATGTTTTGAAATGCTACGCCCTTATATTGTAGTTGATGGTGCAATGTTGCATAGAAGTGAGGAATTTACGATTAGAATGCATAATCTTTTAAAAAGTATAGTGTTAGAACTTATGGAAAAAGATAGATATTATATGGGACATCGTTATCTTCAATTAGACATACCAGAAGACCCTAACAATTTAGCCAATTCTATGACGATGCGGATAATTCTTGATTCGCAACAAGAATATAACAATTTAGTAAGAATGTATATTAACTTAATGAAACCCTATTTTAATGAAGATTATTTAAAACCAAGTTCCCAAGTTAATAACACTATACCGATTCCTAATTGGAAAAATGCGTTATTTGATAGAGATGATTTAGATAACCTTCCCAAATCAAGAAAATATTTCAAAGAATTGTATGACCCTATGTTTGAAAGAGCATTCGTAGACCCCGTAGTTGAAGAAGAAAAAAGAAGAACAGAAGAGGGCTACAAATCAAAGGCGGGTATGTTTGTTCCCGATTGGTGGTATGAAGTTGTTGATATTATATTCAAAGATGAGGTTGAAGAATTTATCGAGGAACTTTATTCAGACGAAACACTAGGTATTTACCATTTAGACTCTATGTATGGGGGTAATTTTAAAATTAAAGATTTTAGAGAAGATTTGCTTACATCATTTTACTATTCAATAGATAACCAAAATAGAATAAAAATGGATGATTCAGATTATTTAAATTATCTTTGGGTTAGTTTAGAAGATGCTTTTGAATTAACTATGAAGGATATTATCGCATCAGTTGTTATGCCCGACGATGATTATGAAGAAGAAATAGATACACTTAACAGATATTACAAAATGAAATCTGATACATTTTTTAACAATATTGACAATTTTCCCGCTACTGAAAATATCATAAACGTAATTACAGGCTATATGAATCGAGGACCATCTGGCATTGAAATGTTAGAAGGTGAAAAATTTACATATAATTTTGGCACAAGAGATAGAAAGGATTACAAGGGTAGAATGCGTGTTCCTAGAAAAACTGAAATTACTCCAAAAGAAGGCAAAAGAGAAATAGAAGATGTTCTTAGAGAGAGAGGTAGAAGATAATGGATGAAACAACGTTTCTAGTTACACTATTGGATGAATACTGGAATACTGCTGTTACGGCATTAGGTTCAGAAATACCCGCCATTCATAGGGTTAAACCACAGATTATGGATATTCGCTCTATGGATTCAACAAGACCTAACGGTAGAGGTGGTAATAGAGTCAGAATTAGTTCTGCAAAAGAAACTACTGCTGATGGTGTAACGCCATCTAAAGACCTAATTGTAGTTATGGAGGATTCACAAAATATAGAATATCCTACAAGAGATTGGTCTGTCCGTAATGAAACTTTCAATATGTCTATCAGTATTAGAACAAAACAAGACGATAGGAGAACAAATGATAATGCTAGGGTTGCCCCATCAGGTTCTACTTTTGGCCGTGATAGAATAGAAAACCTTTATAAGATAGTTCGCCACATCTTAGAAACGAACAGGAGAGGATGGTTTAGAAGTGCAGGTTCTCTAGAAGAGAATATTAAACACATCGTCTTTGGTTCAAGAACCGAAAGTAATGATAAAAGGAGTAGAATATTCGGATATAAAATAAACGTAACCCTAAAGCGTTTTGCCGTAAGTTTGTAAGTAGGTGAAAAAAATGGTAAGTAATAGTATATGGATGGATTCAGGAGCGATGGTATCAATGATACCTGAAATGGATTTATACTTGGGTAACTTTGCTAGTATAGCAGCCTCAAGTA
>NZMJ01000127.1 GCA_002692855.1 Maricaulis sp.
CCCCCCTCGCCCCGGACCTGATCCGGGGCACTCCCCCCGCAAGCGGGGGGAGAAAAAGAAGATTGCGGCTTAAGCGCCCTTTTCCAGGTCCGGTGACCACTGGCCCAGAGCGGCGAGGCCGTTCATGCGGGCGCGGTGGTTGAAGGCGGCCTGTCCGGACTTCACGTCGCCGGTCTTGCCCCAGGCCTTCAGCGGTGCTGCCTGAAGTGCGCGGCCATAGGAGAAGGTCAGCGGCCAGGGCGCGTCATATTCGGCGTTCATGGCGTTGAGGTGCGCGGTGGCATCCTCGTCCGACTGCCCGCCTGACAGGAAGGCGATGCCGGGGACTGCGGCCGGGACGCAATTGCCCAGGCACTGCATGGTCATGTCGGCGACTTCCTCGACCCCGGCCTGATCGGGGCAAGCCTTGCCAGCCACGATCATGTTCGGCTTCAGGATGGTGCCTTCGAGCATGACGCCTTGCGCGAACAGCTCCTCGTAGAGGCGCTTGAGCGCGTATTCGGTGACTTCGTAGCAACGCTCGATGGTGTGGTCGCCATCCATCAGGACTTCGGGCTCGACGATCGGGACGATGCCGTTCTCCTGGCACAGCGCCGCGTAGCGGGCGAGCGCGTGCATGTTCACATTAATGCAGTATTGCGACGGCATGGCGTCGTCGCCGCCGCGGCCGATGTCGATCACGGCGCGCCACTTGGCAAAGCGGGCGCCGAGTTCGTGATACTCCTTCAGGCGATCGCGCAGGCCATCGAGCCCCTCGGTGATCTTCTCGCCCGGCGATCCGGCGAGATCCTTCGCGCCGGTGTCGACCTTGATGCCCGGAATGGAGCCGGCATTCTGGATCAGCTGGACCAGCGAGGTGCCGTCCTCGGAATTCTGGCGGATCGTCTCGTCATAGAGGATGACGCCGGAAATGTGCTCGCTCATGGCGGGCTCGGTGCGGAACAGCATCTCGCGCCAGTCGCGGCGCGTGTCGGCGGTCGATCCCAGGCCAATGGTCTCGAACCGCTTTCCGATCGTCCCGGTCGATTCATCGGCGGCGAGAATGCCCTTGCCCGGGGCGACCATGCCCAGCGCGATTTCGTTCAGCTGATCGATATCCATAATGTCCCCCGGAGTGGTAAGCGGTGTTTTTGACCGCACTATTTCGTTTCGTAAAGCACCTCGACGCCCGGCAAGGTCTTGCCTTCCATCCATTCGAGGAAGGCGCCTCCGGCTGTCGAGATGAAGGTGAAATCACGCGCGACGCCCGCAAGGTTGAGCGCAGCGACCGTATCGCCGCCGCCCGCGACCGCGACGAGGCCGTTTTCCTTGACCCGCTTGGCGACATAGCGTGCGGCCTCGACCGTGGCGGTGTCGAAGGGCGGCGTCTCGAATGCGCCCAGCGGACCGTTCCAGATCAGCGTCCGCGATCCATCGACGGCATCGGCGAGCGCATCGACCGTTTCCGGTCCGCAATCAAGGATCATCCAGCCCGCAGGTACGGCATCGATGGCGACCGTGCGGCTGTCGGCATTTTCCTTGAACTCACGCGCGATCACGAGGTCGGTCGGCAGGATGACCTGGCAATTGGCGAGTTCGGCCTCGCGCAGGATGTCCAGCGCGGTCTCGGCGAAATCGGGCTCGTACAGGCTTGCGCCGACGTCGTGCCCCTGCGCGCTGAGGAAGGTGTTGGCCATCGCGCCGCCGATGAAGAGGCGGTCGACCTTCTTCACCAGGTTGGCGAGCAATTCGATCTTCGACGACACCTTGGCGCCGCCCACGACCGCCATGACCGGGCGTTTGGGATCTTCCAGCGCCTGCACCAGGTGGTCGATCTCCCGCTCCATCGCCAGTCCGGCGTAAGCGGGCAGGTATTCGGCGACGCCGGCGGTCGAGGCATGGGCCCGATGGGCCGCGGAAAAGGCGTCGTTGACGTAGATGTCCCCGAGGGCGGCCAGCGCCCGGGCGAAAGCCGGGTCGCCCGTCTTGCCACCGTCCGGGCGGCGTTCCTCGCCCTTGTGGAAGCGGGTATTCTCCAGGAGCAGGACATGACCCGGCTCCAGCGCGGAGATGGCGCGCTCGGCGTCCTCGCCGGTGCAGTCATTGCAGAAGGCGACCGGCGCGCTCATCAGTTCGGCGAGCGCATCGGCGACCGGTTTCAGGCTTTCCTCGGCAACGACCTTGCCTTCCGGGCGTCCGAAATGGGCGAGCAGGATGACCTTCGCCTTCTTGCGCTTGAGATACTCGATGGTCGGCAGGGCGGAGGACAGGCGCGTGGTGTCGGTCACCTGACCGGCGCGCATCGGCACATTGAAGTCGACGCGAACCAGGACGCGCTTGCCCTCAACGCTGGCGTCTTCGATGCGGCGGAGCTTTCCGGTAACGGCCATGTCGCTTGTCCTGATGCTGGTCGAGTTTACGTCTCGGCGCCCAATCCCGGAAGTGCGGGCTAGATCAAACGTCCCATCGCCGCCGCCGTGTCGATCATCCGGCAGGCAAAGCCCCACTCATTGTCATACCACGTCATCACGCGTGCCAGACGTCCGCCGATCACGTTCGTCTTGTCGATCGCGCAGATCGAGGAGCGCGGATCGTGGTTGTAGTCGATCGAGACGAGCGGGATGGAGTCATACCCCAGAATGCCCTTCATCGGGCCGTCGGCCGCGGCGCGGATGGCGGCATTGATTTCCTCGGCGCTGGTCTCCCGGGCGGTGGAGACCACCATGTCGATCAGCGACACATTCGGTGTCGGCACACGCACGGCGGCACCGTCGAGCTTGCCCTTCAGTTCGGGCAGGACGTCACCGACCGCCTTGGCCGCGCCGGTCGTGGTCGGGATCATCGACATCGCGGCCGCGCGGGCGCGATGCAAATCCTTGTGATTGCGGTCCAGCGTCGGCTGGTCGCCCGTATAGGCGTGGATCGTGGTGACATGGCCGCGCTCGATACCGACGGCATCGTTCACGACCTTGGCAACAGGGGCGAGGCCATTGGTGGTGCAGGACGCGTTCGACACGACGATATCGTCGGCGGTCAGCGTGTCGTGGTTGACGCCGTAGACGATGGTCTTGTCGGCGTTCTTGGCGGGCGCGGAGCACAGGACGCGCTTGGCGCCCGATTTCTCGATATGCGCCATCGCTTCGGCCTTGGAGTTGAACTTGCCAGTGCATTCCAGCACCAGGTCGACGCCCAGATCACCCCAGGGCAGCTGGGCAGGGTCGCGGTTGGAGACTTTCTGGATCTTGCCGAAGCCGCAATCGATCCAGTCGTCGCCGACCGTGATGTCGCCGGGGAAGCGGCCATGCACGCTGTCATACTTCAGGAGGTGCGCATTGGTTTCCGGCGTCGAGCTGTCGTTGATCGCGACGACTTCGACGTCGCCCGAACGCTGTTCCTCATAGACGGCCCGCAATGCCAGACGGCCGATGCGGCCAAACCCCGTAATCGCGATGCGAACGGCCATGATCAAACTCCCTATCGTCAGGATCTCGTTTGCGGTGGCGTTTACCCGCTAACCGGCGCGCCGTCCACCGGTCCCCATGGCCGCGAGGCAGCGCTCCAGCGACTCATGCCAGTCGGGCAGCACGATGCCGTATTCACTGCGTGCCCGGCTCAGGTCCAGGCGGGTGTCGGAGGGGCGCGGGGCGCGTGTCGGGAAGTCGGAGGTCGCGATCGGATCGACCGGCGTGGACAGGCCTGCGCCGCGCAGGATCTCGGTCGCGAAACCGTGCCAGCTGGTGTCGCCTTCTGCCGCGACGTGGAGCAGCCCGCCGGGGGCACCGGAGCGCAGGGCCTGGCCCAGTTCCAGCAGGGCATCCGCCAGTGCGCCGGCTTCGGTGGGGCGGCCCTGCTGGTCGGCGACAACGCGCAGGCGGTCGCGTTCGGCGCCGAGTTTCAACATCGTCCGCACGAAATTGACGCCCTCGGGCGCATAGACCCAGGAGGTACGAGCGACCAGCGCGCCGGGATGGGCAGCGAGGACGGCGGCTTCGCCTTCCGCCTTGGTGCGGCCGTAGACATTGACCGGGCTGACCGGGTCCGTTTCGTCGTAGAGCGACCCCTTCGCGCCATCGAACACATAGTCGGTCGAGACGTGGATGAAGGGGATGCCGCCGGCTGCAGCGGCCCGTGCCAGTGCCGCCGGGCCGGTCGCATTGACCGCCCTTGCGGCCTCGACCTCGTCCTCGGCGCGGTCAACAGCGGTAAAGGCGGCCGCATTGATGACCAGGTCGGGGCGCGTTCCGCCGACCAGGTCGCCCAGGGCAGTAGGCCGTTCGAAATCGACCTGCGGGCGGCCGGCCGCAACCATCTCGATCCCGGGCCGGTTCCGGCGCGCGATCAATGCGCGGGCCAGCTGACCCTTGATGCCGATGACGAGGATTTTCATGGCGCGGTCCATTCAAAATCGACGGGGGCATCGGCCAGCGCCGGATGCGCGATATCCTTCGGGGCCAGCAGGGCTTCGTCCGCACGGATCGGCCAGTCGATGCCGAGCGCCGGGTCATTCCAGAGAATTCCGGCATCGCATTCGGGCGAGTAGGGCGCGTCAACCTTGTAGGCAATCTGGGTGCCCGCCTCGAGCGCGCAGAAGCCGTGGGCAAAGCCGCGCGGCACCCAGAGCTGCAGCCCGTTCTCCATCGACAGCGTGACGCTGGCCGACCGGCCATAGGTGGGCGAGCCCTTGCGGATGTCGACAATCGCGTCAAACAGCGCACCGGAGCTGCACCGCACCAGCTTGCCCTGAGCAAACGGTGGACGTTGATAGTGAAGACCGCGCACAACGCCGCGCATCAGCGACCGTGACGCATTGTCCTGCACGAAGCCGGCCTCGACGCCGGTCTGGGCCGCGAAACGGGCCTCGGACCAGGTTTCCTCGAACCAGCCCCGGTCATCATGAAACCGTTGCGGTTTCAGGACGTAAGCGTCGTTGAATGGGGCGAGCGGTGTGGCAGAAGCTGAATTCGTCATGGCACTTCGCTAGCCTTGGCGAGCGCGCGTGTCGAGACCGTGAAACCGCGCCACGGGCTTGTCACGCACGGAGCGGACTGTCAGAACCGCCCTCCACTGCTATCAAATGATATGACGGACCCTGCGTGATGAAAGTTCTTGTTCTTGGCGGCGACGGCTTCTGTGGATGGCCGACCGCCCTTCACCTCTCCAATCTCGGTCATGAAATCGTGGTCGTCGACAACCTGTCGCGCCGCA
>NZMJ01000128.1 GCA_002692855.1 Maricaulis sp.
AAACGCCATTTCAACTGCCTTCTCTCTGGTTTCTTCGTTGCGTCTTAACCAACCTTTGCCAAAAGTATCAAAGGTATTAAGTGAACGATAGAACTTTTCACGTTCCATAGCAAGGAACTCAATAGTTTTTTCCGCTGGTATGTCAGTAACATGTCCCACGGTCTTTGGTCCGATGACCCCGTCAACTGTTGCGCCCACACATCTTTGTAAAGCTGTGGCTGCCCGTGCTGGCCCGCTGTTCACGGCCCAGTCAAAGACTGACCAATCTACACCATCTGGTAAATCATCACCTTTAATCTTATCCCAGTAACGCTTTCTGTATATCTCTGCAACTTCTTCATCTTTTATATTTCTAAGTTCATCATCTGTGCATTCGCGACCTAAGTATTCTTCATATACTTTTTTAGTCACACCTTTCATTGTGCTGCCCCCAGGATCTTTACTATGTTTACTCCAACCACCTTCGTGTACGAGCAACATTTCTAAACATTTATCAAAGTTTTTTTCCATAATTACCCCATTAATGATCTAATGCCTGCCTGTTTCATGCGTTCAATATCAGATGTTATATCAAAAGGAAAAGCTGCGGCCAGTCGTGCTCTTTGGTTTTGATTTGTTCCTTGACCTGTAATTGGCTTTATAGGTGAAGCAGCTGCTAACGAAGGACTAACAACTTCTGGTGGTGGTCCTTGAGGTGCGGCCGGTAGAGGTTGAATAAAAGAAACTTTATCTTCTTGAGTAACATTATCTTCATCAACTCCTCCATCTTCCGGAGCAACTTGAACCGCAGAAGGTTTGTCTCCTTCTACAAAACTTTCTCTTATTATCCATGGAAGTGGTCTTACAGGTATTATTCCTGCATTTAACATAATTTTCTCGATAGCATTAGCTGCACCTACAGCTTGATTTTCATTTTGTACTTTTCTTAATAAAGTTGCAAATAAAACAGGATTTTCCATAATTTCAGTCATTATGTCGAGTTGAAAAGTTTTTGGAAGTCTTGATGCAACTCTTTTAGCCGCTCTTGCTCCTGCGCCTGCAATGATTAAACTTTCTTGCCCCCCGCCACCAAAAACTACTTCTTGAACTTTTCGAGCAGCTGTGGAACCTAACATACTCAACATTACGGAAGTAAATTCACCTTGCTCTTCAATCAATTCAGCTGTCAATGTATTAGTGGCTTTTGCTCTTTCTAAAACTTCTAATCTTTCTAACAATTCTTTTAATCTTCTAGACTCTCCAGATTTTATAAAGCCTTGTTTCACCATTATACCCATTAATGTAGGGCCACCTAATTTTTCTACTCTGGCACTGTCTAATAAAAGTTTTTGTCCCTGTGACGTAGCAGCTGTTAAATTAATTCCCGCAGGCGATATTAATAAAGAAGTAGTTCCTGGTTTAGCCATGTTAGGAATTGGTTCATATAATAATTTTAACATGGGTATTGCATTATAAGAACCGACACCACCTGAGCTAGTCATGGCCCATTCTAAAATTGCACCCTTTACACCATCATTGACATGACCTTTTAACCCATCAGGACTATTTTTGATTTGATCAATTGCGTTAGCATCATAACCAGCTTTTTTAAGGCTGTTTATAATTTTTTCATCAGTTAGATCATCTATTAATTTAAAGATATTTTCAAAATCATCTGTAGGTGTTTTTGATGTTCTTAAAACTGCGTTAAAAGCATGATGTAAACTTTCTGTATCTAACAAATTTTTCATAAAGGTATCAGCTAATATTCTTTTGTTATGAGCAGAACCTTTTTGTATAACAGAAGTTAATAAATTATTTGCAGTTTCAACTTCATTTAAATCATCTGAAAATAATTTAAATAATTTTAAAACTCCTTCATTATCATTTTTCCATTTTTGCAAATCTTCTAATGATATAGATTTTGGAATAGGTATTTCTTCCGTTATCTTTAAATCAGGATTATCTAATTTTTCTTTTATTTGGTTTAAATTTTTAGTATCAAAATTTTTATATAAAATATTTCTTGCAATTTGATCCAATGTGCTTTGCAAACTGTCGTTTGTTTGATCAAACTTTTTAACTTCATCATCACTTAATAATTCAAAAGCTGAGTATTTAAAATCATTACCTTTTCTACTTTGTATTACAATACCTTCATTTTCTTTTTTATATAATTGTCCAATTGTACTTATTTGATTTAATCTTAATGTAACTGCATCTTTGCCACCGGCTAAAATTTTTCTTACCCATACACTGGAGTCATATTTAACAGCTCCTTTTCTGTTCATTTCTAATAAATCACCAATAATAGTTCTGCCTAAAATTTCATTTTTAACAAAAGAAAAATTTCTAGCAGTATCAAAATTAGCATTACCGCCGGGAACACTTAAATAATCTTCCATTATGGCTTCGGAAAGTTGACTTAACCAACCTCTAGCTGTAGCTCCGTTTGGAGCAGCTTCTGCTGCATTCTTAGCATTTCTTATGGTTGTTCTTAATTGCTTTAAGGTATCTGTAGTAAATTCAATTGTTGTTGAATCTGTTTTAACTCCTGAAGAAGTAGCTTCCTTATTTCTAAATTCTTCTTTTAACTTTTTAA
Source organism: Maricaulis sp. (assembly GCA_002692855.1). GTDB lineage: Bacteria > Pseudomonadota > Alphaproteobacteria > Caulobacterales > Maricaulaceae > Hyphobacterium. Next base: position 2,582 of record NZMJ01000128.1, read on the forward strand.
CTTTTGCATTAGCTAACTTTTGTGCTTCTTTCAACCTTTTTTTCTGTATAGCTGTAAGGCCTTTACTACCTTTAAAAGCTAAATGCTCATCAATTATAAAAGAAACTAATTCTGCTTTTTCTAATTCGCTTGAGTCTTTGTTAACTTTACTTAATCTATTTTTTATTTGTTGATTATCTGGTAAAAAATTTAAATATTGAACAGGTAATGGTGGTAAATTAGGATCAATATTTACTCCAGTTTGTTCTATTTTAGATTTTACCCTAAAAAATTCAGCTAATGGTTCAGCTTCATCTGTGGTTGGTAAAATTGTTGTGCCAATATTTTTACTATTTAATTTACCGTATTCTTCAACAATTTCGGCTATTAATTTATTTTTTTCAATATTATTTAAATCTTTTAAATTTACTGAAGCAATTTTTCTTTGAGTAGATACAGGTAAATCAAGGAAATATTGTATAAATCCCCTGTCTTCCGGAGCAACATTTGCTTTACTTAAAGTATCAACATTTAAAATTTTAAGTGTTTTATCTTTATTTAAACCAAGTCTTTGTTGAAGATCTATTCCGTTAAGAATTAATTTTTCTACTTGAGTAACATTTTTAAATTGTTTTTTAAAATCATTAAATTGTTTTTTATTATCAGCTAAATCTTTTTTTAAACCTTCAATTACTTTTTTTGTTGGTTTTGCATTTAAATTTACAGCTCTTAAAACATTGTTAAATACGTCTTTATTTATTTCTGTATTAAGATCGTCAAATTGATTTATTGCTTTTGCTAAACTTGCAGGAACATTTTCACCATCAATTATTTCATCAGCATCAGGAAAATAATACTTCATAAAAAGTTTCATGTCTTGAGAAACATTACCACCAAAAGTATTGAAATCAGCTAATGTGCCGGGGGTAGCGTCTTTTGTTAAATTATTCCAAACTCTTATAAAATTTGGAACATTAACTCCGTCTACTTTTGAAACAACTTGTTTACCACCTTTAAAATATTTAAATTCAGTATCTTGTGCAAATTTAAATTGTTCTACAAGATCATATAATTTGTTTTCAACTGTATTTGTATCATCTACAAATTGTAAAATAATTCTTTCTAAATCATCACCAAGTTTTATATAATCGCTTTCGCCTTTACCTCTAACTTTATCATGTGCTTTAATTGCATTAAGAACACTTGATTGTAGATCTTCTCTCAACAAATTAAATAACAAAGCGGACTCTTCCCTCATTGCAATCTTATATAATTCTGGATTACCTGATAATTTAAATGCGGTTATTAAAGATCTAACACCATCAATTGCAACCTCTTGTTGATCAGATTGAATTTTAGTTAAATTTTTAGAACTTTTTGTATTAATATTATGGAAAATACCTGTTAAAGCAGGGCTTTCTACTAAATTAACAACAGTTGGTTCAAAACCTTCTAACTCAGCAGCGGCTTCTTTATCACCTCTTGCAAGAGCAGCTATTCTTGCTTCTTCAATTAAGCTTTTAATTTCATTAGACTCTAAGGCTTTAATAATACTATTAACATCTTCGCCTTCTGCTTCTAAAATTTCAAAAATTCTTTTAACAGCTTTTAATCTTCGTTTATCTATATTTTTAGCATCACTAATTAAAGTTTTAGCTGACTCAACACCCATAGAAGTTACTTGTCTTAAAGCAGGTATCATTCTGGTTAATGATGCTTCTAAAGTTAAAGAGCCCGTTATTTCAGCTCCAATATTCATAGGAACATTGCCTGGAAAAAGTTTTTCAGAACCTGCTGAACCAAGTGCTCCACCAGCCACAGATATACCTTCAGCAGCTAACATTGTCGTTGGATATTTTTTGTATGCGTCAGAAATACCTTGTACAAAATCTTCAGCGTATTTATTTATTAAAAGACCCGCTGAACCGCCACCATACCCAGCTGTATTGTCAAGTTTACCACCAGCTGCTGTTCCCCATATATCTTTATTAAGAGGTTTAATTTTATATTTTTCGATTAAACCATAATAGTTTGCCAGTGATTCGGTAGCCACGGTGGGCTTTGCTAATTCAACTTCTCTATACAAATTTTTTAATATTGAATTAGCCATAAAATTAATTTTTTTAGGCAAGGCATATGGTATTACTACAAAAGGTAAAGATCCAAAAGTTTCACCAGCAGCTTTTTTCCATGTTTCTGATGGTAAAACAACGGGATCATCTCCTGCAACCGTATCTAAAAATAAATCAGAAGCTTTATATCCTAACGCATAACTACCTATGCCAACTCCAAGTAAAGTAGGTAAGGCTAAATAAGGTGCATTTACAAATAAAGGTGATATAACAGGGTACGAAGTAGCTGTTCCTACAACTGCGGAAGTTACAGCACCTGTTTGTTTAAATAATTCTCTTGCAAAAGGTTCAATAAAAGTTCTTTCAGTTTGTAAATTACTAAATTGACTTATTATGTCTTTGTCTGAAATATAATCCCCTTTACCAAAAATATCGGGTCTGTTTTTAACATAATTAGCATTTTTAAATTTTATGTTATCATAAGCTTCTCTACTATTATTTGGGTACTTATCACCCACTGCAAAATGATCTTTATAGCCCGGTTGAAGATATAAAGCGTCTATAAGAGCTTGTGCTGCATAAGAGTTTTCTGTCATGCCAACATCATTGGCTTCAACTCTCATTAAATTTTGATCATCAGCAGTAACTGTTAAAGGCTTGATTGTATCATAAATAATCTCACCAACATCATCTAATTTACTATCAAATTTAAATTCTTCTGCCATTAATCTTCCACTGCAAAACTTTTTCCTGCCGAACTAACTATAGTTGGTTGGCCTATCGGAACTGTTTGTAATAAATATAATAGATTTTTAATTTCTACATTTTGTGTAACCATAGCTTCTTGATCAGTATCTGAAAACTGACCTCCTGCTAATGCTCTTAAATTATTCTGTAATCTTTGTACAGCTAAAGATTTTAAAAGTTTTAATTTTGATTGAGCTGAGTCAGAACTTCCAAACCATTCATCTGGATCAGCAAAAAGTTCTCTGGCTTGTGCCATTTCATAAACTGGAAAACGTGGATTGTTTACGAAAGCAGCTCTTCCTAATACTATAATAGAACGTAAAACTTGTTGAGCTTTTGAAACTTCGGGAGCTGCCATACCAAGGCCTAAAGAACCTGTTACATATTTATCAAAAGTAGCCCACCAAGTAGCTTGAAAACCAATGCCTTTATCTGCGGCCCACATAGGATCTGCCCATGCTTGTCTAAGAACATTTTGAACCTCTGATCCTGATATACCCGCAGCTTTTAATTTTAAGTCTTGTCCTGAAATTTGTACGGTTTGGGCACCAGTTACCTGATTTAAATCACTTTTAAAAACAGGTGCTGGACTTACACCAGGATCATTTTGAACAGAGTAAAATACAGATGGACTAAAAGTTCCATCTGGAAAAGTTTGTGATAATTCTGCTTGAGCTTGTGCTTTTCTTTGCACGGATTTAGCAGATTTAAAAGCAACTGTAGAATCAACTTTAATTGCATTAGCAGGCATTGTAACAACACCCTCTTGAGTTCTATAACTTTGCCCTCCGTCATAAGAAATAACAAAAGTATTTGTATCAGGTAAAAACCAGTTTTTACCATCTCCTGCAACTGATCCAAAAATAGGTTGAGCAGTCGTTTTACCATCTAGAGCAGTAGTTACTTTTACAAGTTGTCCGTTAACATTTCTTACATCAGGTGCAGTGTATATGGTTTCAAAACCATCATCCGTAATTTTAATAACACTGCCATTGACATTTCTAATATCCTCAGCTTCATCACTGTAAATAATTTTAGGTTCAATAACTCCATTTTCATTAGGATTAAGATCAAGAATAGTTCTACCAATTGTAGTAAGAGGTCTATCAAAGTCGCCATATACATTAGTAACATCTAACTGGCCTGTATCATTTTCTTTAATTCTAATGATTGCACCTTTATATTCTCTTACCTGATCAAACTTTGCTGTCATTAAAATTTTTGGAGCACCGTCTGGACTTAATTGATTTAAATCTAAAAGAACATTATCAAATATTTGTACATTTGGTTGTTTGTCACCATATGTTTGAGTTATTTGACCATCTGTAATTTCCCAAACTTGACCGTATGCATTTTTAATATATCGTTTATCAGGTAGACCTCCAAGAACAATTTGTGTTGCTTCTTCAACAGTTTTATTTCCATCTTTTATTAAACGATCAATCTTATCACTATTGTTCATGTCTTCTGTAATGCCAAAGATAGACATAACAATTGCTTTAGGCTCATCATAACCCGCAGATTTAAGTAATTCAATCTTTTCTGCAAGATCAGATTGTTGAAAGCCTAGAACTGCTTTTGTTGCTGTAGCTTTATCTACACCACTTTCCACTAACATTTGAATTTTTTTGTCATTATCTAAAGCTGTTGTTGACCCCGTAATTGCAATAATAGCAGCATCTTTCTTAGGAACATTATTATCAATTAATGTTTGCATTTTTAATACATAGTCAGGTTGTGTAAAACCATAAACAGATTTTGCTGCCTCTTGTGGATCAACACCTGCTGCTACTAAAGCGTCTACAGCTTTTTGTTTTTCCATGCCCGGTTCCCAACCAACCGAAGCAAGGGTAGCCGCGTCTCGTTTTGAAAATCCGCCTTTTTCAAGAATAGCAACTTTTTCAGCTAATGCAGAAGGTTGTGGCAACAATACAATTTTAGCAGCTTCTTCTTTTGATATGCCTAAATTTTCCATTATTAATTTTATTTTTTCTTCATTTTTCATTGTTTCCGTAACACCAACAACTGCTAAAAGTGCTGCTTTTTTTGGATCATATCCAGCGTTTTCTAACATTTTAGCGGCTTGTTGTTGTGAAGTAGGTTGTAGACCCGATGGTATTGACTCTGGATAACTGCCTGGATTATTTGTAACAAAGTTATTAAGTTCTTGTGCATCTTTTGGAGTAGATATGGCAAATGTTTTAAGTACGTTTCCGTCTGCTCCTCTTATATTGTATAAGTCAGGTTTTTCAGGTTTAAATTTAGCCGTAAAAAGCACGGTGCCATCTGGTCTAATTACAGAAGTACCTGCGGCTACACTAATTGTTTTGCTTGCTGCTTCGTCAGCCGCGGTCTTTTGAGCTATAGCCATATCAAGGGCTTTAGCTTTCTCCGCCTGTTTTGCTTTATTATAAGCTGCTAATTGTTCGCCAATAGGTGTAGTTGCTGAAGCCAAAAAGCCTGCAACTTTTTGTGCTTCTGTTTCATCAGCACCATAAGGTTGACCTGTAGCAGGATTTACACCGCTACCAAATAGAAAAGCTCTTTGTGCTATATCTAGTAAAGCTTGGCCTTGCGCTTGTTTTTTAATATCCTCTGATCCTAAAATCTCTTGTATCAGGGGTAAATTTTTCTGATAATAGTCTGATAAAGAAACAGGCCCACCCGGTTCATATTCTACAGGACTTAGTCCTACAGGCCCCCCATCTTGTAATTGTTGCACAGGCTGGGTCATTTCCATAATACCACCTGTCATTTCAGGTGTTACAGCTTCTGACATTTGTTCTTGCGCCAAACCACCTATACCTTCGTCAACCAAAGCATTTTCTATGACAGGTTGGGCGAGCGTTAATACAGATTCTGGTGTCTGCATTGCGTCTTCTGGTCCTACAATTGTAGCTAATTCACGATAGCGATCTTCTATCGGAGCTGTATCACCGCGTGTTGCGTTAATCATTTGTTCAAAGTTTTGAGAATTATCAATGCCTTGATTAATCTCACCCATAACTTGTTGAGCACCCTTTTGAAACATTTGTCTTCTTAGAACACTCATCCAAACAATCCTAATTTATTAGCACCCGATAATGCACTTAACCCACCTATACCATACCCAAGGTATTGTTGAAAGGGAGAAACACCAGATCCTGGTGCAGTGCCTGTGGTAAACTGCATTTGTGACGAAGGTGCACCTTGAAATATGTCAGATAAAAAACCAAGCCTTTGATAAGGCTCCATTTGTTGTCTTAACCTATTTTGATATAAAGCATCAAGACCTGCCTGTTGTTGTGCCTGTTGTCTTGCACCCATATCAAACAAAAAGCCTAGTTCCTGCTGTTTAAGTGAAGGAATAGAGGCCCCCAAACTAGCTAAACCGCCTGCTGTAGAACCTATACCACCTGCCGCAGAACCAATTCTACCCATTCTATTTTGAAAATCAGACAGGGCGCTACCCATAGCCTGTTGAAACCCTTGAGAACGTAATGCAGAACCTGTTCTTGCTTGTTGGTCTAATACATTACGTCCTATCTCAGCAGAACCAATCGCCTGTCTACCTCCGCCAAAGGCTCCTGCCTGTATAGCCGCATCTGCTAAATCCTGTTGTTGTTGGTTACCTAATCTGTTTATGTCTGCATATTGTTGTTTTATAACCTCTTCAGTATAAGGATCCATAAACTGTTGATAGGAAGTAGGATCAAACTTGGCTGTTGACTGATCATACAAATTGGCAGCACTTCCATACAAATCACTTGCTCCTTGTAAGAAAGGCATATAAGAACCAATACCTTGACCCGCATACTGAGTAGCAAGTTTCTGTAAGCCAGACATATCAGCTATTTGCTGTTGTGGCAGTGTCATGCCTTCTTTTGTAAGATCAATACCGGCCTGCATTAATGCAAGCTTCATGGCTTCTATATCAGGGGCCTCTCTTTGTATTATTGTTTCTGCCATTACGCTCTCCTTGCTTCAAGATTACGCATCAAAGAGTACATATTCTTTATGCCTTTGTTTAAACTACCATTACCTGCATTCTTAACAGCTTTTCTTGTCATAACAAATTCACCATCCATTAACATAGCAGGTACATCGTCCTTTTTACCAGAACCTAAACCCGGCCCTATACCACCTGTTCTTCTTGGAAAGGCCGCTC
>NZMJ01000129.1 GCA_002692855.1 Maricaulis sp.
AAGTCTATCTGTTAAATGATGTAAAACATCACCATCTACAAAAATTCCGACATGATTTAAATTATTGGACAAAATTGACATAAATAGTAAATCTCCATTTATAAGCTTTTCATCAGGATTAAGTTCTCTAAAACCTGTTTCTTCTGCACATTTTTCAAACATAGGATTTTTATTAAACTCTTCTAAAGTTGTAGGTCTATGCCAGTCAATCAAATCTATATTTAATTTCTCTTTATACCAGTCTCGGACTAAGGTATAGCAATCTGTGACTCCCCAAGCCCATTCTCTGCCAAGTATGGGTGCTTTATAACCTGTTGGCTCAAGATAACCCCATGACTCTGTTTTAGGGTTTACTATGTGCCATACAAGACCACTTTGCTCACAGGCAACTTTATCGGATTGACTTGCAACTGGTGGCGTTACAGGGTGACTATGTACTACAGCAATAATATCTCCTGTATTATCTGCCTTTATATAATCTTCTGGATCAATAATAAAACATTGATAAGCTGTCATTGATAAATTTCTACAAGGAAAATATCTCTCTTTGCCTTTTATATTTAGTAAAAGACCGCACGACTCTTTTGGATCTTGGTCTTTCGCATGAGCAAGAGCAGCGTCTTTCCAGTTCATGCAATAAAAGTTCCAATACTCGGAAAATTATCCCTAGTGCAAATTCTTTTTGGACTTCTCACACCAGCTAAATCAAAAGGTGCGGCAAGTTCAAATTGAACAATATCTCTAGTTTCTGTAGCTTTTCTATCTATCTTATATATTTCTTGAGGAAATTCTGCTGAAGGGTCTGGTGTACCAAATGGATTAGTATTGCCAATAAAATTTATACTATCAATAAACCTTGCTAAAGTTCTTATCCTTGTAACTGTAGCTCCTGTTAAATCATTTCCAGTAGTGACTGAGTTAACATTTAGAAGTATTGCTGTAATAGTCCCTAACGCATTGCTAACAGTAAGTGTTGGTCTAGGGATCTGCCCACGTTGATAAGCAAACCCCTCTGCTGTGATAGGCATTCTTACATAAGTATTACCTTGCCAAATAATATCTCCATTACCTGTTCCATTTGTACCATTGTGAAATCTGTAAGTTGCCGTTGATCCATGTAAGCTTGCAACTGTAGTTAAAGAAAACATTTCAATAATTGCTGATGGATTAGTTTTTTGTAAATCAGAAATTATGGGTGCTGTACTCATGGTTCAAAAACTTCCCTAAAAGTTGCATTAATGGTAGCTCTGTTTAAATAAGGAATTGTTTTAGTCCAGCTTTCACATACAAATTTTTTAGCAGAACTTTCCCCTGCTGGTGTGTAATCAAAACTTTCCGTTGCTCCTCTAGCGTCTAAAAATGTTTCAATAGTGTCTGAATCCGTTTCACTGACATTCCATGTAAAATTAAAAACTTTTGGATTTTGATTATCTGGTAGACCAAAAACTATTCTGTGTTCATATCCATCTGCAAATTTTACAAGTCTAAAATCTGGTGCATTAGTTTTTCTTGACCCGTATGAAGGCTTGATGTCTGGAAAAGTTGCCATTATGCTAATAATCCCCCTGCTCTTTTTTGTTGTATTATTTCAGATTGTACAGCCACCGCAATAAGCCTTCCAAGTTCTCTCCCTTCTTCCTCTCCTCCTTGTACATCAACACCTCCACTTACATCAACGTTAACCACAATATTATTTGTTAGACCACCGCCTCCTAGCTGGTCATTTGGAATAATTGTCCCAGCCCTTGAAGGCACAAATAATTCTGCACCTTTTTCTCCAACTATTGAGGGCTGACCCACTTTTGGCCTTCCACCAGAAGCAAATGTAGGTAAATTTTTAAATAAACCAGATGAACCACCAAAAGCACTAAATAAAAATGTGTTAATACCAAGCTGCAATAATTGTCTAGCAACGCTCTGAAGCAAGCTTTTAGCTGCGTCTGCTAGTGATCTAGTCTGCATAATTGCATCAGTCAAAGCATCAGAAACACCAGTTGCGATATTATCCCCTACTTTTTTAAAAGCATCACTTAATTTATTAGCACCATCTGTCGCTTCATCAATATCTTTTTTCAAATCTTTTAAATCATCACCCTCAACTTGAATATCTATTTTTGGCATAATCTTTTGGATCTGCCCTAATAAAAACTTCAGAACAGGGTTGTTTTCTACAAAATTTTTAATTTTATTAAAGGCATCAAATATTGCTCTAACAATTTTGCCCACGACTTGTCCAGCTTTTCTGCCAAGTTCTGTAATTCTTTTTATATTTTCATTAATTGCGTTTTTGACAAAAATCCAAGCTTTTTCAAAACCTATAACAATATCAATAGCCTCTCCACCAAATTCTCCTATAACTGCATTACTAATCTCTCCAATAAATGCAAACAAAGCTCTAAAAGGTGCAAAAGTAGCTTTTACAGCAAGACCTAAAGCCTCAACAGTAACAGCAGTAATTTTTAAAGTTTCTCTAATTACAATCCCAAACTCTGAACCATCAGCAACCAAGTTTGTAAAAGCACTTGATAATCTTTTAAGTTGTCCCTGTATTGTGTTTGTTGCTTTAAATGCGTCTCTGGCAGCCCTACCCTGTGCGTTTGCCTGATTATCAAGAGCTTGATTAAATTTTACTAATTCATCATTTAATAATGGTTGAATAGCTGTAAGTGCTTCAACACTGCCAAATAATTTTGAAAGGTTATCTGCACTTGCTCCACCTTTTGCAATTATTTCTTCTAAAACCCCACCCAAACCTTTTGATTGTAAAGCAGCCGCACTGAAATCTATTCCAAGCTTTTGAGCAACCTTAGATGCTTCACCAGTGGGCTTTTGTATCGAAGCAATGACTTGTCGTAACCCTGCAAAGGTAGATTCAACAGGAACACCAGTTGCAGTGACAGCAGAAATCGCAGCATTTAATTCATCAATACTTACACCAGCACCAGCCGCTATTGGTGCAATACGACCTATCTGCTGTGCATATTGGTCAACAACAATTTTACCATCAGCTTGTGTCTGTGCGAATCCATCAACTATTTTTGCCGCCTTGTCGGCTTCTAAACCATAAGCATTTAAAACAGATGTAGTTGCATCTGTAACAGTACCAAGATCAGAAAAACCGCCAGTAGCACCTAATTGAGCAGCTTTAAGTATTTCTGTTATTTCAGCATTTTTAGCAAAACCAGCAGAAGCTAAATCATAAGAAGCAGTTAATAAATCTAAAGTTGATGCTTGACCACTTAATTCATCAGAAAGAGATACTAACTTTGGCTTTAATTCGTCAACATTGTCTGATAGTGTGCTTAACTTTGCCTCTGCAAAATCTTGTTTAGTAAGAATACCAAAAGAAGCAGTAAGTCCGCCGATAACAGCCCCTAAACCTATCAGGGGAGCTAATATTGGTGCTAATGCTGCCTGTAATGTCGCAAATCCTCCAGCAGCTACTTTTGCCCCTGCTCCTGTGGCTAACAAAGCTGGTGGCAGTATCGAAAACCCTTTATTTGCTTGTTTTAATTTTCCAGATGTGCCATTAACAGTTTGATTAAATGTTGTTGCACCTTTATTTACTTTTCTTAATGCAGCAACAGCTTGAGTGGCATTAACTCTAAGTTCTACATTTGAGACTGCCACGACTAAACAATAACTTTCTTTATACTAACCTGATTTGCGTTTGATAGCATCAGCTTGCTTTTTTTCTTTCTCATATTTTAATTCATAGTACGCAGCAAAATATATTAACTCTTCATCTGTTAACTGAGTTCTTAATTCACTAACTGTCTTGCCTAATTCTGTTGCTAGGAAAAACTCGAAATATAACCAGTTATCCCCCTTTAATCTTCCTTTGAGTTTTCAACAGTAACATTTGAATTTACACCAAACAAAAATAATTCAATTTCATTTAATACATTCTCTGGTAAATCATTCTGTAAACTAGCAAAGTCAGATGGGTGAAAAGCTTTTGTACCATCTTCATTCTCTGCTAACTGACAAAGCATATGAGTAGAAACAATTAAAGGATCATCACTATT
>NZMJ01000130.1 GCA_002692855.1 Maricaulis sp.
CGCGGTCCGCGACGAGATGGTCCGTCTCGGCGTGCCGGCTTCCGGCATCGCTCTGCAGGCCTTCGGTGAAAGCCGCCCGGCCGTGCAGACGCCGGACGGTGTCCGTGAGCCGCTCAACCGTCGCGCCGAGGTCCTCATCGACCTGCGCTAACCGGTTGTTCGCGTAAAGCGACCCAAGAGAACGGCCCGGGAGCAATCCCGGGCCGTTTTTCTTTGTGCAATTGCAGCATGAGGACAGCGGGGCCGCATGGCTTGACCCGTCCCTCCGGCAGGCCCAAAACCGGGCCAACACACCCCTCCCGTCAGGGCAGCAGGAGACACCCCATGTCCAAACCCAAGGCGCCGTATCGCAAGACCGAGATTGCCGGCCGCAAACTGTCACCGGAAACGATGATGATGAGCTATGGCTACTCGCCGCAGCTCTCGGAATGGTCGATCAAGGCGCCCGTCTTCCTGACCTCGACCTTCGCGTTCGAGTCCGCCGAGGCCGGTGCGGCCTTTTTCCGGGTGATGGGTGGACGCCGCAAGGAAGGTGATCCGGAATCTGCCGGCCTGATGTATTCGCGGTTCAACAACCCGAATATCGAAGTGCTCGAAGACCGGCTGACCCTGTTCGATCATGCCGATGATGCCGCCGTCTTCTCGTCCGGCATGGGGGCGATCTCGACCACGTTGATGGCGCTGGCGCCGTCAGGTTCAGTGGTTCTGCACTCCACGCCGCTTTATGGCGGGACCGAAACGCTGATCCGCAAGGTGATGCCGAATTACGGGATCAAGAATGTCGACTTCTTCGCGGCTGCCGAAGAAGACGAAGTCTGGACTGCCGCCGAAGAGGCCATGAAACTTGGCCCGGTGACGGTCATCTACACCGAGACACCCACCAATCCGACCAATGACCTGGTCGACCTGGAAATGATCCGGAAAGTCGCCAACCGGATCGGTGAGAAGCAGAACGGCCAGGTTCCGGCGGTCGTGGTCGACAACACGTTCCTGGGCCCGGTCAACCAGCAACCGATCGATCTCGGCGCCGACGTGCTGGTTTATTCGTTGACCAAATATGTCGGCGGTCATTCGGACCTGATCGCCGGGGCCGCGATGGGCCGCTCTGACCTGCTGGCGAAAATCCGTTCGCTGCGTTCATCAATCGGCACCAATCTCGACCCGCACACGGCCTGGATGCTGATGCGATCGCTCGAGACGGTGACGCTGCGCATGAATGCGGCAACCGAAGGCGCCAAGAAGGTCGCCGAATATCTCGCCAAGCACGATAAGGTCGAGAAAGTCCGCTATCTGGGTTTCCTGGAGCCCGGCTCGCGCTCGGCCAAGATCCATGCGCGCCAGTCCAAGGCGGCGGGCTCGACCTTCGCCTTCGATGTTGTCGACGGCCAGGAAGGCGCCTTCCGTTTCCTCAATGCCTTGCAGGTGGTGAAGCTCGCCGTCAGCCTGGGCGGAACCGAGACGCTGATCTGCCATCCGGGCTCGACCACGCACGCTGCGGTCGACCCCGACCTGCAGGAACGTTGCGGCTACACGCCCGGCATGGTGCGCATCTCGATCGGCATCGAGGATCCCGATGACCTGATCGCCGATATCGGCCAAGCGCTGGACCAGGTCTGATCGCCCTCCCGTATCCGCTGACGAATCGTCCGTCATGGTGAAACCGATCGATATCTCCGCCGACGAGGCCCGCGTGCTCGACTGGATCGAGACGCGGGCGGATGGAATGGTTGCGACGCTGCAGGACTGGGTGCGCATCAATTCCGGCAGCCGCAACGCGGACGGGCTGGAGACGATGCGCGCCGAACTCGAGCGGGTGTTCGCAGAGACCGGCGGCACAGTCCGTGCGGTCGAACTGCCCGCAAGCCAGGCCGTCGCCCCGGACGGAAGCGTGGTGGAACAAGGCTACACGCCCTCCTTCCACCTGTCGGTTCGTCCCGACGCGGACGTGAAGATCGTCCTGACCGGCCATCACGACACGGTCTTTCCCAAGGCCGACAGCTTCCAGGACTGGCGGATGCTGGACGCCGACACGATGAATGGTCCCGGTGCCGCCGACATGAAGGGCGGAATCCTGGTGATGCTGCACGGCCTGCTTGCGCTCGAACGCAGCCCGCACGCCCAATCGGTCGGTTATGACGTGCTGATCAGCCCGGACGAGGAAATCGGCTCGCAAGGCTCGGCCGGGGCGATCCACGCGCTCGGCGCGAAGGCGCATGTCGGCATGACCTACGAGCCTGCGCTGGCAGACGGGTCGCTGGCCGGAGGCCGGAAAGGGTCCGGAAACTGGGCACTCAAGGTCTCGGGCAAGTCGGCACACGCAGGCCGGGAGCACCATGTGGGCCGCAATGCCATCATCGCCGCTGCGGAATTTGCGACCCGGCTCGACGCGCTGAATGGCCAACGCGACGGGGTCACCTTCAACCTGTCGCGGATCGATGGCGGCGGGCCGACGAATGTGGTGCCGGCCAATGCGGTCGCCCGGTTCAATGTGCGGGTGAAAGACGCAGACGACGAAGCCTGGGTTCTGGGCCAGATCGCGGCGCTCGAAGCGGTCACGAACCAGCGCGACGGGATTACGGCGAGTCTGCATGGTGGCTTCACCCGTCCGGCCAAGCCGATGACGCCAGCGAATGCGCAAATGTTCGAGTGGACCCGCACGGCGGGCGCCGCACTGGGCCTGGACATTCGCTGGAATGACACTGGCGGGGTGTGCGAGGGCAATAATCTGTGGGCAGCCGGTTGTCCGAATGTCGACACGCTCGGCGTTCGCGGAGCCAACATCCACTCCCATGACGAGATCGCCATCCTGTCCAGCCTGCCCGAGCGGGCCAAGCTCTCGGCGGTGATGCTGATGAAATTTGCTTCCGGCGAATTCAAGGCGCGCGATGCCCGCGCGCTCGCCCGATCCTGACGGAGACACGCATGCTGGTAGTGCGCGCGGCGCGCCGCGACGACATTGACGCCTTCGTTGCCCTCGCAGAGGGGGCCGGGACCGGATTCACCAGTCTGGCGCTGGAGCGCGATGACCTGGCGGAGCGGCTGGAGAAGTCTGCCTGCGCCTATGAATCCGCCATTTCCGAGCCCGGCGAGGAAATCTACCAGCTGATGCTGGAAGACACTGAAAGCGGGCGCGTGGTGGGCTGTGCAGCCGTGAAGGCGGCGGTGGGCCTTTCAAAGCCCTATTACGACTTCAAGATTGTCACGCTGGCCCAGTCGTCGCGCGTCGCTGACCGGCGGTTCGACATGGATGTCATGCTGCTGGTGAATGATTTCGCCGGCTGCAGTGAAGTCGGGTCGCTCTTCGTGAGCGACGGGTTGCGCGGCACCGGTGCCGGCCGGTTGATCGCGCAAACACGCTACCTTCTGATGGCGGCTGATTTCCGGCGCTTCGGGCAGCGCGTCCTTGCCGAATTGCGCGGCGTGGTCCGCGATGACGGATCTTCCCCCTTCTTCGATGCGGTCACCCGTCATTTCTTCGGCATGACATTCGACGAAGCCGACCGGATGAGCGCGGCGAGCGACAACCAGTTCATCCTGGACCTGATGCCCAAGCATCCGATCTATGTCGACCTGCTGTCAGCAGAAGCGAAAGCCGTGATCGGCGTGACGCACAAGCTCGGTGGCGGCGCGCGCAAGTTGCTGGAATGGGAAGGCTTCACCTACGACCGGTATATCGACATCTTCGACGGCGGTCCGCTGATGTCGGTCCCCACCCGGCAAGCGCGTTCCGCGCGCGAGAGCCGTTCGGTCAAGGTGACAGCCGCGCGCGCGCTCGATGATCCCAAATCCGTGATCGTGACGACCGACCGGTTCAGCGATTTCCGCTCGATCCAGACACAGGCCGATGTGACGACCGACTCCGTCGCGCTCGGCCCGGATGCGATGCGGGCACTCAATCTTACCGAAGGCGAGAAGGCGCGCATCTGGGTGCGCGAAACATGATGCAAGGTCAGTGCTTTATTGCCGGCGAATGGCGCGGCGGACGCGGCGACGTCTTTACCTCGACCGATCCGGCGAGCGGAGAAACCGTGTGGGAAGGCGCCGCCGCCAGCGCGGCTGATGTCGATGCGGCCTTTGGGGCTGCGCGCGCAGCCTTCCCGGCCTGGGCCCGGACCCCGATCAAGGACCGCATCGCCATTGTCGAGCGCTTCGGTGCGCTGTTGGCGGACAACAAGGACAAGCTGGGCGAACTGATCGCGCGTGAAACCGGCAAGGTGTTGTGGGACAGCCTTGGCGAAGGTGCCGCCATGGCCGGCAAGATCGCCATTTCGGTAAAAGCCTATCACGAGCGGACGGGCGAAGCCGTTCACGCCACCGATTTTGGCGAAGCGGTCCTGCGGCACAAACCGCTCGGCGTGATGTTCGTCCTCGGCCCGTACAACTTCCCCGGACACTTGCCGAACGGCCACATCGTGCCGGCGCTGATCGCGGGCAATGTGGTGGTGTTCAAACCCTCCGAGCTGACCCCGGCGGTCGGGCAGGCGATGGTCGCACTCTGGGAGCAGGCCGGATTGCCGTCCGGTGTTCTCAATTATGTGCCCGGCGCGCGCGATACCGGTGCGGCAGCGCTCGATCATGACCAGCTCGACGGCGTTCTTTTTACCGGCTCGCACGCGACAGGGCAGTTCATCCACCGCAAGTTTGCCGGGCGTACGGGCATCCAGCTGGCGCTGGAGATGGGTGGAAACAACCCGCTCGTCGTCTGGGATGCCGAGGACGCGGAAGCCGCGGCACGGATCGCGGTCCAGTCGGCCTATATCACGACGGGGCAACGCTGTTCGTGTGCCCGCCGGCTGATCGTGCCCGAGGGTGCGGCCGGTCAGGCCGTGATTGATGCCATTGCCGACATCGCCGGCCGATTGAGCATCGGTGCGTGGAATGACGCCGACGAGGCCTTCATGGGGCCGCTGGTGTCGGCGCACGCTGCTGAAGCGGTCATCAAGGAGCAGGGAAAGCTGGTGTCGGGCGGCGGAAAGCTGATCGTCGAGGCCGGGACGCTGGACCGGGGCAAGGCCTTCGTGTCGCCGTCCCTGATTGACGTGACGGGCATGGCGACCAGCGACGACGAAGTGTTCGGTCCGATGCTGCAGGTGCGCCGGGTGGCGAGTTTCGATGACGCGATGGCCGAGGCCAACAACACGGCTTACGGCCTTTCGGCCGGGCTGGTCAGTGATGACGAGGGGCTGTGGAACCGGTTCTGGACCGAAAGCCGGGCCGGGATCGTCAACCGCAACCGGCCAACGCCGGGCGCTGCGAGCTCGATGCCATTCGGTGGTCCGGGACAGTCCGGCAATCTGCGCCCGAGCGCCTTTTATGCCGCCGATTATTGCGCCTACCCGGTCGCGAGCCAGAACGCGTCCAAGCCCGAGCGCATGGCGATCAAGGGGCTGAAGTGAGCGCGGTCGAAGCCAATTTCGACGGGATTGTCGGGCCCACGCATAATTATGGCGGGCTGTCGGAAGGCAATCTCGCGAGTGCGAAGAACCGCAATCTGACGAGCGAACCGCGCGCCGGCGTGTTGCAGGGCCTCGCGAAGATGAAGCGGCTGCACGATGCGGGGCTGCTGCAAGGCTGGCTGCCGCCGCACGACCGGCCTTATCTGCCATTCCTGCGCGCTGCCGGGTTTTCCGGGTCGGACGCACAGGTGCTGGAGCGCGCCTGGCGCGATGCACCGGACCTCGTGCGCAATGCCTACGCGGCAGCGCCGATGTGGGCGGCCAATGCCGCGACCGTATCCCCGTCGGCCGAGACCGGGGACGGGAAGGTGCATTTCACACCGGCCAATCTCCTGACGACGCTGCACCGGTCGCTGGAAGGCGGCCAGACGCGCCGGGCCCTGAACTGGGCGTTCGCCGACACCGGCCATTTTTGCGTCCACCCCTTGCTGCCGATGCAGCCGGCCTTTGCCGATGAGGGTGCGGCCAATCATGTCCGCCTCAGCGCCGGTCAGGGCCAGCCCGGCGTCTCGATCCTGATCTATGGCCGCGAGGCCAGCGAGCCGTGGAGCGCGAAGTTTCCGGCGCGCCAGACGCGCGAAGCCTGCGAGGCTGTGGCGCGTGCGCACGGGCTGGACCCCAAGCGGACGGTGATTGCGCGGCAGGCGCGATCGGCCATCGAGGCCGGAGCGTTCCACAATGACGTGGTTTGTGTCGGCACGAACCGGACGCTGTTCTTCCACGAGCTGGCATTCGAGGACCGTGACGCGACGCTGGGCGCCATCCGGCGCGCCGCTGACGGTCTGTTCGAGCCTATTTTCGTGGAGGTCGCAGACGCGGACGTGCCGATTGCCGATGCGATCAGGAGCTATCTGTTCAATTCCCAGCTTCTTGAATGGCCGGATGAAGACCGGCTGGTCCTGTCCGCTCCGGTCGAGACCGAGGAAACCAGGTCCACCAAGGCGTATTGCGACGCGATGGTTTCGGGAAACGGGCCGATCGGCCGCGTAGAATACGTCGATGTGCGCCAATCGATGCGCAATGGCGGAGGGCCGGCCTGTCTGAGGCTTCGGGTCGTACTGACCGAGGCGGAGCGCGCGGCGGTGACACCGACGGCACTATATTCCGATGCGGTGCATGCGCGCCTCGTCACATGGGCGCAAAAGCATTACCGCGAAACGCTTGCCCCCGATGATCTGCGCGATCCTGCCTTGATGCAGGAAAGCCGGGCCGCGCTTGACGCGCTGACGGATATACTCAATCTCGGTTCAGGCTTTTATCCGTTCCAGAGGAATTGAAGACCGAAGAGGGGGAGCCGTGCCGATCACGGTGCATATCGACCGCGAGCTCGAACTCCGACTTGTTCGCTATCATGGGCGGATTTTGGCAGACGAACTCGAGCACTTCGCGGCGTCCTTTTCCGATCATTCCATCTTTGATCCGACGCACAAATCACTGGCGATATTCGCCAGCGATGTCGATTTTGCGGATTTGCCGACCGACGCGATGCGTGCGTTCGAAAGCCGCGTGCTGTCGGCCTATGGCGAGATGAACAAGGCGCGCAAGCGCCGTGCGGCCATCGTGGCGACCTCAAAGGTCGCGCTCGACCAGATCCGCGAATGGCGCTCGCGCCTGGATGCACACCCCGGCGACGTTCCCGACCTGATGATTTTCGCATCCACGGAAGGCGCCGCGAACTGGCTGGGACTTTCCACGACGACCGCCAACCGCATCGTCGGCCGGGATGGCTTCACACAGGTCTATCCGCACGGCTAGACCGCGATTGCGTGCCCTTTCAGACCGCCCGACGCCGCGTATTCCTGCGTTCCCTTCTGATAGACAGTATCGCCGGGCAGGACGTCCGATGGCTTGAATTCGGGCAGCGAGGGCAGGCGATCGTAGAGGGGTGCGAAATCCTGCGCCGTGGCTTCCATCAATTCCTCGTAGGAATTGATGACGAAATAGCTCTGCTGGAAATCGTCATACCGGTAGTCGGTCCGCATCACCCGCTCGAGGTCGAAATGGATGCGGTTGGGTGAACGCGCTTCGAGCGAGAAGATGGATTCGCCCTTCGACGAGACAATGCCGGCCCCGTAGATGCGCAGCCCGTCATCGGTCTTGATGAGCCCGAATTCCACCGTGTACCAGTAGAGCCGGGCCATGTTCTTGATGGTGTCGAACTGAAGCGAGCGCAGTCCGCCCTGACCATAAGCCTGCATGTAATCTGCGAAAACCGGCTGGGTCAGAAGCGGGACGTGTCCAAACACGTCGTGGAAAATGTCCGGCTCCGGCAGGTAGTCGAGCCGGTCTCCGTCGCGGATGAACCGGCCTGAAACGAAGCGCCGGTTGGCGAGGTGGTCGTAGAATTCCTTTTCCGGGATCAGGCCAGGCACCGACACGACTTCCCAGCCCGTCAACGCCATCAGCTTCTCATTGACCCGCCGGAAGTCGGGAATGCCGCCTTCGTTGAGGTTCAACAGGTCGAGGCCCTTCAGAAATTCCGGCGCGGCCCGGCCCTTGAGGATGTCCATCTGGCGCTCGTAAAGCGTGCTCCAGATGCCATGCTCCTCAGGCGAATAGAGATCCCATTTCTGGTCGATCGTCAGGTCGGCACGCGGCGTCTGCTCGGCGACGACGGGATCATTCACAGGCATGGCTGACCTCCCAATAAAGTTTCATTTGTAACTATTATAGCCCGGAATCGGTCCGGATTCGAGGGGTCTATATGCGAACGCCGCCCCGGATCCCCGGAGCGGCGTCCACATAACAGCAAGCCGTTCGGCTTAGCGGTTGTTGATGCACAGTACGTTCAGCATCGCCTCGCAGCGACCCGTCCGGCACTCCTGTCCGGAACCGAGGTGCAGGGTGCGATACCGGCGTCCACGATCAACCGAGAAGTAAGCCGCTTCGCGGTAGCCCGCTTCCTGACAGATCGCATCGGCGACAGCGGTGTCGCAATCGCGGCCACCCGACGCCATGCAGCGGTCAATTGACCGGCCGTTGATCTCGGGAACCGGGAAGAACATCGTGTCGATGCCTTCAACGCCGCCGTCTATGTCGGTGTACCAGTTGCCGGGGCCACCAGGGCCACCCGGTCCGCCCGGATAGCCGCCACCGCCCACCGGACGGACAGACGAGATCGAGTTGTTGAAATAGCCATACAGACTCAGGTCGCGAACGCTGTCGTCAAAGACCTGGCACTGGCTGCGGTAGTTCGAGTCGATACAGACCTGCCAGCGCTCGCCCCGGGCAATGGCAATGGACGAAGCCCGGTCGTTGAAGCCCTGGCGGCTGAGATCATAAATCTCGGACTGGGTGTCGAAACGCTGACCGGTAAAGTTCGGACCGTCGAACAGGCGAATGCCGCTGGACGGGCGTTCAAACCCGCCGCCACCGCCGCCGCCCGGACCCTGGCCATTGCGGACCAGACGGACGGATGACACCCAGTTCGCCGGGTGGAAGCTGCCGACATCCGTGTTCACGAGAATACAGCGCCCGCGGAAGTTGATGTCCTCACACACTTCCCAATCGCCCGCCGTGACGCGGATCGACCAGGTACGGTCGTTGAAGCTCTGGCGACGCAGATCTTCCGCATCGTCGCTGAGCGTCACGCTCTGGCCGCGGAAATTCTGCTGGGAATACAGGACGATCTGGGGTGTTCCGGGGTAGAAAGCGGCGGTCGGAGGCGGCTCTTGCGCCTGTGCCAATCCGGCAGGCAGCAGGGTCAGCAGTGCTGCACCCAGCCATCCGAATTTCGAAATTCCATGCATGGTGGTTCTCCCATATTGGCGTCGACCCGGAACAATGCGCCAAGCCGTATTAACCGCAATAACGTCTCATCTTCAGCTTCGGTTCACGAAAATCCTAGCGTCCGCCGTCTTCCGAGTCCTGATCGTCGTTGCGGTCGCGATTGCCGCCGAGTCCGAACAGGCCACGAATGATTTCCTCCTCGGGGCTGATCGCATCGTCCTCGCCAGTTGAATCCTCATCGTCGGTGCCGGAATTTCCGCCCAGACCCAGGGCGCCACCGATGGCGCCGCGGATGATGTCTTCGGGGTCTCCGCCACGGATCGCACCTTCGACGGCACCCTGAACAAGCGCCCGGCTGACGGCCTCGAAATCGATCGAGACAGACGGGTTGGCGAAGCTGCCGCGAATGCGGATCGGGATTTCGATGCCGCGCAAATCAGTGCTGCCGCCCTGACCTTGCAGGGAGGAGACGGCGCGCGGCTGGAGCCGGTAGTCGAGTGTCTGCGCACCAATGTCGATGCTGCCGTTACCCGTCACGCGGACCAACGGGCTGAGCATCAGGAGATCTGTGTTGGCGGCCACACCGTTGGCGATGGTGAAGCTTCCGGCGAGGGAGGAGAAGTCGGTTTCTTCCTGTTCACCGAACCCTTCGGGCATCGACCGTGACGTGATCGCCGACTGAATGCCGCGCATAACCTGGGCGAGATTGACGCCCCGGATCGCACCGTCGGCAAACTGGAACCGGCCATTGCCGGACAGTCCGCGCATGACGGCTGCGGTGGTGGGGCCTGTGGTCAGGAGATCCAGATTAAGGCTGCCGGTTCCGGACAGGCGATCAAATCCCGCTGCGGCTTCAAGGAAGGGTTGCGCATCGAGACCGTCCAGATTGGCTGCCAGTGCGAAGGACGGTGTGCCCCGGCCGTTCGCAACGAAGCGAAGCTGCCCGCGTGCATCGTAAAGATCGAAGCTGGACACAGCCGCTTCGAGCCTCGAATTAACGATGTCGAGGTCAAGCTGGACAGGCGTATCGGTGGCATTGATGACAACGTCGCCGAACACGATCCGGTCCGTCGTCAGGGTGAAATCGGCATCCACCAGCCCCAGCGGCGACAGGTCTATGGGTGTTTCAGGCCAGGGCTGGACGCCGGCACTGTCGCTCGGAGCGCTGCCTTCGGGCATGTAGGGATTGACGTCGATCTCGGGAATGTGGAGCGCACCGGACACGGCGGGACGTGCGCCGGTCAGCGCCAGCGCGAAGCTGCCGCTCGCGTCCAAGTCGTCGAGCGACAGGTTTGCACCGGTCAGGGACAGGCGCTCCAGACTGCCGGAAATGTCCCCTGAAGCCGAGAAGCGGCCGAAATTGTCGCCTGCGGGCATGGGCGAGCCGAGGAAATTCGCCAGCGCGCGCAGCGAGGGAATGGTTGTGTTCATCCGCCCCGCATAGGTGATGGCTTCGCCCTCGAGCACGGCGCCATCGAGCGAGAGATCAACCAGGCGCCCGCCGAGCGACACGTCGAGGTCAGTCCGGCTGCCTTCAAAGAAGGCGCGCAGCGAACCCAGTTCAATGTCGAAACTGACGGTCTCACCGTCCGTGGTCAGAGACCCTTCGATGGTCGCCGGTTGATCGACACCGGGCATCGACAGAGCGAGATCGAGCCCCTCGATCGTGCGGTCGGCCGCGCCGCCCGAATAGGAGACCAGGCCGTTCTCGATCCGGAATTGCGTCAGGGTGCCGTCAAAGGGCAGGGCGCCGGGCCCCTGCCGGAAGCCCACACCCGCCGGGGCGGGGGGCGGCGCCTCTCCCGTTTCATCCGTGGGCGCGCGGGATTCGAAGGTCCAGTTGTTGCGGTCGCCGCTTTGCTGCAACCGGATAACCGGGTCGATCAGGACGAATTCGTCGATCACGACCGACTGGTTGATCAGCGGCCAGAGCTGGACCGCCAGATCCATCTCACCGGCCTCGGCGAAGGGTTCGTCGCCAAATCCCTCGGCATTACCGATCGTCACGTCCTGCGCGCGAATTTCGAGGCGTGGCAGGATGTTGAGTGACACGTCGCCGGCGATGGTCACTTCGCGGCCGAGCTGGTTGCTGGCGGCGATCTGGGCGCGCTCGCGATAAAAAGATTCGGGAATGATGAAGGGCAGGGCAATCGCGACAGCCAGCAGGACCACAACGACGAGGGCGAAAATCGACAAAATTCGGCGCACGCAAATCTCCTTCGGGGGCCGGCCGGGCCGGGCAATTGGCTGTCAGACGGAGCCAAGGCGTAGTATAACGCCGGAATACGACGGAAGCAGGGGGAGTGGGGCAATGAGGGAAAAAATCCTGTTGGACCGGCGTCAGCTGGTCATCGGTCTCGCCGCGGGCACCATCATTCCGCTCAGCGGATGTGCCGACAATGCTGCGCTGGGGCGCTCGCAGCTGATGCTGATCTCGGACGCCGAGATCCACCGGCTGTCGGCTTCGGCATGGCGTGACACCATCCAGCGCGAGCGGGTCTTGAACAGCCCCGCCTATACGCGGCGCCTGGAACGGGTCGGCACGCGGATGGCGGACACGTCGGGCCTGAGCCATCTCGACTGGGAGTTCGTCGTCATCGATTCCGACCTGGTGAACGCGTGGGTGCTTCCCAATGGCAAGGTCGCCTTCTATCGCGGCCTGCTCGATCTCGTGGAAACGGACGGGCATATCGCCACCATCATGGGCCACGAGATGGGCCATGTGGCGGGACGCCATGCCGCCGAACGGGCGAGCCAGCAGCGCGCGGCGCAAATGGGCATGCAGCTGGTCGGCATGGCGCTGCAAACCAACGGAGTCGACTATGATGCCGACATGGCCGCCGCGCTCGGCGCAGGCATCCAGTACGGCGTCATCCTGCCTTATTCGCGCGAACACGAGTTCGAGGCCGACCGGCTCGGTATCGATTACATGACCGGCGCGGGCTATGCCGCGCGCGACGCCATCGATGTGTGGCTGGCGATGTCCACGATGCACCAGGAGCGGGCGGCGGAATTCACCTCGACCCACCCTTCGGACGATGCGCGGATCGCCGCGATGCGCGCGCATATCGCCGCGCAGGGCTATGTCTGACAGGCGTGTCTGCACGGTACTGCAGCAGGCCCGTCCGGGTGCTTGAATCCGCGCGGGACCGGGTATAGGTTCCGCCGCCTTCGTGGGCCGCCTTAGCTCAGTTGGTTAGAGCGCTAGATTGTGGATCTAGAGGTCCCCTGTTCAAACCAGGGAGGCGGTACCATTTTTCCTCAGAACAATTCGCTTTTCATCGGCTCGAACAATTCGGGGCCCTTGCCCTGGCGTGCGACCTCATAGACGTCGATCACGGCGTCGGGCGCGGCGGTGCAAAGCGGGGCCGGGTCGGTGTCCGGGTCGAGCCATTGTTCGCGGCCGGCCTCGTCCAGGATGACCGGCATCCTCGTGTGATACTGGCCAGCCTTTTCGCCCGGCGGGCAGGTCAGAATGGTGAAGCTGGTGACAGCCTCGCCCTCGACCGTGACGTGATCCCAAAGTCCGGCGAAGGTGAAGAGCGGCCCATCGGTGGGCCGGAAGGCGAAGCGGCGCTTTGAGCCCTTCGGTCCGTTCCACTCGTAATAGCCTTCCGCGACAACCAGGCAGCGGCGCTTCTTCCACGGCTCGCGAAAACTGGCGGCGCTGGCGGCGGTCTCGCAGCGCGCGTTGAAGGTGGAAAATTTCATCTCCTTCAACGGCTTTTGCCAGAAGAAGGGGACCAGCCCCCACCGCGCCAGGCTCATCTCGCGCCCGTCGCCGGTCATCCGGACGATGGGCGCGTCCTGCGTCGGGGCGGTGTCGTAATTGGGGTTCAGGTTGAAGTTCGGCTGGGACGGCAGCAGCTTCAGGCGCTCGTAATACTCACGCCAGCTCAGCGTCTGCGTTCCCATCCGTCCGCACATGCGCGTGTCTCCCTGATCCTGTTCAGGATCGGGAATTGGCGTGCCGGGTCAATGGCGCGATCAGTCCTGGTGTTCGGCTTCGGCCTCGGCGCGGGCCTCGACCAGCGCGCGCGCGGTTTCCAGATCCTCGACTTCCTCAATGGAATCGATCGGGCAGCGCCACCCATCGTCAGAGACCAGGTATTCGCCGATGGGCGAACAAATGGTCGCGTTGCGGGCGAATGTCGTCCCGATCTGCATGCCCCAGCGCAGGTCCGGGCAGCGGAAAGCCGTCGTCACGAGATACTGGTGGCTGGCGCCGCCATTGAGCACGACATGGGTATCGTCGATGACCGAGAAGCCGTGGATATTCGTCAACCGGACACATTCGGCAGAGGCGGCCGCGCTGGCACCGGCCGCGAGGGCGATGGCGGCGAGCGCGGTCTTCAGGATAGCAGTGGGTCGCATGACAACTCCAACAGTCTGGTGAATACAGATCCGGTCCGTATCCACTCCATACCCGAGCCGAGATGAGTGCAAGCTGAATGAGACGATCCTCGCTGTCGCTTCCGCGCGTCGCCGTCATCGGTGGCGGTGCCATCGGGCTGGCGAGCGCCTGGGCGCTCGCACGCGCCGGGGCAAGAGTGACTGTGCTGGAAGCCGGACCCGAGGCCGGGCAGGGCGCGCTGGCCGCGTCCGGCGGTATGCTGGCGCAGGGATTTGAAGGCGCGAACGAGAATGCCGGCCGGGCCTTCGTCGCGCTGGCGGCACAATCGCTGGATCTTTGGGACGAGTGGGCAGAGCAGCTCAATCCGTACGCCGAAACGCCGCTGGGCTATCGCCGGACGGGATCGCTGGTGCCGGCGGTCACCCAAGCGGATCAGGGCTGGATCAGCGCACTCGCCGAGTCCTCTGCGCGCCACGGCATCATCTTCGAACGTCTGGACGCCGCGCAGGCACGCGAACACGAGCCGCACCTTTCGCCGGAGGTGCTGTCGGCACTGCGCTTTCCGGGCGATGGCGAGGTGGACAACCGGGCGCTGGGTCGCGCTCTCGCCGGGGCAGTCCGCGCCGCCGGGGGAGACATCCGCACCGGCTGGCCCGTTATGCGCGTGTCGCCGGACGCAGCGGGTGTGACGGTCACAGGGCCTGCCGGAGTTTTCACCTGCGACCGGGTCGTGCTCGCGGCGGGCTGGCAATCGGCAGCGCTGGCAGAGGACATTCCCGAAGCCGCCTCGATCATGCCGGTCAAGGGCCAGATGATCAGTCTTCAGCCCGTGGTGGACCTAAGCGGCTGCATCCGTGCCGCGCGCGCCTATCTCAGTGCCAAGCCGGGGCGGATCGTGGTCGGGGCCACGAGCACGGCGAACCGGTCCGATGACCGGGCCGACGACGCGGCGACCCGGACGCTGTGCCGCCATGCCGGGGCGCTGGTCCCCGCGCTGGCGGGGGCAGCGGTCACGGATGTGTGGACCGGTGTGCGGCCGGGGACGTTTGATGGTTTGCCGCTGATCGGCCCATCGGCGTGCCGGGGCGTTATTCTGGGGCTTGGAGCCTACCGCAACGGGGTCTTGCTGGCCCCGGCAATGGCGGACCTGATCCGTAATGCCGTTCTGGGCGAGGCAGATATCGATGCGGCCTTCGATCCGCAGCGGCCTTTGACAGCGTTAACGCAAGGTTAGCCCCGACCCGGCAGTGTCGGCCTGAATCGCCGCATTGCCCCGGCTGGAGCGCCATGACCGCCATAACCTCGACCACGGACCGGCCTGAAGCCTTGATCGCCCGCGCGGCGCAGGCGACCGGCGCCGATTTCGATTTCCTGGTCCGTACCGCGGCCCGGGAGAGCGGGTTCGATGCGCGCGCCCAGGCGCGGACTTCCAGTGCGACCGGCATGTTCCAGTTTCTCGACCAGACCTGGCTGGGGATGATGCATGCGCGCGGCTCGGCCCACGGGTACGGGCAGGCCGCCAGCGCCATCGAAAGAGGCAGTGACGGACGCTACACCGTGGCGGACCCGGCGCGCCGGCAGGAAATTCTCGACATGCGCTTCGACCCCGAGGCCTCCGCGCTGATGGCCGGAGAGCTCGCGTCCGCGAACGCGGAAGTCTTGCGCAGCCGGATTGGCCGAGAGCCGACCGGCGGGGAGCTTTATGCTGCGCATTTCCTCGGGGCGGGCGGGGCTTCAGACCTGATCCAGACGGCGCAAAGCGACCCGGATTCTCCGGCATCGCGCTACTTCCCGTCCGCGGCACGCGCCAACCGCCCGATCTTCTATGATGGCGGGCGTCCAAGGACCGTTGCCGAAGTGCTCGACGTGATCACCGGCGGACCTGCCGCCAGTCCGTCTTCACCGGTTCCCAACGCCGTTCCGACGCAGGACGAGGCGGTGCCCGATGCCCATAGCTGGTCGATCCGGGCGCGCGGAGAGGGCGCGCGCGCATTTTCAAACGCAGGGGTCTTCGCGGCGGTGCCGCGCGGGGCAATCCTGTCACCGGCCGTGGTCGAAATCCTGGCCTCGCTCGACGCCCCGCAGGGCGCACGCCGTACCTGATTTATCAACGCTTCGTTAAAGCCGCAGGGCCGACAGTTGTCTCCAGCACGATGATTCGATGCAGGAGAGCGTTGATATGAGCCTGGTGACAATGCGCGCAAAGCTGACGCAAGACGACATCCGCCGGCTCGTCAAAGGCGAAACTCCCGAAGAGCGCGCCATGGCCGCGCGGAAGATCTGCCAGCGTGTCGATGCACCCGAGCTGACGGCCGAGGAACGCGCGGCGGCCAATGGCATTCTCGAGATGATTGCCCAGGATGCCGTCGTCCTGGTGCGCCGGGCGCTGGCCGTGACGCTCCGGTCATCGCCGAACCTGCCGAAGTCGGTCGCCATGAGGCTGGCGGCAGATATCGATTCCATCGCCGTGCCGGTTCTCGCCGCAAGCCCTGTGTTCACGGACGCCGAACTTGTCGAGATCATCCAGTCCCAGGGCGAAGGCAAGCAGGCCGCCATCGGGGCGCGTGCGTCCGTGTCCAGCGAAGTCGTGGGCGCGATCGTCGAATTTGGATCCGAGCGTGCCGTCGGCATTACCGCTGCGAATGACGGGGCCGATTTCGACCATGCGTCCTACGAGAAAGCCTTCACCCGCTTCTCTGATTCCAGCCTCGTGATGGATTCCTTTGTCGCGCGGTCGAGCCTTCCCTTGGCCTTCACGGAGAAGCTGATCTCGCAGGTCAGCGACGAAGCCCTTGAGCGACTGGTCAAGCGTCATGCCCTGCCGCCGCAGCTGGCTGTCGAGCTTGCGGAAGCCACGCGCGAGCGCGCGACGGTCGATCTGGTCGACCAGGCGGGCGTTGCGCCCGACATGCGTCATTTCGTGCAGCAATTGCAGATCAACGGGCGGCTGACACCGTCACTGGTGCTGCGCGCCGCCTTCCGTGGCCATATCGAATTCGTCGAACATGCCTTCGCCGAACTGGGCAGTGTTCCCCATTCCAAGGCGTGGCTGCTGATCCACGATGCCGGCCCGCTTGGGATGAAGGCGATCTTCGACCGCACAGGATTGCCGTCGCGGTTGTTCCCGGCGATCCGGACCGCAATCGATACGCTGCATTCCATCGAGATGGACAATACCCCGGAAGGCCGCATCCGTTTTCGCAAGCTGCTTGCCGAACGGGCGTTCACGCGCTTTCAGGGGGTGCCGGACGAGGATGTCGAATACATCCTCTCACGGCTTGATGAGGACGCGATCAGCGATCAGCCCGCAGCGGCGCGCTTGGCTGGCTGATCAGGCTCCCACGGGGCCACGAATTCGGACACCTGCGTTTCAAGCTCATTGATCAGCATCGCGCCCACGGGGTGCGAATCCTTCTTGATGCCCTGACGCAGGGCGGCACGGATACCGTGAGCGTGGGCCAGAGCGAGCGTCGCAGGGGCCGAAGCCCGCTTGTCTTCCGTCTCGATCATCCGGCACAGCGATGCCGACATGCGCGTGATGATCGGGTAATCGTACGTCGTTCCAAGTCCGCGAAGATCATGCGCGCAGCCGAACAGGGCCTCACCGGCCGCTCCGTTGACGCCCTCGGTCATGACCAGTTTTGCGGCCTTCTCGAGTTTTGCGACTTCGTCTTCCAGCCACAGCTTGAAATCGTCCTGCATGTCGTCCAGCGCGGCTTCAGCGCGGGCAATGGCGGCTTCGTCGATGGGACCGACACGTCCGCCGACCTTTACCCGAAGCATGTTCGGGGGCGTGATAACCTCGATCGGTTGTTCGCGTTTCATCAGGTTCTCCGGTCAGGCGTGAGCCGCCAAGTCAGGTTGTACGGGGGCTTCACCGGTCCGCGTCTTCGTTGCCAGAACAGCCGACAGGCCGCCCAGCAGCGAACGGGGTGTGAAGGGCTTTTCGATAAAGGCGGTGACGCCGGCGCGCATCGCTTCCGCTTCGTAGCGGGCGTCGCAATAGGCGGTGAGCATCAGGATCGGGACATCACTGGAGACAGCGCATTGTCCTTCGCGCACTGCGCGGACAAGGGCCAGACCGTCGAGCGGTTCCATCTTCCAGTCGGTGATCAACAGATCGACACTCTCGCACGAGAGGGCCGCGATGGCTTCGCCCGCGTCCCCGGCCTCGGTCAGGCGACCGGCTCCGAGTGACGACAGGATGGCGCGAAGCGCGCCGCGCAAGGCGGCGCTGTCATCGACCAGCATGATCTTGCGGTTGTCGAGCAATCCGCGCGCGTCCGTATCAAGATTTCCCACGTGTCACCCCGACATCACTGTGATCTTGTTTCAGGGCACTCTAGGGCAGGATGTTTAACGGGCGACTAAACCGCGCTCAGGTCTGGAATTGCTCGATCAGGATGCGTTCTCCGAGCTCACGGCCCTGGTCGAACAGCATCGTCAGGGTGTGATCGGTATCCTCTTCGACTTCGACCCAGGAAATCTCACGGAACTCCTTGCTGTCGGCCACGGCGGAGACCGGGCGAAGCTCTGGATCGATCACGTCAAAGCGCACCTTGCTGTGGTGAGCAATGAGTGCGCCGCGCCAGCGGCGCGGACGAAAGGCGCTGATCGGCGTCAGCGCCAGGACGCTCGAACTGAGCGGCAGGATCGGGCCGTGTGCGGATGCGTTGTAGGCAGTTGAGCCTGCCGGGGTGGCGACCATCACGCCATCGGCGGCCAGTTCGTGCAGGCGCTCGCGCCCGTCGACCGAAATGCGGATCTTCGCGGTGTGCCGCTTCTCGCGCAGCAGCGAGACCTCGTTGATCGCGAGGGCGTTGAATTTCAGCCCGTCAATCCGCTCGCCGGTGGCTTTCAAGGGGCGGATATTGGTCGGCTCGGCACGCGCGAGACGGTCCAGCAGATCGTCTTCGGAAAATTCGTTCATCAGGAATCCGACGGAGCCGAAATTCATTCCAAAGACCGGGGCGCCCGTCTTCAGCGACTTGTGGAGTCCGTCGAGCATGGTGCCGTCGCCCCCGAGCGCGACGATGATTTCAGCATCCTCGATCGAGGCCTCGCCATAGCGTTGCCGGAGCGTTTCGCAGGCCTCCTGCGCGGCGGGGCGCGGGCTGGCAACAAAGGCGAGTTTCACGTGAGGCTTCCGGGACTGAGACGGTTTGCAGGGGCGCGAGCTGCTTCCCCTCATTCAAACGCTGTCGGCCATCCGGCGCAAGGAGTCGTGCGCTGTCCCGGCGGTATAGCCCGAAAAGACCTTGGCTGCCGCCGCCATGGCGTCTTCGCCCAGTTCCGAGTGGATGCGGCCGCTGCGCTGAAGCCCGCGCAGCACGGTCGGGAATACGCTGCGATCAATCCGCGCTGCGCGGCAGGCGAGCGCGGCGGCGCGTATGCCGCCGGCGGCCATTGCCTTGCGCCAGTGGGAGACGCTCAGTGTGCACAAGGACGCGATGGCGTGGTCGAAGAGGGGGTCATTCCCCTGCGTCAAGGCGCGAAGGGCAAAGGTGCCATTCAAGGTTCCTGCGGCTTCCAGCTTCTCGATCAGCTTGCTCGCGAGCGTGTCCTCGTCATCCTGCAGGGCCGATGTCACCACATCGCTGCCGGGAACCGTTTCGATGCCGGAGGCATTTCCGAACGTGTCCCGAATTCTTTCCTCGATATGCTGCACGGCGTCGGTCGCCAACTCGGCGGCCAGCACGCCGGGCAAGTCAGGGCGCGCCTCCAGAAGGCGTGCCAGTTCCTCGTCTTCGCGCGCTGCCTGGATCAGCGCTTCGCAAGCGAGTTCAGACAGCGAGGCCGTGGAATTGCGTGCCAGGGCGTGCAGGACCAGGGTTTCGGTTCGCCGGGCCAGTTCCGATGTGACGGCCATGCTGATTTCGGGTCTTCGCGCGATCAGGCAGCGATGGTCGAGCGTTCCGTCGATGGCGAGCCGAATGAGGTCGCCTTCCGTCAGACGCGAAGAGCGTGCAATGATGGGTTCAGCGACGGCAGGCACATCAAAGGCGAGAAACCGGATGACTTCATGGGGCGCCCAGTCGCAATCGGCGAGGCGCGTTGCCATTGCCATGCGAACCCGCTGCTCAGCCTTGCGAGCCAGGCTGAGCAGGATTTCATCAGCCAGCGGCTCGGCGCGGCGAGAGAGTGGCGAGGCCGTGCAGATCTCGGTGATGCCGAGCGCCAGGTGCGCACGGCTTTCCGGGTCCCGCACGCGGGCCAGGCTCGACAATGCGTTCAATGTGGCGTTCACGACCGCCCCCTGACTGGCCTGTCACGCGCATATGCGCTCGAATCATTCGTGAATCTGTATGGTTGCCAACACATTAATGAAACCGGACCGAGGGAAGAATGGCGAAAGACTTCAACGACGCGCGATCCGCCCTACTAGGTGCCTATGAGCGCACGCGGCAGGCGACCGAAGCGCTCGCTGCGCCGCTCAGTGCGGAAGACCAGTGCGTCCAGACCATGCCCGATGTCAGTCCGACCAAGTGGCACCGGGCACATTCGACATGGTTCTGGGAGACCTTCCTGCTCGGCCCCAACCAGTCCGGCTACAGGGTTTTCAGCGACGATTATTGTTACCTGTTCAACTCCTATTACGAGCAGGTGGGCGAGCGTCATCCGCGTCCCGAGCGCGGATTTCTGACCCGTCCCGCCTGCAGCGAGATCGGTGACTATCGGCGGCATGTCGATGCGGCGGTCGCGGACTTCCTGGCTACGGCCAGCGATGAGCGGATCGGACAGGTCACGGGCATCGTCCAGCTCGGGATCGCGCATGAGCAGCAACACCAGGAATTGCTGCTGACCGACATCAAGCATGTCCTGTCGCGCCACCCGCTGGGACCGGCGGCCTATCCCGCGCCGCAAGGGACGAGCCCCAAGCGGACGGCAACCGACTTTCTGGATTTCGATGGCGGCCTGGTCGAGACCGGACACACAGGGCCCGATTTCGCATTCGACAATGAGGGACCGCGTCACAAGACCTGGCTGGAACCCTTCGGGCTGGCCGACCATCCGGTGACCAATGGCGAATACGCTGATTTCATCGCGGATGGCGGATATGACACCGCGACACTGTGGCTGTCCGATGGCTGGGCGTTCGTTCAGTCGCAGGCGGCCCGGGCGCCGCTCTACTGGCGGAAGCGTGACGGGGCGTGGTTCGAGTTCACACTGCACGGCGAACAGCCGCTCGATCGCGATGCGCCGGTCAGTCATCTCAATTTCTACGAAGCCAACGCCTTTGCAGAATGGACCGGATATCGCCTTCCGACCGAGACCGAGTGGGAGCATGCGTCCGAGCGTGCCGGACCGGACGGGCGGTTCATGGAGCCGGGCGTATCGGCACACCCGGCCGCTGTCGCGGGGAAGGGGCTTCGCCAGATGTTCGGCGGCGTGTGGGAATGGACGAGATCCGACTATGCGCCTTACCCGTCCTTCCGGGCGCCGGAAGGCGCGGTCGGTGAATACAATGGCAAGTTCATGTGCGGGCAATACGTGCTGCGCGGCGGATCATGCGCGACCCCGCCCGGGCATGTGCGTCCCACCTACCGGAATTTCTTCCCGCCAGCGGCGCAATGGCAGTTTTCCGGCCTGCGCCTGGCGCGTGACGTTTGACGCCAGGCCACCAGATCGGCAATCCTGCGCCGTGAACAGCGTTCAATTTCCGGCCGCAGGAGACCGTCATGGACGATCAGGCAAGCGTGAAGGCACTCGTTTCGGATGAAGAATGGAAGGCGCGCTGCGATCTTGCTGCCCTTTATCGTCTGGTCCACATGCATGGCTGGGACGACCTGTTCTTCACCCATATCTCGATGCGGGTTCCGGGTCCGGAAGAGCATTTCCTACTGAACCCGTTCGGACTTCTCTACGAGGACGTGAACGCCTCGAATCTCGTGAAGGTCGACCTCGAGGGCAATGTCCTGCCGCCGTCGCGCTACGGCATCAATCCGGCCGGCTTCACCATCCATTCGACGATCCACGCCGCGCGTGAGGACGTGACGGTCGCGATGCACCTGCATACGGATGCGGGCGTCGCGGTGGCGGCCCAGAAGGACGGGCTGTTGCCGATCTCGCAACTGGCGATGAATGTGATGAGCGACGTCGCGTACCACGACTATGAGGGCCTGGCGCTGGTCGAGGACGAGAAGCCGCGAATCGTCCGTGACCTGGGCGACAAGCATCTGATGATCCTGCGAAACCACGGCACATTGTCGGTCGGGTCGCACCCGTTTCAGGCGTATCTGAGAATTTATCTACTTGAACGTGCGTGCAGGATTCAGACAATGGCCCAGTCAGGCGGGGCGGAGCTGATCCACTGGGACAAGTCGATGCAGGATCGCGTCTTCAAGCAGGGCGAGGAAGGCGTGCTCAACGAATTCTTCCTCGAGATTGCGTGGGCGGCGCTGCTCGACCGCGTGAAGCGGCAGTCGCCTGGATTCGACGCCTAGTTCTCGCCGCTGCCGCGCTGGGCGTCAGCGCACCCGCATTTGCAGGCGCTTGGCCCCTGAACAAGGGCGAAGGCCTGATCATCACGACAGGCCTGTTCGACCGTGCCGATGCGTGGTTTGACGACGATGCGGAGCGCCGGGACGGCGGATATTACCGCAAGCAGGAAACGGCCGTTTTCCTGGAATTCGGGCTGACCGAGCGCATCACGCTCGTGGGACGCACGGCCTGGCAGGACGTCACGCGGGTCGACCACGGTATCGTCGACAGCGCGCGCGGTTTTGCGGCCAGCGAGGCAGGTGTGCGGGCGCTGGTCTGGCGCGGCGAGCGGAGCGTGTTGTCCACCCAGGCCGCCATCATCATTCCCGGTGCGGGCGAGAATATCGCGGACCTCCCGCTCGGTGATGGCGGGCAAGGTGCAGAAATACGCTTCCTGATCGGTCACACACCGACGGATTCCGTCTTCCTGGACGTTCAAGCAGCGTATCGCTGGCGTGAGGCGCCCTTTCCGGACGAGCTTCGGCTTGATGTCACGGCGGGATGGCGTCCGCGCGAGCGTCTGCTTTTGATGGCGCAGGAATTTTCTGCGTGGAGTACCGGGGAGTTGGAGATCGGTCAGCGGCCATTTTCACAGCACAAATTGCAGTTTTCGGCAGCCTGGGAGTTTGACCGCGGAACAGTCCAGGCAGGGGTGATCGTGACGCCCGCAGGCCGCAATGCGATTGCGGAGGAAGCGATTGTCCTGTCCTGGTGGCGGCGCTTCTGAATGACCGGACAGGGACGTGTTTGCCAAATCGTTTTGTCTCCTGCCGATAGGGGAGTAAACGCACCGCGTGACGAGGGAAATCATACGATATGCGCCGTGCAACATTTCTGATTGTCGCCATCGCCGTCTTTGCCTTGATGGCCGGGGCGGTGCTGGTCCGTGAACTGACCCGGCCCGCCGAGCAGGCCTATTCCGGCGGCGGTGTTTCGCCTGTCGAAGTGGCGCAGGTCACGACCGCGACCTTTGCCGACACGATCGAGGCGATCGGGACAGCCCGCGCCAACGAGTCGGTGACCATCTCGGCGCAGGTCAGCGAAGTGATCGGACGCATTGCCTTTGATTCCGGCGACCGCGTCACCGCCCGCCAGGTTCTGGTCGAACAGGCCGGCGGGGAGGAACTCGCCGCGCTCAACGAGGCGCGCGCGACCGAACGTGAAGCCCGGCAGGAGCAGGAGCGCTATCAGGACCTTGCCAACCGCGGCATCGCCCCCGCCCAGCGCACCCAGGAAACCCAGGCGACACTGGACCGCGCGACGGCCCGCGTGCGCGCCGTGGAAGCCCGCCTCGCCAACCGCATCATCCGCGCCCCGTTCGACGGCGTGGTCGGCCTGCGCAATGTCAGCGTCGGCGAGCTGGTTGGCCCTGGCGTTGTGATCGCGACGCTGGACGACGTGTCCCGGATCAAGCTCGATTTCACCGTGCCGGAGCGTTTCCTGTCGGTGCTTGCGGCAGGACAGGACGTCGCGGCCCAGTCGGACGCTTTTCCCGGTGAAACCTTTGACGGTGTCATCACCCATGTGAATTCGCGCGTCGACCCGGTCACGCGCGCGGTAACCGTGCGCGCCGAGATCGACAATGCCGACCGCCGCCTTCTGCCCGGCATGCTGCTGACCATCGCCGTGCGCCGCGATGTGCGCGACCGTCCGGCCATCCCGGAAACGGCCATCATGCGCCGGGCCGAGCAGGCCTTCGTCTACGTGGTGCCTGAAGGCGATGCGCCGATGCTCGAAGTGCGCAATGTGACGCTGGGCGTCCGGACGGGCACGCTGATCGAAGTCATTTCCGGCCTGGAGGCCGGCGAGCAGGTCGTCTCGGAAGGTACCCACCGGGTGCGTCCGGGTGCGCCCGTGGAAGTCACACGCCGCTGGAGCCCGCCAGCCGCCACACCGGGGACCGCGCCATGACGCTGTCGGATGTCGCCGTCAAACGCCCGGTTCTCGCGGGTGTCATTGCGGCACTGATCGTCGTTTTCGGACTGCTGGGATACCGCAATCTGCCCTTGCGCGAACTGCCCGACGTCGACCGGCCGGTCGTGTCGGTGGACGTCCAGTATCCCGGCGCCAATGCGGAAGTCGTCGAGAACCGGGTGACGCAGGTCATCGAGGACCAGCTGTCCGGTATCGAAGGCGTCGAGCTGATCACCTCGCAGAGCCAGGACGGTGAGGCCGATATCGACGTCACCTTCACGCTGGAACGCGACATCGAGGCGGCGGCCAATGACGTGCGCGATGCGGTTTCGCGGGCGCAAGGCCGTCTGCCGCTGGAAATCGACCCGCCACGGGTCCGCAAGCAGGATGCCGACGCGCGCCCGATCATCTGGTACTCGCTGGCGTCCGAACGGATGTCGGTCGAGGAGTTGACCGATTACGCCGAGCGCTTCCTGGTTGACCGTTTCTCGGTGCTGGACGGCGTCTCGCAGGTCATGGTCGGCGGCGGCCGCCGCTATGCGATCCGGATATGGCTTGACCCGCAACAGCTCGCTGCGCGCGGACTGACGGTCGAGGATATCGAGGGCGCTCTGCGCGCCCAGAATATCGAACTGCCCGGCGGTTCTCTGGAAGCCCCCGAGGTGGATCTCGCAATCCGGATCGAGCGCACCTATCGCTCGCCCGAGGATTTCCGGCGCCTGCCCGTCGGGTCATCGTCTGCGGGGCATGTGGTTCGCCTGGGCGAGATCGCTGACGTCGAACTCACCGCCGCCGAAACCCGGTCGCTGTTCCGGGGCAATGGCGTGAGCCAGGTCGGGATGGGCATTATCCGTCAGAGCCAGGCCAATGACATCGCGGTTGCCCAGGCGGTTCGCGAGGAAGTCGAGGCGGTCCTGCCCAGCCTGCCCGAAGGCATGGAGCTGATCTCGTCCTTCGACTCCACGGTCTTCATCGAGGAATCGATCAAGGAAGTCTGGCGGACGCTGATCGTTGCGGCTTTGCTGGTCATTGCCGTGATCTACCTGTTCCTCGGGTCGTTCCGGGCTGCCGTCATTCCCGCGCTGGTCGTGCCGGTCTGCCTCATCGGCACGTTCGGCGTGCTCGCGGCGTTCGGATTTTCGATCAACACGCTGACGCTGCTGGCGCTGGTGTTGTCCATCGGCCTCGTCGTCGACGATTCCATCGTGGTCCTGGAGAATATCCAGAGGCGCGCGGATCTGGGTGAACCGCGACAGCTTGCGGCGCTGCTCGGCGGACGGCAGGTGTTTTTCGCGGTCGTGGCAACAACGGCCGTGGTCGTCGCGGTTTTCGTGCCGCTGATCTTCCTGCCGGGCCTGATCGGGCGCATTTTCGTCGAGCTTGCCATCACCGTGTCAGGTGCGGTCATCCTGTCGAGTTTCGTGGCGCTGACCCTGTCGCCGATGATGGCCTCCAAGCTGGTTGTACCGGCGACCAAGACGCGCGGCATTGCGAAATGGACGGACGATGCCATCGTCCGGCTGCGAACCTCCTACCGCAACTCGCTGGGTGTCGTCATGGCGCGCCCGTGGATGGTGCTGCCGATCCTGATCGTGGCGCTGGCGGGGTCGGGTTTCTTCCTGACCAAAATCCCCGGCGAACTGGTGCCGACCGAAGACCGGGGGGCGTTCTTCGCCTTCTTCTCGGGACCGGAGGGCGCAGGCTTCGACTACACGGCCGAAGAGGCTGCCGAGATCGAGGACATCCTGCTCGACTATGTCGAAACGGGTGAATTGCACCGTGCCATCATCCGGGTTCCGGGTTTTGGTGGCGGCTATTCGTCGGGCGTGATGTTCGCGTCACTGGCGCCCTGGGACGAGCGCGACCGGGGAGGGCAGGAGATCGTCTCCGAGATCAACCGGCGCATGGGCGAACTGACAGGCGTGCGAGCGTTCGCCTCGATGCGTTCGGCGCTCGGCGGCCGTGGCGGCGGCAGCGACATCGAGTTCGTGCTTGGCGGGGGTGAGTACGAAGAGCTGGCCGCCTGGGCAGAGGATATCCTGACGGCGGCGCGCGAAAGCAATCCCAACCTTCTGCGCATGTCGAGCGACTACGAGCCGACCGCGCCGCGCGTGCTGGTCGACATCGACCGCGAGCGGGCCGCCGACCTCGGCGTCTCGGTGTCCGCCATCGGACGGACGCTGGAGACCCATCTGGGGTCGCGCCGCGTCGGCTTCTTTGTCGACCGGGGTGAGAACTACGACATCATCCTGCAGAACCGCCGCGAGCAGCGCTCGGACCGGGGTGACCTGGAAACGCTTTATGTGCGGGCGTCGTCCGGCGAACTGATCCCGCTGTCCAACCTGGTCAGCCTGCGCGAGGCGGGCGAACCGTCTTCGCGGCCGCGTGTCAATCGCCTGCGGTCGGTGACCATCTCGGCGACCCTGGCCGAGGGTTACTCCCTCGGGGAGGCGGTGGAATGGTTCGAAGGATATGCCAGCGACAACCTGCCGGCCAACGTGCAGACGAGCTTTCTCGGCAATGCGCGCGAATTCCTGAGCGCCAACCAGGCCGCACTCTTTGCCTTCGCGATGGCGCTTCTGATCGTGTTCCTCGTGCTGGCCGCACAGTTTGAAAGCCTGATCCAGCCGCTGGTGATCATGCTGACCGTGCCGCTGGCGGTCGCGGGCGGGTTGTTCGGCCTCTACATGGCCGGGTCATCGCTGAACATCTACAGCCAGATCGGGCTCGTCGTGCTGATCGGCCTGGCGGCGAAGAACGGCATCCTGATCGTCGAGTTTGCCAACCAGCTGCGCGATGAAGGCCAGGAACTGGCCGAAGCGACCGTCAATGCGGCGGAAACCCGGCTGCGGCCGATCCTGATGACCGGCATCTCCACTGCGATTGGCGCACTGCCGCTGATGCTGGCGAGCGGTGCAGGCGCGGAAAGCCGTGCGACCATCGGCGTGGTGATCTTCACCGGCGTCATGGTGGCCACGCTGTTCACGCTGTTCATCGTGCCCGCGGTTTACGGCGTGCTCGGTCGCTATACCAAGACGCCGAACTGGGTCGCCAAACAGCTGGAGGGCCAGTCCGGCCAGCAGGTCGGCGCGGCTGATACGCCCGCCGAATAGTCTATTCGCGGGCCGTCTCGATCATCAGGTAGGCGATCACATCGCGGCGGTCGTTCGCGTCGGGGATGCCGACAAAGCTCATCCGGTTGCCGGGAATGTAGCCGCGCGGATCGGCGAGCCAGGAGTCGAGGTGGTCCGGCGTCCATTCGATCCCGGCTGTCTGGAGCGCCCGCGAATAATTGAAGTCGTCGACCTCGCCGGCATTGCGTGAAAACAGGCCATGCAGGTTGGGCCCGACGCGGTTGGGGCCACCGGCCTGGACCGTGTGACACGACGAGCAGCGGCGAAACTGACGGCGTCCATTGGCAAGGTCGGCCTCGGCGTAGGGCGCGGGCAGTTCGGCCTGTGCGGCAGGCAGGTCGGTGTCGGCTTCCTCGGCCGCATCTTCGCCCGCATCAGCCGCTTCGTCAGCGGTGACGCCGGTCGGGATGGTGGGATCGGGCGTCGCGGCGGCCGGCTCGTCCGCCGTTCCGGCGTTTCCATTCCCCGTGTCCCCGCAAGCAGCCAAGAGAAGTGCGGCGGCGGACAGCAGCAAGACGTGGCGCATGACAATTCTCCCGTGACCCGGTCATCGGCAGGCAGCTTAATGGGTTCCGGGTGGCATTCCAGTGGCTTGGATGTCGCAGGACGATGTCAGTCTGACTTGCGGCCCGCGCGCCATCGCGACACCAGACGTGCCGTCAGCCACCATCCAATCGCCCACGCGGCGCCGAAACCCCATCCGGCCAGCACATCGCTCGGCCAGTGGACGCCCAGATAGACGCGGCTGAACCCGACCAGGATGGCGATAGTGAGCGCGCTGGCGACGATGAAGATGCGCGCCCGTCTGCGCTCCTGCGCGCTCGCCAGCAAGAGGCCGAGCGTCAGATAGGTCAGGGCCGCCGCCGAGGCATGCCCGCTGGGGAAGCTGGAACTGGTCGCGTGGGTGAGGTGGTCCACCAGATCGGGCCGGTCCTGGTCGAAGATGGCCTTGAACAGGGCGACGACGAAGGTGCCGGACACCACGGCACACACCACCATCGCGGCCGTGCCGGCACGGCGTTGCAGCAGCAGGTAAAGCGCGCTGAGGGCGACCAGCAGGGTCAAGACCGCATAGCCGCCGAGCGCCGTGATGTCGGCCATCGCGTATTCAAACCAGGCCGGACCGATCGGGTCGGTCATTCCGTCGGCGCGAAGCGCCAGCAGGATGGCCCCGTCGATCCAGTGACTTTCGCCCTCGAAGACTTCCTCGGCAATTGACGCGAAGACCCACAGACCGAGGCCGATCGCCGCGAAGGCGGCGACAGTCCTGAGTTCGATCGCGCCGATGTCGAGGCGGCGCACAAAGCGGATCACGGTCTGGAGATTGGTCTTGCCCATGGGAGACAAGATGTGGTGCCGGCTGAGGGAATTGAACCCCCGACCTTCGGTTTACAAAACCGCTGCTCTACCAGCTGAGCTAAGCCGGCCCCGTGTCCAGGCGCGCCTGATAGACCGAAGGCGAGGGGGCAAGCAAGCCACCTTCGCCTTCGGGACCCGTCCTAGAACAGTGCGAGGATCGTTGCGGCGAGCAGGAAGCCGACGAGCTGGTTGCCGAAATTGATCAGCGTCAGACCCAGTTTCTGGCGTTCATAGATGAAGGCGAGCGCCTGCGTGGTGGCCGAAAAGGCAATCCACAGGAGGAAGGCGACGTGCAGCGCCCGGCCGATTGTCTCGACGCCCAGCCAGTGAAAGACCAATGCCAGGCCGATGGAGGTGATGAGCGCGTTGATGACGCCCTGGACCATCGTCATGGTCATGTTGGCCCCGGCGAAGTCCTCCTTCGTCCAGCCGTGCAGCTTCATCCACTGCTTGCCGAAAAGCGGGCCGTACCAGAGAAAGCCGACCGCCATGAAGCCGATGGTCGCGAGCGCAACCGCCAGCAGGTTGATGCCCTGGAATTCCATCACGCGATCTCCGAGCTGCGGCCAAAGCTGAGGATGATTCCGCCGACGGCGAAGACGAGGATGAGGTGCGAGACGTTGATGATCGTCAGCATCGCGGCGTGGCCCGGCTCATAGGCGAAATGCGACAGCGAGGTCGCCGCAGCGAACAGGGCGCCGCAGATCAATGCGATCTTCACGTAATGCGCCAGCCCGAAACCGCCGGTTTTGGCGATGATGGCAGCGAGGCCAATGGCATAGCAGAACGGAATGGCGATCCCGACGCCCCACATGCGCCAGGCCGGCGTGGATTCGCCTTCGGTCAGACCCGAAAGCTCCATATACGGTTCCATGAAGAGGATGCCGTACCAGAGGTATCCGATGAGATACATCACGACCGCAGCCGCGATGACGAAGATGAGATTGTGTCCGAAAAGACGTGGCATGATTGTTCCCTCCCCGGCTACGGGCGGCTAAGACACGCCCGCATCCCGTTGCCGGCGCGGTTCGCGCCGGAGGCGAAAACCTACACCGAACTCACTCCGCACACGAAGAGAAATCATGGCCCGCTATCTGATCA
Organism: Maricaulis sp.; assembly: GCA_002692855.1. GTDB lineage: Bacteria > Pseudomonadota > Alphaproteobacteria > Caulobacterales > Maricaulaceae > Hyphobacterium. Next base: position 29,529 of record NZMJ01000130.1, read on the forward strand.
CCAGCGCACTGCCCTACATCAACGGGGTCAAGCATCTCGGCAACCTGGCCGGCTCCATGCTTCCGGCGGATGTGTATGCGCGCTATCTGCGGCTGCGCGGCCATGAAGTGCTCTACATCTGTGCGACCGATGAACACGGCACCCCGGCAGAACTGGCCGCGGCCGAGGCGGGACTGGACGTGAAGGCCTATTGCGACCGCGAGCACGCGGTCCAGCGCGCCGCCGGTGAGGGTTTTTCGCTGTCCTATGATTATTTCGGCCGCACCTCCTCGCCGCAGAACCATGCGCTGACCCAGCATTTTGCGTCCGTGCTGGAGGCCAATGGCCTGATCGACGAGCGCGGGGATGAACAGGTCTATTCAGTCGATGATGCCCGCTTCCTGCCGGACCGCTATGTCGAGGGAACGTGCCCGCACTGCGATTTCGAACGCGCGCGCGGCGACCAGTGCGACAATTGCGGGCGGCTGCTGGAGCCAACCGATCTGAAAGACCCGTATTCGAAGATTTCCGGAAGCCGCAATATCGAGGTGCGCGAGACCCGCCATCTCTACCTTCTCCAGACGAAGATGGAGGACAAGTTGCGGGCCTGGGTCGATGACGCCGACGGCTGGCCGTCACTGGCGAAATCCATCGCCTACAAATGGCTGGATGAGGGGCTGCGAGACCGCTCGATCACGCGCGACCTGAAATGGGGCGTACCGGTGGCCCAGGACGGCGTGCCGCGTCCCGGATTCGAGGACAAGGTCTTCTATGTCTGGTTCGACGCGCCCATCGGCTATATCGGTGCGACGGCAGAGTGGGCCGAAGCGACCGGCGGCGACTGGGAGAGCTGGTGGAAGACCGGCAAGGGCGCGGACGACGTCACCTATGTCCAGTTCATGGGCAAGGATAACGTCGCCTTCCACACGGTCAGCTTTCCGGCGACGATCCTGGGATCGGGCGAGGACTGGAAGACGGTCGACCGCCTGAAGGCTTTCAACTGGCTGAACTGGTATGGTGGCAAATTCTCGACCAGCGAGAAACGCGGCGTGTTCATGGACCAGGCGCTGGACCTGCTGCCGGGCGATTACTGGCGCTGGTATCTGACCGCGAACGCGCCGGAAGGCTCGGACACGCAATTCACCTGGGAGCATTTCCAGTCGACCGTGAACAAGGACCTTGCCGATGTGCTGGGCAACTTCGTGAACCGCCTCCTGCGCTTCACCAACTCGCGCTTTGACGGCCAGGTGCCTGATGGCGGGGATTGGGGTGCGGCGGAAGACTGGCTGGTCGGCGAGGTGGACGCGCGACTGACCGCCATCGCCACGCATTACGAGGCGATGGATTACCGCAAGGCCGCAGCGGAGACGCGCGCGCTGTGGGCTGCCGGGAACGAGTATCTGACCCGCGCTGAACCGTGGACGCACTTCAAGACCAATCGGGACCGAGCGGCGATCGGCGTGCGCACGGGTATCGCGCTCGCTGCGGTGATGGCGCGCGTGGCGCAACCGATCATCCCCAATGCCGCGGCGACGATTCTTGATGCGGTCGGCGCGACCGAGCGCGATTGGCCGGATAGCCCGGCGAGGGAGTTGCTGACCGCGCTCGCGCCCGGTCACGCCATCACCCCGCCGGACGTGCTGTTTGCCAAGATCGACGACGACCAGGTCGCGGAATGGACCGAGCGGTTCGGCGGTGCGCCCGCGGCCTAGTGCCAGTCGCGGCGCGACAGCCAGATCACGATTGCGGCCAGGAGCGCCGCGCCACCGAGCCCGCCAAGCATCAGGGCGAATTCGGCGCGTGACGCTTCGCTCGCCAGCATGTTGATCGGCAGGAGCCACGGGAAATAGATCCCGTATTTCGACGAGGTCGCGGCAACGGCCACGAAGGTGCCGCCGATCCCGACCGAGACAGGCAGGGCGAAGCTGTTGAAGCGCAAGGCCACGCCGATCTGGACTGCGATCAGCAGCGCGGAGGCGAGAAACATTTTCGCCAGCAGCTTGGCGGCATCCCACCATGGCGGGGTTCCGGCGAGCGCCTCCTCGGGATTGATCCAGCCGCCGACATATCCGGACGCAAAGATCGACACCCAGATCAGCGCGCTGACCAGCGCCATCAGGGCGAGCGCCATCACAATCTTGCCCGTAAAGACCTGCCATTTCGGGGTCGGTGTTGCGAGGATCTGTGACCAGGTGCCCGGGCCGTGCTCCATCTGGGCGAGCAGGGCGGTCAGGCCCGTGGCGGTCATCGGCAGCAGGAAGTAGGCCCAGATACCGGCGGTCGCCATCATCTGGAATTGCCAGATGCCCGGGGATTCGCCCGACAGCTGGACCAGGACCGTCAGGATGAAGGTCATCACCGGCGGAACGCCGAGCACGAAGGCCACCAGCGAGCGGCGCAGCTTCAGGGTTTCGGCGCGCATGACCCGGATCATGTGAAATCTCCCGTGCCGCCAGTCCGTTCGAGGAAAATGCTCTCGAGCGAGGGCTTGATCCGGCGCAGTTCACTGACCGCGAACCCGGCTTCGACGAGCGAGCGGTTCAACCGGGCCGCTTCCTCGTCGCTGAATTGTCCGGGCAGGTGAAGACCTGTCTTGTCCAGAGCGAGGTCCGGGTATTGGCCGCGCAGCCGTTCAGCCGCGTCGACCGGAACGGATGTCTCGATGCGCAAGCCACCAGGGTGGGCGGCGAGCAGGGCGTCTATGGAATCCTGGAACAGCAGCTTTCCCCGGTGCATCAGGGCGACATGATTGGCGGTCTGCTCGACTTCGCCGAGCAGATGGCTGGAAACCAGGGCCGTGGCACCAAAGCGGTCCGGCGCTTCCTTGATCAGGGTGCGCATCTCGTGGATGCCCGATGGGTCAAGGCCATTGGTGGGCTCGTCGAGAATGAGCAATCGGGGTTCGCCGAGCAGTGCGCGGGCAAGACCAAGCCGCTGGCGCATGCCAAGGGAATAGCCCTTCACCTTGCGGCGCGCGGCCGCCGACAGGCCGACCAGGTCCAGAACCCGGTCGCGTTCACGCCGGTCCAGCCCCGCCATGTGGCAGGTGATGTCGAGATTCTCTGCGCCCGTCAGATTGGGATAATGTGCCGGCGTCTCGACCAGCGATCCAACGCCGGTCAACGCCTTCGACCGCGCCGACCGGATGTCGTGACCGCCAAGACGGATCGAACCGCCCTGCGGGCGAATGAGCCCCAGCAGCATGCGTATCGTTGTCGTCTTGCCGGCGCCATTCGGCCCCAGGAATCCGACGACAGCGCCCTTGGGCACGCGCAGGTCCAGCGAGTCGACGGCCTGAACGCTGCCAAAGCGGCAACTGACACCCTCGGTTTCGATCACAAGCTCGGTCATGGTGCCATTTCGCGCCAGATCGAGGTTTTCAACTACCGGGAACGGAGTTGCGGGCGTCCCTCCCGTTGACGCGGCGGCGGGCCTGCCGTCGTATGGCGTCAGATCTGTTTCCAAGGGAGGGGCTATCCCATGCGCATCCGTCTTCTTGCCGCCTGTGCGGCACTCGCATTCACCACGCCGGCCATTGCGCAGGACGATTTGCGCACCTCGGTCGCCGAGGATTACTCAGCGAATCTCGAAGCGCTCTACCGGCACTTTCACGCCAATCCGGAACTGTCTTTCCGCGAGACCGAAACCGCTGCCCGCCTCGCGGAGGAGTTGCGCGCGCTGGGTTATGACGTGACCGAAGGTGTCGGGCAGACCGGAATCGTCGCCGTGCTTGAGAATGGTGAAGGACCGACCCTGATGCTGCGGGCTGACATGGACGGCCTGCCGGTCGAGGAACAGACCGGGCTCGACTACGCCTCGACCATCACCGGCACCGATCTTCGCGGCCAGACCGCCCCCGTGATGCATGCCTGCGCGCACGATACCCACATGACGGCACTGGTCGGTGCGGCCCGGCAGATGATGGAGCGCCGCGATACCTGGTCCGGTACGCTTGTCCTGATCGGACAACCGGCAGAGGAAATCGGCCTCGGCGCGCAGGCCATGCTGGAAGACGGTCTCTATGAGCGTTTCCCCACACCGGATGCGGTCGTTTCCTTCCACACTTTCGCCGGTGTCCCGACGGGGCAGATCCATTACGCCCCCGGCTATGCCATGGCGAATGTCGACTCGGTCGATATCGAGGTTCACGGCGTCGGCGGCCACGGCGCCTATCCGCACACCACGAAGGACCCGGTCTATCTGTCTGCGCAGATCATCATCGCGCTGCAATCGCTGGTCTCACGTGAAGTCTCGCCGCTCGAACCGGCGGTGATCACCGTTGGCGCAATCCACGGCGGGACCAAGCACAACATCATTGGTGACACGGTGCACATGCAGCTGACGGTGCGCTCCTATTCCGACACCGTGCGCGAGCACCTTCTGAACGGCATTCGCCGGGTTGCGCACGCCCAGGCCCAGTCCTACGGCCTGCCGGAAAACCTGTGGCCGGATGTAAGCTGGGAAGAGGAATATACGCCCTCGCTCTACAACGATCCGGGACTGGCAGAAGAGGCGGTCGCGGTGCTGCGCGAGACGTTCGGCTCGACGGTCGTGCGCGAAGCCAGCCCTGTTATGGGCGGCGAGGACTTTGCCCAGTATCATCGCACTGACGAGGAAATCCCGGTTTTCATGTTCTGGGTCGGCGGCACGCCGCAGGAAACACTCGACAGCTATCGTGAACGCGGCGAGACGCCTCCGTCCAATCACTCCCCCTTCTTTGCGCCGGATGCCGAGGCGTCGATCACGCTGGCAACCGAAGCGATGTCACTGCTTGCGCTCGACTATCTCGCTGCGCCGGCAGCCGAAACCGGGGAAGACGCCGAGTGAGCGAGATCCGGCGCGCCTATTCGGGTGCCCCCTGGGAATCCAAGGTCGGCTATTGCCGCGCGGTGCGGGCCGGTCCCCATGTCTGGGTGACCGGCACGGTCGCGCTGGATGATGCGGGAAACGCGTTTGCCCCCGGCGATGCAGGGGCCCAGGCGGCGCGTTGCTTCGAGATCATCGCAAAGGCACTCGGGGACGTCGGAGCCGACATCTCTGACGTGGTCCGGACGCGCATGTTCGTGACCGACATCTCGCGCTGGGAGGAAATCGGCGCAGCGCACGGGGCTGTCTTCCGCGATCATCCCCCTGCGACCACGATGGTGCAGGTGTCATCCTTCATCGGTCCGGAATTCCTGGTTGAAGTCGAAGCTGACGCTTTTGTCAGCGGGGAGATGGAATGAGCTTGATCGCTGCGATCCTGGTGCTGGCACAGGCCGGTCACCCCGTAACCGCCGGATCTGCCTGGGAAAACCAGAGCGGATCGGTGCTGCATATCGACGAGGTGCGCGAGAACGGGCACTTCCACGGCCGCTACGTCAACAATGCCGAGGGCTATCCGTGCAGCGGGGTGGAATACCGCGTTGTCGGCGACGTCTTCGATCCGCTGATCCAGTTCTCCGTCGTCTGGCGCAGCGAAGAAGAGACCTGTCACTCGGTCACCGGCTGGACCGGACAGATCGAAGGCGGGCGGCTGGTCACCGAATGGCGGCTGGTCCGGTGGCGGGACGGCACGGTTTCGGACTTCACGGGCGAAAGCGTGTTTGAACGCAGGGCAGATGGTCACGCGGAATAGACCTGCCAGCGGCGCGAATCACGACTAGGCTGCAACAACCAGCGAGGAGGGCAGGGGATGTTCGGTGAAGGCAGTCTGATTCCGGCGGACAACAATTTTGCCGTGATGGCCGGATTGTTCGTCATCGCCGCACTGGGATTCCTGGCCGAAAAGACCCGGATCGGTGCGCTGGTGACCGGCGCCGTGGTGACGATTCTCCTGGCGATCCTGGCTGCCAACCTGTCGATCATTCCCGGCGATGCGCCGGCCTACAGCTTTGTATTCAGCTATTTCGTCCCCGTGCTGATCCCGCTCTTCCTGATGAAGGCGGATCTGCGGAAGGTCATTTTCGAGACCGGGCGAATGTCGCTCGCCTTCCTTCTGGCTGCCCTGGCGACCGTTGCGGGCGCCATTGTCGCAGTCGGCGTACTCGACTTTGCCGGCCGGGATGCGGAAGTCGCGGGCGTCTTCACCGCGACCTATATCGGCGGATCCGTGAACTACGCGGCACTTCTCGATGTCACCGGACTGCGCGCGGACGCCAATTTCGTGTCGTCGGCGACAGCAGCAGACAATCTGGCCAGTGCACTCTATCTGGGGCTTCTGGCCCTGATGCCGGGCTGGCGCTGGTTGTCCAACCGCTTTGCCGACCGGGATCACTCCGAAGGCGAGATCGCCGAGGAAGAGGCCGGGCGCCCGACCGCAGCGACGCTGACGATCACGATTGCCTTCGCGCTGACAGTGGTCGTGCTGGGCGAGGCCCTGACCAACTGGTTGTCCGCCAATTTCGGGGCATTCTGGTCCAATTGGCGCTATGCGATCATCACGCTGATCGCGGTCATTCCCGCGACCGCCTTCCCGAAAACGATGGGCAAGCTGCATGGCGGCTACGAGCTGGGCCTGGGTCTGGCCTTTGTCTTCTTCGCGGCGATCGCCGCCGGTGCCGACATTCCGACCCTGATCGCGACGGCGCCGCTGCTGGGTGCGCTGGTCATCATCCTGCTGACGGTTCACGCCGTGGTGTTGCTCGGCCTTGGATCCCTGTTCCGCTTTTCATTGCCCGAGCTGATCACGGCTTCCAATGCCGCGGTGCTGGGCGCCACCACGGCGCCCGCGCTGGCGGCTGCCAAGGGCTGGAAAAATCTCGTCACACCCGGGATCATCGTCGGTGTATTCGGCTACGCGCTGGGCACGATTGTCGCCACCGGGGTCTATCAAGTCTGGTCGCTTCTCTAGAATTTCGCCCGAAAGGGGAGTTTTTGCGCTAAGTTTCCCTTTCCAGAAAAGGGAGGCGCATCATGTTTCGCATTATCCTGATCCTTATCGCGGTTCTGTCCGTGGCCGGTATCGCCGAGGCGCAGCAGCGCGCGACGCTCATGCGCGCCGAAGTGCAGACTGACACGCGCTTTAGTGCCGATTTCCAGTCCGCAATGGAGGCGGGTAATTACTCTGCCGCTGCGGCGCTGGTTCGCCAGGGGCGCGCCACCGGGGCAGGGCGCCAGCAAAGCGCGGCACCGGCCGGATCCGCATCGCTCTCGGTTGCAGCCCAGCCCACTGAACCGGCGGAATACACCTGCAATGGCGGCAATTGCGCGTGCGCGGGGGCGTCGGACTGCGTGGCCATGGCCCCGATCTGCGAAGACGGCACAATCGGGTGCAATGACTATGGCTGCACCTGCAAGGAAGCCGACTAGGCGGGACGCGGGCGGCTGAAGGCGGCGGTCAGACCATAGGCCGCTGCCGCCATCGCGATCGACAGCATGAACGCGCCGGGCAGGGCGAAAACCCATTCCGCCAGCGTGATCGTGACGAGCCCCGAGAGGATGGCCGCGAAGGCGGACAATTGTCCGCCGAACCGGGTGTAGAGGCCCGCCAGGACGCATACCAGAATGCCGGCGCTGCCGAAGGACGAGGCGATCTCGACGAGGCCGTAAATGCTCTCGCCGGACAGGGCGATGACGAGCGCGCTGAGCCCTGCCAGGGCGGTAATCGTTCGCGCCGCGATCAGGCGTTCACGGGCGTCGGAGGCGGGACGCACACGCCGGTAGAGATTCTCCGTCGCGAGACCGGAAATCGCGAGCAGGGCTGAATCGACCGTCGACAGCACCGCTGAAAAGAGCGCGCCCGCGAAGATCACGAACAGGCCTGCGGGCAGAAGTTCGCGCGCCAGCGTGGGCAGGAAGAGGTCACCCTCTCCATGCAAGACGGGAAGGGCAGGCGCCATCAGGCCGAAGGCGAGAGGGATGAATCCGACCGCGAGATAGAGCAGGGCGGCGAGAATGCCGCCCTTGCGGGCCGTGGCCGGGGATTTTGCGCCGAGAAAGCGGGCGATGGGTTCCTGCGCCACGAGACTGCCCAGGACCGGGATCATCCACACATCGATCCGCTCGATCCAGCTTTCGCCCGGCGACACAAAGCGCAGCCTTTCCGGGTCGATGGACGCCAGCGCCGCCTGCGGTCCGCCCAGGGTGGTGACCATCACCACGAGCAGAACGATCAGGCCGATCAGCAAGATGCCGCCCTGGACCATGTCGGTGACGACATCGCCAAGAAGGCCGCCCAGCAGGGTGTAGAGAATGACGAGAGCCGTTGCGGCGCACAGCGTCACCGGGACGGACAGTCCCGTCGCGATGGACAGAAGGCTGGCCATCGCCAGCAATTGAGCCGCTGCCCACACCAGCGATGTGGGAATGGCGACAATGGCGGCGAGGAACTCGGCCCGGCCGCCAAAACGGTCCCGGAAGAAGTCGGCGAGCGTGACATAGCCGCGCTTGCGGAACTGCGCCGCGATCAGGAGCGCCGCAAGCAGCAGGGTGAGGGCGTAGCCAAACGGCTCGGCACGGGCGCCGGCGAGGCCTTCTTCAGCGATAGTGGCCGTCGAGCCCAGCACGGTTTCGCCGCCAAACCACGTGGCGAACACCGACAGTGCGACCGCGAGCACGCCAAGACGGCGCCCGGCGACAAGATAATCCGTGTCGCTGGACGTGCGCCGCGCAGCCCACCATGAAATACCGATCTGGACCGCGACATAGGCGGCGAGGGCCGCAGCGATCATCAAGCGCTTCCGAGGGTTGAACGGACCCAGGGCAAGGCTTCGTCCGGAAAGGCTTCGCCTTTGGGCAATAAGCCGGATGCGTCATCGAAACTGCCGATGGTGAGATGGGTTTCACCCGGCCATTTCGCCCCCTGATAGGACAGCGGCGTGCCGCAATTCGGGCAGAAACTTCGCCCGACGCCCGGCGAACTTTCGACGCGCGCGGGCTTGTTGATCCAGTTCACCTGATCGTCAGTGAAGCCGACCCAGGTGGAAAAGGCGGCACCGGTATAGCGCCGGCAGGACGCGCAATGACAATGCGCGACGAATTTGGGCTCGCCCACCGTTTCGTAGCGGACTGCGCCGCACCCGCATCCCCCCTGCCTGTCCAAGTCCTGCCCTCCAGTTTGAAGAATGACCTCGATTTAATCCGCAGATTTGCATCCGGTCACGCTATTATGGGCATCAGAAGGGGTAATTCGTCACACCAACACAGGGACACTACCCATGCGACATCTGAAGATTGCTGCGTCCGCGCTTGTTATGGCCGCCGCGTTCATTCCCGCCAGCTCGGCGCAAAGCTTTGATGCAGGCGCGCTCGACATCCGCAACTTCATCGGCCGGATCGAGATTCGCCCGGCGGAAGGCCCCGTCCTGGTTTCGGTTGAACGCGGCGCTGGCGATCTCGCGGCTCCGACCGTGTCCGAAGCGGGTGGCCGGGTGACGGTCGATGGTGGTCACGCGATGCGCAACATGAACTGCCGGTCGCGCAATAACCGGATCCAGGTGCGCCAGGGCAATCGCGGCGATTATCGCCCGCTTGAAGACTACCCGACGCTGGTAATCAGCGCGCCGGCGGCGCTGGCACTAGACATCGAGCGCGCCCTGTTTGTCGGGACCGCCGGCGACCTCGGTTCTCTCGACCTCGATTTCGATCATTGCGGTTCGTTCGAGGCCGGTGATGTCGCGGGCGATGCGACGGTCAATATCGACGGATCGGGTGATGTGACCCTGCGCACGATTGGCGGCCGGGCGATGTTTGAAATCGATGGCTCGGGCGATCTGGTGACCGATTCAATCGGCGCATCGTCGGAATTCATGATCGACGGTTCCGGCGATATCGTCACGGGCGATATTGCCGGTTCGCTGGCCATAGAGATCGACGGCTCGGGCGATATCCGTACCGGCAGCCTTGCCGGCCTGACGATCAATATAGACGGGTCGGGGGACACACGGATCGCGTCGGTTAATGGCGCAGTCGCCATCGACATTGACGGTTCGGGCGATGTCCAGATTGGCTCGGGCCGGGCCCAACCCTTCCAGGTCGAGATTTCAGGCTCGGGCGATGTTCGTTTCGATGGCGAAGCCGTCGACATCCATGTCGACATCGACGGCTCGGGCGACGTCAATGTCGGCCGGACCAGCGGCAGCTATTACTGGCGCGAGCATGGCCGCGTGCGCCAGCACAACAACTAGGCAGAGGCCTTCGTGATCCGCGCGCGGTGGGCCTCGTACATGGCCACCGCCGCGGCGACCGACACGTTCAGGCTCTCGGCCTTCGCCGTCATCGGAATGCGCGCGAGGATGTCGCAGCTTTCAGCAACGCGGGGGCGGAGCCCCTTGTCTTCCGATCCCATCACGATCACCAGTCCGGGGCCGCCATGCTTGGCGACAATGTCGTGCAGGTCGCCGTCGGCCTCGCCGGCAAGACCCACTGCGAAGCGGCCGGCCTCACGCATCTCCAGAACCGAATCGGCAATGTTGGTGACCCGGATGACCGGGACGGTTTCGGCTGCGCCGACTGCGGCCTTGGCCACGGCTCCCAGAAGCGGCGGGGACTTGCGGTCCTGCATCACCACGGCGCGAACGCCGAACGCGGCAGCCGATCGCAGAATGGCGCCCGCATTATGCGGGTCCGTGACCTGGTCGAGGACCAGCACCAGTCCGTGAGTCGGATCGACCACCGACCGCAGCGGTTCGCTGACCGGCTCCTCGGTCTGGAGCGCGAATCCCTGATGCACCGCGCCGGGCGGAAGCAGGCGGTCGATTGCCGCAGGATCGGCGGTTTCATGCTTGAGGTCTTCGGGCAGCTCACGCTCGGCATTTCGGGTGACCACGAGACGCAGTTGCTTGCGGCGCGGATTCGCGATGGCGGCGAGAACCGCGTGGCGACCCCACAACCAGCCTTCCCCCGGGGTTCCGGAATGGGCTGATTTCCCTTGCGAATAAGGGGTTTTCGGGCGGTTGCGCCGCTCATTTTTCATCATTATAGTCCGCGCTCCGTTTCAGGACGGTCTTCCGGATATGACGGGTTGCGAACTGCAACGCAATGCGGCGTAACGGCGAGGTTTTGTTGCAAACGGGTTTTAACCGGGGATATGACCCCCGGATATCGAATGACTTCCCTTGGAGGGGTGGTCGAGTGGTTAAAGGCACCAGACTGTAAATCTGGCCGCGAGAGCGTACGCTGGTTCGAATCCAGCCCCCTCCACCAGCCTTCCCCCGGATCCGTTGCGGGGTTCGGCTTGGCAAGACACTGCGAAACGCATCAGGCGGGTATAGCTCAATGGTAGAGCAGCAGCCTTCCAAGCTGAATATGCGGGTTCGATTCCCGCTACCCGCTCCAGTCTTCGAATTTTCTCTCCGGATCGTCTGAGGCCTGCGGCCATTGCGACGCCGCGACCGCGCGGCGGGGCTTGCCTTCTGGTCTAGCGGACGTTATCCCGCGCCATCCAAAAATGGACGCCTCACCGGCGTCTTTCCGTATCCGGCCTTACGATGAGGACATTGCACGATGGGCAAGGAAAAGTTTCAGCGGAACAAGCCGCACGCGAACATCGGCACGATTGGTCACGTTGACCACGGCAAGACGACGCTGACGGCAGCGATCACG
>NZMJ01000131.1 GCA_002692855.1 Maricaulis sp.
CATGCCCACATTTGTAAACGTGATCTTCTTAATTCTAACACCCGTGCAGGCAGTACCGTCCTGCAAGGACGAAAGAGCCGAAACGTCTACTTTAGTTACAGCGGACTCGCCCGTGCCATCACTGGTGTTGGTGAGGTAGAAGACGGCCTCTCGAGGGCCGTCCTCCACGGTGGTTGCAGTTACTGCATCAGCCATTGTGGCCTCCGATTATTGGTCAGCGAAGACAGGAGCAGTCGCGCCTGTAACCGTCCCAAAAATCTGATAGTTGGTGGTGTTCAAACCAACTATTGAGACATCAAAACCAGCAGGAACATTGATTTGAATGCTGCTGTTTGAGTTACCATCAGAAAACACTGCGCTTACTTCGTTGTCGGTATCAAGGAAAGTAACACCACCGATATAGAAGTTTGTGTTTCCGGGCGTAACGATGATCGCGTCCGTAGCGTCCGCTGCGCCGCCAGCATAAACAAACCTGAAAACAGAACCAGCAATGGGCGCCGGCAATGTATAGGTGTTGTCCTGACTACCGTCAGGAACGAGCAAAACTCGTCCACTGTGAGTGGCGTTGGTAAGTGTTACGTCACCATCAGATAACGAAACTGGCGCACCGCCGTAAGTTGTGATTTCCGTAATCGCGCCCGTTGTAGCGTTCTTACTGATGGCTTTAAATCCATCTTCTGAGCGTACTGGACCAGAAAAAGTTGTATTAGCCATTTCATGACCTCCTTACAAAGGTTTCACTCTAGTGTCTTGTAAGCGTCTGCTGGGTCAGTCTCTAGAGTTATGTGTCCCAGAGGGTGGGGGAGAGTTGCCTCTCCCCCTTACTCTTACGCGCCTTTGGATCCGTACACGCAACGAGGATCAGAGAAGCCGAAGCTGTAACGCTCACGGGCTTTGAACCTGACATTGCCAGTATCGAAATCACCTTCCATCTTCGTGGACATGGGCATCCGTTCAAAGTGAACGAAGCCACGAGGTGCATCCGTCTTGATGAAGAACGCATCCGTGTCCGTGAGATAGTGGTTAACGACGTAACCCTGCGGAAGCATACCCATGTTCCGCATGGCGTTGACATCGTTATCCGCCGTCCCTGGACGAAGAGTGGACTCAAGCAGACGATCCGCAACGAACTGAAGGTTCGGTGGGATAATCAGCTTCTGGCCACGAACCGAGACTTTGAGGCCGCGCTCATCGACAAAGGCAGCAATGTCAATCAGAGCATTCTCAAGGCTGGTTTCGTTCAGGTCAGCATCGGTGCTGGGCTCATTACGAAGCGTGCCGTTGTTGACGAGCGGATGGTCAGTAGCGCAAAGCTCCTTACCGTCGCCGCCAGCAAAATTGCTATCGAAAGCATTATTGAGGACCGCAGCAGCTTTCACCTGTTTGGTGTTAGCCATGCTACGTGCCAGAGCTTTCGTATAGCGGGAGGCAAGGCGGTCATAGAGGTTATCCTCGATTGCTTCCTCCGTGATGGAGAAGGCAAGCGCGATAGTCTCATGCGTATACCGTGCCGTGTACGCTTCCTGCGCGTCGTCAAAAGTAACGGCAGAACCTTCCTGCTTAACGGGCGCAGACCCAAAGCCGGAAAGCATCACTTCTTCTTCAAAGGCACGCTCTGAAGATTCAGTGTCGTAAATCTCTGCCGATTCATCTTCGTACCGGGCATACTCAAGGCCGAAAAGGGCGTTGAGACCAGGCTCTAGCTCTTTCGCTAGTTGGGCTCTACTGATAGCCATTTTCTAATCCTCCTATACGCCAGTAGTTGACGGAGTACCGGCTACGATAGCACCGTTATTACTGTTGAAGTGGTTATTCAAGCGTACAACCATGCCAATGCCTGCTGCCGCAAAGTCAGCGTTCTCAGGGTCGTCTACCCAACCCATGATCCGCAAATGAAGAGCGGCTGTGGTGGCAATCGTGCTTACAGCCAAGCGGCCAAGCGAAACGCCAGTGGTATCCGTTCCCGTTGTTGCGGTTGAGAAGTTAGCATTAGCAAAAACTGCGGCACGCGCCCCAGCCTCGTTGGTCAACGAAGCATCCGAAGCAATTACATAAAGCTGCATCGGATCATCATTGACAATCGCTTTTATGGGGTGGTTGCTATCCGCCCCAGATCCCGGCCAGGTATTGCTGAACACGGGTTTTCCAGTGGTGCTAGAAACATACTCGCATCCCTGAAATACACCAAGTAGACCAACCGTTCCACCAGCGGCGGCACCTACAATGTCAATGAAACCCGTTGAAAGGGGAATGACAGGTGAACCTTGGTAAATCTTGTTGGTATTACCATTGGCAATTTCATAGAACGTGTAGTTGTTAGTACCAGTGGAGTTAGCGGCACTACCCTGCTTCATCAGAGGGCGTAGACCAAAGCTTCCATTACTGTTAGCCATTTTCTATCTCCTAGTCCTCGCCTTGAGGACCTCCAAAAGTTACACGAGATTGCCTATCTGGATTGTTGATAGGCATGGCCGGATGTTGTTCACGAGCAAGTTCGTTATCAACAGCAGCCATTTGATTACGGGTCATGTCGCGATAATAATCGTTACGTTCATCCGCAATCTCTTCAGGAACTCTTGCAAGAAGAAGACCACCAACGCCAATAACTCCAGCGTGTTTACCATCCTCAATGGTCGGTGCTTCAAAGTCAGGGTATTCTTCGCCACGCACCAGTTCATATCCCTCTCGAGATCGCGCTGCTACGTTTTTACGGTCGTCAAAACCCATAACTTCTGACCGAATCCACCGATGCTTGTAACCATCTGGTGCGGGTGGTGCGTCCAACATGGACGGGGGCTTCCAAGGTTCCCTGCGTGCTTGCCTGGCACGAGTTTCGTTGGCTCTCGGCGTTCTCGTAGACTTTTGGCGAGATGTGTTCTCAGTAGTCATGGTCAGTCCCTCATTTCACGTATTTTGCATATTCCTCAAGTGGCACATTAAGCCTCTTGGCTATTGCTACCTGAGATGGGGTTAACCGCACAGTTTTCCGTCCACTCTTTTTGCGGGATGCGGAAGATTCAGCCGACGCAACTTTTCTTCCCCCGTTTGATTTAGCCTTAGAATCAAACTTGTTTGGAAATTCGGTTCTAAGTCTATTATCAATTTCAGCATAATATTCATCAGATGATGGGTCAAACCCTTCATCTTCAACCATACGGCGATGAATACCAAAAGCAGCGTATGTCATAACTTCATCTTGGCCAAACCATTCGTTTTCTTTGGCCCATTTCTCTGCTTTTGGGTCAACAGCTTGTTGCGGCGCCGGCTGCGGAGCGGCTTGCGGCGCTGGCTGCTCCTCACGCTCTGCCACAACAGAGGCCTCTTTTGAGGACTTTGCTGTTGTTTTTTGTAGAGTAAGCTCTGCCAAAGCCTCTTGTGCTTCAACAAGCTTATCTATGTCTCCTGTTTCATGAGCTTCTTTGAGAACACGCTTTGCTGTCTCAAGTTCGCTTGAAACGCGACTTTCAAACTGTTCAAGGTAGTTCTTGTCCAGAGCTTCCATGCGACTTTTGAGATCCGCATTTTCTCTCTGAATGTTTTCCGCATATTCAATCGCGCTTTGTTTTTGGCGCTCTTCTTCGCGGAATCGTTTTGTAAGCTCGTTGATGCGAGACTTGACGCCAGAACTGTACTCGTCCAGTTCATCCTCGTTTGCTGTCTCTGTTTCTGCCGCCGCTTCTACTTCTTGCGGCTCATCTTCCTTTTCTTCTGGAGATACATTTACGTCTACCGAGCTCTCTTCGGTGTCTCCAACGTCAATTTTAGTTTCAGCAGGCATGGTTTTTCTCCCATGGTCGCTTTCTTCTTTCTATACATGTTTGATGTCGTCGGGCTCTAGGATGGTAGCGATCACTTCATCATCATTGATAATACGGACTTCGCCGCCATCAATCTTGAATCGTGACCCTGCGTATCTTCCGATACACACCCAGTCGCCTTCGTTGCACCAGTTGCGATCTTCAGCATCACCAAATTTAGATGGGTCCTGATACGCCAGAGGACCAATCTTCAAGACGTAAGCAACAACTGTCGCCAACGCTTCACGATCTCTAACTGCATCTGGGATAAGAATGCCACCTTCCGTCGCTGCCTTGCCCATGTAGGGCATCACAAGCAAACGCCAGCCTGTCGGCTGCGGAAGTCGGTCTTTGAGGTTTTTAGTGATAAGAGAAGGATCGAGGACCTTATCACTCTTGTCTATGTAAGCAGACGCTGCGGCTTTCTTAACTTTCTGGGACTCTACTACGTGGTCTGGAACGTATAAAGTTTTCGTCATTCTTCCTCCGACGATTGCAGGAGATCCTTGATCTCCCGTTCTGCGAACTCCAATCCTTGTAATTCTCCCACGAGGTGCCGGTAAGACTCCATGTCTTTTGGGCTTCCGTGCAGGATCGAGTCCTGGGTTAATTCTATGCGACTTTGTATACTCTTTAACAGCGAATATGCAAATGTCGTTGGGTCAGCCATCCTTAAAAGATGCCCGTAAAGTTTTTACCTTTGATTGCTCCGCCAACCGAATACTTAACGGCACCGCGTTTTTCTTCCTGCGGCATGATTCCTCGCGTGTAACCAAGCTC
>NZMJ01000132.1 GCA_002692855.1 Maricaulis sp.
CGCCCCTTCGGGGCACTCCCCCCGCAAGCGGGGGGAGAAAATGCAGCAGCAAGACCCTACCCGCCAATCTCCAGACGCGCTTCGATTTCCCGGCGCAGTCCGACCGGCAGGATGTTTTCCAGCCCCGCCTGCAAGCGCTCGCGATCGACATCCTCGTTGACACTGCCATCCATGTGGCGGCGCGCCCGCAGGGTCCAGAAATAGGCCTCGGGCAGGCTGGTCTCGACCCCGTCACCCGTCGCGAGCGCCAGCGCATAGAGATAGGCGGACTCGCCGTCACCGCCCTCGGCTCCTTGCCGGAACCAGTCGGCTGCCGCTTCGGCGTCGGGCTCGGTGCCATTCCAGCCCTGATGCAACATCAGCCCGTACTGCCCCTGCGCAGCGGCGAACCCGGCTTCGGCCGACTGACGGACATAGGTAAGGGCTTCGACCGGATCTTCGTCGCCGCCGGCACCCTCAGCGGCCATCAGCCCGGCTTGCAGGGCCGCTTCCGCGTGCCCGGCATCTGCGGCGCGGCGATACCAGTCACGGGCGCGCACCAGATCGTGCGGGCCGCCCTCCCAGTCATCGAGCAGCCGGGCAAATTCATACATCGCCTCGATATTGTTCTGGACCGCAGCGCGCTCAGCCCATTCCAGCGCCTCGGCGGCGTCCTGCGGCACGGGCGAGGTTTTCAGGATCAGCGCATGGGCCAGCATGGCAGGCACATGCCCGGCCCGCGCCGAGCGCGCGAAATAGCCCGCCGCTGCCGACGGCACTAGCCCGCCGCGCGAGGCCCGCGCCATCTGCCCGAGGTGAAACATCGCAACCGGCTCGTCCAGCGTATCGGCGCGCCGGAAATAGCGCACAGCGGTGGAGTCATCGCTGTTGGCGACAAGGCCGTTCATGTGAATGAGCCCGGCCAGCGTCGCACCGCGCGGAAGACCGGCGGCGGCGGCCGTCTCGGAATAGATCAGGGCGCTG
Organism: Maricaulis sp.; assembly: GCA_002692855.1. GTDB lineage: Bacteria > Pseudomonadota > Alphaproteobacteria > Caulobacterales > Maricaulaceae > Hyphobacterium. Next base: position 964 of record NZMJ01000132.1, read on the forward strand.
TCGTAATTGCCGGTCGCGAAGGCGAACTGGGCACGGACCAGGGCTTCCTCGCCTGCGGACGCCGGATCTCCGGCCTCAGCGCGTTCTTCGAGCGCGCGCAGGGCTTCGTCCTGCGCCTCTGCGTCCACGACATCAAAGCCCTGCGGCAGGACCGGCCGTTCGGCGGCGGCGGGGGGCGGGGTGTCCTGGGCCAGCGCGGCGGACAGGAGGGCGGCCATCAAAAAGGGAGGCATCAGGGCTTCATCACTCCGGCAAAGGCCTTCACGGCGGCCGCAGGGCCGCCTTGGTAATTCCAGATGCCCCCCGACACCGCGAGATAGTCCGCGCCCGCCGCAACCAGGGGCGGGGCATTGTCGACCGTAATGCCGCCAATGGCGACGCACGGGATTTCAAACAGCTCCGACCACCATTCGATCAGAGCGGGATCGGCACGCGTGCTCGCTGCCTTGGTGGCCGTGTCGAAGAAGGCCCCGAAGGCAACATAGTCTGCCCCCTTCTCGCCCGCCTCCATCGCCAAATGGCGGCTGTCATGGCAGGTGACGCCGATGATGCGCGCCGGACCGACCGTCTTTCGCGACAAGGCATAAGGCGCGTCTTCCTGGCCGATATGCACCCCGTCGCAGCCCAGATCGACCGCCAGCTGCGGGTCGTCATTCAGAACGACTGCCACACCGTGGCGGTGCGCGCACTTCACCAGCGGCGGGGCGAGCGTCAGCAATTCCTCGCGCGAATGCTCCTTCAGGCGGATCTGCAGCGCGCCGACCGGTCCTGCCGACAGTGCCGCGTCGAGCGCGCGCTCGAAGCCGTCGTCAATGCGCGGCGGGGTCAGGATGTAAAGTTCGGCCATGGCGCAAATGAAGCCGAAAACCGCCACGCGGGAAAGCGGCGATGCAGTGGCAACACCCTCGTGCTTCGAGGCTCGCCCGGAACAAGCCCGGTCTCGCACCTCAGCATGAGGGTGGATAGTGCAGTAAACCCAACCCCTCATCCTGAGGTGCCCGCGTCAGCGGGCCTCGAAGGACGGGGGGCCGGCAGGGTTATGAAGCGCCAGCATTTCCCCTCTCCCTTGGGGGAGAGGGGTCAGGGGTGAGGGGTAACTCTCGGAAAACCCCTCATCCGGCCCTGCGGACCACCTTCTCCCTCAAGGGGAGAAGGAAAACACGCTCAGCGTCCATTCATCCCGGATCGGGCAGGATAGGCCCGTCATGAAAGCCGTCCTCAACCTCTTCGCGCTGGCCGTGATCGCTGCGCTCGTCTTCGCCGCATCGCGCGCGGGCGATAGCCGTGATGGCGCCTTCCGCATCGTCGACGGGGTCTCCCTGCCACCCTTCTCCGGCATCGAGCGCCGGGTGGTGAGCGAGCCCGACTGGACGCCGGGAACACTGCGCGAGCGCATCGCCGCAGCCGCAGAAGCCTGCGTCACCGGTTGGGGCCGGCTCCTGCCCGCGCGCGTGCGCCCGCAGGGCGGCAGCCCGCTCGACATATCCGGTGAGGCCTATGGCTGTGTGGCAACAGATGCGGACGACGCGCCGGTCTTCGCCGTTGTGCGCTATGCCGGCGGCGACCGGACCCGGCCGCGCGCCTATTCCATTGATGCGCTGTGCGATGAAGACGGCGGACGCATGCTTGGCGACGGTGCGCTCTGCCGTCATTCGCCGCTGCGGTGAAACGGTAGTCCGTTGAACGGAGCAAAGTAGTCTTGAGGAGGAAAGATGATGTCGCCCTCCTCATCTATTCGTGCGCGATAGCACGCATAGGGATTACCAACTGCGCGATATATTTGGTGCAATTCGGTAGGCCATACATCTTCGCGGTAAAGCCGCTCACGGATGATACAGATGCCAACAAGTTCAGCCGGAGGCCACAGCGTCTCCGCCTGAAACGGGAAGGTCCGATAGCCTCGCTCTATTCTTCCGGGTACGCCGAAAGTCCGTGCTATCTCAGCTTCGAGCGCGTCAGCCAACTCCGGTTCTGCGCGCGTCACTGGTTGCGCCGATTCTGGATCCAAGAAGTAGCTCGCAGTCTCGTTAATTGCCGTAGCTGAAAATTCCGTGGCGGCCCGGATTTCCACGAAACTTATCGATCCTGTGAGATGAAATTCGACACCGCGGTCCTCACAGGTCCTGTTCGAACAGGTCGCGTCATAGTCAGCGACAAAGTCGACTCGATTGTAACGCAGCACCTCACCGCCGAGCTCCCACAAATCTGTGCCTGCAAACGCACAGCTCCCCTCATCGCCTAGGCTATTTTCAGTTGAACTCGGAAACAGAACCCCCGGATCGCACACCCGACAGTCGAAGCCACGACAAACATTGAAATCCCCCAGCACCCGGACCGTCCGGCCATGCCAGGCCCAGGGATTTTCATGGATTTCCGCAATCGTGGTGCGGGTCGGCTCGTCACCGGAGGCCGGTTCGGCATCTTGAACGGCCAGCAGGCTGGCGAGGAGGATCGCGCCGATCATCCCGCCGCGCAGTCCTCGGCGATCATCAATTGCGCGGCGAGGGTTTCGAGACCGCGCTCGTTCGCGATGCGGCGCCGGGCCAGTTCCGCGCCGGACATGTCCGCGAAGGCGAAGCAATACCAGGGCGATGCCGCATTGCCGGTATTGGTCATGGGATGGTCGAGCGTCAGCATCGGCACAACCCGGGCGCTAAACGCCGCCTGCTCGCGCTCGGAAAAGTCGATGAAGGGCGCAATCAGATACGCCCCGTCACTGCCCGGCGGCGGCGCGCCCTGTAGATCCGGTCCTGTCTCACGTTGCACCGGCCCCGCCCCGCCCATGCCCGGCTTCACCTGCGCGAGCGCAGAGGCAGAGAGCATCAGGGCGAGGATGAAGGCGAGCCGGATCATGGGCGGGAGTTGAACGCACTGAGGTTCAAATGGGAAGACCTGGCGGATACCTCCCTCTCCCCTCGGGGGAGAGGGCCGGGGTGAGGGGTCATTCCAAGACACCCCTCATCCGCCCTTCGGGCACCTTCTCCCACAAGGGGAGAAGGGAAAGTTTGGCACGTAGTCTGGACCCCGGTCTTCGCTTCGCGAAACCGGGGCACGTCAAGGAAACGGTTTCCTCCCCCGTTTACGGGGGAGGTGTCAGCGCAGCTGA
>NZMJ01000133.1 GCA_002692855.1 Maricaulis sp.
CTGACCAATCCATTTCGGCCAGTTCTTCCATAGATGGGAGCGTAATTTGGGCTTCTTCTTGAGCCTTGATGATTTGATTCTTCTCAGCCGTCAAAGACTTTCGGAGAGAAGCAAATTCATTCTTAAGAGAAGCAATTTCGGAAGCCGCATCATATTGCGACTTTGCGAGAATACTCTCTCTTTGAGAAGTTTCAGCCGCAAAGCGAGCCTCAAATTGCTTTTGGAGGTTGTCGTAGGCTAACTTTTCAAGTTGTTCTTGGCGGAAAGCATCGTAAGCCTTCTCGATGTTAGCAACGCTCAAATCAAGAGTTTCTAACTCATTGTTGTTAAAAGCCTTAACAACAGGAAGGTCGGAAGGCTTTGGTCGGCCATTGTCAATGATGATTCTATCTGCGGGTTCTCCGATTTCAACACCAGCACCGTCAAGAGTTGGAAGATAGGCTTTCATTTCTTCATCCTTCATCTTCTCGTCTTCCATCTTCTCATCCATGAGTTTTTCGGACATCATCTTTTCATCTTCGTCCTCCATTTTCTCATCCATGAGTTTCTCAGACATCATCTTTTCTTCCTCATCTTTCATCTTTTCGTCCATTTCTTCCTTACGCAGAGTATTAACCTCTGCCATAAGTGCGTCCAGTTCTTCTAAAGCCTTTTCAATTTTGCTCATATTTTTCACCTTTTTTTCTTGTTTAAGAATATCAAACTTTGCTTCGGGATTAATTCCTTTTTCACAGATAGTAACTTCATGTAATTCAAGTTTGCTAATTTCGTTAAATTCACCTAATTCTGGATTGGTTCTTTTTGTTTTTTGTAAAGCCTGTCCTCCAATACTAAATGACCTAAGCGAACCTTTTCTAATTCCTCTATTAATTTCCTTTGCTTTTTCAATATCATCTCTTAATTTGATAACTACAAAGAACCCGACATCATCTACTTCAGTTTTGAATAATTTTCCTGATTTATCTCGGTATGATTCTACTACTTCTCCGACTTGAACATTTGAATGGTTTGTCATTACATTTCTAAACTTTGGGTTCTCCATGTATTTACTAACCGCTTCTTTAAGGGCTTTGAGTGTGATTAAATCATTTTGTTTATCAACGATTTCAATGCTTGCATATCCTCCAATCATTAAATCGTCTTGACTTTTGAGAATCCTAAAATCGTGAGTGTTGTTCCTCATCACCGCAGAAGTCATTCTTCTCAACCCTTCTTATTCGATTGCAGTATATAAAGAACACCTATTCCTCAGTAGGAATGGATAACTTATTATACCTATCCTCGTAGATATTCCACTTTCCTGTGTCTGAATCCGTATCTGCGGGCTTTTGCTTATATCCTGTCCAAGCAAGCCACATTCTCTCTCCCTTGACAGGAATGACTCTAATGTGTAATTTAGTTTCAAATTTATTGCCTTCTAAGAAATATTCATGATAGCCGTCCTTTTGAACACCAAGTTTAATTTTACCAGAATCAATGATTTTTCCTCTCTCAACATTCTTTGAAACTTCTGCTGGATATTTACCAGCCGCCCCGAATAAATCAAAGAGTTCCTCTTCGTTTTCTAAATCAATAGTCCAATGCATTATTTCATCTTCAACTTTAATACTTAAATGGACTCTACTATCTTCTCTAGAATAAATTTTAAATTCGCCCTCTTGATATTCTTTTGGTGTTTTGTATTGCTTTATGATTTCTTCATTCTGTAGAATTACATCTGGGTCTGCGTGTAATTTTCCATTAACCATAGAAAGGTGTTCTCTCTCTTGAGCCCAACTGCCTAATTTAGATTGCTTAGAGTCTAAAATGTCCTCATAGGTTTCTTTCATATTCTGCATCAAAAAATCATGAACATCTTTTACACTTCTATCCCCTTTTTCTTGCAGATAATTTACAATGGAAACAGTAAGTTTTCCTTGCTTGGTTTTCATAATTTCTTCTGCCTGTGTCTTCCAAAGGTCAATATCTTGTAAAGCGTTCTTTGACATTAAATTATTTTCTTCAAAACCATAAATAGTGAATCCATTCATATCATACTTGATGATAGCGTTTGCTTCACCGTGAATGTGGTCTGTAATTTTAACGCCTTTAGTAAAGGCTTCAACATTATAATTTAATGATTTTTTAGTATCTTGAGATAATAATTCTAAAGTAACTAATTTATCAGGATGCTCAACTTCTGGAATTTCAATTACTTTTGCAGAGAATAAACTATATCCTTCTCCTTTCTTTTTAACTTCATCTACTTTTACTCGAATAATATCCCCAACATCAACAGAAATTTTTGTATTCAATGCCTTTCCTACATTTAAATACATTCTACCTTCTATTTCTTGAAGATTTGGCATTTCTTCATTAATTGGACCAACCCCTACTGTGTAGGAATATAACTTAGATTTTGTTTTAGATTTGTCTAAAACAATAACATCTAAATCAACAAACTTCTTTAACTTAATCCACTTTGGGTTCTTTTTTGTTCCAATATAATAAGTAGAGGTTGCGTCTTTGATTACAACTCCTTCAGAAGTAGGTATTTCCATAATTTGTTCAGCATATTCTTTTAGGTCTTTTAAACTGTCTGCTTGGCGAGTATCTTTCTTTGAAGGATAATCTATAGCATCAGATGATTTAGCAGAATAGTTGTTAAATAACGTCGTCATTCTCACTTCTAATTCTTCTTCCATCATATTTTGAGATTCGTGTCGCATAATGTCAAAAACATGACATCTTAACTTTGCATCCTTGTATTTATTTTTAAACACATGAGCAATAGTATCTGCACGATGTAGAGGTTCATCACCATCAAATAAAATAAGTTCAGCATCAAGAATACAATCACCATATTCTTTTTTCTTAAGTTCTTCTACCTGTTCTTTACATTTATCAGTAATGTCCTTTTCATTGTAAGAAAAGACTTTGATGTTGTTATCAATCTTATGTAATTGAACTCTCATACCATCATATTTTTCTTGAATATACCAATTACCACTAAATCCTCTTAACTCATTAATGTCATCAATTTCAAAAATTCTATACATGGGCTTGTTTGGAATAATAAAGTCGCTTACTGCTTTTTTCTCAGAAGACTTCTTTTCTTCCTTTTTCATATCAATTTCCTTAAGGTCCTGTAATTCTTCCTTTGTATTTTGTGATAACATAATTAGTTCTAACATATCCATAGCAGCCTTTACTTTAGATTCAACCTTCTTTGAGTCTTTTCCATCTCCGTAATGCTCCGTAATGTAGAGGGCCACATCGTCCACTTGTAGGTCAAGTCCTTGAAGCCCTGCCGTAATTCGGTCAGGCTCCATATCTTTAATGCTCAAAACTTCTTCAGAAAGTGTTTTATCGTCTTCCCTTAAAGCATAGTGGACAAATTTAACCATTGATTCAGGGTTATTCATCAATTCTTCCAAGACTCCATCACCAAATGATGCGGCGAAAGGGTCGGCCACCAGCGATGAAGTATAGCGAATTAATTTTATTTTCTTGTAAAGTTCCCTTGCTTGAGGAGATTTAGGGTCTTTTACTTCTTTGGCATCTAAATCTTTCTCTTCAATAAAGTTTTTTAATTCTTTACCAGCAGCATCTAACTCTTCATATGAATCTTTAATCATATCAACTGTTTTACGCCAACGACCCCCGTATTCATCAGGGTCTTCATTAGCAGATAAATATGCAACTCTCGTCTTTTCAAAAAGACGAAGCAATTCAACAGAAGGTTGCTTGTCTTTCTCAATAGACCCAAGTTTCATTGATACCACCTATTTAGCGGTATCTATTTGGTGGTCTTAAGACTGTCCCACCCTCACCTTGAAATGGGGAGGTAGAAATAAATTGTTCTAACATACCGATTAATCGACTCATTCTGGTAGTAAATCTATTTTGGTCTACTCTACCAGCACGAAGGTCAGCAAGAAGTTTATCCATTTCTTTATTTGTTGCTTCTAAATCAGCCTCAAGACTTTCCATTCTTCTCTTATTAGATTCTCTATCAAGGAAAGGATTGCTCTCTTCTTTCTTAATTAATTCTTTAAGAATGGTCATAGCCTTCGCAAATTCAGTCATTTGACCACCAAGGCCATATCCCATCTGAGCAGGGCCATCCCTTTCTGTTTTTTCAGGAATTAAGTTTTTAGGAGTTTCAGCAGAAGGACGCTTTAGTTTAACGGCTTCACTTTCATCAGGCATCGGGTTTCTATTATTATCATTTAGGGATAGATACAGAAGTTCTTTTGCTTCTCTTGCCTTTTCAATGACCATAGAAACAATTCTTTCTTCTCTCGTTACTCTTTCTGGCATATTACTCACTCCATTCCTTTAACCATTTTGTGAATGTCAGACCACTCCATATCTCCAACATTCTTTCCTAATACAGACTCTCCGCCAATAACAGATTCCATAGCGGGAGTAGGACTATTTGATACAACATAGCCTGCTTTCATCAACAGACTATCCTTAGCATAAATTGTTTTTTCTAATGCTTCGACCTTTGCGGTCAAAGCCTTAATAATCTCAAGAACATCTTCATTGATTGAATTTTCTTCACTCATTTCTTTTCCTCCGTTTTTCCAGTAGGATAAACCAAATCTCTCAATTGACGGTAGAGTAATTCATACTCCTTACGAAGTTTCGTAGCGGTGGCGACTATATCAATATTCCTTTCATCCATTGACTTCATTTTCTTATTTAACTTCTTATCTGATTTAATTAGTTCTAATTCTCTAAGAGTCTCAATAAGTTCACCTAATTTAGTGAAGTCTTGACCAAAAAATTCTGTTGGTTCCGCCGCTTGAAGAGTTTTCTTTAATCTTTTTCTGCCTTTGGCGTCTAAAGAATCAAGAAGTTCTTTTGGCTCTTGTTTCTCAGCCTTTAAAATAAAGCCTTC
>NZMJ01000134.1 GCA_002692855.1 Maricaulis sp.
AGGAAAAGAGACGCCAAAGGATTTCCTCCCCCGTTTACGGGGGAGGTGGTCCGGAGGACCGGAAGGGGGATCCTGTTCTGCCCATGACAGATCCGCTCGTCTGCATTGCTGCCATCAAGGGCGCCCACGGCGTGAAGGGGGAGGCGCGCATCGTCTCCTTCACCGGCGAGCCCGAGGCCTGTTTTTCCTATCGGCCCTGGCGGGACGAGACCGGCAAGCTGGTCGTGACGCCGAAGCGCTGGCGGGCGGTCAAGGACGGCTTTGTTGTCGCCTTCGAGGAAAGCCATCAGCGCGAAGCGATTGATGCGATGAAGGGGACGCGGCTTTACGTGCCGCGCTCGACCTTGCCGGACCCCGAGGACGACGAGTTCTACCACGCCGACCTGATCGGGCTCGCCGTGTTCGACACGGACGGCAATGCGCTGGGGAAGATCGTCGCCGTACCCGATTTCGGAGCCGGGACGCTGATCGAGATCACTGGCCCCGACGGCGTCTTCTTTCATCCCTTCACAAAAGATGCCGTACCCGAGATTGATCTCGATGCCGGGCGTTGTGTGATCGTGGTTGAAGAGGCGGAAGATGCCGGAGACGCGGACGGCCCGGTCTAGCGTTTTCAATCTGCAACTTTCGCGTTAGCTTTCCCCGTCAGACGGGGGAGGCGTTCCATGCTGGTTTCACTACTTTCAATCGTGTTGGCGGCTGCGGCTCCGCAAGGGGCGGGCCCGAACCGCGTGTACTGCGAGGTCGAGGCCGAGCGGCGCGGCGACGGTCCGCCGTCGGTGCTGCGCCTCGACTGCCCGAATGATTTCGAGGGCCATGAAGCCCTGCAAGCCGCCGCCGATGCGGCGATTGCCGGTGTTGATCTGGGATTGAACCGGCGCGGCCGGTTCGCCCTGGCCCCGGCGGTCGTGTTCATTCGTGACCCCAACCGGGGCTGGCGCGCGGCCGACGAGCAGATGCTGATCCGGCCGATGTTCCTGGTGCCGCCGCAGGAATTCATGCGCCGACCGCGCCACTATCGCTGCGACTACGAAGTCTGGCCGGGATCGGACGGGCGCGGTGATAACATGCAGATGACCTGCTATGCGGGCGAATCCACCCGGCCCTCCCGCCCGGCGCAGCGAACGATGGAGGATTTTGTCCGCTCGACGCGCTGGATGCCGACCGGCACACGTTTCTGCTTCACCCACAGCGAGATCGGCGAGGTCGACGGCGTGAACAGCCGCGGCCAGACCGAGAGCGGCGAGCCGTTGAACCCGCTGGTGCATTTCCCAGAATACTGCGCGGGGGAGTAAGGGGTGATTGCGTTTCTGTTTCTTCTGATGGCTGTGCAGTCGAGTGCAGGGGTTGCGGACCCGAACGTCGCGGTCTGCGACGTGCTCTACGCGCAAGGCGAAGACAGCGAAGCGCCGCTCTATATCCAGTTCGACTGCCCGGATGATGTCGAAGCGGCCGGCGAACTACAAACGCTGGCGAACGCCTTGTCGGGCCGGCTCGATCTGTCGCTGGTGCGTGAAGGCTTGTTCTACGACATCGACGATACGGTCGACTTCCGCCGGGCTGACGGCGAATGGGCCCCCGTGCCTGGGCCGCCTTTCATTCGTGGGAAATCGTTTTTCCCGACACGCTTGGCCGAGTACGGGAAGCTGTTTTACTGCGCTTATGCGGCAACGCCTCGGACTGATGGCCGGGGCGGCGACCTCCGAATGTCCTGCCTTGTCGGTGGCCGGCAGGTGCGCCGGCACGTCGAACTCGCTGAAGAGGCGACGCGATTGTCGATCGAGAATTCGCGATGGATGCCGACGGACCGGCCCTATTGTTACCAGGACGATTTCACGATCGAGATCGAACTCATCATTCGAGGCGGCCCAGGTATTGAAGGACAACCTTTGCCCGATCTCAACCAGTTGCCGATGCTGTGCGAGCAGGAGTGATCCTGGCCCCCCGCCTTCGCGGGGGTGACGGACGAATTTTTGTGACACTCCCCGGATTTGCGCAGCGAAGTCCGGGGTCCATATTACTCGCCGCCTGGATCCCGGATCGGCTTCGCCGTCCGGGAAACGTCAGGGCGGGCTGTGAGAACCCCGACTCGCCCTCACCGCGCTTGACTGCTAAACCCCGCCGCCATGTTCAAGGCCAGCGTGCTCACCCTCTTCCCGGACGCGTTTCCGGGCGTGCTCGGCGTCTCGGTGATCGGGACGGCGCGGGCACGTGGATTATGGGCGCTTGAGACTGTGGACATCCGGGATTTTTCCCGTCATAAGCACGCCTCCGTTGACGACACACCGTCAGGCGGGGGTGCCGGTATGGTGCTCCGCCCCGATGTGGCGGCGGCGGCGATCGATGCGGTGACTGCCCCGGACAACGGGGAACGGCCGTTGATCTACCTGACGCCAAGGGGCCGTCCACTGACCCAGACGCGCGTGCGCGAACTGGCGGCCGGGCCCGGCGTTGCCCTGTTCTGCGGGCGCTTTGAGGGACTCGACGAGCGGGTCATCGAAGCGCGCGGAATGGAAGAGTTGAGTGTCGGCGATGCAGTGCTCGCCGGCGGTGAAGTGGCCGCGCAATACCTCATCGAGGCGTGCGTGCGTCTGATCCCCGGCGTGATCGGGGATCCGGCCTCGGCCGAAGAGGAAAGTTTCGAGGGCGATCTCCTCGAATACCCTCATTACACGCGTCCGCGCGTGTGGGAGGGCAGGGAGATCCCCGAGGTCCTGTTGTCGGGCAATCACGCGAAGATCGCAGCGTGGCGCCGGGAGCAGGCCGAAGAGGTGACGAAGAAACGCCGTCCGGACTTGTGGGCCAGACGCAACCGGCGCGATGGAGAGTGACGCATGAATATCATCGAGGAAATCGAACGCGAGGAAGCCGGGCGCGTCCTGGGCGACAAAGAAATCCCGACCTTTGATGCCGGTGACACCGTCAAGGTTCACGTCCGCATCAAGGAAGGCGAACGCGAGCGGATCCAGGTCTTCGAAGGCGTCTGCCTGGCGAAGAATGGCGGCGGGCTGAACCAGTCCTTCACCGTGCGCAAGATCTCCTTCGGCGAAGGCGTGGAACGGGTTTTCCCGCTCTACTCGCCGATCGTGGAAAAGATCGAAGTCGTTCGCCGCGGCAAGGTTCGCCGCGCGAAGCTGTATTACCTGCGCGATCGTGCCGGCAAGTCGGCCCGTATCACCGAGCGTACGACCGGCCGCGACATCGAGCCGCGCGGCAAGGCCAAGACCCGCAGCCAGCGCAAGGACAAGGCGAAAGCCGAGTAAGCCCTGCCTGCTGAACACAACTGCATCGCGCCCGCCGGAAAACCGGCGGGCGTTTTGCTTTGCCCGCCCGGGAATTGCATAAGGGGCGGCAATCACAATGGAGCGTCCCCGACATGGCCGAAATGAGCGAAGCCGTAGCCCTGGAAACCGTCAATACGGGCCTGCAAATGCTGGCCGGCGGGCAGGCGGGAGAGGCCGAGGCGATCGCCGATGCCGTGCTGGACGCGCGCAAGGACGACCTGATGGGGCTCTATCTGAAAGCCCAGTGCCGCCGCGTCGCCGGGGATACGGACGCCGCACTGAAGATCGCCCGCAAGCTGGACCGCGCGCGGCCCGACGAGCCGACAATCGCGGTGCTGCTGGCCTTGTGCCTTCTCGATGCCGGTGACGGAGAGGGGGCGATTGCGCTCCTGAAGCGGGTCGAGGCGAACGGGCGTCCTGACCCCAATCTCAGCTACAATCTCGCCAGCCTGCTTTACGACAAGGGCGACCGGCGCGGGGCTGCGGCGTCCTATGACCATGCGCTCGGGATTGATCCCGACCATTTCTATGCCATGCGCGGACTGGCGCACACGCTGTCCGAGCTTGGCGAGGACCAACGGGCCAAGGCGTTTGCCCTGTGCGTCCTGGGGCAGGTGCCGGACGACCCGGTCGCGCTGTCCGTGATGTGCCGCACCGATCTGCGCGCCGGGGATGCACAAGGTGCGGTCCGGCGGATGGATCTGTTGTGGACCCAGAATCCCGATGCGGTGAATACCGCCATTGCGCTCGGGCGGCTGGGCGAGGCCAAGGAAGCGACCGGCGATTTTGAAGGCGCTTTCGCTGTTTGGCGCGATGCCAATGACCGGTTGCGCACCCATTTCGCCGACCAGTATGCCGGGGACAGCGGCGCGTATTCGCTCGATGCCGCCAAGCAGGTCCGGGCGTTCAACGAAAGCCTGAACCCCTCGACACCGAAGCCCGCCGCCGAGGGTCCGGCTCCGGTCTTCCTGCTCGGTTTCCAGCGCGCCGGCACCACTCTGATGGAGCAGATCCTCGCCGCCCACCCGGCGATCACGACGACGGGTGAGGACGCCTCGATCAAACCGCTCGTCGACGCGGCCGGACGCACCGAAGCCGATCTCGCCGAACTGATGGCCGGTGATCCGGAGCGGATGAAGGGTCTTCGCAAGGCCTATTGGAAGTCGGCGGGCGGCGCGCCGAAGGACGGCCATGTCTTCATCGACAAGCTGCCGCTGAACATGATGTGGCTGGGCGTGATCGCGACGGTCTTTCCGGACGCAAAAATCCTGCTGGCGCTGCGCGATCCGCGCGACGTGGTGCTGTCGGCCTTCCAGCAGCGCTTCGGCATGAATTCCGCCAATTACTCGATGCTGACCGTCGAGGGGACGGCGTCCTATTACGACGCCGCGACCGGCGCGGGTGTGGCCGCGATGCGGGCCTTCCCCGACTTGCAGGTCCTTGATGTCCGCTACGAGGCCCTGGTGAAGGACGTCGAAGGGGAAGCAAGGCGCATGATCGATTTCCTCGGGCTCGACTGGGACGAGGCGGTCATGGATTACCGCGAGAAAGCCAAGGCCCGCACGATCACCACCCCGTCCGCGACGCAGGTGACCGAACCGGTCTACACGCGATCCATCGGCCGCTGGAAGGATTATGCGTTCGCGCTTGAACCCGTGCTGCCGACGCTGGAGCACTGGGTGAAGCATTGGGGATATGACGCTTGAGACCCTCACTGGTCATCCTGACCGGGGCGGGCGTGTCGGCGGAATCCGGTCTCGGCACCTTTCGCGACACTGACGGCGTGTGGTCGAAATTCGACTGGCAGAAGCTGGCGACGCCGGAAGGGTTCGCCGAAGACCCGGCAGCGGTACACGGCTTCTACAATGCCCGCCGGCAGGGCCTGGCACGCGCCGAACCCAATGCAGCCCATGCCGCGCTGGCCGAACTGGAGGCCGCGTGGCTGGCACGCGGCGGGGACTTCCTGCTGGTGACGCAGAATATCGATGACCTGCACGACCGGGCCGGCAACCGCGCGCTGATCCACATGCATGGCGAACTTCTCAAGGCGCGCTGCAATGCCTGCGGCACCGTTCGCGACTGCCACGATGACCTGTCGATTGCCGACAGCTGCACAGCGTGCGGGCGAGACGGTCAGATGCGGCCGCACGTGGTCTGGTTCGGCGAGATGCCGCTGGGGCTCGAACAGGCCTATGGCGCGCTGGAGAACGCGACCCATTTCGCCGCCATCGGCACGTCGGGCACCGTCTGGCCGGCGGCCGGATTTGCCGAGGCGGCCAAGGCGGCCGGAGCGCGGACCTGCGAGTTGTCGCTGGAAGCGGGCGAAAGCGGGCATTTCTTCGATGACACCGCCTATGGACCCGCAAGCCGGATCGTGCCCGACTGGGCCAAAGCCATGCTGGACGAGGTAAGCGCGTGAGCATTCCCGACCCGAGATTGTCTGAAGCACAGACCCGGCTGCGCATGGGCCGTCCCGAAGACGCCGAAGCGCTGGCCGACGCGCTGATCCGCGACAATCCCGATGACACCGAGGCGCTCTATCTGAAGGGCATGTGCCGCCGCGCCGTGCATGATTTTGCAGGCGCGCTTCAGATTTTCGAGGGGCTCGATGCGCGAAAGCCCGGGCAGGCCGGCGTCCTGGTGTTCATCGGCCTGTCCCACCAGGGGCTCGGGCGGAATGCCGAGGCCGAAGCGGCCTTTGCGAAAGCTGAAGGGGCCAATCCGAACGAGCCGCTGGCCGCCTTTTACCGGGGCATGGCGCTGTTTGACCTAGGCGACAAGGAAGCCGCCGTGATGGCGTTCGGGCGCTGCCTCGAGCTTGAGCCCCGCCATGTTCCCGCGCTTCGCAGCCTGGCGCACACGCTGTTTTCGATGCGCCGCCTTGCCGAGGCGGAACGCATTGGCGACCGGGGACTGAAAATGGCGCCCGGCGATCCTGTCCTCGCTGCGGTCAAGAGCGATGCCGATCTTCGCCGGGGGGATGCTGACGCCGCGGTGCAGCGCCTGGAATCGCTGCCCGCGTCAAATGCGTCCCCGGTCAATGCCGCCATGGCCTTGAAGGTGCTCGGCGATGCGCGCGATGCCCTGGGGGATCACAAGGGTGCGTTCGATGCCTGGGCGGAAGCCAACAGGCGGGAGCGCGAATGGGCCGAACCGGCTTACGGGCTCGATGAGTCCGCCTATTCGCTGGCCGGAGTGCGCCGCGCGAAATTCCACTTTGAAAAGCAGGCCGGACTCGAGACCGGCGCGGCAGACGGCCCGGCACCGGTCTTCCTGGTGGGCTTTCCGCGCTCCGGGACGACGCTGCTGGAAAACATCCTCGCCGCGCACCCGAATGTCACCGCCAGCGAGGAAAAAGCCCATGCCTGGGCGATCCTTGCGGAAACCGGCGAGTACCAGGCCAGGCTTCCCGAGCTGATGCAGGCAGACGAGGCCAAGCTCGGCGCCCTGCGCGAGGCCTATTGGGCGCGCGCTTGCCCCGACGGCAAGCCGGGTCCGGGCCATGTCTTCATCGACAAGCTGCCGGCCAATCTGGCGTGGATCGGGGTGCTGGCGAAGGTCTTCCCCGGCGCGAAATTCCTGATTGCCGTGCGTGATCCGCGCGATTGCGTCCTGTCGGCCTTCCAGCAGCGTTTCGCGATGGGGGCCGCCATGTACCGGATGCTCGATCTGGAAGACGCCGCCGCCTGGTATGATGCGAGCTTCGGGGCCGCAGAAGCGGCGCGCAAGGCCATGCCGGGTCTCGTCGCCCATGTCGTGCGCTATGAAAAGCTGGTCGAGGATCTCGAGGGCGAGGCGCGTGCCGCGATCGCGTTTCTCGGCCTCGACTGGGACGATGACGTGCTCGACTACCGGGCAAAGGCAGCCAGCCGAACCATCAACACACCGTCCGGACCGCAGGTCGACAAGCCGGTCTATTCGGACGCGGTGGCGCGCTGGAAACCCTATGCATTCGCGATGAACGACGTGCGCGATTTCCTCGATCCCTGGGTGGAGTATTGGGGCTATGGCGACTGATCCGTCCTTCGATCCGAAGAAAGCCATTTCAGCGGGATTGCGCGCGGTCGAGCAGGGCCGTCCGGGCGAGGCGATGCAGATCGCGGACGAGACGCTGCGCCGGGCCGGGAAATATCCCGGTGCCTTTTTCCTGAAGGCGTATGCGCTGCGGTCGACGGGCGATCTGGCCGAAGCGATCGCGATGGCCCGCAAGGCCGAAAAGGCCGGCGGACGGGACCCGCTGACCCTCAACCTGCTGGCACTGCTCTACAAGGAAAGCGGCAAGTCCGAGCTGGCAAGGCGGGCCTGGCAGGACGTTCTGGCCAAGGAACCGCGCGCGCTCGACGCGATACTGGGCCTGGCGCGGCTCGACCGGGATCTCGGGCGGTTTGACGCCTCCCATGCCGGGTTCGAGCGGGCGCTGGCGCTGGCGCCGGGCCATGCCGACACGCTGGCCTCCTATGCCGATGCCAGGCTGAAGGGCGGTGACCTGGACCAGGCCGTGTCTCTGGCCGATCAGGCGCTGGCGACCGAACCCGGTCACCCGCTCGCCCTGTCGGTGTGGGCGAGCCAGGCGCTGCGACACGATACGTCGGAGAAGGTGGCAGACCGGCTGACAGCCGGGCTGGCGCTGGGCAAGGGGCGTCCCGACCAGCGCGCGCCGGCCATCGGCTGGTTGGCCGAGGCGCTGGAACGCTCGGGCAGGACCGAAGAAGCCTACGCCCACTACAGCGACGCCAATCGCATTCTCTATGATGCGATGGCGCCGTCGTGGTCGGATGCCGATTACTCGCTGAACCACATCCGGACTGTCCTGTCGGCGCTGCAGGCGCAATCCGGGACGCGGCTAAGCGCGATCGAGGACAAGGCCGCCCCGGCACCTGTCTTCCTGACGGGTTTTCCGCGTTCGGGCACCACGCTGGCGGCGCAGATGCTGGCCGGGCATGACCGTGTCGTCCTATCGGACGAGGCCGAGAACGCCCGGGCCCTGCTCGACGCGGCAGGCCGCACAGCCGGCAGCTGGCAGGACTATCTCGCCATGACTCCGGCGCGCCGGACCGGACTTCGGCGGGCCTACTGGAAAGCAGCGCGCGCGGAAGGTCCGCTGACTGATGGACGGGTGCTCGTCGACAAGCTGCCGGTCAATGTCGCAATGGTGGCAGCGCTCGGTGCGGCTTTCCCCGATGCGCGCTTCATCGTGATGGTTCGCGATCCGCGCGATGCGGTGGCGTCGGCGTTCAAGCAGCGTTTCGAACCCAATGCCTCGACGGTGCATCTGCGGTCACTGGACGCGGCGGCGGACTATTGTGACGCGGTGCACCGCGCCCTGCTGGAAGCGCAGCGGGTCCTGCCGGACCTTCATGTCCGGGTCCAGTCGTATGAAAAGCTTGCGGCGGACCCCGAAGGCGAAGGCCGGGAGATGGCTGCGTTTGCCGGCCTCGACTGGCAGGCGGGCATGCTGGACGTCCAGGAGCGGGCAAGAGAAGCGCGGATCCAGACGCCGTCAGCGCTGCAATTGCTTGAACCAATCGAGGCGCGGTCTGCCGGGCAGTGGAAGACCTTCGAGGCACATTTCACGGATGCGCTCGAAACCCTTCGTCCGTGGACCCAGAAATGGGGCACCGACGCCTGAGCGCGCGTCAGTCCTCGTCTTCAATCCGATGCATGTCCTCGTCCGACAGGCCGAAGTGATGGCCAATCTCGTGAACGAGCACATGCGTGATCAGATGGCTGAGCGTGACATCGCCGCGCGCCTGCCATTCCGCGAGGATAGGCTTGCGATACAGCCAGACCTGGTCGGGCAGGGTGGCGGTATCGAGCGTCGATTTCTGCGACAGGTCGATGCCGTGATAGAGGCCGGTCAGCTCATACGGGTCGTCCATGCCGAAATAGTCGAGCGTCTCGGAATCGGCGAAATCGTCCACGCGAATCACGACATTGCCGCACATGGATCTGAAGCCGGGCGGCATCGATTCCCATGCCTGATCGGCAAGGGCAGCGAATTCGTCGAGCGAAGGCAGGGAGGAGGGGTTTTGCATCGGCGTTCATGTAGGGCGTGAGGCCCTGACTTGCATCCTGAACGAAGAGAGAACAAAATCGGGGTTATGAGCCTTGATGCCTTCGCTTCCGCCGCCAATCCGGCCATCGATGATGCCCGTCTCCTGATGCGCGGTGCGGCACGACTGCTCTACGATCACGGCTACAATGCCATCCCGGAATTTTCGCTGGCGTCCTCGCGGCGGGCCGACCTGTTCGCGCTTGGCCCCAAGGGCGAGATCACCATCATCGAGATCAAGTCCGGCATTGCGGACTTTCGCGCCGACACGAAATGGCATGAATACCGGGAGTATTGCGACCGGCTCTATTTCGCGGTGTCGGCGCGGTTTCCGCGCGAGATCCTGCCCGAGGATGCCGGCCTGATTGTCGCGGACGGGTTCGGCGCGGCGATCCTGCGCGAAGCCCCGCACCATCCGCTTGCGGGGGCAAGGCGCAAGGCGGTGACGCTGCGCTTTGCCCGCTGTGCCGCCGAACGGCTGATGCGGCTCGACGTCTAGCGCGGCGCGCGCTTGGCGAGAATCCGCTGCAAGGTCCGGCGGTGCATGTTCAGCCGGCGCGCGGTTTCCGAGACATTGTGCCCGCACAGCTCATAGACACGCTGGATATGTTCCCAGCGCACCCGGTCTGCCGACATCGGATTGTCAGGCGGCGCCGGGCTGTCGCCGTGGGAGAGCAGCGCCTTGATCACGTCATCGGCGTCCGCCGGCTTCGACAGGTAATCGACCGCACCCGATTTCACCGCTGCGACCGCGGTGGCGATATTGCCATATCCGGTCAGCATCACGACGCGGCAATCGGCGCGCGATTCATGCAGCGCCTTGACGACGTCGAGACCGCTGCCGTCTTCCAGCCGCAAGTCCAGCACCGCGAAGGCGGGCGGATTTTGACGCGCGATCTCCAGCGCTTCGTCGACCGTCCCGACCGCCGAGACGATGAAGCCGCGCTGGGTCATGGCGCGCCCCAGCCGCGTGCGGAAGGGTGCGTCATCGTCCAGAACCAGCAGCGTGCGGTCCTTGGGAAGGTCGAGCGTGTCGCCGGTATCGGTCATGATCACCTCTTCGCGCCGGAACGGCGTCGGACATTGTCCTGATTCTAGACCGCGCTGGCCGTGACTTCCACCCGGTGGCGGGGCCAGGTCACCGCAGCGCGCGCGCCGCCGAGACGACCGTCATTGGAAACCGTCACGGTCCCGCCGAGGCGTTCATTGAGCGTGATGGCGATGAACACCCCCAGGCCCAGGCCGCCGCCCGGCTCGCCGCGCTTGCGATGCGAGATATAGGGCTCGCCGATCTTTGACAGAATGTCCGGGGGAAAGCCTGGCCCGTCATCCTCGATGATGACGCCGACCCGGTCTGCATCCCACCAGGCTTCGACCTCGACCCGGCTGTCAGCGAACTCCACCGCGTTCTCGATCAGGTTTCCAACGCCGTAGAGCATTTCAGGCTGCCGGTAGAGGAGCGGTATTGCGTCCGGCGGCGCAGCGTCCGGCGCGCGCACCCGTATCGAAATCGCCGTGCCCAGCCCGCGCAGCGGTGCGGCGATCTCGTCGACCGCATCACCCAGTGCGACGCGGTCGTGGAGCACATCGCTGGCCTGTCTTTCCTCGGACAGGCGTTTGAGAATGTCGCGGCAGCGCTCGGCCTGGCTGACCAGGAGTTCGGCGTCTTCCCGGACATCCGGATCGGTGGCGGCGCGCGCCAATTCCTTGGCGGTCAGTTGGATGGTCGCGAGCGGGGTGCCCAGTTCATGCGCGGCGGCTGCCGACAGGGCGCCAAGTGCCGACAGGCGCTGTTCACGGGCCAGAATGCCTTGCGTCGCCGTGAGGGCCGCTCCCATGCGCTGGGCTTCCTGTCCGATCCGCCACGCATAGGCTGCGGTGAAGGCGATGGTGATGATCATCGCGGTCGACATGCCAATCAGATAGGTCTGCGGTAATACCGGGGCCGGGGCTTCGCCCCAGGGCAGGGGAAGCGCGAAGAACGCCATCAGCAGGCCGCCGGTCAGCGCAATACCCACCAGCGCCAGCGACCAGCGTGGCGGCAGGGCGGCAACCCCGACCGTGATCGGGGCGACCAGCAGGATCAGGAAGGGATTGCTCCAGCCCCCCGTCAGGGTGACGAGTGCGATCAGCTGAACCGCGTCATAGGCCAGTTGCAGGAAGGCCTCGCGATGGGTGGCGAAGCGTTGCAGCGGGCGGGTCAGGTGCAGGCCGGCATTGAGCCCCGCACTCGCGAGCACCATCACCGAACACATCAGCAAGGGCAGATCGAAACCCAGCCCGTAATAGACGAGCAGCACCGTCACGCCCTGTGCGGCGACGGCCAGCCAACGCAGATTGACCAGCGACCGCAGGCGCAGACGGCCAAGCAGCGGGCCGCGCTCGCTGTCGGGTGTGGTCGATTCCCAATCGGTTTCAAACGTCATGGATTGACCTATACCGCACTGGGGCATGGACGCGAGCGGTTTGCCGCCCTAACGTCGGCGAACTTTGCTGCACTGCGGCGAAAACGAGGTTGCACTGCGACATGCCCTTCACGCGACATCCGGCATGGGTCCTGGTCCTGATGGCCGGTCTTGTGACCCTGCTTCTCGCCTTTGGTGTGCTGATGCTGGTCGGCACGCGCGAGAACGCGCCCCTGGTCCGCACCAGTGGCCAGGCCGACATCGGCGGGCCGTTCACCCTGGTCAATGACGCCGGTGAGACCGTGACGGAGGCCGATTTCGCGGGCCGGGCGATGCTGATCTATTTCGGCTTCACCTATTGCCCCGACATTTGCCCGACCTCGCTGCAGAAGATGACGGCTGCGCTGGACCTGCTGAGCGAGGACGAGCGTGCCCGCATTCAGCCGATCCTGATTTCCGTCGACCCTGAACGCGATACGCCTGACGCCCTGGCGGACTATGTGATGAGCCCCGCCTTTCCCGAGGGGCTGGTCGGACTGACCGGCAGCCCGGAGCAGATCGCGGCGGTCGCGAGCGAATACAGGGTGTTGTTCAACCCGACCGAAGAAGGCCGGGACAATGGAACCTATCTGGTCGACCACACGTCCTTTACCTATCTGATGGATGGCGAGGGAGACTTCGTGACCGTGTTCGGTCCGGGCCACACGCCGCAGGCGATGGCCGATACATTGAAAGACTTCCTTGACCAGGATGCGCGATCCTGATCCCCGCACTCATACGCATTCCCGCCCTTCAAGGGCGTAAGGAGGGCTGATGCTCTATTCGATGCATGAAATGACGCGCCTGGCGCTGACGCCCTGGCGGGCTGCGGCCAACGCGTCCCGGCGGGTGCTGCAAGCGCCCTGGAACCCGATGGGGGAAACACTGGCCGGACGCACGGCGGCGGCTGCGGCGGACCTGTTTGAATCCGTGACGCGCCGCTATGGCAAGCCGGAGTGGAATCTCCCGACCACCGAAATCGACGGCAAGAGCGTCGCCGTGACCCCGCATAATGTCTGGGAAAGCCCCTGGGCCGGCCTGACGCATTTCAAGCGGGAAGGCGTGAAGGCCGGGGACCCGAAAGTGCTTCTCGTCGCGCCAATGTCGGGGCATTTCGCCACGCTGCTGCGCGGCACGGTCGAGGCATTCCTTCCCGACCACGAAGTCTACATCACCGACTGGACCGATGCGCGCATGGTGCCGCTGACCGAAGGCCGGTTCGACCTGAACGATTATATCGACCACGTCCGCGCGATGATCACCGAGATTGGACCGGACTGCCACGTCGTGGCGGTCTGTCAGCCCGGCCCGCTGGTGTTGTCAGCGATCGCCCTGATGGCGGAAGACAAGGACAAGGCACGCCCGGCGACCATGACCTTCATGGGGTCGCCGATCGATGCGCGCCGCTCACCGACCGTGCCCAACAAGCTGGCCGAGGAGCGTCCGTTCGAGTGGTTCGCCAACAATGCGGTTCACACCGTGCCGCCGCCCTATCCGGGGATGATGCGGCGCGTCTATCCGGGTTTCCTGCAACTGGCCGGGTTCATGAACATGAACTGGGACAAGCATGTGGATGCCCACTGGCAGTATTTCTCCGACCTCGTCGAAGGCGACGGGGAGCCGGTCGAGAAACACCGGGAATTCTACGACGAATATCTGTCGGTGATGGATCTGACCGAGGAATTCTACCTGCAAACGATCAAGCAGGTGTTCCAGGAGCATTGCCTTCCGCGCGGCGAGCTGATGCATCGCGGACGCCGGGTGGACCCTTCGAAGATCAGGGACGTTGCCCTGATGACGGTCGAGGGCGAGCGCGACGACATTTCGGGTATCGGCCAGACGCAGGCGGCGCACGACCTGTGCTCCAATATCCCCGAGTCGATGCGTATTGACTGGGTGCAGCCGAAGGTCGGCCATTACGGTGTCTTCAACGGCAGCCGTTTCCGCAGCGAGATCGCGCCGAAGATGAAAGCCTTCTTTCGCGAGCACGCGAAGACGGGCGGCAAGGCGCGCAAGCAAGCCGCCTGACAGACCGGAGTGTCACGCATGAAAAAAGCCCCGGCCTGAGCCGGGGCTTTTCTCGTTCCAGGGGCGCCAGCCGCCGCGCTATTCGTCGGCAGGCTCGGCGGTGACGGTGATGCCATAGGCATCGAAGTCAAAGCTGCCATCTTCGGCGGCGCGGGCCAGTGCGCCCACCGAGATCGGTTCATCCGGCTGAACCGAGATGGTGATCGTGCCGCCTTCATTGATGAAGGACACCAGCGCGGAAGACAGCTGGGAGACCAGCGGCCGCGGGATTTCAGCCGGCATGCCCAGCATTCCCAGCGAGACCATTGCACCCGCCTGCTGGCGCAGTTCTTCCTTTGACATGCCTTGCGCAGCGGACCCGGCGGTCAAGGCCCGGTCGAGCAGCGAGTGGTCCTCCAGGCGCAGGACGAAGCTGTTGATCACCAGCGGATCGAACATCGCCAGGATGGCGTCGCCGTCAAAGGTCTCTTCATCGAAATCGCCGGTCGACATGCGCATCGCTTCGCGCGCATAGGCCAGATAGCCCCCGAAATCGGACTCGCCCTCGATGCGGAAGCCGTCGGTCATCTCGAAATAGTTGTCACCGCGGGTGAAGACGCGATCTCCGGCCTCGTCATAGACGGCTTCGCTGGCGCCGTGCAGCTCGATCTGCTGGTAGCCCAGCATGCCCAGGCCCATGGCGAACTGGGCGCCGAGGGGCTGATTGGTATCGGGACGCACGACGAGCGGTGTCATCTCGGACGTCATCACGACCTCGCCCCGGCCGCGTTCGATCGCCGCGGACATGGAGTCCATCGTCACGAGGATGCCGCCGATATTGGCGTCGAGACCGGTCATACGGAAGGATTCATAGGCATCGAAGGGATCGTAGGTGTCGAGGTCGAATTCCTCGGCCGGAGCATCTGTCTCTTCGCCTGCTTCAGCGGCCATCGCGTCGGCAATCCCCCGGTCCAGCGAATGCATGAAGGAGGGGCCGATATTTTCCATCGCGATCGTGTCGAGGCGAATCACGATGGGGCCGGTATCGGGGTCTTCGCCCTCGAAACGCAGGCCGGAGAGTTCGAACAGGCCCAGGCGATCGCCGGTATAGCCTTCCATCGCAAAGCGGGTGAGGCCGAACTCGCCTTCTTCGCCCGCCTCGGTGGAGACGAAGCTCAGCCCTTCAAGGGCAAGGGTTTCAAAGCGGTAGGTAGAGAAGACCTGCGGGTTGGCGTCGTCGTCGCTGTCCTCGCCCGAGAAGCCACGCGCGAAGTCGGCGACCATGGCGGCGTTGGGTTGCTCAAGCACGAAGCGGTCAAATCCGCCATCGGTGTCATCATCGTCGCCGACGAAACGGGCGTCTTCGATGGAAAGGCGATCAAAGATGACATTGCCGTCCTCGTCGAAGCGCGGCGCGGCAACGATCATGCGCTCGGCGCGAACGCTGTCGAACTCCATGTCGGTGTCGATCTCGACGGCGTCGTCCTCGCCATCTTCACCGTCTTCGGCATCGTCTTCGTCGTCTTCATCATCGTTCAGGTCAGAGAAGACCACGTCCGTGAAGGTATAGACCCCGTCGTCAAACGTTCGACCGCCCCAGGACACGGCACCTTCACCGGAGGTGGCGAGGTGCAGCGCTTCGAGCGCGGAGGCGGCCGTGGATTCGTCGACATCGGTGGTGCCGGAGCGGTCATTGCCGCCGCAGGCGGCGGCGAGGACGGCGATGGCGGCACTGGTGGCGAGATGGGTGAGGCGCATATTTCCCCCTGTAAGGTGTTGCGGACCGGAGCGACCCTGTTGTTCACCATACTAAACCGTAATGGTGACAGGCGTCTGCCCCCGGAACAGGGGAAAGTCGCGCCTCAGTTCCCGCCTGCCAGGCGTCCCAGGAAGGAGGAAATCGGATCGTCCTCCTCCTCCGGTTCGGGTTCGGGCTCGTTTCGCGGTGCGCGCCAGCCCGGCTGTGCGGGCAGGGGCTCCACGGGCGCGGCTTCGGCGAAGGCGCGGAAGATCAGGGCCGGGGGACCGCCGCCACCGGCGCGCTCGGTGGGACTGAAATCGTCATTTCCGACCCAGATCGCCGTCGTCATCCCGTCGACATAGCCGGCGAACCATGCGTCGCGATTGTCATTGGTCGTGCCCGTCTTGCCGCCGGCAATGCGGCCGGGAATCCCCGCGGCGCGTCCGGTGCCCGACGTGACCACGCCCTGCATCAGTTCGCGCATCCACACGAGCGTGCGGGCATCGAGAACGACTTCCCCGGGGGCTTCATCATCGACATAGAGAACCGCACCGTCGGCGGTCTCGATGCCGCGAATGGCGTAGGGTTCGGCACGAAAGCCGCCATTGGCGAAGGCGGTGTAGGCGCCGGCCAGTTCCACGGGCGTCACTTCGAATGCGCCGAGCGCCATCGAGCGGTCGAGGCGGATCTCGCTCTCGATCCCGAGCCGTCGGGCGAGCGCCGCGATATGGCCGCGCCCGGTCTCCTCCGCGACGCGCACCGCCACCATGTTGGAGCTTTCGATGAAGGCATCGCGCAGCGTCATCGGCCCCGCATAGCGCCCGGAA
The DNA here is from genome assembly GCA_002692855.1 of Maricaulis sp. Taxonomy (GTDB): domain Bacteria; phylum Pseudomonadota; class Alphaproteobacteria; order Caulobacterales; family Maricaulaceae; genus Hyphobacterium. The sequence continues at coordinate 16,356 of NZMJ01000134.1, forward strand.
TAGTTTTCCGGCGACCAGTTGCCGTACGAGATGGGAAGATCGTCGCGCACGTCGCTGGGTGTCAGCCCGCCTTCGAATGCCGCGGCATAGACGAACGCCTTGAAAGACGACCCCGGCTGGCGCCGGGCCAGCACGGCGCGATTATACTGGGAGGCGGCATAGTCCCGCCCGCCCACCATCGCCCGAACCGCTCCGTCCGGGGCAAGGGCGACCATGGCGCCCTGGGTCGCGCCGCGCGCCATGTCGGGATTGTCGAGAACGCGCGTCATCGCCTGTTCGGCGGCGCGCTGGGCGTCGACGTCCAGCGTCGTGCGCACGATGAGGTCGGCGCGGGCCTCACCGGCCAGTTCGCGCACCTCTCCGGCAATCCAGTCGAGGAAATACCCGGCACCGGGGCTGGAGGCTTCGCGCGCCACGCGGACCGGGGTCTCGGCGGCCGCGAGGCGTTCCGCCTCGGTGATCCGTCCCGTCTGGTACATCAGATCGAGCACGACGGTGGCGCGCGCCGCTGCGCGCCCCAGATCATTGACCGGGCTGTAGCGGGACGGGGCTTTCAGCAGGCCCGCCAGGATCGCGGCTTCCCCCAGCGAAACCTCGGTGGCGCTGCGGCCGAAATAGCGCTGCGCGGCGGCTTCAACCCCATAGGTGCCGGCCCCGAAATAGACCCGGTCGAGATAGAGGGCGAGAATTTCATCCTTGGTGAAGCGGTGTTCCAGCTGGAAGGCGAGGATCATCTCCTGGACCTTGCGCACCAGGGTCCGGTCGCTGGTCAGGAAGAGGTTCTTGGCCAGCTGCTGGGTGATGGTCGAGCCGCCCTGGACGACATGACCTGCCTGCAGGTTGGCGATCAGGGCGCGGGCCGTGCCGCGCACATCGACACCGAAATGGTCATAGAAGCGCCGGTCCTCGACAGCCAGCACGGCGTCGATCAGGTAAGGCGGCAATTCGTCGACGGTCAGCGCCCGCCCGTGCGATGCGCCTCGCCGGGCGATCACCCGGTCCTCGTGGTCGAGAAAGACGATGCCGCCCATGCGGACAGGATCGGTATCAAGCGTATCGAGGTCAGGCAGTTCGCGGGCGATCGCGACCAGCCAGGCGGCCATGGCGAGGATGCCGAGAATCGCGATCGACAGGACGGGCCGGATCAGCAGGGTCCAGCCGCCGCCCTTCCGGCCACCGCCTGAACCTGAACCGCCGCTGCGGCCACCGTCACCCCGGCCATTCCCGTCGCCGCCGCTCCTGGGGGCCGACCGTCCGTGCACCGGCGCAGGCGGGTGACCCGGCACGCGCCGTTCGGGCACATCGCGCCGCCAGGGCGGCGTCGGCGCATTTCGCCTGTCGACCATGTCCTCACCCCTCCGGTCCGGACCAAAACCATTCCGGAGACTGTCTATTCGCCTACCGTGATCGCCGAGCGGCGTTAAAGCGGCGTGAATGTGTCACCGGGAAAGCCTTGCGGCGGGCGGCGATTGCCGCGAACATGGCGGCCTGTCACGCCGAGGGTTTGTCATGTCTCACAGTTTCCGCCGGACCGTCCTGTCCGGGGCCGCACTTCTTGCCGCCGCCATTGTCCTGGCAGGGTGTTTGTCACCCTATGAAGGCCGCCGCTCGGTTTGTGATGCCAGCGATCCCAATTCACCCGGCTGGCCCTATTGCCACGGCGCTGAGCCGGGCGGGTCACAGCCGGTGGATTCTCCCAACCGCCTCTAGGTCCGCTGGATGAACAGGCGATGATCGCGGCTGTCAGGCCGCAATCAGACCGGCCGTGCCAGATTTCTCCCGACATCAGGGAGGGTCACATGGTCATCACACCGGAAATCGAACTGGCCGCAGTTTCAGGCGGCATAGCCCTGCTCATCGGCGGCGCAGTGGTCGCCTTCGGTCATCGCGCGGTGCTGGGCGCGGCGCTGCGTATCGCCGGGTTTTTCGCCCGCCGCCGCCTGTTCTCGACCTTGACGCTCGGCGCGATCACGTCGGGAGGCTTGGCCGTTGCGAGCGCGACCGGGCTGGAGCCGGCCGCTGCGGGTGACGCCTTTTCCTTCTTTCAGGACAATCTGACCGAGGCGATCCGCGCAATGGGCGGCTAGGGCCGACGTCACGCGGCAGGCGGTTCGTTCTCGGTGTGGGTGAAGTCGAAGCCCATGTCCCGGCCGCCATAGCTGCCGCTTTCAAAATGGTCGGCGGCTTCCTTGAAATAGTTGACGAGGTGGGCGTAGAGGACGGCGTTGAACTCGGTCAGGCGTTCGGGTGTCAACGGCAGCCGAAAGTCGAAGTCCGGTCCGCCGGTGATCGAAACGTCGAGATCGGGGCCCTGCTTCGCAGCCGTGAGCACAACGCGGATCCAGTCACCGGTTTCCGAAACCCGCACCGCCAGGCCGAAGCCGACAGGCGCGAGCGGCAAGAACCCCTTTCCTGAAACAGAGAATGCGCCTGACCCGTAATTCTGGGGCAACCAGGCACCGGTCGGCGGCACCAGCCAGACGCATTTGCGATCATCGCCCAGATATTTGCAGAAGCTGTCGGCCAGTTGCTCGGCAAATGACCGGATCAGGGCATAATTCCCCAGGCTGGCTTCGCCGTATCGCGAGGCCGCTTCGGCAAGCCGGTCGAAACGGGTCGGTGACTCTTCGGACATTTATCGCTCCCTGCTGGCCTGATTGCAGGCTAGTCTGCCAGCCGATGCAAGGGGACGTTCATGCGTATTGCTGTTTTTCTGGCCGGCCTGTCGCTGATCGCGGCGTGTTCACCGGCGCAGTCGCCCGAACCGGCCGCAGCGCAGGCGGCCGCGCCTGCCCCGCTCTGGTCGACGCTGGACGGCAGCGCGCCGCTGGTCATCGCGCATCGCGGAGCCTCCGGAGAGCGTCCCGAGCACACGATCGCAGCCTATCTTCGCGGGATCGAACAGGGCGCGGACGTGATCGAACCCGACCTGGTGGTCACGGCGGACGGGGTGCTGGTTGCGCGCCATGATGCCTATCTGTCCACCACCACGAATGTTTCCGCGCACGGCGAGTTCGCCGACCGGCGGCGGGTCCTGTTCGGGCGGGACGACTGGTGGGTGCAGGACTTCACGCTGGCCGAGTTGCGCACGCTGCGCGCGGTTCAGCCGCAGGAAGGCCGCGAACGCTCCTTCGATGGAGTCTTCATGGTGCCGACCTTTGAAGAGATTCTCGACCTGGTCGATGAACAGCAGGCGGCATGCGGCTGCACAATCGGGCTCGAACCGGAGGTGAAGCATCCCGCCGTCTTTGCCGAGGCGGGTCTGGACCCCTTGCCCCTGCTGCTGACTGCGCTGCGGGCCCGCGATCTAGACCGTGCCGACGCGCCGGTGATGGTCCAGTCCTTCGATGCGGGCTTCCTGCAGCGGATGAATGCGCAGAGCGATGTGCGCCTGGCGATGCTCTATTCGGGTCCCGATGATCCGGACGGGGATGCCGACGGCCTGCCGATCGAAGCCATTGCGCTGTTTGCCGACGGGGTCGGGCCTTACAAGGGTCTTTTGTTCAACGCGGACGGCGCGTCGTCAGGCTATGTCGAGGCGGCGCACGCGCTGGGCCTTGCCGTACACACCTGGACGGTGCGCGATGATCGCGATCCGGTCGTCGGCGAGACGGTCGAGGACGAGTTGCGTGCGCTCTACGCGCTGGGCGTAGACGGGGTGTTTGCCGATTTCCCGGCGACCGCCGTGAGGGTGCGCGATTCCATGCATCCCGAGGGCTGACCGACCCTGGCACCCGACAAAGAAAACGGCCGCCGGATCACCGGCGGCCGTTTCCAATTCCGATACGGGCGGAATTTATTCGGCGTACTGCAGATTGACCGCCTTCGGACCCTTGCCGCGACGATCCGGCTCGGTGTCAAACGACACGCGCTGGCCATCGTCGAGACCCGGAAGACCGGACGACTGGATCGCGGTGATGTGGACGAAAACGTCCGTGCCGCCATCGTCGGGGGTGATAAAGCCGAAGCCCTTCGACTTGTTGAAGAATTTGACCGTACCTGTGGCCATGATGGGGAACCTTCCCGCTGCACGCCGCGTCCGGCGCAATTCACTCATCCCGCCAGCGTCCCGGCGGGGCAGTCAGGCAACGACGTTCGGGGAAGGCTGTTTTTGTCATTTCCGGCAAGCCGGACATTCACCACAGAATTCCGCCGGGCCATTAAAGGCCGCCCGTGCATCGGCAGATATGAAGCCTTACATGGCAAAGCGCAAGAAAAACTGTCCGCCCAGCCTTGTGGGCTCTAGTATCCACGCCCATCGGCGCGATTTCGTTTTCCGCGTCAAACCGCATGGACGGATCCGATGACACGCCGCCGCCGCGCCTTTCTGGAACGCACGCATCGTGCTCGCGAACGCGCGTCGCGGGCCTCGCGGGAGTTCAACCCGTCCGGGATGATCCGGCTGGCGGGGCTGGGGGCAGCGGCGATGATCGGGCTGGCGGTCTTTGTCGGTTTCGCGGGCGGGGATCGCTATCTCGACCGGGTTGCGGGATTGCAGGCGCTGACCCGTCCGGTCTTCCTCGGCACGACCTGGCTCGACCTGATCGCCATCGGGATGGTTGCCCTGATCGTCGGCGTGGTGCTGTTGCGGTCGCGGCGAGGCGCGCAAAGCGACGACTGACGCGGCACGGCATTATTCGCACCTGCCCCCTCCCGCCCGGTACGCGGAGGGTCTATGTGCAGGCCTTCGATACAATCGGCGAAGCGAGACCATCATGGGTGTGAGAGTTGCGGTCCTGGGGGCCACCGGCGCGGTCGGCAAGGAGATGCTGACCATTCTCGACGAGCGGCTGTTTCCCGCCGACACCATTCATGCCCTTGCCAGCCGCAAGTCCATCGGTGTCGAGGTTTCCTATGGCGACCGGGACCTGAAGGTCGAGGATTCCGATACGTTCGATTTCTCCAAGGTCGACCTGGTGCTGGCTTCGGCCGGCGCGGATATATCCAAGGCGATGGCCGGAAAGATCACCGCCGCCGGGGCGATGATGGTGGACAATTCGTCGGCCTTCCGGATGGATCCCGACGTTCCGCTGGTCGTACCGGAAGTGAACCCGGACGCGCTCGACGGGGCGAAGAAGAAGCGCATCGTCGCCAATCCGAACTGCTCGACCATCCAGACGGTGGTGGCGCTGAAGCCCCTGCATGACCTGGCGAAGATCACGCGCGTGACCTGCGCGACCTACCAGTCGGTTTCCGGTGCGGGCAATGCGGCGATGGACGAGCTGTGGCGCCAGACGCGCGGCATTTTCGTCAATGACGAGATCCAGAAGGAAGAGTTTTCCAAACAGATCGCCTTCAACGTCATTCCGATGATCGGCGATTTCATGGATGGCGGATCGACCACCGAAGAGTGGAAAATGACCGCCGAGACCAAGAAAATCCTCGATCCGAAGATCAAGCTGTTTGCGACCTGTGTGCGCGTCCCGGTCTTTGTCGGCCACGCCGTTGCCGCGCATGTCGAATTCGAGAACGAGATTTCCGCCAAGAAGGCGCGCGAGATCCTGCGCGAGGCACCGGGCGTGATGCTGATCGACAAGGCCGAGGATGACGGCTTCGTCACGCCGGTTGAATGCGTCGGCGAGTTCGCCGTCTTCGTCAGCCGCGTGCGCGAAGACCCGACGGTGGACAACGGCCTGGCCCTGTGGATCGTGGCCGACAATCTGCGCAAGGGTGCGGCGCTCAATGCCGTGCAGATCGCGGAGAGCCTGAACAATCGCGGATTGCTCGGCTAGCCCCACATTTCCGCAAGCCGCCCCTGCGCAAATTCCGGGTGTCAGGGGCGGCGAAGCGCTCCTATATGCGGGCCTCCCTTCCGGAGGTTTCGCCATGCCCCCCACGCAGCAACCTGAATCGATGCGGGCCGGAATAGCCGCCCTGTCGGGCTATGCGATCTGGGGGCTGTCACCGATCTTCTACAAGCTGCTGGGGTTTGCCAGCGCCAGCGAGATCGTCCTTCACCGGGCGGTCTGGTCGGTGCCGACCCTGCTCCTGGTCATCTGGGCGGGACGCAACTGGACCGCCGTGGTCAGCGCCTTCACGCGGCCGCGCGTGCTTGGCCTGCTGCTCGTCTCGGCCCTGCTGATCGCGGCGAACTGGTGGACCTTCATCTTCGCGGTCAATGAAGGCCGGGTGCTGGAAGTCTCGCTGGGGTATTTCATCAACCCGCTGATGAATGTCGCCGTCGGACTGGTCGTGTTCCGCGAAAAGCTGGGACCGTGGCGGTTCGCGGCCATCGGCCTCGCCCTGATCGGGGTGATCAACCAGATTGTCTCGGTCGGGCATCTGCCGCTGCTGGCGCTGTTCCTGGCGGTGACGTTCACGGCCTATGGCTATATCCGCAAGACGATCGCGGTCGATGGCCGCGTCGGGATGCTGGTGGAAACCCTGATCATCGCCGTGCCGTCCATCGTGGTGCTCGGCTTCATCCAGGCGGGCGGCGAGGGGCATTTCACCCACGGGCCAGTCAATGCGCTTCTCCTCATCCTCACCGGACCAATGACGGTCGCGCCGTTGCTGCTGTTCATCATCGGGGCGCGGGGCCTGAACATGGCGACGATCGGCATCCTGCAATTCGTCGCACCGACCCTGCAATTTGCGATCGCGGTCGCCTATGGTGAGACCTTCACCCCGGCGCACGCGGTGACATTCGGCTTTATCTGGGCGGGTCTCGCCTGCTTTACCGTCTCGATGCTGCGCCGCTCGAAGAAAGAGGTTGCCGCTTGACCGGATTTCCCGCGCCGCAGCGCATCGCCACCAATGGTATCGAACTGAGCGTCCATATCGGCGGGCCGGAAGACGGACAGCCTGCCCTTCTGGTCCATGGCTGGCCCGAGCTCGGGCATTCCTGGAAGCCGGTCTGGGAGGATCTGGTCGCAGCAGGCCTGCGGGTGATTGCGCCGGATCTGCGCGGCTATGGGGCGTCGGATGCTCCCGAAGGCGCGGACAATTATGCCATCGACCCGCTGGTCGCGGACCTGACGGGGCTGCTCGATGCGCTCGGCATCGAAAAGGCGATCTGGTGCGGGCATGACTGGGGCGGGATCATCGTCTGGCATGGCGCGATGCTGGCGGCCGACCGGGTGGCCGGCGTGATCGGCGTGAGCACACCGCATCTGCCGCGCGCCTCGCAGCCGCCCATCGAGACCTTCCGCGAGCTTGGCGGCGAGGACCACTATATCGTCCGCTTTCAGGACGAAGGATCCGAGCGGGCCTTTGAAGGACGGGAGGATGACTTCTTCGCCTATATCTTCGGCCCGCCCGTGCCGCCGGCAATGATCGACAAGCTCTATCCGGAGATCACGCACCTCGTGAAGAACTTCGCGTCCTTCGAGGGCCGGGCGGAGAAGCGCATTGTCGTCCCGCCCGAGGAACGCGCCGTCTATGCCGAGGCCTATCGCAAGACCGGCTTCACCACGACGACGCATCTCTACCGGAATTTCGATGCCAACTGGGAGCGGATGGGCGGGGTCGATCACCGCCTCGCCATGCCCTGCCTGATGGTGTCTGCGGACAGCGATTTTGCCCTGCCGCCGAAGCTGACGCGCTGGATGCCGGCGCTGTGCAAGGACCTCGAAATGCACGTGCTGGAGGGCTGCGGCCACTGGACGATGTGGGAAAAGCCGAAAGCGCTGGCGGCGCTGATCACCGATTGGGTGGGGAGAAGGTTTTAGCGGGCTCCCGAGCAGTGGTCAGTCTGGACCCCGGCTTTCGCCGGGGTGACGTTTCCGGACTTGTGATGAGCAGGTCGGCGGCGATCCAGGAAAACCCCTCATCCGGCCTTCGGCCACCTTCTCCCCCAAGGGGAGAAGGAAGAGGCGTTTCCCGTCATTCCCGCGAAGGCGGGAATCCAGAGGGACTTAGAATCTGGACCCCCGCCTTCGCGGGAGTGACGTCTCTTCGCAGGGATCCCGGCAGCAAAACCCCTCACCCTCCCCATCCTCACTGTCGGTTCGGAAAGGGCCCCTCCCTCTCCCTTGAGAGAGAGGGAAAGACGTGCGGCCCTGGAAAGGACGCGCGTCAGGGTGAGGGGGCATAGCCCTACTCACTTCCTCTATACCTGACCACGCAATTATCGATTGGTTTTATCCCCCTTCGCGGAGGCATACTCTCTCCACACGCGAAAATGCGGCCCTTGAAGGCCGGGATCGAAGGGAGAGACTTCAATGGATGGCAATGACGCGGCAGCGGGCAAATGCCCGGTCATGCATGGTGGCATGACATCAACGCGCAGCTCGGTCACCTCGTGGTGGCCCGAAGCGCTCAATCTCGACATCCTGCACCAGCACGACCCCAAGACAAGCCCGATGGGCGGCGACTTTGACTATCGCGAAGCGCTCAAGACGCTCGATGTCGAGGCGCTGAAGCAGGACCTCAAAAACCTGATGACCGACAGCCAGGACTGGTGGCCGGCGGACTGGGGTCATTATGGCGGGCTGATGATCCGCATGGCCTGGCACTCGGCGGGCTCTTACCGCATGAGCGACGGGCGCGGCGGCGGCGGAACAGGCAACCAGCGCTTTGCACCGCTCAATTCCTGGCCGGACAATGTCAGCCTCGACAAGGCGCGGCGCCTGCTTTGGCCGATCAAGAAGAAGTACGGCAATGCCGTCAGCTGGGCGGACCTGATGATCCTGGCCGGCAACATGGCCTATGAGACGATGGGGCTGAAGACGTTCGGCTTTGCCTTCGGCCGCGAGGATATCTGGGCTCCCGAAAAGGACGTCTATTGGGGCGGCGAGACCGAGTGGCTGGGCCGCGACCGCTATGAAAGCGACCTGGAAGAGACGCTGGAGAACCCGCTCGCCGCCGTTCAGATGGGCCTGATCTACGTCAATCCCGAAGGCGTGAAGGGCGTGCCCGACCCGGCCAAGACCGCATTGGCGGTGCGCGAAACCTTCAAGCGCATGGCAATGGATGACGAGGAAACCGCGGCGCTGACCGCCGGTGGCCACACCGTGGGCAAGGCACACGGAAATGGCGATGCCTCGACGCTCGGCCCGGACCCCGAAGCCGTAGGGATCGAGGCGCAGGGCTTTGGCTGGGCCAATGCCACGGGCAAGGGTCATGGCCGCGATGCCGTGACCAGCGGCATTGAAGGCGCGTGGACGACCAACCCCACCGTGTTCGACATGGGCTATTTCGACATGCTGCTCGACCATGAGTGGGAGCTGACCCGAAGCCCCGCCGGTGCCCAGCAATGGAAGCCGGTCTCGATTGACGAGAAGGACATGCCGGTTGATGTCGAGGACCCCTCGATCCGCACCATGCCGATGATGACCGACGCCGACATGGCGATGAAGGTCGATCCGGTCTACCGCGAGATCATGGAACGGTTCCGGGCGGACCCGGCCTATTTCAAGGACACGTTCGCGCGGGCCTGGTTCAAGCTGACCCACCGCGATATGGGACCGAAGGTGCGCTATTTCGGCCCGGATATTCCGCAAGAAGACCTGATCTGGCAGGACCCGGTTCCGGCCGGACCGACGGGTTATGATGTGGATGACCTGAAGAGAAAGATCGCCGACAGCGGGCTTTCGGTGGCCGAACTGGTCTCAACCGCCTGGGACAGTGCGCGGACCTATCGCGGATCGGACATGCGCGGCGGCGCCAATGGCGCCCGCATCCGCTTGGCGCCGCAGAAGGACTGGGAGGCCAATGAGCCCGCCCGCCTGAGCAAGGTATTGTCGACGCTCGAACCGCTGGCCAGGGCCGCCGGGGCAAGCCTCGCTGACACGATCGTGCTGGCCGGCAATGTCGGGATCGAAAAGGCCGCCAAGGCCGCCGGTGTCGATGTGACCGTGCCGTTCGCTCCCGGACGCGGTGATGCGACCGACGAGATGACCGATGCGGACAGTTTCGACGCGCTCGAACCGCTCGCCGATGGTTATCGCAACTGGCTGAAGAAGCCCGAGGCGGCGGCGATGGAATTGCTGGTCGACCGCACCCAGCTGCTCGGCTTGTCGGCGCCGGAGATGACCGTTCTGGTCGGTGGCATGCGGGCGCTCGGCACCAATCATGGCGGGACGCAGCACGGCGTCTTCACCGACCGGCCGGGCGCGCTGACGAATGATTTCTTCGTCAATCTCGTCGACATGACCCATCGCTGGGAAAAGCGCGATGACGGCAGCTATGCGGTGATCGACCGCAAGAGCGGCCAGACTAGGTGGACGGCGACCGCCGTGGACCTGACCTTCGGATCAAACTCGATCCTGCGGGCCTATTCGGAAGTCTACGCCCAGGACGACAACCAGGCGAAATTCGTCAAGGATTTCGTCGCGGCCTGGACGAAGGTGATGAATGCCGACCGGTTCGACCTGCACTGATCGCAGGGTGCGGCGTCTTGAACCGTGGGGACGGGCCTTCGGGTCCGTCCCTTTTTTGTTTCGCGTGCGTTTTCCCCCTCTCCCCCCGGGGGAGAGGGGTCAGGGGTGAGGGGTAATTGTTAAAAACCCCTCATCCGGCCTGCGGCCACCTTCTCCCCCAAGGGGAGAAGGAAGGTGTCGTCACAAACACCCATACGCCGCGTCGATCAGGGCAATGGCGCGCGGGTCGCCGACCAGCACGTCCATCTGCCGGTTCATGACATAGCTGCCGGAAATGCCGCGGACCGGGTCGGCGAAGCCGCATGAGCCGCCAAAACCGTAATGACCGACGGCCTTCGGCTCCGGGCCATAATGGCCGCTGCCGCGGTTGATCATCACGCCTGCACCGATCGACAGGTCAAAGGGCAGGACGCGGTCAGGGCCGGAGACGCGTTCCCGCATCGCCTGATCGATCACCTCAGGGGCGATCAGTTGCGTGTCGCGCAGCTTGCCGGCCCGCGCGAAGGGCGACAGGAGCTCGGCGATGGCGCGGGCATTGCCGTGACCGTTTGCGGCGGGAAACTCCGCCATCCGCCATTCCGACGCACCCTTGCGGCCCGGGGTCGACCAGGGCTTCAGGAAGGCCGCGGCCTTGGCATCATTGGTCTTGCCGAGGAAGGGCGGACGCGGCGGCAGGACGTGTTCGGCGGTCCGGTCGTGTTCGCTTTCGGGCGTGCCGATGCGGAAATCGATGCCGCGCGGCCCGGCAATGTCGCTTCGCAGCATCCCGCCAATTGTCTTGCCGGACGTCCGCCGGGCGATGGCGTCGGCGAGAAATCCGAATGTGATCGGGTGGTAGCCCGAGCCCTGACCCCGCGACCAGAGCGGGTGCATGGCCGCGAGGCGATCCTCGATCAGGTCCCGGTCGAACCAGTCGACGGCTTCCATCGGTTCGGGAATGCCGGCCAGGCCCGCCTGGTGCGACAGGGCCTCGGCCACCGTGACCTTGTCCTTCCCGGCGTGGGCGAATTCCGGCCAATAGTCCGCAACCGGGGCGTCGTAGTCGATGAGGTCATCAGACACGAGCTTCGCCATCGCCATGGCGGTGACCGCCTTGCCGGTCGAGAAGACGGGCACAATGGTGTCCTCAGCCCAAGGGCGGGACTTCTTGCGGTCGGCCCAGCCGCCCCACAGATCGATGACGGTCTCGCCATCGATCATCAGGCAAAAGGCGGCGCCAATCTCGTCGCCGGTCTGCCAGTTGGCGGCGAAGGCGTCGCGCACCGGCTCGAAGCCGGGCGCGGTTGTTCCATGAATCTCGGGTGTCTCAGTCATGGCGAGGGAGCTAGCCGGTCACGGGCCGCGCCGCAAGACGGGCGTCGCTGCAGACCGGATGGAGACGAGCGCTCACGTCCGGAAGTTCAAAGGCGTTCCATTCCCTTGCTTTCAGGAGCGTGTCCCAGATCGCCGTCGCGGCCGTGTCGAGCGCCATCTTCGGTTCGGCGCCGGTCAGGCGTTCGGCAAGGAAGCCTGCGGTCAGGAGATCGCCCGTCCCGTGGGGAGCCTTGGCGAGCCTTTCATGGGTGATGCCGAGAGCGCCATGCGCGTCCGCGTAGAGGACGCCAATCTCGTCATTGTTCTCAATCGACGACGCCAGAACAGGCTTGCCGAGCGCCTTCGCTGCGGTGAGTGCCTCGCCTGCGTTGCGTACCGGCAGTCCGGTCAGCCAGCCCAGCTCGAATGCATTGGGCGTGACGAGATCGGCGCGGGGGACAAGCTCGTCGCGGATCGCCTCGGCGACGGCGTCCGGAACATAGAGCCTGCCGTGATCGCCGATGATCGGGTCGACGACGACCACCGGTTCAGGGGCATAGGCGCAGACATTGTGGGCGGTGCGCGTCTGCACGGCGCGGATCGCGTCGATCGCCTCCGCCGCGCGCCTGACCTGCCCGGGGGTCGCGAAATAGCCGGTGAGGACCGCATCGGTCAGGGCGAAGAGGCCGTTCGCCTCGATCCCGCCCAGCGCACCGGAGAACAGGTCATCTGCGATGGCTCCCCCTCCGGGGTCGCCCCAGCCGGGGTGGCGGCCGAGCAGGACGGTCGGCACATGCATCGTGTCGATCCCGCGCGCCTGCAGGGCTGACACGCTGACGGCGCCGCCGACGCGGCTGCCTGAGACCAGCGAAGAGAGGACGAGGACCATCGGCATGGTCCGTGGTATAGGGCGGACATGAGCCAAAGCGAAGCGATTCAACCGCTCTTGCGGTCCGCCCTGTTCGTCCCCGCCAGCCGTCCGTCCGCCATCGAGAAGGCGGCAGGGCTGGGCGCGGATCTGTTGATGCTCGACCTCGAGGACGCCGTTGGCGAGGGCGACAAAAGCGAGGCGCGCGAAGCCGTGGGCATGGCAATCTCGCTGTGGCGCGGCGCGGGCGTCAGCGCGGCAATCCGCATCAATGGGACCGATACCGGCTTCTGGCGGGACGACCTCGCCGCCGCGTCGGATGCCGACTTCATCGTCATTCCGAAAGTCGACGGGGTGGCCGACCTCGAGGCCGTCCGCACTGCTGCACCGGACGGACCAAAGCTGATCGCGATGATCGAGACACCGCACGCGGTGATGAGCCTGCCGGCCCTGATGGCATCGGCGGAAGGGGTAGGGCTGGCCGGACTGATTGCGGGCACGAATGACCTCGCCAAGGCGCTGCGCCTGCCGGCGGACCGGACGCGCACCGGGCTGGTGCCGCACCTGGCGTCAATGGTGCTGGCCGGGCGAGCGGCCGGCCTGTTCGTACTCGACGGCGTGTTCAACGCCTACCGGGACGATGAAGGCTTCGAGCTGGAGGCCCATCAGGGCAAGGCGCTGGGGTTTGACGGGAAGTCACTGATCCACCCGGCCCAGGTGCCGCTGGCCAACCGGGTCTTCGCGCCGACACCCGCCGAGATCGAGCGCGCCCACGCCATTGTGTCGGCATTCGCGGATGCCCCCGGCAAGGGCGCGATCCCGTTCGACGGCGAAATGATCGAACAGCTGCACCGGGAACGGGCCGAAGCCCTGATCCGTTCGGTGGAAGAAAGGACAACACGATGAGCCTCGAAACGCCGGTCATCTGGCACAATCCGCGCTGCACCAAGTCACGCCAGACCCTGGCGCTGATGGAGCAGAAGGGCATCAGTCCGCGCATCCGTCTCTACCTGGAGGACCATCCTTCCGAAGCGGAGATCCGCGAAGTCGTGGAACGGCTGGGACTCGACAGCGCGCGCGACCTGATGCGGGTCAAGGAAGCCGAATACAAGCAGCTCGGACTCGACAAGGTCGACAACGAAGCCGCCCTCGTCTCGGCGATGGCGAAAACCCCGAAGCTGATCGAACGCCCGGTCGTGATGAAGGGCAAGCGCGCCCGGATCGGCCGCCCGCCGGAAGACGTGATCGACATTCTTTAGGCTGTCGACCTTTACGGACGACCGACCGCCGTCACCCCCGCGAAGGCGGGGGTCCAGTTTCGCCGTTGTTCTGGATTCCCGCCTGCGCGGGAATGACCGCGTGTGTGGGTCGGACCTACTCCCCCTGCTGCGCGGCGATCCACGCGGTCATGTGCGCATCAAGGAAGTCGAGCGGCACGCCGCCATTTTCCAGCATTGCGTCATGGAAGGCGCGGATGTCGAAATCCTCGCCGAGGGCTTCTTCGGCGCGGGCCCGCAGGTCGCGCATCAGGAGTTCGCCCGACTTGTAGGCAAGCGCCTGGCCCGGCCAGGAGATGTAGCGGCTGACCTCGGTGCGGACATTGTGCGGCGCGAGGGCCGAGTTTTCGAGGAAGCAGGCCTCGGCCTGTTCACGGGTCCAGCCATACCAGTGAATGCCGGTATCGACGACGAGGCGGCAGGCGCGCCACATCTCGTAGGTCAGGCGGCCGAAGCGCTCATAAGGCGTCGTATAGAGGCCCATGTCCTCGGCGAGCGTCTCGGTATAGAGGCCCCAGCCTTCACCGAAGGCGGTGATGTATGCGTTGCGGCGGAATTCCGGAACGTCCTCCATCTCCTGCGACAGCGCGATCTGGAGGTGGTGGCCCGGCATTGCCTCGTGCACGGTCAGCGAGGGCAGGTTGTAGAGCGGGCGCTGGGAAAGATTGTAGGTGTTGACCATGTAACCGCCAGCGACGCCGTTTTCGGCATCACCCGGCCAGTAACGGCCGGTGGTATAGGTCGGTGCGATCGAGGCCGGGACCGGCCGCACGCCATAGGGCAGGCGCGGTAGGCGGCCGAAGAAGCGCGGCAGCTGGTCGTCGGCGCGCTTGGCGATCCAGGCGGCATGCATCAGCAATTCTTCTTCCGTCTCGGCGTAGAATTGCGGATCGGTGCGCAGGAAGTTCAGGAAATCGGCAAAGCTGCCTTCGAACTCGACCTCCGCGATGATGGCGTCCATCTCGCCGCGGATGCGTTCGACCTCTGCGAGTCCACGCGCGTGGACTTCCTCGGGGCTGGTATCGAGCGTGGTGTGGTAGCGCACCAGCGTCTGGTAGAGGGCGCGGCCATCCGGGACTTCGGAAATGCCCAGGCTGTCGCGCGAACCCGGTATGTATTCGGACTCGAACCAGTCCGCGAGCTCGGTGTAGGCGGGCAGAACGGTGTCAGAGATCACGGCGAGACCTTCGCCGCGCAGGCGCTCGCGCTCGGCCGGGCTCATGCTGGCGGGCAGGTTGTTGAACGGCGCGAAGAAGTCGCTCTCCTCGGCGCTGGTGTTCGCGATGGCGCGCATCTGGTCGAGAACGCCGGGCAGGATGTTGCGCGGCTGGACGAAGCCCGTGGAGAGGCCGTTTTCCATCCACGCACGATTCTGGTTCAGGAAAAGCGGAACAGCCTCGAGGCGCGCAATCCAGTCTTCGGCATCCGCAACCGAACGCAGGCGGGTCGAGGCAGCCGTGTAGACCGGGCCGGTGAAGAAGCCGCTGTCATTGGAAAAGGGGACGCGCTCCATCTGGAAGGGCGCCAGCTCGACCCGGTAGCGCAGGAGGTAATCCAGGACCGCGTAGGAGACCTGGTCATTCTCCGCAAGATTGTCGGCCTCGATCGCTTCAAGGCGGTCGAGGAAGGCCAGCTCGGCGGCATTGCGCGACTCGACGGTTGCACTCGACAGGTCTGCCCATCGGCGTGCGGCCTCGCGGTCACCGTCCCGGCCTTCGCCGACCGGGTCGCCCGCCGATTCGTGGGCTTCGAATTCGGCAATCAGTGCCGCGAAATCATCGGCATCGTCGGCCCATGCCGATGTGGCCGACACGGGCGCAGACAGAAGGGCCAGTGCGGCCAGGGTGGTGCGGATCATGGAAAACTCCCCGAGTGATGTTCTTGGGGGAGAGTCTAGCCGCAGGACGACGCGCGCGTCAGCCCCAAATCCCTGCGCGCCTAGACCGGCAATCCCGCAAGACGGGCGGCGCAGCCATTGGCAGCCAGATCGCCCTCCGCCGGAATGATGCGCTGCAATCGCCGCGTCTCGCCGGTCGCCGGGCGATAGCGCAGGTCCTGCGTCCCGGCTTCTGACCGGACCCGTAGGACGCTGTCCACGCTGGCATCGCCCACCGCGCCTTCCAGCCGTTCGAGAATGACCATGCCGGGGCGGAATCCGGCAGGCCAGGCGGGGCCGTCCCGGTCGACTGCGGAGATGACGAATTGCCCGTCCTCGTTGCGGTCCCCGGTCATGCCGTAATCGAAGACCGGCTCATCGACCGTTTCCACGGTACCGCAGGGGCCGAAGGTGTCACGGGCCAGCTCGACCGGCTCGCCGTTTTCGATGTGGCGGGTCACCAAGCCGGAGATGTCCACCCCGGTGACCGACAGGACGGTCGCGGCGAAGCGGGCGGGTGCGGGCCCCTCGTCTGCGGCATCGCGCATCGCCATGATGACATCGTCCAGATCGAATTCACCGCCTGTCCGGGTGCGGATCTCGTGGTCAACGAGGGCGGCGAAGATCTCGCCGCGATGATAAGGCAGGCGCTGCGCGTCCCGGTTCTGCCAGAATTGTTCGCCGATCACCGCGTTGGGCGCATCGCGCAGCGGAGAGGACGCATTCTCCGCGAGGACAACGTTCCAGTGAGCCAGAGCAGTCTGGGCCGGCCAGATGCCGCCCCGCACTCCGGCGCGCGTGGTCAGGAAATCGGTAAACCCCTCGGAGAACCAGTATCCGGCGGCTTCGTCGCCCGGGTCACCGGGCAGGGCGCCGCCCAGCCGCTTGATGTTCCAGGTATGGGTGTGCTCGTGCGCGAGAATCCGGGTCAGCGTTTCGAGGTCGGCATCGGTCGTCACGAACATGGCGAAGGAATCGTCGAGATTGGTGCCGCCGATGCTGGTCCAGCCCTCGTCGGCCTCGAGCGGCAGGACGGTGACGAGATAGGGTTCGCCCTCGGCTTCCCAATAGGCGAGATTGCCGGTGATGACCGTCTCGACCTGGTTCATGAAGGTCGTGTCGTCGACATCGATCGCACCGCGCATCGCGATGCGGATGTCGGCGCCGGAAACGCGCCGTGTCTCGACCCGGAAATCGCCTGCCACGATCACACTGGCCCCCAGTGCCGTGTAATCGAGACCGTCGTGCTGGAGATCCGAGGCCAGCGCCCAGCCATTGGGCACGACCAGGTCGACCCTCACCCCGGCTTCGCGGTCCCGGTCCGGCTCGGCGAAAATGGTGTGGCCGATCAGGTGGACATAGCCGGGCTCGGCATAGGGGCGGTAGTAGTCGTCCGTCGCGGCGCGCGGGGGGCCGGACCGGTCCGGGACGACCTGATAGCGAACGACCAGTTCTGCGCCGGGGGCGTGGGTGATCTCGCGGCGTTCCGGGGCGGTGGCGGGCGCAAACGCCGCGTCTTCGCCCGAAACCTGCAAGTCGTGGACGACCCGCCAGAGCTCGCTCTCGCCGCCCCAGAAATCCGGCAAGTCGAGCCCTGTCTGACCGTCCTCGTCTCCGGTGAAGCGCAGTTCGACCCGGATCGTGGCGGGGGCCGTACCGTCGGCTTCGACCGTGACGGTGTAATGGGCGTCGATGATTGCCGGTTCACTCAATGCCGCCGCTGCGGCCAGAATCGCTACGAGCATGGTGTCCCTACCCACTATTCAGGCAGGAAGCATGATCCGCCCGCGCGCGCGGAGCCAGTTAAGCTTCGTTCAGTTTTCGGCGAGGTTCGGCTTAGTCTTCCTCGCCGGACCTGCGATCCTCGGGGCGCAGCCCGATCCGCTTCCTGACCTGCGCGTCGACGAATTTCTCGGGCAGCAGGCGGGGCAGGGACCAGTTGGTCAGGCGCTGGGGCACTTCAGCATAGCGCAGGCGCGGGCTGTCGGCGGTCAGGGCGTGGTGGACGCGTCGGCCGATGCGTTCGGGCGGCAAGCCCTCGGGGCCGCTTTTCTGCATCCATTTCATGACCCGGTTCATGGCGGGGACGTAGTCGGTATCGCGGTACTGTTCGACATCGATCTCCTCGGCCTTGTCCCAGATCGGGGTGGCGACCGCTCCGGGACCGATCAGGACACAGTTGATGCCGTAAAGCCCCAATTCCTTGCGCAGTGACTTGGTCATCCCCTCAAGCGCATGCTTGGACGCCGCATAGGGACCCACGAAGGGCATGCCCATCTTTCCGGCGACCGACGACATCATCACGATCCGGCCGGGCTCGCCGATCCGGCCATCCTCGGCGCCCAGCAGGGGGGCGAAGGCCTGAACCGTGCGCAGGACGCCCAGCACGTTCACGTCCATCTGCTTTTCAACTTCGCTGATATTGATGTGCAGCAGAGGTCCGGCGACGGCGATGCCGGCATTGCAGACAAGGCCGTCCAGCGTGGATTGACCCAGCGCGGCGCGAACCTGATCGGCTGCGGCCTTCAGCGTCGCTGCCTGGGTGACGTCCATCTTCAGCGGGGTGACCTTGTCGGCGAAATCCGATTTCAACCGCGCAGCATCCTCGTCCTTCCGTATCCCCGCGAAAACGTGGAAACCCTTTTCGATCAGAACTTTCGTGGTGGCGTGACCGATCCCGGTCGAGGCGCCCGTGACAACGGCGGTCTGGGACATCGGGGTCTCCCTACGTTTCTCTCGGGCAACCTAGACCGTTTCGCATTACAAACCAGCCGAAACCCGTTCCGAGACCAAGAACACACAGGGCGATTAAGGGCGGGGAGCAGGCCACCTGCATCATTTGATGCTGCCGGGCGCCATCGTCCGCTCGGTGAGATTCTGCATTGCGATGCTGCACCCGCGTTGACCCTTGCCGCTCCGGGTCTATTCTCCGGCAGACATTCGTTTGACCGGTGATTTGCTCGAGGCTCTGCCTTGCTGGGGGGCAGCCGCCGGTCCCGACCGCGAAAGGGACGAAGCGATGACGTCGGAGACTTCTGATCCGCGTCCGCTATCACCACACCTGCAGGTGTGGCGCTGGCACGCGACCATGCTCACCTCCATCCTGCACCGGGTCACCGGCATCGGCCTTTATATCGGCGCAGCCGCGCTGACGGTGTGGCTGGTGATGCTGGCAACCGGCACGAATGGCAGCGTCAGCTTCCTGTTCGAGGGCGCGATGGCCTGGGTTACGCGCGCCGGGCTGATCGTGCTGACGGCGTGCGTCGCCTTTCATTGGTTCAACGGGCTGCGCTTCCTGTTCTGGGACGCGGGCAAGGGCTTTGATCCCAAGGGGTCGAGCCAGCGCTCCGTGGTCATCCTGATCGCCGCCTTCCTGGCGACGGGCATCGTGTGGACGATTTTCCTGACCGGAGGTGCGGCATGAGCGGCATGATGACTCCGCGCAAGCGGGTTCGCGGCTACGGTGCCGCAGGGTCGGGCACCGGGCACTTCATCCAGCAACGGGTCAGCGCGATCGCGCTCTTCATCCTGATGCCGATTTTCGTGATCACGCTGGGGCTGGCCGGTGCGCCTGACCCCGACGCCTCGCGCGCCTTCTTCGGTTCGCCGCTGGGCGCGCTCGTATCACTGCTGACGATGAGCGCGGCGCTTTATCACGGGCGGTTGGGCGTCCAGGTCGTGATCGAGGATTACATCCACAAGACCTCGACCAAGGCGACGCTTCTGATCGTCAACACCTTCCTCGCCGCGGGTCTTTGGCTCGCCGGCGTCTATTCGCTTCTCACGTTGGCGCTCTAGGCGCGCTCCAGGACCGGTATCCGATGTCGAAATACGAATGGATCGATCACACCTATGACGTCGTCGTGGTGGGCGCCGGGGGCTCGGGCCTCCGCGCGGCACTGGGCGCGGCACAGGCAGGCTTGCGCACGGCGTGCGTGACCAAGGTTTTCCCGACGCGCTCGCACACGGTTGCGGCGCAGGGCGGGATTTCGGCCAGCCTCGGCAATATGGGTGAGGATGACTGGCGCTGGCACATGTATGACACCGTGAAGGGGTCAGACTGGCTGGGCGACCAGGACGCGATCGAATATCTGTGCCGCCACGCGCCGGACGCGGTTTACGAGCTGGAACACTGGGGTGTGCCGTTCAGCCGGACGCCCGAAGGCAAGATCTACCAGCGCGCCTTTGGCGGCATGACCCGCAATTTCGGCGAAGGCCCGGTGCAGCGCACCTGCGCGGCGGCCGACCGGACCGGTCACGCCATCCTGCACACGCTTTACGGACAGGCGGTCAAGCACAAGACCGAGTTCTTCATCGAGTATTTCGCGCTCGACCTGATCATGGACGAGGACGGCGCCTGCCGCGGCGTGACGGCGTGGAATCTCGAGGACGGCAAGCTGCACCGATTCCGGGCGCAGACCGTCATCTTGGCGACCGGCGGCTATGGCCGGGCCTATTTCTCGGCCACCTCGGCGCACACCTGTACCGGCGACGGCAATGCGATGGTGCTGCGCGCCGGCCTGCCGCTGCAGGACATGGAATTCGTGCAATTCCACCCGACCGGCATTTATGGCGCGGGCGTTCTGATCACCGAGGGCGTGCGCGGCGAAGGCGGCTATCTGACCAATTCCGAAGGCGAGCGCTTCATGGAGCGCTATGCGCCGAGCGCGAAGGACCTCGCCAGCCGCGATGTCGTCTCGCGCTCGATGACGGTGGAAATCCGCGAAGGCCGGGGCGTCGGTCCGAAGAAGGACCACATCTATCTCCACCTCGACCACCTCGATCCGGACGTGATCCACAAGCGCCTGCCGGGGATTTCCGAAAGCGCGCGGGTGTTCGCCGGTGTCGATGTGACGAAGGAGCCGATCCCGGTCCTGCCGACCGTCCACTACAATATGGGCGGCATCCCGACCAATTATCACGGCGAGGTCCTGACCAAGCGGGACGGCAATCCGGACTGTGTCGTGCCGGGCCTGATGGCGGTCGGTGAAGCGGCCTGCGTGTCGGTCCACGGCGCCAATCGCCTGGGGTCGAACAGCCTTATTGACCTCGTCGTCTTCGGCCGCGCAGCGGGGCTCCGGGCCGCCGAAACGCTCGAAGCGGGGGCGCGCCAGCCGGTTCTTCCGGCCGATGCGGGCGACAATGCGATTGCCCGGCTCGACAAGTTCCGCAATGCCAAGGGCGGCACGCCGACCGCGAAACTGCGCGACCGGATGCAGCACGCCATGCAGGCCAATTGCGCCGTCTTCCGTACCGGCGAAGTGCTGGACGAAGGCGTCGCGAAGATCGCCGAAGTCTTCAAGGCGGCTGCCGATATCGGCGTGTCGGACCGCACGATGGTGTGGAATTCAGACCTCGTGGAAACGCTGGAATTCGACAACCTCATCGCCCAGGCGGCGGTGACAGTGACCGGCGCGGCCGCGCGCAAGGAAAGCCGCGGCGCGCATGCCCGCGAAGATTTCCCGGACCGCGATGACGAGAACTGGATGAAGCACACGCTGGCGTTTTTCGATCCCGAGACCGGCGATGTACGCCTCGAAGAACGCCCGGTGCACACCTACACGCTGTCGGACGACATCCAGTATATCGAACCAAAAGCGCGGGTTTACTGATGCGCGCGATCCTGACCGCCCTCGCGATTTCCTTCGCTGCCGCCACGCCGGCGCTGGCGCAGAACAATGGCCTGCCCACAGCGCGCCAGTCCGTCGTCTTCGTGAAGACGATTGCCGTGCGCGGGGTCGAATGTGACCTCCTGGAGCGCTGGCAGGGCGCGGCGCTCTATTTCCAGGCCGGTCAGGAAATGGCGCGTTTCGACGAGGCCGAGCAATTGGAGATCGCGACCGATATCGAATTGCTGTCGAGCGAGATGACCTGCGACGATACCGCGCTGGTGGCGTGGACGCAGGGCGCCGCGCCGAATATCGAGCGCGAGATGCTGCCCCACTACCTGACCGGCTACCGGGCGCTGGCGCAACTGCCCGAGCCGCCCGCCGAGTTCATGGCGCTGACGGACAACGCCGCCGGGCTTGCCGCCGTCGAGGCGAAGATTGCCGGGTTGCAGGCCGGGGGCGGGGCGCTCGAGGGCGGGCTCGACTGGACGCAGTTCGATGCCCGGATGCGGACGGGGGCGACCGCCATCGCGGCCGCCGTCGCCGGTGACGAGAGTGCAGGATTTACCACGCAGGAAGCGCGCCGGCAGATGGTTCACATCGCCGACGTGACCCTGTTGTGGCTTCAGGACCAGGCAGAGGACGAATAATGGTTCAGCTGACGCTTCCCAAAGGTTCGCAGCCCAAGCGGGGCAAGACCTGGCCGAAACCCGAGGCCGCGGACAAGACCCGCGAGTTCAAGATCTACCGCTATGACCCGGAGAGCGGCGAGGGGCCGCGCTGGGACCATTACACGGTCGATACCGGCGATTGCGGGCCGATGCTGCTCGACGCGCTGATCTGGATCAAGAATACGGTCGACCCGACGCTGACCTTCCGCCGCTCCTGCCGCGAAGGCGTGTGCGGGTCGTGCGCGATGAATATCGGCGGGCGCAACACCATCGCCTGCACCAAGGGCATGGACGAGTTCTCCGGCACGATCACCATCGCGCCGCTGCCGCACCAGCCGGTGGTGAAGGACCTCGTCCCGGACCTGTCGAACTTCTATGCCCAGCACGCCTATGTGCAGCCCTATCTGCAGACCGACACGCCGGCGCCGGAGAAGGAATGGCGCCAGTCGGAAGAGGACCGGTCGAAGCTCGACGGGCTCTATGAGTGCATTTTGTGCGCCTGCTGTTCGACGGCCTGTCCGTCCTACTGGTGGAACAGCGAGAAATATCTCGGCCCGGCGGCGCTTCTGCAGGCCTATCGCTGGATCGAGGACAGCCGCGACGAGATGACCGGCGACCGGCTTGATGACCTGAACGATCCGTTCAAGCTCTATCGTTGCCACACGATCATGAATTGCGCGCAGGTCTGTCCCAAGGACCTCAATCCCGCTGAAGCCATCGCCGGGATCAAGCGGCATCTGGCGGAACGCGAAGCTTGAGCGAGACGAACGACCCCGCAAAAGCATCACTGCCCTTCGCCGGGCGTCTGAATCTCAATTCGCACCCGACGCGCCCCTGGGCGCGCGGGGTCGCGAAAGGCGTCGACCTGCTTCTGGTCGCGATGTTTACTGTCCCGTTCGCCATCGTCGTGCGCCATGTCGTCCGGCTCCTGCTCGAATATTCCGGGATGTATCCCGCATCGGCGTCTGGTGTTCAGGCATTGATCTGGACTGTCATTGCCCTGGGGCTTGCCGTGTCCGGTATCGCGCTGATCCTTTACGACACGCTGTGCGTGAGGGCGTACGGCCAGACGGCAGGCAAGGCCTTGATGGGCATAAGATGCACGACGCGTCGCGGCACCAAGCCCCGGTTCAGACGCGCCTTCGCGCGGTCGGTCATGATGTGGGTGGTCGGGCTTGGCCTGATGATTCCCTATGTGATGACACTACCCTTCATCGCGAATTTTTTCGTGCTGAAGCAGACAGGCCGGATGCTCTGGGACGGCGCGGCGGGCATCGTTGTCGAGACCAAGCCCGTTGAAGCGTGGCGCTGGGCGCTCGGGTTGGCGCTGCTCACGGGCGGATTGGTCGAGACTCTTGCTCCCCAGGTGATGCCGCTGGTTGACCTGCTCTTCTACTGATCCCGCTTTCCGCCGCAATCATCTTCCAATCGCCCCGATCCCGCCCTTCGATGTCCCGATAAGGCGCGCCTGATCCCGAACCGTTATCCACGGACAAGGGAGAGGGATGGATGACGGATCATTCCGTAACTGAGACCACATCGCGCCCGGTCGATCGAAGCCGGTCGATGGGGCTGAAACTGATTCTGGTGGGCGCGCTGGTCGTGCTGCTGGGTGTGCCGCTGGCCATCGTCAACCTGCTGGCCTGGGAGCGGGCCAACCGGGCTGAAGTCGTCGCGGTCGAGGTCGGCGCGGCCTATGGCGGACCGCAGGAAATGCGCGGGCCCTTCCTGGCCATCCCCTACACGATCGAACGCGAAGTCGAGGTTCGCGACGACAACAACCGGGTGCGGCGCGAGATGCGCCCGGCCACCGAAACGGTGATCGTGTCACCCGACACGCTGCACATCACCGGACAACTTGAAAGCCGGATATTGAGCCGGGCCATCTATGACGTGCCGGTCTACGAGGCCGGTCTGGAACTCGGCGGGACGTTCGACACGTCCGGCGTGGCAGATCTTGTGCCCGAAGGCGGACAGGCCGACTGGTCCGCCGCCCGGATGGTCTATGCCGTCAGCGACCTTCGCGGGATTGGCGAGGATTTCCACTTTACCCTGTCAGGGCGACGGACGCTTCGCTTCGAGCCGCAATCGGATTTCGACCGCGTCGGGGCAAATGGTTCAGCCTGGCGCGGCATGAGCGCGCCGGTCCCCGGACTGCGCGCCGGCGAGGCGTTCGAGTTCGAGGCCAGCCTGCAGATTTCGGGTGCGCAGAGTTTCGCGCTGCTGGCCTCGGGCCGGGAAACGACGGCAGACATTTCCAGCGACTGGCGGCATCCCGGCTTTGACGGGACATTTCTGCCTGACAGCCGCGAGATCGGGGCCGAGGGCTTCACGGCCAGCTGGCGCGTGCCCTACCTGGCGCGCGGCGTTCCGGCGTCCTGGGTCGAAGGCAAGGGCTATTCCCTGCACCAGGCCGGCAACGCCCTGTTCGCGGTCAATCTTGTGACGCCGGCAGATGGCTATGCGCAGGTGTCGCGTTCGCTGAAATACGCGCTCCTGTTTCTCGCCTTCACCCTGTTGATGTTCTTCCTGATCGAGGCGAATGGCGACCGTCCGGTCCACGCCGCGCAATACATCCTGATCGGGCTGGCCCAGGTGATCTTCTACCTGTTGCTCCTGGCCCTGTCCGAGCATGTCGGAGTCTGGGCGGCTTACGGAACTGCGGCTCTGGCCACGATCATGCTGACGGCAGGCTATGCGCTCAGCGTCTTCCGCTCGCAGCCCATGGCGATGGTGACCTTCGCCGGTCTGACGCTGACCTATCTGATCCAGTTCGTGCTGGTGCTGATGGAGGATTACGCGCTGCTGATCGGCTCGGCGCTCGCCTTTGGTGCGGTGGCCGTGACCATGTTCGTGACCCGCAAGGTCGACTGGTATGGTGTCACGACGCTGCCGAAGAAGGCGGGCTGACATCGGTCAAACCGGACCCCGGCCCTCGCCCTCGCGAGGCCGGGGAAACCGCCGAATCGCGATGCCTACCGCCAGGCCAGTTCTTCGCAGACATCGCGCAGGAAGGCGGTGGCCTCGGATTCGCTGGCGGGCAGGCTCGCAGGATCGATGGCACTGCCGAAGGTCAGGCGGTAGCGCGCCTTTCGCTTGTCCATGAAGCCCTGAAAGACGGTCATGTCCTTCAACTCGTCACTGAATTGCGCGAGCGCATAGTAGAGGAAGGGCATTCGCTGACGCACGCCCATCGGGATGACCGGTGCGTCGAACCGGCGGGCGAGGCTGATGGCGGTGGGCATCCACGGCTTTTCAATCAGCCCCCAGCGCTTCCAGCTCCATTCGGCCATCCGTCCGGCGGGGAAGATCACGATGCAGCGGCCGTCGCGGAACGCCGACAGCGCCGCCCGCAGGGTTTCGCGGGTGGAATCGCGCCGCCGCGACTGGGTGCGCCACTCGACGGGCAGGACGATGTCCTCAAGTCCGGGGCAGACGCGCAAGGCATCGCGATTGGCGAAAAAACACAAGTCCGGGCGATGCTGTTTCAAGGCCGCCCAGACCGCGATACCATCGGCGATCCCGCCGGGATGGTTGGCGACGATCACGCAGGCCCCTGTCGCAGGAACTGCCTCCAGCCCCCAGGTCTGGACCCGCAGATCCAGGAAGGACTCGGTCCAGTCCATCGCCGAACGGCCGGGGCGCGGCGCAATCTCGTCGGCCAGGGCCACCGCGCGCCGATATCCCAGGGCCGGGTAGATGATCGACTGGATGGCGCGCCACAGGCGCGGTCGCCGCATCAGGCGCGGCGCGCGTTCCTCGATCAGCACATCCACGATGTGCTTGCCGTCCGGCGCGGCCGGGCTCGGCGCAGGAATCGGGGCAGGAATCGGCTCGTCGGTCATCGCTGCCCACTATAGGCCGTCAAACGGGGCGAAGATATTGGCCGGTTCCAGCCTCGCGCCCCGAAGTGTTAACGAAACCCTACCGATTGGCACCGCGATTGCGACGCCCCGTGAACGGATTAACGACCTGTTCACGATTGGGACGACGATGGCGGTTCTTGACGCAGTACAGACACCTTCTCTCTTCGACCGGCTGACAGCGCCGCTGAAGCGGATGCAGCGCAATGTGAAGCGCCGGCGAGGCCCGATCGATGCCGGTCTCGCGGATTTCCTCGGCGAAGCAATCCGTCCCGGCGACAAGGTCCTGCAAATCGGCGCCAATGACCGGGCCGCAACCACGTTCCTGAGCTGCGGGGCCTTCCACCTGATGATCGCGCAGGCCGCCTCCGCCGAAGCTGTCGAGGCGCTGAGTGCTGCGGAAGGCGTTTCGAGCGAGCGGCTGCGCGCCTTTGCCAGCGTCGGAGCGTCGGAAAGCGCGGGCCGCGTCGATGCCGTCTATCTGGCGCCCTCGCCGGGCTTTGCGGCCCTGGCCGCGCATTTTCGTCATGCGGCAACGCGCCTGAGGACAGGCGGAATCCTGCTGCTGGACGGAGCCGACACGATCGAGGGCGGTCGCCTTTACGATGCGCTTCACGCCGACCTCGGCTGGCGGCTCGACGAGATCATTTCGGGCAAGGTCGCGGTGTTCCGCAAGACGGCCGCCATGGCCTGACCAGCCTGACAGAAAACTGTCGCAGACACGCGTTAGGACCGCTCCCAATACCTTGGGAGCGGTCTTTCCATGTCCGATCGAATTTTCAACGTCCTGTTCCTGTGCACCGGAAATTCGGCGCGCTCCATCATGGCCGAGGCGCTTCTCGGCAAGATGGGGGGCGGTCGATTCAAGGCCTTTTCAGCCGGGTCCATGCCGGCGGGACAGGTCAATCCAGGCGCGCTCCGGATGCTGGGCACGCTCGGCTACGAAACGGAACACTTCCGGTCGAAGAACTGGAGCGAGTTCGATACCGCTACCGGCGGGCCGGTAATGGACTTCGCCTTCACGGTTTGCGATTCGGCCGCAGCGGAAGTCTGCCCGGTCTGGCCGGGCCAGCCGATTACGGCACATTGGGGAATTGCCGACCCAGCCGCCGTCAGCGGCAGCGAGGCCGAGATCAGCGCCGCCTTTGCGCAGGCCTATCGCCTGCTGCGTCACCGGATCGAAGCCTTTGTCAGCCTGCCCGTTGAATCGCTCGACCGAATGACCCTTCAGTCCCGCCTCGACGCCATCGGACGACCATGACCGAAACGCACTCTTCCAAGGCCGGAATCGGGCCGTTTGAAAAATGGCTGTCCGTCTGGGTCGGCCTGGCAATCGTGACCGGTGTCGGTCTCGGCCTGGCCGTTCCGGGCCTGTTTTCCGCGCTTAGCCAGCTTGAATACGCGTCGGTGAATCTGGTCGTCGCGGTCCTGATCTGGGCGATGATCTATCCGATGATGATCCAGGTCGATTTTGCCAGCATCCGGCAGATCGGCACGCGCCCGAAGGGGCTGATCGTCACACTGGTGGTCAACTGGCTGATCAAGCCGTTCACGATGGCCGCGCTGGCGGTGGTGTTCTTCGAATTCGTGTTCGCGCCCTTCCTGCAGCCGGAAGACGCGCTGCAATACACGGCCGGCCTGATCCTGCTGGGCGCGGCCCCCTGCACGGCGATGGTCTTCGTGTGGTCTCAGCTGACGCGCGGCGATGCCAATTACACACTGGTCCAGGTCGCCGCCAATGACGTGGTGATGATCTTTGCCTTCGCGCCGATTGTCGCGCTCCTGCTGGGTGTTACCGACATCACCATCCCGTGGGAGACGTTGCTCCTGTCGGTAGGGCTTTACGTGCTGGCACCACTGGCTGCCGGGGCCCTGACCCGCTGGTGGCTGATGCGTGGCCGCAGCGAAGCCGAAGGCGGGGCGCAGGTCGAGCGTTTCACGGCGCGGGTGAAGCCCGCGTCGATTGCGGGCCTGATCGCCACGGTCGTCCTCCTCTTCGGTTTCCAGGGCGATGTCCTGATCCAGCGGCCACTGGTGATCGCGATGATTGCCGTGCCGCTGCTGATCCAGTCCTACGGGATATTCTTCATCGCCTATGGCGCGGCCTGGCTGTGGAAGATGCCGTTCCGGATCGCTGCGCCGTGCGCGCTGATCGGCACGTCAAACTTCTTCGAGCTGGCCGTAGCGGTCGCGATCAGCCTGTTCGGCCTCAATTCCGGCGCTGCGCTGGCGACGGTCGTCGGTGTGCTGGTCGAGGTGCCGGTGATGTTGTCGCTGGTGGCGTTCGCCAACCGGACACAGCGTCACTTTCCCGGCTGACGCGGCGCCTACTGCCCGGTCGGCCGCGAGGTGCCGACCGAAGGCTGGATCACGTCCTGCCAGTTGACCTCGCGCTCGCGGCGCATCGCGCCGGTCAGCGCGTCGCAGCCCTCGCCCGGTTCGCTGCGCTGCAAGGCGCGCGGGAAAAAGTCCGCTGCCGCTTCGATGGCGGCGGCGCGTTCGGCGTCGCTGGCATTCGCCGCTATGGCATTGGCCGTCGCTTCGGGCAGGCGCGTCAGGCCCAGGGCCTGATCCCGGTTGTTGGTGCGGTAAATGGCGGACCAGCGGGCGGCTTCGGCGCTGTGACCGGCGGCGAGGTGCCGGGTGGCGAGCTCGGCCTGGCTGGCGGCCCAGCCGGCATTCGCGGCGGTTTCCAGCGCGGCATACCCTTCGGTGCGATAGGCCTCGGCAGCCTCGGCAGACACGCCCGGCGCCGCGGCCGCATTCAGCGCCGTGACACCCAGATTGTGCCAGGCGACTTCATACCCGGGTCCATAGGCCGCCGCGCAGCGATAGGCCGCCAGAGCGGTCGCGGTATCTCCGTTTTCCAGCGCATTGGCCGCGCGGGCATAGGCCATCTCGCCGCCCGTCCCGGCGCGTACGAAGTCCGGCCGCCCGCCTCCCGCGCATGCAGAGAGCGTGAGAACGAGCACGAGGGGAAGGGCAATGCGGACCATGAAACAACCTTTGCGCCGGAACGGTTCGACAGGAAGTGTAACGCGGCGAGACGCGTCTGTCCGGAGGTGATTGCGGAAGACACAAAGCTCGCCAGTCGGCGGACGGACTGAGGTCTGATCTCACTCCCGCATTTGACCTTGGACCCGCGCGGCGCGATATGAGCGGCAACCAAGTTAGCCATCCATCGGAGAGCGGCATGCGCGAGATTCATCACTTCATCGGCGGCAAGAGTGTCACGGGATCCACCGGGCGCTGGGGTGACATCTACAACCCCAATACCGGTGAGGTTCAGGCGCGCGTCCAGTTCGCCGACAAGGGCGAAGTCGGCCAGGCCGTTGCCAAGGCCGTGGAAGCCCAGCGCGAATGGGCCGCGATGAACCCGCAGCGCCGCGCCCGCGTGCTGTTCAAGTTCAAGGAACTGGTCGAGGCGGACATGGATTCGCTGGCCGAGCTTCTGTCGTCGGAGCATGGCAAGGTGATCGCCGACTCCAAGGGCGATGTGATCCGCGGCCTGGAAGTGATCGAGTTTGCCTGCGGCGTGCCCCACCTGATGAAGGGCGAATACACCGAGAGCGCCGGCACCGGCATCGACGTCTATTCGATGCGCCAGCCGCTCGGCGTCGTGGCCGGCATTTCGCCGTTCAACTTCCCGGCCATGATCCCGATGTGGTTCATGGGCATGTCGATCGCGACCGGCAATGCGCTGGTCCTGAAGCCGTCCGAGAAGGACCCGTCGGTTCCCGTACGCCTCGCCGAATTGTGGGCCGAGGCAGGACTTCCCGACGGTGTGATGCAGGTCGTTCACGGCGACAAGGAAGCGGTCGACGCGCTTCTCCACCACGACGACATCAAGGCGGTCAGCTTTGTCGGTTCGTCCGATATTGCCCATTACATCGCGCGCACCTGCACCGAGCAGGGCAAGCGCTTCCAGGCGATGGGCGGGGCCAAGAACCACGGCATCATCATGCCGGATGCCGACATGGACCAGGTGGTCAAGGACATGGTCGGTGCGGCCTATGGTTCGGCGGGCGAGCGCTGCATGGCGCTGCCGGTCGCGGTGCCGGTCGGCAAGAAGACGGCGGACGAGTTCGTCGAGCGCATGATGGAAGCGGCCCAGGGTCTGAGCGTCGGCGTGTCGACCGATCCGGACGCGCATTACGGCCCGGTCGTGTCGAGCGTGCACCGCAAGACGATCGAGAAATACATCCAGATGGGCGTCGACGAGGGCGCGGAACTGAAGCTCGACGGGCGCGGCTTCAAGCTGCAGGGCCACGAGAACGGCTTTTTCATCGGCCCGACCCTGTTCGACCATGTGAAGCCGGGCATGCAGTCCTACAAGGACGAGATTTTCGGACCGGTCCTCCAGGTGGTGCGTGCGGACAACCTTGAAGAAGCCGCCGCGCTGCCGAGCAATCACCAGTATGGCAATGGTGTCGCCATCTTCACCCGCAACGGCCTCGCCGCGCGTGAATTTGCCGCCAAGGTCCAGGTTGGCATGGTCGGCATCAATGTGCCGATCCCGGTGCCGGTGGCGTATCACAGCTTCGGTGGCTGGAAGCGCTCGGCCTTCACCGACACCAACCAGTACGGCACCGAGGGCATCCGCTTCTTCACCAAGATCAAGACGGTGACCCAGCGCTGGCCGACCGGCGATATCGGCGACCAGGCCTTCGTCATCCCGACGATGCAGTAAGCAACACTCCCTCTCCCTTCAGGGAGAGGGTTGGGGTGAGGGGGCTTTTGAAGACCCCCTCATCCGGCCTGCGGCCACCTTCTTCCTCAAGGGAGAAGGAAGTCGCGCCATACCCTCTTTTCCTTTTTCCCCGCGCGCACTAGCGTTCGCGCCATGTCCGCTTTCGAATTCCGCACCGTCCCGCACATCGTCTTCGGCAATGGCGCCAGCCGCCAGCTGGCCGAAAAGGCCGCGCCGGTCCTGAAATCCGCGCGCCGGATCTTCGTCGTCACCGACACCGGTGTGCGCGGCGCCGGCCTGATCGACGCGGCGCTGGCCGCGCTCGAATCCGCCGGTTTCACACTGGCCATCTATGACGCGGTCGTCGCCGATCCGCCCGAGGACGTCGTGCTCGATGCGGCCCGGCGGGCGCGCGAGTTTGGTGCCGAGGCTGTGCTGGGTTTTGGCGGCGGAAGCCCGATGGACACCGCCAAGATTGTCGCGCTGCTGGCGGGCGGAGATCAGCCCCTGTCGCAGATGTACGGCGTCGAGCAGGTGCGCGTTACCGGCCTGCCGCTGATCCTGGTGCCGACGACGGCCGGGACGGGCAGCGAGGTGACGAATGTGGCCGTCATCACCACCGGGGCGACGTCGAAACGCGGCATCGCCGCCGGCCCGCTCTATGCGCAGATGGCGCTGCTGGACCCGGAATTGACGCGCGGACTGCCGAAGCATGCGACCGCCGCGACCGGCATCGACGCCATGGTTCACGCCATCGAGGCCTATACGAACCGGCGTTCGAAAAACCCGGTGTCGGACGCGCTGGCGCTCACGGCGCTGAAGCTGTTGCAAGGCGGGATCGAGCGCGCCTGTACTGACGGGAATGACATGGACGCCCGCGGCGACATGTTGCTGGGCGCGATGCTGGCCGGGCAGGCCTTCTCCAATTCGCCCTGCGCCGGTGTGCACGCCATGGCCTATCCGTTGGGCGGGATTTTCCACGTGCCGCACGGGCTGTCGAACTCGGTCGTGCTGCCGCCCGTGCTGCGTTTCAACGCGCCGGTCGCCGAAGCGCACTATTCCGAGATTGCCGCCCATATCGGCCTCACGGCGTCATCCGCTGCGCTGATCGACGAGATGGAGCGGATTGCCGAGGCGGTCGGGATCGAGCGGCGACTGAGCCAGCTCGGCATCAGCCATAACGATGTGCCGCGCATGGCCGAAGACGTGGCGGCCAATGACCGCCTGCTGCCGAACAATCCGCGCGAGATGGACTATGACTCCATCGTCGCGATGTATGAGGAAATCCTGTGAAGGGGCCGGAGCGGGGACGCGGCGACTATCGCTGGTGGGACCGGACCGCCACGCGCTGGAACGACAATGACGTCTATGGGCACATGAACAATGTCGTCCATTACGCGCTCTTTGACACGTCCGTGAATCGGTACCTGATCGCCGAGGCCGGGCTAGACATTCACGGCGGCGGGGTGATCGGGCTCGTCGTTGAGACGGGCTGCCGGTATTTCGCGCCGCTCGCCTATCCCGAGATCGTCGAGGCCGGGGTGCGCGTGGCACGGATCGGCAATTCGTCGGTGACCTACGAGATCGGGCTGTTTTCAGAAAATTCTGAAAATGCTGCCGCCGAAGGCCAATTCACCCATGTCTATGTTGACCGCGAGACCCGGCGGCCGGTCAGTCTGCCGGCGGACATGCGGGCAGGGCTGGAGCGCATTCTGGCCTGAAGACCCCTCACCCTGACCCTCTCCCTGGAGGGAGAGGGAACAGGTTTGGCGTTTTCTTCCCTCTCCCTTGAGGGAGAGGGTGGCGCGAAGCGCCGGGTGAGGGGGAATGACTTGTCACCCGCCATCGACGCTGGCATGAGGCTGACATGCGCGAGATTCAACGGCCCGCCTTTTTGATTGCTGCGACGCTCATCGCCTTCGGGCTGACCGGTCTGGCCCTCCTGGTGATCGTGATGCCGGGACTGGGCGGGTGACCACACCCATTGATCGCTGGAAGGCCCGCATCTCGGCGGGCACGCTGGTTGCCGATGCCGGGCAGGAAGAGGCGGCCCGCGCGCTGACCGATCTGCACGTGCGGCTGAAGGGCTGGCGGTTCGAGGGCGGGTTTTTCCACAAGGCCGAGCCGGCGCCGAAAGGCCTTTATCTGTGGGGCGGAGTCGGCCGCGGCAAGTCGATGCTGATGGACCTGTTCTGCGGCGGTGCGCCGGTTGATCCCAAGCGCCGGGTCCACTTTCATGAGTTCATGCAGGACGTTCACACGCGCATTGCCGCCTGGCGCAAGCTGGATTCAAGTGAGCGGCGCAGTCGGCCCGAGCATGTGCGCGGGGCGGGGGACGATCCGATCCCGCCGGTCGCGAAGGGCATCGCGGACCGGGCGCGCCTTTTGTGCTTTGACGAATTCCAGGTCACCGACATTGCCGACGCGATGATACTGGGCCGCCTGTTCGAGCAATTGTTCGCTCGCGGCGTGGTGGTGGTCGCGACGTCCAACCGTGCGCCGCAAGATCTCTACAAGAACGGCCTGAACCGGCAGCTGTTCGAGCCCTTCATTGCCCTCCTGGAAACGCAGCTGGATCTGCTGGCCATCGAGGACGGCGTCGATCACAGACTGGAACAGCTGACCGCAGCGCCGGTCTATTATTCGCCGGTCGACGCGGCATCGACCGAAGCGATGGATGCCGCCTGGGACCGGCTGACATCGGGCGCGGAACCGCAAAGCTGTACGCTAACCGTCCATGGCCGGGCCGTATCGGTGCCGCGCGAAGCGGCTGGCGTGGCGCGCTTTACCTTTGCCGAGTTGTGCGCGCGTCCGCTGGGTGCGGCGGATTACCTCGCCATCGCGGCGCGCTTTCATGCCGTGTTGCTGGACGGGGTGCCGCAGCTCAGCCCTGACAAGCGCAACGAGGCGAAGCGTTTCGTCACATTGATCGATGCGCTCTACGAATCGAAGACCAAGCTGGTGATGAGCGCCGAGGCGGAACCCGACGCGCTTTACCCCGAGGGCGATGGTGCGTTCGAGTTCGAGCGGACCGAATCCCGCCTGATGGAAATGCGGTCGGAGAAATACCTGGCGGCCGCACACGAAGCGAAACTTGAAGAGGACGATGCGTGATGTCGCGATCCATCGGATTAAATGAAACCCTGACCGAATATGTGCGGGCGATGAATCCGCAGGAGCATCCGGCTTTGAAGCATTGCCGCGAGGAGACCGCCAAGCGCGAGGATGCGCGCATGCAGGTCAGCCCCGAACAGGGCGCGCTGATGGCCTTCCTGGCGCGGCTGACCGGGGCGAAAATCGCGCTGGAGGTCGGGGTTTATACGGGTTACTCGGCGCTCGCCGTGGCGATGGCGATGAAGGAACGCCATGGTGAGGACGCCCGCCTTTATGCGCTCGACATCAGTCCGGACCTGATCGCGATTGCGGAAGGCTATTGGGCCGAGGGCGATGTCGCCGACGTGATCCAGCCGGTGATCGGGGATGCGCGCCGGTCCCTGTCCGAACTGGCGTCAGAGGACCTGGCCGAGCAGGTCGATTTCATGTTCGTGGACGCCGACAAGACCGGCTATGGCGACTATTACGCCGCCGCGCTGACGCTGCTCAGACCCGGCGGAATCATCCTGTTCGACAATGTCTTGTGGAGCGGTTCGGTTGCTGATCCCGCGAAGACCGACGCCGACACGGAGGCCCTGCGCGCCCTGGCCAAGCGCGTGCGCGACGATGACCGGGTTGAGCAGGTCTTCACGGCGGTCGGCGACGGCCTTCTGATCGCGATGAAGAAGCCGTGAAATACGTCGTCCTGATTTTCGCGGCAGTGATGTTCACTGTCATCCCCTGGACGGTCGCGTCGGTGTTCTGGGGGATTGGCGATGTGCCGGCCTCCTCACAGTTCGCGCCGAAGGCCGATGCGGTCGTGGAACGGGTCGAGTTCGAGGCGGCGGGGCGAGGCCGGCAATCGATGCTCGTCTGGCTGACCCCCGTCGAGGACGAGGCCTTCACGCCCGGTCGCCGCATGATTGCCGGTGACCTGCGCTCGGTGACGGAAGCCGAAGTCGAGACCGTCAGCGCGGCCTATGCGCCCGGCACGCCTGTGAGGGTTCGGGTCACCGAGGACGCGCTCTATCCGGCCCGGATGGGCTTTTTCGATTACGCGGCCTGGTTCGTCTCGGCCTTTTGCCTCTTCGTCGGCGCAGCCGGTGTGGCCGGGGTCGTCGTCTCGTTCCAGATGGTGAGGGGCCAGCGGCGGTGAATGTAACCTTGACGTGACTATTTGTAACGCGTATTGAACATGTCACCTCAGCGTTACACGGAGACGATCATGGATGACATCAGCAAGCTGCAGCGCGACCGCAATAGGGTCATCGCGGCCATGGGGATCATTTTCCTGGTGTGGCAAGGCGCCAGTCTGGCGCGCGATCTGGTTGCTCTCGTCCATCCCGAAAGTGCCGAGGCGGCCGCCGGTTTCGCCGATCTGGTCGAAGCAGTCGGCGCGATCAGCTGGGTGTTGGCGACGCTGGCCATGCTTGCGCTCGGACGGCGGGTCCGCCGCGCCGAAGCGCACAATGTGCTGAAGGACGAGCTTTTCCAGCACAACCAGTCGCGCGCCTTGAAATTCGGATTCAAGGCCATGGTAGGTTTGCTGGTCCTATTGATGGCCGGTGAGGCGTTTTTCGACCTCACGGCCGGGATCGCAATCCGGTCGATGATGATCGTCGCGGTCATCGCACCCCTGGGCGCCTTCGTTGTCCTGTCGGGCGGCAGTGACGAGGCCGCCACATGACGCGCGCCGCGCTGGGAAATCGGCTGAAGGAGTGGCGGGCCAAGGCCGGCCTGACACAGGCGGAACTGGCGGAGCGGACGGGTGTGACCCGCAAGACGATCAACACGATCGAGAACCGGGTCTTCATTCCATCCGCCCTGCTTGCATTGCGCATCGCTGCAGCGCTGGATGCCCAGGTGGAAGACGTGTTCTATCTCGATCCGGAGACGAAGGGATGAGCCTCAGCCCCGACTACCAGGAATTTCTCGCCGAGCTGTTCGAGCCAAT
Organism: Maricaulis sp.; assembly: GCA_002692855.1. Classification (GTDB taxonomy): domain Bacteria; phylum Pseudomonadota; class Alphaproteobacteria; order Caulobacterales; family Maricaulaceae; genus Hyphobacterium. Next base: position 51,872 of record NZMJ01000134.1, read on the forward strand.
GGGCGGGGTACGGTTCCGCAAGATGTTCGGCGGGGCGGGCGTGTTTCGCCAGGGGCTGAATTTCGCGGTCGTCGCGGACGACACGCTCTACTTCAAGGCCGATGAGACGACGTTCCGCGATTTCGATGACGAAGACTGCGGTCCCTTCGTCTATTCCACCGACCCCTACAAGGCGATGACGGGATACCGGCTGGCACCGGAACGCCTCTATGATGCGCCGGACGATTTCACGACATGGGCGCGCAAGGCCTTCGCGGTGGCGATGCGAGCAGACCTGAAGAAACCGCCCGCAAAGCGCAAGTTCACGGGCTAGTCCGTCACAAGCGTCCAGACGAAGCTGAAGGATTGCTCGCCGGTCATGTCGGAGATGGTGGCGGTCAGCGTCTCGTCCTCGCGCGCATAGCGGATGCGCTGAGGGAAGTCGTGCCCGGCATTCTCGAACACGACATGGCTTTCGCCGGTTTCGACAAGGCGGAAACAGGTCGCTTCGCCGCCATTGGGCTGGGCACAATACTCTCCTTCCCCGTCCTCATTCCAGGCGATGCGCATGTATTCGAAGGCCCGTGCTTCGCCGTCGACCAGTGTCCGGTTGACGCCAAGGAAGAGGTGACCTGTGCCATCGGTCCAGATCTCCTCTGTGACCTGGCGGCCGGGTTCGGATCGCCAGTGGCCGGTGATGAAATCGAGATCGCCGGCGAAAGCCGGGGCGGTCAGGTACGCAGACAGGGCGAGGACGGATGAGATCAGGCGCATGGAAAGCTCCGTTCGAGTTGTGCGCGCAGGCTAGACCGGCAATCCTGACGCCGTCTTGAACAATCCGGACAGGTGATGAGCGAACCGCACCATGAATTCCGACCCGCGACCGGGCCGCTTTCGGAGCTGGCCGAGGGGGTCTGGCACTTGCGTTCCAGCGCGCGCGGGTCGCAGACGATCGCGCCGGACGGGCGCTGCGAGATCATCCTTCATCGCGCCGCGCCGCCAATCGAGCATCGGGCGGATGGATCCTCCACGCGCCAACCGGCTGCCTTCCTTTACGGGCCGCTGACCCGCGTGCTGACGATCGAGCAGGACGCAGACATGGACGTGCTCGCCATCCGGCTGCATCCTTGGGCGGTGGGAGCCTTCACCGAAAAGCCTGCGGACTGGCGCGACCGGCTGGTGGCGTTGCCGGAAACCGGTGTGAGCCTGACCCCCGGCACGCTGGCGGAATTTGCAAGCCAGGCCGAATCCGCGCTGGCCCGTTTCATCCCGCCAGCGCCTGCTGGCACCGTGCAGGCCGCCATTGCAGGGATGGAAGCTGGCGCGCTGTCCACGCTGGAGTCCTTGGCGGATGCCGCCCGACTGACAATCCGTACGCTCGACCGGCGTTTCGAGCGGACAACGGGCCTGACCGCCGCGCTCTATCTGCGGCTCGTCCGCTTCCACCGTGCGCGCAATGCGATCAAGGCTGGCGCGGAGCGTCTGAGCGATGTGGCGGCCGAGGCGGGCTATGCCGACCAGGCACACATGACGCGGGATTTCAGGCGATTTGCCGGGGAAACGCCGAAACTGGTTCGCCGTCCCGCAGCCTTCGATCCGCTCTATCGCTAGCAAGCTGCCTTGCCGCGATCCGGTCGCGGCGCTACACCGGCGCCCAAGTTTTTCCGCATCTGCGAAGGAGACGCGTCCATGGCTCGCAAGAAGATCGCCCTTATCGGTTCCGGCATGATTGGCGGCACACTCGCCCACATCGCCGCCCGCGAAGAAATGGGCGATGTCGTCCTGTTCGACATTGCCGAAGGCACTGCAAAGGGCAAGGCGCTGGATATCGCCGAAGCCAGCCCGGTTTTCGGCAAGGATTCGAACCTGAAGGGCGCATCCGACTATGCCGCCATCGAAGGCGCTGATGTCTGCATCGTGACCGCCAGCGTGCCGCGCAAGCCGGGCATGAGCCGCGACGACCTGCTGGGCATCAATCTGAAAGTGATGAAGGCCGTGGGCGAGGGCATCAAGGCCCACGCGCCGAACGCCTTTGTGATCTGCATCACCAACCCGCTCGACGCGATGGTCTGGGCGCTGCGCGAATTCTCCGGCCTGCCGCACAACAAGGTGGTGGGCATGGCCGGCGTGCTCGATTCGGCGCGCTTCCGCTGGTTCCTCGCCGAGGAATTTGGCGTCTCGGTCGAAGATGTCACCGCCTTCGTGATGGGCGGTCATGGCGACACGATGGTGCCGCTGCTGCGCTATTCCACGATTGCAGGCATCCCCGTGCCGGACATGATCGAGATGGGCTGGTCCACGGGCGAGAAGATGGATGCCATCGTTGACCGCACCCGCAAGGGCGGCGGCGAGATTGTCGGCCTTCTGGGCAATGGCTCGGCCTATTACGCACCGGCGGAAAGCGCCATCGCAATGGCCAAGTCCTACCTCAACGACAAGAAGCGCATCCTGCCGTGCGCCGCGCACCTGACCGGCCAGTTCGGCGTCGACGACCTTTATGTCGGTGTGCCGGTGGTGATCGGCGCGGACGGCGTGGAGAAGATCGTCGAGATCACGCTCAATGCCGACGAACAGACCATGTTCGACGCCTCGGTCGATTCCGTGAAAGGCCTGGTCGAGGCCTGCAAGGGTCTGGATTCGAATCTGGCGTGATTAATTCGCCGTAAGGTGAACCGGGCGTCATATTTGCGTCACGGCTCGCCCGTAAACGGCGCGCAGACGGATTTCCGTCTCACTAATCCGAGAACTGGCCGCATCCTTCAAGAGGGTGCGGCCATTTTCGTTCCGGTTACCCCAAGGCTGTGGACATTATCGGCTTTCGCCCGATATCACCCTGAAGTCCTGATGGGGGGAGAACGATGTTTCGAGCAATTTTGACGACCGGCGCGGCCTTGATGGTGATGGCCTGCGCACCGGAGGCGGACACGCAGGCGCAGGAGCGGGCCGAGGGCTTTGGTCTCGCCGCCGGCCAGTCCTTTCCCGACATGAGTGTGACGGATGCGTCCGGGGAGGAGCGCCGCCTTTCCGACCTGACCGGAGAAAACGGACTGGTCCTCTATTTCAACCGGTCAATCGACTGGTGTCCTTATTGCCAGACGCAGGTCATCGACGTGAACGGAGCCGCGGACGCGTTTGCCGAGCGTGGATTCGAGGTCGCGGTGATCACGTACGATCCGGCCGAATATGCCGACTGGCGCGACATCACGATCAACCTCCTGTCGGATCCCGACAGCGCCCTGATCGATGCGTTCGACGTGCGCGACCCGCTTTACACCGACCCCGGGCATTTCGCCTACGGCGTGCCCTATCCGATCACCTATGTGATCGGAGCTGACGGCGTGATCATTGCCAAGCTGTGGCACGAGGCGGGATATGGCGCAGACGGGGGTTACCGCGAGCGGATCACGACCGATGACATTCTGGAGGTGATCGACCGGTCTGCGGGCTAAAGCCCGGTGTTCAGCCGCATCAGTTCAAAGCTGGCGGCGAGGGCGTAGGACTGGAAGACGAAGGGCAGCCACATGAAGGCGCCCGCGCTCACACTAGCCCGGCCCACGGCCCAGGTGGCGAAGACCGTCGTGACCCAGGACGCCACGACCACCAGGAGACCCAGCGAGACGTCGCGCATGACGAGGAAAACAATCGACCACGCGATCGCGCTGGCGATGGTTGCCAGAACCCCGAGCGCCCCCAGCCAGCGCCAACCGGCGAGGCCAAAACGCTCGACGCTCCACAGTGCGAAGGCGAGCATCAGGGTCTTGGCGATCCAAAGCGCGGTGATGAAGCTGCCGGGCAGCAGCCAGACCGGCCGGTCGAGTTCCTGATACACCCAGTCGAACGTGCCAGCCGCATTCGCTCCGCCCGCCATCAGCCCGGTAAAGGCGGCGGTCAGAACGAGATAGACGGCAAGGCGTCCCACGGTGGGACGTTCTCGTCCGGACAAGGCGGTCTCCTTCATGCCTAAAGGCTCTAGTCAGGAAACGGGTGCAATTGACGTGCCGCAATGGGGCGAAACAGATGCATTGCAGTTCATCTGACCGTCATTTCACTTGCCCTGTGCAGACAGGCGGTTTCATCATTCCGGGATGCAGGACTACGGGGGATTGCAATGAGTGTTGATACATCCGGATTCGGACCGCGGCTTGAGACCGAACGCCTGATCCTGCGCCCGCCGGTGGAAGCCGATTTCGCGCCGCTTTCTGCCGCGATGCAGGACGAGGAAAACACCCGCTATATCGGCGGCGTTCAGTCGCCGCCCATGGCCTGGCGCGCCCTGATGAGCGTGATCGGTCACTGGGCGGTGCGCGGCTATGGCTTCTTCACCGTGCTCGACAAGGAAACGGGCCGATGGGCCGGGCGGGTCGGGCCGTGGTACCCGCATGGCTGGTCGCAGCCCGAAGTCGGCTGGACGATTGCGCGGTCGCACTGGGGCAAGGGCTATGCGAGCGAGGCCGCTGCCGCCAGCCTCGACTGGGCGTTCGACCATCTCGGGTGGGACAGCGTGATCCACCTGATCGACGAGAAGAATACCGGCTCGATCGGCGTGGCGAAGAGGCTCGGCTCGTACAAGACCGGCCGCACCGAGGAAGTCGCCGGGTTCGGCATGATCGTCGATGTCTGGGGCCAGACCCGCGAGGAATGGCGTTCGCGAAGGTAGAGCTCTGATCCGTCACCCCACCCCTCCCCTTCAAGGGGAGGGAAGAGCCTTTTTAAAGCCAGCCCTTTTCGCGCAGTTTCGGGACATTCGCCCGGCTAACGGGGGCTTCGATACCGCCTTTCAGGATCAGGACGGCCTGCGACCCCTCGCGGCGGGCATCCTCGATGGCCGAGCGGGCCACCCACCAGGAGCGGTGGGTTTGCGCGCCTTCGATCGCCGAGGCCGCGGCCATCGCGTCGGACAGGCGCATCAGGATCAACTCATTCCCGGCCGAGGTGTGGACCCGCAGGTAATGGTCTTCGGACTGGAGCGCGTGCAGGTCTGCGGTGCGCAGGCGCACCGGCAGCTTGTCGGTCAGGGTGCGGCCAATCTGCGGCGGCGCTGCGTCGCTGGCTGCAGCATTCCCGGCGCGGTTGCGCAGCCAGGTGACGAAGGTGATCGCGACCGAGATCACCCAGACGAAAAAGAAGGTGACCGGCCAGGCCCACAAGGGTTGCGGGTCGCCGACAATTGCCTGAAGCAGCAGGACGGCGGCGGTCACCGGCACCGAAATGGCCAGCGACATCATCGGATAGGAAATCCAGTCCGGCGTTCCGGGCGCATGGCGCTCCATCAAGGTTCCGCCGACATGGCCGCACACGGCACCCCAGCCGACCAGGCCGGTCCAGTAGAGCCAGACCCAGGGCCACCCCAGACCGCCCGTGTCATAGGGCGCGAGGAAGGCGAGAAACGTCCCGATCCCGGCGACGAAGCCGGCGCCCGGCAGGATGGCCTTGATGCGGTCTGCCCCTGTCATGGCGCGATTACCCCCTCCATTCGCGATACGCGAACGGGAATCTAGCGCCATTCGCGTCGGGAGACAGCCCGCTTGCGTAGACGCGCTTTTCGTGCCGCCGGGCCTGCCGCATCCCTTGTCTCGTCACGCAGCAAGACACCCGCAAACAGCGGGGACAGGGAGACGGGAATGACGACCGAGACACAGACATCACACACCGAACGCAGCGCGGCCCGGACGACGCCGGTCTGGCGTCACCTGGCCATCGGATTCGTCATTGTCTCGGTCGTGGTCGGCCTTGCACTCTGGCAGGGCAGCGGCGGAAACCTGTCGCTCGCAGGGGATCTGTTTGGAAGCGCGAACTGGTCGATCCGGCCCGATCCGGCCGCCTTTCTGCGCGCACCCTGGGTGATCCAGCTGCACGCCGGGACCGCCATCGGCGCCCTGCTTCTGGGCACGGTCCAGATGTTTGCGCCGAAAGGCACCATTCCGCACCGTACGGTCGGCTATGTCTGGGCGGTGCTGATGGTGACGACCGCGATCTCGGCGATCTTCATCCGCCAGATCAATGGCGGATCATTCAGCTTCATCCACATCTTCGTGCCGCTGACCCTGATGAGCGTCTACGGGATGATCGCCAATGCGCGGCGCGGCCTGATCAACAAGCACAAGAATGCCGTCTACGGCGCCTTCTTTGGCGCGCTGATCGTCCCCGGCCTGTTCGCCTTCATGCCCGGCCGGCTGATGCACGTCATCTTTTTCGGCGGCTGACCGGACCTGTCCCCAAGACCCCCTTTTTCAATTACCCGGAGCGGATGCTCCGCCCGGCCCTTACCAGGAGACTTGCCATGAATACCTTCTTGAAAACTGCCTGCCTCGCCGCCCTGCTGACCGCCAGCGCACTCGTCCCGGCGCACGCCCGGGCCCAGACTGCCAGCGTGACGGTGACCGTCGAAGATGTTCGCGATGGCGGACTGATGGACATCGCGCTCTATGACAGCGAAGCGGGATGGGACGGGACCGGGCCGGTCGCCTCCCGCCGCATCGAGATCGAGAACGGCGTGGCGATCGCCGTGTTCGAGAATCTCGAGGCCGGGGAGTATGCCGTGCGCCTCTATCATGACGAGAATGGCGACGACGTGTTCAACATGAATGTAATGGGCATCCCGACCGAGGGCTACGGGTTTTCCAACAACCCATTCCCGCGCTTCCGAGGGGCGCGCCATGACGAAGCGGAGTTCACGGTCGCGGACGGGGAAAGCGTGAGCCAGACCATCGAACTGATGGGCGGCGGATACTGGTAGGCGATACCGCACCGAGACATCTGGGCCGGGCCGGAGGGTCCGGCCCTTTTCACATGTCACGCAGACGTGAAGGCGATCACGCGATCGTCGGCTTCCAGCCCCCAAATCCCGTGCGAAAGTGGCGCTCCACATCGCACGCCAGGGGAAAATCATGAGACATTTCATACAGGCCGTACTGACGACCGCCCTCGTGTGCGGAGGCGGGACTGCCGCGGCGCAGGACGACTGGCGCGCCGAAGTGGCGGCGCGGCTGCCGGACAGTGGCGCGCTCAATCTGCGCCTGATCAATGCCGGCGAGGAAGACGGCTTCATGCGGCTCGGCTGGCGGCGCAATGGCGACCGGATCGAGCTGTTCGACCGCACCATGATGGTGTCGAGCGATGTCTATGAGTCCATGACGGCGGCGATGACATCGGATGATTTCGCGCCGCTGGACACGTTGATCCTCTGGCACCAGGACACCGCCATCCTGACTGTCGAGACGTTGGCCGAGCCCGGCCGGGCCACCGGCACGCGCACCGTGCTTCGGCCGATGCAGGGCGTGGAGCACGCGCCGCTGGACGTCGAGCTTCCGGACGGGGTGATGCCGCGCGCGGCAACCTTTGTCTTTGCACCCTTTCTCGATCTCGAACCGGGCGAGTCGCTGACCTATGACTGGTATGCCGTGCTGTCGAACTCGGTCGCGACCGTGACCGTCACGGCCTTTGATGGCGGGCCGGTCGATACCCCGGCCGGACGGTATGAGGAGACGTTGCGGCTTGAAGTGCGGGGCGCGACGCCCGAGGACCAGATCCCGCTCAACGACATTTACGTCACCGGCGGAGAGGTGGTTCGCATCGACGTGGTGGGACAGGGCATGACCTTCCTGCGCCGCGCCGAACCGGAATAGGCGGCCTGTCAGATTTACGCTGACAGGAACTGCAACCTGCGGCTAGTGTCGCGTGATGTTACGGCTTCTGATCCTCATCGCAGTACTGGCTGTTCCGACGATGGCCGACGCCCAGGCGCGGCCGGTGCTAATGCGTCTGTGCAACGACGCGCCGTTCGCGGTTGGCGTTGCGGCAGCGTACAACACGACGCCAAGCGGTGGCCGCCGGGCGGAAGGCTGGTTCCGGGTCGAAGCAGGCGACTGCCTGGAAGGCGCGCTGCACGGCGTGGCGGGAGACCGGATGGGTCTGGCTGCCTTTTCCGGCACGTGGCAATGGCCCGCCGGGGAGGCGGCTTTTTCCCATTGCCTGCCCGCGGACAGTTTCAACACCGGCGTGCTCGACGTGCCGCCCTGCGCCGATACGGTGCGCGAGATCGCCTTCACCTCCCGGCCCATTCGCCCCTTCCGGGCGGAATGGGGCGTGGTCGACTGGCGCGTCGGCTGCGCCGATTTCGGTGAGGATGCGGATTTATGCCTGGGCTCGCCGGTGGAGCGGGACGGCTATTCAGCGCCCGTGCGGGAGTTGCAGGTCTGCGGGCCCAGCCTGGAAGGCGGACTGGTCGCGCTGGCCGAGCCGGTTGATGCCAACACCTGGCGCGTGCGCGGCTGGATGGCTCTGGAAGCGGACAGTTGTGTCGTCGTCTATAGCGGTTTTCCAAACGGAGACCGGGTGTATGTGCATGGCCATGCCGCAAGCGAGGCAGCGGTTAGCACGACGCGCGTCGGAGGCCCTACGCGGGCGACATTCTGCGCGTCGGGAGATGTGTTCGACATCACCGCGCCCGCCAGCGAGATCTTCAATACTACCGAATGCCCGCCCGAAGCTCCCTATCCGGTCGTGTTCGACCGAATCCGCTGGCAATCGAATGTGTCGCGCTTCACGCACTTCTTCCGCGCCGGCGGGTGAACTTACCAGCGCAGCAGGCGCGGACCCATGAGGGCGCCCAGTAGCGCCACGATCAGAACTGCGCCCTGATACCAGACCGCCAGGAAGGTCAGGCTCGTTTCGGTGCAACTGAGCGAATAGACCGCTGCACCTGCAGCGCCTGCAAACAGTCCGGCGGCAAACCCGGCCAGGCGCAGCCGGGTCGGGGCCATCGCGCGCAGCACCAGGATGCTGGCTGCGAAGACCGGCAGGGCGGCTGCGATCACACGCGGCACGCAGCGATTCCAGGAATGACCCAGGAGCGTTTCGGTCCGCAAGTCACTCGGCGCGATCGCCAGTACGATCAGTCCCGCAGCCAGCACCAGACCCGCAACGAGCATGGAAACCACCAAGCCGCGCCCGCCCGTACCATCGGGGCGGGACAGGGCGAACAGGGACAGGGCCGCGCCGGCAGCAATCGCGACCATTGCAGCCAGCTTTACCCAGAAGGACGGAAGGGTGAGGGCGCCGGGCATGTCGGGACGGACCCCGATCCAGAGGACGACAAACAGGGTGGAGATCGTCAGGGCGGGCAAGATCCACCGCAGAGCAAGATGGCGCAAAGGGCGGGGCGATACCGGCTCCAGGTCGTTGACCAGATCGTCGATAGGGTTCGTCATGACGTTCCGTCTCCTGGAGGCGTCGCACCCAGCGCAGCGGTTTTCAGTCCCCGGTGCACGCTGACCTTCACCGAGGATTCCGTGGTCCCGAGCCGGTCAGCGGCTTCGCGTGCCGTCAGTCCGGTCAGCCGGGTCATCCGGATCGCAGCCGCCTGCTTTGCGGGCAGGCGGGCGAGCAGGGTCTCGACATCAAGCCGTGCGGCGATGGCTGGTTCGATAGCCATCACTGCATCGTCGTCCTTGAGTTCGACCGTGACCCGGCGGCTGTGGCGCCGGTAATGGTCGATCAGCTTGTAGCGCGCAATGCCATAGAGCCAACCGGAGAAGGGCCGGGCGGCGTCATAGGTAGCGCGTTTGTCATGCACGGCCATCAGTGTTTCCTGTACCAGGTCCTCGGCGCCAGCCTGGTCCCGGGTCAGGCGGCGGGTGAAATAGGCCAGCAACGGCGCGCGCACGGATTCCAGCAGCGTACGATAGGCCTGCCGGTCACCGGACTGGCTCAGCACCATCAGGGCGCGGAAGGCGATTTCGCCGTCGGTCATGACCCTTGTCACTGCCTTATTCGCTGGTCGCGCGCGAAAGGTTACAGGCGCGCCGGACTGTCTGACATGTTTAGCGCCAAATGCGCCGCGGCGTCATGCCGGAACCGCCAGGCAACCGCCAGTCGCAATCAATCACGGGGCCGTGACCATCAAGTGACTGTGCCAATTATTCAAATAAAATCAGTTGCTTGTGCCGTTACCACTGCTGGAGCGACAAATACGACGTATTCGGAGTGTAACGATCGGGCGTCCTTCAGCGAATGACCCAGTGCCGCACCCGAAAAGGTCGGCGCTCGTGTTTCAATCTCGAAGGAAATGAATCCATGAACACCCGCTCCAAGATCGCTGCCGTCACGGCGTCCGCCTTTGCCCTGTCGATGGCCGCCGCCGTCGCGCATGCCGATGACGAAGACATGTCGCCGGAAGGCCAGGAACGCTGCTACGGCGTGTCGCTGGCTGGCGAAAACGATTGTGCCGCCGGCGAGGGCACGTCGTGCGCTGGAACCTCGACGGTCGATTACCAGGGAAATGCCTGGACCTATGTCGACGAAGGCACCTGCGAAGACATCCAGACGCCCTATGGCACTGGTTCGCTGACTCCGGTCGAACGTCCGTAATCTCCCCCCGACGGCGTTCGCGATGACCTCCACCCACACCCCCGCTTCCCCTCCTGGAGCCGGTATCGGCCTCAAGCCGGCGCACTATCGCGCCGCGCTCGAGAGCGAAGCCGACGGGTTGTGGGTGGAGGTGCATCCGGAAAATTACATGGGGGAGGGCGGGCCGCGGCTCGCCTGGCTCGACGCCATTGCCGAACGGCACCCCGTGTCCCTGCACGGCGTATCGTTGTCGCTGGGCGGCGAAGAGCGTCCCGACAAGGACCATCTGGCGCGCTTTCGCGGCCTGGTCGACCGGTTCCGGCCGGCCCTGGTGTCGGAACATCTCGCCTGGTGCCGTCATGACGGTGTCTATTTCAACGACCTTTTGCCCCTGCCTTATACGCGCGGCGCGCTGAACCGCTTTTGCGACCATGTTGAAGAAGCGCAGGACGCGCTCGGCCGCCCGATACTGATCGAGAATCCGTCGCTCTACCTGTCGCTCAAGGGCGAGATGAGCGAAGGCGAGTTTCTGGGCGAGGCGGTTCGCCGGACGGGGTGCAGCCTGCTCCTCGATCTCAACAATGTGGTCGTGACCGCGAACAACCTGGCCCGCGAGGTTCACGCCTATATCGACGCCTTCCCGCTCGAAGCGGTGCGCGAAATCCACCTGGCCGGGCATGAGGCTGATGGCGATCCGGATACCGGTCTGCTGATTGACACTCACGGGGCGCCGGTCAGCGACCCGGTCTGGACGCTATACGCCCATGTCATCGCGCAAGCGGGCCCGCTGCCGACACTGATCGAGCGCGACAACAATCTTCCTGCGTTTGACGTCCTGATGGACGAACGCGCGCAGGCGCAGGCGGTGCTCGACCGCGCGGCTGCTTCACCGGGACGCAAGGCGGCCCTGTCACATGTCTGACGCCGGCTTCCATGCCCGCTTCGCGGCCGTCCTGCGGGGCGGAAAGGATGTGGCGCGCGATGGCTTCGTGCCGGAACCGGGACACGCCGCGGCGCTGAGCGTCTACCGCAATACCGTTGTGCGCGGCGTGATCGATGTGCTGGGCGACAATTATCCGTCCGTCCGATTCCTTGCCGGAGATGGCAATTTCGCGGCGCTGGCCAAGTCCTACTGGCAGGCTCACCCACCGCACGCCGGGCCGATGCTGCTCTATGGGGACGGCTTTGCCGACCATCTCAGCCACGAGGCGCCGCGCGGCATGCCTGCCTTCCTGCCGGCCATCGCCCGCATCGACCGCGCCTGGGGGGAGGCCCACCACAGCGCGGATGCGCCCACCTTGTCGCCGGGCGATATCCGCACGCTGGACGCAGACGGGTTTTCCGGTCTGTTCGTGGATCTCCATCCTTCCGTGAGGCGTCCGGCCCATGACCGGCCAATTCTTACGACCTGGACGGCAGCGCGGTTCCAGTCGCGGGTCGAGCGGGCGGGGACGCAATGCGAGGAGACAGTCCTGGTGTGGCGGCCCGCAATGGAGGTGCGCTACCGCACGCTCTCGGCCACGGAAATCATACTCCTGAACGCGCTGGATGACGGCCTGCCGCTCGGCGAGGCCGCGCATGTGAGCGGCGCCAGCCCTGATCTTTTCATCCGTCTGTTGAAGGACGGCGTCTTCGCGAGGGACAGACATGACAGAATTTGATGGCAATCCACCCCTCTTCGGGCCGCTCGGGCGGCTCTATTACCGGGGTTTCGGGGCGGTTCAGCGCGTCGTCACCCACGATGCGACGGCGCTATTCCTGCGCGTCGTCATTGCCGGAGTGTTCTGGCGGTCGCTCCTGACCAAGGTGCAGACCTTCGGCCTGTTCGGCTACACCGAGCTGATCAATGACTTCGCGGTGCAGCGTTATCACCTGAAGCTGCCCGTCCTGCCCCTTGATTTGCGCCCGGCCGTCATCGGGCAGTTCGAAGGCGACTTTGCCTTGCCGCTGATCCCCGGCGAGGTCGCCGCCTGGATGGCGACGCTCGGTGAATTCATTCTGCCCATCCTCCTGGTGATGGGTCTCCTGACGCGATTTGCGGCCGCCGGGCTTCTGGGCATGACGCTGGTCATCCAGATCTTCGTCTTCCCCGAAGCGTGGTGGGGCACACATGCTTTATGGGCCGCGATCCTGATCTACCTGGTGTCACGCGGCGGCGGGCGCTGGTCCGTGGACGGACTGGCAGGGCAGTTCGGTCCCCGGCTGGCCGCGCGCAGAGCGCCCTAGCGGACGAAAACCAGATAGGCGCTGACGGCCGCCACGGGCGAGACTGAATCAAGACCCGCGAGGGCTTCGAGCAGTTCGACCTGAGGTCCGAGCCGGAAATCACGCGCATCGACCATGACCGGTTCCGCGGTCGCGACGATCACGGTGTCGCGTCCGGCGCGGGTCACCAGCACGTCGGCGTAGATCGAGCGCGGCGTCGAGGCGAGCGTGACCGTCAGGGTCAGTTCGGTGCGGATGGTCTCGCCGATTTCGAGCGATTCAAATTCGTCGAGGTCGATCTGGGTGTCGATGGCGATCTGGGGGTGGTTGCGGCTCTGGAAGACATGCTCGACCAGGCGCTCATTGCGGATATCGACAAAGGTTTCGACCGTCTCGGTCTGGACTGCGACATGGGCGTTGCCGGCCTCGTCGACCGACCCGGTCAGGGTGGCAAAATGGCTGGCTTCCAGCACACTCTCATTCTTCACCGAAACAAAGCTGAGCGTCGAAGCCTCGCCATTCAGCGTCCAGTCGGTTTGCGGCGTGTCCGAACAGGCCGCCAGCGTCACAAGGCTGCCGAGAATCAGCGATAAGAGGACGCGTGGCTTGAACATGGAGACACTCCGTGATGGGTTGCCGACTGATTTCGATCCATCATTCATAGCATGAGATAGGGCGCGCGCCTTGGCCTTCTACCGTAACGTACTGGTCCTGATGATCTCGATGGCGCTGCTGCATGTGGCGACCGGGGGGCTGGCGGTGGTGTTGCCGGTTGCGATGGCTGCGGACCAGTGGTCCGGGCTCGCCATCGGTGCCGTGGCCGCCGCCTATGCCGGCGGGTTCATGGCCGGAGCCATCTATGCGCCGCGCTTCATCGCACGGGTCGGGCATATCCGTGCCTTTGCCGCAGCGGCAGGCGTGGCGGCGGGCACCACCCTGATCCTCGGTCTCGATACCCAGGCGCTGCTCTGGTTCCTCGCGCGTTTCGCCTTCGGGGCCTCGACCGCCGTGATGTTTGCCGTCGCCGACAGCTGGGTGGCGGATGTCACTCCGGCGAACCGCCGCGGGTCGGTGTTTGCCATCTACCAGAATGCCGGACGCGCCGGCCTCGTCCTCGGCCCGTTCCTCCTCGCCCTTCCGGGCATGGACCTGACGCGCGGCTTCCTGCTGATCGGCGTTTTCACCGCTTTCGCACTGGTGCCAATCACCGCGACGCGCCGGGAGCAGCCGCGCGCACCGCGTCCGATCCTGATCCTGCCGACGCGGCTGATCCAGATTGCCCCGGCGGCGGCGGCCAGCGTGTTCGTGGCCGGGATGGTCAATTCGGGATTGCTGGCCTTCGTGCCGATCTGGGCCGAGAGCCTGGGCATGTCGGACGTGGTGGACGGCAGTGCGACCGGCGTGGCGCTGGGCGCCGCACCGCTTGTCATGGCTGCCATCTATGTCTTCGCGATGGCGAGCCAGTGGCCGGCCGGCATCCTGTCAGACCGGATCGACCGGCGGCTCGTGATTGCGGGCCTGGCCGGTGCGGCAGGCGCAATCACCACGCTGTTGTTCATCTTTATCGATCCGGGCCTGACGATGGGCCTGATCCTCATCGGACTTTGGGGCGGCACTGCGCTGATCCACTACGGCGTGGCGGTGGCGCACGCCAATGACCGCGCCGAGCCCGAGGACATGCCGGGCCTGGCGTCCTCGCTGCTGCTGACCTGGGCGATCGGGTCGGTGATCGGGCCGCTGGTCGCCGGGGCATTCTATGCCAGCGCGATGGGTATGCGCGGTGTATTCCTTTATGCCGCGATCTGCCTGTTTGCGCTGACCGGAGTGATGTTCATCCGCAGCCGGGCCAAGCCTGCGACCCCCGTCGCCGAGCGGGAAGAATTCAAGGACATCCGGGCGACATCACCGGTTCTCGCCGAAGTCGACGAGGATGGTGAATACACCGTGGGCGAACCTGAATAGCGAAGGCTGGCCGCTCGCGTTGCGCCGCACCATCCCGGTGTTATAAGCGGAGGCTAATTCCCGGCCGTTCGCCGACCGATTCCCATTCCGGACTGAAGGCTCGCTCTCCATGAACATTCACGAATACCAGGCCAAGGCGCTTCTGAAATCCTTTGGTGCGCCGGTCGCTGACGGCGCTGCTGCCACCACGCCGGCCGAGGCGGAAGCGGCGGCCAAAATGCTGCCCGGACCCTTGTGGGTCGTGAAGGCGCAGATCCATGCCGGCGGACGCGGCAAGGGCAAGTTCAAGGAGAGCGCGGCGGGCGAAAAGGGCGGTGTGCGCCTGGCCAAGTCGGTCGCCGAGGTGCGCGAATTTGCCAGCCAGATGCTCGGCAATACGCTGGTGACGAAGCAGACGGGCGACGCCGGAAAGCAGGTCAATCGTCTCTATATCGAAGACGGCGCCGACATTGCCCGCGAGCTTTACCTGTCGGTTCTGGTTGATCGTGCGACCAGCCGCATTGCCTTCGTCTGCTCGACCGAGGGCGGGATGGACATCGAGGCGGTTGCCGAGGAAACGCCGGAAAAGATCCACACCATCCATGTCGACCCGGCGGCGGGCTATGCGCCTTATGTGGGCCGCAAGATTGCCGCGGCGCTCGCTCTTGAAGGCGACCAGGTCAAGCAGTGCGTCAAGCTGATGGGCCAGATCTACAAGGCATTCACCGAGAAGGACATGAGCCTTCTGGAGATCAACCCGCTGATCGTCACCGACCAGGGCAATCTGCACGTGCTCGACGCCAAGGTCGGTTTCGACAACAACGCCCTTTACCGTCACCCGGACATTGTCGACCTGCGCGACCTGACCGAGGAAGACGACAAGGAAATCGAGGCCTCGAAATACGACCTCGCCTATATCGCGCTCGACGGCACGATCGGCTGCATGGTCAACGGTGCAGGCCTTGCCATGTCGACGATGGACATCATCAAGCTCTACGGCGCGGAGCCGGCGAACTTCCTTGATGTCGGCGGCGGCGCGTCGAAGGAAAAGGTCACGGCGGCGTTCAAGATCATCACCGCCGATCCCAACGTCAAAGGCATCCTGGTCAATATCTTCGGCGGCATCATGAAGTGTGATGTCATCGCCGAGGGCGTGATCGCGGCGGTCAAGGAAGTCGGTCTCAAAGTCCCGCTGGTCGTTCGCCTCGAAGGCACGAATGTCGAGAAGGGCAAGACCATCATTTCCGAGTCCGGGCTCGATGTGATCCCTGCCGACGATCTCGACGACGCGGCGAAAAAGATCGTCGCGGCGGTCAAGAAGTAGCGACCGGGCCGATGATGCTCGTCCTCTTCATTCTCATGTCGGGTGCCGGAATCGGCGCAGCCTTCGTGCTGCGTCACCGCATCCGGGCATGGCGGTGGAATGTGTTCGCCGCCCTGCTGATCATGGGGATGCTGGGACCGATGTTCGTCGGTCAGCTGATTGCCCTTCTCGTATCGGGCGGGGTCGAAACGAGCATCACCGAATGCCGCGCCGCAGGCGGTGACAACTGCAATGACGCGACCGTGTTCCTGGTGACACCGCTGATCGCCGGGATCGCGGCGGGCGCAGGCTGGTTCTGCGGCGCGCTGGGCTTCAAGTTCACGGGGGCGGAAGGATGACCGACCGCTCCCACTTCACCTTCTTTCACACCCACCGGGTGCGCTGGGCCGAGGTCGATGCGCAGGCGATCGTGTTCAACGCGAACTATTTCGTCTTCGTGGACCATGCGGTCAGCGAGTATTTTCGCGCCGTCGACCTGATGTGGGACCGTACGAAGGAGCTGGGCTGCGACTTCTTCACGGTCAATGCCAATTGCAATTTCCGCTCACCCGCACGCCTCGACGATCTGATCGAGATCGGCTTTCGCTGCCAGCGCTTCGGGACGAGCTCGGTCGAATACGCCTTTGCCATCTACCGCGACGGGGAATTGCTGGCTGACGGATCGATGACCTATGTCTGCGCAGACATCGAGACGCGCCGACCGATCCCGTTGCCCGCTGCCTATACCGACGCCATCACCGCTTTCGAGAAAACGCCGCCGCAACAGCGGCAAGCTGCCTGAACAAGGAAGTTCCTCCATGTCCGTACTCGTGAACAAGAATACCAAGGTCATTTGCCAGGGCATCACCGGCAAGAACGGCACCTTCCACACCGAACAGGCCATCGAATACGGCACGTCCATGGTCGCCGGCGTGACGCCGGGCAAGGGCGGGCAGAAATGGGAGGGCGCAGGCGCTTCGCTGCCGATCTATGACACGGTGAGCCAGGCCAAGGACGAAACCGGCGCGAACGCGACCGTCATCTATGTGCCGCCCCCCTTCGCCGCAGATGCGATCCTGGAAGCCATCGATGCGGAGATCGAGCTGATCGTGACGATCACCGAAGGCGTGCCGGTCGCCGACATGGTCAAGGTGAAGCGCGCGCTGACCGGCTCGAAGTCGCGCCTCGTCGGCCCGAACTGCCCGGGCGTCATCACGCCGGGCGAGTGCAAGATCGGCATCATGCCCGGGCATATCCACATGCGCGGCTCGGTCGGCATCGTGTCGCGTTCCGGCACGCTGACCTATGAAGCGGTCAAGCAGACAACCGACGCCAAGCTGGGTCAGACGACCTGCATCGGCATCGGCGGCGACCCGGTGAACGGCACCAATTTCATCGATTGCCTCGAGCTTTTCCTTGGCGACGACGAAACCCAGTCGATCGTGATGATCGGCGAGATCGGCGGTTCGGCCGAAGAAGAAGCGGCCGAATTCCTCAAGGCCGAAGCCAGGAAGGGCCGCAAGAAGCCGATGGTCGGTTTCATCGCCGGCCGCACGGCGCCTCCGGGCCGCACGATGGGCCATGCCGGCGCAGTCGTGTCCGGCGGCAAGGGCGGTGCGGAAGACAAGATCGAGGCGATGAAGTCCGCCGGGATCGTGGTTTCTGACAGCCCGGCGCGTATCGGCGTGACACTGGCGGAGCTCGTGAAGGGCTGATCCCCGCCTGTTCATCGGGAGGGTTTGCAGGCGCGGTTCGGTTTCGGACCGCGCCTTGCTTTTCTTACCGACGAGTTGTCAGCATGTGTCAGGGCCCTTCCTTCCGCGCCAGAAGGGCGTAAATGGGTAGGGGAACGACCCGTTAAGCAACGGGCTGACATACCGCTGACATGAGGCCGCGCGATGTCCCCGCGCGGCAGCCGGGAAAGACCTCGATGTCCGAACACTCGCGCTCCTCGCGCAATCAGAGTTTCCTCGACACCTCCTTCCTCTATGGCGGCAATGCCCGCTACCTCGAAGACATGGCCGCCGCCTATGCGCGCGATCCCGGATCGGTTCCGGGCGAATGGCGCGACTTCTTTGCGGAAGTCGGCGATGGCGCCGCAGAGGCCGGCCACGCCGCGCGTGGTCCGTCATGGAAGAAGAATGGCCCTGGCCGCGCCGACGAGTATGGCGAGGCGCTGGGTGTCATTGACGGCTCGGTCACACCGTCGCTGATCGAGAAGGTCGCGGAACGCCATGACGGCGCCTCGGCAGAGGAGATCCGCGCCGCGACGCAGGATTCGATCCGCGCGATCATGATGATCCGCGCCTACCGCATGCGGGGCCACCTGGCCGCTGATCTCGATCCGCTGGACCTGGCAGGATTTGGCGAGCAGCCCGAGCTCGACCCTGAAACCTACGGCTTCACCGCCGCCGACATGGACCGCGAGATTTTCATCGATGGCTATCTCGGGCTTGAAGCCGCGACACCGCGCGACATGCTGGCCATCCTGAAGCGGACCTATTGCGGACCGCTGGGCGTGGAGTTCATGCACATCTCCAACCCGGCCGAGAAAGCCTGGTTGCAGGAGCGGTTCGAAGGCCCGGAGAAGGGCATCAATTTCACGCCCGAGGGCAAGATCGCGATCCTGAAGAAGCTGATCGAGACCGAAGGCTTCGAGCAATTCCTGCAAAAGCGCTATCCCGGCACCAAGCGTTTCGGCCTTGATGGCGGCGAGGCGATGGTCCCGGCGCTGGAGCAGATCATCAAGCGCGGCGGCGCGATGGACGTCGAGGACATCATCATCGGCATGCCCCACCGGGGGCGCCTGAATGTGCTCGCAGCCGTGATGGGCAAGCCCTACCACCAGATCTTCCACGAATTCCAGTCCGGCACGTCTTCGGGCGAGTTCGGCTCGGGCGATGTGAAGTACCACCTCGGCGCCTCGTCGGACCGCGAGTTCGACGGCAATACGGTTCACCTGTCGCTGACGGCCAACCCGTCGCACCTTGAAGCAGTCGATCCGGTTGTCCTCGGCAAGGCCCGCGCCAAGCAGACCAAGCTCCGGCGCGAGCACGGTTTCGACACCAACCAGGCACCGAAAGTGCTGCCGCTTCTGCTCCACGGCGATGCGGCCTTTGCCGGTCAGGGCATTGTCGCGGAATGTCTGGGCCTGTCGGGTCTGCGCGGTCACCGCACGGGCGGGGCGATCCACTTCATCGTCAACAACCAGATCGGTTTCACGACCAGCCCGAAGGATTCGCGGTCCTCGCCCTATCCGTCGGACGTGGCGCTGATGGTCCAGGCGCCGATCTTCCACGTGAACGGGGATGACCCGGAAGCCACCGTCTATGCGGCCAAGATGGCGACCGAATACCGCCAGCTTTTCGGCAAGGACGCGGTCATCGACATGTTCTGTTACCGGCGTTTCGGCCACAATGAGGGTGACGATCCGTCCTTCACCCAGCCGATCATGTACCGGAAGATCAAGGAACACCCTTCCACGATCGAGCTCTATGCCAAGCGCCTGATCGAAGAGGGTGTGATCACCGAGGCCGAGCTGGAGAGCTGGCGCGGCGAGTTCGCCGGCTTCCTCGATTCCGAATTCGAGGCCGGCAAGGCGTTCGAACCCGAACAGGCCGACTGGCTCGACGGGGTCTGGTCGGGGCTGGGACTGCCGGAGGAAGACGAGCGACGCGGCGAAACCGCCGTCCCCGTCGAACGGCTTCGCGACCTGGGCATGAAGTTCACCGAAATCCCCGATGACGTCGACGCGCACAAGACGCTGCGCCGCGTCTTTGACGGCCGCCGCTCGGCGATCGAGGCGGGCGAGGGCATCGACTGGGCAACGGCCGAACCCCTCGCCTTCGCAAGCCTGCTTGACGAGGGCTTCCCGGTGCGGCTGTCGGGCCAGGATTCCGGGCGCGGCACCTTCTCGCAGCGCCATTCCCATATCGTCGATCAGCAGACCGAAGAACGCTACACGACGCTGAATCACCTCTCTGACCAGCAGGCCCGGTACGAGGTGATCGACACCATGCTGTCGGAAGAGGCGGTGCTGGGCTTCGAGTATGGCTATTCCCTGTCGGCCCCCAACACGCTGGTGATGTGGGAGGCGCAGTTCGGCGACTTCTACAATGGCGCGCAGGTGATCGTGGACCAGTTCATCGCCGCCGGTGAACGCAAATGGCTGCGCATGTCCGGCCTCGTGATGCTGCTGCCCCACGGCTATGAAGGGCAGGGACCGGAACACTCGTCGGCGCGGCTCGAACGCTTCCTGCAACAGTGTGCGCAGGACAATATGCAGGTCGCCAACTGCTCGACGCCGGCCAATTACTTTCACGTTCTGCGGCGCCAGATTCACCGCAATTTCCGCAAGCCGCTGGTGATCATGACGCCGAAATCGCTGCTGCGTCACAAGCGCTGCGTTTCAAATCTGAAGGCGATGGGCGAGGGCTCGTCCTTCCACCGGGTGCTGTGGGACGACGCCGACACGTCGGCGCGCGCCGAGGGCCAGCCGGTGACGAAGACCGAACTCGTTGCCGACGACAAGATCCGCCGCGTCGTGATGTGCTCGGGCAAGGTCTATTACGACCTGCTCGAAGCCCGGGAAGAGCGCGGCATCGACGACATCTACCTTTTGCGCGTCGAGCAATTCTATCCGGTTCCGGCGCGCTCGATGCTGAATGAACTGAAGCGCTTCCCGCAGGCGGAAATCGTCTGGTGCCAGGAAGAACCGCAGAATATGGGCGCGTGGAGCTTCATGGAGCCCAATATCGAATGGGTGCTTCAGCAGGCCGACGCCAAGATGCTGCGACCGCGCTATGCCGGCCGCCCGGCTTCGGCATCGACCGCTGCCGGATCCGCCCAGAAACACAAGGAAGAGCAGGACGCGCTGATCGACGACGCGCTGTCTTCCTGATCCCCGAAACCGCCACCGCCGCCACACTTCAATCCAAGGACGACCGACATGACCGACATCACCGTTCCGCAACTGGGCGAATCCGTCACCGAAGCCACGGTGGGAAGCTGGAATTTCGCCGAAGGTGATGCGGTCAAGCGCGACGACATCCTGGTCGAGCTGGAAACCGACAAGGTGTCGATCGAAGTGCGCGCCGATGAAGACGGTACGTTGACCAAGATCGTCGCTCCGGAAGGCCAGACGGTCGAGATCGGCGCGAAACTGGCCGAGATGGGCGCAGGCGGCGCGGCGGCTGAACCGGCGAAGGAAGACGCCCCCAAGGGCGAAGCTGCCAAACCGGCCCCTGCCAAGGCCGAGGCCAAGAGCGCCCCGGCAAAGCCGAAGGCGGACGACAGCGGTTCAACCGTCGAGGCCACCATTCCGGAAATGGGCGAGTCGGTGGCCGAAGGCACGGTCGGTGCGTGGCTGGTGGATGCCGGCGCGGCGGTGAAGAAGGACCAGGCCCTGGTCGAGATCGAGACCGACAAGGTCGCGGTCGAAGTGCCGTGCCCGGCTGACGGCATCCTGGCCGAGCGGCTGGCTGACGAAGGCGATACGGTGGCGCCGGGCGACGTGATCGCCCGCATTCGGACCGGGGGCGCATCCGAAGCAGACGCCCCGGCGGAAGAGGCCGCTCCGGACGACGCCGGATCGGGCGAGGCGGAAGAAGACGTCAAGGCGATGCCCTCGGCCGCGCGCATGGCCGAAGAAAAGAATGTCGACCTTAACAGCGTCGAGGGCAGCGGCAAGGATGGCCGCGTGACCAAGGGCGACGTGATGAAAGCCTCCGAGTCCGGCGCATCCGCGCCCGCTTCGGGCGAAGCCAAGCGTGAGCCGGCCCCGGCCAAGGCCGCGCCGGCGAAGTCCCCGCCGCGCGACACCGGTCCGCGCGAGGAACGGGTGAAAATGACCCGCCTGCGCCAGACCATCGCGCGCCGCCTGAAGGAGGCACAGGACACGGCTGCGATGCTGACCACCTTCAACGAGGCGGACATGAGCGCGATCATGTCGATGCGCAAAACGCATCAGGACGCCTTCGTCGAAAAGCACGGCGTGAAGCTGGGCTTCATGAGCTTCTTCGTGAAGGCGTGCGTCAATGCGCTGAAGGAGATCCCGGCGGTCAATGCCGAGATCGACGGCGAGGATATCATCTACAAGAATTACTACGACATCGGCGTGGCGGTCTCGACCGAGCGCGGCCTCGTCGTGCCGGTGCTGCGCGATTGCGATACCAAGTCGCTCGCCGACATCGAGAAGGAAATCATCGATCTCGGCCGCCGCGCCCGCGACGGAAAGCTGGGGATTGACGACATGCAGGGCGCGACCTTCACCGTGTCCAATGGCGGCATTTTCGGCTCGCTCCTGTCGACGCCGATCCTCAATGCGCCGCAGTCGGGCATTCTGGGCATGCACAAGATCCAGGAGCGCCCGGTGGCCGAAAAGGGCCAGGTCGTGGTGCGCCCGATGATGTATCTGGCGCTGTCCTATGACCACCGCATCGTCGATGGCCGCGAGGCCGTGACCTTCCTCGTGAAGGTCAAGGATGCGCTGGAAGACCCGGCCCGGCTGGTGCTGGACCTCTAGTTCCGCATTCACGGGTTCGTGAGCCGATTTCGGGCGCCTGAATCGCGGATTTAAGGTGCGTCTTTCCCGAAACTCGGGTTAGCCTTCTCCATCAACAAATGGGGGGAGGGATACCCATGACTGATCAAGTGAGCGCCCCTGCGGGCGTGAAAATTCCGGTCTGGTACTGGATTGTTGCCGGCCTGCTGACGCTCTGGAATGCCTTCGGGGTGTTCGACTTTCTGGCGACCAATCTTATGTCGGACGCCTATCTTCAGGCTTACACACCCGAACAACGGGCCTTCTTCACCGGCTTTCCGCTGTGGTTCATCATCATCTGGGGACTGGCCATCTTCACGGCCTTCTTCGGTGCCCTGTCCCTTCTGCTCAAGAAGGCCTGGGCGGTGATGCTGTCGATGGCGTCTGTCGCGCTCTATGTCCTGTCATCGATCTACACGCTTCTCATTGCGGGCGGCATGGCCCTGATGGGGACGACGGGCATGGTGATGAGTGCAGTGATCTTCGTCATCCTGGTGTTTCAGGCTGCCTTCGCGCGCTGGGCCCGCAATCGCGGCTTCCTGGCCTAGCGGCACGCACCCGCGACTGACCTTTCATGCGCCCGTCAGCGTTGAACACGCAGACGGGCGCGCCTAGGTTCGGGACAACCGAATCCGGGTGCGGCGCAACTGGGCTTGCCGCCCGCCCCATGAAAGGAATGCACATGTCCGGCACCTATGACGTCGTCATCATCGGGGGTGGTCCCGGCGGCTATAACTGCGCCATCCGGGCTGGCCAGCTGGGGCTGAAAACCGCCTGCATCGAGATGCGCGACACACTGGGCGGCACGTGCCTGAATGTCGGTTGCATCCCGTCAAAGGCGCTGCTGCACGCCTCGGAACTCTACGAGATGGCCGAGAAGGACTTCGCCGGCTTCGGGATCAAGACCGGCAAGCTGTCCTTTGACCTCAAGACGATGATGGGCCGCAAGGACGAAGCCGTGACGGGGCTGACGCAGGGCGTCGCCTATTTGTTGAAGAAGAACAAGGTCGACCACATCCGCGGCAAGGGCCGCATCGCCGGCAAGGGCGAGGTGGTGGTCGAGGGGCCGGACGGCGAGACCCAGACCCTGAAGACAAAGCACATCGTCATCGCAACCGGATCGGAAGTGACGCCGCTGCCGGGTGTCGAGATTGACGAGAAGCGCGTCGTGTCCTCCACCGGTGCGCTGTCCCTGGACAAGGTGCCGGGCAAGCTGGTGCTGATCGGCGCGGGCGTGATCGGTCTGGAACTGGGCTCGGTGTGGCGGCGTCTCGGCGCCGAGGTCACGGTCGTCGAGTATCTCGACCGTATCCTGCCGGGCATGGACGGCGAGATCGCCAAGCACGCCCAGAAGGTCTTCGCCAAGCAGGGCATGAGCTTCAAGCTCGGCCGCAAGGTCACCGGCGTCAGCGAAGGAGAGAATGGCGCCCTGCAAGTGGCGACCGAAGCCGCTTCGGGGGGCTCCGAAGAGACGATCGAGGCCGACACCGTGCTCGTCTGCATCGGACGGCGCCCCTATACCGAGGGGCTGGGGCTGGAGACGGTCGGGATCGAGACCGACAAGCGCGGCTACATCGCCAATGATCACTGGAAAACCAGCGCAGATGGCGTCTGGGTCATCGGCGATTGCACGCACGGCGCGATGCTGGCGCACAAGGCCGAAGACGAAGGCGTGGCTTGCGCCGAGCGGATTGCCGGCAAGGCCGGGCACGTCAATTACGACGCCATTCCGGGCGTGGTTTACACCAATCCGGAGATCGCCTCGGTAGGGGCGACCGAAGAGATGCTGAAAGACCAGGGCCGCGCCTACAAGACCGGGAAATTCCCCTTCCTGGCGAATTCACGCGCCCGCGCCAATCACGAGACCGACGGTCTGGTGAAGGTGCTGGCCGATGCGAAGACCGACGAGGTGCTCGGCGTTCACATGATCGGCAAGGGTGTCGGCGAAATGATCGCGGAAGCCGCGCTGGCGCTCGAATTCCGGGCTGCGTCGGAAGATATCGCCCGTACCAGCCACCCGCACCCGACCATGACCGAAGCGCTGCGGCAGGCCGCAATGGGTGTTGAAGGCTGGACGATGCAAGCCTGATTTCAGTCGTCATCACGGCAAGATGTCAAACAATTTACACGAGAATCAGCGCCGCTTGTGATAAAGTGGGGTTTCGGAATGTCGCGCTCCCCTGTCCCAATTGGCGCGGTTCTGACTGGTTCGCACAACCCGATGGCCCCTTCGCGCGTTATATTCGCGGGGCGTGGCTTGTCAGTGGAAGATCGCATGACGCATCGTCATATCGAAATCCGGACAAACCGACTGAAGCTCGTTGCGCTGAACGTGGCGCTGTCGAAGCTGCAGATGACCGATCGCGAGTCGTTTTTCGAAGCCCTGTGCGTGCGCTCCGAACCCGTCTGGCCGCCCGAGCTGATGGATACGTCGGCCTTGCAGCAGGTCGATGAACGCCTGCGGGCGGATCCCGGCGAGGCAGGCTGGCTGACCTGGATTTTCATCTGGCCTGGCGTGGCCGGACAACCCGGCCGGCTGGTCGGCGCTGGCGGTTTCAAGGGGGCGCCGGATGCCGCCGGGAATGTCGAGATCGGCTATTCGATGATGCTGTCCTTCCGCGAGCAGGGTCTCGCCACCGAAGCCGTCGAGGGGCTGCTGGGCTGGGCCGAAAGCGATTCACGTGTCAGGCGGGTGATCGCACACACGCGCGATCACCTGACGGCGTCGCGCCGGGTGCTGGAAAAAACCGGGTTTGTCGAGACCGAGACCTTCGCCGATGAAGGCGAGGGCGGCCAGGTCGTGCGCTATGAGCGGCCGCGGCAGGCCAAGGCCGCCTGATCAGCCCAGCAGGCTACGCATCTGGTCGAGATAGGCCATCCAGGCCTTGCGACCCGAGTCGGTCAGGCGCGCGCGGGTTTGCGGCCTGCGTCCGACAAAGCGCTTGTCGATCCCGATATATCCCGCGTCCTCGAGCTTTCGCAGGCTGACGGAGAGATTGCCGTCCGTCGCGCCGGTGCGCTCTTTCAACTCCCCGAATGTCGCCGAGTCCACGCCGGACAGGTAAGCCATGATCCCGAGCCGGAGCTTGGAATGGATCACATCATCGAGAGAGGCGGCGTCGAATTCGCTGTCGCTCATGTCAGTGTCTTGGGCTCATGCGCGATCATCTTCAGGCCGGGCAGAACGGCGCTGAGGGCAATTGCCGCCGCCGACAGGAAGTAGAGCTCGGAAGTCCCGTACAGGACCGGCGTGATGATGGCGGCGATCCCCGACAGCAGGGCCGGGCCGTAGAGCCAGCGCAACCCCGAAAGGGCTGCCGTGACCGAGAAGGCAAATCCATAGCCGAAGAAGGCGATGGTCAGGATACTGTCGAACAGCACGACCGGCGTATTGAACACCGCCGTCCAGAATACGAGCGAAAGGACATAGGCAAAGATGCCGATCCCGACCGTCATCCACGCGGCGCGGGAGACGCGGTTGGCAGCAGAGCGAGCTCCCGGTTTTCCGGCGAGGCCACGCCCCAGAAATGCCGACGTGATGCCGCCGACGAGGCCGTAAACCATCCAGATCACACCGACATTCCGGGTGGCCAGTGGCAAAATGCCTTCGAGGACGAGGCCGTGGGCGATGGTCGCCAGCACGGAAAGTCCGCCCCACAAGAGCAGGTATCGTCCGCCGATCAGCGGCGCGTTGGCGCCCGACTCGGCGAGTGATTTCAGATAAGCCAGATCTTCGTGGGCACCCTGCGTGGTCATGGCCGTCTCCCGCTTACTTTACGATTCAAAGTAAGCGGGTTCGGATCAGTCAGCAAGTGGGTGGCGGTTCAGCCCGGAAAGCGGACCGAAGCCGCCAGGCGTTCAGAGATGGAGGCCCCGGCATCGGCAATCAGTTCACCCGATTCCGCGTCGCGGGAGACGAGGGTGAAAATGAAGACGCCTTCGCGCAGACCGTTCTGCAGCACGATCGCCTGGCCGTAAAAATTGCCTTCGTCGGATTCCTCGAAGCCGCGGCAGACGCGCACTATCGTGCCCGCCCCGGCGTCCTCGAACGGACCTTCGAATGCCACACCATCGGACCCCGCCGGGCACAGCTCGTCGCCGGCCTGGGTCTCTCCTGCGGAATAGACATGCAGGTCAAAGCTGAGATTGATTTCGCCCTGTTCGCCATCGCCTTCCTGCAGGATCGGCCAGACTTCCGACATCACGGCGGTCAGGTCTGCGGACAGGGAGGCGGGATCATCAATGGTAATCCGGCCCTGCGGCGCGGCCATGCCGGCGACATCGACGAGCGAGGCCACCAGCCCATTTGCCCAGGATTCCGGCGATTCACCGGCCTGATCGGCGGTGTCAGCCTCCTGAACGGACAAGGTTGCAGACAGGAGAAGGGCGGTCACGATAGGCAGCATGGATAGCATCCTGTTGTAAGTCAGCCTCCAGAATGGCGAAGCTGAATGAACTGCGCATGAAGGCCTTCAGCGACGATTCGCACGCGGGTGGGCTGCCGCGTGGACTGCCATCAGGCGCGCGGGTTCGATATCGGCATAAATCTGGGTTGTCGACAGGCTCGCATGGCCCAGCAATTCCTGAATCGCGCGCAAATCCCCGCCGTGAGCGAGCAAATGGGTCGCATAGGCGTGGCGAAGCGCATGGGGCGTGGCCGATGGCCCGAGACCCAGGCGCGACCGCAAGGTCTGCATCAGTTTCTGGACGGCGCGCGATCCCAGCGGTCCGCCCCGCAGGGCGCGGAACAGAGGGGCATCCGGTTCGACCGGCATGGGGCACAGCCTGACATAGTCCGCGACCGCCCTGGCGACCACGGGCAAGACGGGGACAATGCGTGTCTTGTTGCCCTTACCGGTGATCCGCAATGCCGCAGGCAAGGGATAATCGACTCCGGTCAGGGACAGGGCTTCGGACAAGCGCAGTCCGCAGCCATAGAGCAAGGCGACCAGTGCGGCGTCACGCGCCTCGACCCAGGGTTCGCCGCCGCGATGTCCGGCCTCGTCCATCAGGCGCAGGGCCGCGTCCTCGGAAACCGGCTTCGGCTTGGGCCGCGCCAGTTTCGGGCCTTCGATGACCAGCAGGCCCGGCGCGTCGAGACCCCACCGGCGCTGAATGTATTTGAAGAAGCCGCGGACGGCTGACAATTCGCGGGCCAGCGAGCGCGCCGCCAGTCCGTCACGCCGCCGCGCCGCCATCCAGGCGCGAAAGTCCGCCGGCTTCAAAGCGCACAGGGCGCCGAGGTCCGGCGTTGCTGCGAGGTGACCTGCCAGGAATTCAAGAAAGCCGTCGAGGTCGCGCCGATAGGCGTCCGTGGTGCGCACGCTGGCGCGGCGCTCACCCGACAGGTGATCGAGATAGAGGCCCAGCGCCGTCGCGGCCGGAAGGGTCAGTCCCTCAGCCAGGGAATAATCCGCCTTTCCACGGCCCGCGCCAGGAAGTTCAGGAATTCGGTGCCCTGACCGGGTTCGAACATTCCGCCATCGCTGCTCCCGAGGGCGAGGATGCCCGGCACGCCTTCGAGATCGAGACGTGCGAGTGCCTGGCTGGCTAGGGTTCGCCCGAAGACAGCCTGGGAAGTGCCGGCGTTGACCGGGCCGGTAAAATCATTGTCCTCGCCCAAAAGGCGGTCACCCAGACCGGGCGCGCATGGACGCAGCGCAAGGGCGCTTGAAAGGGGTGTGACGCCTTCGGAGAGAACCGTTAGCGCATCGACCCCGAGCGCGACCGGCAAGGTGGTCGCCAAAGCCGTGTCGAGGGCCACCAGGTCGGTGCAGTCCATCAGCGACAACGCTGCGACCTGGGTGCGGCCCATCAGGGCAAGATTGGCGCGGGCCGTTTCAGCCATGTATTCGCGCGTTGCCTTGAGCCGCCGGTTTTCCGCCAGCAGGCGGTCACGCACCACGGCATTGAAGTCGACGACATTGCCATCGCCCGAAGGGCCGGCCAGCCGGGTCATCAGTTCGGTGTCGGACCGGACCCAGTCGGGGTTGTCCATGAGTGCGCGCCGAAGGGCAGCCATATCCGTCTCGCCGGGCGCGGAGGCCCCGCGCGCGTTCCAGTTCGCTTCCATTTACCCCACCATCGGTTTTCCGATTGTTGTGTGCCAAAGCTAGCGCGCGGCGGTTGGGATTCCCCTAACGCGGCTGAAAAAGTTCGAACCGGAGACGGGGCGCGTTACAGTGGGGGCTGCGAGTCGCTCCACCGGATTTTGAACCCTTGCCCACGCTGAAGATTTGCGCGTCGATCCTGTTTCCGCTGCCGCTGCCGGAAGCCTTCGACTATGCCGTGCCGGAAGGCATGGATTTGTCGATCGGGGATCACGTGACCGCCCCGCTGGGCAATCGCATGGCAAGGGGCGTGGTTTGGGATCTCAAGCAGGACAAGGGCGAGCGGGCGTTGAAGTCGGTCGCCGACCGGTATGATGCGGCAGGACTCAGCCACACGACGGTGCGCTTTGTCGACTGGGCTTCGCGCTACCTGGTGCAGCCGCCGGGGTTGATCCTTCGCACGATATTGCGCGGTGAAGACTCGCTGATGCCGTCGCCGACCGACACGGTCTACCGCCTGACCGGAAGGCCGCCTGCCCGAATGACACCGGCGCGCGAGAAGGTGCTCGACGCGATGCAGGCGCTCGAGGCACCAACCGCTGCTGAGATCGCGCGTGAGGCGGGGGTCAGTTCGGGCGTGGTCAAGGGGCTGGTCGATGCCGGCGGGCTCGAGAGTTTTGCCTTGCCGGTCGACCCGCCCTTTCCCGAACCGGATGCCGGCCGGACGGGACTGACCCTGTCGGAATTGCAGGCCGGGGCCGCCGACACGCTGCGCCGGCTGGTGCGGGCCGGCGGCTTTCAATGCGCGCTGCTGGACGGCGTCACCGGATCGGGAAAGACGGAGGTCTATTTCGAGGCCATCGCCGAGGCGCTCCAAAGCGCGGCCAACGGGCAAATCCTTGTCCTGCTGCCGGAAATCGCCCTGACGCAATCCATCCTGAAGCGGTTCGAGGACCGGTTCGGCGCCGCGCCGGCCGTCTGGCATTCCGGCCTGCCTCCCAAGGAGCGCCGCCGGGTGTGGCGCGAGATCAATGAGGGCCGCGCCCGGATCGTGATCGGCGCGCGGTCGAGCGTCCTTCTGCCTTTCCGCAATCTGCGCCTCGCCATCGTCGATGAGGAACATGACCCCACTTACAAGCAGTCCGACGGGCTGATTTATCAGGCCCGTGACCTGGCGGTGGCGCGCGCCAAGATCGATGGTGCTGCCGTGGTGCTGGCATCGGCGACACCATCGCTGGAGAGCCTCGTGAATGCGCGCGCCGGTCGCTATGTGCATGTGCCGCTGCCCGCGCGGGTCGGCACGGCGGTCCTGCCGTCCATCGAGACCGTTGATCTGCGTCAGCATGCACCGCCCGCCGGGCGCTGGCTGTCCGACCCGCTGGTCACGGCGATGCGCGAAACGCTGGCAGCTGGCGAGCAGGTGCTGCTCTTCCTCAACCGGCGCGGCTACGCACCGCTGGTGCTCTGCCGCGATTGCGGGCACCGGATGACCGCGCCTGATACCGACACGATGCTGGTCGAGCATCGCTTCACCGGCATGCTGGTCTGCCATCTGACCGGGTTCTCGATGCCGAAACCCGATGTCTGCCCGAATTGCGGCGCCCGCGATTCGCTGACCAGCGTCGGGCCGGGTGTCGAGCGGGTCGAGGAGGAGGCGCGGGCGCATTTCCCCGATGCCCGCATCGAATTGTTCTCGTCGGACATGTCGGGCGGTGCGGATGCGATCCGGGCGCTGGTCGACCGGATGGAGCGCGGCGAGATCGACATTCTCGTCGGGACCCAGATCGCGGCGAAGGGCCACAACTTCCCGCACCTGACGCTGGTCGGTGTGGTCGATGCGGACCTCGGCCTGTCAGGCGGTGATCCGCGCGCCGGGGAGCGGACCTACCAGACGCTGGTGCAGGTCGCGGGCCGGGCCGGGCGCGCCGACAAGCCTGGCAAGGCGATCCTTCAGACCCACGACCCGGACCACGAGGCCATTGCCGCCCTTGTCGCCGGGGACCGCAATGCGTTTCTCGATGTCGAGCGGGCCTCGCGCGAAATGCTCGGCCTGCCGCCATTCGGGCGACTGGCCTCGGTGATGATTTCCGCCCAGTCGCTGGAAAAGGTCGAACGCGCCGCCGCCGAGGTGGCCCGCAATGCGCCGCTGGCGGACGGGGTCACCATCTGGGGGCCGGCCGAACCGCGCTACGGCGTGATTCGCGGTCGCTGGCGCCGCCGATTGCTGGTCCGGGCGGAACGAAGTGTCGATCTGTCCGCTTATCTGACGGTATGGCGCGCGCGGGTGAAGCAGCCCCCGTCCGTGCGCGTGACATTTGACGTCGAACCCTACAGTTTCATCTGATCGCCTTACCGGAGACGCACGACCATGATCGAAGCCCTGACCTCGCCGGAAATCTGGATGGCCCTGGCCACCCTGACCTTCCTCGAAATCGTTCTTGGCATCGACAACGTCGTCTTCATCGCAGTGATCGCCGACAAGCTGCCCGCGCACCAGCGTGCATCAGCGCGCCGGCTCGGGCTTGGCCTGGCGCTGGGAATGCGGATCATCCTGCTGTTCTCGCTGGTGTGGATCACCCATCTCGAGGCGTCCCTATTCACCCTTTTCGGGCACGCCTTTTCGATTCGTGACGTGATCCTGATCGGCGGCGGCCTGTTCCTGCTCGCGAAAGGCACGTTCGAGATTCACGAGAATATCGAGGGCGAGGAGCATGGCGACGGGAATGTCGTCCAGAAATCCTTCGTCGCGGCCGTGGCGCAGATCGCGGTGATCGATGCGGTGTTCTCGCTCGACTCGATCATCACGGCCGTCGGCATGACCGATGTTCTGCCGGTGATGATCACCGCAGTGGTCATCGCCATCGGGGTGATGCTGCTGGCGGCGGAAACGGTCGGCAATTTCATTCGCCGTCACCCGACGACGAAGATGCTGGCGCTGAGCTTCCTATTGCTGATCGGCGCCGCGCTGATCGCCGACGGGCTCGGTTTCCACATTCCGCGCGGCTACATCTACTTCGCGATCGCCTTCTCGCTGCTGGTCGAGGTGTTCAACATTCTCTACCGCCGCGAACGCACGAAGGATGCGGCGCTAAAGAAAACGGGCCACGGCGAAGGGTGACAGATCGACCGTCGTCGATTCGCCCAGGGCCAGCTGCGCTGCCGCTTCGCCGATGGCGGGCGCAAACTTGAACCCGTGACCGGAACACGGTGAGACCAGCGTGACGGCATCATCGCCGGGCCATGTCCCGATGATGAAGCGGTCGTCCGTGGTCCGGGTGAACCGGCATTGCTCCATGTGCTCCAGCCGCCCATTGGCAGCCGGTAGCCAGCGCGCCAGGCCGGCCCGCAGAGCCGCCTCGTCTGCGGCATCGGGAGGACGCCCGGCGCGCATTTCCGGCCCTCGCTCCCCCAGATGGCCATAGAGACCGATCTTGGTGGATTCCCCACCACGCCCCGGCTGGATGTAGAAGCGCCCCCGGTCGCCGGGCTCGACCTGGAAGACAGGGGTGTCGTCGAAGGATCGGCCATCGACGCTTTCAAACCAGCCGACGACCTGTCGCTCGACCGTCAAGGCGGGGTCGATCTCAGGCAGCAAAGTCCCGGCCCAGGCGCCCGCCGCGATGACCAGCCGGTGCGCCGATTCGGTACCGGCGGCCGTGTCGACCTCGATATGGGTACCGTGCTTGCGCCAGCCCGTGACCGGCGTCCCGAAACGCAGCAGCGCACCTGCTGACCGGGCTGCCGTGCGCATCCAGGTATTGGCGTGATCGGAGCGCAGCTGGCCGGAGTCCGGCGCGTACACGGCTGCGAACCCGTCGGGCAGGGAAATTTCCGGATGGCGCAGCCGCACGGTCGCGGCATCCAGCACTTCATGGGCCACGTCCCCTGAAACGGCGCAAGCGTGCGCATTCGCAAGCGATGCAGCGTCGCGGGGTGCGATATCGAGACCGCCGGTCCGGACCAGAAGGGTTTCGCCGCTCTCGCGCTCCATCGCCGCCCAAAGCGCGTAGGCACGATTGAGGAGCGGCATGTAGACTTCACCTTCCGAATAGACCCGCCGGATGACGCGCGTGCGGCCATGACTGGAGCCCCGGTCGTGGCCCTCGCCAAATTGCTCGAGGCCGAGCACGCGCGCCCCGCGCCGGGCCAGCTGCCAGGCGGCGGCGCTTCCCATCGCGCCCAGTCCGATGACGATGACGTCGTGCACGCGCGCTCCCGTCCTGCCGAACGCACAAGCTGCCGTATGCGACGGGTCATGTCAGCCATGCAGGTGGAGCGGGATTGGTGCAGCCGGTTGAGGTTGCCGCCCTCTCCCCCCTGTGCTAGAGCGGCGCCGATTTGATGAAAAGGCCGTTTTTCCAGCGGTCGGGTCGTCAAAAAAATCACCGAAGTTTCAAGCGCTTGTGCAGTCCCTTTCGAGACCTGCAACAGCGCGATCCAAGGCAGCGAGCACGGCACGGGTTCGATGAGCGGAAAGATGGCAAAAATCGACGGTGCAGCGGAACGCTACGCGACCGCCCTCTTCGACCTGGCGAAGGACGCCAAGGCCATTGATGCCGTTGAAGCCGATCTGAACGGCCTCCTGGCCGCGCTTGGCGAAGACGATACGCTCGGCAAGGCGCTCGCCAGCCCGCTCTACGAAGCCGAAGGCAAGGCCGCATCGCTCGAAGCGATTGGCGACAAGGCCGGTTTCCACGCCCTGACCCGCAACACGCTGGGTGTGATGGCCCGCAACGGACGCGCCGGCCTGATCGGCGACCTGGCGCGCGGTTTCGCAGCGCTGGCCGCTGCCGAACGCGGCATCAGCGAAGCGCATGTCACCAGCGCGACCAAGCTGACAGACAAGGAAATTGACGCTCTCAAGGCGTCACTGAAACGCGCCCTCGGGCGTGACGTTGAGATCCGGACCGAAACCGATCCGGCCGTTTTGGGTGGGCTGATCGTTCAGGTCGGCTCCCGCATGTTCGATTCGTCCCTCCGCACGAAGCTGGATGGACTACGCACAGCGATGAAAGAGGCTTAGACCGCCATGGACATCCGCGCCGCGGAAATTTCCGCGATCCTGAAAGAGCAAATCAAGAATTACGGCGCCGAGGCGAAAGTCTCGGACGTCGGCAGCGTGCTGTCCGTCGGTGACGGTATTGCGCGCGTCTACGGCCTCGACGAGGTCCGTGCCGGCGAGCTGGTCGAATTCCCGGGCGGGGTGAAGGGCATGGCCCTCAACCTCGAACGCGACAATGTCGGCTGCGTGATCTTCGGCGACGACCGGGGCATCAAGGAAGGCGACACCGTCAAGCGCCTGGGCTCGATCGTTGACACCTCCGTGGGCAAGGGCCTTCTCGGCCGCGTCGTCGACGGGCTGGGCGAGCCGATCGACGGCAAGGGTCCGCTGACCGATGTCGCCGAACGCCGCCGCGTCGACGTGAAGGCCCCGGGCATCATTCCCCGGCAATCCGTTCACGAGCCGATGGCAACGGGCATCAAGGCGATCGACGCCATGATCCCGGTTGGCCGAGGCCAGCGCGAACTGGTCATTGGTGACCGTCAGACCGGCAAGACCGCGATCTGCATCGACACCATCCTGAACCAGAAACAGATCAACGAGTCGGGCGACGAGAGCCAGAAGCTCTATTGTATCTACGTCGCGGTTGGCCAGAAGCGTTCGACGGTCGCCCAGATCGTGAAGACGCTCGAGGAGAACGGCGCGCTCGACTACACCATCGTTGTCGCCGCGACGGCTTCCGATCCGGCCCCGATGCAGTTCCTGGCGCCGTTCACCGGCTGTGCCATGGGCGAATACTTCCGTGACAACGGCATGCACGCCCTCATCGTCTATGATGACCTGTCCAAGCAGGCCGTGGCGTACCGCCAGATGTCCCTGCTGCTGCGCCGCCCGCCGGGCCGCGAAGCCTATCCGGGCGACGTCTTCTACCTGCACTCCCGCCTGCTGGAACGTGCGGCCAAGCTGAACGCCGACAATGGTTCGGGCTCGCTGACGGCTCTGCCGGTCATCGAAACCCAGGCCAATGACGTCTCGGCCTACATCCCGACCAACGTGATCTCGATCACCGACGGCCAGATCTTCCTTGAGACGGACCTGTTCTTCCAGGGCATCCGTCCGGCCGTGAACGTCGGTCTGTCCGTGTCGCGCGTGGGCTCGTCTGCCCAGACGAAGGCGATGAAGTCGGTGGCCGGCAAGATGAAGGGCGAGCTCGCGCAGTACCGCGAGATGGCGGCTTTCGCACAGTTCGGTTCCGACCTTGATGCTGCGACGCAGCGCCTGCTGAACCGCGGTGCGCGCCTGACCGAGCTTCTCAAGCAGCCGCAATTCTCGCCGCTGGCGATGGAAGAGCAGGTCTGCGTGATCTATGCCGGTACGCGGGGTTATCTCGACAAGCTCAACGTGTCCGATGTCGGCCGCTATGAGGACGAGCTGCTGCGTCACCTGCACAGCGAGCATGCTGCACTGCTGAAGGCGATTCGCGAGGAAAAGAAGCTGAGCGACGCCAACGAAGCGAAGCTGAAAGCCCTCATCGAAACCTTCACCGCGAACTTCGGTTAAGGGCGGGGCCCGGGTCAGGAGAGCCGAATGGCGAGCCTCAAGGAACTTCGCAGCCGGATCGCGAGCGTGAAATCCACGCAGAAGATCACGAAGGCGATGCAGATGGTCGCAGCGGCCAAGCTGCGCCGTGCGCAGGATGCTGCGCAGGCTGCCCGCCCGTATGCGGAACGCATGGCGGCGGTGATGGCCAATCTGTCGACCTCGCTGAAGGACGCGCCGGGCGCATCGCCGCTGCTGGTCGGTACGGGCAAGGACGACGTCCACATGCTGCTCGTGATGACGGCCGACCGCGGACTTTGCGGCGGCTTCAACACGAATATCGCCCGCAAGGCGCGCGAGCGGATCGTGAAGCTGCAGCGTGACGGCAAGACGGTGAAGATCGCCGCTGTCGGCAAGAAGGGCGCAGACGCCCTCAAGCGCCTGTATGCCGACCTGATCGTGCAGCGCTTCGACCTGGGCGGCGGCAAGGATGTCGGCGCACCCAAGGCGGCCATCGTCGGCCAATGGGTCCGTGACCAGTTTGCCGCGGGCGCATTCGATACGCTGGAAGTGATCTCGTCGGAATTCGTGTCCGTGATCTCGCAGAAGCCGCGGGCGCAGACGCTGATCCCGGCGATGGACGCGATTCCCGAAGATGTTGCCCGTCCGGACCTCGGCGGCGCCGTCTATGAATACGAGCCGGACGAGGAAGCCATCCTCGACGTGCTGCTGCCGCGTTATGTCGACACCGTGATCCTGTCGTCGCTGCTGGAAAACGCAGCCGGCGAGATGGGCGCGCGCATGGCCGCGATGGACAATGCCACGCGCAATGCGGGCGAGCTGATCGACAAGCTGAACCTGGTCTACAACCGTACGCGCCAGGCCAAGATTACTACCGAACTTACCGAGATCATCTCCGGCGCCGAAGCGCTGTAGAGCTGATCCTTCAGAAGGAATGACCGAGATGGCGAAATCACAAGGCAAGGGCCGCATCGTCCAGATCACGGGCGCTGTCGTCGACGTGGAATTCGATGGCAAGCTGCCGGATATCCAGAACGCGCTCGAGACCGAAAACAACGGTCAGAAGCTCGTGCTCGAAGTGGCCCAGCACCTCGGCGAGAACACGGTTCGCACGATCGCGATGGACGCGACCGAAGGCCTGCAGCGCGGCACCGTGGTTGCCGACATGGGCGGCCCGATCACGGTTCCGGTCGGCCCGGGCACGCTCGG
The DNA here is from genome assembly GCA_002692855.1 of Maricaulis sp. Taxonomy (GTDB): domain Bacteria; phylum Pseudomonadota; class Alphaproteobacteria; order Caulobacterales; family Maricaulaceae; genus Hyphobacterium. The sequence continues at coordinate 88,009 of NZMJ01000134.1, forward strand.
CCGCATCATGAACGTGACCGGTGACCCGATCGACGAGAACGGCCCGATCGAGCACACTTCGCGCGCGCCGATCCACCGTTCGGCTCCGGCCTTCGACGAACAGGCCACCGAAGCTGAAATCCTGCCGACGGGCATCAAGGTCGTCGACCTGCTGTGCCCCTACGCCAAGGGCGGCAAGATCGGCCTGTTCGGCGGCGCCGGCGTGGGCAAGACGGTTCTGATCCAGGAGCTGATCAACAACATCGCCAAGATGTTCGGCGGCTACTCGGTGTTCGCCGGTGTCGGTGAGCGGACCCGCGAAGGTAACGACCTCTATCACGAGATGATCGAGTCCGGCGTGAACGTCGACCCGAAGAAAAACAATGGTTCGGCCGAAGGGTCGCGCTCGGCGCTGGTGTTCGGCCAGATGAACGAGCCGCCGGGTGCGCGTGCCCGCGTTGCCCTCTCGGGTCTGGCCCAGGCTGAATATTTCCGCGACGAGGAAGGCAAGGACGTCCTGTTCTTCGTCGACAACATCTTCCGCTTCACCCAGGCGGGTGCCGAAGTGTCGGCCCTGCTCGGTCGTATTCCTTCGGCGGTGGGTTACCAGCCGACCCTGTCGACCGACATGGGCGCGCTGCAAGAGCGCATCACCTCGACCAAGAAGGGTTCGATCACCTCCGTGCAGGCCGTTTACGTGCCGGCTGACGACCTGACCGACCCGGCTCCGGCCACGACCTTCTCCCACCTCGACGCCACGACCGTTCTGTCGCGCTCGATCTCGGAAAAGGGCATCTATCCGGCCGTGGACCCGCTCGACTCGACCTCGCGGATCCTCGATCCGCGCATCGTCGGAGAGGAGCATTACCAGACCGCCCGCCGCGTTCAGGAAATCCTCCAGCGTTACAAGGCGCTGCAGGACATCATCGCCATCCTGGGCATGGACGAGCTGTCGGAAGAGGACAAGCTGATCGTGGCCCGCGCCCGGAAGATCGAACGCTTCCTGTCGCAGCCCTTCGACGTTGCCCAGGTCTTCACCGGCTCGCCGGGCATCCAGGTACCGGTCGCCGACACGGTCCGCAGCTTCAAGGCGCTGTGCGACGGTGAGTATGACCACCTGCCGGAACCGGCCTTCTACATGGTCGGCACCATCGAGGACGCAGTGAAGAAGGCCGAGGAGCTGGCTGCCGAAGCCGCCTAAGCCTTCGTCTCACACGAAAGTTCAAGGCCGGTCCCGTTCGGGGCCGGCCTTTTCTTTTGCGCGCCATTCCGACAGGTTGCCACAGGGGGTTCGGCCATGACACGCGCGCCACTGACAGCTCTGATAGCCGCCACTATCGTGTCCGCTGCGGCATTCAGCCAGTCGGACCCCGGCTTTGCGGCCAGTCCTGAGGACGAAGCCGCGATAGCGGTCTTCGACGCCGCGCGGCTTCCAGACCTGTCCGATACGCCATCGGCTGGTGAAGTCTTCGGTTATGCCGGGACGGCGGTTTTCTATTACGTCGCCGGGCACGAGACGGCGGGCGGAACCCTGATCGCCATCGACCGCGTCTGCGACCCCGATCCGGTCGCTCCGGGACGCGGCAGCTGCGACTGGCAATACCGCCATTCCGCATTGCAAGCGCCGCTGACCGATCCCGCGTTGGTCCGGCCCGTCACTGGCCATGACATATTCACCAGGCTCGGACGCGATTGCCCGGCCATCTCCGAAACCCTGGGCACGCTGCGGATTGGTCCTGATCCGGAGGCTTACGAGGTCTGGATGGGGTCATCGCCGCAGGCCGACCTTTATGACCGGCAGTATCGCCGGCTCGAATTCAGTCTCGGCCCCGCCTTTCAGCCGACCGGGCTTGTCCTGATTGAAGGTCGCGAGAATGCCCTGCTGCGCAATCTGTCCGCCACGCTCCACCGCCCATTGCGCGAATGTGGTGCGGAGTGACCCGTCGCAGCCGGTCTTCTCCGTTTTCGTTTGATCGGTTTCGTCCCTCTGCCTAGCCTTGGTGCCAGCACAGGGGGTTTTAATGAAACATGCTCTGCTCGCCGTGAGCGCTCTGGGTCTGGCGCTCTCCACCGCCGCGTCGGCCAGCGTGCCGCCACCCCCGCCCGGTCCGCCGCCGGGCCTGCCGGAAAGCTATGAGGGCTATGCGACGGATTCGCTCTGGTACGCCTATCTCTTCTGGGTGCGCGGCGAGACAGTCACGCGGCGCGAGGCCGCCTATGAGGCGCTTCGCCTGCCCGGATACAGCTCGGACGAAACCGCTTGGCGCACGGAACTCGACGGACCGCGCTACGAAGCCGTCAGCTGGTGGATCCCGCATGGCAACCTGTTCGCGTTCGAATGGGTCTGCCCGGTCAGCGCCGGCTATGGCGACAATCCGGAAGGGTGTCTCTGGCGCTACCGCAGCGCCTTCTTCACGACCGATGCGCAGGCGGTGCACGCGATCGCCTATGACACGTTCGACGGGGCGGCGTTCGCCGCGCGGCTGCGCGAGCAGGGCGTTGCGCCTGAAGCGGTCGACCGGAACTATCGCAGTGGTTTCGGACAGCAAGCGGTGGTCCATGCCCGGCTCGACGCGATGATCCAGACGCGGGATGTGCGCGAGGATACCTGCCCGGGCGTCCGCGACGAGGTCGAGGCGATCCGCAGCCAGGTGAAGGCCTGGGTGGCCTCAGGCGAGGTGGACGCGGTGATCACCACCGGCGGCACCGGCATCACCGGCCGCGACGTGACGCCCGAGGCCCTGCAGCCCCTGTTCGATAAGACCCTGGACGGGTTTTCGGTGGTCTTTCACATGGTCAGCTACCAGACGGTGGGCCTGTCCACCCTGCAGAGCCGCGCCACCGCCGGCATCATGGGCGGGGTCTTCGTCTTCTGCCTGCCCGGCTCCAACGGGGCGGTGAAGGACGGTTGGGACAAGGTGATTTCCGCCCAGCTCGACAGCCGCCATGGCCCCTGCAACATGGTCGACCTCATGCCCCGGCTGATGGAGCGATGAGCGGTCTGACCCATATCGATGAGACCGGCCGCGCCCACATGGTCGATGTCTCGGCCAAGGCGGTCACCGCCCGGGAGGCTGTGGCCGAGGGCTTCGTGCGCATGACGCCGGAGACCCTGGCGCTCGCCCTGTCCGGCGACGCCAAGAAGGGCGATGTGCGGGCCACCGCCGAGATCGCCGGCATCATGGCCGCCAAGAAGACCAGCGACCTGATCCCACTCTGCCATCCGCTCGCCCTGTCCAAGGTGGAGGTCCGCGTGGCGCCCGGCGACGGCGGCTTGTCGGTGACCGCC
>NZMJ01000104.1 GCA_002692855.1 Maricaulis sp.
GATGCTATACCTTCTCTACCAATATTTTCTGCACCTTGCATAAATCCTATTGATGGCTCTACTGCAGTTCTCCCTGCTTGACTCATAATACCTGCTTCTCTAGCTGTAGTGCCTGTGTCTATACCAGCTCTCATACTACCAGATACTTCTGGTGAACTTAATGCTCCAGTCGCACCAGCTATTGCAGCCGATAATAAATTTAAATCTTCTGCCTCTGGATCTGATAATCCTTGAGCTAATAGATTTGACCCTGATGATAAAAGAGCTCGACCAAGAGGCCCTGCAAAAATACCGGTAGCTGGCACCATAAAAGGCACTGCTGCTGATAAGAATGGTAAAGCTGGTCTTAACTCTTTAGGTACAAATTTTCTACTTACACTACCTGTAAAACCTAAAAACTCATCTTTAAGTTTTTTTTGTATTTCTTTACGTTTTCTGTTTAAATCTGATAATTTAAAAGAAAAATCTCTTTCAATTTTATCTGGAGTTATAGTAACTAAACGTTGACCTGTAAGTTTTCCTAGTAATTCTCTTTGTAATGTAGTTTGACCTTCTTCTATTCTTTGAGCTTTTTTACCACCTACTAAGCTACCAATATCTGTTACTTCTCTAGGCAATACAGTTTCTAAAATATGAGCTATTGAAGTATTAAAATTTTCACCAAACTGTCTTTGATTCTCAGGGCTTTCTAACCATATCATAGGCTCTTTAGTAAAAGGATTAATAGGTCTTACTCTAAAACCTTCTTTAGTTCTACCTCCTCTTATAGTAACATCTGCTATTGCTTCTGTTAATAATGCTTCAGAAACAAAAGGTCTTAAGAAAAATTCTAAACCTTCTATCATATTTACAAAAATATTTCTATCAACAGTTTTCATATTTTCTGTCGGGTCAGTTATAATATTTATAATGTTTCTAAAGTTATCAGTAACCGGAGCAGAAGGGTCAGTATAAGTTAAATCTATATATTGTATATTTCCATCTTTATCTCTACTAAATAATAAAGAACTATTCTTTGACCAAGGAGCAAGATTTAAATTTCTAACAGCTCTTTCATCTTCATCTGAAATTCCAAATATTAATTTACTAAAATCTTCTATTCCTTTTGCACCTAAATAATTTGTTGTAATTTGAGAGGCTAATCTATTCATACCTCTATCTTGAATAACTTTATTACCAGACCTTAACTCTTGTCCAGCTCTCATAAAAGTATTATAGTTATTACGGAACTGTTCAGCAGTAAATGAAAAGAAGTTACCAATAGGAAGCTGTCTTAATCTTTGTAATCCCGGAGCTATTAAATCATATGTAGGCATAGTATCTCTAACTATGTTTGCAGCTTCTTGTTTTAAATCTTGTAAGTTTCTTCTAGCTAAATCAGGGTAAGCTTTTTTAAGTGTGTTTAGTTCTTTATTATAAGCTACAATTCTCCACAAATCATCTTCTGCTACATATACAGAAGTAGCTTTATTAGCTGCTTTTTTAAATACATTACTAGTGTAGGAATATAAATTTTTATTCTCGTTCCTAATAAAATCATTTATAAGATTTTTAAACTCACCTACTCTTACATTCTGATTGACTAATCCTAGTCTTTGATACTCTTCATATAAATCAGATAGTGCTTTATTTTTTTTAGTAGCATCCATAGTAAACAAATCATTACTTAAAATCTGAGCAGACTTAACAGTTTCTTCACTAAATGGATTTATACCATTTCTCATTAAAATAATACTACCACCTATTGTATTTCTTACGTGAGTTAATGAATTAAATACTGTAGCTGCAGCTTGTGAAGCACCTTTAGCAGCTAAAAAATAACTGTAAACTTTTGATAAACTATCTAAAGGTCCTTTTTTACTTGCAATAGTATTAAAATATTCTGCAATTTCTGGGGTTGTTCTTAAACCATCTAACTGTAAAAATTGTTCGCCTGATATTTTACCAGCTTTTAAAGCATCATCAGGAGCTTTAGAAAACTTACCAGTCTCTTTAAAAAACCATTTACCTATACCTCTATTATATAAATCATCATATAATTTATAGTTAGTAAGTTGTGTTCCTAAAGTATCTAAAGTTCTAAATACTGCTAGTGAAGCATCAACTTCTTCACCACCTAGTAACTTCTGTATTGCTGGTGCTATGTTTTTTCTTTGTTGAAAAACTATTTCATTCTTTTTAGTACCAAAGACACCATTTAAGTGTGATATAACATTATTATAATTTTTAGTATCTCTATTAAGAATATCATTTACTACTTGTCTAGCCTGTGTTAATTGAGCTGGAGTTACATTTTTAGTACCTTTAGTCTTTCTAATACTTTCTGCAATAGTGTTAGTAACATCATCTATAACTTCTTGTGAAGGTCTCCAGTTTTTATCTTCATAAAACTGATAAGTTTTTCTTAAATAAGAACCAATGTTTTCTTCTGCTATTTTTTTAATATTACTAGGTATGTATTTAGTTTTTAACAACATTTGACTTAAATTAGTAATTTCATCTTTTGCTAATTTTGCAAACTGTCTTAACTCTGGATTCTTTGGTAAACTGTTAAGAGTTTTCTTACCTTTTAAATAATCAAATAATCTTTCATCTATTTCATCTTTAGAAAATTTAGAAGTCTTAGCAGCTTTAGCAATAGATGTTACTAACTTAGCATGTATTTCAGAAGCTCTTTTTGACCACCCTATTTTATTATAGTCTGCACTTTTTAACATCTTAAACATGTCTTCTGAATACATTCCACTTGTTGTTAAAAAATTTTGATAAAATCTTTGCACTCCTTTGTACCCACTATTTAAACCTCTATAAACTAAACTGTCAGTACCAAATTTTAATATGTTTTCATTACTAATATCTCTAATAATTGGAACTTCTGGAACATCTTTTTGTCTTGCTGATTTAGTTTTAGCTCCACCTTGTATTAGTGACTTAAAACTTTCTTTTTGAGATTGTGAAGAATTTTTAACAGAGTTTAATATTTTTAATATGCCTTCTTTAGTTAGTTTAAAAGCACCAATACCAGTAGACACTACACCTGAGAACACTAAACCATCTAATAATAAACTTAATCTACGTGCTGCTTCTGGGCTTTGTTCATCAACATCTAAATAATTTAAAACATCACTTAACATATTATCATCATTACCAATGTAATTACTTAGGGCTGATGCAACATAAACAAACTCAGGGTCATCAGCAAAAGCAACTTGAGCAGCACCTTCTGCTCTTGCTAATGTTTTACCAACACCTAATAATTTTTCCGTTGATTCTGCTCTAGCTGCTTTAGCCACATCAGCTTTGGATGGTCTACCTACTTTTCGTTTTGTTACTGTTGATGCAGTCTTAGAAAATAAAGAACTAGGATTTCTTGTAACAGCTAACGCACTTACGTATTCACCAACAGGTTTTAAAATTTGACCTGCTGTTGTTTCAGGTTGTTGTATTTCATAATATTTTTTACCAGTTTTTTCATCTGTTTTTTCATCCCATATATCACCAAAGCCAACAGCTTCACCTACGTTTCTAAAAGCTCTATCAGTTCCTCTTCGTATTTCTTGTTCATTAGGAGCTAATACATTTAAAGTTTTTGCTACTGGAGATGTGGGAAGTTTACTCATTATTGGTAATGAAATACTTCTAGCTGCAGATAATCCACCACCAATAGTTTCCGATAACCAAGGCACAGTAGTCTTTCTAAATTCTTTTAAAACTTTGTCTTCGTTTTCTTTTTCTTTTAGATATGTAAGTATACTAGAATCTAATGGGTTAGAAGAATTTCTAGTTGAGTATTCGAGAAACTCGTCAAAGGTATATGTATTATAAAAAGACTCGTATGAATTATAAAGATTTTTTAGTTCTGCTAAATCAGACTGTAGCTCTCTTTTCTGAGATTCACTTTGTTTATATTGTTCAAATCTAGATGGCATTTAAGTTATTTAAAATATTAAGAAAGATTACTAGGGTTACCAGTAAATAGAGTACTAGTAGTAAAACCGGGTGGCAGTTCTTCTTTAGATTTTAATTTTTCTTTATAATTTGCTGAGTAATATAATAAAGATTCTAATATAGTATTAGCATTTGATTTATATTGTTCTTCTTGTAATAATTTTAATTGATTACCAATGTTACTGTTACTATTTATTTCTTCTCGTATTTTATCATAATCATAGGTCACTTCATTTAAGAAATCAAAAGCATCACTACCAATTATCCCTTGTAAATTAGGAGGTAAATTAGTTGTAAATTCTCTAGTAATGGCAGTTCTGTTTATAGCATCTTGTGCAGCTCCTGACGAAATTTGATTTGTTAATTGAATTAAATAATCGCCTCTAACTTCATTAAAGAAATCATCTTCATTTCTAACACCTACTAATCTATTTACAGTAGTTTCAACAAACTCAGGTATTTTTTTATCTATAAACTCTGTTCTTTCATCACCTGATAATTCTAATACGTCAGCTACTAAATTTGCATATTCTGTACTAGCATCTAAAACATCATCACTAGGTCTTGATAATCCTAGTTTACCACGTATAAATCTATTTTTTTCTTTAGTCATACCACCTTCTGTCTTTGCAAAAGCATCATATTGAGCAGCATATTTTTTAATATTATTTTCCTCTGCAATTAAAAATCTACCATTAACTGTTGCCTGTGATATTGCTACATATTCACCATATGTTTGATTTTCAGGTGCTCTTGCATTAAATCTATTTAAAACTTCATTACGTATATCACCAGTAATATCTTCACCATAATCATCTACTAATAAATCTCTAATACTATCAGGTCTTATTTTTATATCTTTCTTTTTAATTTCTGCTGGTATAAAGTTTGTACCTAAAGCACCTACAACAGAAACTAAATCTTTAGAAGAAGATAATATATCTCCTTGATACCCAGACTCAACTTTTGCTACTTCTTCATCACGTTTGTTACCAATACCAATTTTACCAAGAACATTATGTACTAAACTTATATTCTGAGGACTTGCTATATTTTCTTTTTTAGCTTTAAAATAATCATTAATTGGTTTGTTAAAGTTTTCTATAGTAGTTAATCTAGGAGCATCAGCATCATAAGTTTCTAAAAACTGATTGTGTTTATTTTTAGACCAATCACTTTTCCATGCTTCTTTTGCACTTAAACCTTTATCTTCATTATCATAAAAACTTCTTTGAGTTTTATGATTTTCTATATTATAAAAAGCATCTTCTGCTAAAGCATCATAGTAATTATTTATTCCTTGTTTTTGAACTGCATCATATTGATTTTGTTTTTCTAAACCTTTATCAAAAGCATAAGCTGCATTTTGTATTTCTAAAGTTTGTTCTTCTTCTAAATCTTTTAATTGTTTTAAAACTTTACTTTGCATAGCAGCTTCTTTAGCATTAAAAAATAAAGATGCTATTAAAACATTTCTAGCTTTATTATCTTTTTTATCTCTACCAGATAGATAAGCTCCAATAAGCTCACCTGTTTGTGTACCTGCACTTTTATCTAATAAACTTTTTAAAATATCTGACATTTTATTCCTCTTTTGCTAATAAACTATTACTTTTTTCTTTCTTTACTTTATCTAATAAACTTTGTGGTATTTGAGTTTGTTCAATAACTTGCCTAACTTCTGCAGGAACTGATTGTGGATTAACTCTACTAACTGTTTGTTTTTTAATTTTATCTAATTCACTTACACCTTGTTTTAAAGTTTGTACTTGTTTATCTGGTGACATTTCTTTAACATCATCATCATCAGCAGAGTCTAATTTATATGGTATATCTGCTTTTTCTGCTAAAGCCATAATCATAAACATAGTCGGCTCCATCATTAGTGTCATTAAATCTGGATTCCATTTACCTTCTAAAAATCCTGAATATAAAGCACTAGAAGCAACATCAATAACACCTACACCATTACTTAATGATAGTAACATATTAGTAACTGTTTCTGGTACTGTAAGTTGTTCAAAGATATACATCATAGTTTCTCTAGGGTTAGTATACTCTGCAGGTTTTTCCCAGTTATAAGGTTGGTCTGGTGCGTTAGTTAAACTTTGTCCCGGAATAGCTCTGCCTCTTTCAAAACTATCGGATATAAATTTTGTTGCTTTTTCTGATATTGCCATAATATTATCCCATTCTTGTTTGTGCTAATAAATAATCTGGACTTAAAGTTCCATAAAATAAACTTTGATTTAAATTTTGAAAGTTAGTGCCTTGATATTGAGGCATTTGATTTTGAACTTCTGCTAAGTATGCATTTTGTGAAGCTTCCATTTGTGGCTGTGAAGCTATACCACCACTAATAAATGGTTCTTCTGGTTCTCCTTGAACTGCACTAATTGCTAATGAAGTACCAGCACCTGTAAGAACATCAGGTATAAATTCACTCTCTTTTAAAGAAGATAATATATTATTTTTAGATTTATCTGCTACATCTGCTACATTACTTATACCAGATAAAGGGTCATCAGGATTAACCTCAAGAACATTAACTGCTTCTGTTGTAGCATCAACTACATTATTTTTACCAAATAATTTAGTATTTTTTAAACGTTCTGAAAATTTTTCCCACCAAGGCGACTTATCAAATAAAGCTTGTGCTCCACCAAAGAACATCATAGACAATCCTATGCCTCCTATAATTTTACCAAATTTACCACCAAAAAGTTTATTAACTTTCTTTTTTATTTTTCTTCCTATTTTTCTTAAAAATCCCATAATTTTATCCTAGTCCTGCTGTGTATGAATTACGTAATGATGAAA